>NZ_BAABHK010000006.1:0-39725 GCF_039542055.1 Actinoallomurus vinaceus
CAGAGTGCGCCTCGCAAGGCGGAGGAGGGAGGCAGCCTGGTTTTGGCTGCCGACCGACGACAACGCGGCGAGGCGCGCTCTGGACGCCGCGCAGCCGGACGTAGATCCACCGGGCACCCCCTAGCGGGCCGCTCGGGCCCGGCGCGGTTTCGGGGTGTCCCAGAGGCCGACGACCTTCCACACCCGCGTGCTGACGCGGTTCAGCAGGCCGAGCTCGGCGGCGAGGTCGCGGACCTTGGCGACGCAGTTCTTCAGCTCCGCGGCCCAGGCGTCCGTGCGGTACGCCTCGCGGACGACCTCCTTCGGGATGCCGAAGTACTTCACCATCGGACCCGGGGGAGTGAGCATGATCCGCGCCATCCGGCCGAGGACCAGGGGCGTGGCCACGGCGAGCGCCCGGCGGCGGGCGGGGTGCATCGCGGGCACGCGGTGCCGCAGGTAGTGGCGGGCGAAGGAGATGTGCCGCGCCTCCTCGGCGATGTGGATCCGCATGATCGTGTCCTGCAGCGGATGCAGCCCGTCGCCGTCCTTGATCGTCTTTCGCTGGACGTAGTCGATGGGGTCCTCGCCGCCCAGCACGAAGATGAAGAACAGCTCCGTCGAGATCCGCGGGACGTGCGGGACGACCTGGGCGAGGAGGTCGAGGGCCTTGGGTATGCCGCGGATGGGCATCTTCGTCCGGTTGACGAACTCCTGGAACATCATCGCGTGCTGACATTCCTCGCTCGTCTCATGCAGGACGTAGCGGAACTCCGGGGACCCGTTCGGCAGCCGGTAGGCGTAGCTCAGCAGCCCGCGCTTGAGCAGGTTCTCGAACTGCAGGCCGATCTTCATCATCGTGGCCACGCGCCACAGGCCGATCCGGGACTGCACGCCCGGGGGCTGCGAGCGGTACCACTCCGTACGGCCGAGCGGGTCGACCGGCGGCAGGATCCAGCGGGGATCGTCGGGATCGACCGCGAAGTCCGGGTCGCCCCAGGGGATGTCGGCGTAGGCGTCCCAGTGCTTGTCGACCGACGCCTTCGACAGGCGCTCGATCACACTGGTGTAGGCCGCGCGGTCCGAGGCCGTCGCGTGGATCTCCTCGTCCAACGTCTTGCTCGGGGGATTGGGCATGACTCCTCCCTCAGGGGATGAGCAGGCGGGCCAGGCTCTTGACCTGTGTCAGCACCGCCGCCTGGTGGCCGTTGGCGTCGTCGTCGAGGGAGTTCTGCAGCGTCAGCCCGACGAACATGGCGAACACGGTCCGGATGAGCGTCCCGGCGGTCCCCTCGTCCACCGACTCCGGGAAGAGCCGCTGGAACTCCTCGAGGATGACCTGGATGATCCGCTCGTTGATGCCGATGCTCAGCTCGCGCAGCGTCTCGTCCGTGCGGGCCGCCATCGCCAGCTCCATGAGGGCCAGCGCGGGCGCCTGCCGGAAGATCTCCCACAGCAGGTCCAGCGCGCCCTCGACGTTGCGGCGCTCTGCCGGCAACGCGGCGAACGCCCGCTCGAAGGCGAGCCGCTGGCGCTCCAGCAGGTGCTCGAGCGCGGCCGCGACCAGCAGCATCTTCGTGGGGTAGTGGTGCTGCTGCGCGCCCCGGGAGACGCCGGCGCGGCGGGCCACCTCGGTCGTCGAGGTGCTCGACCAGCCCAGCTCGGCGAGGCACTCCACCGTCGCGTCGAGCAGGCGGGCCTGGGTCTCCGCACGCCGCTCCTCCTGCGTACGGGGAGCGCGGCGCGGCACCCGGCCGTGACGTCGGCGGCTGGTCACTGACATGCCTCGACGGTAGACGCCGACAAACATGCAATCAAGCCTGCTTGTTTGTTGCGCCGATCACACTATTGGACCCGGCGTACAAGACCGGGCCACCCTGGACGGGCGCCGGGCGGCCCGGATCGTGGGTCAGTGGTTGCGGCGTGACGCGGCGGAGACCGCCGGGTGGCGGCCCGCGGCACGGCTCGTCCACGATCCCCGTCTCGGCGACTTCGCGGCGACCGCACCGTCCTGCGGACGACCGCACCTGCTGTGGCGGCGCTACCACGCCGGGACCGAGGACGGCGCCCTGTTGATCAACGCGCTGCGCCGGCGGCCGGTGCTGTGCTCCGTCGTCCCGGAGGGGCCGCCGGCGTCACCGTCGGACGCTGCCCGGACCACGGGACGGTGATCGTCGCGGGCCCTGATCCATCTCCGTGAGACGCCCCCGCGAGGCACCCATGAGGCCCCCGCGAGGCACCCATGAGGCACCCGTGAGGCGGCCCCGCTCCTGGTCACGTGGACGGACCGGTGGCCGAGCTGTTTCGGCCACCTTTGCCGGATAGCGGGCGATATGATCACGCGGCCGTCGACCGGTGACGGCAGGGGAACCGGGGGAGCACATGCGGGGCGGATCCGGCGGATCGAAGATGGTGAGGGTCGCCGTGGCGGGCGCGGCGGTCGCCGGGCTGACGGCCTCGGGCTGCGGGGCGCCCGGGCGGGCCCGGGCGGCGGCGCACGAGGTCGCGTCCGGGGTGCCCAAGCGGACGGACAACCGCACCGCTCGCGTCTATCTGGTGCACGGCGTCAGCACCAAGGGCGACAACGACTGCGCCTCGACCTGGCGGGCCGCCCTCTGGTCGCTGAAGCGCGACGGCTGGAAGGGCGCCCTCTACACCGTCGGCTACTACAAGGGCGACCGGCACTGCGGGGTCTCGGTGCCCGGCCGGAGCGGCCACACCCCGAACACCTCCATCAAGGAGCTCGGCCGGACCTTCGCCTGGCTCGTCTACGACCGTGACACGCGGTACGGCCGGTCGGTCGACGTGGTCGGCCACTCGATGGGCGGCCTGGTCGTACGGGCGGCGCTGACCGGCGTACAGAAGCACGTGAAAGGCTTCCCGTCCCGCCTGTACATCGCCAACGTCGCCACGCTCGACAGCCCGCATGCCGGGAAGCTCCACAGCGGCTGCACCTCGCTGGAGTGCAAGCAGATGCAGGGCAAGGACGGCGGCGCCCTGCTGCGCTGGCTCGGGCAGAACCCGCAGTCCACGCAGGGCACCGACTGGACGCTGATCGGCTCGGACGCCGACACCAAGGTACCCACCTCCTCGGCCCTCGGCATGAAGGCGGGCCACAAGGTCCGTTACGCCGAAGACGAGCACCTCAGCCACGGCGGCGTCGCTCTGCGCCCCGACCCGGGCCACCCGGCCCGGCAGGGATACCACCTCTGGTACTGGAAGTCGACGCGGCCCGGGACGCACGAGACCAAGGACGGCTGGGCGCCGCTCCACATGGTCGAGCAGGCCCTGTACTACTGGCAGAAATGGTGACCGGCGGGGTCGTCGGAGTCGGCCGCGCCGTTGCGCACGGCACTGTACGAGGGCGTGGCGCGCATGCGCCGAAGCGAGGCCGTCGCACGCCGAAATTCGTCTGAAGTTGACAGCCGCGCACCGGCGGGTGCCCTGCGGGAGACTCCTGACCGGCGGTCGCCGAGGCCGTCGAAGTCCGCTTCGAACGCTTGCTTGGCAGAGTTTGCCGCCAACGCCCCGAAGTCGGAGGGGCTGACGAACCGGGTCGGAAACACCGAGGGGTTAAATTGCGGCGAGCATGATCAATGATCTTGTGGAGGTCCGGTGGGAAGACCCCCCGCGTTCCGTGCCCTGTTCACAGCCCTCATCCTCCTGACCCTCTCCGCCACCGCGATCCCGGCGGGAGCGGATGCCCGCAAGCCGGTGCCGGCGGGCAACGGCGCCCGCAACCGGTTCAACGCGGCTCCGCCGGCCGCGAAGCGCCGGCCGGCGGCCAAGCCCCGCCTTACCGACGCGAAGAAGCCCCTGGCCCAGCGGACCGGATTCGTGCCCGCCGCGGCAGGCAAGGGCGTGACCGGCCAGTACATCGTCACCCTCCGCCCGACGGCCGACCTTCAGAAGAGAGGCCGCGCGCCGATGGCCGGCGACCTCGCCGCGCGCTATCACGGCAAGGTCGGCCACGTCTACCAGGGCGTCTCCGGGTTCGACGTCCGGATGACCGACGCCCAGGCCCGTCTCCTCGCCCAGGACCCGGCGGTGGAACGGGTGGAGCAGAACCAGAAGGCGGCACTGGAGGACGACACCTACACGGTGCAGAACCCGCTCAACTGGGGTCTGGACCGCATCGACCAGCGGGACCGGCCGCTGAGCTACAGCTACTCCTTCGCGACCGACGGCAACACCCGGAAGATCTACGTCATCGACTCGGGGATCGCCAGGGCTCACAAGGAGTTCCAGTTCGGTACCTCGTCACGGGTCACCTTCGGCACCAACACCACCGGCGACGGCAAGGACACCGACTGCAACGGCCACGGCACCGCGGTGGCGAGCGTCGCCGCCGGCAACAACGTCGGCGCGGCGGAGGCCGCCGCCATCGTCGACGTGAAGGTCGTCGGCTGCGCGGACGACAGCGGGTCGACCCTCACGCTGATGCGCGGGGTCGACTGGGTGACCCAGAACGCCCCCAAGGGGTCGTACGTCAACATGAGCGTCACCGTGCCGCGCAGCTCGGAACTCGACGACGCCGTCTCCGCCTCGATCGCCAAGGGGATCACCTACGTGGTGGCGGCGGGCAACCAGGACGAGGACGCGTGCAACCGTTCGCCGGCGGCCACCCCCGGGACCATCACGGTGGGCGCGAGCACCAGGAACGACGCCCGCGTCACGGGCACCAACGTCGGTGGCTGCATCAACCTCTTCGCCCCCGGCGAGAACATGCTCGTCGCCGACTACGAGAACCTCTCCGGATACACCAGCAAGAGCGGCACCTCCTTCGCCGCACCGCTGGTCACCGGCGCGGCGGCGTTGACGCCCGCCGGGCTCAGCCCGGCCGACGTCCGCGGCAAGCTGATCGCCGACGCCAGCGAGGACCGGCTGACCGACATCGGCGCGGGCTCCCCCAACCAGCTTCTCTACATGGGCGCGGAAAGCCGCAAGACGTGCACGCTGACCACCAAGAAGGTCACGTCGGTCGAGCGCGACACCGCCCACACGAACATGTTCTACAACTACGCCCACCAGAACGACGGATGGACCGGCGGAGACGGCACCTACTCCCTCGGCGGGCTGTACGGCCACGGCCGCCTGTGGATCTTCTCCGACACCTTCTTCCCGCCGGTCAACAGCGACGACACCCGGCCGCGCAGCGCGCCCATGATCAACAACTCCATCGTCGAGGAGACCAGCAGCGGCCTCACCACGCACTATCAGGGCACGAAGGCCGCCCCGGTGCCCAACATGCCCCCGGCGGAGTCCGACACCTGGTTCTGGGCCGGGGCGCCGCACAACAGCAAGGGCGACCTCCAGATCATCTACCAGAAGTACCGCCGGTTCGGCAGCGGCCAGTGGGACTGGGGCTGGGACAGCAACGTCCTCGCCGATTTCAAGAACGACAACCTCACCGCGCCGATCTGGCTGAAGCGCATGCCCTCCGAGCACGGCATCGCCTGGGGTACCTCGATCAGGGAGACCGAGGACGTCAACGAGCCGTACACGTACATCTACGGCGTCGAAGACGTCCACACGGGGCCCGTGGACGACCCGACCGGCGTCTACAAGTACCTGCACATCGCCCGTGTCCCAGGCCGTGACCTGTCGGACACCGGCAGCTGGCAGTACCTCGACGAGCACGGGGACTGGATGCCCTCCGAGGAGTGGTCGGCCCGGCAGATGATCGCCGGTACCGGCAACTACCTGCCGGTGAGCAACGAGTTCAGCGTCTCCACGCTGGATGAGGACTACCTCGTGACGCAGGACAGCAGCGAGGCGTTCAGCGGCAAGATCATGCTCTACAGCGGGTGTTCGCCGAGCGGCCCGTTCGGGGCACCGACCCAGCTGTGGACCACCACCGAAGGCGGCCCGTGGGGTGACTACGGCAACGGCAACGTCTTCACCTACAACGCCAAGTCGCACGACTCCCTGTCCAGCGGCGCCTTCCGCTTCGGCGCCACCCTGACGATCTCCTACAACATCAACAGCATGAATCCCGACGACCTCTACGCCGACATCAAGCTCTACCAACCTCGGTTCATCAAGGTCGAGGTCTCGGATCCCTGACCGGAGCCGCCGTGTGCCGCCCGGGGACGGTGCCCGGGCGGCACGGGCGCGGCCCGGTAATCCCCACGACGGCCGCGGGGGCGCCCCGTTAGGGTGTCCCCATGCAGGTCAGCCAGTCGGACAAGCTCGCCAACGTCCTCTACGACATCCGAGGACCGGTTCTCAAGCGCGCCATGGAGCTGGAGGCACAGGGGAACCGGATCCTCAAGCTGCACATCGGCAACCCCGCGCCGTTCGGCTTCGAGGCTCCGGACGAGATCCTCCAGGACGTCATCCGCAACCTGCCGGTCGCACACGGCTACAGCGATTCCAAGGGCATCCTGTCCGCTCGCCGGTCCGTCGTGCAGCACTACGAGCAGCAGGGGTTCACCGGGCTCGACGTCGAGGACGTCTACCTCGGCAACGGCGTGTCCGAGCTGATCGTCATGGCCCTCCAGGCCCTGCTGAACAACGGCGACGAGGTGCTGATCCCGGCGCCGGACTACCCGCTGTGGACCGCCGCGGTGTCCCTCGGCGGCGGCACGCCGGTGCATTACCTCTGCGACGAGGCGCAGGGCTGGATGCCCGACCTCGCGGACCTCGAGGCCAAGATCACCCCGGCCACGAAGGCCATCGTGATCATCAACCCGAACAACCCGACCGGCGCGGTGTACTCCCGCGAGATGCTGCAGGGCGTGGCCGAGCTGGCCCGGCGGCGCGGCCTGCTGATCCTCGCGGACGAGATCTACGACCGGATCCTGTACGACGGCGCCGAGCACGTCTCGATCGCGCCGCTCGCCCCGGACGTGCTGTCCCTGACCTTCTCCGGCCTGTCGAAGGCCTACCGCGTCTGTGGCTTCCGTTCCGGCTGGATGGTGGTGCACGGGCCGACGGAGCACGCGGAGTCCTACATCGAGGGTCTCGACATGCTCGCCAACATGCGGCTGTGCCCCAACGTGCCGGGCCAGCACGCCATCCAGGCGGCGCTCGGCGGGCACCAGAGCATCAACGACCTCATCCTTCCCGGCGGCCGCCTCCGCGAGCAGCGCGACCGCGCCTGGCGGCTCCTCAACGAGATCCCCGGCGTCAGCTGCGCCAAGCCGTCCGGTGCGCTGTACGTCTTCCCGCGCCTCGACCCGGAGGTCTATCCCATCGAGGACGACCGGCGGTTCGTGCTGGAGCTCCTGGACGAGCAGCAGATCCTCGTCGTCCAGGGCACCGGGTTCAACTGGCCGTCGACCGACCACCTCCGGATCGTCACGCTCCAGCACGCCGACGACATTGAAGAGGCGATCGGCAGGCTGGGAGAGTTCTTGGCCGCCCGCCGCGCCTGACCCGTGCGCAGGGCGATCCCCGGCCGAGCGCCGCAGCCGGGCCCGCGCCTCGCCCGCCGCGGCCCGTACGCGGAACCGCGGCGGGCGGCGGGCTCACCGGGGGATGGCGAACGGGCCCACGGCGGCGGGTCGCGCCGAGCGCTTACAGTGTTCGATGGAGGTCGACCAGATGAGTGTACGACGCGGATCGAACACCGAGCCGTCCGAGCCGTCCGCGCGGGCCCGTGGGCTGACGCACCGGCATCCCTCCGAGGTGCCGCTGCAGGACGCCCTGGACGCGGTCGCCGACCCCGTCCGCCGCGCGATCCTGCGCGAACTCGCCGGGCAGCCGGACTGGACCCGCGCCTGCGGCACCTTCGACCTGCCGGTGTCGAAGGCGACCCGAAGCCACCACTTCGCGGTGCTCCGCGACGCCGGGCTGATCGAGCAGCGCGACGAAGGGCCGCGCCGGTTCAACCGGCTGCGGCGCACGGAGTTCGACGAGGCGTTCCCCGGTCTCCTCACCCTGGTCCTGGCCGAGCATCCCTGACGGCGACGCCCAGGGAAGGCGCTTCTCCGGCGGCGAACGGTCCGTGTCGCCCGGACGCATCTGACGGCGGCGCCTGGGAAGGTGCGGCCCCGCCGGCGAACGGTCCGTGTCGCCTGGGAGGGCGCGGCTCCGGCGGCGAACGGTCCGTGTCGCCTGGGAGGGCGCGGCCAGGGCGGGGAACGGTCCGTGTCATCTGGGCGCACCTGACGGCGGCGCCTGGGGAAAGCGTGGCTGTGGCGGCGAACGGTCCGCGTCGACCGGTAGCGTTGAGCGGGTGGCCGACGACCTCCTCGACTCCTCTGAAAAAACCGACGTTCCGGACGTCGGACCCCTGCTCGCCGCGGCCGTCGCCGGCGTCGGCGGCGCCGAGCGGCCCGGCCAGGTCAAGATGGCCGAGGCGGTCGCCCACGCCATCGAGTCCGGGGAGCACCTCGCCGTCCAGGCCGGCACCGGCACCGGCAAGTCCCTGGCCTACCTCGTTCCGGCCGTCCGGCACGCCGTCGCCGAGAACGCCTGCGTGGCCGTGTCCACCGCGACGATCGCGCTGCAGCGCCAGCTCGTCGAACGCGACCTGCCGCGCCTCGCCGAGTCGCTGACGCCCCTGCTCGGCCGCGAGCCGGTGTTCGCGATCCTCAAGGGCCGGCGCAACTACCTGTGCCTGCACCGGCTGCAGGTCGACGAGCCCGACGACCCGGACGAGATCCTCTTCGACGCCCAGTCCGTCTCCGCCACGGGCCGGCAGGTCCAGCGCATCCACGAGTGGGCCGAGACCACCGAGACCGGCGACCGCGACGAGCTCGTCCCCGGGGTCTCCGAGCAGGCGTGGCGCCAGGTCGCCGTCAGCGCCCGCGAGTGCCTGGGGGCGCAGCGCTGCCCGTTCGGCACCGAGTGCTACGCCGAGCGCGCCCGCGACAAGGCCGGCGACGCCGACGTCGTCGTCACCAATCACGCGCTACTGGCCATCGACGCGCTGGAGGAGTTCCAGGTCCTCCCCGAGCACGACGTCGCGATCATCGATGAGGCGCACGAGCTCGTCGACCGGGTCACCTCCGTGGCCACGGCGGAGCTGTCCGCGTCGGCCGTGGAGTTCGCCGCGCGCCGCTGCGGCCGCCTCATCGAGGACGACCTCGCCGACCGGCTCAAGGAGGCCGGGGAGGCGCTGCAACCGATCCTCGCCGACACCGCGCCGGGCCGCTTGGACGTCCTGCCCCAGGCCCTCGGCGCGACCCTGCTGCCGATCCGGGACGCCGCGTACGCCTGCGCCACCGCGCTGCGCACCACCCTGAAGACCACCGGGGACGACGCCGAACGGCTCGGCGCGGGCCGGGCCGCGCTCACGGCGCTGGAGGAGATCCACGACACCGCAGGGCGGCTCCTGGAGACGTTCGAGACCGACCTGGCGTCCCGGCACGACGTCGTCTGGCTGGACCGGCCCTTCAACGAGGACTCGCGGCGGCCGACCGCGCTCCGCGTGGCGCCGCTCGGCGTCGGCGGGCTGCTGCGCGAGCGCCTCTTCGGCCGCCGTACGACCGTGCTCACCTCGGCGACCCTGTCGCTGGGCGGGTCGTTCGAGCCGCTGGCCCGGCAGTGGGGCCTGCCGCCGCTCGGCGCCGCGACGGACGGAGCGGCGGAGGCCGCCGAGGCGCCGGACGGCGACGAGCCGGAGAAGAAGGACGCGGGGGAACGGCCGTTGCGGTGGTCGGGAATGGACGTCGGCTCGCCGTTCGACCACGCCCGCAGCGGCATCCTCTACATCGCGCGGGGGCTGCCGCAGCCGGGCCGCGACGGCCTGCCCGAGGCGTACCTCACCGAGCTGACCGAGCTGATCGAGGCCGCCGGGGGCCGTACGCTCGGCCTGTTCTCGTCCATGCGGGCCGCCAAGCAGGCGGCCGAGGAGCTGCGCGGCCGCCTCACGCACCCGCTGCTGTGCCAGGGGGACGACTCCACGTCGCAGCTCATCAAGCAGTTCACCGACGACGAGGCGACCTGCCTGTTCGGCACGCTGTCGCTGTGGCAGGGCGTCGACGTGCCCGGCCCGTCGCTGCGGCTGGTCGTCATCGACCGCATCCCGTTCCCGCGCCCGGACGACCCGCTCTCCTCGGCCCGGCAGCGCGCCGTCGCCGCGCACGGGGGCAACGGCTTCATGGCCGTCGCCGCGACCCACGCCGCGCTACTGCTCGCGCAGGGCGCGGGACGCCTGCTGCGCTCCATGACCGACCGCGGCGTCGTCGCCGTCCTCGACCCCAGGCTCGCCACCGCCCGCTACGGCGGATTCCTGCGCTCGTCGCTGCCGCCGTTCTGGACGACGTTCGACTCCGAGAAGGTCAAGGCCGCGCTGCGCCGTCTCGACACGGCCGGCTGAGACAGGCCGCGGGCTTCACGAGGTCAAGAGAGCGCGTTCTCCTCCCGGAGCACCCGGCGCAGGACCTTGCCCAGCATGTTGCGGGGCAGCGACGAGCGGAACTCCACGAAGGTGGGCACCTTGTACCCGACGAGATGCTCCGCGCAGTACGCCCGCACCTCATCCGGGCTCAGCCGGTGCGACTGCCCAGGGATGATGTACACGGCGACCGCCTCTCCATGGCCCGGGTCCGGCACGCCGATGACGGCCGCCTCTTCCACGGCTGGATGGGCGAGCAGGACCGCCTCGACCTCCGAGGGGTAGACGTTGAACCCGTCGACGATGATGACGTCGCGCTTGCGGTCGATGAGGGTGAAGAACCCGTCCGGGCTCATCATCCCGATGTCGCCCGTCCGGTACCAGCCGTCGGGTGACAGTGCCTGCGCGGTCTCGGCGGGCTGGCCCCAGTACCCGGCGAAGACCTGCGGGCCGCGCACCATCAGCTCGCCCGGATAGCCCACCGGGAGGACACGGAAGGGGTCGTTCTCGTCGACGATCTGCGCCTCCGTGCTCGGCAGGGGAGTGCCGACGGACACGTGCCGGGCGTTGCCGTCGAGGGGGTTGGCCATGACCACCGGGGACGTTTCAGTCATCCCGTATCCCTGGATGACGTGCCCTCCCGTCCCCGTCTTGAAGGCGTCGACCGTCGTACGGGCGAGCTTCATGGCCCCCGACACGCAGGTGCGGATCGAGCCCACCCCGGCCTTCTTCGCCTCCGGCGCCGCGGCGAGCTGCTGGAAGATCGGCGGGACGCCGGGGAACAGCGTGGGCTTGTGCTTGCGGACGGCGTCGAGAACGAGCTCCAGGTCGAAGCGCGGGATCAGGACGACCGTTCCGCCGATGAGAATCGTGCAGGTCAGGCAGAACGTCAGGCCGAAGACGTGGAACAACGGCACCACCGCCAGATTGACGTCGTGCCCCGGCCGGATCGCCGGATCCCACGCCGTGGTCTGCAAGGCGTTCGCGACGAGGTTCCGGTGAGTGAGCATGGCGCCCTTGGGTCGGCCGGTGGTCCCGCCGGTGTACTGCAGGACGGCCAGGTCGCGGAACGGGTCGACCATCACCTGCGGGTGTGCTTCGGACGCCTCGTCGAGCAGGTCGTCGAACCACTGGACGGGCTCGTCCTCGGGGATCTCGGTGCTCAGCTCGGAGGCCAGCCGACGCGCCTTGGCCAGCGGGAGCTTGAGCAGCTTCCGCTTGATGAAGGGCAGATAGTCGGGGAGAGAGGTGACGACGACGTGCTCGACCGCCGTACCGGGTACGGCCTCGCGCACCGTGTCGTATGCCTTGTCGAAGACGATCGCCACGCGGGAACCGGAGTCGGTCAGCTGGTACCGCAGCTCATCCGGGGTGTACAGCGGGTTGGTGGGAACCACCACCGCGCCGATCCGCAGCACGGCATAGAAGGCGATGACCTCCTGCGGGCAGTTGGGGAGGATCACCGCCACCCGGTCGCCCTTCCGGACACCGAGCCCGGCGAGCGCCGTCGCGAACCGATCGACCGCGTCGCGCAGCCGGGCGTACGTCATCGAGCGCCCGAGGAACTCCAGCGCCCGCTGGCCGGGGAAGCGATCGGCCGACGCGTCGAGCAGCCGCGTGAGCGGCACGTCGGGCACCTCGACGTCGGCGGGAACCCCGTCTGCGTAGAAGCGGAGCCATGGTCTCTCGTCGTAGGGTGTGCGCATTCGCCGACGATCACCACCGTAAGCAGACGAAACCTTTCAGTTACCTTCGCATCATCTGCCGCTCATTGCCCAGCGTTCGGACATATGGGATCAACTCGGCCTTTTGTCATACATGTGCGCATGGACGGCTCCGCCGTGGCGTTCACGTAAGCGCGTTCAGGGCGAGGTCCACGTCGGCGTCGGTCGTGTACAGGTGGAATGCCGCCCGCAGCCGGCCGTCCCGTACGGCCGCGCGCACTCCTGCCGCGGCCAGGCGCTCCTGGGCGCCGGGCAGGTCGACGCTCACGATCGCGCTGCCCGTCGGCGGCAGGCCCAGCCCGGCCAGAAACCGGTCGGCGAGCGCGACGTCATGGGCGTGGATCCGCTCGACCCCGATCGCGCCCAGGAGCTCCAGCGCGGGCGCCGCCCCGACGTAGGAGAGCCACGCCGGCGACAGGTCGAACCGCCGGGCCGTCGACGCGAGCCGCAGCGGCGGCCCGTAGTACGCGTGCGGCTCCCCGCTCGGCTCCTCACCGGCGTACCAGCCGGCCGCGACCGGACGGATCCGTTCCCGTACGGCGGGGGCGACGTAGCAGAACGCGGCGCCGCGCGGGGCCATCAGCCACTTGTACGCCGCGCAGGCGAGCACGTCGAACCGCCGCGCGTCGACGGGCAGCCAGCCGACCGCCTGCGTCGCGTCGGCCACCACGAGCGCGTCGTGCGCACGCGCCGCCGCGACGATGTCGTCGACCGGCGCGACCTCCCCGGTCGCCGACTGCACGACGCTGAACGCCACGAGCGCCGTACGGCCGTCGACGGCCTCCGCGACCTTCTCCAGCGGCACCGTCCGTACGTTCAGGTCCTGCACCAGCCACGGGAAGAGATTCGAGGTGAACTCCGCCTCCGGCACGACGACGTGCGCGCCGGACGGCAGCGACGCGGCCACCGGGGCCAGCTGCTGGGAGACGGCGGCGCCCACGGCGATGTCGTCGGCGTCCGCGCCGACCAGCCGGGCGAACTCCTCCCGGGCCCGTCCGGTCGAGACGTCCCAGGAGCTCCACGGCTCGTCGCCGCGCTGCCATTCGCCGAGGACCCGCCGGACCGCCTCCAGAGCGGGACGGGGCGGCAGCCCGTAGCTCGCGGTGTTGAGGTACCCCGGCGTGGGCTCCCACAGATGTACGGCCTCGTGTAGTTCCACCCGACTCAGTGTGCCGCGCCGCGAAGGGCGATCAGAGGCCGCGCGGCGCGTCGAGGTGCGCGCGGAGCGCCGCGGCGATCTCGTCCACCACGGTGAGCTGCTGCGGCGTGAGCGCGTCGATGAACAGCTCACGCACCGCGCGCAGGTGCGGAATCGACGCGGACCGGAACGCCTCGGCGCCCTCGGCGGTGAGCACGACCTCGGCCCCCCGGCTGTCGGTGGTGCAGTTCTCGCGGCGGATCAGGCCGCGCCGCTCCATACGGGCCAGGTGGTGGGACAGCCGGCTGCGTTCCCAGCCGATGCCGGCCGCCAGTTCGGAGGAGCGCAGCCGGTGCCCGTCCGCCTCGCTCAACGCGAGGAGCACGCCGTAGTCGCCCGGCGACAGCGCGGACTCGCTCTGCAGTCGCGACGTGAGCCTGGAACGGAGTGCCTCCGCCGTCTCGATGAAGTCACGCCAGACGCGCAACTCCTCGGCGGTCGGCAACACTCTCTGGCGCTCGCCCGTGCTTCCCGTCATCCGGCCCTCCTGATTGACATGTCAATCACATGGTACATAATTGACGCATCAATCATCTCGGTACGGGCGTCCGTGCCCGAACCAAGGAGCCCTCCCCATGTCCGACCTCGAATTCGGCCTCGACACCTTCGGCGACGTCCCGGAGGACGACTCCGGTGCCCTGCTCTCGTACGCAGCGGCGATCCGGCAGGTCGTGGACGAGGCCGTTCATCCCCGGCAGCGACGCCAGCACCTGCGGCGGCACGTGGTTGACGTCGACCAGCCCGCCGTCGTCAAAGCGGCGGGGCAGGTCCGGCCGCCCGATCCGCAGCTCCCAGGCCATCGCCGGGTCCTGCGCGGCCCTCCGCGCCTGACACCGGATGTCCTTGCGCTGCTCCGCCAGGTCGATCGCGTCCTGGAACGTCTCCGTCGACGGCGATGCGAAGACCTGGGAACGGACGAGGAACGCGTGGACCGTCCCCCCGAACCACGCGAACAGGAACACGACGGTGAAGACCGAGTCTCCGGCGGCCGAGTCCTCCGGTGTCGTCGAACTGATCAGCATCACGACGAACAGGGCGAGGTACGCCACCGCGGTGATCCAATACCTGGCCGTCCGCCGGTGGATCGCCGCGTATCCGAACACCGCCGGAGTGGCCAGCCCGAGCGTGAGGAAGGGCAGCAGCGCCCAGCAGACACCGGCCCCGGTCCGTACGCGCCTGTCCATGGTGTGTCCCCTTCACCCGCCAGACGGCTTTTCTTGGTTGGACGGCGGCGGAGCGCTCCGGGATCACGCGCTTCGCGAAGTCGTCCACGGACCATGCACCCGTCGCAGGGTGTCTCTCCGCCGCACGCGGTTTTCCACAATCGGGGGCAGAGGGGTGTCGGCCGGCCGGGTCCGCACGGAACGCTCGTGGTCATGAGACCGAACACACTGCGGCTCCGGTCGCCCGCCGACGTCGTCGCCGCCATCCCCTATCTCGTCGGATTCCACCCCATCGACAGCGTCGTCGTGCTGTGCTGCGGCGGCATGGACGGCACATACGCGATCCGGCTCGACTTAACGGCCTCGGACGCGCTCCTCGACCACGTCACCGACCTCATCACGCGGCGCCGGCCCGACGACGTCATCCTCGCCGGCTACGGTCCGGGCGCCCGGGTCACGCCCGTCGTCGAGCGGGTCGGCGACCGCCTCACCCGCGACGGCGTACGGCTCCGCGAGGTGATGCGCGTCGAGGACGACCGCTACTGGTCCTACCTGTGCACCGACCCGGCCTGCTGCCCGCCGGAGGGTACGTTCGTCGACGTGCGCGGCAGCGTGGTGGCCGCGGCGGCCATCGCCGGCGGCCTGGTCGCCCTGCCCGACCGCGACGAACTGGCGCGGATGATCGCGCCGATCGGCGGTGAGGCGATGCGACAGGCGACCCTCCAGGCCGAGCATCGCCTGGCCTCCTGGGCCGAGGCCGCCGCGTCCGAGACCGCTCGAGGTACAGAGAGCGACGATGAATGCGCGGGTTCGGGCGTGGCGGCGCCCGTGGGCTCGGCGGGCGCGTCGGTGGCGAGGGGAGGGATGTCGCGGCGTGTGGCCGAGGAGGGGGTGCGGCTGGTCCGGCTCCTCATCGAGCGCGCGCGGGCGGGCGGTGCCCCGCCGACCGACGACGAGGTCGCCTGGCTGGGCCTGCTGCTCGTCAACCTGCGGGTGCGCGACGAGGCCTGGGTCCGCATCGACGACGGCGAGATCGGCGCCCACATCGGGCTCTGGCGTGACGTCGTGCGCCGGGTGGCCGAGCCGTACGTCGCCGGCCCCGCCAGTCTGCTGGCGTTCGCCGCCTGGCGGGCGGGCGAGGGCGCGCTGGCCAACCTCGCGCTGGACCGGGCGCTGGCCGCCGACCCGCACTACTCCATGGCGCGGCTGCTGCACGAGCTGTTCGTCAGCGGCCTGCCGCCCTGGTCCGTGCCGCTCGACATCACCCCAGAGCAACTCGACGAGGCGAGCTGACTGTGTGCATCGCGGCCAGGAGAAATTCGACCAGGTCACCGCCGAGCGGGATCAGTGGCGCGCGAGCCGGCGCCGTCCACGGCATACGACGACGCCTCCGTCGGAAGGCGGGCGACGACGTGTCCGTTTGAGGGTGGGGGACGACGTGTCCGTCTGAGGGCGGGCGACGACGTGTCCGTTTGAGGGCGGGCGAGGGCGTGTCGGTCGGCCTGGACACCGGATCGCCGGGCATCGTCTCGGGCTTCGGGTCCAGGACTCGCGGGCGACGCGCCGCACGGCTCAATCCCAGGTGGAGCCGATGTCGCGGGCGACGTCCTGCAAGAGGTCGAGGAACTCGCCGACGAGCGGTGTCAGCGTGGTGTCGGCGGGGGTCACGGCGTGGAGGCGGCGGTGCGGTGCGGGCGGGGCCAGCGCCCGGTGGGTGGTGCCGGGCGCGCCGGTGAGAGCGAGCCGGGAGACCAGGGCGACGCCGATGCCGGTGCCGACCAGTGCCTGGGCGACGTCGTAGGACCCGGCCTGGAACCTCATCTTCGGCGTGAAGCCCGCCGCGGCCGTGATCCGGTCGAACTGCGCCCGCGCGGCGTGGCCGGCCAGGATCGTGACCCACGCCTCGTCACGCAGTCGTTCCAGGCCGATCGGCGCCTGTGGTGGGTGCTGGAGGGCGAGCGGGTGGTCGTCGGGGAGCACCACCACGAGAGGGTCGCGCAGCAGTTCGCGGACCGAGAGGTGCGGGGGCGTGGCGACGTCGGCGTCCCAGGTCGCGACGACGGCCATGTCGAGCCGGCCGGCCGTGACCTCCTCCACGCCGTGCTCGGACAGGAGGTCGGCGACGGACAGGTCGGCGTCCGGGTGACGGTGCCGGAGCGCCGTCAGCGCCGGGGGCAGCAGGTGCAGGGCGGCGGCCTGGAACGCGCCGATGCGGAGGCGCAGCGACAGGTGGCCGAGCAGGGCCGCCAGCTCGGCGGACGCCCGGTCCGTCTCCTCGTCGATGACCCGCCCGCGCGCGGCCAGCACCGCGCCCGCCGTCGTCAGCGTCGCCCCTCGCGGGCCCCGCAGGACCAACGGGGCCCGGAAGTCCCGCTCGGCCTTGGCGATCTGCTGGGTGACCGCGGCCGGAGTGAGCCCCAGGACGTCGGCGGCGCCCGACAGCGATCCGTAGCGTTCGATCAGCGCGAGCAGCCGGAGTTGCCGGGGATCGGCGAGCATTCACAAATCTTAAGACAGTCTGCTCCTGTCCTAACTTCTCTAGAGGCCATCTCGGGCGGCAGGCTGAGCGACGTAAACCCCCCCCGCCGACCGTGGAGTGTGCTGTCGCGTGCCCGCTCACCTGCCCGTGTTCGTCGTCACCACCTGGCTCCTGGCCATGCTGCCCGGGGCCGGCCAGGCCCTCATGCTCCGGCAGACGCTCGGCGGCGGTCGCCGCGCGGCCTGGGCCTGCATCGCCGGCAACGCCACCGGCCTGCTGATCTGGGCGACCGCGGCCGCGGCCGGCCTCTCCGCGGTCCTGCTGGCCAATCCAGCCGCATACCGGGCGATCCGGATTACGGGCGGGGTCGTGCTGCTCGCGTTGGGAGTGAGCACTCTGCGGGCGGCACGGGACTCCCGTACGGACGAGCCCCCCGCGCGGCGGGCGAACCGGTGGGGCGGCTACGCGGCCGGCCTCTGCACCACCCTGGGCAATCCGAAGGCGGGAGTGTTCGCCGTCTCCGTGCTTCCGCAGTTCGTCACGGCGAAAGGCCCGGTGTTCCTTTCCAGCGTGACGCTCGGGGCGGTCTGGGCGCTGGTGAACACCTGCTGGTACCTGCTGTTCACGTGGGGCGTCGACCAGGGGCGGGCCCTGGTCGACAGGCCCGCCGTCCAACGACGCCTGCGCATGCTCACCGGTGGCGTGCTGCTCCTGCTCGGTGTCGCGGTGGCCGTGGGAGTGTGACGCCCGGGTCAGAGTGAGGCGGCGCCGCCCTGGCGTTTGCGGCGCTCGTTGAAGTCCCGCATGCGCTGCGGATAGCCGGTGATCTGCACGTCGTACACCGGGAGCCGCAGGTCGCGGGCGACCTTGTGGATGACCTGCGGGGAGCCGACGCGGCGCCGGGTCCACTCACCGTCGGCGGCGATCGCCACGGCCGTTGTGTCGGTGGCGAACGTCTCCGGTTCGACGTAGAACTCCACGCCTCTGCGGCTGCGGGCGAACGCCATCAGCGACTCGATGTCGGCGTTCGTCGCCTCCCGGTCGAGAATGGTCACCTTGTTCCCCCGCCAGCGGCGAAGCCCGAAGCGATCGCCCCACTTCATCGGTCGTCCTCCCCAAGAACCCGTTGCGATCCTCTCACCCGTCGCCTGACAGGTGCCCGCGCCGGATCGCGCGATTCGTCACGTCTCTAACGCCGACCCATCGTGCAGGGTTCCAAACGATGGCACCATGCGCTTGTCGGTATTTGACCGACTAGAGATCGCAAACGCAAATATCGCATTAAGGTGTGCCCTGTCGTGCGTAGATCGCGAATCGGGGGTCTGGTGGGCTTCGTCATTCCGTCGAGGGGCAGCGGGGGCGTCACGCCGGGTCGCAAGGGCATCGCCATCGCCGTGGCCGTGCTGGGGACGGGCTGGCTCAGCGGCGTCGGGGCGCACCCCACGGCGGCCTCGTCGCAGGGTCCGCCGACCGGCGCCGCCCGTCCCGGTCCGGCCGTGGTGGCCGTGCCGCCCGCCAGGCCGGACCTCCGGTCGCGGCCCCGCATCACCGGCGGCTCCGGAGCGGCCGCGCATCCGGCCGACCTCACCGCTCGCCTCGGCTTCTTGCCCTGGCCGCCGCGAGCCGCGTCCGCCGCCGCGCGACCCAGAGTCGACTGCCGCAAGGTCAAGTGCATCGCGCTCACGTTCGACGACGGCCCCGGCCCGTACACCGCCAAGCTGCTCGACATGCTCGCCGCCCGTCACGTCAAGGCCACGTTCTTCCTGATCGGCGGCAACATCCGCGGCCGGGAGGCGATCGTGCGGCGCGAGCTCGCCGAGGGCCACGCGATCGGCGACCACAGCTGGTCGCATCCGCAGCTCAGCGCGATGTCCGACGGCGCGGTCAGGTCACAGCTGACGCGCACGCTCGGGGAGATCCACCGGGCCACCGGCGGCGGAACCCCGCTGATGCGCCCGCCGTACGGCGCTACGAACCACCGCGTCGCCGCGGTGACACGCCACATGGGCATGGCGCAGATCCTCTGGAGCGTCGACACGAACGACTGGCTGGACCGGAACTCGGCGATCGTCGCCCACCGGGCCGTGAGCTGGGCCCGGCCGGGCGGCATCATCCTCATGCACGACATCCATCCCACGACGGTGAACGCCGTGCCCAAGATCCTGGTCGGCCTGGCCCACCGCGGCTTCACGTTCGTGACGGTGCCGGAACTGTTCGGCGGCCGTGCTCTCAAACCCGGTCAGGTGTACTTCGACGGGCCCGTCCCCCAGCGGAAGAGCCCGCACGAGCAGGCGGCATCCCACCCGAAGGGCCCTCGAGGGCCGGCCGCGTCGCCTGGCGCCGGCGGCCCCGCGCTGCCGCCCGGGTCGCCCGCCGCCCCCACGCCGGGTGCACCGTCGGGCGTGGGCGCGCCGACCGGTAGCGCCCGGCCCGGAGGCTGACGGGTGCTCGGGTTGTCCGGCAGCGCCGGGCCCAGGGACTGATGCGTCGTCCGACAGCGCTGCGCCCGGAGGCGGACGCGTCGTACGGGGGCTGGCCTCAGGGGTCGATCAGGGGTCTCCCCGATGGTTCTGGAAGCCGGCGCGGCGCACGATCAAGGCATGACCACCTCCGTACCGCAAGGCGCGCTGCGCGTCTCCGCGACCGAACGTGAGCCGATCGTCGACCGGCTGCAGCAGGCCTTCGCCGAAGGCCGCATCGACAAGGAAGAACTCGACCTGCGGCTGCACCTCGCCATGACCGCGCGGACGCGCGCCGACCTGGACGCGGTCCTGGCGGACCTGGCCCCGGTGCCCGCGGCGCCCGCCGTGCCGGTGCCGGCCGGTGAGCCGACCGCCGAGCAGCGGGTGCTGGCCGCGCTCGCGCACGTCCTCGGCGGCACGACGCTCTTCCTGGGTCCGCTGGTCATGCTGTGCACGACCGCCCGCCGCTCGCCGTACGTCCGCGCTCACATCGTGACGGCGCTCAACTTCCAGCTCACGCTGCTGATCCTGACGATCGTGACGTTCGGCGTCGGGGCGATCGCGTACGCCGTCAGCTGGATCGTGTGCGGGGTCGCCGCGCTGCTCGGGCTGGCGGGGACGCCGTTCCGCTACCCGTTCACGCTTCGGCTCGTGCGCTGACGCCCGAGCCGGACGGGGCCGGGTGGTCGGGCTCGAGGGCGGGCAGGCCGTCGATGCTCGCGACGTTGCGCTCGATGCGCGGGGCCCATTCCTCGGTGGTCCGGCGGCCGTGCTGCTCGTCCAGCAGGGGCCGCTCCCCGGCGAGCTCCATGAACGGCACGGAGAAGCCGCAGGAGTCGGCGATGCGCTCGACGTCGACCACGATGACCGCCCGCGTGCCGGGGTGTCCCCCGAAACGGCCGGCGAGGGAGGCCCACTCCGGGGCGTCCGGCCGTACGACGCGCCCGGTGCCGTACAGGCGCAGGATCTTGGGCTGCCGGTCGAACGAGCAGAACATGATGGTGATCCGGCCGTTGTCGCGCAGGTGCGCGATCGTCTCCGAGCCGCTGCCGTACAGGTCGAGGTAGGCCACCGTCAGGTCGTCCAGGACCGCGAAGGTGTCGCGGTAGCCCTTGGGCGAGACGTTGACGTGGCCGCCGGCCGTCGGGGCGGTCGCCACGAAGAACATCGGCTGCGCCGCGATGAAGGCCCGAAGCCGCTCGTCGATGCGTTCGTAGAGCTTGCCCATGAGCGCCGCCCCTCGCGTCCTACACCGTCGCCGAAACCGACACTACACGCGCCCTGGCTGTAATGACCTGGACGGTGGTGAGAAGATCGACCGGTGACAGGTCACCACACCGCGGTCGAGAAGCTCCTGGCCTCCTACCGGGCCATCCCCGAGGGCACCCCGGTCCGGCTGGCGAAACGTACCTCGAACCTGTTCCGCTTCCGCGACGAGATCCAGGCCCCCGGCCTCGACGTGAGCGGCTTCGACAAGGTCCTCAGCGTCGACCCCGAGGCGCGGGTCGCCGACGTGCAGGGCATGACGACGTACGAGGACCTGGTCGACGCGACGCTGCCGTACGGGCTGATGCCGCTGGTCGTTCCGCAGCTGAAGACCATCACCCTGGGCGGCGCGGTCACCGGGCTCGGCATCGAGTCGTCGTCGTTCCGCAGCGGCCTGCCGCACGAGTCGGTCCTGGAGATGGAGATCCTCACCGGCGCGGGCCAGGTCGTGGTCGCGACCCCGGACAACGAGCACCGGGACCTGTTCTACGGGTTCCCCAACTCGTACGGCACGCTCGGATACACCCTGCGGCTGAAGATCCGGTTGCAGCCCGTCAAGCCGTACGTCGCGCTGTGGCACGTGCGGTTCTCCTCCGCACAGGAGTGCGCGGAGGCCATCGACGAGCTCGGCGCGCAGGCGGACTTCATCGACGGCACGGTGTTCGGCGGCGACGAGCTGTACCTCACGCTCGGCAGGTTCGCCGACACGGCCGCGAACGTCTCCGACTACACCGGGCAGGACATTTACTACCGCTCGATCCGCGACCGCTACGTCACGTCGCGCTGGCTGCGGCCGGACGGTCCGCCGACCGACGTGCTGACCACCCACGACTACCTCTGGCGCTGGGACACCGACTGGTTCTGGTGCTCGCGGGCGTTCGGCGTCCAGAACCCCGTGATACGCCGGGCGTGGCCGGCGTCGAAGAAGCGCTCCGACGTCTACCGCCGCCTGGTCGCCCTCGACAAGCGCCTGCAGACATCGTCGCGGGTCGACCGCTGGCTGGGCCGCCCGCCGCGGGAGGACGTCATCCAGGACGTCGAGGTGCCGGTGGAGCGGCTGCCGGACTTCCTGGAGTTCTTCCACCGCGAGATCGGCATGAGCCCGGTGTGGCTCTGCCCGCTACGGGCACAGGACAAGTGGCCGCTGTACCCCCTGGAGCCCGGTCAGACGTACGTCAACGTGGGCTTCTGGGGGACGGTGCCGCAGAAGCCCGGCCGACTTCCCGAACATCACAACCGGCTGATCGAGCGCGAGGTCGCCCGCCTCGACGGCCACAAATCGCTGTACTCGACCGCCTTCTACACCCGCGAGGACTTCTGGCGGCACTACGACGGCACGACGTACCAGCGGTTGAAGGAGGAATACGACCCGGAGCGACGGCTGCTGGATCTCTACGACAAAACCGTACGAGGCAGGTGAGTATGAAGCTGGCGGAGGCATTCGAGCGTGTCGTCGGTCGCGACGCGCTGGTGGAGTTCCGGGCCTATGACGAGAGCCGTGCGGGCGCTCTCGGCGCGGACATCAGGGTGGAGGTGAAGTCGCCGTACGCGATCTCCTATCTCGCCCACGCGCCCGGCGCGCTCGGGCTGGCGCGGGCGTACGTCGCGGGGCATCTCGACATCGTCGGGGACATGTACACGGCGCTGTTCCGGATGCAGTCGGCGCTCGGGGACCTGACGTGGGCCGACAAGACGACCCTGCTGCGCGGCATCCTGCGCGACCCGCTGCTGCGCGCCGCCGCGCTGACGCGCCTGGACCCGCCGCCTCAGGAGGTACGGCCCGCCAAGGTGCCCCTGCTGTCGGGCCTGCGGCATTCCAAGCGCCGTGACGCCAAGGCGATCTCCCACCACTACGACGTCTCGAACACCTTCTACGAGTGGGTGCTCGGCCCGTCGATGGCCTACACCTGCGCGTGCTACCCGTCGGAGGACGCGACGCTGGAGCAGGCGCAGTTCAACAAGTTCGACCTCGTCGCCCGCAAGCTCGGACTGCGCGAGGGCATGCGGCTGCTCGACGTCGGCTGCGGCTGGGGCGGCATGGTCATGCACGCCGCCCGCGAGTACGGCGTGAAGGCGCTCGGCGTGACGCTGTCCAAGCAGCAGGCCGAGTGGGCGCAGAAGGCGATCGCCGAGGCCGGCCTGTCGGAGCTCGCCGAGGTCCGCCACCTCGACTACCGGGACGTCACCGAGGGCGACTTCGACGCCGTCAGCTCGATCGGCCTGACCGAGCACATCGGCAAGGCCAACGTCCCCGGCTACTTCTCCTTCCTGTACGGCAAGCTGAAGCCCGGCGGGCGGATGCTCAACCACTGCATCACCCGTCCCGACGACAGTGAGCCGTCGATCCGGGAGGAAGGCTTCATTAACCGGTACGTCTTCCCCGACGGCGAGCTCGAGGGCCCGGGCTGGCTGATCTCGCGGATGAACGACGCGGGGTTCGAGATCCGGCACGAGGAGAACCTCCGCGAGCACTACGCCAAGACCCTCACCGGCTGGTGCCGCAACCTCGACGACCACTGGGACGAGGCGGTTGCCGAGGTGGGGGAGGGCACCGCTCGCGTGTGGCGGCTGTACATGGCCGGTTCACGGCTCGGTTTCGACCTCAACTGGATCCAGCTGCACCAGGTCCTCGGCGTCAAACTGCACGAGGGCGGCCGCTCCGGCATGCCGCTGCGACCCTCGTTCGAGCCGCCGTCGGCCGGCTGACCGCGGCGACGTACGGTCGCGGAGCGCACGCCGCGCTCCGCGACCGCCGCTCGTCCGGGCCGGGGTCGTGACCGTCGGCTCGTCCGGCGGTAGGTCATCGCCGCCGCTCGTTCGGCCGAGGGCGGCGGCCGCTGTTCGTCCGGCCGGGTGTGCCGAGAGTCCGTGGCGGGGCTCGTCCCCGGCCGCCTGCCCTCGCGTGCGGAGCACCGCCGGTCGGGTTCGTCGCCCTGATTGCGGATGATGTCCTGCCCTGGCCGGGTTCGCCGAAGACGGTGACGCCGGGGCGAGGGCGGCTTAACGTCACCCACATGACGGAGATCGCGACGATCCGGGCGAACGACCTGACCTTCGGCTACCTCGAGGCCGGCAGCGGGCCGCTCGCCCTGTGCCTGCACGGCTTCCCCGACTCGGCGCACACGTGGCGGCACCTGCTGCCCGCGCTGGCCGACGCCGGCTACCACGCGGTCGCGCCGTTCCTGCGCGGGTACGCGCCGACGGAGGTGCCGAAGGACGGCGCCTACCAGACCGGCGCGCTGGCGGCGGACGCGAACGCCCTGCACGAGGCCTTCGGCGGGGACGCCGACGCGGTGCTCATCGGGCACGACTGGGGCGCCGCCGCGACGTACGCCGCCGTCTCGGCGGCGCCGGAGCGCTGGCGGCGCGCGGTGGCCTTGGCGCTCCCGCCGTTCAGCGCGCTGCTGTCGGCGTTCTTCGACTACGCCCAGCTCAAACGGTCCTTCTACGTGTTCCTCTTCCAGACACCGCTGGCCGAGACGGCGGTGCTGACCGGGGACCTGGCGTTCCTGGACGGCCTGTGGGCCGACTGGTCGCCCGGTCATGACGCGACCCGCGACGTCGCGTACGCCAAGGAGTGCCTGCGCGACCCGGAGAACCTCGCCGCCGCCATCGGCTACTACCGGGCGATGCTCGACCCGTCGCTGCACGTCCCCGCGTACGCAGCCGAACAGGAGGCGGCCGGGCGCGTCGGCGAGCGGTCGGCGCTCTATCTGCACGGCGCGGCCGACGGCTGCCTGGCCGCGCCTTCGCCGAGTGACGTCGAGGGTCATCTCCCGCCCGGGTCGGTGGCGCGGATCGTCCCCGGCGTCGGCCACTTCCTCCACCTGGAGAGGTCGGCCGAGGTGAACCGGCTGATCCTCGACTGGCTGGCCGCCGACGGCTGACGGGTGTACCGGCTGGTCCTCGACCGGCCGCCGACGGCTGATCAGTGTCCGGAGTTCGCCGCCTGCCTGCGGCGTAAGTGGTCACTTTGGCAGAATGGAGCAGAATGCGATTCTAATGATGAGGGGTGGCGGATGACGGTGGAGAAGACCCGGCCCGACGGGATCGATCTGACCGAATGGGAGTTCTGGGAACGTCCGCTCGAGGAGCGTCACGCGGCGTTCCGGACCCTGCGAGGGCTACCGCGGCCGGCGTTCTTCCGCGAACCCGAGATGTCCTTTCTGCCCGCGGGGCCCGGATACTACGCGCTGGTCACCCACGCGGACGTCGTGGAGGCATCCCGCCGGTCGGCCGACTTCTGCTCGGGGCAGGGTGCGATCAACATAAACGACATGCCGGCCGACCTCGGTGAGTATTTCGGCTCCATGATCAACATGGACGACCCGCGGCACGCCAAGATCCGCCGGATCGTCTCGCGCGCCTTCTCGCCGCGCATGATCCAGCGGTTCGAGGACCAGGTGCAGGCCACCGCCGAGCAGGTCGTCGAGGAGGTCCTGGCCAAGGGCGGCGGCGACTTCGTGACCGACGTCGCCGCCCGGCTCCCCTTGAAGATCATCTGTGACCTGATGGGGATCGACGAGAGGCACTACAAGACCGTCTTCGACAACACCAATGTCATCCTCGCCGGCGCCGACCCCGAGTTCGTCCCCGACGAGCCCGACCAGGTCGCGCTCCAGCTCCTCGAGGCGGGGCAGACCCTGAAGGACCTCGTCGAGGAGCTCGGCCGGCAGCGCCGTGACGAGCCGACCGGCGACCTCATCTCCGCCCTGGTCAACGCGAACATCGACGGCGAGTCGCTGACCGACCAGGAGCTCGGGTCCTTCTTCATCCTGCTGGTCGTCGCCGGCAACGAGACCACGCGCAACGCCATCGCGCACGGCCTGCACCTGCTCACCGAGAACCCGGAGCAGCGAGAGCTGCTCGCGTCCGACTTCGAGCGGTACATCCCGGGTGCCGTCGAGGAGATCGTGCGCTACGCCTCGCCGGTCATCTGGATGCGGCGCACCGCGACCCGCGACACCGAGCTGAACGGTCATGAGTTCAAGGCCGGGGACAAACTGCTGCTGTACTACTGGGCCGCCAACCGGGACGAGACCGTGTTCGACCACCCGGAGGTCTTCGACATCACCCGCGATCCCAACCCGCACGTGGGCTTCGGCGGCCCGGGTCCGCACTTCTGCCTCGGCGCGCACCTGGCCCGGCGGGAGATCACCGTGATGTTCCGCGAGCTGTTCCGCCGGGCCCCGGGCATCCGCGCCACCGGCGAACCCGACCGCCTGCTGTCCAACTTCATCAACGGCATCAAGCACCTGCCGTACGCCGTCTGACCGCCGGCTCTGCGTGCCCGGCGGTCCGGCCACGCAGAGCCGCGACCGCGGTCGTCCCGGTATGTAATCGCCCGGTGTCCTTGCCTCTGCGATAGTCTTGAGGTATGCGATCTCGGCTGCTCCTTAGCCGGCCGCGTTGACCTGAGGCGTCGACGCGGCAGCCCCTCCTGCGCGAGGGGCGTTCTCATGCAAGGGGCGCGTTCATCCGCCAGCCGAAGCCGTGCGAATCAGACGAGGAACCCATGACAGGCGCCGACGAGAACTACGACCCACGGACGATCCAGGACAAGTGGTACGCCCGGTGGGAGGAGCTGAAGCCCTTCGCTGCGAGCGAGGACCCCGGTGATGACCGGCCTCGCAAGTACGCGCTGGACATGTTCCCGTACCCCTCCGGCGACCTCCACATGGGTCACGCCGAGGCGTTCGCGATCGGCGACGTCATCGCCCGCTACTGGTTCCAGCAGGGCTACAACGTCCTGCACCCCATCGGCTGGGACTCCTTCGGCCTGCCGGCCGAGAACGCCGCGATCAAGCGCGACTCGCACCCCGCCGAGTGGACGTACACCAACATCGACACCCAGGCGGAGTCTTTCAAGCGGTACGCGATCTCCTTCGACTGGTCGCGCCGGCTGCACACCTCCGACCCGGAGTACTACCGCTGGAACCAGTGGCTGTTCCTGCGCTTCTACGAGCGCGGCCTGGCGTACCGCAAGGGCGGGCAGGTCAACTGGTGCCCCAAGGACCAGACGGTGCTGGCCAACGAGCAGGTGGTCAACGGGCACTGCGAGCGGTGCGGCGCCGTGGTCGAGAAGCGCGTCCTGACCCAGTGGTACTTCAAGATCACCGAGTACGCCGACCGGCTGCTGACCGACATGGCGGATCTGGAGTGGCCCGAGCGGGTGCTGCTGATGCAGCGCAACTGGATCGGCCGCTCCGAGGGCGCCGACGTGGCGTTCCAGATCGAGGGGCGCGCGGAGCCGGTCACCGTCTACACGACCCGGCCGGACACCCTGTACGGCGCGACGTTCTTCGTCGTCGCCGCCGACGCCGCGCTGGCCGACGAGATCTGCGCGCCGGAGCAGCGCGCCGAGTTCGAGGCCTACCGCGACGCCGTACGGCGTGAGTCGGAGATCGAGCGGCTGTCCGCCGACCGGGAGAAGACCGGCGTCTTCCTGGGCCGCTACGCGATCAACCCGGTGAACGGCGAGCGCATCCCCGTGTGGGCCTCCGACTACGTCCTGGCGGAGTACGGCCACGGCGCGATCATGGCGGTGCCCGCCCACGACCAGCGCGACCTGGACTTCGCCCGCAGGTTCGGCCTGCCGGTCCGTGTCGTCGTCCAGACGGGGGAGTCGGACCCGGCCGAGACCGGGGTCGCCACCCCGGGCGAGGGCGAGCTGACCAACTCCGGTCCGCTGGACGGCCTGACCAAGTCCGCCGCCATCCCGCGAATCGTCGAGGTCCTCGAGGAGAAGGGCCTGGGCAAGGCCTCCGTCAACTACCGGCTGCGCGACTGGCTGATCTCCCGGCAGCGGTTCTGGGGCACCCCGATCCCGATCATCCACTGCGAGTCGTGCGGCGAGGTCCCGGTCCCGGACGAGCAGCTGCCCGTGCGCCTGCCGGACGACCTGCGCGGCGCCGACCTGGCGCCGAAGGGCGTGTCGCCGCTGGCGGCCGCCGAGAACTGGGTGAACGTCACCTGCCCCAAGTGCGGCGGCGCGGCCAAGCGCGACACCGACACGATGGACACCTTCGTCGACTCGTCCTGGTACTTCCTGCGGTACTGCTCCCCCGGGTACGAGGACGGCCCGTTCGACGTCGAGCAGGTCCGCCGGTGGATGCCGGCCGACCAGTACACCGGAGGCGTCGAGCACGCCATCCTGCACCTGCTGTACGCGCGGTTCTTCACCAAGGTGCTGTACGACATGGGGATGGTCGACTTCACCGAGCCGTTCAAGCGGCTGGTCAACCAGGGCCAGGTCATCCTGAACAGCAAGGCGATGTCGAAGTCGACCGGCAACCTGGTCGACCTGGGCGAGCAGATCGCCGAGTACGGCGTCGACGCCGTACGCCTGACGATGCTCTTCTCGGGGCCGCCGGAGGACGACATCGACTGGGCCGACGTGTCCCCGTCCGGTTCGGTGAAGTTCCTGGCCCGGGTCTTCCGCGTGGCCGCCGACGTGACGTCCGCGCCGGGGGCCGACCCCGCCACGGGCGACGTCGAGCTGCGCAAGGCGACGCACCGGACGATCGACGAGGTCACCCGGCTGGTCGAGGCGCACCGCTACAACGTGGCGATCGCGCGGATGATGGAGCTGACGTCCGCCGCGCGCAAGGCCATCGACACGGGCGCCGGGGCCGGTGACCCGGCGGTGCGGGAGGCGGCCGAGACCCTGGCGGTCATGCTGTCGCTGGTCACGCCGTACACCGCCGATGAGATGTGGGAGCGGCTGGGCCGTACGGCTCCGGTGGCCAAGGCGGGCTGGCCGACGGCCGAGCCGGCGCTGCTGGTCCAGGAGTCGGTCACCTGTGTCGTACAGGTCGCGGGCAAGGTCCGCGACCGTCTGGAGGTGTCTCCGGACATCGCCGAGGGCGACCTGGAGCGGCTGGCCCTGGACTCGGAGAAGATCCGGGCGGCACTGGGCGACCGGGGCGTCCGCAAGGTCATCGTGCGCGCTCCGAAGATCGTGAACATCGTGCCCGCCTGACGGGCGGATCCACCCGGGTCGGTGCGACGTCGCCGACCCGGGTGGGATCACATCTTGCGCAGGACCGCCACCACGCGGCCGAGGATCGTGGCGTCGTCGCCGGGGATGGGGTCGTACGCCGGGTTGTGCGGCATCAGCCAGACCTTGTCGTCGCGCCGCTTGAGCGTCTTGACGGTGGCCTCGCCGTCGATCATCGCGGCCACGATGTCGCCGTTCTCCGCGACGGGCTGCTGACGCACGACGACCCAGTCGCCGTCGGCGATGGCGGCCTCGATCATCGAGTCACCGGTGACGTTCAGCAGGAAGTGCGTGCCCTCGCCGACGAGCTGTCTCGGCAGCGCGAAGACGTCCTCGACGGCCTCCTCGGCGAGGATCGGGCCACCGGCGGCGATGCGGCCGACGAGCGGGACGTACGCGGGGGCGGGGCGCGCCGGGGCCTCCTGGCCGTTGGTGATCTCGTACGCCTCGTGGTCGGACTCGGTGGCGACCGCCGAGGATCCGGGCATGCGGACGACCACCGCGCGCGGCCGGTTCGGGTCGCGCAGCAGGAAGCCCTTGCGCTGCAGTGTCCGGAGCTGGTGGGAGACGCTCGAGGTGCTGGTCAGCCCGACGGCCTCGCCGATCTCGCGCATCGACGGCGGGTAGCCGCGCCGCTGGACCGAGTCCCTGATCACCTCCAGCACCTTGCGTTGGCGGACGGTCAGTCCGCTCTCGTCGCCTGGGCCGTCCGGCATTTCCCGAACCTTGCTCATGGTGTCTCCGATGGATGTCTTCTGCGGTGACGTGCGGCCGCCGGTATTTCACTCCCGTAGAGCGACGTTATCGCTTCTCCGGGAAATGATCAAACAGGTGTTCGAAAAATGTGGAATTTTACGGTCCGGGCTATGTCGTCTTTAGTTCGTACATGCGTTCGATAATAATTCCTTGCCGCGCGTTGGTGAAGGGCGGGTGTGATCGCCGGGCGCCGTCCTATGGCCGGCGCTCGGAAGGGGGTGGCCGCCGTCGTGCTCCCGGGCGGGGCATGGCAGGCTTGGGGTTCGGGGATGCGCCCGCGCGAGAACGCCGGCGCAATGTGATCCACTTCACCGTTTCGGCTGTCGGCGGCGTCGCCGCAGGTCAATGAGGTGAGGCGTGCCCTGGCGGCGGATCGCCGCGCCGGGCGGAGGGCGCGACACGCCGGTAGAGGCGGTGGATCCCCTCGTGGGCGGCCTCTTCGCGCCGGGTGCCTCAAGCGGGTTGCGATGCCCTCGGTCGGGCTCTACGGTTGGACCACAACATCTAGTAGTTACATGGATGTAGTTCACCATAGGTTGTGGTTACAAGGTGAGGTTCGCGTGGTGAGCGCGTGACCCGCTGTCAGGGGGAGGAGTCCGGAGGCATGCACTGCCCGTTCTGCCGACACACCGACAGCAGAGTCATCGACAGCCGCGTCACCGACGACGGAGCCGCCATCCGGCGCCGTCGTTCGTGCCCGGAGTGCGGTCGTCGCTTCACCACCCAGGAGACGGTGCTCATGATGGTCGCCAAGCGCAGCGGCGTCACCGAGCCGTTCTCCCGGGACAAGATCATCGCCGGAGTGCGCCGGGCGTGTCAGGGCCGTCCCGTCAACGAGGACGCCCTCGCCATGCTCGGCCAGCGGGTCGAGGAGGCGATCCGGGCGACGGGGAACGCCGAGATCCCCTCGCACCAGATCGGGCTGGCGATCCTCGGTCCGCTCCGCGAACTCGACGAGGTCGCGTACCTGCGATTCGCCTCCGTCTACCGGGGGTTCGAGACGCTCGACGACTTCGCCAAGGAAATCGAATCGCTGCGCGTGGCGAACGGCGGCGACGCCCGGTCGTAGGGCGGCGCCCGCGCCGCGGGCTGTACGGGTAATCCTGGAGGTGGGCCTGGTGTGCCCGAGAAGGGGGATGTCATGACAGAGACGGTGAGCGGCTCAGCCCGACGGGGTAAGGCGAGCCGCAAGGGCGTGAAGATGGAGCGCATCTTCACGCGGCCGGGCGTCCACCCGTATGACGACGTCAAGTGGGAGCGGCGTGACGTCGTCATGACCAACTGGCGCGACGGGTCGGTGAACTTCGAGCAGAAGGGCGTCGAGTTCCCCACGTCCTGGTCGGTCAACGCGGTCAACATCGTCACGTCGAAGTACTTCCGCGGCGCCGTGGGCACCCCGCAGCGCGAGTGGAGCCTCAAGCAGCTGGTCGACCGGGTCGTCGGGGTCTACACCGAGACCGGCATCAAGAACGGCTACTTCGCCTCCGACGAGGACGCCGAGATCTTCGACCACGAGCTGAAGCACGCCCTGGTCAACCAGGTGTTCAGCTTCAACTCGCCGGTCTGGTTCAACGTCGGCACGGCCTCCCCGCAGCAGGTCAGCGCCTGCTTCATCCTGTCCGTGGACGACACGATGGAGTCGATCCTGGACTGGTACAAGGAAGAGGGTGTGATCTTCAAGGGCGGCTCCGGGTCGGGTGTGAACCTCTCCCGCATCCGCTCCAGCAAGGAGCTGCTGTCCTCCGGCGGCACCGCGAGCGGCCCGGTGTCGTTCATGCGCGGCGCCGACGCCTCCGCGGGCACCATCAAGTCCGGTGGCGCGACCCGCCGCGCGGCGAAGATGGTCGTTCTGGACGTGGACCACCCCGACGTCGAGGAGTTCATCGAGACCAAGGCGCGCGAAGAGGACAAGATCCGCGCCCTGCGCGACGCCGGCTTCGACATGGACCTCGGCGGCAAGGACATCGTCAGCGTCCAGTACCAGAATGCCAACAACTCCGTCCGTGTCTCCGACGAGTTCATGCGCGCGGTCGAGTCGGGCGACTCTTTCGGCCTGCGCGCCCGCCGTACGGGCGAGGCCATCGAGCAGATCGACGCCAAGGGCCTGTTCCGCAAGCTCGCCCAGGCGGCCTGGGCGTGCGCGGACCCGGGCATCCAGTACGACGACACGATCAACGACTGGCACACCAACCCCGAGACCGGGCGCATCACGGCCAGCAACCCGTGCTCGGAGTACATGAGCCTGGACAACTCGTCCTGCAACCTGGCCAGCATCAACCTGCTGAAGTTCCTGGGCGAGGACAACACCTTCGACGTCGCGCGGTTCGTGAAGCTCTGCGAGCTGATCATCACCGCGATGGACATCTCCATCACGTTCGCGGACTTCCCGACCGAGAAGATCGGCGAGACGACGCGCGCGTACCGGCAGCTCGGCATCGGCTACGCCAACCTCGGCGCGCTGCTGATGGCGACCGGCCACGCGTACGACTCCGAGGGCGGGCGCTCGCTCGCGGGCACGATCACCTCGCTGATGACCGGCGTGGCCTACCGGCGCTCCGCCGAGCTGGCCGGCGCGGTCGGCACGTACGAGGGCTACGCCCGCAACGCCGAGGCGCACAAGCGCGTCATGCGCAAGCACGCCGTCGCCAACGACGAGATCCGCACGCTCGACGAGATGGACAAGTCCATCCACCTCGAGGCCACCAAGCAGTGGCAGCAGTGCCTCAAGCTCGGCGAGCGGAACGGCTACCGCAACGCCCAGGCGTCGCTGCTCGCGCCCACCGGCACGATCGGCCTCATGATGGACTGCGACACGACGGGCATCGAGCCCGACCTGGCGCTGGTCAAGTACAAGAAGCTGGTCGGCGGCGGCTCGATGCAGATCGTCAACAACACCGTGCCGCGCGCCCTCAAGAAGCTCGGCTACCAGCAGGAGCAGATCGAGGCGGTCGTCGAGTACATCGCCGAGCACGGCCACGTCGTCGACGCGCCCGGCCTGCGCGCCGAGCACTACGAGGTCTTCGACTGCGCGATGGGCGAGCGGGCCATCAGCCCGATGGGCCACGTGCGGATGATGGCCGCGACGCAGCCGTTCCTGTCCGGCGCGATCTCCAAGACCGTGAACATGCCGGAGCAGGCGACGATCGAGGACGTCGAGAAGATCTACTTCGAGGGCTGGAAGCTCGGCCTGAAGGCGCTCGCGATCTACCGCGACAACTGCAAGGTCGGCCAGCCGCTGTCGGCGGCGAAGAAGAAGACCGAGGAGAAGGTCGAGGAGGCGCCGGCGCCGGTCGTCGAGCGCGGCCCGGTCCGCACCCGCCTGCCCAAGCAGCGGTCCGCGACCGTCACCCGGTTCTCCGTCGGCGGCGCCGAGGGCTACATGACGGCCTCGAGCTACCCCGACAACGGGCTCGGCGAGGTGTTCCTCAAGCTCGGCAAGCAGGGCTCCACCCTGGCCGGCGTGATGGACGCCTTCTCGATGGCGATCTCCATCAGCCTCCAGTACGGCGTGCCGCTGGAGACCTGGGTCGAGAAGTTCACCAACATGCGGTTCGAGCCGGCGGGCATGACCGACGACCCGGACATCCGCATGGCGACGTCGATGATGGACTACATCTTCCGTCGCCTGGCCCTCGACCACCTGCCGTACGAGACCCGCGCCGAGCTGGGCATCTTCTCGGCCGAGGAGCGCACCGCGCAGGCGGCGGGCCAGGACCCCGCGTCCCTCCACGCGGAGGAGGACGTCGACCGTGAGTCGCTCGCCCAGTCGGTCCCGGTCGAGCAGCCGAAGGCCAAGGAGCAGCCCGAGCCGCCCGCGGCCGCGCACTCCTCGACCGAGCTGATCGAGAGCCACCAGGGCCGTACGGCCGACGCGCCGCTGTGCCTCACCTGCGGCACGAAGATGCGCCCGGCCGGCAGCTGCTACGTCTGCGAGGGCTGCGGCTCCACCAGCGGCTGCAGCTGATCCCGAGCGCCGTCCAGGCGTGAACCAGCAGGTCAACGAGGGGAGCCGACGAGACGTCGGCTCCCCTTCGGGGCAGACCTCAGCGCCCGCGGGTGGTCGACCGCCACTGCCCCGTGGTTCCTGATGCCGCCCGGAGACGGTCGGCCATGACGCCGATCCGCTCGACCAGTTCCGGCGGGTCGTGCACCTCGAACCCGATGTCCATCAGGGCGACCCACACGACGATCTCGTCGAGGTTGTTCGCACCGCACAGCAGGACGCAGGTCCGCGCGTCGACGGGCTCCACCGTCCCCACCGTCGGCGGCATGTGCCCGGTCACGACCTCCGCCGGGGCGTGCATGGTGAAGCGCGCCTGATAGCGGTACGGAGCACTGGAGATCGCCCGGGAGGTGTAGGCGGCGAGGTCCTCGTCGGGTGGGTCCCGGGGGACGAAGCGCGGCCCGTTCGGCGTCCTCAGGCGCAGCCGGTCGACCCGATACGTCCGCCAGTCCTCCTTGTCGAGGTCCCAGCCCACGAGATACCACCGGCGCCCCGAATGCACGAGCCGATGGGGCTCGGCCGAACGGCGGCTCTCCTCACCCTGGTGCGACCGGTAGTCGAACCGCAGTCCTTCATGATCTCGGCAGGCCGCGGCGATGGCGGTCAGCACCTCGGGGTCCACCGGCGCCGCGGCCCCCGTCATGGGCACGGTCATCGACTGCAGCGCGTGAACGCGATGCCGCAGCCGTGAGGGCAGCACCCGTTCGAGCTTCGCGAGCGCCCGTACGGACGTCTCCTCGATCCCGGCGACCGTGCCCCCGGCGGCCGTCCTCAGCCCCACCGCGACCGCGACCGCCTCGTCGTCATCGAGCAGCAGCGGGGGCAGGTCGGACCCGGCGCCCAGCCGGTAACCCGGCGCGCCGGCCGTGGCGTGCACGGGATAGCCCAGTTCCCGCAGCCGGTCCACATCCCGCCGTACGGTCCGCGTCGTGACGCCGAGCCGCTCTGCCAGTTCCGCGCCGGACCAGTCCCGGTGGGTCTGCAGGAGGGACAGCAGTCTGAGGAGTCGCGCCGAGGTCTCCAACATGCTTTCAATCTTGCCGCAGCCTAGGACCGAACCCGTCCTAAGCGGCTCCTAACGTCTTGGGCATGGCGAAAATCGACCCGTTCCGCATCGACATCCCGCAGGCCGACCTGGACGACCTCCGCGACCGGCTGGCCCGCACCCGCTGGCCGGACGAACTGCCCGGCACCGGCTGGTCGTACGGCGTCCCGTCCTCGTACGCCAAGGAGCTGGCCGAGTACTGGCGGACGGCCTACGACTGGCGGAGGCAGGAGGCGGCGCTCAACGAGTACCCGCAGTTCACCACCGAGATCGACGGCCAGAACATCCACTTCCTGCATGTCCGCTCTCCCGAACCCGACGCGCTCCCGCTGATCCTCACGCACGGCTGGCCGGGCTCGGTCGCCGAGTTCATGAAGGTCATCGGCCCGCTCACCGACCCGGCGGCGCACGGCGGCGACCGGTCCGACGCGTTCCACGTCGTCGCCCCGTCGATCCCCGGGTTCGGCTTCTCCGGTCCCACCACCGAGACCGGCTGGGACCTGCAGCGGGTCGCGCGGGCGTGGGCGGAGCTGATGGACCGGCTCGGCTACCGGCGATACGGCGCGCAGGGCGGCGACAGCGGCTCGGTCATCTCGCCGATGCTCGGCCGCGCCGCGCCCCAGAACGTCGCCGGCGTGCACGTCAACGGCGCGCTCGGGTTCCCGACCGGCGACCCGGCCGAGTTCGACGGGCTCACCCATGCCGAGCTCGCCCGCCTTGGCCAGTACCAGGACCAGGACCGGGCCGGTTACGCGATCATCCAGGCGACTCGGCCGCAGACCCTGGCGTTCGGGCTGCACGACTCGCCCGCGGCGCAGCTGGCGTGGATCGTGGAGAAGTTCAAGGAGTGGACCGACCCGGCGCGCCAACTACCCGAGGACGCGGTGGACCTCGACCAGATGCTCACCGACGTGAGCATCTACTGGTTCACCGGGACCGCCGCCTCGGCCGCCCGCCTCTACAAGGAAGGCCAGAAGGGCTGGGGAGCGGTGGCCGAGTACTCGGCGCTGCCGCACGGCGTCGCCGTCTTCCCCGGTGACGCCGGGGTCCGGCGGATCGCCGAGCGCGAACACAATGTCGTGCACTGGTCGGAGTTCGACCGGGGCGGCCACTTCGCCGCGATGGAAGCACCCGACCTGCTGGTCACCGATGTCCGCGCGTTCTTCCGGCTGGTCCGCTGACCCGCATCAGCCGGGCAATGCCGAGTGATCGTCGGTGGCCCAGAGATACTGGACGGCGTACGCTCGCCATGGCCGCCAGGTGGCGGCGCGGTGGGTGAGTGCGGCGGGGGTGACGGGAAGGCCGAGCTCACGGGCGGCGGCGCGGATTCCGGGATCGGTCGGGACGAAGGCGTCAGGGTCGCCGAGTGCGCGCATCGCGATGGTCTCGACGGTCCAGGGCCCGAGCCCCGGCAATGCGGAAAGCCGCGCGCGGGCTCGCTGCCAGTCTCCTCCGACGCTGAGGTCGATCTCACCGGCCGCCAAGGCGGCGATCAGTTCGGTGAGCGTGGTGCGGCGTGCCTGGGGGAGGGCGAGTGCCGCCGGATCCAGCGACGCCAGCGCCACCGGATCGGGGAAGAGGTGGGTGAGGCCGCCGGCGGGGTCCGTGATCGGCTCGCCGTGGGCGGCGACCAGCCGGGCGGCGCGGATTCGGGCCGTTACGGTGGACACTCGCTGCCCGAGCACGGCGCGCACCGCCAATTCGTACGGGTCGACGGTGCGGGGTACCCGGCGGCCGGGGTCCTTGTCCACGATGGGGGTGAGCACCGGGTCGCCGCGGAGTAGGTCGTCGACGGCGATCGGGTCGGCGTCGAGGTCGAGCAGGCGTCGGCACCGGCTGATCGCGGTGGAGAGGTCGCGTAGATCGGTGAGGGACAGCCGGCAGTCGATGTGGTCGGGCAGCGGGCGCAGGGTGGCGATGCCGTGGCCGCGGGGCAGGCGCAGGGTGCGGCGGTAGGCGCCGTCGCGCCACTCTTCCACCCTCGGTACGGCGGTCGCGGCGAGCCGGCCGAACAGGTTGCCAGGGCACAGCGGAGCCCGGAACGGCAGACGCAGCGGCAACGCCCCGGGGGCGGCGGCCGCCGGGCGTCCGCAGGCGGCGCGGTTCCGCAGTTGGGTCGGTGTCAGAGCGAAGACCTCCCGGACGGTCTCGTTGAACATGCGGATGCTGGCGAACCCGGCGGCGAAGGCGACGTCGGCCATCGGCAGGGTGCTCGTCTCGATCAGCAGCCGGGCGGTCTGGGCCCGCTGGGCCCGTGCGAGCGCGAGCGGGCCCGCTCCGAGTTCGGCGAGCAGCTGCCGTTCGATGTGCCGGGTGCTGTAGCCGAGCTTCGCGGCAAGGCCCGGCACACCGTCGCGGTCGACGACCCCATCAGCGATCATGCGCATCGCCCGCGCCACGACATCGGCGCGTCCATTCCACTCTGGGGAGCCCGGGCTGGCGTCGGGCCGGCACCGCTTGCACGCGCGGAACCCGGCCGACTGTGCCGCGGCGGCGCTGGGAAAGAAGCGCATGTTCTCGACTTTGGGCGGCGCCACTGGACAGCTCGGCCTGCAGTAGATCCCGGTGGTGACCACGGCGCCGAAGAACCAGCCGTCGAATCGGGCGTCCTTGGAAAGAGCAGCCCGTACGCACCGTTCCACGTCGTCATGCACACCGTCAGCATCGCCTCTTTCCGGCCGCCTGAGCTGGCGGGAATACGACGTGATCCCGGATGCCGATCCAGCACGCCGATGTGGTCGCGAACCCGCCAGACCATGCCCGGAACCCGCTGCTGGACTGCTCCCCATGACCATCATCCGTTCGAAGGGGGAGCCGCCGCCCGGTTTCGCGGCCAGCGCCGGTTTGAACATCGCGGCCCCCCAGGTCGGGGGCACGCTTGGCATCGCCGTTCTCACGGCCCTGTTCGCTGGCCACACCTCAGCCGGCGGCGTGTCCGACTTCGCCCACGTCTACCTCGTCTGTGCCCTTGCCTGCCTTGCCGCGGCAGCGGTCGGCGGCCGCCTCATCCTCACGACACCGATACCCGCATTGCCGGCCGAGACCAGCCTCGCGAAGGGAGCCTGATCATGGGGGCCGACGCCGTTCACCTGCGTGAGGCACACGATCCGTACTGCCGCTGGCCGACGGGGTCGGCGGCGCTGATGCGCTCTGCGCCATGGCGACGTCTCGTCGTCCTCGGCGACAGCGTCGCCGCCGGCATAGGGGAGCCACTGGATGGTTACCGCGATCTGGATGCTGCAGCACGTGTTGCCGAGGCGCTCGGGGCCGCACACCCGTCGTTCGACTATCACAATCTCGGGGAGCGGGATCTGCGCGCCGCCGAGATCCGCGACAGCCAGTTGCGAATCGCGCTGGAACTGCGGCCTGACCTGGTGATGGTCGCGGCAGGGGGCAATGACGCTCTCCGACGGTCGTTCGACGAGGAACGTCTCAGAGCCGAGCTGATCTCCCTCGTGGGACCGCTCGTCGCGCAGGGAGCACAGCTGGTGACCATCGGGCTCTTCGACCTCGCGCGGTCCGGCCTCGTGCCGGAGCCCTACGCCGCACCGATGGCGGAACGCTTCGACCGGCTCGACGCGTTCACCAGCCGGGTCGCGGCCGAACACGGTGGAGTCCATGTCGACAACCACAGCCATCCCCTTGCCGCCGACCCCGGCATCTTCGCTGGCGACCGCGTCCACTGCAACGCACGCGGCCATGCGATAGCGGCCGCGAACCTGGTCAAGGCGCTCGCCCCACTGCTGACGCGGGGGACTCCGGCCAACGCCGAGTAGAGGCGCAAGGCTGGATGCCGACCCGGTCGGCATCCAGCCTTGCGCCTCTGTGCATGTGTCGGTGTGGGCGGCTGATCTAGACCGTGTGCGCGCGGGTCTGCAGGGATCGGATGACGCTGATGTCGATCCCGATCTGGTCGGCGAAGCTCCCGGTGTCCCAGTAGGAGCGGATTCTCTCGATCAGACCTTCGTCGTCGAAGTGGAAGAACGACGCCATCTTCATCGAGTACGGCCGCCCGCCCGATGACAGACCCAACGACTCGGCCACGCCGGATGGCACGGTGAGCGTGCCGGTTTCGATGAACTCGCACGCCGCCATTCGGCCCTGCGTCACGGTGGACAGCATTTCTTGCCGGATGTCCGGGATGACGGTGTCGAACACCATCGACCAGACCGGCCGGATGCCGTCCTTCCCCTGAATCGGCTCCGGGCCGGTCGGGAACTGGATGGTCACGTCCTCGGCCAGATACGCCAGCAAGCCATCGATGTCGTGGTCGCTGTACGCCTGGTGGAACCGGTCGATCACCTCTGTGAGCTGCATGCTCCGGAGATTAGTGGCACATCTGTCAATTGGCAACTCTGCCATTTGGCGTCCGTGTCAGGCCAAGGGCTACGCTGGGCGGCGTGACGGCCGGCAACGCGGAGGGTCTGCGCGCACGCAAGAGGAGGCGCACCCAGGACGCGATCATCGATGTCGCCCTACGCCTCTTCGAGGAGAAGGGTTATGACGCCGTGTCCGTGGAGGAGATCGCGGCAGCGGCGGACGTCTCGCCACGGACCTTCTACCGGTACTTCCCGGCCAAGGAGGACGTGCTCCTCGGCGGACAGGACACCGGGGAGGCGACCCGCGACGCACTGGCCGAGCGACGCCCGGGGGAGAGCGACGTCGACTTCGTGGCGCGGGCGATGCTCGCCGGCCTGACCGCCGGCGACCCGGCTCGGAAGATGCGGGGATACCGGCTGGTCCAAGCCGTGCCGGCGCTCCAGGCGCGGATGTTCCAGCTCGTCTGGCGCGGAGGTCAGGAGCACTTCGTGACGGCACTCCTCGCCGATGGTCCCCGGACACACGACGCCGAACTACGCGCCCACGTGCTCACCCATGCCGTCACCGACGCGATGCGCGTCGCCGTCACCTTCTGGCTGGAGTCGGGCCAACGCGGCTCCCTCGAGCAAGAGTGCGAGAAGGCACTGTCGTTTCTGCGCGAGGCGTTCAGCGAAGCCGGGTGACCGGGGCGCGGACTCCGCCGTCGTCGGCCGCTCCCGACATCGCGGAGGAATGCTGCAGCCTCCGAATAAGTGCTCTGTGTCGGTACAATGGCGGCCTCGGAGAGCAGCGAACTCCCGCCATTGGCTGTTTGTCGTCGCCCTTGACGGTGCGAACGCGGACGAACCAGGCGTCACACCAACTACGGCGACGACAAGGCAGCGAGATCGGCCCGCGCCCTCGCCAAAAGCTGCTGGTAGGTTGTGGGGTCGGTTTGGGTGAGGCGTTCGTAGATTTTGATGCGGTTTTGGAGGTTTTGGGTGGCTTCGGTGCGGTGGCCGGCGTCCCATTGGGCGTTGGCGAGGTAGTAGAGGGCTTCTCCG
>NZ_BAABHK010000006.1:39822-231970 GCF_039542055.1 Actinoallomurus vinaceus
GAGTCCGGGGTGGTGCCAGTAGCGGTTTGGTGTGAGTGTGGTGAGTTGGTTGTAGTCGGTGATTCCGGTGAGTTCTTGGTAGATCTGTACGGATCGTTGTCCGGCTTGTTCGGGGATGGGGATGTCTTCGATTCGCCGGTAGACGCAGATGTCCATGAGGACTTGGGCGAGTAGTGGTCGGTAGGTTGTGGGGTCGGTTTGGGTGAGGCGTTCGTAGATTTTGATGCGGTTTTGGAGGTTTTGGGTGGCTTCGGTGCGGTGGCCGGCGTCCCATTGGGCGTTGGCGAGGTAGTAGAGGGCTTCTCCGAGTCCGGGGTGGTGCCAGTAGCGGTTTGGTGTGAGTGTGGTGAGTTGGTTGTAGTCGGTGATTCCGGTGAGTTCTTGGTAGATCTGTACGGATCGTTGTCCGGCTTGTTCGGGGATGGGGATGTCTTCCATGCGCCGGTGCACGCAGACATCCATGAGTACCTGGGCCAGCAGCGGGCGAAACTGAGCCGCGTCGATCTCAGTCAGGCGCTCGTATACTTCGACGCGATCCAGCAGCGTCCGTACGGCATCGCCCTGACGGCCCTCGCCCCACAACTGCTGGGCTTGGTCGTATTGGGCGGCGCCAAGCTGTTGGTAACTCTGGACGGCTCGCCCGCTGATCACCGAAGCGTCCGCGTCGTGGCCCTGTGCGCTCAGGGTCTGGCTTGTGCTGTGTAGGGAGTCGGCGAACGTGCGGAGGGGCAGGTCCGTGCGCATCAGCATCGACTGGTAGGGATTCCACGTCGACATTGTGAAGTAGATCCGTACGGCGGTTTCATGCCGTTCGCTGTACCGGGTGATCTGGTAAGGGCCATACACATCGCCGTACTTGTCGCTGGCGTTCTCCATGAAGGAGTGGGTGGTGTTGTCTCTGCCGGGCGAGTGGATGAACCGGCCGAGCCCGTCATCCAGGTTGAAGATTACGCCGGCGTCGCTCCAGGGCCCCATAGGGCGTGCGGCCCAATGGGCGAGGATTCGGTTTTGGATGCCGTCGTTTTCGTTGTGGAGGCACAGCCAGGATTTGATGATCGGGTTCCATCGCACCGACAGCTCGCCAACATTTCCGCTGCAAAACAGCGGCACCGCATCCTCCTCTCGATCGGTCCATTGCAGTTCCACGGTCGGGAGCTGAAACGGACGGTAATACCACCATCCACCCGCAGTATCGATCTCGTTGAGCGGTTTGTATGCGAGGTAGACGTCGCTGGATCGGTAGCGGCCGCTGCCGAACATCACGAGTTGCGGGCCATCGTGTTGGTCCAAACCGAGCTCAGTAGCGTCGACAACGGAGACCGAGACGTTGATGAAATGGGACCGGGATATCTCGTGAAGCAGTGTGAAGCTCTGCCCGTCGTCATCACTGCGTGCCAGTACGGTTCTTCCCATCAGATCTCGGCCTTGCGCCTGGTAGTGATCGGTGGAGAAGAACACATACATCGCATTGTTATAGCTCAGGCCGTCGATCGGAACTTCGAAGCCGCCTTGGCTGATTCCGGGGACGAGCGGGGGTTGCGGCAGGAACGTCAGGTCTAAGCCGTCCTCGGCGGTGGCGTCTGTGGTGTAGGCGATTGCATCCAGATCGTCATTCGGCCCAGTGAAGGAGTTACGCCAGGTGTCACCGAACAGAAAGTAGGTGCGGTCGTGATGCTGGAACGACACGCCCAAGTCCGTACCTGTAATATGCCAGCGGGTCTCGGTTTGGTTGAGGGCATGGGGAGGATCGCCCGGCGGCCCCGTCCAGTTCTCCCGGTCATATTCTCCGGTTAGTTGAGCGATCTTTGTCGCCGCTGATCCGAGCCGAGGAATGTCAACAGTGTTGTTGAAGCGAGTACGGCGCACCCAAGGATAGTCAGTGTTGTCATTGGCGTGCCAGTAATGCACGGTCACGCCAGTGCACTCGTCAATGATCACCTCGAAGTTGCGGTGGTGACCTTCGCCGTAATCGCTGTGGATCAGACTCCCCGCGCCGCCACACGACTGGGTGATGAACTGTCCGTCCCGCCACTGCTGCTCGCCGTGTTTGCTGTTATCGCGCCAGAAGTGCTGCAATCCGGTCCTGTCGTTTGCCAGGCGCACTGGCGCAGTCATCTCGAAATTTCCGTGACCATCGGAACGAAAATCCGACTGGATCAAGGAGAGTGAGCCGACGACATCCAAATCGCCGGTGATGGACGGCCTCGCCGTTTGAAGGGACGGCTGCCAGGGGTTATTGACGTCGCTGTTGTCGTGCCAGAAGTGATAAGCGGCGGTGTGGAAGCTGCTGCGGGAAACGTAGACACGCAGCGGGACGACTACCTCGAAGTTACCGTGACCATCAGACAAATAATCCGACTGGATCAAAGCAGCGCCATCGGTAACCTCCGAGCCCAAGGGCGTCACCGGCTGGCCGCGCTGCCACGGGTTGGTTACGCTGCCGTTGTCGTGCCAAAAGTGCCATAGCCGGACACGGCCGTCCGGCTGCCGTAGCGGGACGACGACCTCGAAGTTACCGTGATCGTCGGATCGGTAGTCCGACTGGATCATGGCGGGCGGCCCTGCCACGTCATCGAGGTCTCCGGTCACCGGCTGGCCGCGCTGCCACGGGTTGGTTACGCTGCCGTTGTCGTGCCAAAAGTGCCATAGCCGGACACGGCCATCTGGCTGCCGTAGCGGGACGACGACCTCGAAGTTACCGTGATCGTCGGATCGGTAGTCCGACTGGATCATGGCGGCCGGGAAGGCGACATTCTCTGCGATCGGCTGGCCACGCTGCCATGGCTGGACGTCGGTGGAGTTGTCGCGCCACCAGTGCCATAGATCGGTGCCGGTGACGATCACCGCTTCGAAGTTGCCGTGCCCACCTGATCGGAAGTCCGATTGGATGAAACTGCCTGGACCTACACGCGCCATTGGCTTCCCCCTGGCGGCATCCCCTGCCCGGACGGCGTTTCCGCTCATCCCGCTTCCTGGTACGCACGGCGTCGCGCTCTGCACTGAGAGTGACTTGGCCGCGCGTCGCCAGATTCTCATGCGTTACCCAAGCGTGGAATCCGAACCACCTGGCCGGTTCAGGACAACTCGGTACGGATCAAACGCCCACGTCTATCTCTATCTGTGCCCTCGCCGCCGCAGCGGTCGGCAGCCGCCTTATCCTCGCGGCACCGACGCCCGCGCCGGCACTTCAGGAACAAGCGCACTTCCCCAGCCGAAAGGCGCCGTTCAGGCGGGGCTGGAAGCTCCCGCCGCGATGACGGCCCGCCGACGTCATCGTCGCCCCCTGGCCGGCCCGGCCGGACACTCCGCGAAGCCCGCCGACACTAGTCAGCCCTGGACGGTCGGGCGGATGGTGATCTCGCCGATTTCGACGTCGTGGGGCTGTTCGATGGCGAAGGCGATGGCGCGAGCGACGGCTTCCGGCGCGATGGCGAGTTCGTCCATGGTGCGGCGGATCTGTTCGCGGACGTGAGCGTTGTCCATGGAGTCGGTGAGTTCGGTGCGGACGAAGCCCGGCGACACCGCGGTCGTCCGCAGCACGCCGTCGGTCGACTCCTGCCGCAGTCCTTCCAGGAAGGTGCGGACGGCGTTCTTGGTCGCGGCGTAGACCGCCTGGGTGGGGACGATCTTCAGACCGGACGTCGACACCGTGGTCACCAGGTGGCCTCGGCCCTGCCGGCGGAACACCGGCAGAGCGGCGGCGATGCCGTGGAGCACGCCGCGCAGGTTGACATCGATCATCGCGGACCAGCCCTCGACGTCGAGGTCGGCCATGGGGCCGATCTTGGCGATGCCGGCGTTGCTCACCAGCACGTCGAGCCGGCCGAACTCCGCCACGGCCCGGTCGACGAGTCGTTCGAGGTCCTCGGGGCGGGCGACGTCCGTGGCGCAGGCGATGGCACGCCCGCCGCGGTCGCGGATGTCCTGGGCGAGTTCGTCGAGGCGTTCGGTGCGGCGCGCGCCGAGGACGACGGCCGCGCCGCGCTCGGCGAGCAGGCGCGCCGTGGCCTCGCCGATGCCGCTGCTCGCTCCGGTGATGGCGACGACCTTGCCGCTGATGGCTGTCATGAGGGACCCCTTCACAGTAAAGTGGACACGTGTCCGTATAGCTCGAAACACTACCGGACACGTGTCCGCTTAGCCAGCCGCCGATCAGGGGAACGATGGACTCAACCCGCCGCCGGGCCGACGCGGCCGACAACCGCGCGCGCATCATCCGGGCCGCACGAGAGGTCATCGCGAACGCGGAGGAGGTGAAGCTCAACGCGATCGCCAAGCAGGCGGGCGTCGGTCAGGGCACCCTCTACCGCCACTTTCCGACCCGCGAGGATCTGCTCGCCGAGGTCTACCGGGAGGACGTCGGCGAACTCGTGGCGGCGGCGCCGGCGCTCCTCGCCGAGCACGAGCCGCTCACCGCGCTGGCACGCTGGTTCGACCGGGTGGTCGACTACGCGCAGGTCAAGCGGGGAGTGTTCGCCGCCGTCGAGGCATCGGTGTGGCAGGACCTCTCCGCACACAGCCTCGGCCCGATCGGTGACGCGCTGACCACGTTCCTCGACGCCGGCAAGGCCGACGGGACCATCCGCCCTGACATCGACGCCCGCGACGTCATCCTCCTCATCGGCTACCTGACCCGCCTCGAGCAGGCCGAATGGGACACCCGCGCCCGGCACCTGCTGCACGTCGTCCTCGACGGACTGCGCGGTCGCGAATAGCCGGCGCGGGCGATCCGCCCGGCCCCCGGCCGGACTCGGCGGTCAGTGTGCGACGGTGACGACGACCTTGCCGACCTGGGTGTTCGACTCCAGGTGCCGGTGGGCGTCCACGATCCGCTCCAGGTCGAAGGTGCGGTCCACGACGGGCCGGAAGGCGCCCGAACGCAGCCCAGAGGCCACGAAGGCCTCCGCCCGGCGCAGCCGCTCCGGCCGTCTCGTCGTCTCATGCAGGGTGTAGGTGCGCATGTTCAGCGCCGGCATGCCGAGATCGATCCCCGGAAAGGGGGTCGGCTCGCCGCTCAGCGCGCCGTACACCAGGAGCGTGCCATCGTCGGCGACCACCTTGGCCAGCTCCGTCACCCCGGAACCGGCGACCGCGTCGAAGACGAATTCGGCGCCCCGTCCGCCGGTCGCGGCCAGCACCCGTTCGGCCACGTCCTCCGACTCGGTGACGATCACCTCCGCCGCGCCCTCCTTCAGCAGCGCCTCCTTCTTGGCGGCGGTGCGGGTGAGGGCGATCGGCGTGGCGCCGACGCGGTCGGCGACGCGGATGGCGGCCAGCCCCACGCTGCTGGACGCGGCGTTCAGGACCACCGTGTCCCCGGGGCGCATCCCGCCGACCTCCACCAATGCGCCGTACGCCGTGACGTACGGCATCCACACCGCCGCGCCCTCGACCGCGCCGAGCCCCTCCGGTCGGCGTACGACCGCCGCCGCGGGCACGATCGCCCGCTCGGCGTAGACCCCGTAGTCGTTCTGCGAGAACGCGGGCACGGTGCTGACCGGCTGCCCGGGCCGGAGCCGGGTGACGCCCTCGCCGACCGCCTCGATCACGCCGGCGGCCTCGGTGCCCAATCTCGCGGGGAACCGCTTCACCGGCTCGATGTAGTGGCCGGTGCGGAACAGCACTTCCGCCCTGTTCAGGCCGATCGCGTCCACCCGGATCCGCACCTCGCCCGGCCCCGGCTCACCAACCTCGACGTGCTCCAGCCGCATCACCTCGGGCCCGCCGAGCTCGTGGAACAGCACCGTCCTGGTCATCGTGTCGTCCTTCCGTGAGGTCGTGATGACCCAACTCAAGCCGGAAGTACGATGGTTGTCAAACTTCGACGGACATCGTACTTCGGTGGTGGCTCGTACCGACGTCCGGCGTTCCCGTGAGCAATTTAACGGCCACGCGCCATTTCCGGACCCTGCGGAAGACCTGGCTCATTCGGCAGCGCATTCAATTGGTTAATCGCGCTGAGTCGCCCCGGCCGAAGCGGCGTGGCCGGCGGCGCGCCGCCGAAAATCGGATGCACTTTCTGGGCGACGCGTTCATACTCATGACCCGGTACGACCGGTCGTCGCATCTCATCCCAGCGCAGAAAGGACGCAGCTCATGGCCACCACCACTCGTCTGGATCTGGCCAAGGTTCGCAACATCGGGATCGTGGCCCACATCGACGCGGGCAAGACGACGACCACCGAGCGCATTCTTTACTACACCGGTGTCTCCTACAAAGTCGGAGAGGTCCATGACGGTAATACGACAATGGACTATCTGGATCAGGAGAGAGAGCGCGGCATCACGATCACGTCCGCCGCGACCACCTGTCACTGGGCGCTCGACGGCACCGATCACCTGATCAACATCATCGACACTCCCGGGCACGTCGACTTCACCGTCGAGGTGGAGCGCTGCCTGCGGGTGCTCGACGGTGCCGTGGCGGTCTTCGACGGGGTCGCCGGCGTGGAGCCGCAGTCCGAGACCGTCTGGCGTCAGGCCGACAGGTACGGCGTGCCGCGGATCTGCTTCGTCAACAAACTCGACCGTACCGGCGGGGACTTCCACCGATGCGTCGGCATGATCGCCGATCGGCTCGGGGCGGTGCCACTGGTCGTCCAGTTGCCGATCGGGGCCGAGGACGGCTTCACCGGCGTCATCGACCTCGTCCGGATGAAGGCGTACGTCTGGTCCACCGAGGCGCGCCTCGGCGAGGCGTACGACCTCGTCGACGTTCCGGACGCACATCGCGCGGCCGCCCGCGAGTGGCGCGCCCGACTGCTGGAGACGGTCGCCGAGTACGACGAGGAGGTCATGCGGCTCTACGCGGACGGCGTCGAACCGCCCGAGGAACTGCTGCACGCGGCGATCCGGCGGATCACGATCGCGTCCGGCGGATCGGCGGGCGTCACGGTCACACCGGTGCTCTGCGGCACGGCCTTCAAGAACAAGGGCGTGCAGCCGCTGCTCGACGCGGTCATCCGGTACCTGCCGTCCCCGCTGGACGTCGAGGCCGTCGACGCCGGGCGGGGAGTCGCCGTCAGGTCGCTGGAGGACGAGCCGCTGGCCGCGCTGGTGTTCAAGATCCTCACCGATGTGCACCTCGGCAGGCTGGCCTTCGTCCGGGTCTACGCCGGCCGCCTCGAGCCGGGCACCACGGTGCTCAACTCCGTCAAGGGCAGGAAGGAGCGGGTCGGCAAGCTCTACCGGATGCACGCCGACAAGCGGCTGGAGCTGGAGTCCGCGGGTGCCGGTGACATCGTCGCCGTCATGGGGCTGAAGGACACCACGACCGGCGAGACGCTGTGCGACGGCCGGAACCCGGTGGTCCTGGCGTCCATGGACTTCCCGGACCCGGTCCTCGAGGTGGCCATCGAGGCCGTGGCCCGGCGCGACCAGGAGAGACTCCGGCTGGCGGCACAGCGGCTTGCGGAGGAGGACCCGTCCTTCACCGTACGGACCGGGGAGGAGACCGGCCAGACCGTCATCGGCGGGATGGGCGAGCTTCACCTGTCGATCGTCGTCGACCGGCTGAAACGCGATTTCGGCGTCGAGACGACGGTCGGCCGGCCGCGGGTCGCCTACCGGGAGACCATCCGCAGGCCGGCCGAGAAGGTCGAGTACACGCACAAGAAGCAGACGGGAGGCAAGGGGCAGTTCGCCAAGGTCCAGCTCTCCATCGAACCGATCGCGGACGGCTACGAGTTCGTGAACGCGGTCACCGGTGGGCGTGTCCCGAAGGAGTTCATCCCCGCGGTGGACGCCGGCTGCCAGGACGCGATGCGGTTCGGCGTCGTGGCCGGCTACGAGATGACGGGCGTGCGCGTCACGCTCCTCGACGGCGCCTTCCACGAGCAGGACTCCTCCGAGCTCGCGTTCCGTCAGGCCGCCTTCCACGCGTTCAAGGAGGCCGCCCGCCGGGCCATGCCTGTGCTCCTCGAGCCGGTCATGGCGGTCGAGGTCACCACGCCCGACGACTACACGGGCGAGGTGATCGGTGACCTGAACGCGCGCCGTGGCCACATCCAGGCCATGGACGAGCGGTCCGGTGCCCGGATCGTTCGGGGGCTGGTGCCGCTGTCGGAGATGTTCGGCTACGTCGGTGATCTCCGTAGCCGGACCTCGGGACGGGGGAGCTACTCGATGGAGTTCGACTCGTACGCCGAGGTCCCGCGTCACCTGGCCGAGGCGATCGGCCTCAGGGCCTGACCGTGAGGGCGTTCCGCCGCAGTCCCGCGGCGGAACGCCCGGCCCCTCCCCCGCGGAGGGGAGACGGATCACGGGCGGTTCACACCGCGGAGGGTCCTGTGCGATCGGCGTCTCCGGAAGGCTCGCCAGGGTCACATCGGCTCGACGTGGAGTGCTGCTTCAGATGGTGAGAGATTCGGCGGGATCGCTGGAGGGCGTGGGCGCGCGCTGGAGCGCCGCGCGCAGGATCGCCGGTTACGGCGCGGCGCTCAGCATGGGGTCGTACCTGATCGTCAAGGTCATCTGGATCGTCGCGGCGTTCATCGGCCGGGCCCCGGAGGGTTTCGGCACCGGCGGCTGGGTGGCGCTGAACACCGTCACCGTCGCGATGGCGACGACCGGGGTCGGACTCGGGCTGGCGCTGGCCCAGCGGTGGGGGCGCCGGCTGCCGGCCGTTCCGGTGGTCTTCTTCGCGTGGGTGGGTGCGGGCTTCCTCGTCCCCATGATCCCTTACATGGTGGCCAAGGGCCTCCTCGGCGCGTTCGGGGCCGACCTGGGCGGCGGGCAGGACGGGTCCGATCCGGCGCCGCAGTGGGAGACCGCGCTCATCGCGATCGGGTTCGCGGGGATGGCCGTCGGACTCGCCGTGGCCCTGCCGATCTATCTGCGGGAGCGATGGCCGCGTGCCTTCCTCGGCCGGCTGCGAGGCGCCGAAGCGGGGGCGCCGCCGCTCGTCACGGTGGCGCTCGCCGTGACCGCCGGGCTGGGCGTGCTCTGGTGCTTCTGGGGCGTGGGCGGGACGCTGGGCCTCGACCCGGCCCATCGCGATCAGTGGGATCTCAACGGACGGCTGCTGAACGCCAGTTCGGGACTGTGGGCCCTGCTCGGTGTCTGGAGCGTGTGGGCGCTCACGCGGGGGCGGCCCGCCGGGCTCCGGCGGTGGGTTCCGGCGACCCTGGCCTTCGCGGCGTCGGGCTCGCTCTTCGCGTGGAGCGGCTGGAAGCTGCCGATGGTGATCCTGCGGCCCGGGGGCTTCACGACCGCCGAATACACCGGGGTGGCGGTCGCCGAGCACGCCCTGGGTGTCGGCGTCGGCCTGACGCTGCTGACGGCGGTCCTCCGGGTCGTGCGGAGGGAAGGCCACGGGGGCGGCTGACCCGCCCCCGTGGCGGGTCAGCCGTGGGAGGCGCAGGTGGTCGTGGTGGCGTGGGCGGGGTCGAGGGCGTTCTCGACCTCGTGGAGGGCGACCGGGTCGAAGGCCATCGCGGCGTGCTCGGAGATGTCGACCGGGCAGAGGTTCTGCAGGGTGACGTTGCGGACGCCGGAGCCGCTGAGGAACTGCGTGCCGTACGGCGTGACGACCTCGTCGTACTTGGTGGCGATCACGGTGTAGGAGACGCCCGGCACCGTGTCGCCGCCGGCGTTCAGCTTGGTCAGCAGGGCGGATCCGACCATCTGGTCGACGCAGGCCGGGCAGCCGGCGTTCAGCAGGTCGATCGCGCCGGGGAAGGACGCGGCGAGGGCCGCGAGTCCGTCGAGAGTGGTCCCGTGGTTGGAGGGGGCCAGTCCGACGAGGGTGTGTACTTTGGCCGCGCCGCCGAGGAACCGCAGGTAGTAGCGCGGCATCATGCCGCCCTGCGAGTGCCCGACGATGTCGACCTGGGCGGAGTCCGTGGCGGCCAGGACGCCGGTGACGAACGTCGACAACTGCGCCGCCGAGTCCGCCACCGGGGCGACGGCGCGGAGGACGGGGACGCCGGAGACCTCGCCGTAGGTGAGGGCGAAGACGCAGTATCCGCGCGCGGCGAGGGCGGGTGCCGCGGTGAGCCAGTTGACGCTGCCGTTGGCGAACGTGCCGTGGACGAGGATCACCGGGCGAGGATGGGCGGCCGTCGGCCGGCACGACCAGTCGTTCGCGCCGGGGACACCGGGCGCGGCGAGCGCCTTGGCCGCGTCGACGGCGGTGTCCGCGTTCGCGGGGGCGGACAGGACGGTGACGAGGGCGGTCGACAGGATCGCGGTGGCGGTGAGGCAGAGCGTACGGAGGGTGCGGGGGAGAGGGGGCAACGGTTCCTCCCGGAGGCGTGGGGGAGCGCCATGTGAACCAGTTCACATAACCGGTCACTTATGCGGGAAGTTACCTGCGGGTTAACTATCTGACCAGGGCGTTACGAATAACGGTCAAGTAACGAAATACCGGCCGGTATGCGGCAGGGCGCCGGACGGAATCCGGCGCCCTGCGCGTCGACGGTGTCACCCGGACGATGAGTCGGACGGGATGTCCAGGGCGGTGCCGTACAGACGGTCGACGCGCAGCCGGATCACCAGCCGCCGGTCGGCCACCATCTGCTTCAGGAAGGCGGCCCGCTCCTCGTCGCTCGCCAAGGGCGGGACCATGCCGAGGAGTTCCTGTCCCGTCGGGTCTCCGGGCGTGGTGGTGACCGGGGAGAGCTCCGCCGTGCCCTCGGCGACGGCGAACGTCCAGTGGTCCTCACTGCTCACGTACAGGGCGCTCCGCGGATCCTTGCGCAACTGGCGAACCTTCAGCCGGTCCTCCGTGGTGCTGATCCGGGCGACGCGCTCCCGTTCGTCCCACGCGTACACCACCGTTGAAAGATGAGGGTGACCGCTGCTCTTGTTCGTGGCCAGCGCGCCGAACTGATGATCGGCGAGGAACCGCACGAGGGCGTCGTCGGACAGCGCGACGGGGGCGGGGCCCGAGCCCGGGGCGTCGTCGGTCTGGCTCATGATCTGTGCTCCTGTTTCCGCGGTCGGGGTTTGGTGGATCGGGTTTCAGTGCGTGGGCGCGGCGGCCGCGGGAAGGTCGGCCGGGGCGTCGGCGGTCATGGCCTCCGTACGGCGCGGCCGTCGCAACACGGTCAGGGCGAGGACGAAGGCGACGGCGAGCAGGCTCGCGCCGATGCCGAACGCCAGCTGGAATCCGCCGGTCAGCGCGGACGCCCGGTCGTGCCCGTGCGCCGCGAGCCGGGTGGTGTGCGCGGCCGCCAGCGTGGACAGCACCGCGACGCCGAGCGCGCCGCCGACCTGCTGCGTCGTGCTGAACAGCCCGGAGGCGACGCCTGCGTCGTCGGGGCGCGCGCCCGACATGCCGAGGGCGGTCAGCGCCGAGATCGCCAGGCCGAACCCGCCTGCCAGCAGCATCGTCGGCAGCAGGTCGACGACGTAGTCGGCGTGCACGGGGAGTCGCGTCAGCAGCCCGATGCCCGCGACCAGCAGCGCCAGGCCGGTGAGCAGCATGGTCCGCTCGCCGAACCGCGCGATCAACCGCGCGGAGAGGAGGAGGGAGACGGCCGCGATCATCCCGGCGGCCGGCAGCAGGGCCAGGCCGGTGGCGAGGGCGCCGTACCCCTGGACGTTCTGCAGGTACAGCGCGATGAGGATCTGGAACCCGAACAGGGCGGAGACCATCAGGACCTGGATGACGTTGGCGCCGGAGACGTTCCGCGACCGGAACATCCGCAGGGGCAGGAGGGGGGCGGCGGCGGTGGCCTGCCGGAGGACGAAGGCGGCCAGCAGGGCGACGGAGATCGCGCCGAGGACCAGCGTGGACGGTGCGGCCCAGCCGTGGCGGCTCGTCTGGACGATCGTGTAGACGGTGAGCATCAGCCCCGCGGTGACCAGTAGGCCGCCGATGGCGTCCGCGCCCGCCGCGAAGCCGAGGCCGCGGTCCGCGGGCAGGACCCGGATCGCCAGGAGGAGCGTCGCCACGCCGATCGGCAGGTTGATGAAGAAGATCCAGTGCCAGTTGATCGCCTCGGTGAGGACGCCGCCGAGGACCTGGCCGATCGAGGCGCCGGCGGCCCCGACGAAGCTGAACGCCCCGATCGCCTTACCGCGTTCGCGCGGCTCGGGGAACAGCGTGACGATCATCCCGAGGCTCACGGCGGAGGTCAGCGCGCCGCCGATGCCCTGGATGAACCGGGCGGCTATGAGCATCTCCTGGCCGGTCGCGAGGCCGCACAGCAGCGACGCGGCCGTGAACACCACGAGGCCGGTGACGAACACCCGCTTGCGGCCGATCAGGTCGCCGAGCCGTCCGGCCAGCAGGAGCAGGCCGCCGAAAGCGATCATGTAGGCGTTGACGGTCCAGGTGAGGTTCGCGGGCGAGAAGCGCAGGTCCCGCTGGATGGCCGGCAGCGCGACCGTCACGATGCTGCCGTCCAAGATGATCATTAGTGTTCCGGCGCACAGCGCGATCAGCGCCGCCGTACGCGAGCGGACAGGGGAAGAGGGGTGCATGGTGTCTCCCGGTTTCGTGGGCAACCGAGAGAGACGCTAGCAGATAGTTTTGTTGTAGACCATCTTTAACGGACTTAGTTGCGCGACTGGCGAGCCCTCCGGACCGGCCGGTCGCACTCCACCGGCGTCGACAGGTGGCCCTCGGCCAGCCTGGTCAGTGCGCCGACGAGCACCTCTCGCTCGTTCTCGGGAAGCGCCTCCAGGGCCTCCCGGTGCACCCGGTCGGCGATGCGCGTCCCCTTCGCGACGGCCTCCTTCCCCTCCTCGGTGACCCAGATGATCCGCGCGCGGCGGTCCCGGCTCGACGGCCGGCGCTCCGCGAGCCCGGCCTTCTCCAGTTCGTCCACGGTCACGACCATCGTCGTCTTGTCCAGGTCGGAGATCTCGGCCAACTGGATCTGGGTGCGCTCCTCCTCGAGCGCGTGGAACAGCACGCAGTACGCCCGCGGCGTGATCCCGATCTCCTCGAAGGCGGCGTTCATCCGGGTCGACAGCACGTGGGCGGTGTGCATGAGCAGGTAGGACAGGTCCGGAACGGTGCGGGAAGGTGCGCTCGTCGTCATGACCCCAACCTAGCAAATAGGTATCGTTGCAGATTATCTATCGCTTGCCGTAAATGAGCCTGGCACCCGTCTCCGCCGACTTCCGGATGACATCGAGCAGTCGGTGGACCCGCACCCCGTGATCGAACCCCGGTACGCGACGGGAGCCGTCGCGGATGTCGTCGGCGAGCGCCGCGTAGAGCCGCGCGACGTTGCGGGCCTCCGCCGGGATCTCGGCCGGGACGCTCTGGTGGCGCTCCGGCACGGGCAGGTCCTGGTACGGAACGCCGACCTTCTGGGTGCCGCGCAGCCGGGGTTCGGAGATCTGGATCTGGGCGGACCGCCAGTCGCCCGCCGAGACGACGGTCAGGTCGCCCTCGGTGCCGGCGATCTCCAGGACGGTCCGGTTGTCGCCCACTCGGGCGTCCTCCAGGTGGGCCGAGGCCATCGCCCCGCCGGTGAGGACGCCGTGCAGGAGCACCTGGTCCGGGCTGGTCGAGGTCACCTCGTCCCCGGTCTCGGCGACGGTGAACCGCGAGCGCTGGACCGCCAGGGCGGCCGAGAGCTCGGCGAAGTCGCCGGCCAGGTACTCCAGGGCGTCGAGGGCGTGCCCTCCGGCGACCTCGAGCAGGCCCGCACCGTTGGTCTGATCGAGCGTGTAGGCCGCCCAGACGGGGATCCCGCCGGCGGCGCCCTTGCCCCGAACGCCGTGGGCGTGCACGGACGTGACGCGGCCGACGTACCCCTCCGCGATCAGCTCGCGGGCGTAGGAGATCGCCGGGGCGTACCTCGCCTGCAGTCCGATCGCGTCGTGCACGCCGGCGGTCCGCGCCGAGGCCGCGAGGTGCTCCGCCTCCTCGGTGGTCAGCGCGAGCGGCCATTCGCAGTAGACGTGCTTGCCCGCCGCCAGCGCCGCTCCGACGAGCTCGGCGTGGGCGGGCACCTTGACGGTCACGACGACCAGGTCGACCTCGGGGTGCTCGGCCAGGCTGCGGGCGTCGGTGAACGCGTGCGCCGCGCCGAACGCGCGGGCCGCCTCCAGGGCGCTCTCCGGGCGGCTCGTGCCGACGGCGGTGAGCTCGTACTGCGGAAGCGCCCGCAGCGCGGGGACGTGCGCGGCGGCCGCCCACCCTCGCTCCGGGCTCGCCCCGATGATGCCGACGCGGATGCTGTCCATCGATATCCCTCCCGATCCTAACCGGACGCGATAAGTCCGCTTAGGGTCGGGGGCGTACGATAAGCGGACGTCGTCCGTCCACTTATTGCTGGAGTGAGCCGCGTGAACGCGGTGGACCGGTTGCCGGCCGGCGGCACGGGGCGCCGGCCGAGGGCCGACGCGCGGCGCAACGTGGAGCGGCTGGTGACGGCGGCCCATGCGGCGGTCGCGGAGGTCGGCGTCGACGTCACCGCGCACGAGATCGCACGCCGGGCCGGCGTCGGCATCGGCACCTTCTACCGCCGGCTCCCGTCGCGGGAGGCACTGCTGGAAGCGGTGCTGGCCGAGCTCCTGGACGAGATGGCGTCGGTGGCCCGCCGGGCGATGGACGACCCCGATCCGTGGCGCGGCTTCACCGACTTCGCCACCGCGTACGTCCAGCTGCGCGCCGCGAGCTGCGGCGTGAACGACGCGCTCGGCGGAGAGTGCGGCCTCGCGCTGGATCCACAGCTCGCCCGGATGCGCGAGTACGTCCGCCTGCTCGTCGCGCACGCCCATGGGGCCGGCGTTCTGCGCCCGGACGTGCCCTGGGAGGACGTCGCCTTCGTGCTCGCCTCGGTGACCACCTCCACCCGCACGGTCGGCCTGCGGGCGGGTGCGGACCAGTGGTGGCGCAATCTGCGGATCGTCCTGGACGGCCTCCACGCCGCGCCCGGCCGATGAGCCAGGAATCCACGCCGGGGCCGCGCGGTTGATGACCACCGGGATCGCGCATCGGGGCGCGGCCCGGCGGTAACGGTCAGGGCAGGTGGGCCAGGATGCACGGTGAGTACAAGGTGCCGGGCGGCAAGCTCGTGGTCGTCGACTTCGACGTCGAGGACGGACGACTGCGGAACGCCCGGGTCAGCGGCGACTTCTTCCTCGAACCGGACGAGGCCCTGGACGCGATCGACGACACCCTCGCCGGGCTGCCGGTCCACCTGGAGGCGCGGGACATCGCCGCCCGCATCGACGCGCGGCTGCCCGCCGGGACCACGATGTTCGGGTTCACCACGGAGGCGGTCGGGATCGCCGTACGCCGGGCGCTGACGGACGCGGCCGACTGGCGCGACTACGACTGGCGGCTGATCCACGAGGAGCCGCAGGACCCGGCCCTGCACATGGCCCTCGACGAGGTGCTCACCGAGGAGGTGGCGGCCGGGCGCCGGCCGCCGACGCTGCGGGTCTGGGAGTGGGCGGCCCCGGCGGTGGTGATCGGCAGCTTCCAGTCACTGCGCAACGAGGTGGACGCCGACGCCGCGCGGCGTCACGGCGTGACCGTCGTCCGCCGGATCAGCGGCGGTGGGGCGATGTTCATCGAGCCCGGCAACACGATCACCTACTCGCTGTACGCCCCCGACGCGCTCGTCCAGGGGATGACCTTCGCCGACAGCTACGCCTTCCTCGACGACTGGGTGCTGGGCGCGCTCGGCGAGCTCGGCATCAGGGCGTGGTACCAGCCGCTCAACGACATCACCTCCGACCAGGGGAAGATCGCCGGTGCCGCGCAGAAGAGGCTCAGCGCGGGCGCGGTCCTGCACCACGTGACCATGTCGTACGACATCGACGCGGACAAGATGCTGCAGGTGCTGCGGATCGGCCGGGAGAAGCTGTCGGACAAGGGCATCGCCAGCGCGAAGAAGCGCGTCGACCCGCTGCGGCGCCAGACCGGACTGCCCCGATCGGAGATCATCGACCGGATGATCGCGCACTTCGGCGGCAGGTACGGGCTGACCGACGACCGGATCACCGCCGATGAGCTGCGCGCGGCCGAGAAGAGGGTGGCCGAGAAGTTCGGCACCGTGGAATGGACGGCCCGCGTGCCCTGAACAGCGGCGGACTCCCACGAACCGGGCGCCCCTGGCCCCTGTCGGGGTAGCGACCAGTTCGTCTCCAAGGTCGTATAAGTGTGCAAAAGAACGATTGAGTGCCCTGGCCGTCCGGAGCGAATCTGGGGATACGAGGGAGCGTGGGCGGTATCGGGAATGCGGTTCTGTCGGCCCGGGAGGGCATCCCGCTGGCATCGGCCGCATGCGATGAAAACACTTCTACTAACGCATTGGATTCAAATGATTACCCTGAGTTGACGTTGCGGTCAGGGTGCCGCTAACGTTCGAACGTGCGTTCAGCCTCGCGTCCCGCTCCGTCCCCAGCCGGTGGCCCTGCCCGTGGTTTCGCCGCGCCGTTCGTTGCGCTGGGGCCGACGGGCGTGGCGATACGTGACCGGCTCAAGGGTCTGACGCCACAGGACGAGAAGGTGCTGCGGCTCGTGGGTGACCACCTTGGATCGCTGGCCTCCGGAGATCTGAAAGCGCGGTGTGCGGCTGGGCTGGATCACGACACCGGCCAGTGGGCGGACCGTAAGCGGGCAATAACCGTCGACGCCTCCTCGCGGTGGGCGGGTTCGATCACCAAGGCCACACATGACCAGTGGGCGCTGGCACGTCGCAGCCAACTCGCCCACATCCGCGACCTCGAAGCAGCGGTGGCCATGATCACGCACCGCCTGTCCCTGCCGGTCGGGGAAAAGGGCACGAAGAAAGCGCCCGGCGGCTACCGCAGTGCGCAGGAGTGGTTCGCCAAGACCCGGCGGCTGCACCTGCTCCAGGATCGGCTCGAGCATCAGCGGGCCGACCACCAGGCCGGGCGCGTTCGTATCGTGCGGGGTGGCAAGAAGCTTTTGCGCACCCGGCACAACCTGGACGCCGCCGAGCTCACCAAGGCTGAATGGCGTGAAAAGTGGCAGGCCGGGCGCCGGTTCCTGGCCGCTGACGGCGAGTCGGGCAAGCGGTATGGGAATGAGACGATCCGCGTCACGCCCGAGGGCGAGGTCTCCATCAAGCTCCCGGTGCCCGTTGGCGCACCTGGCCAACGCCGGGCACGGCCGGTACGTCCTGGCCGCGAAGGTGTCGTTCCCGCATCGGGGCGACCAGTGGCGTGACCGGGTGAGCGCCAACCGGGCGGTGGCCTACCGCATCTGCGAGGACGTTCAGCGCGGGCGCTGGTACCTGACCGCCTCCTGGACCATCCCACCGGCCAAGACCGTCCCCCTGGAAACCGCCCGGGCCGGGGCTCTGATCGGCGTGGACACCAACGCCGACCACCTGGCCGCCTGGAGACTCGACGAGTACGGCAACCCCGTCGGTGATCCGCGACGATTCGAGTACGACCTGACCGGCACCGCCAGCCACCGCGACGCCCAGGTCCGGCACGCCCTCATCGGCCTGCTGCACTGGGCTAAACGACATGGCCTGGCCATCGCGATCGAAGACCTGGACTTCCAAGCGGAGACGAGCCGGGAGAAACACGGCCGCCGCAAACGGTTCCGCAACCTGATCTCCGGCATGCCCGTGGCCAGGCTGCGCAACAGGCTGGTGGCGATGGCGACCGAACTCGGCATCACCATCATCGCCGTCGACCCCGCCTACACCTCCAAATGGGGCGCCCAACACTGGAAACGCCCACTCACCACCAAGCGACGCCCCGTCACCGGCCATCAGGCGGCAGCGGTGGCGATCGGACGACGCGCCCTGGGACACCCGATCCGGCGACGGACGACACCGCCCCCTGCTCACCAGAGCGATGAGCAGGGGCATCGGACCGTCCAGGCCGCACCAGGTGCCCCACGGCGTGAGGAACCCAGCCCCCGCGCCCCCAGACCACGGACACGATCCGTGCCGCCCGGACGCGGAGCGAACGCGGGGAACCAGGACGCCCAACACCGTTCGGAGCGCCCGGCTGAGCACCCGCAACTCATGCTCAGCTTTTAGGAACGGTCCGTGAGACGCGGGCCCTGGTTGGATGGTCGTGGAGAGGGCACCCGCTCAAGAGTGCTCGGCTGGATCCGATGAAGGGGAGGCAATGATGTCCGACCGTGTTCGGGTGGATCAGACGGAACAGTGGCGGGCGCTGCGGCAGCATCACCGGGAGCTCGGCGAGCCGCCACTGCGCGAGCTGTTCGCGTCCGACCCCGACCGAGGCCGCCGATACGCACTTGAGGTCGGCGACCTCTATATCGACTACTCACGGCATCTGATCACCGACGAGACGCTCCGCCTGCTGCACGCGCTAGCGGAGGCGCGCGGGGTCGCCGAGCTGCGCGACGCGATGTTCCGCGGTGAGAAGATCAACGTGACCGAGGGCCGCGCGGTGCTGCACCTCGCGCTGCGCTCCCCGCGGGACACGCGCATCGAGGTGGACGGGGAGAACGTCGTCCCGGCCGTGCACGCGGTGCTGGACAAGATGGCCGCCTTCGCCGAGCGGGTCCGGTCGGGGGAGTGGAAGGGGTTCACCGGCAAGCCGATCCGCACGGTCGTCAACATCGGCATCGGCGGCTCCGACCTCGGCCCGAAGATGGCGTACGAGGCCCTGAAGCCGTTCACCGACCGGTCGATCCAGGCCCGCTTCGTCTCGAACGTCGACGGCGCCGACCTGCACGAGAACATCCGCGACCTCGACCCGGCCGAGACGCTCTTCATCGTGTCCTCCAAGACCTTCACGACGGTCGAGACGATCACGAACGCCACGTCGGCGCGCCGGTGGCTGCTGTCGGAGCTGGGCGATGAGTCGGCTGTGGCGCACCACTTCGTGGCGGTGTCCACCAACGCCGAGCAGGTCGCCAAGTTCGGTATCGACACGGCCAACATGTTCGAGTTCTGGGACTGGGTGGGCGGCCGGTACTCCGTCGACTCGGCCATCGGCCTGTCCCTGATGATCGCCATCGGGCCGGAGCGGTTCCGTGAGTTCCTCGACGGCTTCCACCTGATCGACGAGCACTTCCGTACGGCGCCGCCGGAGCGCAACGTGCCGCTCCTGCTGGGCCTGCTCGGCATCTGGTACGACGACTTCCACGACGCGCAGACCCACGCGGTGCTGCCGTACAGCCACTATCTGTCCCGGTTCACCGACTACCTGCAGCAGCTCGACATGGAGTCCAACGGCAAGTCGGTGACCCGCGAGGGCGAGCCGGTGAGCTGGGAGACCGGCCCGATCGTGTGGGGCACACCGGGCACGAACGGCCAGCACGCCTACTACCAGCTGCTGCACCAGGGCACGAAGCTCGTGCCGGCCGACCTCATCGGGTTCGCCCGGCCGGTGGAGGAGCTCGGAGAGCTCGCCGACCAGCACGACCTGCTGATCGCGAACCTGTTCGCGCAGGGTCAGGCGCTGGCCTTCGGCAAGACGGCCGAGGAGGTCGCCGCGGAGGGGATCCCCGCCGCGCAGGTGCCGCACCGCACCTTCCCCGGCAACCGTCCGACGACGACGATCCTGGCCGATTCGCTGACGCCGTCGGTGCTGGGTCAGCTGATCGCGCTGTACGAGCAGAAGGTGTTCGTCCAGGGCGCGATCTGGGACATCAACTCCTACGACCAGTGGGGCGTGGAGCTCGGCAAGGCGCTCGCCAAGCGACTGGAGCCCCAGCTGACCGCCGCCACGGCGGACACGTCGGACCTGGACGGCTCGACGGCCGCCCTGGTCGAGCGCTACCGCGCGCTCCGAGGCCGCTGACGCGACACTCCGCGCCGTTCATTGAGGCGAGAAGATCCCTCGCCTCAATGAACGCCGCAGAACACGACGGCCGGGTCAGGAGCCCTTCGCGGACGGGCCCTTGCGCGGCCTCGCTCGGGACGTGCCCTTCGGAGGCGTGCCCTCGGCCGGTGGCTCCTGTTCCGGATTGGGCCCGGCGACGCGTACGTCGCGGGACGTGCCCAACGTGCCGCGCTTCGGTTGTCCGGCCGGCGTGCCAGCGTCAGGCTGCTGGGGGGCGCCGGAGGGGTCTGGCGCCTCTGGGCCGGCCGTGTCCGGCGCGCCGGGGGAGGGCGAGGTGGCCGATTTCCGGCGGCTGCCTCGCCGGCCGCGAGTGGCCGGGGTGTCCAGGCTGCCGGGGGAGGTCGAGGCTCCAGACGCGTCCAGGCCGCCCGCCGGCTCTGCGGAGGCGCCGGGCGCCAAGGGCGCCGGGGTCTCGTCGGAGCGTGACCGGCGGCGTCTGGGAGGGCGGCCGGGCCCGCCCCAGCCGAACAGACGGTGGTCCAGGGTGAGCCGCCCGCCGCCGCCCGCCGCGAACAGCAGGGACGCCAGTCCGAGCACGAGGACCAGCTCGAAGCCGTTCCGGGGCGTGCCCTTGTCGACGAGGAAGACCCCGTGCTCGGCGTGGACGAACACGAAGGCCCCCGCCATGTCCAGGAAGAGCAGCGTGCCCGCCACCGGCAGTGCGGCGCCGAGGATGAGAGCCGTCCCCCCGAGCAGCTCGACGAAGGTCGAGTAGACGGCCGCCGCCGTCGGCGCGGGCACGCCCATCGCGTCGAAGTTGTGGCCGGTCGCGTTCACGCCGACCTGGATCTTCTGCCAGCCGTGGGCCAGGAACACCACGCCGACGCCACAGCGGGCGAGCAGCGCGACGACGTCGTACACGGGTCGGCCGCGTGGCGCGGCGGCCCTCTCCTCGCGCTCGTCCGTCCAGAACGCGTTCATGTCCTCGGGCGAGGTTTTCATCCCGCGATGATCCTTCCAGAGCGGATTCGTCGTCCACCGGGTTCTCCGGCCCGTTGCTTGATCGTGAGTTACGGCGAAGGCGTACGTTCCGCCGTCCTGCTGCAGTTTGACAGCGTGTGGCCGGTTTCAAAATGATGTGACCGCTGTTACCTGTGGGAAGGTTTCGTCATGAATGCGGCGGTCCTCGTTCTCCTGGCGTTGATCTTGCTCGCGCTGATCGCCGTGATCGTGGTGTTGATCATTGTGGTGGGCCGGCGCGGCGGTGACGCGCGGTCGGCGCCGGCTCCGGTGCCGCGTGATCCGTTCGGCCAGGAGGATCAGGCCGGTGGCGACCCCCGGTCACTGAAGGCCGGCGACATGATCGACTATCTGGGCGGACGGTACTTCGTGCGCGGGTCGATCCGGCTGCGCGAGGGCGGCTTCACCTGGAGCGAGCATCTCCTGGACGGCGATGGCGCCGACGGCGTCAAGGTCTGGCTCTCGGTCGAGGAGGACCCGGACCTGGAGGTCGTCTGGTGGACCGGGCGCGACGCGGGGCTGCGGCCCGACGGGCGGACCCTCACGCTGGACGGCGTGGAGTACCGCCGCGACGAGCACGGCACGGCGGCCTACACCACCGAGGGCACGACCGGCCTCGGCGCCTCCGGCCGCGTCGAGTACGTCGACTTCGAAGGCCCTCGCGGTAGGTACCTGTCCTTCGAACGCTGGGACGGCGGCGCCTGGGAGATGAGCACCGGCGAGTCGGTGCCCGCCGGCGCCCTCACGATCTACCCGGGCGGCTGAGCGATGCTCGCCGACCTCGACGTCCCGTACGCCGACACCGGGGCGCACATGCTGTCGTTCGCGCTGGGCCTGGCGCCGCAGGAGGCCCTCGCCGTCCTCCCCGTGGAGCGCGGGGGCCTGCGGGTCGAGCTCCGGCTGCTCGGCGCCTCCCACCAGGTGCTGGCCGGGCCGGTCAGCGAGACGGTGGCGTGCCTGACGGGCCGCGGTTCGCTGCCCGGCCGCGTGCGCCGGGCGCTGTCGTCCTGGTCGTACGAGTTCGCCGCCGAGGTCACGGTCCATGACGGCGACCCGGCGTTCGCGGGGGCCGTGGAGGAGCTGCGTGCTCGCCTGTCCGGCCGCGACGACGCCCTGACGGGCACCTTTCCCGGCTCCCCGTACGCCGTCACCGCGCTCGCGGTGGAGCAGGAGCCGGACGGTGTCGCATGGCGGACCTGGCACGCCTACCCGCAGACCAAGGAGGTCGTGTTGACGCGCAGCCGGCTGGTGAGCACGCGATGAGGCTGGTGAGCAGGCGATGAACTACAAGTACGCCGGGATCGCCGGGGGTGTGGTGGTCGCCATCATCGCGACCTTCGTCGCGGTCGCCCACTTCTCCACCAACCCGCAGAAGTGGATCGCCAAGCGGTACCGCACGGTCGGCTACCACCGGTACCACTCGCCGAAGCCACCGTCCCTGGTCGCCGCCGAGGTCACCCGCAAGTTCCGCCCGCTCGACCGGGTCACCGACAGCGCCGGCACGTACCTGCAGTACAGCAAGTGGGTGGTCGGGGTGCTGCCGAGCGGCACCGGGTCCGACATCACCGTCGACGGCCCGTCGGCCGGTTACAGCCGCTACGCCTCCCACGTCGGCGGGCACTGGCAGCGTCCGGGGAGCAGCGGCTGGAACCGGCGCGGCGGGGCGTCCTTCCGCGGCGGCGGCTCGGGATCGGGCAAGTGAGGAGCACCTGATGCATGACATCCTGCGCGAGATCGGCGCCACCGTGGCCTACGGCCTGATCGGGATCGGGCTGATGGCGCTGAGCTACCTGGCCGTGGAGATGACCACGCCGGGACGGCTGTCCCGCCAGATCTGGGAGGACCGCAACCGCGGCGCCGCGCTGCTGCTGTCGGTCCGGCTGCTCGGGATCGGCGCGATCGTGACCGTCGCCATCGCCACCAGCGACGACAGCCTCGGCACCGGCCTGGCCGACACGGTGATCTTCGGCGTGCTCGGCGTGCTGCTGACGGTGCTCGCGTTCTACCTGCTGGACATGGTCACCCCGGGCCGGCTCGGCGCGATCCTCGTGGACGAGACCAGCATCCATCCGGCCGGCTGGGTGGTCGCCGCCGCGGACCTGGCCGTCGCGGGCGTGATCTGCGGCGCGGTGTCCTGATGCCCGTACGGGTCGCCCGGGCCCTGGTGTTCGCGGCGGTGTTCGTCTGCGCCGCCTGCGGGCTGGTGTACGAGCTGGCCCTGGTCGCGCTGGGCAGCTACCTCATGGGCGACTCGGTCACCCAGGCGTCCATCGTCCTGTCGGACATGGTCTTCGCCATGGGCGTCGGCGCGCTGGCCACCAAGCCGCTGCGGCGGTGGGCCGTCGAGGCGTTCGCCGTGGTCGAGGGCCTGCTGGCGCTGCTGGGCGGGCTGTCGGTGCTCGGGCTGTACGCGGCGTTCGCCTGGCTCGACCTCTACGTCCCCGCGCTGATCGCGGTGGCGTTCGCGCTCGGCGCGCTCATCGGGGCGGAGATCCCGCTGCTGATGACCCTGCTGCAGCGGATCCGGCGGCAGGACGCCGGCAGCGCGGTCGCCGAGCTGTCCGCCGCCGACTACGTCGGCGCGCTGGTCGGCGGGCTGGCGTTCCCGTTCGTGCTGCTGCCGGTGTTCGGGCAGATCAAGGGGGCGCTGCTGGTCGGGGCGGTCAACGTGGTGGCGGGCACGGCCGTGGTGCTGTGGCTGTTCCGCCGGGAGGTGGGGCGCCTGGCGCGGGTGCTGCTGTGCGGCGCGATGGCCGTGGTCCTCACCGTCCTCGGGGTCACCTACGCTCTCGCCGACCGGTTCGAGGTGACCGCGCGGCAGGCGTTGTATCGGGACCCGATCGTCGTGTCGGAGCGGACGCCGTACCAGGAGATCGTGCTGACGCGAAAGGTGGCGCTGTCGGGCCGGCCCGACCTGCGGCTGTTCCTTAACGGCGACCTGCAGTTCTCCTCCGTGGACGAGTACCGCTACCACGAGTCGCTCGTGCACCCGCTGATGGCCGGGCCGCACGGCCGGGTGCTGATCCTGGGCGGCGGCGACGGCCTCGCCCTGCGCGAGGTGCTGCGGTACCGCGACGTCCGGTCGGCCACCCTGGTCGAGCTCGACCCGGCGATGCTCAAGTTGGCCAGGACCGACGGCTACCTGAGCGAGCTCAACCGCCATTCGTTCGCGGACCCGCGGGTCCGTGCGGTCACCTCCGACGCCTTCTCCTGGCTGCGCCACAACACCGAGAAGTTCGACGCGGTCATCGTCGACATGCCCGACCCGGACGCCGTCTCCACCGCCAAGCTGTACTCGGAGGAGTTCTACGGAATGGTCCGGCGCACGCTGGCGCCCGGAGGCCGGGTGGTCGTGCAGTCGACCTCGCCGTTCTTCGCCGCCAAGTCGTTCTGGTGCATCGCCAAGACCATCCAGGCCTCCGGTTTCGGGATCCGCCCGTACCACGTGGACGTGCCGAGCTTCGGCGACTGGGGGTTCGTGCTCGCCGCCCCGGGGCCGCCGCCTCGCCTGGCGCTCTCCCCGGAGGTGCCGTCGCTGCGGTTCCTCGACGACGCGACGTTGCAGGCCGCCGGCAACTTCGCCAAGGACCTCCGCCGCGACGACGTGAAGGTCAACACGCTGATGGACCCGGTGCTGGTGCGGTACGAGGATGAGGGCTGGCGCGACTATTGACGCGCTCGCGGCCGCGCGGCTGCCATGATGGCCCGCATGCGTCAGGACGAGGGCATGCTCATGGAGGGGCCGCAGGAGGCCGAAGGGGAGACGCCCGGGGCGACGGGTCCGGACTACGACATCGAACAGCGGCTGATCGCGGCCGGGGCCGCGCGCGTCGCCGGGGTCGACGAGGTCGGCCGGGGCGCGTGGGCCGGGCCGGTCGTCGTGTGCGCGGCCGTCACCGACCTGGGCACGCCGCCCGCCGGGCTGACCGACTCGAAGATGCTCACCGCCCGCCGCCGTGAGCGGATCGCCGGGGAGCTACGGGGCTGGGTGTCCGCGTACGCCTTCGGCGCGGCGAGCCCCGAGGAGATCGACGAGGTCGGGATGACGGAGGCGCTGCGGCGCGCGGCCGTACGGGCCCTGGAGGCGCTGCCGGACCGCCCCGACGCGATCATCCTCGACGGCAAGCACGACTACCTCGGCGGGGGCCGTACGTGGCCGGTGCGCACCGAGATCAAGGCCGACCTGCGGTCGGTGACCGTGGCGGCCGCGTCCGTCCTGGCCAAGGTGTACCGCGACACGCTGATGGCCGAACTCGGGTACGAGGAGTACGGCTTCGCCGCCAACGCCGGCTACCCGTCACCGGTCCACCAGGAGGCGCTGCGCCGGCTCGGCCCGACGCCGCACCACCGGCTGTCCTGGTCCTACCTCGACGATCTGCCGCAGTGGCGGCACCTCAAGAAGCACCGCCCGGACATCGAGGGCCAGCTCTCCCTCATCTGATCGTGCGTCACAGCCAGCCGTTGTGGCGGGCGGCCCGTACGGCCTCGATGCGGTTGCGGGCGCCGGTCTTGCCGATCGCCGCGGACAGGTAGTTGCGGACGGTGCTCTCGGACAGGTGGAGACGCCCGGCGATGTCGGCGATGGTGGACCCGTCCGCGGCGGCGGACAGCACGTCGCACTCGCGTGCGGTCAGCGGGCTGGGGCCCGCGCTCAGCGCGGCGGTGGCCAGCTCGGGGTCGACCACGCGTTCGCCCGCGAGGACCCGGCGGATCGCCGCCGACAGGTCCTCGACCGGTCCGTCCTTGACGAGGAAGCCGCTCGCGCCCGCCTCCATCGCGCGCCGCAGGTAGCCCGGCCGGCCGAACGTCGTGACGATGAGGATCTTGCAGTTCGGCAGCTCGGCGTGCAGGTCGGCGGCGGCGTCGAGGCCGCTGCGCCCCGGCATCTCGATGTCGAGGACGGCGACGTCGGGCCGCAGCTCGAGCGCCGTGGGGACGATCTGATCGCCGGCGGAGACCTGGCCGACGACCTCGAAGTCGTCCTCCAGGTTCAGGAGGAGGGCCAGCGCGCCGCGCATCATGCCCTGGTCCTCCGCGAGCAGCACCTTGATCAAGAAATACTCTCCTTCAAAGGCAGCGTGATGGTGAGCCGGTAGCCGCCCCCGTCGGCCGGCCCGGCCTCGAGCCGGCCCTCCGAACCGCTGATCCGCTCGACGAGTCCGCGCAGGCCGTTGCCCTGGGACGTGCCGGACGGCGCCGGAGCTCCGCGCCCGTCGTCCCGGACGGACAGGACGGCGGCGCCGTCCTGCCGGACCACCGCGATCTCGCAGGTCTCCGCGCCACTGTGCCGGATGACGTTGGTCACGCCCTCGCGTACGGCCCAGCCGAGCAGGGCGTCGGCCTCCTCCGGCAGCGGGGTGCCCTCCTGCCGGACCGTCGCCGTGATGCCGGCGTCCCGGAGGGCCGTACGTGCGCCGTCGATCTCGGCGGCGAGCCCGCGGCCGCGGTACCCGGACACGGCGAGGCGCACCTGCCGGAGCGCGTCGCGGCCGATCTCCTCGATGTCGGCGGCCTGCCTCGCGGTCAGCTCCGCGTCGCGCGCGGCGAGCTTGCGGGCCGCCTGTGCCTTGACCACCATCACCGACAGAGTGTGCCCCAGCAGGTCGTGCAGGTCGCGGGCGAAGCGCAGGCGCTCCTCGGAGACCGCCGTCCTGGCCAGCTCCTCGCGGGCCTCCCGCAGTTCCCGGATCGCGCCGAACAGGCGCAGGAACATGGCGATGACGAAGCCGGAGATGAGGGTGCCGTACCAGGTGCCGAGGGCGTCGCCCGCCGACGCGCCCCGGACCCAGGCCAGCAGTCCCGCGACGACGGACAGCGGCGTGATGATCATGGCCGCCCAGGGGCGACGGCCCCACGGGATCACCACCCCGCAGCCCAGGGCCAGCGTCGGCATCAGCGCGCTCATCCCGTGTGCGAACCAGCCGACCAGGACGAACGCGTCCACCCCGGCCGCCGCGAGGAGCGTGACCGCGAGCCGGTCGCCCTGGCCCCGGCGGAAGCCGTACCAGATGGCCGTGACCAGCAGGCCGGCGTAGATCGCCAGGAGCGGCCCGGACGCCCAGACGGGCCGGGCGCGGCCGCTCACCACCTCGGCGAACGCGCTGTAGCCGATCAGGAGCCAGGGGTACATCCCGAACGGGCCGGGAGCGTCGTCGACCTGGTCGGCGATCGTCGTCCGGGGCCCGGTGGTCGTGTCGGAGGAGTCCGGCGCGGGGGACTCCCCGGCCGCTCCGGCCTTCATCCGCCTGTTCACGCGCCCGCCCCGCCCCGTCGTCTCGCCTCGTCGCGCGGGCCTCGTCCGCCCGCGGACCCACACTCTAAGGCGGGGGCTGCGGGACGTGCAGATGCATCCGTCCCGGTGTCCGGTGGGACAAATGTCGTGGAACGTACGGCGTCGGTTCCGTGACCGCAGATCGCCGCTCAGCCGCTTTGAGCCGAGAGTCCCAAGCAGCCGGTGCCGGTTAGGTCTGCAGACCCTTCCGTGGCCCGTGCCGCCCTCGCCATAGTCGACCCGCTCGATGCCGCGCAGGCTCATCGCCGCGCGATTCCCTCGTAAGAATCAAGAGGTCACCATGTATCGCCGAATCGCCCTCGTCGCCGTGTTGGGCGTCGCCGCCGCCGGTCTCACCGCGGCCCCGGCCTCCGCCGCCAAAGCCGCCTGCAAGAACAGCTACTGCGAATACGAGATCCAGACGCTTTTCTGGGAGAAGACGGAGAGCAAGGACACCAAGTACGCCTCGGCGAAGTTCATCACGCGTCGTGCGGGGAAGGTCCAGGTCGATCTGACCTACAAGCACCGCAATCACGCCGTCGGCGTACGGCTCGTCACCTGCGGGAAGAAGAGCGCGCTGACCGGCTGGCGGCAACTCAACGCCTACAACCACTACTTCAAATTCGACAAGAGCGTGAAGAAGGGCACCTGCTTCCGCGTCCAGGCGGGTCGCTCGGACGCCGGGACGATCAACGGCACCCTCCACCTTCCCTGACCGATCTTCAGGCCGACCCGTGAGATCGTGATCAACATCTGGAGCGGCGGGCCGGAAAGCTGATAGACCCGTTCGTGTGAACTGGATGCGAGCCCACCTCGACCGTGTCGAGCGGCACAACGCCGAGGCCCTGAATCGTGCCTGCGGCCTGATCCTCGACACGGTCACAGGCGGCGGCCTGCTCTACCTCGGCGGGTCGGGCCATTCGCTGGGGATGGTCCTCGAGGGGTTCTTCCGCGCCGGCGGACTGGCGTGCGTGTACCCGCTGTACCGGCCGGAGATCTCCCCGCTGCACGGGGCCTGGCCCGCCACGCAGGCCGAACGCCGTTCCGGCATGGCCGCTCCCGTCCTGGAGGCCGCGGCGCCCCGGCGGGGCGACCTGGTGATGATCTTCTCCAACAGCGGCGCGAACCCCTACCCGGTCGAGCTGGCGATGGCGGCGAAGTCGTACGGCCTGCCGGTCATCGCGGTGGCGTCCGGCCCGTCGATGGAGATCGCCCCGGCGCGGGCGGGCGTGAAGCTCGGCGAGGTCGCGGACCTGGTGCTCGACACCCTGGCGCCGCCCGGTGACGTGTCCCATCCCCCCGACGCCCCGCGTACGGCGGCGCTGTCGTCGCTGTCCTCCGTTTACCTGTGGAATCTCCTCCTCGCCTGCATGTCCGATCGTGCCGAATTGCCGCTGTGGGTGAGTGCCAACGTCCCTGGGGGAGATGAACGCAATGCGGAACTGCTGGCCCGCTACTCGGAACGCGTGCCCGTACTAAGAACGTCGGTTATGGGGTAGAGACCTGACCTACTTGGAGGTGGCGTCATGGACAAGACGGTCAAGGCGTTGCTGTCGGAGGCCGGGCGAACCTTCGCCGAAGAGGCCGGGATTGAGCTGAAGGACACGCCGGCCGCGCTGTTCAAGCTCCTGGTCCTCGCCAACCTGCTGAGCACCCGGATCGGCGCGGACATCGCGGTCGCCGCGGCGCGGGAGCTGTTCGAGGCGGGCGGAGGGACGCCGCGCGGCCTGGCGAAGCTCACCTGGCAGCAGCGCGTCGACGCGCTCGACCGCGCACACTACGTCCGGTACGACGAGAGCACCTCCAGCCGTCTCGGGGACATGGCCGAGCAGGTCCTCGAGGAGTACGACGGTGACCTGCGGAAGCTGCCGCTCAAGGCCGAGCGCGACATCGGCCACGCGAAGGAACTGCTGGAGGAGTTCCCCGGCATCGGCCCGGTGGGGTCGGACATCTTCTGCCGTGAGGCGCAGGCCGTATGGCCGTGGCTGCGCCCGTACCTCGACGACCTGACGGTGAAGGGGGCCGAGCGCGTCGGCCTGCCGACCGATCCCAAGCGCCTGGCCGACCTGGTCAAGGAGCGCGACCTTGCGCAGCTGGCGGCCGCTCTCGTCCGCGTGGCGAAGGACAAGAAGCTCGCCGATCAGGTGGCGAAGGGATAGTGAGGAGCCATCGGCGTCCGGCCGGGATCTGCCGCCCGGCCGGCCGGTCGGCGTCGGCCGGGGAGGGCGTGTCAGAGGCGTTGCCACTGTCCGATAACGGTCTTGATAGGGACGCGCCACGCAATGGGATCTGCCATTCGGTGCCCAAGCTGCGCTATACACGTGCTCAGGCATGAGGGAGAGCGATGCGACCGTTCGGCAGATCCCGATCGCGCCCTCCGGTGGCGCGTGATCTGTTCGAACGTGCCCGCTGGCGGTATTTCAGGATTCAGCCGGGTTTGCGGAGACTGACGTTTCTGCTGTTGGTGGTGGGATCGGCGGCCGTCGCGATCGTCGCGAACCTGCCCTTGCTCACCACCGTCGTCTTCACGGCCACGCTGCTGCTCGTCATCGACTTCACCCTGCGCTCGCCGAGCGGCATGGCCACCGCCTTCGTCGTCGCCTGCTGGCTGGCGGCCGTGATCCCACTCAGCCGCCTCTACCCGGCCGGCGGGCACGAGGCCGTCTTCCTCGGGGCGCTGGCGCTGCCGGTCGCCTTCCTCGCGCACCGCGTCCACGCGTACGCGCCGTGGCGTACCGCGGCCCTGTCCCTCGGCCTGGCCGGGATCGTGGCCGCCGCGCTCGCCAACCCGCTGCCCCGGCTGAACGCCGCGCCCGCGTGGGCCGCGGCGCTGGCCGTCCTCGCGTACCGCTGGTGGCAGGTGCGCCGCATCGTCCCCGCCGAGGCGTACGACACCGGCTGGGCCCAGGAGGACTACGCCGAGGAGGACGAGTACGCCCCGCCCGCCCAGGCCCGCGCGGCCGACGACGTCCCGGAGATCTCGGTCGACGAGGCGTTCGCCGAGCTGGAGGCCATGATCGGCCTGGAGCCGGTGAAGCGGCAGGTCCGTTCGATCGCCGCTTCGATCGAGGCGGCCCGGATGCGCGCCGCGGCGGGCTTCCCCACCGAGAAGCCGATGCGGCACTTCGTGTTCGTCGGGCCGTCCGGCACCGGCAAGACGACGGTCGCCCGGGCCGTCGCGCGGATCTTCTACGCCTTCGGGCTGCTGCCGACCCCGCAGGTCGTCGAGGTGCAGCGCGCCGACCTGGTGGGGGAGTACCTCGGTGCCACCGCGATCAAGACCAACGAGGTCGTGGACCGCTCCCTCGGCGGCGTCCTGTTCGTCGACGAGGCGTACTCCCTGGTCAACACCGGCGACGGCCAGCCCGACCGCTTCGGCAGCGAGGCCGTCCAGACGCTCCTCAAACGCGCCGAGGACGACCGCGACAACCTCGTGATCATCCTGGCCGGCTACGAGGAGGAGATGGAGGGCTTCCTCGCGTCCAACCCGGGCCTGGCCTCGCGGTTCGGGACGCGCGTGAAGTTCCCCGCGTACCAGCCCGCCGAGCTGCTGAGGATCGCCGACTACCACACCGGGCTGCGCGGCGACCGCCTCGGCCTCGACGCCGGGCCGTGCCTGCGGCTGAAGTTCGAGGAGGTCTCGCGGCGCGGCATCATCGACGAGCTGGGCAACGGCCGCTTCGTGCGCTCCCTGGTCGAGTCCGCGGCCCGCGCCCGCGACGTCCGGATCGTCCACGCCCGAGCCGAGCCCACACCGGACGAGCTCGTCACGATCGACGCCGTCGACGTCGAGATCGCCTTCGCGGAGCTCACCGAGCGCTACCGCGGCTACGCCGAGACCCCGACCATCGAAGAGGCGCTCGCCGACCTGGACGCGATGATCGGCCTGGAGCCGGTGAAACAGCAGGTCCGCGCGATCGCCGCGCAGCTGCAGGTCGCGCAGCTGCGCGAGGAGCAGGGCCTGCGCACCCACCCGCCGATGCGGCACTTCGTCTTCGCCGGCCCACCCGGCACCGGCAAGACGACCGTCGCGCGCGTGCTCGGCCGCGTCTTCGCCGCGCTCGGCCTGCTGGCCCGGCCCGAGGTCGTCGAGACCCAGCGCGCCGACCTCGTCGGCGAACACCTCGGATCGACGGCGATCAAGACCAACAAGGTGATCGACTCGGCGCTCGGCGGGGTGCTGTTCATCGACGAGGCCTACTCCCTCGTCAACCCCGGGTACGCCGGCGGCGACGCGTTCGGCGCCGAGGCCGTGCAGACCCTGCTGAAACGCGCCGAGGACGACCGTGAGCGCCTCGTGATCATCCTCGCGGGCTACGACGAGGACATGGACCGGTTCCTGCGCTCCAACCCGGGCCTGGCGTCCCGTTTCTCCGAACGCGTCGCGTTCCCCTCCTACGGCCCCGACGAGCTGCTGGAGATCGCCCTCGCGCTGGCCGTGAAGGGCGGTGACACCTGGGAGGAGGGCGCCCTGGACGACCTCGCGGGCATCTTCCAGCGCGTCTGCGGCCTCGGCCAGATCGGCGAGCTCGGCAACGGCCGCTTCGTACGCTCGGTGTACGAGAAGGCCTGCGGCTTCCGGGACCTGCGCGTCGCCGAACTCGGCGCGGACGTCACCACCGCCGACCTGACCACCCTGACGACCGAGGACGTCCGGTCCGCCTACACCGAACTGGCCCGCCGCCACTGACCGTCGGCAAGGGGGCCCATACCTCAAGCGTCTTCGCCGACGCCCAACTGGTGCCGCATCGCGGCCGAATCGAGCACGAGCATAACCGGGGAACTCCCCAATTAATCTGCTCCGGTACTTTAATCGGGGATGTCCCCGATTAGCAAGGAGGACCATGTCATCGGCCGGTGCCGGCCCCGCGCCAGACCTAGGACCGCCGCAGCGACCCCGCCGGGCCGACGCACAGCGCAACTACGAGCGACTGCTGGCCACCGCCAGGGAGATCTTCAGCGAGCGTGGTGTCGACGTACCTCTCGACGACATCGCCCGCCGGGCCGGGATCGGCAACGCCACGATGTACCGACATTTCCCGACGCGCCGAGAGCTGATCATCGCCGTTTACGCCAACGAGGTGACCGCGCTCTGCACCCAGGGCGAGGCCCTGCTCAAAGATGAATCGCCTGCTGACGCGCTCTTCGACTGGCTGCAAGCCTTCATCGCGCACGTAGCCGCGAAACGAGAGTTGGCGCTGGCCATCCCCAACGATCAGGGTGGGCAGCGCTCGGCACTGTTCGATCGCTGGCACAAGGCGATGCACACGACCGCATCCACGTTGCTGACACACGCCCAAAGCCGTGGTGCCGTCGATGCCGATCTCAATGTCTCCGACCTGCTCACACTGGCCAATGGCATCGCTGTGGCCAGCAGCGGCAGCGATCAAGCTGAGCGGTGCCTCGAACTCCTCCGTCGCGGCATCGCCCCATGACCGGCGGCAGCGCCGACGTCACCACCGCCGACCTGACCCCCCTGACGACCGACGACGTCCGGTCCGCCTACACCGCGAACTGGCCCGCCGCCGCTGACGCCCGGGCCCGCTGAGTGTCGGTCCGTCCCTCTGCGGCCGTCCTCGGCGACGACCTGGTAGACGGCGTCGAGAGTGGGGCGCCGACGATGCGTTTCGGCGGCGGCCCGTGGTCGCCGGAGATCTCCGGCGGGATCGCCTCGCCTCCTATCGTGCCCGGCCATCGCGGTAGTGGCGGCCGGGCCCGTTGAGAGCGTGCAACAGTTCCCGTGCCGTTCGCGTCCTCGGTGCGAGGAGGGTGCCTTGAATGAAGTACCGAGCTTCGAAGAGTTCGTCAGCTCCCGAGCGGACGCGCTGATGCGGTATGCGTACGTGCTGACGGGCGATCCGCACGACGCGGCGGATCTGCTGCAGGAGTCGCTCGCGCGGATGCGAGCGGCTTGGGCGGGGGACAACGCCGAGGCCGAGATCTGGGCGGCGCCGGCCGACGGGCGCGCGGCGCACCGAGTGGCCGATCTGCCGGGCAAGAACACGCAGTTGACCCGCCTGGTCATCGACGGGAACGACGCGGTGTGGTCGGTGGAGGGCACCGGCGGGGTCTACCGGGCGCCGCTCACCGGCGGCACGCCGCAGGCGGTGCCGGGCAGTGCCGGCACGCACATCCTCGACTGGCCGTGGATCGGCGGGCCGTACAGCCTGGAGGGTCCCGTGAGCGACCACGCGGTCACCTTCGAGCACCTGCTCAACGCGCGGACCGGCCAGAAACGATCGGCCGACCTCACCGATCACGACGGGTGGGAGTGCGGCGTGACCTGGTGCACCGGGGATGGGCCCGCGGGCGCCAGTGAGGTACAGCGCCGCGACGGCGGTGGGCGGCACGCGATCCCGAACGGGTTGGCGGGCGTGGTCGAGCAGGTGCCCATGCTCGACAGATTCGTCCTCATCAACCCGTCGCTCTCGCTCAAGCCCGGCCCGCACGCCTACGGCAAAACCGCCCTGTACGACCTGGAGACGGGCCGGATGGGCGACCTGGGGGTCGATGCTGTCAACGACGACGGGTTCGGTCCCGGGTCGCAGAACCCCGCGAACCGGCTCGGCTTCGTCAAGAACGGAGATGACTACCTGATCGTCGACATGGGGGCGATTTCCTAGGGCCTGATCGGAGTTCGGATCATGGGAGGGCCGGCAGGCTGCGCAGCCATATGACGCTCCGCCGAGACCGAGCCGGCCGTCGGCGGCGTAAACGCGTTCCGGGAATACCGCGTCCATCTTTGCGTGACCGCCCCACACGACGAACCCGCACCGCCTGTACCGCCCGTACCGGCTTCCGACGTGAGACAAGGTGAGATGGGCGATGGCGAGCGACGGCCGACGCGGTACTGGTCGGCTCCGCTCGCCGGGTCCACCCGGCAGGCCCCGGCCGAGCCGCTTTCCCCGATTCCGGAAGAGCGCGGCACCGTCCGGAAAATCGGGCGGTACGTGGGGGTGGGCATCCTCGTGTTCACGGCGCTCGCTACCGCCGGCTCGGTGATGCGGGGCTGGAAGAACGCCGGACCGTCGCACACGATCACGGTCCCGGACTCGATCGATCAGTACAACCGCCTGACCGGAAACGTCGCGGACCGCGTCATCGCGAGTATGCGGGCCGCGGCGGCGAAGAACACCGGCGAGGCAGCGCGCGCCGACGCGGCGGCCATCGCCGTGTACGACAAGAACCAGAAGCCCGACCAACGGTTGATCTTCATTGGGTTCACCACGGACGCCGATCCGGAGATGGGCCGAGAGCTGCGATCCCATTCGGCCTCTCACGAGGCCGATGGGCTCTTTCGCGGCGAGGGCCACTTCTCGAGCCAACGTGACTTCGAAGCCGGGCGCTTCGGCGGTGTCCTGCGCTGCGGTACCGGAGACGCCGGCTTCTCCTTCTCGTCGATGTGCGTCTGGGTCGACGGCTCCACCGTCGGGATGCTCCTGGCCACGAAGGCCGCTGCCGACGACCTGGCGGGCACCGCGTTCGACTTCCGGAACGCCGCCGAACACTGACGTCGGAGAGGAGGCCCGGCGCCGCCCGCTCCGATCCGGCCGCTGCCACTGGCTGTAGGTGAGGAGTTCTGGGGCCGTCCGCTCCGAGGCGGCCCGCCGCCACTGACCGTCGGCGACGCCCGGCGCCACCCGCTCCGAGCCGGCCCGCTACTGACCGTCGGAGAGGCGGCCCGGCGCCACCCGCTCCGAGCCGGCCCGCTACTGACCGTCGGAGAGGCGGCCCGGCGCCGCCCGCTCCGAGTTGGACCGCCGCCGTTGACCGTCGGCCCGCGCCGCTGAACACCGGTGAGGACTTCGGACGGGCCGCACCGAGCCGATCGGCCGCCGCTGACTGTCGGCTCGGCCCTCTAGGGTGCCCTTCGTGGAGAAGGTGACGTGGGGGCAGGTGCTGGCCTGGCGGCTGCGGCGGCAGTTCCTCGAGCCGGCCGACGGCGGCGACCCGGTCGAGGTGGCGCGGCGGCTCGCCGGCGTGCAGGCGCAGGTGGCCTCGGCGGCCGAGCTGGCGATCGCCGTACGGCAGGCCGCGCCCCGCCCCGGCGCGGTGACGGAGGCCCTCGCCGACCGCAGACTGGTCAAGACCTGGGCCATGCGCGGCACCCTGCACCTCCTGCCCGCCGACGAGGCCGCCGCCTACCTCACCGTGTCCGGCGCCCACCGCAACTGGGAGCGCGCGAGCTGGCAGAAGACGTTCGGCGCCACCCCCGCCGACCTGGAGGCCATCGCGGCGGCCGCGACCGAGGCGCTGTCCGGCGGCGCGGCCCTCACCCGCGAGGAGCTCACCGCCGAGATCGTCGACCGTACGGGCTCCGGCCACCTCGCCGAGGTGCTCGGATCCGGCTGGGGCACCCTCCTCAAGCCCCTGGCGTGGTGGAAGGTCCTGTGCTTCGGCCCGCCGCAGGGCAACCGGGTCACCTTCGTCAGCGCCGCCTGGCTGCCGGAGACGCCCGACCCGGTGGCCACCGTGCTCCGGGCGTTCCTGGGCGCCCACGGCCCCACCACGCCGGAGCTGTTCGACAAGGCGTGGCTGAGCCGGGGCGTTACCCGCAAGGCCCTCCTCAAGAGCTGGTTCGCCGAGTCGGTCGAGGTCACCGAGGTCGACGTCGAGGGCGAGCGGCGCGTCATGCTCGCCGAGCACGTCGCCGAGCTGGCCGCGACCCCGCCGAGCACGGCCGTCCGGCTCCTCGGCGCCTTCGACGCGTACGTCCTGGGCGCGGGCACGGGCGCCACCGAGATCATCCCCGCCGCACACCGCGCCGCCGTGAGCCGCAGCGGTGGCTGGATCTCCCCGGTCGTCCTGCGCGGCGGCCGCGTCGCCGGCGTGTGGGACGACGAGCGGACCACGCTCTGGGAGGACGTCCCGGAGGAGGCGATCGCCGCCGAGCGCGCGCGCCTCACCCGGATCTCTCCGGAGCCGTGCTCGCCTGCTTGACCGCCCGCCGTACGACCGCCGCCGCGAGGGCGCGCTTCGCCGGAATCGCCGTCGCCGTAGGCATGAGTGACCGCCCCCTCCCTTCGCCGGGGTTGCCGGCGCCGTAGGCCTGAGTGAGAGACCCCCTCCTCACAGACGGGTGCGCAGCGCCGACAGGAACGCGAGCGTGCGCGGCCAATCCCGTTCGCCGCCGGTCCGACTGGCGACCAGCTCGGTCGCGCCGGCGTCCGCGTATGCCCGGACGGCCCGCTCGACCGTGCTCTCATCGCCCGCGATGACCGTCTCCTGGATACCCGACAGGCCCTGGCGGTTCAGGGCCGAACGGTAGTTGGGCAACCCCGCGGCGGGGCCCAGGGCGGCCGCGACGCGCTGCCGGACTCCGTCGGGGTCATCGGTGACGCTGACGATGACGCCGGCGACGACGCGAGGTTCAGACCGTCCCGCCCGCGCGGCGGCACGGCCGATGGCCGGCGCGATGTGTTCGCCGATCCCGCGTGGACCGGTCCACATGGTCACCGTGCCGTCGGCGAGCTCCCCGGCGATCCGCAACATCACCGGGCCCAGGGCCGCGAGCAGGACGGGCGGCGGCGCGGCACCCGGCACACCGACGGCTCCGACGGCGGTCAGGACCTCACCGTGGTGGTCGATCTCCTCACCCCGCAGAAGCGGCACGAGCGCTGTCAGGTACTCGCGGACGTGCCGGGCCGGCCGTTCGTAGGAGAGACCGAACCGCGTCTCGACGATGTGCGGATGGCTCGGGCCGACTCCGAGGATGAACCGACCATCGCTCGCCGCCTGCGCGGTGAGCGCCTGACCTGCCAGCGCGAGCGGGTGGCGGGGATAGGTCTGGGTCACCGCCGTCCCGACGTCGATCCCCGGAACCTCTCGGGCGGCGAGCGCGGCGAGCCCGACCGCGTCCCAGGAGAACAGCTGGCTGAAGTAGGCGCTGTCCAGCCCCGCCTCGGCCGCCGCGCGCACCTGTCCGATGACATCGGGGAGAGGGGTGTTCTCCGTCCCGATCAACACGCCGAGCCGCATGGCCGACCTCCAATATGAAGCGGAGCTTCCGGTTCCGAGGCGCCACGCTAACATGAAGATCGGATTCCGATTAGCAGACTGGGAGATCCGTGCGAGCCGACGCCCGTCACAACCGTGCGCTGATCCTCGATACCGCCCTCAGCCTTTTCGCCGCGCGAGGTCCGGCGGTCTCCATGGAGGAGATAGCACAGACCGCGGGCCTGGGCGTCGGCACGCTCTACCGCCACTTTCCCGATCGGCGGACGCTGCTGGAGCAGATCGCCGTCGACACGTTGCGGCGGCTTCTGTCCGCCGCCCAGGAGTTCGCCGACCGTCCGGTGCCGCGCTGGGAGGTGCTCATGCTGTTCGTCCGGCACTGCGCCGGGCTGCCGCTGGCGCTGGCCAAGTCGCTCTCCGACGGCCCGTCCCACCCTCCCGAAGTCGCCGAGCTGATCAGCGGCGTCGACGGGCTCATCGCGCGGATCGCCGAGCAGGCACAGCGGGAAGGCTCGATGCGTCCCGACATCCCGCCCCGTGAAGTCGTCGACGTGCTCAGCATCGCCGTCTGCCGGCCCGGGGCCCGCGCGGACGACACCCTGACCACCGTCATCCTCGACGGGCTCAAGACCTCAGCGGGGGCCGACGCGGCGCCCTGACGTTACGGTGGACTTACAGCCCGGTAGTGAACACGTAACGTGCCCGCCGCACGATGCGAATAAGCGACCTCGGGTGGTGAGCAGGCATGATGCCAGGATCTCTCATCCGGTTCCGTGACATCCACGGATACTGGCGGGCCTTCCGCATGGTCGGCAGCGGGCCTCCGGTGCTGCTGATCCACGGCATCGGCGACAACTCCGGCACCTGGCTCGACGTGATCCCGCGCCTGGCGGAGAACCACACCGTCATCGCGCCCGACCTGCTCGGCCACGGCGAGTCCGCCAAACCGCGCGCCGACTACGGCATCGCCGCGTACGCCTGCGGCATGCGCGACCTGCTCAGCGTTCTCGACGTGGACCGCGTCTCGGTGATCGGTCATTCGCTCGGGGGCGGCATCGCCATGCAGTTCGCCTACCAGTTCCCCGAACGCTGCGAACGCCTCGTGCTCGTCGCCAGCGGCGGCATCGGCCGCGAGGTCCATCCCATCCTCCGCGCGGCGGCGGCACCCGGCGCCGAGGTCGGCCTGGCACTGGCGACGTCCGCCCCGGCGCGCACCGCCGTGCGGCTCGCCGCCCCCGTCCTGCGCCTCACCGGCGGCCTGTTCCTGGGTACGGACTTCGACTACATGCTCCGCCGCTACCGGGGACTGCGCTCCACGACCGCCCGCCAGGCGTTCCTGCGTACCCTCCGGGCCGGCGTCGACATACGCGGCCAGGTCATCACCATGCTGGACCGCTGCTACCTCGCCGAGGGCATGCCCATCCTCATCGTCTGGGGCGCGGAGGACCACGTGATCCCTGTACGCCACGCGCGGGTAGCCCACGCCGCCATGCCCGGCAGCATCCTGGAGGTGTTCGGCCGGTCCGGGCACTTCCCGCACCACGACGAGCCGGACCGTTTCGTCACCACCGTGGAGCGGTTCCTGGACAGCACCGACCCGGCGCTGCACGACCCGGCGAAGTGGCGGCGGCTCCTGCGCGCCGGCCGAGCCCAGGACCGGAAAAAGCCGAAGGACACCGCCCCGCACGTGTCGAGCGGGGCCTGACCAGAGAAGGGAGGCCTCAGGCGGGCGCGCCGCGCGTGTCGAGCGGGACCTGACCGGAGAGGGAGGTCCCGGGCGGGCGCGCCGTGCGATGCGCAGGTCAGGCGGCCTGCTCGGGCACCACCACGATGGACGACCGGCGCGACCGTACGTCCCAGCCGGCCAGTGCCGCCATGACCAGCAGGGCCAGGAACGACAGCGTCAGCGGGTCGACCAGCTTCGAGACCGGCGCGAGGGCCGCGAGCGCCGCCAGCGCCAGCAGGCGCGCGGTCGTGAAGTGACCCCACACCGCCCGCTTGAACAGCGCGTGCCCCGCCACGAACAGCGCCGGACCGCCGAGCACCACCGCCGCCGTACCGCCCGTGACGTGCCCGTGCGGGTGCGCGACGACGAGTTCGTCGGCGACGGCGCTCACGATGATCCCCGCGACCATCGGCAGGTGGATGAAGGTGTAGGCGGACCGGCCGAGGCGGCCCGGGTCGGCCGAGGCCGCGATGCGCTCCGCGGCGGCCTCCGCGCTCCGGTCGAAGTAGATCCACCACATCGCGACACTGCCGAGAAAGGCGACCGCGAAGGCCGCGCCCGCGGCCGTCCCCACGCCGCTCAGGTCACTGAACGTGGCACCCGTGACGAGCAGCGACTCGCCCAGAGCGATGATCACGAACAACTGGCAGCGCTCCGCCATGTGCCCGCCGTCGATCGTCCAGTCCGACGTCCTCGAACGCCCCAGCCCCGGGAACGTGTAGCCGTGCCAGGGCGCGGCGTACTCCAGCGTCAGCGCCCCCACCCAGGCCACGATCCGGGCCGGATGGTCGGCGAAGGCGCCGCCGATCCAGAGCACGGCCGTGGTCAGCTTCCAGGCCAGGATGCGCACGAAGTTCGCGGACAGCTCATCCCGCCGGGTCATGAAGGCCACGAAGGCCGTCCGCCCGGCCTGGCAGGCGACGTAGGCGACGGCGAACCACAGGGCCCGGCCCTCGAACGCCTTGGGGATCGCGGCCGCCATCAGCAGCCCGGCGAGCATGGTCCCGGTCAGCGTCATCCGTACGGCGGGATGGTCGGGATTGAGCCAGTTGGTCGTCCAGCACGTGTACATCCACGCCCACCAGACGGCCAGCAGCAGCACCAACGTCTCACCGGCGCCGCTCACGGTGAGATCCTTCAGCAGCCGGTGGGACAGCTGCGTCACCGCGAAGACGAAGACCAGGTCGAAGAACAACTCGAAGAACGTGACACGCGCCGCCCCGTCGTCGCGGGAGCGCAGCAGCCCCGCCGGGGTCCCATGCTCCATGCGCCGAAGATTACGGCAGCGCGGACCTGCGCAGGGATTCGAGACGATCACGAAGCTCGTACGCCGTCGCACCCGTCACGTACGCCTCCCGCCCCCGCACCGCGACCCAGACGGACGCGAACGGATCGAACAGCGCCACCCACCCCGGGAACTCCCGGCGAAGCCGATCCAGCCACACCCAGCGTGTCTCCCAGACCGGGTCCGGCGCCCGCCCGAACGCGACCTGATCGACGCGCGTCACCGGTCCGGGGGAGTCACCGGTTGCCGAGAACATTGGTGATCTCCTGGGCGGCCCGGCTCGTCTCTCGAGCGGGACAGATCGGATCGCCCCAGGAGTAGAAGAACCACAGCGCGTCGCCGTCGGCCCGGTAGCGATCGATCCGGATCTTCTCGGAGAGGACGGGCGCATGGCGGTTCCCGACCCGCACGTACGGCATGCCGCCGCGCGGCCTCTCGACTGTGGCGGTGAAGCCCGCGGCGTCCAGCCAATCCCGCAGTTCGTGCAGATGGCGGGCGACCGCCCCGGCCGTCGTCTCTCTGCCCATCCGTGACCTCCTGGAATTCGATCGGTTTCCCGTTCCAGGCTGTCGCCGTACGGCTACGCTCGGCTATATCTGCAGCTCTCCAACCCCCTGTGGAGACCACGTGGACATCGACCCCTCGGCCTCGGCCGCCGAGCAGTACGCCTACCGGCTGCGCCTCCATCGCGAGCGCGCGGAGTTGACCCAGGACGACGTGGGCCGGGAATGCATCATCAGCGGCAAGATGATCGGCCACTTCGAGAACTGCCGCCGCATCCCCACCTTGGATGTGTCGAAAGACTTGGATCGCCTCTTCGACCTGGACAAGTACTTCGAAGAACTCCACCCGCACGTCGTACGAGAGGCGGCGCTGAGCCCGGCGTTCATCAGCTACGCCGAGCAGGAACAACTGGCCGATTCCCTACGCATATTCGATCCGCTGCTGGTCCCCGGCCTGGCGCAGACGGAGGCGTACGCCAGGGGCGTGCTATGCGCCGGGCAGCGGGATGACCGGCTCGCCCAAGCCGTCGCGCTTCGACTGGGCCGCCAGGACATCCTGGACCGTGACGATCCGCCATTCCTCGTGGTTCTCATGAGGGAGTCCGCGCTGCGCGAGGTCGTCGGTGGCTCTGGGGTCATGAAGGAGCAGCTCGCTCACCTGCTGGAGATGGCGCGGCGGCCGAACATCAGTATTCAGGCGATCCCGGCTCGGGCGCCGGTCTACGTGGTCAGCAGCTTCACGCTGCTTGGCCACATGGAGGGCGCAGACCTGGCCTATGTGGACGGCGCAGAAGGAAACGGGCAGCTGATCAGCGCTCCTCGACAGGTTCACTCGCTGGCGGTACTTTTCGACCAGATTCGGGGCGTTGCGCTCCCGACCTCTGAGTCCGAGGAACTGATCCGCGCGATCATGGAGCAGATGTGAACCTCACCCCCTCAGGCGGCACCTGGCGCAAGTCCAGTTACTCCGGCCAGAACGTCAGCGACACCTGCGTGGAAGTCGCACATCTCGTCCTCTGCGAGACCCGGAGCGCTGGTCGAGACGCTTAGGTCAGGTCGATACCAACTCGCTGCACCACCTGGCCGAGCTTGTCGTACCGACGGCCCCGGGCCTGAACGCCCGGCGGATAGTGCGGTGACCACATACCTTCACCGGGTCTGGGACACGCCGTCGCGCAGGTGGACGAGTGGCAGGAAGATCTCGTCCACGGTCTCGGCCATGTCGGGGAAGGCGGACCCGTCCAGTAGGGCATGCTGCAGCACAACAATGGGGAGGCGCAGGATTCGCGGGCCGATCGCGGCCGGGTCGATGCCGGCCGCGGCCACCACCTCGGCCAGCTGTGCCGTAGCCTCATCGGCCGTGCGGCGCCGCAATACCGCGGTCAGCCCCGGATCAAGGCCGACAGCCAGCAGCCCACGATGTCCGGCGGCCACGCTCTGCAGGATCGCCAGCGTGTCCGCCCGCAGGTCGCCGGTGCGAGCTGGACGGCCGAGCCTGGGCACCCGCCGCTCAAGCACAGCGACCACCAGATCCTCCTTGCCCGGCCACCGCCGATACAGAACCGCCTTGCTGGTCCCGGCCTTGGCTGCGACGCTCGCCATCGTGAGCCCGCCATAGCCGGTCGCGACAAGCTCCGCCCAGGCGGCGTCCAGGATCGCCTCTTCCAGCACCGCACCACGACGCCTGCTCTCACCCACAAGCTTAAGATACCCCGAGTTTCCTATTGTCCCTGGGCTGGGCTAGCCTCATCATAAGAAACCTCGAGTTCCTTATGGAGGCATCGTTGGAGAGCACACTCAAGGTCCCGGGTGCCGAGATCTTCTACAGGACGCGCGGGAGCGGCCCGGTGCTGCTCCTCCTGCCCGGCGGGGACGGCGATGCCGACGCCTGCGACAGCCTGGCCGTTCACCTGGAGGACGCCTTCACAGTCGTCACCTTCGACCGCCGTGGCCTGTCCCGCAGCACCAGCACCGGCGCGGCACCCGACCTGACCATCCACGCCGACGACGCGGCCCGCGTCCTCGCCGCCGTCACCCACCAGCCCGCCCTGGTATTCGGCGCCAGTATCGGCGCCCTGATCGCCCTGGAACTGACAACCCGCCACCCCGACCAGGTCCGCCTCGCCATCGCCCACGAACCGCCGGTCGGCACGCTGCTGCCCGCAGACACCCACGCCGAACTGGCCGGCGACCAGCTGGCCGTCGAGAAGGCGCACCGCCGTGATGGGGCCCTCGCAGCAATGGCGCAGTTCGTACGGCTGGCCCGGCTGGACTTCAGCGACCGCGAACCCGACGTCCACTTCACACCGCCAGGCCCGGAACGGTTGCCGAACCTGGAGTTCTTCCTCACCCACGACGCCCCCGCAGTACGCCGATACCACCCCGACATCACCGCCCTGCGCGCCCACGCCACGAAGATCGTCCCCGCAGTCGGCGCGACCACGACCGGCCCGATCGCACAATGCGCGCACGCGCTGGCAGACCTGCTGAACACGCCCGTGACGACCCTGCCCGGCGGCCACAACGGTTTCGCATCCCACCCCCGTGCCCTCGCCGTTCAGCTGCGCACGATCTTCGCCGCACACCGATGAAAGGGCGCGTGGCCACCAACCGACGTCCACCGGCGTGTCACCAGGCCCGGCGAACGTTGGTGGACACCGCGCCGGACACCTGGCGGGCGGCCGTAGCGGTCCACTCGAACGGAGATGCCGGCAATGTGGGCATCGGTCAGGGACCGATACGCGGCTGGGCGGTGGAAGGCGTTGCCCATGGTCTCGGCGCGGCGGATTTTCTGGATCTGGCCCGCATGAGTTTGCGTTCACCGACCGCGCTTGCCGTGGCGAGGACGAGTGTCAGTGCGACGCCGCACAAGATCGCCGCTGCGGGTGAGGCCATGCCCATGACCGCGCCGGACAGCGACGCGCTGCCGACGTAACCGGCTCCGACCGCCGCGTACATCACCGAAGATCCGGCGGTCAGCGCGCTTTGCGGAAGCGTTTCTCGCAGACCCATCGACCGCGTCACCTGCAAGCCGGACGCCAGCAACCCGGCGGTGAGCAGCGCAACCGCGATCCAGCCGAGATGGGGCAGGACCCCGGCCATGGCCACGCATGCGGAGACGCCGAGCAGCAGGACGAGTCCCTGCGAGTGCAGGCGCCCCGGCCAGGTCCGCAAGCCGTAGAGGAACGCCCCGAACGCCGACGCCAGCGAATAACCGGCCAGCAGCGGTCCTGCCCATCCGGCCGCGATAGCACGCTGCGCCAGGAGCGCCGGCAGGACCAGCTCCGCGAGCGCCGGCAACGACATGGCCGCCGCACCGGAGACGTACACCGGCCAGGCCATCGCGAGGGTACGGACGATCGAGATCCCTCCGCGATCGGATGTGTCCGCCTCCCAGCCACGCGGTAGCCACCTCAGCCCGGCGGCCGCGACGGCCATCAGGGCTGCGGCGAGCAGGATCGGCGCGTTCGGCGCGACGCCGATCGCGAGCGTTCCGGTGACAGCGGGCGCGAGGGTCCAGACGGCACGGGTGTGCATCGACTCCGCGCTCAGCGCCTTGGCTATCAGCTCTTCGCCCAGCTGTTCGGTCAGCATGGTCCGCAGGCAGCCGGGAGCGGCGGCCGGTGCGGCACCGGCGAGCAGCGCCAGCGCCGCCTGCAACACGGGGGGAGCAGTGGGGAAGGCGCCGAGCCCGGCGAAGGCCGCGGCCCCCGCTACCAGGCCCCACAGCAGATGCATCCGGGCTCTCGCGGGCCGCAGCCGTACCCCCAGCACCGGTGCGCCCACCACCTCACCGACCACGTACGCGGCCGCGAGGCCGGCGCCCAGCGCGTAACCACCGGGCCGGAGTCTGCTGAGAAAGACGAAGGAAAGCGGGGCCATCGCGACCGGCATACGCGCCGCGAAGGCGACGGCGGCCCAGATCAGAACGGGGCGGGTGGCAAGCGAACGATAGGAGGGGCGGGGCATGCCTGGACGGTAAACCCTCCAACCAGTGTCACACTCAAGTTGTGCGAATCGGAGAGTTGGCAGAGCGCACCGGCGTCAACGTGCGGCTACTTCGTTACTACGACCAGCAAGGGCTGCTGCGATCCCAGCGGCAGACGAACGGCTACCGCACCTTCACCGAGGACGACATTCGGCTGGTCGCCCGCATCCGTACGCTGCTGTCCGCCGGTCTGACCACAACGATGATCGGGCGATTGCTGCCGAGCGTCTGTGAAGTCGACGGCGTACTACGACCGTGTACAACGGAATTGGCCGACGAGCTTCGCCGCGAATGCGCACGCATCGATGCCCAGGTCACCGAACTCCTCGAATCCAAGCGAATCCTCGGCTTGATAATCGCTGCGGCGCCGGGCCGCTAATGGCCGTCCTTCGTCGTTAGGCGGCTGCGGGATCGCCGATCATCGATGCCAAGGCGTGGGTTGTGGTGTGCGATTCGTCCGAATCGCCGACATCGGCACCCGCTGCCGCCACGGCGCTTGGGTGCTGCGGCGGCGGTCCGTTGCTTCGCCATTCCCGGGGGATCCACTATTCCCGGAGGAACTGCGCCAGCGCCGCCCGGACTTCCGGCTGGTAGCCGCCTCCGTCCAGCTCAAGGATGGCGGCCTCCACGACGGCGCTGATCCACATGGCCGCGCTCGGCCCCGGGTGCGCCCAGCCCATTGCGGCGAAGTCGGGGCTGGTCAGCTGGATGACCAGCTTGTTCCGGGCCGCGATCGCCTCGATGATCGCGGGGTCGACACGGGCCTCCAGCAGCAGTGCCCGGACGCCGCGATGGCTCAGGCATTCATCCAGGTAGGCGTTCGCGGCCGCGAGCAGCCTGCCTCGGCCCGGTGTCATCCCCGCAATCTTCTCCTCGATCTCCGCGAACGTGCGGTCGTGGAACTCGGTGTGAAGCGCCAGCAGGAATTCCGACCGGTCGTGGAAGTGGTGGAAGAAGGTGCCCTTGGCCACGCCCGCCTCGGTGACGATGAGGTTGACGCTCATGCCGGCCAGGCCCGTCCGCTCCGCCAGGGACAGGCCCGCGGCGATGAGCTGCTTGCGGGTGGCCGCCGCGCGCTGCTGCCGGACGCCGGTACTCACTGCGCGCTCCCGGCAGTCGCCACCGATTCGAGGAATGGCAGTACCAGGCCCAGGAACCCATCCGGATCGGAGGCGAAGGCCACGTGCCCGGTCTTCAGCGTCCGCAGGTCCGCGCCGGGTATCGCCGCCTGCGTCTGGCGTGCGGCGGACAGGGGGAGGACGATGTCCCGCGCCCCCCATGCCAGTAGCACGGGCACGCCGAGCCGGGGCCCGTCGGCCCGCAGGTCGTAGGTCGGATCGGCGATGCTCCGCCACAGCGCGGCGGAGACAGCGGCGCCTGTCCTACTGCGCGCCCGGTCCTGGACCCGGCGGGTGAGGGCGCGGAGCCGGTCGCTGTCCGGTTTCATATACCGGGGAACGAGCCGGGGGAGCACCGCCCGGTTGACGGCCGGGACGCCCAGGACGCGGGCCGCGAGGCGGGGGACCTTAACGAACCCGCCGGCATTGACCAGAATGAGCCCGGCGACCCGGTCCGGGTGTTCCAGCGCGATCCTGGCCGCGGCGTACCCGCCGACCGAATTGCCGATGAACACGGCCCGCGCGAGATCCAGCTCGGCGGCGAAATCGGCGAGAACGCCGGCCAGCAGCGGCGCGGTCACCGACCGCGGCCCGTCCGGCATCTCGGAACGGCCGTGGCCCGGCCAGTCCACGGCCAGTACGCGATAGCCGGCGGCCGCCAGCGGTCCGGCGACGGCGTCGAAGTCGGTGTGGTCGTGCAGGCTGGCGTGCAACAGCACGACCGGCCGGCCACTTCCCTGCTCGGTATAGAACACCTGCCCCGCTCTGGTCTGGACAAAAGGCATCGCGAATCCCTCCGCTGGTTGACCGACCGGTCGGTCAGCGTAACTTCCTGCCCAAGTGAAGGCAACTCCTACGCGGTCAGCAAAGGAGGGGCGCGCCGAGGGAAATCCCAATCAGCCTGCTCGACACGTCATCGCGGTGACCATGCCGAACCTGGCCGCGACCTGCGCGAGCGTCTCGCCTTCCTTCAGGTAAACGAGCACCAGCAGGGCCTGCTGCCCGGGGTTCAGCGCCCGCCATCTTGACCCGATCGACTTGCGGTGGCGGCGGGTGACTCCTGACACGTAGTTCAGGGTCCGGGACGACAACGGCAGCGCGGCACGGCAGAAAAGCAACAGAGCCCCTGGTGATGGCGTGGATCTTGGTCGACCTGACGCCTCGTGAGGGTCAAGAGCCTCACTCACGGCAGCGAGAGTCGGCGGCTTTCACGCGGAGGCGATGACCTGGGCGTCGGCGGGCGATTCGCCGGACCCGGTGGGAGAGGATTCCTCGGCAGGGCCGTCGCCGCTGCGAATCGTCAGCCAGGAGCACGCGGTGGACAGCAGCGCGGCACAGCCCAGGACGAGAGCGGTGACGGCGAACGCGTGGGTGGTCCGCGGCGTGTCGTGCGGTGCCGCGCCGCTCAGGTAGACCGCGCCGAAGACGGCCACGCCGAGCGCCCCGCCGATCTGCAGGACCGTCGTGCTGACACCGCTGATGTCGGGTGCGTAGCGCGGCGGGACCGCGTTGGTGAGACGGCCGAGCAGTGAACTGAACTGTGTCCCGAGCCCGAATCCGCCGGCGGCGAGCAACGGGATCAACGGCCCGAGGCCGTGGGAACCGGCGAACAGGTCGGCGCTGATGGCCAGGTAGGCGGCGGTGAGCAGCGCGCATCCGGCGGCCGGCAGCACACGGGCGACCCTCCCGGGCATGCGCCGGGCGGTCTGGCCGGCCAGCCCGAACGCCGCCACCCAGGGAACCAGGATGAGCCCGGAGACCAGCGGGCCGTGTCCCAGGCCGTTCTGCAGATACTGCGCGAGGGTGAACAGCAGCGCGTAGTAGGTCGCCGTCGCGGTCATCAGGGTGAAGAGACCCCACGCGACCGTCGGCCTGGTCAGCACCTGGAGGTTGACCAGTGGGGCATTCCCGCGGGCGGACGTGCGCCGCTGGACGACGATGAACACCGCGAGAACCGGGACGCTTGCGACGAGCGACACCCACGTCCAGGCCGGCCATCCTTCGGGGCGTCCGAGGATCAGTGGGAGGACCATCAGCAGCACCGTGACCGACAGGATCGCCACGCCCGCGAAGTCGACCTTCTGGTCGCCGTGCCCCTCGTCGGCGGGCAGGCGGCGTGCCGCGGCGGCCAGGGCGGCGGCGCACACGGGCACGTTGACGAGGAAGATGGCCCGCCAGCCGGTACCCGCGAGGTCGGCCGTGATGAGCACACCGCCGAGGATCTGTCCCGTGACGGCGCCCCCGGACAGCGCGATCCCGTAGAGCCCGATCGCGCGGATGCGCTCGGCTCCGGCGAAGTTCAGCTGGATGCCGGTGAGCGCCTGGGGGAACATCAGCGCCGCGCCCGCGCCCTGGACGACCCGGGTGATCACCAGGACCGCCGCGTCGGGCGCGAGGCCGGCGAGCAGCGACGCCGCCATGAACAGGCCGGTCCCCAGCATGAAGACTCGCTTGTACCCGTGCGTCTGCCCCAGCCGGGCCCCGGTGATCAGCAGCACCGCGAAGGCGATCAGATATCCGCCGATGACGAGCTCGGCGGATGTCGCGGACGCGTGCAGGCCTTTCTGGATGGCCGGTGTCGCGACGTTGGCGATCGTGGCGTCGGCCTGGGAGAGGAAGGGCGCCGTCAGCAGGACCGCGAGCAGCGCCCTGCCATGTCGTTGCCAGCTCATTGGCTCATGCTCCTGACGAACGGGGGGTCGGCTCGTACAGGAGTGGGAACCCCGGCCCGCCGATCTCGGTTGCACGCCGCCCACCGGGGCGGTGCCGACCGGGTGCGACGCCCCCGTGACATCAGGGCGCGATTCCCTGCAGGGAATCGCCGTACCGGAGGTCGGGCTGCACACTGCTGCGCATGAGTAATTCACTCGATGTCGAGCAACCGGTTCATCGAACCGAATTGGTGCACTTTACGAAGATTGTCCGTACTGAGGATGGCAGGTCGGCGTTCGAGGACGGCGAGATCGCGCTCGAAAGCCGGCACGTCACCGACGGAGTGCCGGCCATGTCAGTCGGCGGAGTGCCGTCGAACGGTGGCGTGCAGTTCCTGCGCAGCGCCGCGTTCGACAGCACCGCACACCCGGCACCGCGTGAGCAGTGGGTGGTGATGCTGCGCGGAACGATCGAGGTGACGGTCAGCGACGGCAGCCGGCGTCGCTTCGGCCCCGGCGACCTGGTGCTCGCCGCCGACACCACGGGAATGGGGCACATCACGACCGGCGTCGGCGACCCGCCGTTCGAGGCGCTGTTCATTCCAATCTGACGAGTTGCCGCCCCTTTCGGGGGCGCGGTCGCCGAGCATTCTGTACGTCGACGGTATGCCCGGACGCGCATCCGGATTCGGCTACACCCCAGCGCTAGGACCTCTCTCGAAGTCGCCGCGCAGTAGGACAGCGGGACTTCGAGACAGGTCCTAGGTGACGGCGATGGCGGGCGCGACGCGGGCGGATCCGATGCCGCGGTCGGGTTTGCCGAGCCGAAAACGCACCTTGCCCTTGAGCACGGTGCCGGACTCGGCCTGACCGTCGGTGAGGCCCTCGCCGGGGAACAGGGTGAACGTCCACCTCGGGTTGGATTCGCAGTCAGGCAGGTGGCGGCCGCCTTGCAGGACGCGGGCACCCCAGAGCCGGCGGATCATCAACGCCCTGGTGTCCGTACCGGCGACCGTGAACGACGCCGCCGGGCCGGCCACGATCTGGTTGTGGCTGCCCAGAGACGGACCGTACACGCCGGTGACCGTGGCGACCATGGTCCACGGCCTCCCGGACGGGACTCCGAGGGCACCCGCGGGCAACCGCGTGTCGAACACGTCGTCCGTGGGTGCCCCGAGCTGGTCCGTCCGCACGGCCGCGGCCATCGGGCGTCGGGTGTCCAGCCTGCCGGGGTCGGGTACCAGCAGGAGGCCGTACGTCGTTTCGTCCGCGAAACGAGCCGAGGCGAAGTGGTCTCGGAGCGCGAGCACCGTACGCTCGGCGGTCCCCCACAGATCGTCGGAGAACGCGGTCGCCAGGTAGTCGGGCGTGACCGCAGGGAGCCCGGCCCGCGCCACCGCTTCGGCCACGGATTCACAGCGAGACCACCCCGACTCGGCCAGCCTCGCGATCTGCTCGGTCTTGAACGACATCAGTCACCTTCACCCGAGTCCGCCGGCGGCCGGCCCGGTAGTTCCCATTGGCCGGTCACGCTTCATCTGGGGTCCGGGAGGCGTTAATGCCGCGTTCGGCCGGGCTGAAGATCGTTTTTAGTGATCTTGCTCCCGTGCACCCCGTGCCCGGCGGGGTCAAGGAAGGAACGCGCATGTCACGCAGCATCAAGCGGATCGGTATCGCCGCAGTTCTCGCGACGGCGGGTCTCGCCGCGCTTGCCCCCACTGCGTCCGCTGACACCGGCCAGGACACGCGGTCTGTGACCCACCAGGTCAAGGGGCTGCCCAAGGGCAAGTACATCGCCTACGCGACCTGTAAGGCCAAGGGCCGCTGGTTCAAGGGCTACGTGAAGACTACCGCCAAGCCGACCAAGAGCAAACCGGTCGTCCCGATCGTCGAGTGGGGTTATGCCATCCAGCAGACCAAGGGCAACCACGCCAACACCCGCGTGATGGACATCGAGGCCGTCAAGCAGGCCACGGGCACCTGGCGGTACAGCGGCGGCGCCGGCTACACCGGCTGGAACGCCAAAGAGGACAACCACTGGCACAAGGCCCCGTGGATCCAGTACGCCTACCTGGGCGTCGGTAACCTCGGTGCGCTCGCCAACGTCTTCTGGGTCGATTTCGACAAGGGCACCGGCGGCCACTGCGAGGCTTGGGTCACCCACCTGAGCCTGAAGCCCATCAAGTAGTGACCGATCGGGGCCGGAGGCGTACGGGAGAAGAGCCCCCAGCGCCTTTGCCGCGGCGCTCGTCTTTCCTGGTCTGAAGTCGGGCGTGCGGTCATCACCGCCGCGATCTGGCCGGCCCGCCGCCCTCGGTGGCGGGCCGGCGCAGATCCCTCGGCAGGGGCTCGTCACGGGTCCCGCGCGTTCCCGCGCGGGGCCCGTTCTCGTCTCCGCCCGGCCCTCGAACGGCCGTAGGTCGCTCACCTACGGTTCGAGACCGATGAGCCGGGCCAGGACGGCCACCTGGTCGGCGAAGTGCTCGATGAGTTCGGGGGATCGGGGATCGGTGCCGCAGACGCCTTCGATGACGTGCGGCAGCGTCGTGGTGGCCATGGCGGCGGCCATCAGCATGACCAGCAGGCAGGCCGGATCCACCTCGGCCGGTAGCCGACCGGATCGTTGCAGTTCGCGAAGCTCTTCGAGGCTCTCGCCGAGCAGTTGGGCGCGCGAGGCGTGATCGGGGTCGTCGTCCGGCCCGGTGTACTGCAGGCCGCTCCAGGCCAGCAGTCGCGGGCCATCGGGGTTGTGCAAGGCCTCCAGAGCATGTCGCCGCAGTTGTTCGGGTAGCGGTGTGCCCGGTGGCGTCAGCTCGCGTCGCCGCTCCTGCCACTGCTGCGACATGGCCTCGTACAGGCCCTCTTTGCCGTCGAAGTAGTAGGAGATCAGCTGCTGGTTGACCCCTGCCCTGGCGGCGATCGCGCTGACCCGGGCACCCGCGTAACCGTGCGCGCCGAACTCGGCCTCCGCCGCGTCGAGGATGAGCCGGCGGGTTCGTTCAGGGTCGCGCTGCCGCTCTTGCGGCTCGGGCGACCTGTGCTTCTTCGACGGTGGCACCCCTGAATCGTACACGCGAATGAGATAATCAAACATTCGGTTGACCTAGTCATATGGACGATTGATTATGGATCCGCTGCGGCTGACAGTCGCAGTCCCGTACGACGAAGGGCACCGAGATGTCAGATCGACCACGGATTCTCATCGCCGGCGGCGGTGTCGGCGGCCTGGCGCTCGCCCAGGCGCTGCGCCGCGACGGCCTGGACGTCGCCGTGTACGAGCAGGACCCCACGCCGACGATCCGCAACCAGGGCTACCGCATCCACATCGACGCCAACGGCAACGCCGCGCTGAGGACCTGCCTGGCATCGGAGGCGCTCGACCTGGTGCGCCGTACGAGTGGGGTCAACGGTGACCTGGTGGCCGGATACACCCATCGCCTGGAGGAGGTGACGACGCAGACCTTCCCGGGAATCGCCGACGACGAGATCACCAACGTGGACCGGAACGCCTTCCGGCAGGGCCTGCTCTCCGGCCTGGCCGACGTCGTCCACTTCGGGCGGACGGTGGCCGGCTACCGGATCACCGGCTCCGGCCGGGTACGAGTGGAGTTCGCCGAAGGCGGCGGCGAGGAGGGCGACCTGCTCGTCGGCGCGGACGGCGTCGGGTCGGCGGTACGTCGGCGGTTGCTCCCGCACGCCACCGTCAAAGACCTCGGCGTCCGGTGCGTCTACGGTCGGATGACGATCAACGAGACCACCGATGCGCTCATCCCGGAGGCCTTCAACCGTGGTTTGTCCTGGGTCGCCGACGACAAGGGGCTCGGCGCCGGATTCGCGCCGGTGCGGTTCCGCTCACGGCCGGAGGGCGCGTCGGACTACCTGATGACCACTCTCATCGGGACTCCGGAGCGTCTCGGGACGTCCGATGAGGACCTGTTCAAGCTCCCGCCGCAAGATCTATGGAAGATCACCGTCGAGGCCACCACCGACTGGCACCCGGCGGTCCGGGAGCTCTTCGCGCACGCCGACGCCGACACGTTCTTCCCGATCGCCATCCGCGCCGGTGAACGCGTCGACGCGTGGAAGTCCGGCCCGGTCACGCTTCTCGGCGACGCCATCCACACCATGCCGCCGGCCGGCGGCGTCGGCGCGAACACCGCGCTACAGGACGCCGCGACACTGGCCGACGAACTACTCGCCGCCGTTCGGGGAGAAAAATCCCTCATCGACGCGGTCGCCGCGTACGAGCGCACCATGCTCCCGCGCGGCTTCGACACCGTCGACAACTCGCTCCGGATGGCCGGCCGGATGTTCGGCACGGCCGACTGACAAGGGGCTTCTGGCAGGTTCGAGCAGGCGCAGGTGCGTCGTCGCGTTGACCCACAGGGCGTGCACGATCCCGGCCGGCCACAGCAGCAGTCCCAGCACCATGCCCGCCGTCGTCTGGACCGTGTCGGTGTCGTCATCAGGGCCACTGCCGATGAGGACGAAGGCGACGACCGCCAGCACGAGGTAGACCCCGGCGGTGATGAGCCACGACGGCCGCCGGTGCCGGACCGCGATGTAGCCGAACGACAGCCAGGTGCCCGCGCCGAAGGCGAGCGTCGGCACCATCCAGAGACTGTGCAGCACCTTCCAGCCGATCCCGTACGGCTCCGACGGACCGTGCCTGACAGGTGCGGCGCCGCCACGCCCCGGAACGGTGCCGGCGTCCATGCCGGGAACGGCCGCCGGTCGATGACCGCCCGTGCCGTGAACACCGCCGGTCGCATGTGGAGCGCCGGTCCCATGCGAGGCTCCGGTGGCATGCAGGGCGCCGGACGGGTGAGGACCGCCGGGCGCATGACGACCGTCGGATACGGAGGGAACGCCGGGTGTGTGCGGACTGCCCAGTGCGGGGACGTCGGCTTGTTCCTGCAGGGCAGCGAGCACCGGACCGGCCTGGGCGGGCGGAGGCTGTGCCGCTCGATCGGCGGTCGCCGTACGACCGGTGGCGGACTGCGGGTCGGCCGTGCCCGCCAGGCGTACGAGGACGCGGGAGTAGAGGTGCGGGCCGCGGTCTCCGGCGACGTCGATCTCGCCGAGCGGGCCCGGGGGGACGACGTGCGGGAGCAGGCGGTCGTACGTCTCCCGGGCGGTCGCGGGGCGGCGTGCCGGGTCCTTCTCCAGGAGCTGCCGGACCAGCATGTCGAGCGCGGCGGGAACGTCGTCGCGAGGCAGTGGCGCGGGGGCCTGTTCGAGCTGGCGCTGCATGAGCTCGGCCGGTGAGGCGGCGTCGAAGACGGGTTCGCCGGCGAGCATCTCGTGCAGCACGCACCCGAGCGCGTACAGGTCGGTGTGCGGGCCGGTGGGCAGGCCGCGCAGCTGTTCGGGCGCCATGTACGCGGGGGTGCCGATCGGCTGGCCGGTCCGGGTGAGCCGGGAGATCGCCGTCTGGTCGATCAGGGTGGCGACGCCGAAGTCGAGCACCTTGACGGCGCCGTCGCCGGTGACCATGACGTTCTGCGGTTTGACGTCCCGGTGGACGAGGCCGCGCTCGTGCGCGGCGGCGAGCACCGCCGCGACCTGCGCGCCGATCCCGGCCGCCCAGGGCAGCGGCAGCGGGCCCTCCTCGGCCATCAGGTCGCCGAGTGTGCGGCCCTCGACGAGCTCCAGGACGAGGAACAGCCCGCCGTCGTACGTGCCGGCGTCGTACACGGCGGGAACCCCGGGGTGCCGGAGCCCGGCCGTGACGGCCGCCTCGCGGGCGAACCGGCGGGCGAGCTCGTCCGGGTGGGTGTGGCCGGCGAGGGTGTCCTCGGTCAGCAGCTTGACCGCGACGCGGCGCTCCAGCTGTCGGTCCTCGCCTTCCCAGACCTGGCCCATGCCACCGCGGCCGAGCGGGCTCAGCAGCTCGTAGCGACCGGCCAGCACCAGGTGCCGCCCCACGTTCCCTCTTCTCGCCGTGCCATGACAATTGGACCTTACGGTGGCGTCACCGGGACGCTGGGGGAGGGGGTGCGAGGGTGCCCTCGGCGACCCCGTCGGCCAGCAGCTGCGCGAGCTCGGTGCCCATGGCGACGGTGTTCCGCAGGGCCGATTCGAACTCCGTCATCCGGCGGAAGGCGGCGCCGTACCGCTGCTGGTCGTCCAGCGGCAGGCGGGGCACCTGGGCGCGCCGGATGTCGGCCCGGCCGATCGTCCCGGTCGACTGGACGATCGTCGCGCGGGCGTTGGCCGAGCTGCGCAGGACACCGGCGACGAAGTACGGGTCGAGGTGCCGGGGATCGACGCGGATCAGGCACAGCTGCGGGCCGAGGAGGGGCCCGTCGGCCTCGGCGACCCGGACCGCGAAGCGCCGGGCGACCACGGCCACCACGACGTCGCCGGCTTCGATGGGGATCCAGCGGGCGTCGTCGCGGGGGCCACTGCCCGTCGGGGCGCGACCCTCGATGACGTCCTCGGCGGTGAGCAGCGGAGGGTCGCCGCCGCCGCCGTCCTCGGTGTCCCCGCGCATCGGCGTGTGGTGGATCGTGAGGTGCCCCATCCGGGCGAGTTCGGACAGCGGAACGGACCGGGCCTCCGGACGGCCCGCCGCCGGAGGCAGTGCCGGAACGAGACCACCGGCCTTCTCGAGCGTCGAGGCCAGCCGGTCGTGGGTCTCGGCGAAGCGTTCGGCGATGCGCTCGGACCGGGCGGCGGACACGTGACGGGACGGCGTCAGGTCGACCTCCTCGTCGAGCAGGTCGATCACGGGGACGGCCCGGCTGACGCCCGCCGCGTCGTGGTCGGGGTCGTCCGCGTGCCGCCGCCACGTGGTGACGACCGTGTCCGGGTCGGCGCTGTCGATCATGAGGACGGTCGACGGCGGGGTGCCCTCGGGGCGGCGCAGGATCCATAGGTGGTGGGTCGCGGACAGTCCCGCCAGGGTGCGCAGCGCGCCCTTGCGGAGCAGCTGCGCTCGGATCCGGCGGCCCGATCGGCGGCCGGCCGCGACGGCGGGCATCAGGACGACCGCCCGCCCGCCTGGCGCGAGGTGGGCGAGCGCGTGCTGCACCCATGCCAGCTCCGGCTCCAGGCGCGGCGGCAGGCCGTACTCCCAGCGCGGGTCCGCGGTGAGCTCCTCGTGCCCCCACGCGCGCTCGTGGAACGGGGGATCGCAGACGACCACGTCGGCCAGGGCCCCGGGGAAGGCGTCGCGGCGCAGCGAGTCGCCGTCCAGGACGGTCGCCTCGCCGCCGAGGAGAGTGAGCCGGACGGCGGCCAGCCGGGCGACGTCCCGGTCGGTGTCCTGGCCGAGCAGACGGCGCTGGTCCGGGCCCTCACCGATCGCGGCGAGGAGGAGGTCGCCGGTGCCGCAGGCCGGGTCGAGGACCGTACGGGCGTCGCCGGCGAGCGCGGCCATCAGGGCGGCTGCCTCCGGGGGAGTGGTGGAGGCACGACGGGTCTGCGTCTCCCGATAGCGGGTGAAGAGGAACTCGAACGCCTCGACCGCGCCCCGGGCGTCGGCGAGCTCGGCGACCGCCTGGGCCGTCTCGGTGCTCAGCGGGCCCGCCGGGCGGCCGAGCCTGAGCGCTCCGGTCGTGTGGTGCTCGAGGAGCAGCTCTCCGGCGTCCGCGAGGACCTCGGCGACCCGCAGATCGTCGCGGGCCTCGGCCCGTAGTTGCTGCCAGACGCGCTCCTCCAGCGGGAGCTCCCGGAGTTTGTGCTGGTCGCGGAGCCAGGCCTCGATCTCGGCGAGCGCGAAGACGGGGCTGGTGGGGGTGCCTCCCACCGGCTGGGGGAAGTCGGGGTGCCGACGGCGCCAGTTGCTCACGGCCGCCCGTCCGACCCCGGCCAGCCGGGCGATGTCCGCCGCGCTCACAGTTGCGTCGTCCTGCACGGTCCGTCGTTCCCCTCACGGTCCCTGAACGCGACCCGGCGCCCCGGCTGTTGCGTCGCCACGTTACAGCCAAGTGATCGAACAGTCGACCACAACCGTCACAGTTGTTAATCGGATTCACATGTGCTTTTCTTGGCGAGCGCCGGAACCAGTGAGTGTCCGGTGAGCATGATCAACTACTTCAGCCTTGGAGACCGGAGATGAAGATCCCCCCTGCCCGCCGGATCCGGACCGGCGCGATCCTCGCCGCGGCCGGCGCCGCCGTTCTCGCCGTCGGCGGCTGCGGCGGCAGCGGTGGTGCCGCGACGCACGACTCGGCCACCGGCTCCAAGGCGCCGGCCGCCCCGGCCGCGCCGGAGATCCTGAAGGGCTCCGCCCTCAAGGGACTCCTGCTCCCCGCGAGCGCCATGCCGAAGGGCTTCCGGATCGAGGCCGACGGCACCCGGAACAGCGGCGAGGCCGTCGCGCCCCGCACCAGCGCCCCCGTCCCGGCGAAGAAGGTCTGCGGCGCGCTCGGCCAGACGTCCTGGATCCGCGTCACGGGGATCGGCGAGGCCGCGTTCGCGCAGACCGACTTCGGCAACGCCGGCAACACCGAGGAGATCGCACAGGAGATCGACACCTACCACGGCGACGACGCGCGCCAGGCGATGGCGGAACTGCGGAAGGTCTTCGCCCACTGCGCGACGTTCACCGACAAGTCGAGCGGCGCGACGGCAAAGGTCAAGGTGACGAGCGCGAAGCTGCACGGCGTGGGCGACGAGGGCGTCAAGGCCGTCGCGACGTCGTCGGCCTGGGACGGCGGCACGACGCTGGCCGCGGTCAGGGTCGGGAACGCGATCGTCACCACCCTCTACAGCTCCAGCCACGCCGACAAGGGAGCCGCGGCGGTCACCATGACCGAGCAGGTGGCCAAGAAGGTCAACGCCGCGAGCTGACCGGCCGGCTCCGGGGCCGCCCTCGCGTCGCGGCGGGACACGAAGAGCCCCCGCCCCGGTCCTGGTCTCCGGCCGGGCACTTCCCAAGATCATGGCGATCGGGTGAGGTGGACGGGTGAGTCATTCGTCCCCTCTCGCCCCCGCCCTGGCCGTGATCTTCGCAGGAGTCCTCCACGCGATCTGGAACGCCCTCGCCAAGGCGGCCACCGACCGCTACGCCGGCTTCGCGCTGATCGGAGTGGCGCAGGGCGGCGCGGGCCTGCTGATGCTGTGCCTGGCCGCCGCGCCCGCCCGCGCCTCCTGGCCGTGGATCGCGGCCTCGGTCGTCCTGCACGCCGTCTACACCTGGCTGCTCGCGCGCTCGTACGAGCTGGGTGACTTCAACCAGGTGTACCCGCTGGCCCGGGGCACGGGGCCGCTCATCGTCGCGTTCGTCGCCGCGACCGCGCTGGGCGAGCGGCTGAGCGTCACGCAGCTCGCCGGGGTGGCGGCGGTGTGCGGCGGGCTGGGGGCGCTGGCGCTCGCCGGGGGCGCGTCGCGCCGGCAGGGGCGCGCCATCGGCGCGGCCGTGCTCACCGGCATCTCGATCGCCGCGTACACCCTGGTCGACGGCGTGGGCGTGCGGCACGCGGGCACGGCCGTCGGCTACAGCGGCTGGCTGTTCTTCGGCATGGGGCCCGTCGTCGTCGCCTGGGTGGCCGCGGCGCGCGGCCGGTCGGTGTGGCCCGGGGTGCGGGCCCAGTGGTGGACCGGCCTGCCCGGCGGGCTGATCTCGGTGCTGGGCTACGGCATCGTCGTCTGGGCGCAGACGCGCGGCGCGCTCGCCGCGGTGGCGGCCCTGCGCGAGACCGGCGTCATCACCGGCGCGATCATCGGCGCCGTCTTCTTCCACGAGCGCATGGGACTGCCGAGACTGGCGGCCGCGGGCGTCGTCGTCACGGGCGTCGCCCTGATCAACCTGCACTGAGAGCGAGCCCGAGCCGTTCCCGGCCGGACGAGCCTCGCCTCGACAGGGCGCCTCGCGTCGATTTCAGCGTGTTCTTGAATCGCATCCTGATCTTTGCGGCGGGCAGCGCAGCAGCAGCGTTGTGGAAGGTCGCCCGTTCAGGCGGTGCCCCCTGGTCGGTGGACTCCTTGATGCTCGGCAGTGGGACGCGCTCGCCTGCGCCGGCGAAGTGGAAGGGGGACCAGAAGCGGTCGCCCCACAGCTACGTGCGAATGTGGCCAGCTCTTGCTTCCCCTGCGAATATGGGTTCGATTTCCCGGCGTGATGACGTAAAGCGATGATATGGTCACGAACTGTGAAGGTCGTGGTGCAGGTCAAGCTGGTGCCGACGCCCGTGCAGGCGGCGGCGCTGAAGCACACCCTGCGCACGGTCAACGAGGCCGCGTGCTGGGTCTCTGGTGTGGCTTTCGAGCGCGGGGTTCCGCGTGAGTACGAACTGCGTAAACACACCTATGCCCAGCTCAAGGAACGTGGTCTGGGTGCGCAGGTCGCCCAGCATGTGATCAAGAAGGTTCGGGATGCCTACACCAGCCTGCACGCCAACCTGCGGGCGGGGAACCTGGGGAAGAAGGGTTCCAAGCGCTGGGTCAAGGCCGTCTCCAAGCCGATCACCTTCCGGCCCCAGGCCGCGCAGCCGTATGACGACCGGTGCCTGTCGTGGCAGTACGACGCCCAGACCGTTTCGATCTGGACGATGGCGGGCCGGTTGAAGGGCGTGCGCTTCGCCTGCTCACCGAACGCGCTCAAGCAGCTCACCGCCCACCGCAAGGGTGAGGCGGATCTGGTCGAACGCGATGGCGTGTTCTTCCTGATCGCAACGTGTGAGGTGCCCGAGGCCGAGACTCGTGAGCCGGGCACCTTTATCGGGGTGGATTTGGGCATCGTCAACATCGCCACCACCTCCACCGGCCACCGGGCCGCCGGACGCAACCTCAACCGCTACCGCAAGCGGCAACTCGCGTTGCGGGCCAAGCTGCAGAAGAAGGGCACCAAGTCCGCCAAACGCCTGTTGGCCAAGCAGCGCCGGAAGGAATCGCGGCGCGCTAAAGACATCAACCATTGTGTTTCCAAGACGATCGTGACCGAGGCTGAACGCACCGGACGCGGAATCTCCCTCGAAGACTTGACGGGGATTCGTGACCGGGTACGGCTCCGCAAGCCCCAACGGGTCGCCCTGCACACCTGGGCCTTCGCCCAGCTCGCGGACTTCATCGTCTACAAGGCACGCCGGGTCGGTGTGCCTGTCGTGTTCGTCGACCCCGCGTACTCCTCCAGGCAGTGCGCCGAGTGCGGGCACATCGACCGGCTCAACCGGGTGTCTCAAGCATTGTTCATCTGCCGGGGTTGCGGCGTCGTTGCGCACGCGGACCGGAATGCTTCCCGTGTTCTGGCTCGAAGGGGCCAGGACGCGTGGGATGCGGGGCGGACGTCACACGTCCCGGCCACCAGCCCACGACGCTGATGGCCAAGATGCGGCGGATCACCTCACAGCCAGTGAGGCTCTAGCCGCACGCTCGGTCCCTTCCGGACCGAGAAGCTGACTGATTACCCGGATATGAAGATCTAGCGCATCGCCTTGGTGTTCACTTCTGACGACAGTGGGGCACGATGAGTCTGGCGCACCCGGACCGGATGGCGCGCGAGCTGTACGCGGCGGCGAGGCAGGGGGCCACCAGCAACGAGCTGGGGGAGGCGATCTCCCGGGCCTTAGGGGCCGTGGCGCACGACGCGGTGCACCTGGCGGGTACGTGTCCGGCGGCGGGGTTCGGGCCCGCGTCGTTCAGTTTCTGGCACGGCGTGGAAGCCGACTTCGGCCGGGCGCTGCTGCGCGACTACCACGCAGGCCTCCATCCGTGCCCGCCCGAGGACCTCGCCAGGTTGCCGGTTCCCGCGGGCGTGGTCGGGCCCGGTGACGGTCGGACCCGGCGCCTCTTCGATGCCCACGGAGTCGGGTGCGAGCTGCGGCTCCTGCTGCGGGACTCCTGGGGGACATGGGGAATTCTGGGGCTGCTGCGCGCCGAGGGAGGCAGACCGTTCGACGGCCGTGACATCGCGCGGGCGGCGCAGGCAGCGCCGGCGCTGGCCAAGGTCGTGCGCGGCTATGTCACCGCGGGCCCGCTCACGCCTGCCGGTCCCGCGCCACCGCCCGGCGTGGTCATCCTCGGCCCGGACCACGCGATCCGATCGGCCACCCCTCAGGCGCACGCGCTGCGAGACCGGCTGGACGGCGACCACACCTCGCCCGATTGGGCCTTCCTCTCGTTCCTGTCCGGTCTGTCGATGCGCGCCCACAGGGCCGGCAGCACACAACCTGTGCTGGCCTTCGGGCCGGCGGCCAGCTACGGCCGGTGGATGGTGTGCGAGGCGCAACCGCTGGACGGCGACAGTACCGGGGACGTGGCGGTCATCATCCAGTCCGCGGACGGCGAGCGGCTGCTCCCGCACTTCTGCGACTGGTACGGGATCACTCCCCGCGAACGCCAGGTCGTCACGCACCTGCGCGACGCGTTGGCGGCCAAGCGCATCGCCCGCCGCCTCGAGATGTCGGTGCACACGGTGAACGACCACCTCAAGGCGGTCTACCGCAAAACCGGCGCCGGCTCCCGCGACGAACTCCTCGCCGCCATCGCCAACTGACGGCATCGGCACGCAGGAACGGCACGGTCGCCCCGGGCGACGGCCGCCCGCACCCATACGATTCGCACTCTTATGACGGCGTCCTGACGCGAGCCGCCCGCGCACCGCGGGCGGCTCGCGTTTGACGCCCCCTATGGCTAGCCGTTATCTATAGGGATAACCGTTAGAGGTGATCACTCGTGCAGGACGTCGTGCTGGCACTGCTGGCCAAGGAGCCCTCCCACGGCTACGAGCTGCGGGCCCGGCTGCAGGATGCGCTCGGCCCGATGGGGGACGCGCTCAACGCCGGGCAGGTCTACGTCACCCTTTCCCGGCTGGAGAAGTCCGGGCTGGTGTCCGTCGAGCACGTCGGCCAGGCCCACCGGCCGGACCGGAAGGTGTACGCGCTGACGGCCGAGGGCGGCCGGCGCGTCGACGCCTGGCTCGCGGACCTGACCTGGGGCAAGCCGAGTGAGTTCCACCTGAAGCTCGTCGCCGCGGCGGCGGCCCGGCTCGCCGACCCGCTGGACCTCGTGGAGGCCCAGCGCCGGGAGCTGCTGCGCCGGCTGGCCGACGTGCAGCGCGCCGTGCTGAACGAGCCGCACGGCTCGGCGGCGGCGCTGCTCCTCGAAGGCGTGACGCTGCGGCTGGAGGCCGACCTGCGCTGGCTCGACGCGTGCGCCCGGCACTGGGACCGAAAGGGCTGACCATGGCAATACTGCGGGCTCGCGGGCTGCGCAAGGAGTACGGCAGGGGAGCGGGCCTGGTCCGCGCGGTCGACCACGTCGACCTGGACGTGGCGCCCGGGGAGACCGTCGCCATCGTGGGGCCGAGCGGCTGCGGAAAGTCGACGCTGCTGCACCTGCTCGGCGGGCTCGAACGCTCCACCGGCGGCGAACTGCACCTTGCCGACCGGCGGATCGACCGGATGTCGGAGACCGAGCTCGCCCGGCTCCGGCGGCACGCGATCGGGTTCGTCTTCCAGGCCTTCCAGCTCGTCGACGAGCTCACCGCCCGGGAGAACGTCGAGCTGCCCGCCCTGCTCGCCGGCGTCGGCCCCCGGGAGGCCCGGCGGCGGGCCGCCGAACTGCTGGAGCGGGTCGGGCTGGCCGACCGCGCGAGCCACCTGCCCGCGGCGCTGTCCGGCGGGCAGCGCCAGCGGGTCGCGGTCGCCCGCGCCCTGATCGGCCGGCCGCTCATCGTGCTGGCCGACGAGCCCACCGGCAACCTCGACAGCGCGGCGACCACCGAGGTGCTGCGGCTGTTCGCCGCGCTCCGCGCCGAGGGGCAGACCCTGCTGCTGGTCACGCACGAGTCCCGGGTCGCGGCCACGGCCGACCGTGTGATCACCATGCGGGACGGCGTGCTGGTCGGCGAGACCGACATGGCCGGCGCGGGCGGCGGCCTCGGGGCGTACGCCGGGCTGGAGGGCTGATGAGCGTGCTCACCGTGATGATCCGCCTGGCCCTGCGCGACCTGCGCCGCCGCCGCGGCGAGGCGTTCCTGCTGCTGGTCGCCCTCGCGGCGACCACGACGACGCTCACCGTCGGACTCACGGTGGGAGGGGCGGCCGACCGGCCCTGGGACCGTACGCGCGCCGCGACCGCCGGACCCGACGCGGTCGCCACGGCGCCCCGGTCCGCCGACCTGGCCGCGCTCGCGCACGCGCCCGGCGTCACCGGGACGGCCGGCCCGTACGCCATGGTCGCCGTCGAGGACCTGCGCGTCCGGGACGTGCGCGTCGCGGCGGTCGTGCAGGGACGCGACACCGCCGCCGGGCCGATCGACCGGCCGCGGCTCACCGCGGGCGGCTGGGCCCGGCGCGGCGGCGTCGTCGTCGAACGCGCCTTCGCGCACGCGCTGAACGTACGGCCGGGCGACGAGCTCACGATCGCCGGCCGTCGGCTCCGCGTCGCGGGCGTCGCCGTCACCGCAGCCCGGGTGCCCTATCCCTCCGCCACGCCCGGCCTGGTCTGGACGGCGCGGGCCGACCTGAAGGCGCTCGGCAGGCCGGTGACCTCCCAGGTGATGCCGATCCGCCTCGCCGACCCGGCCGCCGCGCCCGCCTTCGCCGCCGCGCACCGGAACGTGCGCTCCTGGCAGGACATGGGGGCGTACGCCACCGCCGAACTCCACCTGGTGAACCAGGCCCTGGTGACCGGCACCTGGGCGCTGGCGCTGCTGGCCGTCGCGTTCGTGGCGGTCCTGGTCGGCGGGCGTCTCGCGGACCAGACCCGCCGGGTCGGGCTGCTGAAGGCGGTCGGCGCGACACCCCGGCTGGTCGCGTTCGTCCTGCTCGCCGAGCACCTGCTGGTGGCCCTCGCTGCGGCGGCCGTCGGGCTCGTCGCCGGCTGGGCGGCGGCCCCGGCGCTGGCCCGGCCGAGCGCCGGGCTGCTGGACGCCGGCCGCCCGGACCTGACCTTCGGCTCCGCGCTGATCGTGGTCGTCGTGGCCCTCGCCGTGACCGGCGCGGCGACCGTGGTCCCGGCGATCCGCGGCGCCCGCACCAGCACCGTACGGGCGCTGTCCGGCCCGGCGCGGACGCCCCGGCGTTCGCCTCGCCTGATCGCGCTGTCCGCCCGGCTCCCGGTGCCGCTCCTGCTGGGCGTACGCCTCGCGGTACGCCGCCCGCGCCGGGCCGTGTTCGCCCTGATCAGTCTGGCGATCACCGCCGCGATGGTCGTCGCGGCGCTCGCCATGCACGGCGACATCGCCCGGAAGGACGCCCGGACGACCGGGATCATGTTCGTGCCCGGTGTCCCCAACCCGGTGACCGAGCAGGTGAACCAGGTCGTGTTCGCGCTCACCGTCGCGCTGCTGGCGCTCGCGGCGGTCAACGCCGTCCTCATCGCCTGGGCGACGTCGCTCGACTCCCGCCGGCCGACCGCGCTCGCCCGCGCCCTCGGCGCGACCCCGGGCCAGGTGACCGCCGGACTGTCGGCGGCACAGCTGCTCCCCGCCGCCCTGGCCGGGGCCCTCGGCATCCCCCTCGGCCTGGCGGTCTATGCCGCGGCCCGGGCGGCCGGCGGCGCGTCGGGCGGCGGCGCGATCCCGTACGCGTCGCTGCCCGCCGTCATCCCGGGAACCCTCGTGGCGGTCGCGCTGCTCACCACCCTTCCGGTCCGCATGGCCGGCCGTCGCCCCGTCGCCGAGGCGCTGCGCGCCGAGTGACGGCTTTGAGAGAGGCCCTAGCCGCCCGGTGAGGCGGCCCACGGTCGGCGCGCGAGCCGAGAAGGGCGACGGCACCCGGCCCGCCCGGCAGAACCGCCGCGACGAAGCCCCCGCACCGACTGACCGGCAGGAGCAGGGGTCATCGCCGAGGGCCTTCGGGGCTGGAACCCAGAGAATCCTTGGCCGAACGGCGGACGGCGGGCACGGAGCCGGCCATGTCGAGGAGGACGATCGCGTCGTACTCGGGGCTGCCGGGTTCGGCGTAGTAGGCGTTGAGGCGGTGGCCGGGGGTGCCCTCCAGCTGCATGGACTGGAAGCCGAGGGTCAGGTCGCCGACCTCCGGATGGTGGTACGTCTTACGGCCGTGGGGGCGGGCCTTCACCTCATAGCGCTCCCACAGGCGCGCGAATTCGGGGCTCTTGAGCAGCAGCTCGCCGACGAGCTGGGCGAGGTCGGGGGCGTCGGGGTCGGTGCCGGCCAGGGCTCGCAGACGGGCGACACAGCCGCGGACCTGGTTGTCCCAGTCGTCGAACAGGTCGCGGGCCGCGGGGTGGAGGAACACGAAACGCGCGATGTTGCGCTGCTTGACCGGCCAGTCCTCCATCCCGGCGAACAGCCGCAGCGCGGCGGGATTGCAGGCGAGCAGGTCCATCGTGCGGCTGACCACGTACGCGGGGTTGGGTCGCAGGCTGTCCAGCAGCAGCTTGACACCGGGCCGTACGGTCCGGCTGGGGGCGGTCGGCGGCTCCGGGGCCTGCCGGGCGGCCCGCAGCGCGAGTTCGCGCAGGTGCTCGTGTTCCTCCTCGTCCAGGCGGAGGGCGCGGGCGAGGGCGTCGACGACCGACGGGCTGGGGCGGGTCTCCTTCCCACGTTCCAGGCGCGTGTAGTAGTCGATGCTCACCCCGGCGAGGGTGGAGAGTTCCTCGCGGCGCAGGCCGGGGGTGCGCCGCAGGCCGGGGCCGATCGTGAGGCCGACCTCGGCGGGGGTCACCTGGGTGCGGCGGGCGCGTAGGAAACGCCCCAGCTCCGTGCCGCCGTCACCGCCGCTCTGCTGCCTCGTCATGTCTCCAGTCTGGCGGCGCCGGGACCGGCGCGGAACGCGGGTGGGGGGCCCTGTCACACCCCCGAACACGAGTCCCCGGCACGGCGCGGTCTGCCACATGGCGAACCCGGCGGGGAGGATCGATGGCATGCGTACCACCACGATCGGCAGCACGGGCCCGGCGGTCGGCGTCATCGGCCTGGGCTGCATGGGGATGACCTTCTCGTACGACATGAAAGCCCCGCGGGACGAGAAGACGTCGATCTCGGTGATCCATCAGGCCCTCGACCTGGGCGTGACGCTGATCGACACCGCGGACGTCTACGGTCCGTACACCAACGAGGAGCTGGTCGGCCGGGCCCTTGCCGGCGGCCACCGCGACCGCGCGGTGCTGGCCACCAAGGTCGGATTGGTCGTGAGCGACCCGACCGGCGGCCCCGACGGTTCCCCGCTCATCGTCAATGACGGACGCCCCGAGCACGTCCGCAGGTCGATCGACGAGAGCCTGCGCCGTCTCGGCACCGACCACGTCGACCTCTACCAGCTGCACCGGGTCGACCCGCAGGTGCCGATCGAGGAGACCTGGGGAGCGATGGCGGAGGCCGTGGCGGCCGGCAAGGCCCGCTACCTCGGCCTGTCCGAGGTGACCGTGGACCAGATCAAGCGGGCCCAGGCCGTACACCCGGTGACGTCCGTACAGTCGGAGTTCTCGCTGTGGACCCGGGACGTGCAGGACGAGGTCCTGCCGTACTGCGAGGAGCAGGGCATCGGCTTCCTGCCGTTCTCGCCGCTGGGGCGAGGATTCCTCGTCGGACGGTTCTCCTCCTTCGACGACCTGCCCGAAGACGACTTCCGGCGCCGGCTGCCGCGCTTCCAGCAGGAGGCGCTGCGCGCCAACCTGGCCATCGTCGGCCGGGTACGCGAGATCGCCGAGCGGGCCGGGGTCACCCCGGCACAGGTGGCGCTCGCCTGGGTGGTGGCCCAGGGCCGGTACGTCGTGCCGATCCCCGGGACCAAGACCCCGAAGTACCTGGTGGACAACGCCGGGGCCGGCGAGGTCGAGCCGAGCGCGGCGGACCTGGCCGCACTCGACGCCCTGCCCGCGCCGACCGGCGGCCGCTACTGACCGGCGACATCTCGTCGCCTCCGTGACGAACAACGATGGGAAAGAGCTCGATGCGAGCAACGGTGATGTACGGCGCCGGTGACGTGCGCGTGGAGGACGTGCCGGACCCGAAGATCCAGAACCCGACGGACGCCGTCGTACGAGTACTGCGCTCCTGCGTCTGCGGCAGCGACCTGTGGCCGTACGGGGCGATGCCGGCGTCGGAGCAGGGACGCCGGATGGGCCACGAGTTCCTCGGCGTCGTCGAGGACGTCGGCTCGGACGTGCCCGGGCTGACCTCCGGGGACCTCGTGGTCGCGCCCTTCCTCTGGGAGGACGGCACCTGTGACTTCTGCCGCGAGGGCCTGCACTCCTCCTGCCGGAACGGCGGCCAGTGGGGGCTGAACGGCGTGGACGGCGGTCAGGGCGAGGCCGTGCGCGTGCCGCAGGCGCAGGGCACCCTGGTCAGGCTGCCGGTCGGCGAGGACTCCGCCCTGCTGCCCTCGCTGCTGACCCTGTCCGACGTCCTCTGCACGGGGCACCACGGCGCACGGACCGCGGGCGCCGCGCCCGGCAGGTCGGTGACGGTCATCGGCGACGGCGCGGTCGGGCTCTGCGCGGTGCTGGCCGCCAGGCGGCTCGGCGCCGAGCGGATCATCCTCATGGGCCGGCACAAGGACCGCACCGACCTCGGCAGGGACTTCGGCGCCACCGACGTGGTCGCCGAGCGCGGCGAGGAGGGCATCGAACGGGTCCGCGAGCTGACCGGCGGCGACGGCACCCACGCGGTGGTGGAGGCCGTCGGCGCGGAGCAGGCCCTGGACATGGCGCTCGGGGTGGTCCGCCACGGCGGCGCGATCAGCCGGCTCGGCGTGCCGCAGTACCAGAAGGGCCCGATGGGCATGGACACGATCATGCGCAACATCACCTTCACCGGCGGCGTGGCGCCCGCCCGCGCGTACATCGAGGAACTGCTGCCCGACGTGCTCGACGGCACGATCGAGCCGGGGCGGGTGTTCAACCGCACCATCGGCCTGGGCGAGGTCCCGGACGGCTACCGCGCGATGGCCGACCGCGAGGCGTTGAAGGTGCTCATCCAGCCCTGATCCGTCCCGGCCGGACGCCGCCGTGGACCGCGGGTTCAGCGCTCCCGGTCCGTGGCGGGCGTCGAGGAGCGCTGCGAGGCGGTCATTTATCCATTCCCTCTTCAGGAGACCTTCCCCGTGTTCACTTCCTCCGCGTCCGCCCGGCGATCCGCCGGCAGCACCGCCGTGCGACGCGGGTCCGGCCCCGCCCTGGCGGCCGCGCTCCTCGGCTTCTTCGTCATAACCCTCGACGCCCTCGTGGTGAACGTCGCGCTGCCCGCCATCGGGCGCGGCTTCGGCGGCGGTATGACCGGGCTGCAGTGGGTGGTCGACGGCTACACGCTCATGTTCGCCGCCCTGCTGCTGTCCTCCGGGGCGGTCAGTGACCGGATCGGCGCGCGCCAGGCGTTCGGGGCCGGGCTGGCGGTCTTCGTGGCCGCCTCGGCGGCCTGCGGACTGGCGTCGAGCCTGGGCGTGCTGATCGTCGCGCGGCTGGTTCAGGGCGCGGGAGCCTCGGTGATCGTTCCCGCCTCGCTGGCCCTGATCCGCGAAACGTTCCCGGACCCGGCCAGGCGGGCCCGGGCGATCTCGATCTGGGCGCTGGGCGGCTCGGTGGGCGCCGCGGCCGGACCGGTCGCGGGCGGCCTGCTGAGTCTGATCAGCTGGCGGATGATCTTCTTCGTCAACCTGCCGGTGGGACTGGTGGCGCTGTTCCTGCTCACCCGTACGCCGCGCTCACCGCGCCGGGACGCCCCGTTCGACTGGATCGGGCAGGGGGCGGCGGTCCTGGCGATGGGCTCCCTCACGTACGGGGCGATCGAGGCCGGCGCCGACGGCTTCGGCACGGCACGCGTCCTGATCGCGCTGGCCGTGGCCGTGGTGGCGGCGGTCGTCTTCCTGGTCGCTCAGGCGCGCGGGAGGCACCCGATGGTGCCGCTGCCGCTGCTCCGCTCCCGGACGATGGTGATCGCGGCAGCCGTGGGCTTCGCGCTGAACGTCGGCTTCTACGGCATGGTCTTCCTGCTCAGCCTGTACCTCCAGCAGGCACGGGGCCTGTCCGCCCTGGCCACCGGGCTGGCGTTCCTGCCGATGACGGTGCTGACCGCCTTCGTGAGCCCGACCTCGGCCTGGTTCGCCGCGAGATTCGGTCCGCGGATGCCGGTCGTCGCCGGGCAGTGCCTGATGGCCGTGGGCCTGCTGATCCTCTGCGTCCCTCCGGCGGCCTCGCCCACCTGGCTGCTCGTCCTGCTGATGATCCCCGTCGGGACGGGTGGCTCCCTGGCCGTACCGGCGGTGACCTCGCTGCTCCTCGACAGGGTCCCGGCCGCGCGCGCCGGCACCGCGAGCGGCGTCCTCAACACCTCCCGCCAGATCGGCGGCGCGCTGGCCGTGGCCGTCTTCGGCGCCCTGGTCGCCGACCAGGCGCACTTCTTCACCGGTCTGCACACCAGCCTGCTGACGGCCGCGCTGCTCGTGCTCGCGGCCGCGGCGACCAGCCTGCTGCTCCGGCCCGCCCCGTGACCCGTACGAGCAAAGGAGACACCCCGATGACCGCATGGACGAGCGACGAGCTCACGAAAATCGAGACGGTGGAGGAGCTGCGGATCGCGTCCCTACGGCGCGACGGCACGCTGAGCGACCGGCGGACGATCTGGGTCGTCCGGCTGGGCGACGACGTCTACGTCCGCTCGGTGAACGGGCCGGCCTCCGCCTGGTACCGCGGCACCCGCGCACGCCAGGAGGGCCGGATCCGGGCGGGCGGGGTGGAGAAGAACGTCACGTTCGTGGACGCCGACCACGACCTGAACGACCGGATCGACGCGGCCTACCGCGCCAAGTACGGCCACTACGCCGCGTCCATCATCGCGTCCATCACGAGCCCGAAGGCGAACGCCACCACGATCCGGCTCGTCCCGCGGAGCCACTGACCTTCCAACGTGCCCACCGTCAACGCCTACGCCGAGGCCCGGTACTGAAGGCGTGATCTCTCGTGGCTCCTGTCACGAGAACCCTCGGCGGAACGGCAACGGGATCATTCGTTCTCGGGCGGGCATTGCAGGGAGCCGTCGGGTCGGCCGGTGTCGGGGGGCTCGGCGGTGACGTTGTCCTGGAGCCGGTTGAGCAGGCGGTGCAGCGTGGCGATCTCCTCGGGGGCAAGACCCTGGCGGAGGCGCTGATCGTGAGACTGCGCGGCGGCTGCCAGTTTTAGGAAGAGCTCCTCGCCGCGCTCGGTCAGGGTCACCTGGTGGATGCGACGGTTGGCGGGGTCCCGCCGCCGGGTGATGAGACCGTCGGCCTCCATCGCGTTGAGGTGGTGGGTCAGGGTGGCGCCCTGGATTCCGACGGCGCGCGCGAGCTCGCGCTGGTTGGCCGGCCGCCGGCTCTTGAGCGTGAGCAGGACCAGCCAGATCGGCACTGAGCCGCCGACCGCGGCCAGGGCGTCGTCGAAGACCCGACTGACCGTCTTGGCCGTCTGGGACAGAACCAGTCCGATGGGGGGCCCGAAGGAGTCAGCCATACCCGAACACCCTAATCCATTCGAATCGAGTCTAAGCGTTTGACATCTCACCGTTAGATATCTAATAGTTGTCCAAACGTCGTCGATGGGAAGGGTCGATCATGAGTGCTCAGGAGCAGGTTCTGGAGCTGGGCCGCCGTTGGGCCGAGGCGGAGCAGAACGCCGACGTCGCCGCGCTGGAGGAGTTGTCCGCCGACGACTTCACCCTCGTCGGGCCCGCCGGGTTCGTGCTGCACAAGCCCGAATGGCTGGACCGCTACCGCACAGGCTCCCTGACCACCCACTCCCTGGTCTGGGACGAGGTGGAGATCCGGGACTACGGCACCACCGCCGTGGCCGTCGGCCGGCACACCCAGAAGGCCGAATACCGAGGGCATCCGGCCGACGGCCGGTTCCGGGTCACCCACATCGCCGTCTCGCAGGACGGCCGATGGCTGCTGGCCGGCCTGCACCTGAGCCCGATCGCCGGTCCGTGACGGCGACGCAGCAAGGACGGATCATGCGCGTCAGCATCAACATCACCCGCTATTCGTGGCCGGGCGGCCCGGCACGCCTGGGCGCCGAGCTCGAGCGGATCGTCCGGCTCGCCGACGAGGTGGGCCTGGACACCGTCTGGGTGTGCGACCACCTGCTCCAAGCCGACCCGGCCAGCACCTTGGACGCCGAGATGCTGGAGGCCTACACCACGCTGGGCTTCCTGGCCGCACACACCCGCCGCGTCCGGCTCGGCACCATGGTGACCGGCGCGACCTTCCGGCCGCCCGCGTTGCTGGTCAAGGCCGTCACGACACTGGACGTGCTGTCGGGCGGCCGGGCCTGGCTGGGCATCGGAACCGGCTACCACCAAGGCGCAGCCGACGCCATGGGACTGCCGCTGCCGCCGCTGCCCGAACGGTTCGAACGGCTGGAGGAGACGCTGCAGATCGCCACCCGGATGTGGGCGAACGACACCCGACCCTTCGAGGGCCGTCACTTCCGGCTGGGAGGCCCGGTCAACAACCCGCCGTCGCTGCGGCGCCCGCACCCGCCGATCCTGATCGGCGGCACGGGCGAGCAGAAGACCCTGCGGCTGGTGGCTCTTCACGCCGACGCCTGCAACCTGTTCGACATTCCCGACGGCGGGCGCACCATCCGCCACAAACTGCAGGTCCTCGAGCGGCACTGCGAGGACGTCGGACGGCCCTGCGACGAGATCGAGAAGACGGTCAGCACCCGCTTGGGGGAGACCGAGCCCGCCGACCGGTTCGCCGAACGCTGCGCGGCCCTCGCCGAGCTCGGCCTCGACCACGTCGTCGTCATCACCGACGGCCCCTGGACCCAGGACGCCGTCGAGCGCCTTGCCCAGGCAGCCGACCGCCTGGGCCAGGCGGCCGGCCGCGAACAGCCGGCCTGAGCCGCGCTCCTACCCGTCCGTGCACCGCGTTTGATCTTGGGGGACGCGGATACGCCGACTCATGAGGGAGAGAACGGCATCGGAAAGGAGGCCGCCATGCCCGGCCGCGAGGAGTTGCCCTCGACGCTGCGCCGCTCCCCGGAGGAGGCCCAGCGGACGTGGATCAAGGCCCACGACGCGGCCGTCGAAGAGTACGGCGAGGGCGAGCGTGCCCACCGGACGGCGTTCGGCGCGCTGAAGCACATGTTCGAGAAGGTCGGCGATCACTGGGAGCGTAAGGCCGGCGGGGCCAAGGGCCCCTCGGACCGCCGGTCGGCGGCGTCCCGGCCGCGATCCCGGAACGAGCCGAGCGCGGAGGGCGTGGACGCCAACGCGAGCAAGAGCCACCTGTATGAGGTCGCGGGGCGTCTCGGGATCAAGGGCCGCTCCTCGATGACCAAGGAACAGCTCGTCGTAGCGATCATGGAGGAGAACCGCCGGAAGACGGCCCGCGCCCGCGGCTGAAAGCCCGGCGAACGACGCGGCGGACGGCTGCCGGGGCCGTACGGGACGGCGTTTTGAACACCACCTCGCGGGCAGGGAGGGCGCATCGTCAGTCGAACGGGAGGAGCGAATTCCGAACGCATTCGACGTCGTGCGCGAGCACATCGCCTGCGCGTGATGGAGCACGGGCCGCCGTACGAAGGGAGTGACGGATGACGCCCAGCGACCCGCCCCACTACCTTGCCGCCCGCATCAAGAGCCGCCTCGCCGAGGACGCCCGTACGGTCGAGCTCGGCATCCAGGTCGACGTCCGCGGTGACGTCGTCTTCCTGCGCGGCCAGGTGGCGACTCCCCGGAGGCGGGAACTCATCGAGACGGTCGCCCGCGAGGCGGCCGGCGGAAGACGGATCTCCAACGACGTGACCGTGGTCGAGATCCGCCCCCCGAAGACGGAGGAAACGCCCAGATGATTCGTGTGGCCGCGGTCGGCGACATCCACGTCGGCGAGGATGTACGCGGCCTGTACCGCAAACGACTGACCGGGATCGCCGACGACGCCGACGTACTGCTCGTAGCCGGCGATCTGACCCGGCACGGCACCGCCGAGGAAGGGCGGATGGCCGCGGAGGAGCTCCGCGACATCGGCGTTCCGGTCATCGCCGTGCTCGGCAACCACGACTATCGTCTCGCGAAGGTCCGCGTCCCGCCGGACGCGGACCTTCACAGCGCCCGGGATCAGGCCGGTGCGGGGGCCAGGTCCCGGTTGTGGTGACGATGCGCCGCGATCGCGGCCACGAACTGCTCGACGAACTCGCCGGTGGCGCCGGGAGACGACTGTAGGACGACGCCCTGGTCGGCGGTCAGGGCCTCACCGTGGTTCTGCACGCCGTTCAGCCGGGCGTTCGACAGGAGCCGGATGCCGTCGGCGACCGCCCCGATGGCCTTCCCGTGCTTGAACGCCTCCGCGACGAACTGCACGGCGTTCCCGTATCGACACGCCGGCGACGCGCGAGATGATCGTGAACGGCCGCGAGGGAATCGAGATCGGCAAGAACGACTGGGACGTATGGGGCGCCGAGCCCTCCTCCCGAAAGACCTGACCCTGCGGAACCCGCCCCTGTGCGATCCGGCAGGGCCGAACGCTCTCCGGCGGCTGTACCTACTAGTATGTACGGTGCTGACAGCTATGAGAAGTGAGGACCGCTGACATGCCATTGGTTCGCATCGACGCGCTGGGGGCCGCCGGTGAGCGGCTCGACGCGCTCGGCCGCGCCGTGCACGACGCCTGGGTCGAGACCATGGGCGCCCCGCCGGACGACAGGTTCCAGGTCCTGGTCGGTCACGACGGGACCACCAGCACCGTCCGCTACGACGACTACCTCGGCGTGCACCGCGACGACGGCGTCGTCTACATCGCGATCACGATGCGCTCGGGGCGCCCGCCCACGCAGAAGAAGGCGCTGTACCGGCGGATCGCCGAACTCGCCCACGAGTACGCGGACACCGAGCCGCGAAACGTCTTCATCACCGTGACCGAGAACGAGCCGATCGACTGGTCGTTCGGCTACGGAGCGGCGCAGTACGTCGACGATCCGCCTGCCCGGTGACGCACGGATCTTCGGATCAGGAGCGGGCGGCGAACCGGAACCGGACGCGCTGCCCCGGGCGGAGCTGCCCGGCACGGCTCAGGTCGGCGGTCGTCACGACGGCCGCGACCGGGTAGCCGCCGGTGGTCGGGTGGTCGGCGAGGAAGATGATGGGCAGGCCGTTCGGGGGCACCTGCAGCGCGCCGGTGACCATCCCCTCGCTCGGCAACTCGCCCTCCCGCCGCCGGGCGAGCGGCGGCCCCTCCAGCCGCACCCCGATCCGGTTGCTGTGCGAGCTGACCTCGTACGTCCCGCGGACGAGCGGTTCCAAGCTCTCGAACCAGTCGTCGCGCGGCCCGGGGATGATCCGCAGCACCGGTTCGTCCTCCGGCTCGTAGCCGGGGGCGACGTCCACGGTGATCGGCCCGGAGGCGCGGCCGACCGCGAGCCGGTCGCCGGCGGCGAGCGGGGCCGGTCCGAGCCCCGACAGGAGGTCGGTCGACCGGCTGCCCAGCACCGCCGGGACGTCGAGACCGCCCCGCACCGCGACGTACGTGCGGACACCGCCGAACGGGGTGCCGAACTCGACGACGCCCCCCGCCGGGACGTGGCAGGGCGCGTTCATCCCCCCGGGCCGTACGGGCAGCGGCGCACCGGTCACCGCGATCCAGGCAGGCGCGTGGAATCGCAGTGCCGCGCCGCCGAAGGTGAGCTCCAGCCCGGCGGCGTCCTCGGCGTTGCCGACCAGCCGGTTGGCCAGCCGGAGACTGCCAGGGTCCGCCGCGCCGGAATGCGGTACCCCGAGGTGGGCGTGGCCGGGACGGCCGAGATCCTGCACCGTCGCGAGCGGTCCAGGCCGGACGACCTTGACCTCCCCGCTCACTGCTCCCCACCCCCGGCGGCGTCGTCGGTGACCCTCTCGAACCGGACGCGGGTGCCCGGCTGCAGCAGGGACGGCGGGTCGCGGTCCGGATCCCACAGCCGCAGCGTCGTACGGCCGAGCAGCCGCCAGCCGCCGGGGGACCGCGCCGGATAGACGGCGGTGTACGGCCCGGCGATGGCCACCGCGCCGGCCGGGACGGCCGTTCGCGGGGACTCCCGCCGGGGGACGTGCAGCGCCTCCTCCAGCCCGGTCAGGTAACCGAATCCGGGGGCGAAGCCGAGGTAGGCGACGACGTACTCGCCCGCGGCGTGGCGTCCGGAGACCTCCTCCGGGGACAGCCCGGTGAGCGCGGCGACCTCCTCTAGATCCTCCCCGTCGTACACGACGGGGATCCGCAGCGGATCGCGGCCGGCCTCCGTCGTCTCGGGCAGAGGCAGATCGCGCAACAGCCCGTCCAGACGGCCCAGATCCGTGCCGGGGCGCACCGTCACCAGCAGCGTCCGCTCGCCGGGAACGACCTCCACGATCTCCGGCCGCGCGAGCGCGCGCACCGCGGCGTGCAGCCGGTGCGGCACGTCCGTCTCGATCAGCAGTGCGGCGTCCCCTGCGCGGCGTACCCCCGTGATCGCGTCCGCCGCGTTCAAGCGAACGACTCCACGGTCACGCCCGCCTTCTCGAGGGTCTCCCGTACGGAGCGGGCCAGTTCGACCGCGCCCGGGGTGTCGCCGTGCACGCAGATCGACCGGGCGTCGAGGCGTACCTCGGTGCCGTCGACGGCCTCGACCACGCCGTCGACCGCCATCCGCAGCGCCCGCCGCGTCACCCGCTCGACGTCATGGATCACCGCGCCGGGCTCCCGCCGGGAGACCAGCGTTCCGGCCGGGGTGTAGGCGCGATCGGCGAAGCACTCGTGGACGATCGTCAGGTCGGTGACCTCGTGCAGGACCGAGCCGGGAAGCGTCAGCACGGGCAGCGACGGGTCGTACGCCGTGACGGCGGCGGCCACCGCCTCGGCCTGCACCGGGTCGCGCACGATGCGGTTGTAGAGCGCACCGTGGGGTTTGACGTACCGCACCCGGCCGCCCTCCGCGCGGGCGATGCCGTCCAGCGCCGCGATCTGGTACAGCACCTCGGCGGTCAGTTCCTCGGCGGCGACGTCCATCTCCCGGCGGCCGAATCCGGCCAGGTCCCGGTAGGACACCTGGGCACCGATCACCACGCCGCGCTCGACGGCCGCCGTGCACGTACGGCGGAGGATCAACGGATCTCCGGCGTGGAAGCCGCACGCGACGTTCGCGCTGGTGATGACGGACATGAGGGCCAGGTCGTCGCCGAGCCGCCACGGCCCGAATCCCTCGCCCAGGTCGGCGTTGAGGTCGATCATCCGGCCACGCTCTCATCCGAACGGTCGGTGATGAGCATCCGGCCCGGCGCGTGCGTGATCGCGAACGGGGGAGCGCTCGCCATCACAACCGCCTGCGGGGTCACGCCGCACGCCCAGAAGACCGGCACGTCGCCCGGCTCGGGTTCGACCGGCTCCCCGAACTGCGGGACGGCGAGCGAGGCGACGCCGATCTCGGCGGGGTCACCGACGTGCACCGGAGCGCCGTGCATGGCGGGGTAGCGGGCGGTGACCTCGATCGCGATTTCGACCAGGTCGGCAGGGATCGGGCGCATGGACACCACGAGCGGGCCGGCCAGCCGCCCGGCGGGCCGGCACCGCCGGGACGTGACGTACATGGGGACGTTCCGGCCCTGCTCGATGTGGCGGAGGGGCACGCCCGCCGCCGCGAGCGCCGCCTCGAACGTGAAGCTGCAGCCGATCAGGAAGGCGACGAGATCGTCCCGCCAGTACGCGGTGGCGTCGGGCACCTCCGCGAGGAGGGCGCCGTTCTGGTACACCCGGTAGGCGGGCAGGTCGGTGCGCAGGTCCGCGGCGGCGACCTCGCGGGCGTACGGGTCCCCAGGGTCGGTGACCTCGAGGATCGGGCAGGCCTGGGGGTTGCGCACCGCGAACAGCAGCGCGTCGAAGGCCAGGTCACGGGGGACGGCGAGGAGGTTCGCCTGGACGTATCCGCGGCACCAGCCGCTCGTGGTCACCGGCGTCTCACCGGTCCGGAACACCTCACGGGCCTGGGACGGGGTGAGGATCCCCGGTTGGTCCATGGTCGTCATGGCAGGTTCATGCCCGCTGAACGCCCTTTGCAGCGCACCCGCCCGCATCATCCGGCCGGACCGTCGGCCGGAGCGGTCGCCTGGAGGGCGGGGAGCAGTCGCGCCACCGTGTCGATCATCGCCCGGATCGCGTCCGGCCGGGCCTCGACGAGATCGCGGGCGATCATGCCCTCGATCGTGGCGACGAGGATATCGACGTCCCACGGAGTGTGCGGGTAGCCGGCCTCCGCCAGCACCTCGGCGACGATCTCGTGGCAGCCGTCGGTCCAGGCCCGCGCGAACGGCCGGAACGCCGGCTCGCGTCCGACCTGGAAGTACAGCTCCCAAAGGGCCAGCTGACGGCTCCGTTCGGCTTCGCCGGCGGGGGCCAGCGCGCTGACGACGGCGTCGGCGACCGCGGCAGGCCCGGTGTCGGCGACCGGCCGCAGTCGCTCGCGCATGGCCGCGACGTCGCGCTGTACCAACCGGGCGAACGCCTGCGTCAGCAGGTCCTCGCGGGAGCGGAAGTAGTACGTGGTCGCGGCGAGCGGCAGCGTGGCCCGGTCGGCCACGGCGCGGTGGGTCACCTGGGCGAACCCGCCCGCCTCGATGAGGTCGACGGCTGCGTCGAGCAGCGCCTCCTTGCGCTGCCGCCCCCGTGCCTGGGCCGGCTCCTGCCGGGTGGGTCCCCGCTGGGAGGCCGTGTCCGCGCGGGGTGTCGTCGACCGTCGTTCCGCCTCGGCCGGCTCCCCGGCGCGGGCGGCGTCACGCCTCTCCGGCTTGTTCGTCGCGGCCTCCGCGCGCCCGCGGGGCGGCATCCGTTTGCCCCAGGCCATGACCTCTCCAGTACTGGCACAGCTGTACCAGTCAAGCGTAGGGGGTCTCCGCCGGATCTTGTTCCAAGCGAGCGGCGGTCCAGAAGGTGCCTCGCGAGGTGGACGAGGGAGGCAGCCTGGTTTCGGCCACCGGCTCCTTCCGGAGGCAACGCGGAAACGCGGAGGTCGGCGAAGCCGTCGGCCGCAGGGCGGGGCGACGACGCGGCGAGGCACGCTCTGGGCGCCGCGCGGCCAGAAAGGGATCCACCGGAAACCCTAGTCTTCGGGGTTGTCGCGCAGGGCGAGCAGCGCCGCCCGGAGCGCCCGGGGATCGCCATCGGTCTCGGCGAGGATCGTCATGAACCGGTGGAGGATGGAGTGCCGGTCGTGTCCCCGGTCGAGCAGGCGCTCGGCGACCGTCCAGAGGTGCGGCGGGTCACCGTCCCAGATGCGCGTGGCGAGCCGGAGGTGGGCCTCGATGTGCACCGGGTCGGCGTCCGGATGCTCGAACGTCAGCAGCAGGCGCCGATCGTGGTCGTTCGACGGGTCCAGGCGCGTCAGGTCGATGTCCGCGTTGCCGCCCGTCAGGAACGGGAACGCGAACGCCCGCCGCGCCAGGGCCTCCAGGTCGCCGTCCGGCAGCAGCCGTTCGACGAGCTCCCGGTCGAGCCCGAACGTGGTCGGGTCGCGGTACGCCTTGGCGAACTTGCCGGTGATGTCCCAGACCTTGTCGAGGGTCTGGCGGACGCCCTCCTCGGGCAGGCCCGTCCGCCTGCTCGCCCAGCGCACCCACGCCGCGAGCACGTGCGGCATGGCCTCCTGCTCCGCGGGCGACAGCATCACTTTCCGCGGCAGCCAGTGCAGCAGGAACGTCTCGCACTTGATCGGGCTGACCCGCAGCGGGCGGCCGAAGTCGTGGTCGCAACCGTAGTCGATGATGCGGTCGACGCAGCGGCTCGCCGCGGACCGGTCCGACAGCTCCTCCGCCTCGTCCGAGGCGAGGAACTGCGCGGCCATCGTCGCGCGGCGGTCGTGGCCGTACACCGGCGGCGCGGCCAGCCGGCCGCCGGGCGGCAGCGCGCGCACCCGGGCCCGGACGAACGCGTGGTAGTTGCCGAAGGTCTCCTTGACCGGCGGATCCTCGGTCCCGTCCGTGACGGCGAGGGCCCTCTCCAGCCGCGCCCGGGCCTGGGCGGCGGGGATCGGGTCGAACCGCATCAGGGCGTTCTCCTCGGCCTCCTTGCGGCAGTAGCCGAGCAGCTTGTCCACCTGCGAGGAGACCCACGCGTCGATCACCATGCCGCGCTCGTTGTGGTCGATCACGACCACCAGCGCGTGGCGCTCCTCCCCGCCGTACGTGTAGGTGCAGACGATGGAGTCCTGGTCGCCGTAGACGTCGTGGGAGACGTAGCTCTCCTCGGCGACGACCATGCCGACGCGGTCGGCCCAGCCGGGCCGGGCGACCCCGGCCTCCATGAGCGGGAGCGCGGCGTTCTCGGCCTTGGCGGCCTGGCGCGGCGTGCCCAGGGCCGCGATGCCGGTGAGCAGGGCGAGGGCCGCCGGGGTACGCGCCTTCGCGGCGTACTCGACCAGCGCCTCCCCGATGAGCTTCTCGACGTCCTCCTGGACGAGGCGCTTGCCCCACCAGGTGCCGAGCATCTCGCTGACGATCAGCTCGGCGTCGAGCGGACTGCGGACGGCCAGGAGCTCACGGGCGGCACGGAGCATCTCGGCGAACACGGCGTCCGGGGGCGGCGCGGGGCGCCGGGTCATGCGACCTCCCCACGAAAGGACGTGCCCGTGCCACGGCGGGACCCGCCGAGGGACTCGCGCATCGATCGACGTCGCCTGACTGCCGGATTCGCCGGACACGCCCGGGGAGCGGCGTCCGCGGGGGCGCGCGGGCCCACCTCGCGCAGGTCGCTCACGGTCTACCTTTTCCGAGTACGTCCCGATGCGCGCCCGTGACGGGTACGCGAGGGATTAGTGGTCCAGTGTCCGGCCACTCACCCTACTCGCCCGAGGGGCGTTCGGGTCGGCGTCCCGAGGGTGGTTCCGACTTGATCATCGACATCAGGTGCTCGCGCGCGACCACCTCGACCAGTGTCGGCGTCAGGTCGACGCCGAGATGTCGGGCACGCAGCCGGAGGTCGCAGACGCAGCGCTCCACCGCGTCGCGGGAGAGGGTGGGGAAGTCCCGGCAGAGCCGTCCCACCACCGGATCCCGTACGTCGACCTGCGTGATCAGCTGCGTGGAGGTCATGCGGACCCCTCTCGCCTCAGACGATCTCAGTCCACCTGCGTCCCGCTCAGCGCCCAATCTCGATCCTCCCCCGAAGCAGTGTCAAGACCTCCGGGGGGACAGGTCGTCCTTGCCCTCCTCAGTGTTCCCGCTGGGGTCGGCGGGCTCACCGGGCGCGCCGAAATTCCTGGTCGAAACAGTACGAGAGCGGGCGGAGCCCTCCATTTCGTCGAGCCAGGCGGGGTGGTGCCGGGCGGCCCACTCCCGCGTGACGTGCCCGAGGAACATCCCGGACGGCGCGCCCGAGTCCCGCAGGGCGTACCAGAGGTGGCCGAGGAACACCACGAAGATCGCCAGGGTCAGCCAGTCGTGGACGAAGGTCGCCCCGGTGCGGTACATGTCCGGCCACGGGTGGGGGAACGTCAGGATCGTCCCGGTGCCCAGCATGACGAGGATCGCGCCGGCGACGAACGCCGCGTTGAGCTTCTGACCCGCGTTGAACTTGCCCACCGGGTGGATCCCGCGGCCGCCCACGGTCGCCCGCCGGTCCCGGCCCCGCAGCCACCCCCAGTCGGCCGGGGAGAACCGGTTGAGCCGCCGGAGGTCGTCACGGAAGGCGCGCGACGCCCAGCCGAGCAGCGCGGGGACCGGCAGCCCGAACCCGGCGACGATGTGGATCATCCGGAACAGGTGGCGCCGGCCGACCGTCTCGGACAGCGCCGGGACGTACAGCACCGCCGCGGTCGCGAGGCAGACGAGCAGGAGGACGGCCGTCATGTGGTGCACGCTCCGCACGGCGCGGGTGAACCGGATCATGACGTGTATCCGTTCGAGCGGCCGATCCACGCGTCCACGTCGTAGCCCCGGACCTCCCAGTAGCCCGGCTTGACCCGGTCCACCAGGTCGATCCCGCCGAGCCACTTGGTCGACTTGTAGCCGTACATCGGCGCGACGTACATCCGCACCGGGCCGCCGTGCTCGTGGCTCACCGGGCCCCCCAGCATGCTCGTGGCGACGATCACGTCGCGCCGGCGTGCCTGCTCGAGGGTGAGCGTCTCGGTGTACGCGCCGTCGAACGAGGTGAACCGGACGCCCTTGGCCCCCGGCCGTACGCCGACGACGTTCAGGAGGTCGGGCAGGGCGACTCCCGCCCATGCGACGTCGGACACCGTCCACCCGGTGACGCAGTGGAAGTCGTCGGTCATCCGCGTCTGCGGCAGCGCCTGCAGGTCGGCGAAGCGGAACGTCCGCGGGCGATCGACCAGCCCGCCGACGGTGAGGCGGTAGTCCGCCGGCTCGACGCGCTTGACGGAGTCGACCACGGAGTAGAAACGGAAGCCGCCGGCCGCCGGGATCAGGCCCGAGACCCGGGAGCCGACCGGGCCGACCGCGCGGTTGACACCACTCTGGACGCGCGCGCCCACGACGACGCCCACGGCCCCGAGACCGACCATGCCGAGGACGACGCGCCGTCCGACAGGGGAACCTTCGCTGGTCATGTCTATATTCGAGCACCGCGGAGGCCGTCTTCGGAACGGCGGCGGACGATACGTCAGCGAACCGTCACATCTCCGGCACTTGACGACCGCGCGAATCGTCCTTACCGCCGGGTGCCGGAACCGATCACCCTGCGTGCCTCCGGGGGACGGCGCGGGCCGTCTCGTACGCGCGTCTTCGGTGACCCGGTGTGACCGCCGGGGTCCGGACGGTGCAGGATGAAGGCCGGACGCTCCGGGAGGACGCCATGACGATCTCGCTGCCCATCGATACCGAGGCGAACGCGCTGCTGAACCGCAGCCCGCTGGCGCTGCTGATCGGGATGCTGCTCGACCAGCAGGTGCCGCTCGAGCGCGCGTTCGCGGCGCCGTACGAGTTGGCGCGCCGGCTCGGGCGTGACCCCGACGCCGAGGAACTGGCCCGGTACGACCCTGACGCGCTCGTGGCGGTCTTCAGCGAGCGTCCCGCCTTGCACAGGTACCCCAAGGCGATGGCGGCCCGTGTGCAGGCTCTCAGCCGCGCCGTGCTGGAGGAGTACGACGGGGCGGCCGAGCGGATCTGGACGGAGGCGGCGACCGGCCGCGAGCTGCTGAACCGGATCGGCGCGCTGCCCGGGTTCGGCGACCAGAAGGCCCGGATCTTCCTGGCGCTGCTCGGCAAGCGGCTCGACGTACGGCCGGAGGGCTGGCGCGAGGCGGCCGGCCACTATGGCGACGAGGGCGCCCACCGCTCGGTCGCGGACATCGTCGACGAGGAGTCCCTGGGCCTGGTCCGCGCCTACAAACAGGAGATGAAGGCCGCGGCCAAGGCCCGGACGTGATTTACAAAGCTTGTAAAACCGGGAAATGTGCCATGGAGTCGACAAGTCGCTGGAACCACCCCGTTCGGAGCGCTCACCGCACCTGCGGGACGACACGGGACTCGCCGAGATCGGGGATGTCGCCCGCCAGGTGACGATCGGCCCCTATCATCATGCTTCCCGCCGGACGCGCGGTCTCGTACCGGGTGATCGGAGGGTGACCGGAGGGCGCGCCTGGCGCGGTCGCCGGAATAACGATGCCGTACGGGGCTTCCGTCGGCGCCGAAGCATCGAGATGATGAAAACCTGACTCCGAGCGGTGTTGTGATGGAGGCGGGAGCGCTAGCCTGCTCCCATTCACCCATAGTGATGCGGAAATGCCTCGCAGTAGGTCCGAGCGCGCGACGGAGGTGTCGACGGTGAGCACCGATACGTCTGTGCCGCACCCCCGGATCTCCGGTCTCGACGCGTCGGACTCGGCGCTGTTCGCCACGTTGCTTCGGGAGGCTCCGATCCGGTTCGCGCTCTTCGACAACGACCTGCGCTTCAAGCGCGCCAACGAGATGCTGGCGCGCATGCATGGCGTGAGCGTCGCCGACCTCGAGGGCAACCGGCCCGCCGAGGTCATCTCCGGGGAGATCGGTGGCCTCATCGAGTCCTCCGCCCGCAAGGCCCTCGAGGAGGACCGCCCGGTCCTGGACGTCGACCTGCCGCTCGGCGACCGGCACTGGGCCCACTCCTGGTTCCCCGCACACAGCGCCGAGGGCGAGCTGTCCGGGGTCGTCATGGTCGCCGTCGACGTCACCGACCGTGTCCTTGCGGAGCGGTCGATCCGCCGCAAGGAGGAGCGTTACCGCTCCCTCGTCGAGGCCAGCTCCCAGGTGGTGTGGGTGACCACGCCGTCCGGCGAGGTGGTCGACGACGCGCCCGAGTGGCGGGCGATCACCGGCCAGACGCACGAGGAGTACGCCACCGAGGGCTGGCTGGGCGCCGTGCACACGGAGGACCGGCCGCGCATCGAGGAGACCTGGCGGACCTGCGTCACCAACGACCGGATCTTCGAGGCCACCTACCGCATCCGCACGCGCGCGGGCGGCTACCGCAACTACGACGTGCGCGCGGTGCCGATCCGCCGCGACGGCGAGATCGTCGAGTGGGTCGGCGCCAACACCGACGTCACCGGCAAGCGCGAGGCCGAGGAGATGCGCGGCCGCCTCACCGAGCAGCTGTCGGCCGCCGCGCTGCGCACCGCGCGGCTCCAGCAGGCGACGTCCATGCTGGCCGAGGCGCTGACCGTCAACCAGGTCGTCTCGGTGATCACCGAGGTCGGCCGGTCCGCGATCGGCGCCGACCGGTCGGCCGTCGCCCTCCTGGAGGACGACAAGCTCCGGCTGCGCATGATCACTCCGGGTGGCATCCCGGAGCTCCCGGGCCCCGCCCGGGAGGAGATCGGCATCGACGGCGCCAGCGTCATGTCGATCGCGGTCCGTGAGCGGCGCCCGTTCCTGGCGGAGAACCCGGTGAGCCTGCGGCTGCAGCTCAAGGGCGACGAGATCGCCGACTTCGTCCGGCGCACCGACGAGCGCGCGTGGGTCGGCCTGCCGCTGCTGGCCGCCGGCCGCGCCCTCGGCGCGCTGCGGTTCTCCTTCACCCGGCCCCGGGAGATCACCGAGGAGGAGCGGGTCTTCCTGGAGGCCCTGGCCGGTCAGTGCGCGCTCGCGGTCGAGCGGGCGACGCTGTTCGAGCGGGAGCACAAGACCGCCGAGGCGTTGCAGCGCAGCCTGCTGCCCGACCGGCTCCCGCAGCTGCCGGCGATGCGCCTGGCCGCCCGCTACCACCCGGCGACGCGACACGTTCAGGTCGGTGGCGACTGGTACGACGCCTTCCCGCTGCAGGACGGCCGGGTGGCCATCGCGATCGGTGACGTCATGGGCAAGGGCGTCAAGGCGGCCGCGGGCATGGGCCGGGTGCGCAACGCCTTGCGCGCCCTCGCGCTGAACGATCCGCGTCCGGCCGCGGTGATCACCGGCCTCGACCGGCTGTTCGCCGCGACCGAGGGATGGGAGCAGATCACCACCCTCGCGTACGCCGTCATCGACCCCGCGACCGGCGAAGGCATGATCAGCAACGCGGGTCATCTCCCGCCGCTGCGGATCTTCCCGGACGCGCCTCCGCGGGTCAGCACCGCGGAGGCCGGCACGCCGCTCGGCTGGCCCTCCGAGCGAGAAGAGACAATTTTTTCGGTCCCACCCGGCAACACTGTGGTCTTCTACTCCGATGGACTGGTGGAGAACCGTAGACGGGGGCTCGATGCCGGTCTCGACGAGATCGTCTCGATCGCCGCCGCTGCCCCATCGGAGGTGCTTGCAGATCCTGAGATACTCGTTGACTTCTTGGTCGACCGGATGCTGGCCGGGTACGACCATGATGATGACGTGACAGTACTTGCCCTACATGTTCCGCCGAAGACGGCGTAGCACGTACGAAGGACCGCTCAGTGCCCTCTAAGGTGGGTGTCACCGGGCAGGACTCCACCGCGCGGAATAGGCGAGCGTGCCAGACTGCTAAACCGACTGTGAGGCAGGGGTACGCTGCTCAGCGCATAGAGCCTGCAGGGCCGGCGCCCGACAGAGCACTGGGTAAACATAGCCACACGTTTCGTTCGAGAGGTGTTTGTGTCGCCTGCGAGTTCGACCTCCAAGCCGTCCGAGCTGCACGAGCACGTTGTCAGGCAATTGATCGAGCGTGGGCGTTCCCAGGGCTACCTCGAGGCCGATGACGTGCGCCGTGCGTTCGAGGAGGCCGACATTCCCGTGTCGAAGGCCTCGAGCATCTTGCGGAGTCTCAGCAAGGAGGGTGTGACCGTCATGGTGAGCGCTGCCGACTCCGCGGCGCCTAAGCGCGCGCGCAACAGCAGCAAGCGTGCGACGCCCGCGACCAAGAAGCCCAAGACGACCACCGCCGCCGCCGCCAAAGAACAGGACACGGTCACCGCCGTCGTCGACGACGAGGTCGACACGCCGGTGCGGCCGGCCCGCGCCAAGAAGACCGCGGTCAAGCCCAAGAAGGCAGCGGCGCCCAAGAAGAAGACCGCCGAGCCGCCGGTCGTCAAGAAGGCGGCCAAGGATTCCGAGGACACCGACGAGGTCTCCGAGGCCGATCTCGAGGTCACCGACCTCGACGAAGCGGACCTCACGGACCTCGACGACGTCGAGGACGCCGCCGACCTGGAGACGGGAGACGACGCCGACGTCGCCGTCGAGGTCGAGGCGGAGGCCGAAGAGGCCCCCGCCGCGGCGGCAACGGCCGACAAGAAGCCCACGTCGGAGGACGACTCCTTCGTCATCGGAGACGACGACGAGGACGCCCCCGCGCAGCAGATCGCCGCGGCCGGCGCCACCGCCGACCCGGTGAAGGACTACCTCAAGCAGATCGGTAAGGTCCCGCTGCTCAACGCCGAGCAGGAGGTCGAGCTCGCCAAGCGCATCGAGGCCGGCCTGTTCGCCGAGGAGAAGCTCGCCCTCGAGGGCGGCACGCTCGAGTTCCAGGTTCGCGAGGACCTCGAGTGGATCGCCGAGGACGGCCGCCGGGCCAAGAACCACCTGCTCGAGGCCAACCTTCGGCTCGTCGTCTCCCTCGCCAAGCGCTACACCGGGCGCGGGATGCTCTTCCTGGACCTCATCCAGGAGGGCAACCTCGGCCTGATCCGCGCGGTGGAGAAGTTCGACTACACCAAGGGTTACAAGTTCTCGACCTACGCCACGTGGTGGATCCGGCAGGCGATCACCCGCGCCATGGCCGACCAGGCGCGCACGATCCGTATCCCGGTCCACATGGTGGAGGTCATCAACAAGCTGGCCCGCGTGCAGCGGCAGATGCTCCAGGACCTCGGCCGCGAGCCGACCCCGGAGGAGCTGGCCAAGGAGCTGGACATGACGCCTGAAAAGGTCGTCGAGGTCCAGAAGTACGGCCGGGAGCCGATCTCGCTGCACACTCCGCTCGGCGAGGACGGCGACAGCGAGTTCGGTGACCTGATCGAGGACTCCGAGGCGATCGTCCCCGCGGACGCGGTCAGCTTCACGCTCCTGCAGGAGCAGCTGCACTCGGTGCTCGACACGCTGAGTGAGCGGGAGGCCGGCGTGGTCTCGATGCGGTTCGGCCTGACGGACGGGCAGCCGAAGACCCTCGACGAGATCGGGAAGGTCTACGGCGTCACCCGCGAGCGGATCCGCCAGATCGAGTCGAAGACCATGTCGAAGCTGCGCCACCCGTCCCGGTCGCAGGTGCTGCGGGACTACCTCGACTGAGGTGCCCCGCCTAACGTTCCGATAACGAAGGGCCCGGGTCGGCATCGCCGATCCGGGCCCTTTCGCGTACCGGAGTCTCGCCGTACGCATTCGGATGGTGACTCACCGTAGCTGCGGGCGACGGCCCGCCATGCGTGTGAGTGACGGAGCGGCGCACGTACAGGCGGTGACCCGCCGTACGTGAGCGGTGGACGGCCCGTCAGCCGGTGATCACGTCGAGGTCCGTGCCGGTCAACTCGGCGGTGTAGCCGAGGTCCAGCACGGTCTTCAGGAGCTCCTCCGGGCCGGCCGGGTCGGCGCCGTTCGCCAGCAGGTCGCGGGCCAGCGCGCCACGGGTCGCCTTCGCCATGTGGCTGACCACCGTCCGCCGGCCGTCCTGTTCGCGGAAGACGCGGACCCGGACCACCGGCGCCTTCCACGCGGCGGCGTACGGCGCCGAGCGCATGTCCACCAACAGGCCGCCCGCGGGCAGGGTCTCGGTGAGGACGGGGCGCCAGACGGCCGCCAGAGGGCCCAGGGGCGGCAGTTTCACGCCCATGGAGAGCCGGTACGGGGGGACGCGGTCGGCGGGCCGCAGAGCGCCCCACAGGGCCGAGAAGATCAGGACTGAGCGTGCGGTGCGCTCCGGATCCAGGGTGGACAGGCCGAGGTTGTCGTAGAGCACGCCGGTGTAGAGCCGCCACGCCGGCAGCGTGGGCGCGGTACGCAGGAGGCGGTTCCGTCCGATCGCGTCGGCCTGCCCGGGGGACAGGCCCAGCACGCGCCGCGCCTCCTCCTCCGGACCTGCGCACAGGGCCTCCAGCGCGCCGAGCACCCGTTCCCGGGTGGCGGTCAGCCCGGGAAGGCTCAGCGCCGTCAGGTCCAGCGGCGGCCCGTCCCCCTCGGCGGCCTTGCCCTCCGAGGGCGGCAACAGGATCAGCATCGTCCTCCTTCGAGGGGGGCGGCACGCGAGACGGCGGCCACCCTGGCTGGGTGGCCGCCGTCATGGGTTATCGGGTCGGCTGGCCTGGCCTACCGGTCGTCCTCCGTGGGGGATGCAGGGGTCTCAAGCAGCCGGTCGGTTTCGTCGTGAATCTCAGCGCCCTTCGCACGAAGCGTCTCGCCGTACTTACGGCCATGGTGCGCACAGAACAGCAACTCTCCGCCGCCCGCGAGGACCGCGCGGACGTAGGCCTGAGCACCGCAGCGGTCGCAGCGGTCCACGGCCGTCAGCGGCTTTGTTGGGGCAAGAGCTCCAGTCACGTCGCCTTCCTCGTCTCGGGGTCGGTCGCTTAGGACAACATCTAACCTGACGCGAGCGTTCCCATGCGGGTTCTGTGTACGCCGAGAGCGGAATAGGCCGTGAGGTGACAAAGGTCACCGTGGCGCGGATTGTTCAGATTTGTTCCCAGCGGAATACCCGCACGGCGATGAGGGTGGCCACGACCGCGAAACCCAGCAGGACGCCCATCTCCGGCAGGACCGACGCCGGCCCCTCCCCGCGCACCAGGACCTTGAGCATCCCGCTGTTGAGGTGACGCAACGGGAAGATCTCGGACACGATCCGCAGCCAGCGCGGCGCGTCGTCGATATTGAAGAACGACCCGCCCAGGAAGGCCATCGGCAGCACGATGATCTGGGTGACCCCCTGTGCCGCCTCCTGCGTCTTGGCCCAGGATCCGATCAGCATGCCGATCGCGAGGAACGCCAATACCCCGCACAGCACCATCGGGATCGACATCCACCAGAAGTGCGCCAGCTTGAGCCCGAAGAACGGCATGGTCGCCACGCCGATGAACAACGCGGTCTGCACGAGGGCGACCCCGAGGCTGACCACGACCCGCGCGGCGAACACACTCCGGATGGGCACCGGCGACAGGCGCAGGCGGCGAAGCAGGCCCTTCGTCCGCCATGTCACGAGTGTGGTGGACGCGCCGAACATGCCGGCCGAGGCGAGCGCCCACCCGAGCAGGCCCGGGGTGATGTACTGGATCGGCTTCAGCGACTTGTCCTCGACCTGCTGCCCCACCAGGCTGTACTTCGGCGGACGCCCGGACGCTGCCTGGTTGGCCGCCTGCACCAGGCCCTCGATCTGGCCCTGGGTGGTCCCGGTCTTGACCTGGTCGGCCGCCGAGAAGTGCAGCACGATCCGATCGCCGCTCTGCTCGATCGCCGCCGCGTAGTCGCCCTTGCGGACCTTCTCCAGGGCGGCGTTCCGGTCGGAGATCTTCGTGAACTTCAGCGATTTGTCCACCCCCGCCCGCATGTCCGCCGGCATCTGGTCGACGATCGCCACCGAGCCGATCTCGAGCACCTTCGACTTCGGGGTCGACTGCCGGGCGAACACCCCACCGATGATCACCAGGAACAGCAGGGGCAGCGCGACCGTGAAGAACAGCGCCCCCCGGTCCCGGCGGAAACCGAGGAACATCGCCCGCGCCAGGCTCTGGAAACTGCTCACGCTCGGTACTCCCGCCCGGTCAGATTGAGGAAGACGTCTTCGAGGGTGGCGCCCTTGATCTGGACGCCGTCCAGCGCGCCACGGGAGGCCAGCGCCGCCACGACGGAGGACGGATCGCGGGTGGCGATGACGAGCGAGACCCCGTCGTCGCTCACGTCGTCCACGTCCGGCAGCGCACGGGCCTCCGCCACGCTCAGCACGCCGCTCACCACGCCGATCCGGGTCGCGGAGTCCAGGTCGCGGACCAGCGCGGCGGGCGGACCGCTCTGCAGGATCCGCCCCCGATCGATGATCGCCACCCGGTCGCACAGGGTCTCGGCCTCGTCCATGTAGTGCGTCGTGAGCACGATCGTGCGGCCCTCGGTGTTGATCGCCCGCAGGACGTCCCACAGGTTGCGGCGCGCCTGGGGGTCCAGCGCGGCCGTCGGCTCGTCGAGGAACACCAGCTCCGGCTCGTGCACCAGCGCGCAGGCGATCGACAGGCGCTGTGCCTGGCCGCCGGACAGCTTCTCCACCGGAGTGTCGGCCTTCTCCGTCAGGCCGACCGTCTCCAGCATCGCGTCGGCCTTGCGGTCCGGCACGCCGTACAGCGAACCGAAGGTCCGCAGCTGCTCCCGCGCGGTCAGCCGTTCGAAGAAGGAGGAGGCCTGGAGCTGGACGCCGATCCTCGGCAGCAGCTCCGGGTCGCGCGGCCACGGGGACCGGCCGAGGACGGTGACCTCACCTCCGTCCGCCTGGCGCAACCCCTCGATGATCTCGAGAGTCGTCGTCTTCCCCGCGCCGTTCGGCCCGAGGATGCCGAAGAACTCCCCCTCCTCGACCGTCAGAGTCACTCCGTCGACCGCTCGTACGTCGCCGTAGCGCTTCCGCAGATCCGTGGCGACAATCGTGTTGGGCATGGCTGAACCCTAGGGACGCATTGATCGCCGAACACCCTCCCTGCGGTGGATTCCGCCGTCTGGACCGCCTCGTGGCCGTCTCCGCCCGGGGGTGGAGGACGTACCGGACGGCGCGCCAATCCGCGTAGTGTCGGTGCCGACGGGTACTCTGCTGCCCGCACGCCCTACCCCCGAGGAGCAGAGCCGTTGACCGCCGCCACCATCACGACTGAGGACCCGCACGGATACACCGCGCGGCACCTGTCGGTGCTCGAAGGGCTCGAGGCCGTCCGCAAGCGGCCCGGGATGTACATCGGGTCGACGGACAGCCGCGGCCTCATGCACTGCCTGTGGGAGATCATCGACAACTCCGTCGATGAGGCGCTCGGCGGTCACTGTTCCCGCATCGACGTCATCCTGTACGCCGACGGCTCGATGGAGGTCTGTGACGACGGCCGCGGCATCCCGGTCGACGTCGAGCCCAAGACCGGCCTGACCGGCGTCGAGCTGGTCATGACCCGGCTCCACGCGGGCGGCAAGTTCGGCGGCATCTCCTACACCGCGTCGGGTGGTCTGCACGGCGTGGGCGCCTCCGTCGTCAACGCCCTGTCCGCCCGGCTCGACGTCGAGGTCGACCGCGACGGCCACACGCACGCGATGAGCTTCAAGCGCGGCCTCCCCGGCGACTTCGCCGACGACGGGCCCAGCGCCAAGTTCACCAAGAAGCCGGCGAAGCAGCGGGGGCTGCACCAGACCAAGCGCGTGGCCAAGGGCATCACCGGCAACCGCGTGCGCTTCTGGCCCGACCGTCAGATCTTCCTCAAGGACGCCGCGATCGCCGGCGACACCGTCGTCGACCGCATGCGGCAGACGGCCTTCCTCGTCCCCGGCCTCACCATCGCCGTCCGCGACGAGCGGGGCGAGGAGCCGGTCGAGCACGAGTTCCGGTTCGACGGCGGCATCAGCGAGTTCTGCGACCACCTGGCGAGCGACCCGCCGGTCTGCGACGTCCTGCGCATCCAGGGCCGCGGGCACTTCACCGAGACCGTGCCCGTCCTCGACGAGCAGGGCCACCTCACCCCGACCGACGTCGAGCGCGACATCGACGTCGACGTCGCCCTGCGGTGGGGCACCGGCTACGACACGATCACACGCTCGTTCGTCAACGTGATCGCCACGCCCAAGCACGGCACCCACGTCACCGGCTTCGACCGCGCCCTGGTCAAGCTGATCAATGACCAGCTCCGCGCCACCAAGCTGCTCAAGAACGGCGACGACCCCGTCATCAAGGACGACATCCTCGAGGGCCTCACCGCGGTCGTCACCGTGCGCCTGCCGGAGCCGCAGTTCGAGGGTCAGACCAAAGAGGTCCTCGGCACCTCGGCCGCCACCCGCATCGTGTCCGCGGTCGTGGGCCGGGAGCTGAAGGAGGCGTTCGAGAGCCCCAAGCGCGGCCAGAAGCAGCAGATGCGCGCCGTGCTCGAGAAGGTCGTCGCCGCGTCCAAGGCACGCATCGCCGCCCGCACGCAGCGGGAGAACCAGCGCCGCAAGAGCGCCCTGGAGAACTCCGCGCTCCCCGCCAAGCTGGTCGACTGCCGCACCACCGACGACCGCAGCGAGCTGTTCATCGTCGAGGGCGACTCGGCGCTCGGCACCGCCAAGCTGGCGCGCAACTCCGAGTTCCAGGCGCTCCTGCCGATCCGCGGCAAGATCCTCAACGTGCAGAAGGCGTCCGTCGCCGACACGCTCAAGAACGCCGAGTGCGCCTCCATCATCCAGGTCCTCGGCGCCGGCTCCGGCCGCACCTTCGACCTTGACTCCGCCCGATATGGGCGAATTATCCTAATGGCCGACGCTGATGTTGACGGCGCTCACATCCGGACCCTGCTGCTCACCCTCCTGCACCGCTACATGCGGCCGATGCTCGAGGCCGGGCGGGTCTTCTCCGCCGTTCCGCCGCTCCACCGGATCGAGCTCGTCAAGCCCAAGAAGGGGCAGGACAAGCACATCTACACCTACTCCGACGCGGAGCTGCGCAAGAAGCTCGTCGAGCTGGAGCGCCGCAACGTCCGGTGGAAGGAGCCGATCCAGCGTTACAAGGGTCTGGGTGAGATGGACGCCGACCAACTCGCCGAGACGACGATGGATCCGCGCTACCGGATGCTGCGCCGCATCCGCATCGAGGACGCCGAGGAAGCGGAGAAGATCTTCAGCCTGCTGATGGGGTCGGAGGTCGCCCCGCGCCGGCAGTTCATCGCCGCAGGGGCCGCCGAGCTGGACGACTCTCGCATTGACGTCTGAGGGTCGCTTTACGTAAACGCGTGACTACGTTCGATAGTAGCGGCTACCCTCGGTTAGGTCGTCGAGACCGCGGGGTGGGGCATGGGCGGGTCGTTCTGATGTCGGTTGCGCCGAGCGGGCCAATCCTGCTGTCCGATCACTCCGGAAGGTTGGTGCTGCGGAGAATCGGTCCCTCCGTTGACACGAAGATCGCTGCTGGAGCGATTGGCGATCTTGGTGGCGCTGTGACCGTCGATCTCATCGATCGTGCACCCCACGTCAGCCCGATCAAGCAGCTCATCAGGCCGCGGCAGCGCGGAAAGATGTGCTCGGTCAAGACGGTGTACGGCCGCTCGATCACAGTGGCGGCTGACCGTTCGTTTATCACTTACGAATGTGGCGACTTCACTCTCAAACCTGCGAGAGACCTTCGAGTCGGTGATGTGGTCGTGGCGTCACGTCGGCTACCTCGGCCGGTTCCTCAGGCAGAGGTGGATCTCGCCGCCGTGTTAAAGCGTGCCGGACAGGATCACGCCGTGCGTATTGAGGGAGAGGCTGTACGGAGGCTCATCGCGGCCAGAATCGCCGGTCGTCAACCGGCGGAGCTCCGCCGCGATGAGGAGCGGGTCGCTGTTCCCGTCGAAGCATGGGCGAGGCTCGCTAGGAAACGGACATGGAAGGGTATTACCTGCGCCGAGATGGCCAAGCGGCTCGGTTACCGCCAGGCCTGCAGCATCAGCGAGTTCGAGCGCTGCCGCAGCCGTCCGCCTGTATCGGTTTTCATGCGTTATCTGACCGAACTCGACGAGCCATGGCCGGATGAGACGAAGCTCGTTCGTTCCGTTATAGACCAGTGGGCGTTTTCACCCTCCGCTCACGAGCGCTATCGCAACACGTCCGCTGCCGTGTGGCTTAGCGATCTTGACGAGAAGGATCTGGCCCGGCTCGCCGCAGAGCCAGATGGGCGCGATGTGGTGCTGTATCCGCGCGCCCATCGAGATCAGGGGCTTGCCAGGTACCTGCCGGTGACGGAGGACCTCTGCTACGTCCTTGGCTGGTACATGGCAGAGGGATCACTGGGCAGCCGTGGGAGTCGCATGAACTTCTCACTCGGCGCCGGTGATCAGCCATATATCCCTGGGCTGTGCGAGGCCGTTGAGCGAGTGACCGGCCGCGCACCCGTCGTCTCCGTTCCCAAGGGGCGGCCGAACTCCCGGCATGTCTACGTTCATGCTCCCCTGATGGGTCGCTTGATCCGGGCAATCGGCCTGGGTGAAGGGGCGTGTGAAAAACGAGTTCCTGACCTGCTTATGAACTGCTCAGAGGAGCAGCAATTTGCGTTCCTGGAGGGATACTTTCTTGGGGATGGCACCAAGGATACAAATGGTCGAAAGATAGTTTTTAGTACATCTTCGGTCGAAATGGTCGACGGCCTGCTCTACTTGCTTGGTCAACTCGGTGTGATCGCTGGCCTGTATACTCGCCGCGGCGGAACCCCCGATCCGCGGCGGCGACGTCCTCACCAAGCCTAGCTTCATGATCGCCATCAGTTCGAAGGAAGGGCTTTCGCGGCTCAGTCTCCTTTGGAGGCAAACGCCCTGTGCGGCGGCATATGAAGCGCGCATCGCAAGCGAACTAACCCGGCCCGGCTACGAATGGATCTCCGAAGACCTTGCTGGACTTCCTGTACGGGAGATCGCGGCCTTCAATTACGACGGAGATACCTATGACCTGTCCGTCTATGAAGATGCGAATCTGGTCTCCGGTATCGGTGGCCTGCTCACCTGCAGCGCCGATCAAGCGGCAAGTCGTGCTTGGTGAGTGCGGACGCTCGCCGTGACGACGATGGATCCGCGTCACCGGGTGCTGTGCCGCATCCGTATCGAGGGAGCCGAGGAGGCGGAGAAGATCTGCCTGCTGATGGGGTCGGAGGTCGCCCCGCGCCGGCAGTTCATCGCCGCCGGCGCCACCGAGCTCGACGAGGCTCGCATCGACATCTGACATCCCCGGCGCGCCGCCGACGGCGCGCCGCGTGACAACGGCCGGCCTGCCCCGATCGGGGTAGGCCGGCCGTTGTCGTGTCCGGCTGAGGCCTCATGCCAATGCGATACGGCACCTGCTAACATTTCTTTGCATGTCCGCCATCGCGATGGGCCGGCTCAGATGAACGGCGACGAGCTGGTGCGCGTACTGGCGACGCTGGCCAATCCCCACCGCATCCGGGTGATCGCGGCGCTGGCGCGGGAGCGCGCGTACGTGAGCGAACTCGCCCGCACGCTGGGCATCAGCCGGCCACTGCTCCAGGTGCACCTGCGGAAGCTGGAGGCGGCGGGCCTCGTCTCGGCGCGGATGGAGGTGTCGGAGGACGGCAAGGCGATGAAGTTCTACGAGGTCAACGCGTTCGCGATCGAGCTGACGCCCGAGGTTCTCGAAGCCGCGGAACGAACCTTGAGCACGCCGGGCGAAGGGCCGGGCGACGGAACGAAGGGATCTTCATGAGTGACGGGCACGGTTTGGCGGAGGCCGTCGGCGCCTTCGGTCTGTTCGCCTTGTTGACCTGCGTGATCACGGTGACCATCTGGCAGCTCGCCGCCACCCGGCGGGCCAAGGTCCTCGTCATACGGGAGCAGGAGTATCGCAGGATCGCCGAAGAGGCCCTCGCAGCCCAGCGGAGCACCGAGCAACTGCTGACGGAGCTGGGCGGGCGTCTCGCGGAGATGCAGTCCCGGATGGAGTCACTCGAGAGGATCCTGCAGACGGTCGAGTGACAGACCTGCCCTGGGCCGCCGAGCTGCAACTCGACGGCCCAGGTGACGAAGAAGCACCACCTCGCCCTCAGGGCGAGCTCTCACAGGAACGCTCCTTCTCGGAAAGGACAGCAGTTCATGCTGCCTACTGGCAAATCGACCCGCCCGCCTGCCGGGCCGGCCGATCCTTCGGCCGCGACCGACCCACCCCGGCAGGGGGCCCTGGTCGAGCGGATCGCCGGCTGGTCGATCCGGCACCGCCTCCTGGCGATCATCGGCTGGTTCGCGCTCGTCATCGTCGCCGTACTCTCGAGCGCGCTGATGCCGGGAGACACGATGAACAGCACGGACCCCGGAGAGTCCGGCCGTGCCGATCGGGTGCTGTCCGCACAGCGGGCGTACGTGCCGATCGAGGAGAACGTCCTCGTCCAGGCCCGTACGCCGGCGGGGGAGCGGTTCGCCGACAGCGCCGAGCTGCGGAACGCCACCCGCGATCTCGTGCTGACCTTGCGCCGGACACCGGGCGCGGTGGCCGAGGTACGTTCCCCGCTGGGCGACGACGGTTCGCCGTCGGTCGTGAACCGGCTGGTGTCGAAGGACGGCCGGTCCGGGCTTGTCACGTTCCAGATCGCGGGTCCGGACGACCTGCTTCACGCCCACTACGACGCGGCCGTACGGGCCGTGGAGTCGGTCCAGGCCCGCCATCCGCAGGTCAGGCTGGCGCAGGCGGGGGACCACAGCCTGACGCTCGCCGTGGACCAGGGGATCAAGGGGGACTTCAAGAGCGCGGAGTTCGTCTCGCTGCCGCTCACCGTGCTCATCCTGCTCGTGGTCTTCGGGTCGCTGATCGCGATGGGCATTCCGCTGCTGCTGGCGGTGACCACCGTGGTGGGCACGTTCGGTTTCCTGCAGGTGATCGCCCACTGGGTCCCGGTGAACAGCGCGACGTCGTCGATGGTCCTGCTGATCGGCATGGCCGTGGCGATCGACTACTCCCTGTTCTACCTGCGCCGTGAGCGGGAGGAACGCGCAGCCGGGCGCGGGGTCGCCGAGGCGCTGCGGATCAGCGCGCGCACGTCGGGTCGCGTGGTGGTGGTCTCGGGGCTGACCGTCATGCTGTGCCTCTGCGGGCTGCTGTTCACCGGACTGGACAACTTCCGCGGGCTGACGGCCGGATCGGTCCTCGTGGTCGGCCTGGCGATGGTCGGCTCGGTCACGGTCCTGCCCGCTCTCCTGGCGCTGCTGGGCCGGTGGGTGGACAAGGCCCGCGTTCCGTGGCTCGGCCGCCGCCGCACCACGGCCACGGAGTCCCGGGCCTGGTCACTGGTCGCCCGTGCGGTCGTACGGCGTCCGCTGCTGTGGGGCGGGGCCGCGACCGTGGCCCTGGCCGTGCTGGCGCTGCCCGCGTTCGGGATGCGGCTGCAGGACGCGGCGACCACCGACAGCCTGCCGCGCAGCGTTCCGGTGGTGGACGCCGCGCTCCGCATGCAGGAGGCGTTCCCCGGTACGCCCGCACCGGCCCGGGTGGTGATCTGGGCGAAGAACGGCGGCTCGGTGGACGGCTCGGTGGTGAACCGGGCGATCGACGACCTGCGCGGGCGCGTCGCCGCCGGTGACCGCGCCCTCGGCGAGCCCATCTCCGCGGTGACCGTGGACCGCGTCGTCGTCGTACGAGTGCCGCTGGCGGACTTCCGGAACAACGACGCGGCGAACCACGCCCTGGAGACGCTGCGCGACCGGACCCTGCCCGCGACGCTCGGCCGGGTGGACGGCATCGACTACGCGGTCGCCGGGAAGACCGCCGTCGCCCACGACTTCGCCGGGCAACTGGAGGCCCGCACGCCGTTCGTGTTCGCCTTCGTGCTGGTCCTGGCGTTCGTCCTGCTCGTCCTGGCGTTCCGCTCCCTGGCGGTCCCGGTCATCTCGATCGCGTTGAACCTGCTGTCGATCGGCGCGGCGTACGGGGTGCTCACCTGGGTCTTCCAGGACGGTCACCTGGGCTCGCTGCTCGGCTTCCGCTCGTACGGCGGGGTGGTCGGGTGGCTGCCCGTGTTCATGTTCGTGATCCTGTTCGGGCTGAGCATGGACTATCACATCTTCATCCTCAGCAGGATCCGCGAGCGCTGGGCCACGGGAGCGGACACCCGGGACGCGGTGGTCGGCGGCATCGCCGGCAGCGCGGGGGTCGTCACCAGCGCCGCCGTCATCATGACCGCGGTGTTCAGCGTCTTCGTCACGCTGACGGCCATCGAGTACAAGATGATGGGCGTCGGCATGGCGGTGGCCATCATCATCGACGCGACGATCGTGCGCGGAGTCCTCCTCCCCGCCGCGATCGCGCTGCTCGGCCCCCGAAGCTGGACCCTGCCCACCCGGCGGCGCCGCCACGGTTCCAGCTGAGTCCGCATCGCCGTACGTCGAGGTTCCGGCCTGGGGCGCGGGCCGTCTTGACCCAGCCACTGAGCAACAGGGCCGGCCCGTGTGGCGGCCGGCAGGGTCGTGGCCCCGCCGGCCGCACGCGATCGCGCGGGACCGCCGCGGCTATGCCGCCTGCGTCTGGTCCGAGCGTGTGGAGCGCCGGCCGGCCAGTTCGTCCGGGGACGCCGGGGCGTTCGGCAGGAGCGGGCCGGCCAGTGCCGTCGTGACGAGGGCCATCAGCACCATCATCGTGAACATCTGGCTGTCGAGGACGCCGAGGCTGAGGCCCACGTTGAGGATGATCAGCTCCGTCAGGCCGCGCGTGTTCATCAGCAGGCCCAGGGTGCCGGCCTCACGCCACGGCATCCCGGTCAGCCTTCCGGGGATCGTCGCGCCCACGATTTTGCCGGCGCAGGCGACCAGGACGATGGCGATCAGTTCGATGACACCGCGGCCGGAAATGGCGCTGATATCGACGTTCAGGCCCGTCACGATGAAAAAGACCGGGAGCAGCACCATGCTGATTCCATCGAACGGCCGTTTGACGCCGTCGGCCAGCACCTCGAACGGCTCGCGCGGCATGATGAAGCCGAAGGCGAAGGCGCCGAAAATGGCGTGGATGCCGATCCACGTGGTGGCGTAGGACGACAGGAAGAGCCCGGCGACGAGCATGATGACGTACAGCGGCGGCACCCGGTCGCGGACCATCCGGCGGGTCAGGTAGGCCAGCAGCGGGCGCGCGACCAGCGCCATGACGGCCACGTAGATCGCCGACAGGACGCCGATCTGCGCCATGTCCCCGGCGGCGCCGCCCGCGGTGACGATCGCCGCGGTCAGCGCGAGCAGGCACCACGCGAGCACGTCGTCGACGGCCGCGCTGGCCAGCGCGAGAGCGCCGACGCGCGTGCCCATCATCCGGTGCTCGGTCAGCATCCGGGCCAGCACCGGGAACGCCGTGATGGACATCGCCGCGCCCATGAACAGCGCGAACGCGGTGAACGAGGTGTGGTGGCCCTTCACCGTGTCATGGTGGGAGTACAGCATCGTGGCCAGGCCGACGCCGAGCCCGAAGGCGAGGGCGATGGAGCTGATCGAGACCGCGCCCGCCGCGCCGCGCCGCCCGTTCAGGAGCCTTTTGTCGAACTCCCAGCCGATGCCGAACATGAAGACGAGCAGGCCGACCTGCGCGATCGCCGACAGATACGGCCGTGCCTCGGTCGGGAAGATGTGCGCGGTCGGGTTGCCCGGCAGCAGCCCGAGGAGGCTGGGGCCCAGCGCGATGCCGGCGACGATCTCACCGACGACCGGCGGTTGTCTCAGATACCGGGCCAGCCGGCCGAGGACGGCGCCGACCAGCAGGACGATGGCGATGTCGGCCATCACGGCCGCGATCACGAGATCGGAATGCTGAGCGAGACTCTTCATCAAGGGCTCCACAGAAGGGATTGCCGGCGGTAAGTCGGGAATTTGCCCAGGAGGAATCGATCGAACAGATTGACATCCTCACACGCCGACGCGGTCGCCGACCACGGTCACGACGGAGAACAACGGGCGAACTGCCTGGCCGTTTCCGGACATGCGAATAATCCAATTCCATATCGGCTCACATTGTGAGTGCTCCGTCGCCGAGTGTGGACCTTTGCCGTGTTTTAGAAGTCCGCTCGCACCCATATGTCGATCACGGCCGTGAGGGCTCCACCCGGGGGTGGAGGAGGTAGGGATCCAACCCGGCTCCGATCCGTCGCGGGCGACGGATTCCTACCGTGGAGGTCATGCACGATCTGCTCAACGGCCTGCTGATCGCCGCCGTCGTCGTCTTCGTGATCTACCGCCGGTTCGCGGCGCGGCGTGTCGCTGCGGACAGGCCGTACGTCCTCCCCCTCATCCTCGCCGTCGTCGGGTTCGGCCAGGGCCATGTCATCGATCCCCACCACCCGGTGCTCGCCACCGTCCTGCTGGCCGGGGAGGTCGTGGCCGCGCTCGCGCTCGGCTGCGGGCTCGGTGCGACGATGCGGGTGTGGCGGGAGAGCGACGGGTCCGTCTGGAGCCGTGGCACGTGGGCGACCTTCGGGGTCTTCCTCGCCTCGATCGCCGTACGGGGCGGGGCCGTGGCCTTCGGGTACGCCGCCGGGGTCGAGGCCGGAACGGGCGACATCCTGGTGTCCGTGGCCGCCTGGATGCTCACCCAGAACCTCGTGCTCGCCTGGCGTGCCCGTACCCTCCCGGTGCCGGTTAGCGTTGACGCGTGACCACCCCCGGTTTCCTCCGCGGCCGGCGCCACCTGCTCGACCAGGTGCGCGCCGCCGTCAACGGTGCGGACGGCCGGGAGCGGACGCTGATCCGGATCGGCGCGCTCGTCGCCGGCCTCCTGTGGTTCGGCTACGCGATGCTGCACGGTCCGCGCCGGCCGGGTTTCGGACTGCACGGTACGGACCTCGCGTACACCGTCGGAGTGCTCCTCGCGGTGTCCGGGTTCGTCCTGGGGATCATCTCCCACCGGTCCCGGTGGCCGTACGGCCATCTGATCTTCGCCGCCGACGCTTTCGTCGGCTTGTTGCTCTACGTGAGCGCGCCGGCCCGGCCCGCCAGTGCCCTGCTGTTCGCGGTGTCCGGGTTCGCCGCGGAGTACTACTCGGTGCGCCGCTCGCTGCCCACGTTCTTCATCTCGGGCTTCGCGATCGGGCTCGGGTACGTACTGCAGCACGGTCGGCTGGGAGACCTATGGGCGCTCATCGGTCTTGCCGGGATGTTCGCCGGGGTGAGGGGGAGCAAGATCCGGGAGGCGACGCGGCGGGCCGAGCAGGAGAACCTCGTGCTCGCCGAGCGGGCCCACATCGCCCGGGAGATCCACGACATTCTGGCCCATTCTCTGTCCGCCCAGCTCGTCCACCTGGAAGGGGCCCGGTTGCTGATCGCGAACGGCAGGTCGGACGAGGCGCTCGACCGGGTCGAGCGCGCCCGCGGTCTGGCCCGCAGCGGGCTGGAGGAGACGCGCCGGGCGCTGGCCACCTTGCGCGGGGACATTCCGCCGACCGACGAAGTGCTTCGTGAGCTCGCCGACGAGCATCGGTCCCTCGCCGACGTCCGCTGCGAGGTGACGATCACCGGGCAGCCCCGCGAGCTGGAACCGAAGGCCGGCCTGGCGGTCATCCGCACGGCGCAGGAGGCGCTGACCAACGCCCGCAAGCACGCGCCGGGTGCGGACGTCGCGATCGACCTGCGCTACCTCGACGACTGGTGCGAGCTGGAGGTCCGGGACACGGGCGCTGCCGGGCCCGGGCCGCTCGCCGCGACCGGGGGCGGCTACGGTCTGGTCGGGATGCGCGAGCGCGCCGAACTGATCGGCGGCACGCTCGACGCCGGTCCGCAGGAGAAGGGGTTCGGAGTGCTGCTCAGGGTGCCGCTGTGACGCGCGTCCTCGTGGTCGACGACCAGACCGTCGTACGCGACGGCCTCGTCCTGCTGCTCGGGCTGCTGCCCGGGATCGAGGTGGTCGGGTCGGCGGCCGACGGTGAGGAGGCGCTGCGGCTCGTCGCCGAGCACGAGCCGGAGGTCGTGCTCATGGACCTGCGCATGCCGCGCGTCGACGGCGTGGAGGCCACCCGCAGGATCAAGGCGGCGCATCCCGCCGTGCAGATCGTCGTGCTGACGACCTACAGCGACGACGAGTCCGTGTTCGCCGCCCTGCAGGCGGGCGCCCGCGGATACCTGACGAAGGACGCCGGCGCGGACGAGATCGCCCGCGCGATCGCGGCCGTACGCGACGGAGACGCGCAGCTGGACCCGTCCGTCCAGCGGCGGCTCGTCGACGCGCTCGCCGCGGGCGCGCAGCCGTCGCGGCGCCGCAAGGGCGACCTGCCGGACGGGCTGACCCAGCGAGAGGCGGAGGTCCTCGTGCTGATCGCCGAGGGAAAGTCCAACGCGGAGATCGCCCAGGAGCTGTTCATCAGCGAGGCCACGGTGAAGACGCACATCAACAACCTGTTCGCGAAGGCCGGGCTGCGCGACCGGGCGCAGGCCGTGACGTACGCCTACCGCAAGGGGCTCGCCTCGCCCGGATGATCCAACCCTGGACGTGAGGGCAATCGCGGCTCATCGGAAGGCAAGGGGTCGGTGTGTTCTCGGCGGTCTGACGACATCGGCGGTGACAGTGAGTCTTTTGTCGACTACTGTGCGCCATTGTTCGGAGTGAATGCCTTTCCAAGGAGGCCGCATGCGGAAGTCCCGCATGATCGCTGAATGCCTGCGTCGTCACGCCTGGTGGCGACTCAATCGAGCCGACGCACGCGACGACGGGCGCAACGCGCGGAGCGCGGTCGCCCTCCTCGACGCCGCGGCGTACGCCGCCGATCTCCCGGACGACGCGGCCGTCATCGCCCGTCTCGCCGCGGCCGGGTGCTTCTCGGGCGATGAGTTCCGCCTGAACGACGTCGCCGAGCGCATCGTGCGCTTCTGGCACTACGAGGAGGCCTGCGGCGGGCCGGCGGACCTGCTCGACGCAATCGCCGAGACCGTCCAACCTCCCAAGATCCCCGCACAGCGGGGCGGCGGCCGCTCACTGCGCCGCTGACCGGCGGAGCGGCGAGCGCCCGGACTCCGGGCGCCCGCCGCACGGGCGACAGGGCGCCGGTCGTCACCGGCCGTACGGAAATTCGGATGCCCGTCGCCGGCGGGGCGGGGAAGATGACCGGATGCGCATCCGTGCGGTGGACGCCGATGATCTCCCGATCCTCCAGGACATCGAGGTGGTCGCCGGCCGGTTGTTCCGCGACGTCGACATGCCGGAGATCGCCGGGGACGAGCCGCTTCCGCTCGGCGAGCTCGCCCACTACCAACAAGCCGGGATGGCGTGGGCGGCGGTGGACGCGGACGACCGGCCGGTCGCCTACCTCATCGCCGCGCGCATCGACGCCGGGGTGCACGTGGAGCAGGTGTCGGTGCATCCGGACAGCGCGCGCCGCCGGATCGGCCGGTCACTCCTCGACCACCTGGCCGCCCAGGCCGGGGGCGAAGGGGCGTCCGCGCTCACCCTGACGACCTTCGAGCACGTGCCGTGGAACGCTCCGTACTACCTGCGGTGCGGATTCCGGCCGATGACGGACGACGAGCTCACCCCTGACCTGCGCGCCATTCGCCGACGAGAGGCCGCCCTCGGCCTGGGCCGCTGGCCGCGGGTCTGCATGCTGCGTCCTCTGGATGATTTTTGACAGGTCGATCAAAAACTGGCAATCTGCCGGTATGGCACGCCCAAGGAAGTTCGACGCCGATGCGGCCGTCGAGGCGGCGATGGAGACGTTCTGGACCAAGGGGTACACCGCGACCTCGACCGATGATCTGATCAACGGGGCCGGGATGCTCCGCGGCAGCCTCTACAACGCCTTCGGCAGCAAGCGGCGCCTGTTCGAGCTGGCGCTGCACCGTTACCGGGACAAGGGTGCGGCCGGGCAGAACGCGATTCAGGCCGACCGGCCGCCGCTTGAGCGCATTCGGTGGCTCATGCTCAGTGGCGTGGATCGGACGGTGGCCGACCGTCGCGGCTGCCTTGCGGTCAATACCGTCACTGAACTGGCCGGTGCGGAACCCGAGCTGTCAGCGCTGGCCCGCCAGTGCTTCACTCAGCTCGAAGCGGCGCTGGTGGAGGCGATCGAGGACGGCAGGGTCCAGGGTGAGATCCGGGCCGACCGGCCGGCCCGCCTGCTCGCTCGCCAGGTGATGAGTGCCTTCCATGGTCTGCTCGTGCAGGCCAAGGCCGGCTACGACCCCGGGTCGCTGCACGAGACCGTCGACGCGGTGGTCGCCGACCTGCGCGCCTGAGTGTTGGCGGGAAAGCGTCTTCGTGTGCCCAAGTTTTTGACTGATCTGTCAATAACGGAGGATTTCATGCCCCTTCTGCCCGTCATCCTGGCGGCCTTCTTCATGTACGGCTTCGACGGCAACGTGGTCAACGTCGCTCTTCCCGCCATCCAGTCCGACCTCGGTGCCGGGGCGGCGGCACTGGAACTGGTCGTCGGCGGCTACGTCTTCAGCTACGCCGCCGGGCTCGTCCTCGGGGGCCGTCTGGGCGACCTTCTCGGCCGACGGAGGATGTTCCTGACGGGTGTGGCGGCCTTCACCCTGGCCTCCGTGCTCTGCGGGCTGGCGCAAAGTCCGGTCCAACTCGTGCTCGCCCGCATGCTGCAGGGACTGACGGCCGCCGCCATGGTGCCGCAGGTACTCGCTCTCATCACCACCGTCATCCCTGGGGAGCAACGGCCACGCGCGCTGGCGTGGTTCGGCGTCACCGGCGGACTCAGCGGCGTGTGCGGCCAACTGCTGGGCGGTCTGCTGCTCGGCGCCGACGTCCTCGGCCTCGGCTGGCGGGCGATCTTCTTCATCAACCTGCCCGTCGGCCTGATCGTCTTTGCCCTCGCCTCCGCCCTGCTGCCGCGCACCACCGCCAACGGCCGCCCGGCCCTGGACGGGATCGGTGCCTTGGGCGTCTCCGGATCGCTGGCGCTGGCACTCGTGCCCTTGGTCCTCGGCCGGGAGGAAGGCTGGCCGGTGTGGACCTGGGTGCTCCTGGTGTCCTCCGTGCCCGCGTTCTGGGCCGCCGTGATGTGGGAGCGCCGCCTGGCCGCCCGCGGCGGTCAGCCGCTGCTCGACCTGACGCTGTTCCACCGGAAGGTGTTCACCATCGGCATGGCCATCAACGCCGCGTTCATGGCCTACTTCTCCAGCTACATCTTCGTGATCAGCCTCACCCTGCAGACCGGTTTCGGGTACAGCGCGCTCGGGGCAGGGCTCGTCTTCACCCCTACGGCGGTGCTGGCCATGGTCACGTCGCTGGCGGGCAAGCGCCTGATCGTCAAGTACGGCCTGCGGGTCATGACCGCGGGCGCGGCGATCACCGGGCTCAGCGTGCTGCTGGTCGCGGTCGGGTTGCAGGCCGAAGGGCACCGCGTCGCGGTCCCGTGGCTGCTCACCGCGATGGGCCTGATGGGCGTCGGCAACGGCCTGATCCTGCCGTCCCTGGTCGGCGCGCCGATGACCGGGATCACCCCCGAGCGGGCCGGCGTCGCCTCGGGCACGCTCTCCACCATCCAGCAGTTCGCCGGCGTGACCGGTGTTGCCGTCGTGGGCGGGATCTATTTCGCGGTGCTCGACCGTGATGGGTACGCGACGGCGGCAGAGGTGGCCGCATGGATCGCATTGGCCCTGGTGCTCACGATGATGGTGCTGACGGCACGGCTGGCCAGAGCCGTGGTCGCGCAGCGCCGGCCGAGCACGGACAAGCCCGAAGCCCTGGTCTCCTGACATCTCCTCGCGTGCCCACACGCACCCGTGACAGGCCTCCCGCACGGCGGGCCGCCCACCGTGTGGGCGGCCCGTCCGTCTCGGGGTTACTCCTGAGGAGGCTCTCCCGCCTCGGGGGCGGCGTCTCCGGCCTGGTCGGCTGCGCCTGGGGCGCCGAGCGTGACGGGGCCGGCGATCGCGGCGATCGGCGCTGCCAGCCTTTCGCCGGATCCGTCGCGGCGGCCCAGCTCGGTGGGCAACTCGGTCGCCTTGCCGGTCATCCCGGCGGCCTTCGCCGGGACCGGGCCGGCCCAGGCGAACAGCAGGGTGTCCTCGCCCTTGAGGAACCGTTGCGCCCGGACGCCGCCGGTGGCGCGGCCCTTCGCCGGGAAGTCGGCGTAGTCCGAGACCTTGATCGCACCGGTCTGGGTGCCGGGCAGCGCGGTCGAACTGCCCGCGATCGTGACGACCAAGGACTCACGGGAGCCGTCGAGGGCGCCGAACCAGATGGCCTTGGCGTCGGAGCCGAGACGGATGCCGGCCATACCGCCCGCCGCGCGGCCCTGCGGGCGTACGGACGAGGCGGGGAAGCGCAGCAGCTGCGCGTCGCTGGTGATGAAGACCAGGTCGTCGTCCTCGGAGCCGAGCTGCACCGCGCGGACGACCCGGTCGCCGTCCTTGAGGCCGATGACCTCGAACTCGTCGGCGTTCTTCGGGTAGTCGGGCGCGACGCGTTTCACGACACCCTGTTCGGTGCCGAGGGCGAAGCCGCGGGTGTCGAGCGAGGCGATCCCGACGATCGTCTCGTCCTGCTGGAGGGCGACGAACTCGCTCACCGGCGCGCCGCCGGCGAGGGACGGCGGGGACGCCGTCGGCGGTATGGCGGGGATGTCGATGACGTCCACCCGGATCAGGCGGCCGGCGTCGGTGACCGCGCCGACCTGGCCGCGCGCGGTGGCGGTGACCGCCGAGACGATCACGTCGTGTGCGGCCCGGGGGCCGTCGGCGGGCAGGGGCTCGGCGGACATCGTGCGGGCGAGGAGGCCGGTGGAGGACAGCAGGACGAAGCACGGCTCGTCGGCGACCTCCAGCGGCACCGCGGCGGTCGTGGTCTCGCCGGTGGACTCCAGCAGCGCGGTGCGGCGCGGCGTGCCGAACGTCTTGGCGATCTCGGCGAGCTCGTCGGAGACGACCTTGCGGAGCTTCCGCTCCGACTCGAGGATCGCGGTGAGCGCGGCGATCTCCTTGGTGAGCTGCTTCTTCTCCTTCTCCAGCTCGAGCCGGTCGTACTTGGTGAGGCGGCGCAGTGGCGTGTCGAGGATGTACTGCGCCTGGATCTCCGACAGCTCGAAGGTCTCCATCAGCCCGGCCTTGGCGGCGGCGGAGTCGTCGCTGGACCGGATGACCTGGATGACCTCGTCGATGTTGAGCAGCGCGATCATGAGGCCGTCGACGAGGTGCAGCCGGTCCTCCCGCTTGGTGCGGCGGAACATGCTGCGGCGGCGCACGACCTCGATGCGGTGGTCGACGTACACCTGGAGCAGCTCGCGCAGGCCCAGCGTGCGCGGCTGGCCGTCGACCAGCGCGACGTTGTTGATCCCGAACGTCTCCTCCATCGGCGTGAGGCGGTAGAGCTCCTCCAGCACCGCCTCGGGGTGGAAGCCGTTCTTGATCTCGATGACGAGGCGCAGGCCCTGCTGCCGGTCGGTGAGGTCCTTCAGGTCCGCGATGCCGGCCAGCTTCTTCGCGTTGACCATGTCCTTGATCTTGGCGACGACGCGCTCCGGGCCGACGGCGTACGGCAGCTCGGTGACGATGATGCCCTTGCGGCGGGGCGTGACCTGCTCGATGTGCGCGGTGGCGCGGGTGCGGAACGTGCCGCGCCCGGTCGCGTACGCGTCGCGGATGCCCTCCAGGCCGACGATCTTTCCGCCGGTGGGGAGGTCCGGGCCGGGCACGAAGCGCATGAGCTCCTCGAGCGACGCCTCGGGGTTGTCGATCAGGTGGCGGGCGGCCGCGATCACCTCGGTGAGGTTGTGCGGCGCCATGTTGGTCGCCATGCCGACCGCAATGCCCGACGCGCCGTTGACCAGGAGGTTCGGGAACGCGGCGGGCAGGACCTCCGGCTCGGTCTCCTGGCCGTCGTAGTTGGGCCGGAACTCGACGGTCTCCTCGTCGATGCTCTCGACCATGAGCATGGCCTCGCGGGCCATGCGGGCCTCGGTGTACCGCATCGCGGCGGGCGAGTCGTCGCCGCCGAGCGAGCCGAAGTTGCCGTGCCCGTCGACCATGCGCATCCGCATCGCCCACGGCTGGGCGAGCCGGACGAGCGCGTCGTAGATGGCGCTGTCACCGTGGGGGTGCAGCTTGCCCATCACCTCGCCGACGACGCGGGCGCACTTGACGTGCCCGCGGTCGGGCCGCAGGCCCATCTCGTTCATCGAGTAGAGGATGCGGCGCTGCACGGGCTTGAGCCCGTCGCGCGCGTCGGGAAGCGCCCGCTGGTAGATGACCGAGTAGGCGTACTCGAGGTAGCTGCCCCGCATCTCCTCGGAGACATCGACGTCGACGATGTTCTCTTCGAAGTCCGGCGGGGGAGGGGTCTGCGAACCGCGTCGTGCCATGAGGACATTGTTGCCGGTTCCGACGACATCTTCGGCCCGTACCCGCGGCGTACCCGTTTTTGATCGTGAAACGGGCGATCCCGGCGAGGCCCGGGCGGCTGACGTGAGGCGGCCGCCGGAGCGGGTTAACGTGAGGCCCTCTCGGGAAAAGGAGCGCGGATGTACGCCGACTTCCAGTTCGAGATCTACCTCAACGGCCTGAACGACGTCCTGCCCTCACTGCCGGCCGACCTGACCCGCCTGGAGGCGCTCGCCCGCGAGAAGCTGCCGCCCGAGGCGTACGACTACATCGCCGGGTCGGCGGGCACCGGCGACACCGCGGTCGCCAACCGCGAGGCGTTCCGGCGCCGGCGGATCGTCCCGCGCATGCTGCGCGGCGTCACGGGCGGCGATCTCAGCACGCGGGTGCTCGGCGCGGAACTGCCGGCTCCGCTGCTGCTGGGACCGGTCGGCGTGCTCCGCATCGCGCACCCGGAGGGGGAGCTCGCGGTGGCGCGGGCGGCGCGGTCCCTCGGCCTGCCGATGGTCCTGAGCACGGCCGCGTCGCACAGCATGGAGGAGGTCGCGGAGGTGGCGGGTCCGCGCTGGTACCAGCTGTACTGGCCGGGCGACCGCGACCTGGCGGTCAGCTTCCTGGAGCGGGCGGCGGCCGCGGGCTACACCGCCCTCGTCGTCACGCTCGACACGTTCACGCTGGCCTGGCGGCCCGGCGACCTCGACAACGCCTACCTGCCGTTCCTGCGCGGCGTCGGGATCCAGAACTACCTCGCCGACCCGGTCTTCACCGCCGAGGCCGGGGAGGACCCGATCGCCCACTGGGCCGGCGTCTTCGGTAATCCGGGCCTGACCTGGGACGACCTGGCGTTCCTGCGTGAGCACTGGGACGGGCCGATCGCGTTGAAAGGGATCCAGCAGAGCGACGACGCCCGCCGCGCCGTGGACGCCGGTATGGACGGCATCGTCGTGTCCAACCACGGTGGGCGCCAGGTGGACGGGGCCGTCGCCTCGCTCGACGCGCTGCCGATCGTCGCCCACGCGGTCGGCGACCAGATCGAGGTGCTGTTCGACAGCGGCGTACGGACCGGTGCGGACGTCGTCAAGGCCCTGGCCCTGGGCGCGAAGGCGGTTTTGCTGGGCCGTCCGTACGTGTACGGGCTGGCGCTCGACGGCGAGGAGGGCGTCCGGCACGTGCTGCGCTGCCTGCTCGCCGAACTCGAACTCACGCTTCGCCTGTCCGGCCACGACGGCGTCGCCGCCCTGTCCTCGGAGTCCCTCTTCGAGCAGCCGACCTGACGAATGTCATGGCCGGCACCCGCGAACCTCATGCCCGTCCGGTGACGCCGCGCACTGCCGCGCCGCCCGTCGTCCCGGGACCCTCGGAGCATGGAAACGGCGATCGAGGTGCGGGATCTGCACCAGAGCTACGGCGACTTCACCGCCGTACGCGGCGTGTCGTTCGCGGTCCGTCCGGGTGAGGTGTACGCCCTGCTCGGGACCAACGGGGCGGGCAAGACGACCACGCTCGACGTGATCGAGGGCTACGAGCGGGCGGGATCCGGCGACGTACGGGTGCTGGGCGCCGATCCGTCCGATCAGACCGGGCCGACTACGCCGGGACGGCTCCCGGGCCGACTCCGAGCCGGCTACGCCGGGACGGCTCCCGGGCCGGCTCCGGGGCTCAGGGCTGACTACGCCGAGACGGCTCCGGGGCTCCGGGGCGACTGTGCCGGGCCGATTACGACGATGGTCGAACTCACGGCGTCGTGAAATATGCTCGGGCCGTGAGCGATGAGGTCTTCCATCCCCCAGTCGAGGAGCTGACCCTGCCCAAGGTGCTCGCCGCCCTGGCCGATCCGGCGCGGTTGGCGACCGTCCAGACGCTGGCACGCGTGGGCGAGTCGGCGTGCGGCCGGATCCAGCACGACGCGGGGCTGGAGGTCAGCAAGTCCACCATGTCCCACCACCTGCGGATCCTGCGTGAGGCGGGCATCACCCACTCCCGGGTGCAGGGCGCCCGCCGCCTCCTCACGCTCCGCCGCGACGACCTCGATCGCCGCTTCCCTGGTCTGCTCGACGCCGTGCTCCAGCCGGAGCTCACCGAAGTCGCCTGAGCGCTCTCGGCGGCGGGCGGACGAGTCGGGGTCACACGGCTTGGGGCCGGCAAGGTCACCGGCCCCGAGCCCGCACCGGTTACCGGTCTTTCGCGGCTCGGGTCGGCCACCGGCCTCCTGCGCTTGGACCGGTCACCGGTCGCCTGAACTCGGGCCGGTCGTCGGTCTCTCGAGGCTCGATCGGTCGCCGGGCTTCCGGGCCGATCCGTCGCGCGCCGCCGGTGCGGGCCGGCACAAAGGACTGCATGGCTGACGAAAGCGCACCGGGGACCGGCCGAAGACGCCCTGCGATAGGACGCCGAGGCGTGCCTGCGATCGCTCGCCGGGGACCGCGCCCCGGCTGCGCGAGGACCAGTGGACCGCGATTCGCGCGGTGGTGCCAGGGAGTCCTGGGCGCTCCCACTTTCGAGTACGCCCAGGACTCCATGGCTTGGTGAATAGTTATCGGTGGATGTCAGAACACTCGATGATTCTTCATCGGGTGTTCCGGCCTTGCAGCAACCTGGGGCCGAAATGGCGCGCTGGCCGCCGTTGAGCAGCGGTAGGCCGGCTGCAGCGGCCCTCTGGTTCGCCGCAAAGGCTCGGGCGAGGAACGCGCTGAACGGGATCGGGATCGATTGCCCGCAGTTGGCAGGCGGCTGCGTCGCCGGCGTATTACCGGTGATCGGGCATTCGGACTCCTGGACCCCGCCATTGGTTCCGAGCACAGTGACTTGCAGGCGATTGCTGGTGTTGGACAACGTGACGCAGCTCGGCACGAATCCGGTCGGGAACACAGAGTTGGAGAGCGGCGTGAACGGCCTGACAGTAGGCGTCTGGCCTGACGTATCGACCAGTGCGATCAAGACCTGGCCATTCTGGGTCACAGCGACCCACTTTCTGTTGCTTTCGCCAGGGGCGGTTTCCGCGGCGATGCACGGCCCGCCCGCGCCGGTCGGCCCGGTGGCGCCGGCTGGGGCCCGTCGCGCCGGTTGCTCCGGTCGCTCCGGTTGCACCCGTGGCTCCGGTGGCTCCGGTTGCACCCGTGGCTCCGGTCGCACCCGTGGGGCCGGTGGGGCCGGTGGGGCCGGTGGCTCCGGTTGCACCCGTGGCTCCGGTCGCACCCGTTGCCCCCGTGGCGCCGGTGGCTCCCGTCGCTCCGGTGGCTCCCGTGGCGCCCGCACCGGTAGCTCCGGGCGCTTCGTTACAAGCTGGGGATTCGGGCTTTATGGTGTAGCGCAGCGGTGGTGAGAGGTGGATACCCCGCCTGATGTTCCATGAGACCCGTTTCGAACGATAGCCACGGCTATTACGCGTCACTCCTTATGGATGCCGAACGTCGCTCCTGCTGGATATGGGGCGACCGGATGAGGCTGACCGAAACTCTTCGGTGATGGTCGCGATGACGCTGTCGTAGCGAGGATCAACGGAAGCGCCTCCGGCTGGAGCTCACCGAGGTCGCCTGGGCGCCTTCGAGGGCAGGCGGACGCGCCAGAGCCACGCGGTCCGATGTCACCGACCCCGATGTTCCGTACCGGTCGCCGGTCTCCCGGGCCGATTCGTCGCGCGCGGTCGGTGCGGGCTGGTACGAAGGACGGCATGGCTGACGAAGCGCACCGGGGACCGGCCGAAGACGCCCTGCGAGAGGATGCCGAGGCGTGCCTGCGATCGCTCGCCGGGGACCACGCCCGGCTGCGGGAGGACCAGTGGACCGCGATCCGCGCGCTGGTCGTCGAGCGGCGGCGGGCCCTGGTCGTGCAGCGCACCGGGTGGGGCAAGTCGGCGGTCTACTTCGTGGCCACCGCCCTGCTGCGGCGGCGCGGCGCCGGGCCGACCGTGATCGTCAGTCCGCTGCTGGCCCTGATGCGCAACCAGATCGCCGCCGCCGAGCGGGCCGGCATCCACGCGGCGACCATCAACTCCGCCAACCTCGACGACTGGGAGCGGGTCTACGCCGACGTCCGCGACGGTGCCGTCGACGTGCTGCTGGTCAGCCCGGAGCGGCTCAACAACCCCGACTTCCGTGACCAGGTCCTGCCCGAGCTGGCGGCAGGCGCGGGCCTGGTCGTGGTGGACGAGGCGCACTGCATCTCCGACTGGGGGCACGACTTCCGGCCCGACTACCGCCGACTGCGCACGCTGTTCGCCGAGCTGCCGCCCGGCGTGCCGGTCCTGGCCACCACCGCGACCGCCAACGCGCGGGTCACCCATGACGTCGCCGATCAGCTCACGGGCGGATCCGACCAGGAGACCCTCGTGCTGCGCGGCCCGCTGGAGCGCGAGAGCCTGCGCCTGTCCGTCGTCCGGCTCCAGGGGGCCGAGCAGCGGCTGGCCTGGCTCGCCGGACGGCTCGACGCCCTGCCCGGCTCCGGGATCATCTACACGCTCACCGTCGCGGCGGCGCATGAGGTTGCCGGGTTCCTCCGCGACCGCGGATACGCCGTCGCCGCGTACACCGGGCAGACCGAGCAGGCCGAGCGCCTGCAGGCCGAGCAGGACCTCCTCGACAACAAGGTGAAGGCCCTGGTGGCGACGAGCGCGCTCGGCATGGGGTTCGACAAGGCGGATCTGGGGTTCATCGTGCACCTGGGCGCGCCGCAGTCGCCCGTGGCGTACTACCAGCAGATCGGCCGCGCCGGGCGCGGCGTGGAGCGGGCCGAGGTGATCCTGCTGCCGGGCAGCGAGGACCGGGACATCTGGGCCTACTTCGCCGGTCTGGCCTTTCCCCCCGAGCCGGTCGTACGCCAGGCGCTGGGGGCGCTGGAGGAGACGGGCACACTGTCCACCGCGGCCCTCGAGACCCGCGTCGACCTGGGGCGCAGCCGCCTGGAGATGATGCTCAAGGTGCTCGACGTCGACGGCGCCGTGCACCGCGTGAAGGGCGGCTGGACCGCGACCGGCCGACCGTGGGCGTACGACCGGGAGCGCTACGAGCGGGTCGCGGCTGAGCGCTCCCGCGAACAGCAGGCCATGCTCGAGTATCAAACGACGGGTTCCTGCCGGATGGAGTTCCTCCGACGGCAACTCGACGACCCGGAGGCCGTGTCGTGCGGGCGTTGCGACAACTGTTCCGGTCGGCACCTGTCGGCGGAGGTGCCCGAGGAGGAGACCGTACGGGCCCGGGAGCGGCTGAGCCGCCCGGGAGTCGAGGTGACGCCGCGCCGGATGTGGCCGACGGGCATGAAGGCGGAGGGCATCTCTGGGCGCATCCCCGCCGATCTGCAGGCCGAGCCCGGCCGGGCGCTCGGTCGGCTGACCGACATCGGCTGGGGCAACCGGCTGCGCGGCCTGCTCGCCGACGGCGCGCCCGATGCCCCGGTGCCCGACGAGGTCTTCGGCGCGATGGTGAAGGTCCTCGCGGCGTGGGACTGGGAGCACCGGCCCGCCGGCGTGGTCGCCATGGGCTCGGCGACCCGGCCGGGGATGATCGCCGACCTGGCTCGGCGTATCGCCGGGATCGGCCGGCTGCCCTACCTCGGTGAGGTCGCGTACGCGGACGGCGGGCCGGGGCCGCGCCGCCACAACAGCGCGCAGCGGGTCCGCGCGCTCTGGAACGCCTTCGTCGTTCCTGACGCGATGCGTTCCGTGGAGGGCCCGGTGCTGCTGGTCGACGATCTGGTCGACACCGGCTGGACCGTCACCGTCGTGGCGCGGCTCCTACGGGAGGCCGGCGCCCCCGCCGTCCTCCCGCTTGCCCTCGCCGCCGTGAGCTGACCGCGCCGCCGTGAGCCGGCTGCGCCGCAGTGAGCTGACCGCGCTGCCGTGGGCTGGTTGCGCCGCAGTGAGCTGACCGCGCTGCCGTGGGCTGGTTGCGCCGCAGTGAGCTGACCGCGCTGCCGTGGGCTCGCTGCGCCGCAGTGAGCTGAAGGCGCTGCCATGGGTCGGCTGCACTGCCGTGGGCCGGCCGTGCGGTTGTGGGGTGACTGCGCCGCCGTGGGCCGGCTGCGCCGCCGTGGGCCGGTCTCGTGGCCGTGGGCCGTCGGCTGCGTCGCCGAGGGGTGACCGTGCGGCTGTGAGCTGGTTGCGTCGCCGTGGGCCGGCCTCGCGGACATGGGCTGTTGGCTGCGTCGCCGAGGGATGACCGCGCGGACCTGGGGTGACCGCGCTGCCGTGGGCTGGCTGTGCCCGCCGTGGGCCGGCCGTGCGGCTCTGGGGTGACTGCGTCGCCGTGGGCTGGCCGCGCTCGACCGGTCGCCCTGGATCGAGGCCCCCGCGACCTTCACGATCCTGGACGACCGGCCATCGCACGCCTGGGAATTGTTCTAGAGTGCAAAAAGTCGTGTCCACCTGTTCTGGAGAACATCTAGAGGTCATCTCATCGCTAAGTGCGATCACTTCCTGCTGAACTGTTCTCGGGGACAGAAACAACGCCCGAATTGGACATCTGATGAGTGAATCGTCCGGTATCTACCCGTTGCGGGACGACAGGCTCGGCGAGCTGCTGAGCTGTGCCCCGCCACTGCTCGACACCACCCTCGACCAGCTGAGAACGCTCCTGGTCGTCCGCGAAACAGGCTCGGCGCTGCGCGCCGCGCGGCTGCTCGGCCGCGAGCAGTCCAGCGTGCAGAAACAGATGGACACGCTCAACCGCAACTACCAGGACCTCTGCGGGGAGGTGCTCACCGTCAAGCAGGGGCGGGGCAAGGACGTCCTGTTCACCCCGACCGGCGAGGCCGTCGCGCGCCTGGCGGGCGCCACCCTGAGCGAATGGCTGGCCGAGATCCACTCCTCCCGCCGGCGTCTCGGCAGCACGCTCACCGTCGGCACGACCGAGTTCACGCTGAAGACCGTCTCCCGCGCCTGGGCGCGCCTGTCCGAGGAATTCCAGCGCCGCGAAGTCGAGTTCCGTGTCGTCCACGTCCGTACGAAGGACGTGTGGTCACGGCTGGAGTCCAAGAGCGTCGACCTGGTCTGCGGGACCATCGTCGCGGTACCCGGCGACGAGACGCGCCTGCGGCCGTACGACGTCATCGAGCTGGCGCGCGGCCGCCCCGTCCTTCTCACCAACCTCAGCGAGCAGGAGCTGCCGCTCAGCGTCGTCACGAGCAGCCGCCTGCCGGAGATCCCGCTCGTGGTGCCGTCGACCGGGCTGATCGCCGACTTCCTCGGCCACTGGTACGGACCCAACTTCCGGGACCGCCTCGACATCGTGGCCGACATCGACGACATCTCCTATGGGCTGTCGCTGCTGAAGTCCGGCCTGGCCCGCGGTTGCATGATCGTCACGCGGTCGATCGGCGGCCGGTCCCGCGCCGAGGGGCTCCGGGTCATCGAGCTGCGCAACGACCTCGAGCCCGACCCGGAGATCATGACCGGGGCGTTCGTCAGCAAGGAGGACCGCGTCCGGTACGAGCCCCGGCATCCACTCAACCTGCTCTGGGCCGCCATGCGCGAGGAGGCCGCAGCCCGGGCCGAGGCCGCCGAGCGGTGATCGGGCGGGCAGGCGCGGCGGCGGCCGTACCGGAAAGGACGTTTCGGCTTACGGCCTGCCCGGCGGTGCGGCGGCCGGTGCGCCTCAGAGCATGGGGCGGGCGCCCAGGTGGCTGATCGCCCGCGCGGCGAGCCGGCAGCCGTTCGCGAGGGCCTCCACGGGCGGCTTGCCGTCGAGCCAGACCGGCAGGAACCCGGCGATGAAGGCGTCACCGGCGCCCGTGCCGTCGGCGATCTCCTCCACCGGCTCGGCCGGCACCCGGATCGGGTCGGCGTGGCCGTTGCTGAACCACAGCGCGCCCTCGCCCGCCATCTTCACCACGACCTCCGGGTACCAGGCGGTCAGCACCTTCGCCGCCTGCTCCGGGTTGTCGCGGCCGGTCAGCACCTCGGCCTGGGAGGCGTTGACGACCAGCAGCCGGACGCCCTGCGTCCACTCGAGGAACGGCTCCGCGCCGGCCCGCTTGAGGTGGGAGTTGGAGCCGCCGTCCACGGTGACCGACATCTGCGCCCGCTGCGCCAGCTTCATCGCGTGCAGGGCGGCCTGCCGGGACCCCTCGTTGAGCAGGGAGTAGCCGGAGACGTGGAGATGGGCGCCGGGACCGAAGAGATCCTGCGGGATGTCCTCGGGGAGCAGCGCGGCGTTGGCGCCCGGGTCCGACAGCATCGTCCGGTCGCCCTTGTGGGTCACCATGACCACGCACGTGCCGGTCGCCCGTTCCGGGTCCATCACGAGCCGGGCGTCGATGCCGTAGCCCATGAGCTCCATGTCACGGTTGCGTCCCGCGATGTCCGCCCCGCGCCGCCCGATGAACGCCGACTCGACGCCCTCGACGGCGAGCCAGGCCGCGACGTTGGCTCCCGAGCCGCCGCCGTGCATCGTCACGTTGGCCGACGTGTCTCCGCCTTTCGCCAGCGGGAACGCGGCTCGCGCGACGGCATCGGTCATCAGATCGCCGACCACGACCACGCGCGTCATGACGTCACCCACCCTGTTCCCTGCGGCTGCCACCCCCCGGTAGGCGGCCTGCCTGCGTGACCCGGAGAAAAACCTAACAGCTCCCGGTACCCGGGTGGGTCCCGAACCGGCGCTAATTCGGGATCTCCCATAGTCTCGACGTGTGCCGTACCCCGACCACTGGGAGGCCGACGTCGTCCTCGCCGACGGAGGGACGGCGCACCTGCGGCCGATCAGGCCCGGTGACGCCGAGCTGTTGCGCGAGTTCTACGCCAGGCTCTCGCCCGAAACGATCTACTACCGCTTCTTCTCGCCGCGTCCTCGGCTGACCGACCGGGAGATCGAGCATTTCACCACCGTCGACCACACCGACCGCGTGGCCCTCATCGCCACCATCGGCGACGCGATGGTCGCGGTCGTACGCTACGACCGCCTCGGCGCGGGCAGCCCGTACGCGTCCGTTCCGCACTCCCCGGACGAGTCGCCGGACACCGCCGAGGTGGCCTTCCTCGTCGAGGACGCCCAGCAGGGCCGCGGCCTCGGCACCGTGCTGCTGGAGCACATCGCGGTGGCGGCCCGCGAACGCGGTGTCCGGCGGTTCATCGCGGACGTCCTGCCGGAGAACCGCCGGATGACCACGGTGTTCCGGGCGGCGGGCTATGAGGCTCAGCAGCGTTTCGAGGAGGGTGTGATCCGGCTCACCCTCGACCTGCAGCCGACCGAGACGTCCCGGGGGGTCATGGCCGCCCGCGAGCACCGCGCGGAGTCGCGGTCGATCGAGCGCCTCCTGTTCCCCGGGTCGGTCGCGGTGATCGGCGCCAGCCGGGTGCCGGGCAGCGTCGGCCAGACCGTCCTGCGCAACCTCCTCGGCGGCGACTTCACCGGCCCGGTGTTCCCCGTTCACCCGACCGCGTCGGCGGTCGGCGGCGTACGCGCCCATCCGACGGTGTCGGACATCCCCGACCCGGTCGACCTGGCCGTCGTCGCGGTGCCCGCCGACAACGTCAACGAGGTCGTGGCCCAGTGCGCCGCCAAGGGCGTCCACGGCCTGGTCGTCGTCTCCTCCGGCTTCGGAGAGGCCGGTCTCGAGGGGCGCGCCCGCCAGGACGAGCTCGTACGCCTCGCGCGGGCGAACGGCATGCGCGTCGTCGGCCCCAACTGCCTGGGCATCGCCAACACCGACCCGGGCGTACGGCTGAACGCCACGCTCGCCCCGACGCTGCCGGGGCGCGGACCGGTCGGGTTCTTCTCCCAGTCCGGCGCGCTGGGCATCGCGATCCTGCGCTGGGCGGCCGAACGCGGGCTGGGCCTGTCGACGTTCGTGTCGGCGGGCAACCGCGCCGACGTGTCCGGCAACGACCTCATGCAGTACTGGGAGGAGGACCCCGCCACCGAGGTGATCCTCCTGTACCTCGAGTCGATCGGGAACCCGCGCAAGTTCACCCGCCTCGCGCGGCGGATCAGCCGCGCCAAGCCGATCGTCGCGGTCAAGAGCGGGCGCACCACCCAGGGCGTGCCGCTCGGCCACGCCGCGCGGGCGCTGACCCTTCCCGACCACGCCGTCAGCGCGCTGTTCGCCCAGGCCGGGGTTGTACGGGTCGACTCGCTCGGCGAGCTGTTCGACGTCGCGCAGATCCTGGCCTACCAGCCCCTGCCGACCGGCCGCCGGGTCGCGATCGTCGGCAACTCGGACTCCATCGGGCTGCTGGTCCAGGACGCCGCGACCGCGGCGGAGCTGGACCCCCTCGCACCGGTGGATCTGGGCCCGGCGGCCGGGCCGGTGGACTTCGAGTCCGCGCTCGCCGAGGCCCTCGACGGCGACGCGGCCGACGCGGTGGTCACGGTGTTCGCGCCGCCGGTGCGGGGCGGGATCGACCCCGAGGTGGCCGCCGCGATCGTCCGGCAGGCGGAGGGCGCGGCGAAGCCGGTCGTCGCGACCTACCTCGGCGAGCGCGGCCTCCTGCACGGCAGCGTCCCCTCCTATCCCGCGCCCGAGGACGCCGTTCGGGCTCTCGCGTACGCCGTCCGGTACGCCGAGCGACGGCGGCGCGCACACGGCCGAGTGCCCGAATTGCCCGACATCGACCGGCCCCGGGCCCGCGCACTGGTCGACGAGATCTTGGAAGCGGATCGCGCCCCGGTCACGCCGACGTCCGAGTCCGGGCCGTCCTCCTCTGACCCGTCGGCTTCGGAAGCGGATGGCGCTTCGGCTGCGCGGGCGTCCGCGTCCGGGTCGTCTCCCTCTGAGGCGGCTTCCGGCGCGTCGGCCTTGGAAGGGGATGGCGCTTCGGCTGCGTGGACGTCCGCCTCCGGGCCGCCTCCCGCTGACCCGTCGGCTTCGGAAGCGGATGGCGCTTCGGCTGCGCGGACGTCCGCGTCCGGGTCGTCTCCCCCTGAGGCGGCTTCCGGCGCGCCGGCCTTGGAAGCGGACGGCGCACCGGCCGGTGGCCGGGAGTCTGGCACGGTTTCCGAGCCGGAAGACCGGCGTGAAGCCGACGCCGGGCGGACCGCCGCCCTGCTCGCCTGCTACGGCATCGAGCCCGCAGGCGACGCCGCGGAGGTGGGCGACGAAGGGATCGTCACGCGGATCAGCACGGCGGAGGACCCGTCCTTCGGCGCGATCGTGTCCTTCGGCCTGGCGGACCTCACGGCCGAACTGCTGGACGACCGCGCGTACCGGCTCGCGCCCCTGACGGACGTTGAGGCGGCCGGGATGGTCCGCGCGATCAGGGCGGCGCCACTGCTGCTGGGCCACCGGGGAGCCGAGCCCGTCGACCTGGCGGCGCTGGAACATCTCCTGCTGCGGGCGTCCCGGCTGTCCGACGACCTGCCGGAGGTGGCACGGCTGGACCTCGAGGTGGTCGCTCGCGCCTCCGGCGCCGTCGTACGGAGCGCGCGGCTGTGGCCGGCAAGACCGCCGGGTCCGCGTATCGACCACGTTCGCCGGCTCAGACCGTCCTGACGGGAGAGTCGGCTCGGGCCGTCCTGGCAGCCGAGTCGGCTCAGACGCGTCTTGACGCGCGGGCCGGCTCAGGCGGTTCTGACGGGCAGGTCGGCTCAGGCCGTCCTGGCAGGCGCGCCGGCTCAATCTGTCCGGCGGGCCGGCTCGGGGCCGTCCTGGCGGGAGAGACTGCGCGCCGACCTCGTGCGGACGGCCGCTGCGGGGCGCGTCCGGAGTTCATCCGGTGTGAAGGTCGGTGGGCTGGGGTGGTGGCACCGGATCCGGAATCGGCGGGATCGGGCTGGGGCTCGGTTCGGGGATCGGTCGTGGGGAGGGGCGCTCCGGCGGCGGCTCGGGCGGCGGGACCGGCGGCTCCGGAGGGGGCACCGGTGGCTGCGGGGTGGGCGGCTCTGGTGTGGGCGGTTGCGGGGTGGGCTGGGGCGTTGGCGGCTGGGGGGTGGGGTGTTCCGGCTCGGCCGGGGGGACGTTTGCTCGGGTCATGTCCACATCTCTACCCGTGGGTGTGCGTGTAACGCCCGGGCAGTGCAGGATGGGAGCCATGAGGGAAACCCGAGCGATGACTCAGGGGCTGCGCACCGCGATCGAGCGGAGCGGCTACTACCCGGCGCTCGTCGCGGACGCGGTCGAGTCGCTGCTGGGCAACGAGACCGTCATCTCCTACGTCGTCCATCACGAGGCGACGTTCGATCCGGCGATGGAGGTCCGGCGCCACGTCACCGTGCTGGTGCTGTCGTCGACGCGCCTGCTCGTCTGCCACACGGACGAGCATCCGCCGACCGAGTCGGTTCCGCACCCGCACGCCTCCACGACGACGGAGGCGGTGCGTCTGGGCCGGGTGCAGTCGGTGGCGGTGACGCGCGTCGTGCCGGAGCCCGCGTCGTACGTCCCCGGGGTGCCACCGACCGAGGTGATGCTCACCATCGGTTGGGGAGTGATCGCCCACGTCGATCTGGAGCCGGCCTCCTGCGGTGACGAGTCCTGCGAGGCCGACCACGGCTACACCGGCACGATGACGGCCGACGATCTCTCGCTGCGGGTGAGTGAGGCTGCGGACGGCGCCGACGCCGTCGAGCAGGTCCTCACGTTCGCGCAGGCGCTGTCGGAGGTCACGTCTCAGCAGGGTCGATGAGCATTCCCGTCCCGGCGTACGGCCGGGAGTCGCTGGCGGACCTGGGCCCGTCCGTGCTCGCCGCGCTCGGCGTCCCGGGCGAGCCGAACGTCCTGGGACTGCCGGCCCTGCCGCGCGCCTGCCTCCTCCTCGTCGACGGTCTCGGCTGGGAGCTGCTGCGGGCGCATCCGGACGCCGCGCCGTACCTCTCCTCGCTGCCGGGCCGGCCGCTGACCGCCGGATTCCCGTCGACCACGGCGACCAGTCTCGCCTCCCTCGGCACCGGCCGTCCGCCGGGCGGGCACGGCATGTTCGGATACCAGGTCGCCGTCCCGGGAGAGGGGCGGCTGCACAACTGCCTGCGCTGGAGCGACGGGATCGACCCGCTGACCTGGCAGCCCGCGCGCACCGTCTTCGACCGGGCCGCCGCGGCGGGCGTGGCCACGGGGCACGTCGCGGCGCGGGCGTTCGAGCACTCCGGGCTGACGCGCTCGGTCTACCGCGGCGCGCGCTACCTCCCCGCCGACTCCCTCGGCGCTCTGGTCGCCCGTGCCGAGCAGGCCGTCCGCGAGGGCGAGCGCGCGTTCGTCACCGTCTACCACGGCGACCTCGACGCCACCGGCCACGTCCACGGCTCCCGCTCGGCGGCCTGGCGCCATCACCTGGGCTTCGTCGATGTGCTGGCGCGGCGGCTGGCCGAGGTGTTGCCGCCGGACGCCGCCTTCTACGTCACCGCGGACCACGGCATGACCGATCCCGCCGACCGGGTCGACGTTGACGCCGAGCCCGCGCTGCGCGAAGGCGTGGCCCTGCTGGGCGGAGAGGCCCGGGCCCGGCACGTGTACGCCGAGGCCGGGGCCGCCGCCGACGTGCTCGCCGTGTGGCGGGAGCGCCTCGCGGGGCAGGCGTGGGTGCTGACCCGGGACGAGGCGATCGCCGAGGGGCTGTTCGGCCCCGTGTCCGCGTCCCTGGCCCCGCGTATCGGCGACGTCGTCGCCGTCCCGTACGCCGATGTGGCCATCGTGGCGACCGAGGCCGAGCCGATCGAGTCCACTCTCGTCGGCATGCACGGGTCGCTCGTAGCCGCCGAGCAGCTCGTTCCCCTGCTCTCCCGGGAGGCGGCCGGATGAACGCCGAGCGGCATCTCGCAGACGCGGGGATTAACGGTCAGACTGGCGGCGTGCATCCTCTCATCGACGTCCAGTCACTCGTCCGAGAACTCCGCGGCGACGTCGTCCTGCTCGACGTCCGCTGGCGCCTCGGTGGTCCGCCCGGCATCGAGGCGTACCGGCGAGGCCACCTGCCGGGGGCGGTCTTCATCGACCTCGATCGCGACCTCGCGGGGCCGCCGGGCCCGGACGGCCGGCATCCCCTTCCGGAGCGGCAGGCCTTCCAGGACGCGATGCGGCGGGCGGGCGTCCGCGACGACGGCCTCGTCGTGGTCTACGACGACGCGGACTCCACGTCCGCGGCCCGCGCCTGGTGGACCCTCCGCTACTTCGGGCACCAGCGGGTCCGCGTCCTCGACGGCGGCTACCACGCCTGGATCGAGGCCGGCCGGCCGGTGACGACCGAGGCGTCGAAGGTCACGCCCGGTGACTTCACGGCCCATCCGGGCGGCCTGCCCGTCCTCGACCCGGACGGCGCCGCCGCCCTCGCCAAGGCAGGGGTCCTGCTCGACGCCCGCGCGCCCGAGCGGTACCGCGGTGAGGTGGAGCCCATCGACCCGGTCGCCGGGCACATCCCCGGCGCCGTCAGCGCCCCCACGACCGGCAACGTCGGCGTCGACGGCCGGTTCCTGCCCGCCTACCTGCTCCGCGAGCGGTTCGCCGAGCTGGGCGCGACCGACGCGGTCGACGTCGGCGCCTACTGCGGCTCCGGCGTCACGGCCGCCCACGAGATCCTCGCGCTCACCGTCGCGGGGGTGCCCGCTGCCCTGTACGTCGGCTCCTGGTCCAACTGGGTCGCCGACGGCACCCGCCCCGTCGAGACGGGCGACCAGGGTCTGGCGTGACCTTCCCGGCCGGGGTTCGGTGAGCGTGCTCCGCCGAGCCCCGGTTCCCTCTGGTGCAGGCTCAGGCGACGGTGCGGCCGCCTTTTCGGCGGCAACCGGTGTCTCGCCGAGTTCGGCGGGTCCACCGGCCCGCGCCCGATCCGTACGGAGGGCTTCGCCGATGGCCGTGAAGTAGCGTCGCCACATGCGCGTCGTGACCTCTGTTGCAGCCGGGGACGGTTTCTCCGTCGAGGATGTGAGGATCCGAGCCGAGACCCGGGCGTGGTCCGACCCGGAGAGCCCGACCGGCTACCGGCTGGTGCTGGTGCGCAGCGGCGTCTTCCGGGCCCGAGTCGGCGGCCGGGTGATACTCGCGGATCCCGCGGTCGCCTACATGGGCGGTCCGGACGAGGAACAGAGCATCGCCCACCGTACCGACCGGGAGGATGTCTGCACGGTCATGGTGGTGTCCGCCCGGTTCATGGCTGAGATGACCGCGGAACCGCCGAGGAACCCGTCCCTTCCGGTCCCCGGTGAGTCGGCCGTCGCACTTCGGCTGCTGGCCGCCCGAGCCCGCGGACGCGCCGACCCCTTCGAGCTGACCGAGATGACGACTCGCGTGGTGGGCGGCCTGCTCGACGGCCGAGGCCCGACGATGACAGCCCGGCGCCTGACCACGGTGGCGGCGCGGCGGGACTTGGTGGAGTCCGTACGGGAGCTGTTGACCCAGGCCCCGTGCACGCTGGGGCTGCGCCAGATCGCCCGGCACGTCGGCTGTTCCCCGCACCATCTGAGCCGCGTGTTCCACCAGGAGACGGGGATGACGCTGACCAGGTACCGGAACCGGATCCGTGTCTTCAGCGCGCTGAACGCCATCGAGGCAGGGGAAAAGGATCTGGCCGGACTGGCGGCCGACCTCGGGTTCGCCGACCACGCCCATCTGACCCGGACGATCCGCCGTGAGTGCGGCCACTCGCCGACGGAGCTCCGGGCGCTGTTCGCGGTTCGGAACTGAGCACCGAGCTTCAAGCGGGAACGCGCGGCCGAGGCGACACTCGTGGCATCCATCGCATCCGGCAGAGGAAGGGACGCCGACATGATCGCCAGAGTCTGGCAGGCTCGGACCAGCGGCCCGCGGACCACCGCGAGGTATCGCGAGGTGTTCGAAGCGGAGGTGCTCGAGGACCTGCGCGGTCTCACCGGGTTCCGCGGCGCTTACCTGCTCGCGCGTGAGGCCGGCGCGTGGACGGAGATAAGGACGCTCACCCTCTTCGAGTCACTGGACACGATCCGGCGGTTCGCGGGCGACGACCACGAACGCGAGCGGGTCACGTCCCAGGCCCGTGCGACGTTGCTCGACTCGGTTCCGGCCGTCCAGCACTTCGAGGTACTGACCGCGTCGCATCCTCATCGCGTCTGAGGTCCTACGGCAGGCGGCGCCGTCCGGCGAAGCCGAGATCCGTGCGGTGGTACCAGCCGAGCGCCGACTCGCTCTCCAGCAGGCACAGGCGGATCGACTGCCCGCGCAGGTAGGCCGGGAAGTCGACGAGCACCGGCGTGACGCCCTTCACCTCGATGCCCTGGATCGTGAACCATCCGAGCGCCTCGTCGATGCGCGCCTCGTACGCCTTCAGCTCGGGCGTGCCGCCCAGCGGCGACGACCGCCCCGACTGCAGGTCGAGGGCCAATTCGGCGAGGTCGGCGCGGGCGGCGACGATCGCATCGATGTGCGCGCGCACCTCGGGAAGCAGCGCTCGCGCCTCCCCGAGAGTGAAGATGCGGTCGGTCACGGGTCGTACGCTACCGGCGCGACGCCCTCGTCGTCCGGATCCGCCTCACGGGCGAGCCCTTGGGCGCCCGCGAGCATGCCGGTCAGCACACCGGGAACCGGGCCGCCAGGATGACCCCGATGCTCATCTGACACCTACCCTTTCGATTCGGCTTGGTCGCGCAGGTCGGCGATGTCGTGATCGAGGAGCGACGAGTAGGACCGTTGAGGCGTAATGCCTCCCTGGTGATAGCCGCCGAGAACGCCGACGACCTTTCCCTGCTTCTTCGCCGGGTCGTACCGCCAGAGCCAGGGACTTCCGCTGGTGCCGCCGGTGAATCCATCACAGTCGAAGGCCAGTTGGTACTTGAACCGGTGGATGGCGGTGGTGTCACACTGGATCGCGCGGTCATTCCCGGGCGTACCGGAGGCGGGATATCCGACGACGTGGACGTTTTCCGGGAGCGCCGTGTTCGGGGTGAGGCGGTTCGATCCGGTTACATCGGCGACGTTCTTGCCGCTCGTCTTGTCTCTGGTCAGGACGATGAAGCCGAAATCGAGGTCGGGATCCGCGTTCTTCTTCCACCCGTTGTGAACGAGAAGGGCCTTCGCGCTCCAGATGCCATACAGGGCGTTCCCGGCGTCATACTGGGGAACGAACGCGATCTTGTCGCGGTAGTATCCCGTCTTGGTGCCGCTGTTGTAGCTATATATGCAGTGGGCCGCCGTGAGGGCCAGATTGTGTTTCGTGCTGTATACGACGCTGGCGGTGCAGTAGTGGTCCCCCGTCTTGCTATGCGTGAAGAGCCGGCCGACGCTCGGAATCCCGGTGAACGCCGTCCCTTGGGGAATGCTCTTCTTGGTTCGCAGCAGCGCGTGTTTCTGCGGCCGGCGCTGATCCTCTGGGGTGGCCGCCTTCATCCGTGCCGGAGTCCAGTAGTTCTTGGCATCCTCCGAGTCGCTGCTCGACACGGTCTGCGCGATCGCCGAGCCGGGTGAATGACCGTGGCCCGTCAGCGCGATCACACCGGCCGCCGCGACGCACACGGCAGCCGAAGCCGTGAGTGCGGTCGTTGTTCTTCTGTTCACGTTGATTTGCTAACTATCTCTTAAGTGGTTTCACGACACCTGTCGTTTTTACCGCATTGGGATGACATAGGTGACTTGAAACGCAAGTGATGCGGGTCACATGGATTGCCCAGAGTTTGTGACCTGCGTTCAAGGCGCCTTGCGCTAACTGCTGGTCAATGCCTGGGGCGCCATGCTGCAGCGCCTTTACTCATTCTTTGCGAATTTTTACGATCCTGTCGTGACTGCGGCACCATGCCCGGCGCCATGACCTGCCGAGGGCTGTCGGGGCCATGACCACGACAACCCTCGGCGATCACGCCCCGCGACGGCGCGGTGTGCGCGGTGAAGTGGCAACGGCGTGCGGGCGAACCCGTGTCAGGCTCCCGGCGGGATGCCGAACGGGGCGAGGACGGCGTCGACGTAGGCATGGGGATCTTCCGGGGCCGCGCCGACGCGTCGCAGCGCCGCGGCTCCGAGGTAGGTCGAGTAGCTCATTGTCGCGTAGTGGCGTGCGAGCTCGGGGGAATGCCCGAGCTCGGCGAACGCGGTCTCGATGACCGCGAGGCGCCGGCGTGTCACCCGTTCGGCGACGGACCGTACGGCCGGATCGTCGGAGGCGGTGAGCAGTCTCAGGGTGAGGTCGCCGTAGTCCGGGGCGGCGAACGCCTGGTGGACCAGGCGGCGCAGGCGCTCGGCCGGGTCGGGGATCTCGGCCAGCCGGGCCGCGACCGTCTCGGTCTGGGTCCGCTCCCAGCGCTCGAGAGCGGCGTCGAGCAGTGCCTGCCGGTTCTCGAAGAGCCAGTAGAAGCTCGACTTCGAAGCGCCCAGCCGGGCGGCGACCGGTTCGACGGCGACCGCGCTCGGTCCCCCTTCGGCGAGGGCGTCGAGTGCGGCGGCGGCCCAGTCGTCGCGGGTCAGGCGGGCGGTACGCGGCATTCGGGGACCTCGCGAAATCTCGTTCTGTACGGTGGCGTACATTATCATTCTAGACGGCGGCGTACAGAACGCCTCCCGGCGTGAGGAGCGAGCGCATGGAGAAGATCCTGGACCGGCTGATCCCGACGTACGACTTCCGCACCCGCTACAGCCGCCGGGTCGCAGCGCCTCCCGAGGCGGTGTGGGAGGCACTGCAGCAGGTCACGGCCGACGAACTCCCGGTCACCCGCCTGCTGATGCGCATCCGGTCGGCCGGCCGCGCCCCTCTCTCCGGGCCGATCGCACAGGCCCTGCCAATGGCCGACCTGGGGCGCGAGGAGGGACGCGAGGCCGTGAGCGGCAGGGTGGCCAAGTTCTGGCAGTTCCGGCCGGAGACGGGCCCGGAGGAGACGGCCGATCCCGCCGTGTTCGCGGCCTTCTCCGAACCCGGCTGGGCCAAGGCCGCGATGAGCTTCCAGCTCAGCCCGACGGCGGACGGCACCCTGCTCGCGGCCGAGACCCGCGTCCGCGCCACCGACCGGGCCAGCCGCCGTGCCTTCGCCCCGTACTGGCTGCTCATCCGCGCCGGAGGCGCCGGCTTCATCCGCCTGGAACTCCTGAGGGCGATCGCCCGCCGCGCCGAGAGCGCGACCGCGTCCTGAGCACGCCCCGCATCGCCCCGGTCGGGGACTCCGGCCGACCGGCGAAGCAGCGCCGCGTCGAGCGGGTCCCCGGGCCGTTCGGCATCCGGGTGAGTGTGTGGCCGCGAGCCCGGCAGCGGCCGTCCACGACGGTCACGGCGTCGCGCACCGGCTCACGTGTCAACGTGCCGTCCACGATCCAGAACTCGACGGCCTCCTCGGACGGCAGGGCGATGCCGCGCACGTGGAGCGGCGCGGCAGGCCCGCCCCGTGGCGCTCGCGATCCGCCGACATCCAGGACCCCCGAATCGGGCGACGCCGCGCCGAGAGGGCCACTGCGTCCAAGCACCTCTCCGAGCTCGGGATTCCGGCCGATCGGCGACGAGCGGCCGGGATCAGCGGACCATCCGCCCCGGTGGATGACGCGTGCGGGCGCGTCCAGGACGCTGAGGTCGGTGCGCGGGTCATGGCCGTGACGACGAGGTCCGCGGGGGCACCCGGGCCGCCGAGGAAGGACCGCGCCGTCCAGGAGGCCGCACCGATCGCGGCCACGGGTCGCGGAGTGGGACGCTCACTGATCACGCTCGGTCGTGGCCGGCGCCGAAGCAGACGAAGCCGAGGGCCGAAGGAGATCTCGGCGCGGAGGCGAGGGCCTCGGCCGGGGTGGCGCCTGCCGCGAGACGCTCGTGGAAGCCGGTCATCAGGTCGCGCGCGGCGGCGTCGCCGACCGGGGTGACGGCGGCGACGACGGTCGCCGTGCCGAAGCCGAGGGCGGCGGTGACCATGCCGATGACCGCCTCGCCCTCGTAGATCTCCGCGCGGCCCGCGTCGCACGCGGACAGCACCAGCAGCCGCGGTGCGCGTTCCAGATGCTCCAGGTCGTACGTGAACAGCGGCCCGTCGGCGAGTCGGAGGCCGGAGAACAGGGCGTTCCCCGAACGGAACACCCCGTGGGCCGCGACGTGGGCCACGGCGGCCCCGTCGAAAGCGCGCCGCACGGCTTCGGCGGTCGCGACCGGGCCGGTGAGGATCCTCGCCTCCGGATGCCGCGCGCGTACGGCCGCGATCTCGTCCTCGGCGTGCGCGAGGTCCGGACCGGCGATCAGCGTCGTGTGCCCGCGGGACGGCGGTACCCGAATGGCGCGCAGCCAGCCCGCCGCCGACGGCACCACGGTCATCGGACGGTCCGTCAGAGACGGCAGCGCGGACCACGGCAGGCCGTGCAGCGCTCCGACCGGGGACAGGACGACGGGCCGGTCGCCGACGCGGAGCGGGTCGAGCAGCCGCGTCTGGAGGCGCTTCGCCGTGGCCGCCAGGGAGGAGCGGGCCGGTGCGCCGCCGGGGTCCCGGGCGAGCCGGGAGACGGCGAAGCGGAGCAGCCGTACGTCGTCGCGGACCTGGTCGTACGGGCCCAGGGAGCGGTGCCGGCAGCGGCCGTTCGCGAGGGTCACCGCGACGAGCTCCGTGCCGACCCGGATGAACTCCACGAACATCCGCTCGCCCAGCGTCTCGGCGAGGGCGGGGATCAGCCAGCCCCATCCCGGGACCGCGTCGCGGCTGGAGGACAGGCGGCGGCACCGGGCGCGTACGGCGTCCTCCAGCCGGGCCTGGGCGGCCAGGAGCTCCGGGCGGTCGGGGACCTCGGCGGTGACGCGGCGCAGCTCGGCCAGGAGCCCGCCGAGCCGCCGGTCGCGGGGCGGCCGTACGGCGGGCGGCCGGTCGGCGATCGCCCGCGCCCGCTCGGCGGCCACGAGTAGGGCGCGGGGGCCGGTCGCGAGCCGCAGCCCGAGCTCGGCCGGCTCGGCGGCCCAGCCCGCCGCGCGCCCGCGCAGCTCGCCGGCGGCCAGCGCGGCGGCGTGCTCGTCCACGGCGCGCAGCCCGGCGCGAACGGCGGCGGCCTCGCCGGGCCGGTCGCCGCACGCGAGCCGCAGCAGCGCGGTGGCGTGCAAGCTCGCGACGCGTGCGCTCACGGTGTCGCCGCCGACCCGGTCGAGGAGGCGTTCGGCGTGCCGATGGTCGCCGCGCGCGAGCGCCACCAGGCCCGCCAGGGTGCGCGCGTCGGCGGCGGCGGAGGCCCAGCCGTACCGCGTGAGACGTTCGGCGGCCTGCTCGGAGGCTGTGAGCAGGCCCGCGGACCGGTCGCCGTCCGCCCAGCGGGCCCGAAGGCCGACCTGTTCGGCGAGCAGCGCGCATCCCGTACGGTCCGCGAACTCCTCCTGCGCCCGCCGCGCGGTCGCCGCCGCGGCGCGGGGGTCGCCGTCGGCCAGCTCGGCGTGGGCGAGGAGTAGGAGCGCGTCGGCGGTGTCGCAGCGGTACCCGCCGGCGGTCAGCCGCTCGATGGTGCCCGCGAGCAGGGCGCGGGCCTCGCCGGGCAGCCTCGCGGCGATCAGCGCCTCCGCCCGGTCGATGCGCATCTGGCAGACGCGCTCGTCCGCGCCGGCCAGCTCCGGCTCGATCTCCTCGTACAGTGCGAGCGCGCGTGGCAGGTCGCCGCGCCGCATGGCGACGAACGCGAGGTTGTGCCGGACCATCGCCGCCTGGTGCCGCAGGCCCGCCTGCTCGGCGACCGCGAGCGCCCCGCGCAGGTCGGCCTCGCCGCGCCCGAGCCGGCCGGCGTACGCCGTCGCGAGTCCGGTGTTGATGCGCAGGCCGACGACGACCTCCGGGTCGGTACAGGTCCGGGCGATGCGCGCGACCTCCCGGACGCGGCCGCTGCGGGCGAGGACGTACGCCCGGTTGGCGAGCAGCCGGTCGGCGTCCGCTCCGGTCAGCACCGGGGCGGCGGCGTCGGCGGCGGCCAGTGCCCCCTCGAGGTCGCCGCTCGTGGCCAGCAGGCCGACGAGGTTCATCCGCACCTGGGCGGCGGCATAGGGCAGCCCGGCCGACTCGGCGATCCGGAGCGCCTCGCGCAGGTGGACGACGCCCTCGCTCAGCCGGCCCAGCTCCTTGCCGGCCAGGCCGAGGGCGCGCAGGGCCACGACCCGCTCCTCCGGCCGTCCGGTCTCCCGCAGCGCCGAGGCGGTCGCGTACACGCCGCGCGGGTCGACGGCCGCCAGCGCCAGCAGCTCAGACATGGATCCAGCTCGTCACCACGGACGTCGCGTCGGCGAGCCGGAACAGGAGGCTGACCAGACCGGCCGGAACCTCGGAGAGCACGAATCCGCCGGACTCGTCGGTCCGGGCGCCGCGCTCGCCGTCCGGCGACCGGAGGATCACCTCCGCGGCCACCGCGGGGGCCAGCTGCCCGACGATCTCCCGGCCGGAGACCTCGATCTCCACGTGGACGTCCCGCCCGGCGAACGTCAGCGTCCGCGGCCCGCCGCCGCGCACCCCGGCCGGCGTCTCCGCCGCGTCGTGCGCGAGCGTCGCCAGGGTCGCCTCGGGGGTGAACCAGTCGAACGCGGCCCGCCCGAGGGCGATCAGGTGCTCCGGCACCGGCGGGAACGCGACACGCAGGCGCTCGATCAGCTCGTCGTCGGTCACGCGACACCGAGCCGGCGCCGCAGGTGGGTCAGGCAGCGGGCGCGGGTCGGGCCGACGCTGCCGAGCGGTACGCCGAGCGCCGTCGAGATCTCCGCGTAGCTGAGCCGGGGCGAGGCGATCGACAGCTCGAGAAGGGCGCGGCAGCGGGGCGGCACGGCGTCCAGGGCGGCGGCCACCGAGCCCGCGAGCTCACGGCCGAACACCACGTGGTGCGGTCCGGTGACCACCGGGGTGTGACCGTTCAACGGGCTCTCACGGCCTCGCCGCCGCAGCGTGGCCAGGCTCTCCCGGCGGGCCGTGACGGCCAGCCACGCGCCCGCGCGCGCCGGGTCCCGCAGCCGGGGCAGCCGCTCGACGAGCCGCAGCCACGTCGTCTGCACCACGTCGTCGACGTCCGCGCCGCTCAGCCCGTACGATCGCGCGATCGCGCACAGCAGCCGCGAGTAGCGGTCGACGAGCGTCCGCCAGGCCACCGGGTCACCCCCGCGAGCCCGCCTCACCAGGTCTCCGGTCTCGTTCCACTCCACGCGCCGGGATATTAGCGGAAAGTAGTCGCAAGATTACAATCGGTTGCATCGATCGGGCGGCGCCACCGGTGCCCGATGGCGCCGCCGCGGCGCGGGGACGATCAGCCGATGCCGTACGAGAAGGAGTTCACGGCGAGGCCCACGCCGCCGACCCACGGTTCGAAGCCCGCCTGAACGCTGGTCAGGTACCAGGAACGCTGCGCGTAGCCACGCCTCACCATGTCGTCGTAGAAGGTGTGGACGGGGAAGGAGATCGCGGACGTCGGCGAGGTGCGGACGTACGAGACCACGTTCCAGCCGCTGTTGCCGTACCAGACGTCCCAGGTGCCGCCGGCGAGGGAGACCGTGCCGACCTTGGACCCGACGGGCTGCACCGAGCCGGTGTGGTCGAGCCACACCATCAGCTCCGCGCCGGTGTTCTGGCCGTTCGTGCGGGCCGTCGGGTCGAACCAGACGTCGTAGGACGCGTCGTAGACCCCGGAACCGGGATAGGACATGCTCACGCTGGTCTGGACCGTGGTGAACCGGCCGTCGTCGGCGCGCAGGGGCAGGCCGCTGCCGGTGGAGCAGTTCCCGTAGTGGCAGCCGGCATAGACCGACGGGTACGCGCCGGGTGCGCCGTTCTGCGGCTTGTTGTGGCTGGCGACGGTGACCGAGAAGCCGGTGTTGGTGACGTTGATGCACTGCTGGGTGCTGTCGCCCCAGTTGTTGTTCTGGACGACGTACCTGCCGCTTTGAATCTTGGCCGAGCCGTACTGCGCGCAGATCTGCGTGTCGGCGTGCGCCGGGGCGCCGGTCACCTGCGGGATGAGGACCGAGCCGGCCAGCGCCAGCGCGGCCGAGATGGCTCGACGTCTCATGGGGGACCTCCGTGGGTCGCGAGCGGGTCGGAGTGTGCCGTACGGATGCCGGGCATCCGGCCGGAATGGGAGCGCCGCCAAAACCAGGGGATGCTAACGCCGGCGCCGCCGGCGGCGCACGAACCCGCCGCCGGCCCCTGGGAGGACTCGGCGAGCGCACCCGGGCCGACGAGGGCGAATGGATCCGCGTGTCTCCCACGCCCGTGAAAGTGCTTTCACGGTGGAGGCGGAGCCTGGTGAGGTGGAGGCCGGCGAGCAGTTGTGGATGCCTGTCGCCAACGCCCTAGTGCGGTTCGTCGGCGTCGTGCAGACTGTTCACCGAACTCCCGGGCCGCCACGGGAAGTGGGCGGGGTCGGGGCCGGCCCACTCCCGAAGGTCCCCAACATGACCGCGATCGTCGGCATCACCGATGGCAACACCGTCGTCATCGCCGGAGACTCCGCCGGAGTAGGTGGAGGTGTCACACAGCCGCGTCTAGACGCCAAAGTCTTCACCAACGGGTCCTACGTGATCGGATACACCAGCTCATTCCGTATGGGCCAGATCCTCCGCTACGCCTTCAAAGCCCCGGTCCCGCCCGAGCGGGAAGAAGACCTGCACGCATTCATGTGCACCAACTTCATCAACGGCGTCCGCGAAGGACTGAAAGACGGCGGATGGGCCAGCAAGAACAACGACCAGGAAGAAGGCGGGTCCTTCCTCGTCGGCGTCCGTGGCCGCCTCTTCGAAATCGGCCACGACTACCAGGTGGGCGAGCTGATCGACGGGTACACGGCTGTGGGTTGCGGTGCGGAGATCGCCCTCGGAGCCCTCCACGCCACCGGCAACGCCGACCTGTCCCTCGAATCACGCGCCATCGCCGCTCTTGAGGCTGCGGCGCACTTCTCCACTGGCGTTCGGGCACCGTTCACGATCGTCCGTACGGCAAAGGACGACGGCTGACGCGCACTATGCGACCAGCTCCGCCTCGGTCTCGCGTCATCGGCTGCACCGCCCGAGCGTGTTCACTGCCCGCGGTCAGTTGACCTCGACGCCGAGATCCGGGTGCGTACGCCGGCCGACCGGGTCGAGGATCCGGTCGGCGGCGACCGCGGCGGGCAGATCCTCGGCGGCGGCCAGACCGGCGATCGCGCCCGCGACGGCCGGGGCCGCGAAGGATGTCCCGCTCCAGATCGCGTAACCCTCGAAGTCGTCGGGGTCGATGCCGTGGACGCGCGGGCGGGGCCCGTCGAACCGCACGAAACAGCTGTGGACGTCGACGCCGGGCGCGCAGGCGTCCACCCACCAGCCGTAGTCGGAGAACGCCGCCCGCTCCTCGCCGTCCAGCGCGGCCACCGCGATGACGTGCTTCAGGGCGGCCGGCCAGAACGGCCGGTCGCTCGCGTGGTTGCCCGCGCACGCCACGACGACCGAACGGCGGGCGAGGGCGGCGACGGCGCGGGCCACGAGGGGAGAAGGGCGATCGTCGTAGGTGTGGCACCCGAACGACAGGTTCACCACGTCGGCCCGGCCCCATGCGATCAGCCAGGCCAGGGCGTGCAGGACGCCGAGTTCGTCACCCACGCCGTCGCCGCCGATCACGCGCTTGGCGCGGATCCGCACGGACGGCGCACGGCGCAGCACGACCCCCGCGATGAACGTGCCGTGCCCGGCCTGCGCGTCGAGGGCGTAGTCCAGGTCGGCGTCCAGCACCTCGGTGACCTCGTCGCGCTGCTCGGCGTACCAGGCCGCGGAGGAGTACCAGGGGTGCGGCGACAGGCCGGTGTCCAGGACGGCGACCGTCACCGGCCGGCGGGCGGCGCCGTCGGCCGCGGGCGGGGCGAACGCCGGCGCGGGGCTGGGCGCTCCGGCCGGGCCGCTCCACCACATCGGCTGGCCGTGGACGAGGTGGTTCGGCGCGACGGCCAGGCGCCGGTGCGGCGCGCCCCCGGCCAGCTGCGCGGACAGCTCGCACACGTCGACCTTCGCGGCGGCGCGGAGCATGACGCGGGAGACTCCCGGCCCGTCGTGGCGCGCGTCGTACCAGCGGCGCACCGCGTCCTCGACCGCCGGCAGGTCGTGATCGGCCACGAGGATCTGGTCGCGGCGTAGGAGCGCCGGACGGCCAGGGAACGGCTCGACCACGATCGCGTCACGGTGGCGGGCGAGGAGGCGTTCGAGCCGGGCGTCATGATCGGTCATCGCGCAACCTTCTCGGCGTGTCCGTGTGATTACCCATCGTCGCCGGATGGCGGGACGTTTCGCATGCCGTGCCCCAAGGCGCGCAGGCCCCGCCCTCGGCTCGCCCCCGTGCGGGGTCCTTCGCATCGGCCCGCCCCTCCGCGCGGCGGGCCCTTCCGCTCGGCTCGTCCTCTGCGTGGCGGCTCCTTCCCGTCGGCTCGTCCTCGCGCGGCCGGCCCCCCGGCGCGGCGGCTCCTTCCCGTCAGCTCGCCCCTCGGGTGGCGGGCCTTTCCCATCGGCCCGCCTTCTCCGCGCGGCGGGGTCCTTCCCGCCGGCTCGCCCTCGCGCTGCGGGCCCTGCCTTCGGCCCGCCCCCCGGGCGGCGGCTTCCTCCCATCGGCCCGCCCTCCGCGCGGCGGGCCCTTTCCATCGGCTCGCCCACCCGTGGCGGATCCTTCCCCTCGGCCCGCCCCCTGGACGGCGGGTCTTTCCCTTCGGCTCGCCTATGCGCGGCGGCTTCTTGCCGTCGGCCCGCCCCTGCAGGCGGCGGCTCCCTTTCCATCGGCTCGTCCTCGTGCGGCGAGCGGTTCCCGTCGGGTCACCCTGGGCGATGCGGGTTCTTGCCGTGCGGTCACCCCGGAGTCACTCTGGAGTGATGAGAACGGCGGCGGAGTTCACCGGTCCGGGCGGTCCCTCGCCGGACGAGGCGGAGCCGCCCGTCTCTCCTCGGGCACGTCGCGGGTTCCGGCTCGTGGCGCTGGTCGCCGGGGCGCTGCCGGTGCTGGCGTTCCCCCGCGCGGGGCTGGACTGGCTGGCGTGGGTCGCGCTCGTGCCCGGCCTGCTGGTGGTACGAGCCGCCGCGACCGGCCGGGAGGCCGCCGTGCGCGGCTGGTGGTTCGGCGCGGGGTTCCTCACCGCCGCGCTCTACTGGCTGATCCCCAACATCGGCCCGGCGCTGGTCCTCGTGGCCGCGGGCGCCGGCGTCCTGTGGGCGGGCTGGGGATACGCCGCTTGGGCGCTGTTGCGGCCGGGGAGGCTCGCGGCTGCGCTCGTTGTCGTGCCAAGCGTGTGGGCGGTGGGCGAGTGGCTGCGGTCCTGGCACGCCCTCGGCGGCCCGTGGGCGCTGTACGGTGCCACGCAGTGGCGGCATCCGACGGTTCTGAGCCTGGCGTCGCTGGGCGGCGTGTGGCTGGTGACCTTCGCTCTCGTGGCGGTGAACACCGCGGTGGCCATGGTCCTCATCGCCCGCTCGGCGACCGCCGGGGTCCTCGCGGCGCTCATCGGCCTGTCCGGCCCGGTGGTCTACACGCCGTCGCCGGAGGCCGCCGGCCGGCCGATGCGGATCGCCCTCGTGCAGCCGGGCGTCGTGGACGGCCCGGACCGAAGATTCGCCGACGGCGAGCGGATCACTGCGGCGCTGCCCGCCGTCGATCTGGTCGTCTGGGGGGAGAGCAGCGTCGGATTCGACCTCGACGAGCGGCCTGACCTGGTCGCGCGCCTGACCGCGCTGGCCCGTGTGCACGGGCCCTTGCTGGTCAACGAGGACGCCCGTGACGCGTCGGGGCGTATCTCGAAGAGCGCGGTGCTGATCGGGCCGGACGGCATCGAGAGCCGGTACGTGAAGAACCTCCTCGTGCCGTTCGGGGAGTACATCCCGCTTCGCCGGGAGCTCGGGTGGGTCGCCCACATCAGCGAGGCGGCCAAGGAGGATCGGGTCCCCGGCACGGGCATCGTGCTGATGCGGGCCGGAACCGGACCGGGCGCCGTGACGTTCGGGCCGTTGATCTGCTTCGAGTCCGCCTTCCCCGACCAGAGCCGAGCGGTCGTACGCCGGGGCGCGCACCTGATCGTCTACGAGTCGGCGACCTCGACGTTCCAGGGCAGTTGGGCCCCGCCGCAGCACGCGTCGCTCGGCGCGGTGCGGGCGGCCGAGACGGGGCGCCCGGTCGTGCAGGCCGCGCTGACTGGAGTGTCGGCCGCCTTCGACGCGAAGGGGCGCCGGCTCGCCTGGCTCGACACGTCGCGGCGCGGGTCGGTGCTGGTGAAGGTCGCGCCCGCCGCGGGCCGTACGCCCTATGACCGGTTCGGGGACTACGTGCCCTGGCTGGCCGTCGGCGTCGTGCTCGTCAGCGGGTGGTGCGCTGTACGGACGCGACGCGGCAGGTGATCTTCCCGCCGTACGTCTGCACGCCGCTCGCCGTGAACTTCACCTTCTGGCCCGGCGCCACGTCCGTCTCGGCGTGCATCGCCGTGTCGACGCGGTTGCCGCCGCCGTCCACGATGTCGACCTGGACGACGTAGCCCGCCGTACGGCCGGTCGTGTTCGTTATCACACCGTGGACGACTCCGGCGTGCAGTTTTCGGCTCAGCGCGCACGCGGTGAGCCGGACGTCCTTATCGGCCGCACCGGCGGGGGAGCCGCCGTGCTGGCCGCCGCATCCGGCGAGGAGCCCTGCGGTCGCGGCCAGGATCAGGGCTCTGCGCATGCGGGGATCTCCTCGAGTGTCATCACCGAACGAAGGATTGGCGGCTGTTGATCGCGGCCGATCGCCGAGCCTACCAACGAGTAGGGAGCGCTGGAGGCGTATCCACGACCCGGATCCGGGCTGGTGCGACAGGGGACGATGAGGCACAATAACCAAGCGGTCATCTACCTGGAGCAGCCGAGGACGTAGGGGAAGACGAACCTCGCAACGTTCCCAGGAGGTCCGGTGTCCGCACGTGGCGTTTTTTACGTCCACTCAGCGCCGCCTGCGCTGTGCCCACATATCGAGTGGGCCGCCGCAGGTGTACTTGGCGTGCCTGTGTCGCTGCCGTGGAGTGATCAGCCCGCGGCGCCGGGCACCATGCGCGCCGAGCTGTGCTGGGAGGGCCAGCCCGGCACGGCTGCGGGCATCGTCTCCGCGCTGCGCGAGTGGCGGCTGCTTCGCTTTGAAGCGACCGAGGACGCCAGTCCCGGCTGCGACGGCGTCCGCTACAGCTTCACGCCGTCCCTGGGCGTGTTCACCGCGGTGATCGGTGCCAACGGCGACATCCACGTGCCCGAGGACCGCCTCCGCGCCGCAATGGGCAACGCCCTGGCCGGCAAGGTGACGTTCGAGCACGAGGTCGACCACCTCCTTGGCAAGCCCTGGGACGACGAACTGGAGCCCTTCCGCCGGGCCGGCGACGGCGCGCCCGTCCGCTGGCTCCACGCGGCAGGCTGATCGCACGTCACTGACGGAGTCCTCGCCGGTCGGGAACACGGCGAGGATTCCTCGCATCATGCCCTGCCCCTGTGCGGAGGAATGGCGGAATGTCGGAAGAGTTGCCATCGAGGCCTCGTGCCGAGTTGTCCGCAGGGCTCACCTCGTTCTCGGCCGCCGACCCGGGCGGCTGGGATCACATGTTCCGCGCCGCGCGCCTGCTCGACCAGGCTGGCTTCGACCACACCGGAGGTGTGCCAGACCTTCTGGCGGCAGACCCGGGCGCAGTACGAGTCACCGGAACTGCGCTTCGAGAACCTCCACATGATGCCCAAGCCGCTCCGCCCGGAGGGAGTGCCCATCTGGGTCGGCGGCAGCATCAACCCTCGCGTCGTCACGCGGCTGGCTCGCTTCGGCACCGGCTGGATCCCGTGGGGGCCGGACGCCGCCGATCTTGCCCGTGCCATCCCGAGGATGCGCGCCGCCCTGCGCGAGGCCGGCCGCGACCCGTCCGACCTCCAGGTCGTCGGACGACCGGCCCTTCACCACCACGCCGACGGCACGCTCGACATCGCCCGTACGATGGCCGACGTCCCGCCGCTGCTGGCCGCCGGGGGGGTCACCGACGTGCGACTCAACGTCCGGGTGCCCGAAGACGAGTCGGCGGCGCTCGAGCATCTGTCGGCCATCACCGCGCGGTTTCGCGCCACGGTGAGCGACCATCTCTCTGAGCTCCCTTCATCACACCCGTGATCGAGGGAGCGGCCGGCTGAGGGAGACGTGGGCCGTTGCGTCGGCCGGGTTCGGCCTCAGTGGTCAGGTCACGTTGAAGGCGAGCCTCGGGCGTGTGGGGCGGGGATCTTGGTCATCGCAGGTTCTCGTTGGTGCGTGCACTCCAGACCGCCAGTGCGGCCGCCAAGGCGCAGGCGCCGCCGAGCCACAGAACAGCCTGGAGAGTGAGCGAGTCGACGATGACGCCGCCGGCCAGCGCGCCGAGGCCGATCGACAGGTTGAACACCGCCACCCACAGGGCGGAGGCCGCTTCCACGGCTTGTGGCGCGGTCTTGATCATCCAGGTTTGCAGGCCGACCGACACGCCGCCGAAGGCCATACCCCAGGCGATCAATAGTGCGGCCCCGCCGATCGGTCCGCGGCCCAGCACCAGGTAGAGCGGCATCGCGGCTGCCAGGGCCACGGCGATGACCAGTACGGTGCGGTGCGGATTGCGCGCCAGTGCGGCGCCGGCGATGAAGTTGCCGACCATGCCCGCCATGCCGAATCCGAACAGCAACGGGCCGACGAGTCGTTCATCGATCCCTGACAGCTTCTGGAGCGCCGGGCTCACGAAGGTGTAGGCCGAGAAGTGGCCGGTCACGATGAGAAATGTCGCAAGGATGCCGACGCGTACACCTGGGTTGCGGAACTGTTCGGCCAGGAGCCGCGGACGGACGGGCTGAGAGGCGGCCAACGGCGGCAGCACGGCCAGCAGGGCGAGCAGCGCGACGAGCGCCAGGGCGCTCAGCGTCGCGAAGGCGATGCGCCAGCCGGAGAACTCGCCGAGCAGCGTGCCGATCGGGACACCGAACACATTCGCGGCTCCGACACCGCCGAAGATGATCGCGGTGGCCCGTGGCACGCTCGCGGTGGCCACGAGCCGGACGGCCAGGCTCCCGGCGACGGCCCAGAAGCCTCCGATCGCCACGCCGACCAGCACCCGGGAGGACACCAGAACGGCGAAACTCGGGGCCAGGGCCGAGGCCACGTTGGCGAGCGTCATCAACCCCATCAAGGCGAGCAGCAGGAGCCGCCGGTTCATTCCGCCGACGAGCACCGGAACCAGCGGGGCCGAGACCGCGGCGACCAGGCTGGGCACCGTCACCATCAGCCCGGCCGTCCCTTCGGAGACCGACAAGGCCGATCCCACGGCGGTCAGCAGCCCGATCGGCAGTTGCTCGGCGGTGACCAGCAGGAATGTTCCCAAGGCCACTGCGGTGACCGCCGTCCAGTGACTCCTCTGCGGGGCCTGTCGGTCGGGCACCTGGGCGGTGGTCCGTTCTACGTGTGCCACCGATACCTCCTCCTCTAGTTCGGGAACGTTCGCTCCCATACGTCGGTGGACCCTAGTATGGGAGCGATCGCTCCACAAGTTCGGTAGAGTGACGGGCATGGCACGCCCCCGACAGTTCGACGAGCAGGACGCGGTCATCAAGGCGACCGATCTGTTCTGGCGCCGCGGTTACAACGCCACCTCGGTGCGCGACCTGGGTGCCGAACTCAAACTCACTCCGAGCAGCCTGTACCGGACGTTCACCGACAAGCACACGCTGTTCCTGCGCGCGCTCGACCACTACCGGGCCACCGATTCCGCTCAGGCCGAGCAGCGCCTGGACACCGCCGGCCGTCCGGTCCGCCAGGTACTACGGGACTGGATGCTGTGGCTGGTCTCCTGCCCGTCCGACGGCGAGTCCGGCCGAGGCTGCTTCGTGGTCAACACGGCGACCGAGCTCGGCACCACCGACGCCCACGTCCGCCGGCGGACCGAGGCCGCCTTCGAGGTCACCCGGCAGGCACTGCGATCGCTGCTGCGCGAGGGCCGTCACAACGGCGAACTGCCCCTCGACCTCGACCTCGACGGTGCCGTGGAACTGCTGTTCACCACGGTTCTCGGGCTGCGGGTACGGGAGCGCGCCGGCCATGACCCCGCACGTCTGGCCACCACGATCGACGCCGTGATCCAGGCCCTGGGGTCCACCTCCGCACAACCTTCCTGACCCTCCTTGGCAAGCCCTGGGACGACGAACTGGAGCCCTTCCGCCGGGTCGGCGACGGCGCGCCCGTCCGCTGGCTCCACGCGGCAGGCTGACCCGGATTGCCTCGCAGTCCTCGCCGGTCGGGAACACGGCGAGGGCTTTTAGCCTGATAGCTGGCGCCTGCGCGGGGAACGGCGGAGATGCTCGACGGCAGGATGAGGTTCAAGCTCTCCGTTCGGGGCCCATCGCTGGGCTCACGGTTACCGCTGATACAGGTCGATGTGGTTGCCACCTGGGTCCTGCACCGTTGATGACCGAGGCTTCCATGGCTTGTCGGCCGGCGATTCGATCTCGACGGCACCAGTGGTGAGCGCCCGTGTATGCGCGGCGTCGATGTCGTCGACGAGCAGGCCGAATTTGACCCGCCCACCGGGCCACGGATGCCGCTCGGGATCGGCCACGGTCAGGAGGAAGAAGTCGTCGTCAGGGTATGCGCCGAACTGAAACGAGCTGATCTCTTCGTGGTAAGAGGCGTCGAAGGCGTCGCGGTAGAACGCGATCGAGGTGGGCAGATCGTCGGCCACGATCGTGACCTGGGCGATGCGGCGGGTCTTCACGAGTAGTCCCTTCTCAAGATGGTGCTCGACGGTCTCGATGAGCTGTGCCAGCGAGTCGGCTCTGGCTTGCAGGCGTTCACGATGCTCGGCGAGCACGACCTCGACACCGCGTTCGCGGACCACTCGCATCGCGTCGACGGGCACCTGCAGACGGCGCAATGTCGCGTACAGACGCGCCTCGCCGACCTGATCAAGCCGATAGCGGCGGTATCCGGTGTCGGGGTCGACGTAGGCGGGTCTAAGCAGCCCCACGTCGTCGTAGTGCCGCAACGCGGTGATCGACAGACCGGTGACCAGCGAGAAACTCCCGATGCTCAGCACGCGACCATTCTGCGAGTCTCGGGCCACCCGAGAGTCAAGCGCGCAGCCGCTGAACAGGAAGAGCCTGACCAATGACCTCCGGCCGATGCCCACCGAGTGGCCGAATGATTCCCATCCCCCTGGAGCCAGCCACTGTGCGGTAGCGCGGCATATGGCTTGCCGAGGGCTGGAAAGTCACTCCGGTGGGCGTACCGAATGCTCGGTGATCGAGGTCGCGCGCCGCGCAGTGACGAACGCCCCGCCCAGGTCATCCTGGACGGGGCGCTCGGGTCTTCGGGCGTTACAGGGGGATGTTGCCGTGGGCGCCCCGGGCGGGGGTCGCCTCGGCGATGGCCTGGGCGATCGCGCGCCGGGTCTTGGCCGGCTCGACGACCTCGTCGATGACGCCGAGGTCCTGGGCGCGCTGCAGGCCGCCGGCGATCTTCTCGTGCTCGGCGGCGAGCTGCTCCTCCAGCGCGTGCCGCTCCTCCTCCGGGACGGCGGCCAGCTTGCGGCGGTGCAGGATGCGCACGGCCGCGACCGCGCCCATCACCGCGATCTGGGCGGTCGGCCACGCGAAGACGCGTGTCGCGCCGAGCGCCCGGGAGTTCATCGCGATGTACGCGCCGCCGTACGACTTGCGGGTCACGAGCGTGACGCGCGGCACGACCGCCTCGGCGAACGCGTGCAGCAGCTTCGCGCCGCGCCGTACGACACCGTCGTGCTCCTGGCCGACGCCCGGCAGGTAGCCGGGGACGTCGACGATGACGACGAGCGGCACCCCGAACGCGTCGCACATCCGCACGAACCGCGCGGCCTTCTCCGCCGAGGTGGAGTCCAGGCAGCCGCCGAGGCGCATCGGGTTGTTGGCGATGACGCCGACGGTGCGGCCGCCGAGGCGGCCGAGCGTCGTGACGATGTTCGGCGCCCACTTGGGGTGCAGCTCGATGGACTCCGCCGGGTCGTCGAGCAGCCCGTTGATGATCGGGTGCACGTCGTACGCGCGCCGCGGGTTGTCGGGCAGGATGCCGCTGAGGTCCTTCTCCTCGACCTCGTCCGCGCGCAGCCGACCCTGGTGGCCGAGGAGGGTCGCGACCCGCCTGGCCTTCACGAGGGCCTCGGTGTCGTCCTTGGCGACCACGTGGACGACGCCGCTGCGCTTGCTGTGCGGCTCGGGGCCGCCCAGCGCCGCCATGTCGACGTCCTCGCCGGTGACCGACCGTACGACGTCCGGGCCGGTCACGAAGATGCGGCCGCCCTCGGACAGGATGACGATGTCGGTCAGTGCCGGGCCGTACGCGGCCCCGCCGGCGGCGGCGCCGAGCACGACCGAGATCTGCGGGACGACGCCGGACGCCTTGGTCATGGCGGCGAAGATGCGGCCGACACCGTGCAGGGACTCGACGCCCTCGGCGAGGCGTGCCCCGCCGGAGTGCCACAGGCCGATGATCGGCAGCCGCTCGCGTACCGCGTGGTCGTAGGCGTGGACGATGGCCTCACAGCCGACCGCGCCCATCGCGCCGCCCTGGACGCGCGGGTCGCTGGCGAACGCCACGACCGGCATGCCCTCGACCCGGCCGACGCCGGCCAGGGCGCCGCTGGTGTCCTCCTCACTGAGGAGGCGCAGCGACCCCTCGTCGAAGAGGGCCTCCAGCCGGACCCGCGGGTCGCGCGGGTCGGGCCCGATCTGTTCGGGCGGCTCGGGTATTCGGGCGGCCGACCTGCTCTCAACAACGGTCACGACTCATGCCTCCTCAGGGCGACGGTCACGTTGTGGCCGCCGAATCCGAACGAGTTGTTCAGGGCGGCGGCGGGACCGCCGGGCAGCTTGCGAGGCTCGCCCCGGACGATGTCCAGGTCGACCTCGTCGTCGAGCTCCTCGATGTTGATGGTCGGCGGGACCAGGCCCTCGCGCAGGGCGAGGATCGCGGCGATCGACTCGACCGCGCCCGTGCCGCCGAGCAGGTGCCCGGTCATCGACTTGGTGCTGGTGATGGCGATCTGGCGGGCGGCCTCGCCGAGCGCCAGCTTGATCGCCTTGATCTCGCCGGTGTCGCCGACCGGGGTGGAGGTGCCGTGCGCGTTGATGTGCACGATGTCCGACGGCTCGAGGTTCGCGTCGACCAGCGCGCGGCGCATGGCCTTCGACATGCCCTCGGGGTCGTTGGACACGATGTCCACCGCGTCGGCGGAGTAGCCCACACCCGCGGCGACGGCGTAGATGCGGGCGCCGCGCGCTCGCGCGTGCTCCTCCGACTCCAGGATGACGATCCCGGAACCCTCGCCGAGCACGAAGCCGTCCCGGTCCTTGTCGTACGGGCGCGAGGCGTGATCGGGGTCGTCGTTGCGCGTCGACATCGCGCGCATCGAGCCGAAGGCCGCGAGGTTCAGCCGGTGGATCGCGGCCTCGGTGCCGCCGGCGATGACGATGTCGGCCCGCCCGGCCCGGATCATGTCGATGCCGTAGCCGATGGCCTCCGCGCTGGAGGCGCAGGCGCTGGCGAGGGCGTGCGCTCCCGCCTTCGCGCCGAACTCGATGCTGACGATCCCGGCGCCGCCGTTCGGCATCAGCATCGGGACGGCGAACGGGGAGACCCGCTGCCAGCCCTTCTCGTTCAGCGTGTCGTAGTTGTCGAGGGTCGTGATGATCCCGCCGATCCCCGACGAGACGACGGCGCCCACCCGGTCGTGGTCGACGGAGAAGCCCGCCTCGTCGCCGAACGCGAAGCCGGCGTCGCGCCAGGCCTCGTGCGCGGCGATGAGGGCGAACTGCTGGCAACGGTCCAGCCGGCGCAGGCGGTGCCTCGGCAGGACCTCCGAGGGCTCGACCGCGATCGGAGCCGCGATCCTCACCGGGAGGCTCTCCGCCCACTCGGCGGTGAGCCGCTTCACGCCGGACCGGCCCGCCAGCAGAGCGGACCAGGTCGATGCCACGTCGCCGCCGAGAGGCGTAGTAGCGCCGAGTCCGGTCACGACGACGGAGGTACTCATATGGTCACGCTCTCCCTTGTTGCTCGACTTCAGGCAGAGACGCCCTTGCTCTGCACGTAGTTGACGACGTCCTTGACCGTCTTGAGGTTCTTCAGCTCGTCGTCGGGGATCTCCACGCCGAACTTGTCCTGCGCGGCGACGGCGATCTCGACCATCGACAGGGAGTCGATGTCCAGGTCGTCGACGAACGACTTCTCGAGGGTCACCTCGGACGGCTCGACGCCCGCGATCTCCTCGACGATCTCGCCGAGGCCGTTGAGGATCTCCTGCTCGGAAAGAGCCATGGGATGTTTCTCCATTTCTAGGGTGTGCAACTGTTCTTTGGAAGGAGTTCAGGGGCGGCGCGGTGGCCTACGGGATGCGGACCACCTGGGCGGCGTACGTCATGCCGGCGCCGAAGCCGATCAGCAGGGCCGGCGCGCCGGAGGGCACGTCGCCACGCTCGATCATGCGGGACAGGGCCAGCGGGATCGAGGCGGCGGAGGTGTTGCCGGCGTTCACGATGTCGTCGGCGACGACGGCGTTCTCGGCCTTGAGCTTACGGGCGATCGCCTCGACGATGCGCAGGTTGGCCTGGTGCGGGATGAACGCGGCGAGCTCGGACGGCGCGATGCCGGCGCGCTCGCACGCCTCCTTCGCGATCGGGGCCAGCGAGGTCGTGGTCCACCGGAACACCGCCTGGCCCTCCTGGTACAGGAAGCCGTTGCGGTCCTTGATGTAGATCCGGTCGGCCATGTCCCCGGCGCTGCCCCAGACGACGGGGCCGATCGCGGCGTCGTCCGAGCCGCTGACCACGGCGGCGCCGGCGCCGTCGGCGAAGATGATGCAGGTGGAGCGGTCGGTCCAGTCGACCCACTGCGACAGCTTCTCCGAGCCGACCACCAGGACGTTGCGCGCAGAGCCGGCGCGGACGGCGTCGGCGGCGTTGGACAGCGCGTAGCAGAAGCCCGCGCACGCCGCGTTGACGTCGTACGCCCCGGGCGCGGTGATGCCGAGCCGGTGGGCGACGCTCGCCGACGCGTTCGGGATCTGCGCCTCCTGGGTGCAGGTGGCGACGATGACCAGGTCGATGTCCTCCGGGGACAGGCCGCTGCTCGCCAGGGCCTTGCCGCCCGCCTGGACGGCCATGTCGACGACGGACTCCTCCGGGCCGGCGATGCGGCGCTGCTTGATGCCGACGCGGCTCTGGATCCACTCGTCGTTGGTGTCGACGGTCTTGGCGATGTCGTCGTTGGTGACGACGTTGGACGGCTGGTAGTGACCGAACGCGAGGATGCGCGCCCCGGGGGCGCCGGTACGGAGCTGGAAGGACGTCACGCGTTCTCCAATGTGTCGTCGCCGGCGCGCGTCTCCTGCTCGATGAGGGCGCGCGCCTTGTCGAGGTCGGCCGGGGTCTTCAGCGCGACCCGCTCCACGTGGGGAAGAGCGCGCCTGGCCAGGCCGACCAGGGTGCCCGCAGGGGGCAGTTCGATGATCGCCGTGACGCCGAGGTCCGCCATCGTCGCCATGCAGGAGTCCCAGCGCACCGGTGCGCTGACCTGCTCGACGAGGCGGGCGACGAAGTCGCGGCCGCCTGCCACGACCGCACCGTCGCGGTTGGAGAGCAGCCGGGTGGCCGGGTCGGCCACCGACATGCCCGGGGTGATCCGCCGCAGTGTGTCCACCGCGGGGGCCATGTGATGGGTGTGGAACGCTCCGGCCACCGAAAGCGGCCGCAGCCGCGCGCCGGCCGGCGGCGCGTCCGCGAACGCGGCCAGCTGCTCCATCGTGCCGGCCGCGACCACCTGGCCGGCGCCGTTGGTGTTGGCCGGGGTGAGGCCGTGCTTCTCGATGGTCGCGAGGACCTCCTCCTCGTCGCCGCCGAGGACCGCGGTCATGCCGGTCTCGGTGACGGCGGCGGCCTCGGCCATCGCCCGGCCGCGCTCCCGTACGAGCACCATGGCGGCCTCGGGGGAGATCACACCGGCGATCGACGCGGCGGCGAGCTCGCCCACGCTGTGCCCGGTCGTCACGTCCGGCCGCACGCCCAGGACCTCGTACGCCGCGAGCGCGGCGGCGACCAGGAGAGGCTGCGCGACGGCGGTGTCGCGAATCTCATCGGCGTCGGCGGTCGTCCCATAGCGGATCAGGTCGAGACCGGTGACGGCGGACCACCACGCGAGACGGTCGGCGACGCCCGGCAGTTCGAGCCAGGGGTTGAGGAATCCCGGAGTCTGGGCGCCCTGCCCGGGCGCGGCGATGACGAGCACGCACTCAACCATGCACTGTAGGACTCCACCATATGCATGCGGTTAGGTACGAAGTTCCGGCGGCGAGCCTTGTGTGACTCCTACAAGGAGCCGCGGCGCCGCGTCACAGGCCGTTGGAGCGACCCTCGAAACGGCCCAGAACAAGGGCGATGCGAAGAGTGAACGCCGCCCGGCCGTCGGCGGGGACGTAACCGGTGAGCTCGGTCACCCGGCGCAGGCGGTACCGCACCGTGTTGGGGTGCACGAACAACAAGCGCGCCGTGGCCTCCAGCGACGAGCCCTGCTCCAGGTACGTGGTGAGGGTGTCCAGCAGCGGAGCCCCGGCGGCGCGCAGCGGTTCGTACACCTCCTCCACGAGGTACGCCCGCGCGTCCGGGTCGCCGTCGAGGGCGCGTTCGGCGAGCAGGTCGCTGGCGAGCACCGGCCGTGGCGCGTCCGGCCAGCCCGCCACCGCCCGCAGGCCGGCCAGCGCCGCGCGCGCCGACATGGTGGCGGCGTACAGGTCGTCGACGCGCGGCCCGATCACGACCGCGCCCGGTCCGAACTTGGACGTGAACGGCTTGGCGGCCGCGAGCGGGTCGTCCTCGACACCGCCGACGATGACGATCAGACGGCTGCCCTGGACGCCGGCGAGCACGTCGACGCGCGCCCGCCGGGACGCGATGCGGATGTCGTCGATGATCGCCTCGGGCTCGTCCTCGGGGGTGTTGCCCGCCATCACCGCGACCGACGTGGACGCCCAGCCGAGCGCGGCGGCCCACGAGTGCAGCGACTCGTCGACCTCACCGCGCAGCAGCGCGTCGACGATGAGCGCCTCCAGCCGGGCGTCCCACGCGCCACGGGTCTCGGCGGCCCGCGCGTACACCTGGGCCGCGCCGAAGGCGACCTCACGGGTGTAGCGCAGGATGGCCTCCCGCAGCTGCGTCTCGCCGCCGGGCGCCGCGAGCTCGTTCACCTGCGCCTCGACGACGTCTATGACGACCCGGACGATCTCGACCGTCTGCTGGAGCCGCACCGCCCGCATCAGCTCGCGCGGCGCCGTGCCGAACACCTCACCGGCGATGGCCGGGCGGATCTTCTCCTCGTGCTTGAACCACTCGACGAATCCGGCGATGCCGGCCTGGGCCACCAGACCGACCCAGGAACGGTACTCCGCCGACATCGCGCGGAACCACGGCAGTCGTTCCTCCATACTGGCCGTCGCGGCGGTGCCCAGGGTTCCCATCGCCTGTTCGAGCCGCTCAGTGGTCTGTTCGCGGATGTCGAGGTCTTTCTTCACGCGAACAGCCTCCCACCAATCGCCCGCATCGGCGGCACCGCCTCCGCACGGGTCACCGGCCGTGATCGCGGCGACCGGCGGGCGCGCTCTGCCGGGAGCCGCCCGTCAGGCGACGTCGCGCTTGGCTTCAGCGGTGGCCGTCGCGAGGTCGCGCTCGGCTTCGGGGGTAGTCGTCGCGGGGCCGCGTCCGGCTTCGGGAGTGGTCGTCGCGGGGCCGCGTCCGACTTCGGGGGCGGCCTTTGCGAGGTCGCGCCTGGCTCCGCGGGCGGTCGTCGCGAGGTCGCGAGGGCGACGGACGGAGCCCTCGAACCTCCAGAAGATCGCCCGGCACCCCGCGAGCACGACGGCGAACACCGGCAGCCACGCCACCCGCGCCGGGACCCACGTCCAGTCACCGGGCAGGTCGTGCAGGCCGCGCACGGTGCCGAACGGCAGGGTCGCCACCGTTGTGAGCATGAACGCGGTCTGATGCCAGCAGAACACCGTCATCGCCGACAGGTTCGCCAGCGCCACGGGCAGCCAGGCCAGGGGCCGCCGCATCCAGCGCGCCAGCCGGTCCCGGAGCAGCAGGGCTGCCCCGACCTGTGCCAGGCCGAACGCCACCGCCGCCGACGTCGGCGGGCTGAGGTTGGACACCGGCGCTCCCGGCACGCCGACCATGCTCGCGGGGTATCCGGCGAGCGTCACCAGCGCGACCGCGGCCGCCGCCCCGCCGGCCAGCAGGGCCACGGCGGTACGCCGGGAGCCGAGCCGGCCCTTCGCCCAGGCGATGCCGAGCAGGTACGGCACCGCCCACCCGGCGGGCACGTTGATCCAGCCCACCCACGCGGGACCGTGCAGCCCGAACCGGACGAGGTCGGCGCAGGCCACCGTCCCGGCCGCCACGGCCGCGGCGTACGGCCCGAACCGGACGAGCAACGGGGTCAGCGCGGTCAGGCCCGTGAAGACGCACAGGAACCACAGCGGGCTGAGCATCAGCCGAACGAGCGGCTCCGGATCCACGCCCGCCGCGATGAGGGCGAGCGTGAGCGGTATCCACGCGGCCACCAGCACCGCGGCCGGCCGGACCAGCCGCACGAGACGACTGCGGACCCACCCACCGGGACTCCTCGTCCGGCCGAGGCTCCTGGCCGCGGAGTACCCGCCGACGAAGAAGAAGAGCGCGAGCGTCTGCAGCACCCAGGACACCGGAGTGAGCCACGGCATGGACGCCAGCGGGCTGCGCACGTTCCAGTGCGTGACGCCGTCCGCCGTCCCGGCGGTGACGAGCGCGGTGACCAGCCAGTGGCCGAGGACGACTCCGAGGATGGCGAAGGCCCGCAGGGCGTCCAAGGCCCGGTCACGGTCCTCCGGAGTGGCCGCGTCGACGCGCCGGGCGAGCGCGCGCAGACCTCCGCCCCGGAAGTGCCCTCTCCCCGCCACCGGCAGGGAGGCGACCGTCTCCGCGTCCGGCCGAGGCAGGACGCGCTCTGCACCCGGCCGGTGAGCGAGGGGCCGTGCTTCTGGTGGGGCGGATCCCGCTTCCAGATGGGGAGCGACGGGCTGCTTGCTCGGCCGGGGAGCGACGCGGTCCGGGTCGGGTCGGGGGGTGACACGCGGGTGGAGCGTCGGGTCAGCGGCCACGGGACACCTCCGCGCCACGGCCCAGGGCGATGAGGGCGAGGTTGCGCAGGGCGATCCCGCCCGGCCGCAGGTAGTCACTGTGGCCGCCGCCACCGGTCGCGAACACCCGGGCACCGAAGGCACGGCCGGTCGGGTCGGCGCCGAAGCCCAACCCGAGGACCCGCACCTTCGGGACGTACGCGGTCCAGTCACCGGACGCCCGCCCGGCCCACAGCCGTGCCCCGGTGTGCAGGCCCGCCGCGGACGAGACCGCCATGCCGGGACTGCCGAACACGGCGATGTCCGTGGCGGGCAGGTGGCGGGCGGCGCGCCCGCACACGACCGAGCCGTAGCTGTGGCACAGCAGGCTCACCGCGACGCCGCGGGCGGCCAGGGCGCTCACCAGGGGCCGCAGGGCGCGAGCCCCCTGATCGGCACGGCCGGTGGTGGCGATGTCGAGGCTGACGGTGGCCGGGGTCGCGTACCCGAGCCAGGCGATCACCGCGAGCCGGGCGTGCGGGTCGAGTCGCCGGGTCTCGGCCAGCACCGCCCGCGCCCCGCCGCCCGGTGAGGCGGTGCCCCGGGAGTCGAAGCTTCGCAGCGTGGTGTCCGCCCCCGGAACCAGGATCGCCACCCGCCGGGCCGTGGCCAGGTCGCCGACGACCTCCACCGCCCGGCCGCGCGGGTCGAACGCCAGGAACGTACGGCCGGGCGAGGCCAGCGGCGCCAGCCGGGGGTCGCGGCGGGCGGCGGCCTCGATCGCCGTCCGGTCCGCGGCGTACCGGGCGGCCAGCGCCCGGCCGGTCAGCACGGGCAGCGGCTGTTCGGGCGGCGACACGCCGGGGCGTCCGCCGGCCGCCCCGGTCGCGATCACGATGCTGCCGACGGTGAGCGTGGCGAGTGTCGCCCGGCGCTTGTTCACGGGCCGTCCTTCCTGGTCAGCAATTGATCAGGAAGTTACGAACCGGGCGTTGTCACCCGCGTCCCCCTGGCGACCGCACTTCGGCGTACATCTCCGGTAGGGGCCGGGTGACCCGGCGAGGGCACGCCGCGACCCTGGACCGTCAGGAGCGCCCGTGGGCCGTCCCTGTCTCCGGAACGTTCGGTCGCGCCTCCCCTCCCGGAGGGTTTGGCCTGGTCTTCGTTTCTGGAGCGTTCGGCGGCGCCTCCGTTTCCGGAAGGCTCGGCCTGATGCTTGTCTCCGGAGTGCCGGGCGGCTTCGGCCGTGCGCCGGTGCCTCCAGCGCGGGGCGTCATTCGCCGGGGCGTACGAGGCCCGTCTCGTAGGCGTAGACGACGGCCTGGGTGCGGTCTCGCAGGTCCAGCTTCATGAGGATGCGGCCGACGTGCGTCTTGACCGTCTGCTCGGCGACGATGAGGCGTTCGGCGACCTCCGCGTTGGACAGGCCGCGCGCGACCAGGCCCAGTACCTCGGTCTCCCGGTCCGTGAGGCCCTCCAGGCGTTTGCGGTCCGGCCCCTTCGGGGCGCCCATCCGCGCGAACTCCGAGATCAGCCGGCGGGTGACGGTCGGCGCCAGCAGCGCCTCGCCCGCCGCGACCACGCGTACCGCGTCCGAGAGCTCCTGCGCGGACGCGTCCTTGAGCAGGAATCCGCTGGCCCCGGCGCGCAGCGCCTCGTACACGTAGTCGTCCAGGTCGAAGGTGGTCAGCACCAGGATGCCGGGCGGGTCCGGCTGTTCGGTGATGAGGCGGGTGGCCGCCAGGCCGTCGAGCACGGGCATCCGCACGTCCATGAGCACCACGTCGGGCCGCAGGCCGGTGGCCTTGCGCACGGCCTCCTCCCCGTTGACGGCCTCGCCGACGACCTCGATGTCCGGCTGGGCGTTCAGGAGGATGGAGAAGCCCGACCGGACCATTCCCTGGTCGTCGGCGATCAGCACGCGGATGCTCATGGGTCCCTTTTTCTTCCGAGGGGGCGGCTACGGCCGGGCTCAGTCGGCCGGCGTCGCGGGCTCCGGGCGCCCGGCCGGGTGCGTACGGTCGCCGGCGGCCAGGGGGAGTACGGCGGTCACGACGAATCCGCCGTCGGCGGTCGGCTCGGCGGTGAGGTCGCCGCCGAGCATGGCGGCGCGTTCGCGCATGCCGACCAGGCCGTGGCCGCCTCCGGCGCGCGCCACGCGGTCCGGGGCGGTCCCCGGGCCGTTGCGCACCCGGAGCCGCAGCACGTCCGGCTCGTACGCGATGTCCACCCATACCGACGCTCCGGGCGCGTGCCGCATCGCGTTGCTCAGCGACTCCTGCAGGATCCGGTAGGCCGAGAGCCCGACGCCGGCCGGCAGGATCGGCGCCTGCCCGGTCACGGACGTCTCGACGGAGAGGCCGCCGGCGCGTGCCGACGCGACGACCTCCTCCAGGCGTTCCAGGCCAGGCTGCGGCGCGGTCTGGGTCGCGGGGTCGGTCCGCAGGACGCCGAGGATCCGGCGCAGCTCGGTCAGTCCCTCCAGCGCGCTGGCACGGATGTCGGCGAAGCTCTCGGCCAGCTCCGGTGGCGGGTCGGCGACCTTGTACGGCGCGGCCTCCGCCTGGATCGCGATGACCGACATGTGGTGGGCGACGACGTCGTGCAGCTCACGCGCGATCCGCTGCCGCTCCTGCAGTACGGCCGTCTCCGCCTCGTGCCGGGCCTCCTGCTCGGCCAGCGCCCGCCGGGTGGTGCGGCGCAGCCGGACGATGTACCCGAGGAGGATCGGAACGGCGCACAGCAGCGAGAACGCGCCGCTGTTCGGATCGATGAGGATGCATCCGGCGGTGGAGATGACCATCACGCCGACCGTCACCGCTCGCTCGCAGCGCACCGCCACCGAGTACAGGCACAGCAGGTAGACGATGCCCAGCCAGGGCAGGTACGGCACGCCGGTCACGGCCGGGGCCCGGAAGACGAGCGACGACAGGACCATCGCCAACGCGGACCACCGCCAGGCGACCAGCGGACGGCTGCCGCGCAGCAGCAGGGGCAGGACACCCAGGAGCGACACCACGGTGAGGGCGGAGTCGGCGTGGTGCGACCGCAGGGTCGCGTTGCCGGCGAGGAGCAGGATCAGGGTGAGGAGCATCTCGGCGACGGTGGGGAGGTAGACCCCGCGGATCGTCAGCCGACGGTGACGTCGCCCCGGCGGGTCCGTCCGGCCTTGCGCCACCGCGGCGAACACCGGACGCAGCGCACGCGCGAGCGTCCCGGGTGGTGCATCGGCCATGCCCTGAGCGTAGGCCCTCACGCATGTCCGCCTCGTACCTCTCAGGACCGATCCGCGGATGCTACCCAGGTATGGGGCCATCCTCGGGTAGTACTGGGGCATGGATCCGATCGAGGCGCTGAAGCGGATCGCGTTCCTGCTCGAGCGGGCGCACGAGGCGACGTACCGGGTGCGGGCGTTCCGGCGGGCCGCCGAGACGGTGGAACGGACCTCCCCGGACGAGCTGGCCGAGCGGGCGCGGGCCGGCACCCTGGAGGCGCTGTCCGGTGTCGGCAAGGTGACGGCGCTGGTGATCGCGGAGGCGCTTCGCGGGGAGACACCGACGTACCTGCGCCGCCTGGAGGCGACGGAGGGCACGCCGATCGACGAGGCCGCCGCCGCCCTGCGCGCAGCGTTGCGCGGCGACCTGCACACGCATTCGGACTGGTCGGACGGGGGATCGCCGATCGAGGAGATGGCCGAGGCGGCGATCGAGGTCGGCCACGACTACATCGCGCTGACCGACCACTCGCCGCGCCTCAAGGTCGCGAACGGCCTGTCCCCGGAGCGGCTGCGCGAGCAGCTGAAGGTCGTGGCCGCGCTCAACGAGCGTCTCGCGCCGTTCCGGATCCTCACCGGCATCGAGGTCGACATCCTCGACGACGGGTCGCTCGACCAGGACCCGGCGCTGCTCGCCGAGCTCGACGTCGTCGTCGCCAGCGTCCATTCCAAGCTCCGCATGCCGGGCCCGGACATGACCCGCCGCATGCTCGCCGCCGTGGCGAACCCACACGTGAACGTCCTCGGCCACTGCACCGGGCGGATCGTCCAGGGCGGCGGGCGGCGCGGGAACAAGCGGCCGGAGTCGGAGTTCGACGCCGAGCGCGTGTTCGCCGCGTGCGCCGCCCACGACGTCGCCGTGGAGATCAACAGCCGGCCGGAGCGCCTCGACCCGCCCAAGCGCCTGCTGCGCCTCGCCGTCGAGCTGGGCTGCCGGTTCGCGATCGACTCCGACGCGCACGCCCCCGGTCAGCTCGACTGGCAGCCGTACGGCTGCGAACGGGCCGCCCGCTGCGGAGTCGACCCGGACCGGATCGTCAACGCGATGACCGCGGACGGCCTGCTCGCCTGGGTCAGCAGGTGACGTCCTTGCTCGTGAACCTCGCCCAGGCCACCGAGCCGAACACCAGCGTGTAGGCCAGGAACGCCAGCAGCCCGTGAGTCAGGTGGTCGGTCACGATCGGCGCCCGTAGGAGGTCGTCGTAGCTGTACCACCAGTGCGTGAACAGGTACGGGTGCACCGACCTCAGCTGCGGCACCGCGTCGATCACCTGGCTGACCACCGGCAGGACGGCGGTCGTGGTGATCGCGGCGATCGGGCTGTCGGTGACCGTGGAGACCGCCAGGCCGATCGCGGCGAGGGTGGCGACGCCCGCGGCGATGTACAGCGCGACGAGGAGGAGCCGGACCAGCCCCTCGCTCAGGGACACCGTCGACCCCGACAGCAGCGTCACCGGGCCGACGGGGAACAGCAGCAGCCCCGTGGCCAGCGCCGTCGCGGTGAGCGTCGCGACGGCGGCCAGGCAGAACGTCACCGTCGTCGCGTACTTGACCAGCAACAGCCGGGTACGGCCCGCCGGCACCGCCAGCAGGTAGCGCAACGTACCGATGCCGGCCTCGCCGGCGACCGAGTCACCGGCCACCACCGAGATCGCCAACGGCAGGATCAGCGGCAGCACGAAGAACAGCGCCCCGACCGTCAGGAAGACGCCGTTGCCCGCCACCTGGGCGATCAGACGCGGGCCGGCGTCGTCGCCGCGCGGCGTGCTCAGCTTCAGCGCGATGCCGACCACGATCGGAATCGCGCCGAGCAGGAGCAGCAGCGCCTGGTTGCGCCGCCGCCGGAAGACCAGCCCGAGCTCCGAGCCGAACAGCCGCAGCCCGAGCGCGGACCGTACGGTCGTCGCGGTGGCCGCCGGGCGGTCGGCCTCGGCCGCATGGGCACCCTCCGCATGGGTGGCCTCGGCCGGATGGGTGTCCGCCGCGATGGTCGCCGGACGGGTGGCCCCCGCCGGATCGGCGCCCGCCGGGTCGGTGGCCTCAGCGGGATGGGTGCCCGTCGCCGTGGCCACCGCGCGGGCGGCCCTGGCCGAAAGGGCGTTTTCCGGGTCGGTGGCTTCGGCCGCACGGGCGCCCTCGGCGTGGGTGGCCCCGGCCGGACGAGCGTCCGCCGCGGTGGCCGCCCGGCCGGTGGTCTCGACCGTCGGCGCGTCTGTCTCCCGGGCGATCGCGACCCGGTCCGTTCCCTGCGAGATGTCAGCCGTCGACATCGAAGCCCTCCCCGGTGAGCTCGACGAACATGTCCTCCAGGCTCGGCCGTACGACCGCCAGCCCGCGCACGGCGACGCCCGCGCCGACCAGGTCGGCGCACACCCGTTCGGGCGGCAGCTCGCCGAGCTCGGCGCTGATCTCGCCCCGCGAGCCGCGTACGTCGGTGAGGCCCAGGCCGGTCAGCACGCCATTCGCGGTACCGGTGTCCGGGGTGTCCACCCGGATCCGGGCACCGGTGCCCGCCCGCAGTTCGTCGAGCGCGCCCTGCGTGACCAGCCGTCCGGTGCGCATCACCGCGACGTGCGTGCAGACCTGCTCGATCTCGGCGAGCAGGTGAGAGGAGACGAACACCGTGGTGCCGTCGGCGGCGATCTCCCGGATGAGCGTGCGGACCTCGCGGGTGCCCTGCGGGTCGAGCCCGTTCGTCGGCTCGTCCAGGATCAGCAGCTCCCGGTGCCGTAGGAGCGCCGCCGCGATCCCCAGCCGCTGCTTCATCCCGAGGGAGTAGTTCTTGTAGCGCTTGCCCGCGGCCGCGGTCAGCCCGACGCGTTCGAGGGCGTCGCCGATGCGGCGGCGCGAGGTGCGAGGGTCGGCCGTGCGGTCGGCGGCGTCACAGCGGCGCAGGTTCGCCTCGCCCGACAGGTGCGGGTGGAAGGCCGGGCCCTCGATCAGTGAACCGACCTTCGGCAGCGCGGTCGCCCAGCCGTCCGGCATGGGCGTGCCGAGGAGCGTGTGGCTGCCGGTCGTCGGCGAGATCAATCCGAGCAGCATCCGGATCGTCGTGGTCTTCCCGGAGCCGTTCGGGCCCAGGAAGCCGAAGACCGACCCCCGGGGCACCGTCAGGTCCAGGTCCGCCACGGCGACCTGACCGCCGCGGAACCGTTTGGTCAGCCCCCGGGTGGCGATCGCGTCGTCCTCGGCGGGCGGCGGGGGCGCCGACACCGGCGCCCCCGCTTCGGCGGTCGCGGTCACTTGTGCGCCGCCGCCTGCTCGAGCAGGTCCGGGGTGACGGCGCCGACGTACACCCGGCCGTCGTCGGTGAGCAGGACCGAGACCAGCTTCGTGCGCAGCAGCTTTCCGCTGCCCCAGGAGCCGCTGACCGGGGTCGCGGCCTTCTGCAGGGCGGACAGTATCCCGCTCTGGTCCTTCTTCTGGGCGTTCTGCTGGGCGTTCTGCGGCAGCGAGAGCCGCTTCACGGCGGTCCAGCCGGTGCCGATGGTCGACCCGTCGGCCGTGCGGTGGCCGGCCTCGGCCTTCTTCTTGTCCCAGGCCTTCGCGTCCGAGCCCTGCGCGGGGGCGTCTTTGCGCACGACCTTCGCGCCGGCGGGAGGAGTGAACGCGAAGTTCGCCGCGGCGGGTTTGCTGAAGGTCACGGACGTGAAGCCGACCTGGAACGCCGGGCTGTTCGCGCCCCGCGCGAACACCTGCACCCGCAGCGGGACGTACGTCTTGCCGTCCAGGGCCAGCCGGACCCGGCCGATCAGCGACCGGCCGTCCTTCGGGGTGAGGACCAGCTCGTAGACGTCACGGCCGGCGACGTGCCCGGTCGGGTCGACCCGTACCTCCGTGGTCTTACCGACCGCGGCCAGCGCCTGGTCGGCGGCCTGCTGCGGGGTCATCGGCGTCCTGGACGGCGCGGCCTCGGGACGCTTCGCCTGCTCGGTGACCTTCCGGTACGTGGCGGTGTTCTGGTCGCTGGACCACTCCCAGGTGTCCTGCCCGTTGCGGATGAAGTCGGTCTCGCTGCCGGTGCCCAGCAGCGCCAGCCGTACGTGCGTCTCGTCGCCGTACCAGACCCGCGCCGTGTTCGACCCGGACAGCAGGCTCATCGGCGACGTGCTCGACCCATCGCCCGGCAGTGCCGGAAGCCCCAGGGACGCGTTCTCGACGACGGTGCCGGACAGCGGCTGGACCTCCCCCTTCCCGTGCGCCTGCTGGACGGCGGCGATGAGCTGCGCCGCGGTCTTCGGCGGCAGCGACGGGCTGCCCTGCGCCGCCGCGATGACCGGCCCGGCGCCGGCCGCCGCGCCGACGACGGCGATCACACCGACCGGCACCGCCCACCGGACGACGCGCGAACTCTTGAACGTCGATGCCATGCTGACCCCCTGCTTCGTGTTCCAGTAACCGCAACACTGCCGGGTCGATCCTGTGGAGACGCTGAGAGTTCCGTACGCCTCGGGTGGGATTTCCGATTCATCCCCGCGTACGACGCACGGGTGGGCCGGACCCCGCCATCCTGGGCGCAGACGGTACGGAAGGAGGGCGCGGGTGCGGGTTCTCGTGGTCGAGGACGAACGGCGGATGGCCGACGCGCTGCGGCGCGGGCTGCAGGCGGAGGGGTTCGCCGTCGACCTGGCGCATGACGGCGTCGACGGTCTCCACCTGGCGCGGGAGGGCGGCTACGACGCGGTCGTGCTCGACATCATGCTGCCCGGGCTGTCCGGCTACCGCGTGTGCGAGCGGCTGCGTCAGGAGCAGAACTGGGTGCCGATCCTCATCCTGTCCGCCAAGGACGGGGAGTACGACCAGGCCGACGGCCTGGATCTCGGCGCGGACGACTACCTCACCAAGCCGTTCTCCTATGTCGTGCTCGCCGCGCGGCTGCGGGCGCTGCTGCGCCGCGGCCCCACCCGGCGGCCGTCGGTCCTCACCGCCGGGGATCTCCGCCTCGACCCGGCGCGGCGCCAGGTCTTCCGCGGCGACACGGAGATCGACCTGACGCCTCGGGAGTTCGCGCTGCTGGAGTACCTCATCCGGCGCCCCGACGAGGCGATCTCCAAGGGCGAGCTCCTCGAACACGTGTGGGAGGACTACGACGGCACCGACCTGAACACCGTCGAGGTCTACGTGGGCTACCTCCGCCGCAAGATCGACGCGCCGTTCGGGCGATCCGCTCTGCGGACCGTACGCGGAGCGGGCTACCTGCTGGCCGGCGACGGTGGCTGACCCCGCGGGGCCGGGCCTCCCGGCAGGCGGGCTGCGGGGGTGGTGGCGCAGGCGCGGGATCCGCGCGCGGCTGGCGCTGACGTCCGCCGTCGTCCTGGCGCTGACGCTCGTGGGGCTGGCGCGCCTGTTCGCCTTCGCGGTGGGCCACTCCATGATCTCGACACTGGACGACTCTGCCCGGCGCAGCGCCTCGGACGTCGTCGCCCTCATCGACGCGAACCGGCTACCCGATCCGATTCTGACGACCGGCGGGACGATGACGATCCAGGTCGTCGACGCCACCGGCCGGATCCGCGCGGCCTCGCCGGGCGCCGACCGCCTCGTGCCGCTCCTCGACGCCCGCGGCATGGCGGCCGCGCGTCGCGACGGACGCGCGCGGTTCCTCGACGGACGCGGGTACGGGATGCCCGACGTGCTGCGTGTCGTCGCGGTTCCCGCCCGCGACGGTCAGACGGTGATCGCCGCGACGTCGTTCGAGCAGGTCCACCACGGCTTGGAGATCGTCGCCCGTACGCTGGTCGTCGGCGTGCCGATCCTCTTGGCGCTCCTCGGCGCGGCAGGGTGGCTGGTGATCGGCGGAGCGCTGCGTCCGATCACCGAGTTGCGGCGCGGCGCGGAGGAGATCAGCGGCACGGCCCGCTCCCGCCGGCTTCCCGTGCCCGAGGCGCGGGACGAGGTACACGACCTCGCGGTCACCCTCAACGACATGCTGCACCGGCTCGAACAGGCCGAGGCCCGCCAGCGGGCGCTGGTCTCCGACACCGCGCATGAGCTGCGCAGCCCGCTCGCCAGCATCCGGGCCCAGTTGGAGGTCGCGCTGGACCATCCGGACAGTCAGCCCTGGCCGGAGACGGCGGCGGGCGTGCTCGCCGACACGCTGCGGCTCTCCCGGCTCGCCGACGACCTGCTGGTCCTCGCCCGGCTCGACGAGCACGAGGCCCGTACGGTGGCGCGCGAGCCGGTCGACCTGTCCGCGCTGGCCCGGGCGGTGGGGGAGCGCCACCCGGCGGCCCGGGTCCCCGTCACCGTGGACGCCGGTGAGCCCGTGATCGTGCGGGGCGACGGCAAGGGCCTCACACGCCTGCTCGACAACCTCGTCGACAACGCCCTGCGGCACGCGGCCGCCGGCGTACGGGTCGGCGTGTCGCGGTCCGGCGAATGGGCGGAACTGTCGGTGCGCGACGACGGCCCCGGAATCCCGCCGACCGACAGGGAACGTGTCTTCGCCCGGTTCACGCGCCTGGACGAGGGACGGAGCCGTGACGAGGGCGGCGCCGGCCTCGGCCTGGCCATCGTCCGCGAGACCGCCCGCGCCCACGGCGGCGACGCCCACCTGGAGGACGCATCCCCTGGTCTTCGCGCCGTCGTACGCCTTCCGTCGGCCAAGCCGCCGCCCGGCGAGGCCTGAACCCGCCGGCCCGGCGGTGTGCTCTTGTCGGCGGCGCCGCGGTCAGACAGGGCCTGAACCCGCCGGCCTGGCGGTGTGCCCTTGTCGGCGGAGCCACCCTCAGAGAAGGCCGGACTTCGGGGGCCCGGCGGTGCCGGCACGGCGGCGCGCCCGTGTTGGCGCAGGTCCCGTACGACAGGGCCTGGTGGCGGGCCCTCGTCGCGCTGGCGTCCGGCCTCGTACCGGGGCCGACACGGGCCAGCAACATATTTGAAATGTCGCTATGGCACCCTGTTTGTCCAGGAGGTGAGCGGTATGCCGCTTTTGCGCGTACGACTCAGGCTGCCCGACCGGCCGGGATCGCTCGGTACCGTCGCCCGGACTCTGGGCGCCGCGGGCGCCGACATCGTGCAGGTCGTCGTGTTGGAACGTTCCGCAGGCCGGGCGGTCGACGACATCACCGTCTCGTGGCCGCAGAGCGCGTCGCTGGACGTCCTCTGCGATGCCCTGGCCTCCGTGCGCGGCGTCGAGGTCGACGGCGTCTGGCAGACCCATGAGGCGCCCGGCGTCTTCGCCGACGTCGAGGTGGTCGGCCAGATAGCCGCCAACCCGCCGAACGGGGTGGTCGCCCTGGTCGAGGCCGTACCCAAGATCTTCGGGGGCGACTGGGCCGCGATGCTGGGCCGGGACGGGCTGGTCGTGCACGCGAGCTGGCAGGCGCCCGACCCGCTCACGCTGCCGGCCGTCCCCGCGTCCGGCGCGCGGGCGTTCACGGGCGAGGACGGAGTCCGCTACGCGTTCATCCCGGTCGGGCGTTCCGGGCAGACGCTGCTGCTCGCCCGCGTGGCCGCGCCGCCGTTCCACCAGACCGAGATCGAACGGCTCATCCAGCTGGCCACCGCCGCCGAGGCCGTCCTGGGCGTGGGAACGGCGGTGTGACGAACCGCCGGTTACGCGACGAACGTGACACCCTGAACACGTGGCTGAGGAACAACAAGAGAGTCGGCTGACCGTCGTCCTCGCGCTCGCCGCCAATCTCGGCATCGCGCTGGCCAAGACGGTCGCCGCGGTGATCACCGGGTCGGCGTCGATGGCGTCCGAGGCCGGGCACTCGTTCGCCGACACGACGAACGAGGTGCTGCTGCTCACCGCGCTGCGCCGCAGCGCGCGGCCGGCCGACCGGCGGCACCCGTTCGGGCACGGTACCGAGCGCTACATCTGGTCGCTGCTCGTCGCCGTGTGCATCTTCGGCATGGGCGCGCTGTTCGCCTTCGTGCAGGGCGCGGAGGCGCTGATGGGCGGGGAGGGCGGGGAGAAGGACGCCCTCGTCGGCTACCTCGTCCTCGCCGTGTCCGCGGTGCTCGAGAGCATCTCCTGGCGGCAGGCGTTCCGGCAGACCCGGGAGAACGCCCGCGAGAACGCGCAGTCGCTCCTGGCGTTCCTGCGCACCACCGACGACCCGACCACCAAGTCGGTGCTCTTCGAGGACTCGGCGGCCCTGATCGGCCTCGTCCTCGCCGCCGCCGGTCTCGGCCTGCACCAGCTCACCGGTTCCGCCGTCTGGGACGGCGTGGCCTCTTTGCTCATCGGCGTCGTGCTGACCGTGGCCGCCTTCCTCCTCGGCCGGACCAACCTCGACCTGCTCATCGGCCGGCAGGCCCAGCCGGTGATCCTGCGCGGCGTCCGGCGCATCCTCCTGGCCGCGCCCGAGATCGAGGCGCTGGTCGACCTGATGACCATGACCGTCGGCACGGGTCAGGTGCTCGTCTGCGCCCGGCTGGACTTCCGCGACGACCTCGGCGCCGCCGACGTCGAGCGCGCGTGCGTACGCCTGAGCGAGGAGCTCCACACCGCACACCCGGACATCTTCGAGGTCTTCCTGGAGCCCGTGCCGCGCGACGATCCCGCCCTTCGCGAGCGGGTCATCGCGCGGTACGGCCGCCCGCCGTCCTACTGGACGGCAGGCGATCGCCCTGGTCAGCCGAGCTGAACGCCGAAGAACAGCGCGACGAGGGCACCGAGCGCGCCCAGCGCGCCCCAGATCGCCAGCCCGCGCTTGGAGGTCGCGCGCATGTGCAGGAACGCCGCCACCCCGGACAGCACCACGAAGACCATCTTGACGTTGAGCGTCATCCGGTAGGCGTCGCTCGGGTGGTCGAGGGCCACGATGTTCCACACGCCGGTGAGGACGAGGACCGCGAACGCCGGCCAGGCGACCATGTTGAAACGGCGCGCCGCGACCTTGGTCACACCCTCGTATCCGCGCAGGGCGGGCACCAGCGCACCCAGGGTCAGCTGGCCGCCGACCCAGACCGTCGCCGCCAGAACATGCAGGAAGACACGGATCGTGTCCGTCGATACCGCGAGCAACGTCCTTCACCTCTTCTCTCGGGGGACGCTCCGATCATTCCGGTACGTTCCGCAGCACCGCCACCGGGGCCGCTTTTGGGCCTGCTCCCAAACCCGGTGAGCACTGTGCTCCCGGGGTCCACAAACCCGACCTCGGAGACGGTCGTACGGCGACGTACCAGGACAATCGGGCCATGGATTACGACGCCCTCCTGCACGAGATCGCCGCGCAGGTACGACCGCTGGTCGGCCAAGGACAGGTCAGCCGGTACATCCCGGCGCTCGCCACGATGCGAGAGGATCGGTTCGGGATCGCCGTCGCCGACGTCGACGGCGAGGTCCACGGCGTCGGGGACTGGGAGGTCCCGTTCTCCATCCAGTCCATCTCGAAGACGTTCAGTCTCGCGCTCACCCTCGCCCGCGACGGCGAACACCTCTGGCGGCGCGTCGGCCGGGAGCCGTCCGGGAACCCGTTCAACTCCCTGGTCCAGCTCGAATACGAGAACGGCGTGCCCCGCAACCCCTTCATCAACGCCGGCGCCATCGTCGTCACGGACCGCCTGCAGACCCTGACCGGCGACGCCGGCACGGCCGTCCTGGAGTTCCTCCGGGCCGAGAGCGGGAACCCGGCGATCACCGCCGACCGGGACGTCGCCGACTCCGAGGCGGCCCACGGGGACCGGAACGCCGCCCTTGCGCACTTCATGGCGAGCTACGGGAACCTCGAGAACCCCGTCCCGGTCGTCCTCGAGCACTACTTCCGCCAGTGCGCCGTCGCGATGAGCTGCCGCGACCTCGCGCTGGCCGGCGGCTTCCTGGCACGGCGCGGAGTGCGCAACGACGGTTCGCGGCTGCTGACCGGCAGTGAGGCGAAGCGGGTCAACGCGGTCATGCTCACCTGCGGCACGTACGACGCGGCCGGCGATTTCGCCTACCGCGTCGGCCTGCCCGGCAAGAGTGGCGTGGGCGGCGGCATCCTCGCGATCGTCCCCGGCCGCTGCGCCGTGTGCGTGTGGAGCCCCGGACTCGACGCGCACGGCAACTCGGTGGCCGGTGTCGCGGCCCTCGACCGTTTCACGACCTTGACCGGCTGGTCGGTGTTCTGACGGTACGGAGCGCGGAGACCGTCGGCGCCCGGCGGCCGGCAGGCGTACGCGGAGAACGGTCGCGCCGCGACGGGTGCCGATCCAGGTGGAACTTTGGCGATACCGTGACCCAACCGGCGCGTCAGCTTGAAATGCCGGACTCGTGATCTACGGTCGGTTCGTGACCCGTACGGACCGCTTGTTCGCCCTCGTCGACGAGCTCCGTGCGTGCGCACCCCGGCCGTACGGCCTCCGCGAACTCGCCCGGCGCTTCGACGTCGACGCCCCGACCATCGAGCGGGACATCGAGGAGCTGCGCGAGGCCGGTGCCCCGATCAAGCCTGACGCGACGGGAGACGGCTACTTCTTCGACACGGTCGGGACGCTGCCGCCGGTCGTGCTCTCCCCGGCCGAGGCCGTCGCGCTCGCGACGGCCGTGGGCCGCGACGGCGCGTCCCCCTTCGCCCACTCTGGCCGTACCGCCCTGCTGAAGATCGTGGCGGCCATGTCGGCGGCGGACGGTGCGGAGGACCGCCGGCTCGCCGCGAGCATCCGCGGCCTGATACCCGCCGACGGCACGTCTGCGGTGCCCGTCGCGGCCGTCGTCGAGGAGGCGGTCGCCACCCGCAAGGTCGTACGGCTGGTCTACGCCGGCCGCGGCGGCACGGAGACGCGCCGCGAGGTGGAGCCGGTCGCGTTCGTCGCCGGCGCGCGCGACTGGCATCTGATCGGCTGGTGCCGGCTCCGCGACGCTCCGCGGATCTTCCGGATCGACCGCATCCGGCAGGCCGCGCTGCTGGACGAGATCGCGCCGCCCCGCGACTACTCCCACGCGGATCCCCGGATCGCCGACCTCATGGCAGGCGCCCTCCGACTCGACTGACCGGCACGCACGCCGAGGAGGTGTTCGCCGAGCGCCGGTGTCCCGAGGTCAGCCTTCCGCCGGGCCGCGCCCGCGGATCAGGGGGAGATAGACCTCGTCGACGATCTCGACGAGGACGCTGTCGGGAACGCTACCGAGTCCCCGGGTGACGTATTCGTTGCGCAGCAGGGTGAGGGCCGCGGTGGCGACCCGCGGGTGGATGGCCTCGGGGGGCGCCTCACCGCGCGCCACGGCGCGCTCGAGAATCGTGAGCCAGGCGGCCGAGCCGCCGTCTCCGGCCTGTTCCTGCAGCTCCGCCAGCAGTTCCGGCTCATCGCCGACGCTCGACAGCAGGCTGCGGAGGATCTCGCCCTCGGGTGAGGACAGGTCGCAGTTGATGCGGCGGAGCAGTGTCAGCGCGTCTTCGCGCAACTCGCCGGTGTCGGGGGGCTGTGTCCGGGCCGTGACCAGCCGGCGGTACGCGGCGACGCCGAGCGCCGCGCGGTTCGGCCAGCGGCGGTAGATGGCGTTCTTGTTGGTCCCCGCCCGCTTGGCGACCCGGTCCATGGTCAGTCCGGGATAGCCGGACTCGAGGAGTTCGTCGGCCGCCGCGCGCAGGATGGCCTCTTCCAGGACTGCGCCGCGCCGCCTCGATGGGCCGGATGCCGCTGGGCGTGTGGGGTCGCCGGTCATGCGTTCCTCTCCGTCCCGGTACCACCCGTACCTTAGCGTGGGATATTAAGGTACGGTACGTACCCTAAAAGCCCCCGCACGGAAGGATGCACCAATGCGGCGCTACGGCATCGGCTACGACACCGGGTTCATCAACCTGGGGGTGAGCACCCGCGAATCCTTCGACCCCGAGGTCGTGTGGCGTGAGATGAGCGTCATCCGCCACGACCTGCACTGCGACACCGTCCGCGTCACGGGCGGCGACCCGGAGCGGCTCGAGATCGCCGCCACTCACGCCGCCGATCTCGGGCTGGAGGTCTGGTTCTCGCCGTTCACCTGCGACCTGACCACCGGCGAGCTGCTCGACCTCCTCGCCGACTGCGCCGAACGTGCCGAGCGGCTCCGCCGGCGCGGCGCCGAGATCGTGTTCGTCACCGGCGCGGAGCTTAGCCTCTTCACCAAGGGCTTCCTGCCCGGCGACGTCTGCACCGACCGGATCGACGCCCTGCTGACCGCACCGGACGCGAAGCGGCGGGAGATGCTCGCGGCGCTCCCCGAGCGCGTCAACGACTTCCTCGGCCGGGCGGTGGACGTGGTCCGCCGACGGTTCGGCGGCAAGGTCACCTACGCCTCCATCCCGTTCGAGCGCGTCGACTGGACGCCGTTCGACATCGTGTCGGTCGACCTCTATCGCACGCTCGAGGTCGCGGGCCGGTTCCGCGAGGGCGTCCGCGCGCTCGTCGCAGGGGGAAAGCCGGTCGCGATCACCGAGTTCGGCTGCACCGCCTATCGGGGCGCGGCCGACAAGGGCGCACAGGGCGGGGACATCGTCGAATGGGACGGCGCCACCCCGGTCCGCCTCGACGGCGACTACGTCCGCGATGAGTCCGAACAGGCCGCCTGCCTGCGCGATCTGCTGGAGATCTTCGAAGCCGAAGGCGTGGACACCGCGTTGGTGTGCACCTTCGCGTCGTACCACCTGCCGCACCGGAGCGACCCTCGACGGGACCTGGACCTGGCCTCGTACGGCGTCGTGCAGGTCTTCGAGGACCGTCTCGGCCGGACCTACCCCGACCTGCCGTGGGAGCCCAAGCTCGCGTTCACCGCACTCGCCGAGCACTACGGCGCCAGGACGGCTCCCGGCCACGGGTACCGGTCATCTGCTGGATGATGGATCCGGCTCCGTGGACGGGGCCGGCGGCGCGGCCGTCCCTCCATCCGGGGAGATCTTCCAGGTCTCCCAGCGCCGCTCGCCCGGGTCGAGACGCGCGAAGAGCAGCGCGACGTGGTCCGCTTCGACCAGGCGTGCCCTCGCGGTCTCCTGGAGTTCGTGGAGCGCCGCCACATCGGTACGGAGGGCGCGGATGCGGGCACGGGTGTTCAACCGTGCCCGCCAGGGATGCCACAGGGTGTGGAGCAACAGCCCGGTCGCCGCCCGCCGGTACTCCTCGGCGACACGCATCAGCTCATCGACCGAGTCTCCCAGCACGCCGCCGACACGGCGGTCGATGATCCTGATCACCTCGCACTCGAAGGCGCGTTCATGGGAACCGGCGGCGAAGTCCATGACGCGGCGCGGGATACCGGCGGCCAGCGCCGCCACGCCGAACCCGGCGAACGCCTCGCGGAGCGCGAGCTCGGCGTCGACGCCGCCGTCGAGCGTCGCTCTCAGGCCGAGTCCGCTCGTCAGGTGCGAGCGCCCGCCCACCGCCCGATGGACCGGTGCCCAGCCGATCTCGACGTCGTGGACCCCGGCGGTCACCGCCGCGATCGTGTGCAGCCCTTCCATGACGCCGGCACGTAGCTGCCGCCGCTCATGATGCCTGGTCAGATAGCTCGTCGCCGCCGCTCCGGCGACGCCACCGACCGTGCTGTACGCCAGCTCCGCCAGACCGGGCAACCGCTCCTCCGCGATGATCTGTATCCACGCCGAGCAGGTCACATGGTGACAGCATCCATCCGCCCGAACCAGGCCACGGCCGCGCCCCTGTCGCCGAAGGCCGGGCGGCCGCTCTCAGCGACTCGGCCGATCCGCGCTGAAGACGACGGCGGCGATCGGCATGGCCGGATTCTGCAGGCCCACCAACGACAGGGAGAAGCCGTGTTCGGGCACCCGTCCGCCGAGCGCCTCCGGCTCCACCCGGACGCCTCGCGCCGCGAGGTCGGCGGTCACCTCGGCATAGCCGCGGCCGAGGAGCTGCACGTCCTGGAACCAGGCGGTGCCCTCGACGCCCACATAGCTGATCACGATCGTGGTGAGCCGGGAGGCCTCGTCGAAGGTGAGGATCAGGCCGTGGTCGAAGTACCAGTCCTGCGCCGCACCCCCGTAGGGAGGAACGCTCTGCAGCGCCGGACCCAGCAGGGCCCGAAGCTCCTGACGCGACTGCCCGAGCCGTACCATCTCGGTGCCCTGGCCGGAGACCAGCCGGTGCTCCTGTACGGGCTCGACCTCGGGTTCGTCGGACATGCCGGGCTCGCTCACGGGGTCTCCGGGGAACACTCCCACCGAGTCGACCTCGTCCTCTCCGCCCTCGGTCAGGGCGAAGCCGGCCTCGGGCACCGCGTGCCCCACGTCGGTGCCCACCACGCGGTGTCCGCGGGCGGTCAGGTCCGCCACGACGTCGTCGTACGGGCGGCCGGTCAGCGCGATCCCGTCGAAAAGGACAGGTGCGACGGAGCCCGATTCAATGTAGTGCAGCCGATCCTGATCGTCGAAGAAGACGATGAGGTCCCCCTGCACGTAGTGCTCGCAGACCCCGACGTCCCAGGAAGCCTTGCGGAAGAGCCGGACCTCGCCGAGCTCGTCGCCGAACCGCTCGGCGAAACCGGCGCCGACCTCGTCGCGCCGCGCGCCGAAGCGGACGTCCAGCCCGAACCCACTGATGCCCGAGAAAGGTCTGATCTTCCATTCCAGATCACTCATCCGGCCAGTAATAGCAGGCCCGCTCCTCGCGACGGCACTGGCGACGGCGGTCGCCCTCATCCCCGCCGGCTCGGCCGACGCACGGGCTGGCATCGGCCGGGCCCCCGCGACGGATTACGGCTGGGTCGGCGCCTGGGAGGCGGCGGCTTCGGGCACGGTCGACGCCCTGCCCGGCTACTCCATGCCGGATATCGGGCGATGGCCGATGCCGTGGACATCGCCGACCCGGGTGGCCGGCTTCCGGGAGCGGAGTGAGTCAGGCGGCGCCGAACGCGCGCCGGCCCGCGCGGGGACTGGAGATCAGCGAGCCGAGCGCGGCGCCAATGGACTGGGTCGCCACGAACCCCAGGATCAGTACCCCGACCAGCGTCGGGTCAGGGAATTTCATCCCGTGGACGAGGAAGAGTCCGGGGATGAGGAGGATCGCGAGGTACGCCAGGACGGTCCCGGAGACGGTGACGAGCTTGCCGGTGAAGTATGCGCGGATGCCGTACGGCGTGGCCTTCGCGCGCAGGAGGGTGCCGTCCTCGCGCTCCGCGGTGAGGTACTGCATCACCAGGAGCATGCCGAACGCGACGAACATCCCCAGGACGCTCGGCAGGATGAGCGGGCCGAGCTTGACGCCGTTGAATTCGTGGTTCCGCAGGAAGAAGACGGCCACGAGCGTCACCGCGGGCCAGAAGACCTGCGCGATCAGATCGGAGCCGCTGAAGGACTGACGGAGTTCGATCAGGCCGCGGGAGAGGCCCGCACGGAGTGCCGGGGTCATGCGTTCTCCACCAGAGTGAGATAGGTGTCCTCGAGCGATGCCGGGCGTACCTCGAGGCCGGAGACGGCGTCGCCGTACCGCTTGAACAGGTCGAACACGAACCGCGTCGAGTCCTGCGTCGATCGCTCGTGACGCCGCCCGTCGAGGGTCCAGCGCACGACGTCCTCGCCCGCGAGTTCCTCGGCGGTGCCGTCGGCGACGATCCGGCCCTCGCTCAGGATCAGGATGCGGTCGGCGAGTTTCTCCGCCTCGGGCAGGTCGTGGGTGGTGAGCATGATCGTCGTCTCGCCGGTGATGCCGTGGATCAGCTCGTGGAAGTCTCGGCGGGCCTCCGGGTCGAACCCGGCGGTGGGTTCGTCGAGGAACAGCATCTCGGGCCGCCCGACCAGGCCGATCACGACGTCCAGCCGGCGCCGCTGCCCGCCGGAGAGCATCCTGAGCTGCTTGTCCGCGTGCTCGGTCAGGCCGACCGCGGCGAGCAGGTCGTCGATGTCCCACGCGAGCCCGGCATAGTACGAGCCCTGGTGCGTGAGGAGTTCCCGTACGCGCCATTTGGCGTGGTCGCGCCAGGACTGCAGGACGATGCCGATCCGGGCCCGCCAGCGCTCGTCGCCGTGCGCCGGGTCGACGCCGAGCACGCTCACCCTGCCGGCCGACCGCCGCCGGAACCCTTCGAGGATCTCGATCGTGGTGGTCTTGCCCGCACCGTTGGGGCCGAGCAGGGCCAGCACCTTGCCGCTGTCGACCTGGAACGTCACGTCGTTCAGAACGTCGTTGGCGCCGTACCGCATGCGGAGCCCATCGACGGTGACGGCTTTCATCGGCTCACCACCTGTCGTACGCGTTCCGCGAGGTCGGCCTGGTCGACACCGGCGAGGGCGAGCGCGCGCGGCACGGTGCCGACGTTGAGCTGCAGGACGCCCAGCAGGAGGTGCGCGGGCCGCAGGTCCTTCTTGGAAGCGACCGTGGCCATGCCGCGGTCGAGGACGAGCTTGCCGGTGGCGCCGATCCGCGAGGGGCGCTTGGGCGAGCGGCTCGGCCTCGGAAGGTCGCCCACGGTCACGCCGGCCGTGCTCAGGCTGTGCTTCAACTCCTGCTCCAGCGCGTCGCTGATCGCCGGGTGGTCAAGTCCGGCCTCGTCGAGGAGCCGCTGCGTGGTGCTCTCGTGCTCGGCGGCGATCGCGAGCAGCAGATGCTCGGCCTCGATCGTGGCGGATCCGGCCTCTTGGGCTTCGTGTGCGGCCCGCTCCATGACCGAGTGGATGTACATCCCGAATTCGTGCGACATCAGCGTCTCCTGGGCAGGTCGACACCGGCGGCGATGAGCCGTCTGGCGTGCCGCCGATGCGTACTGGCGTCTATTCCGCGCCCGCCGGCACCGCCAGACCACCGATGGCACGCCGTGTCAGCGACGGCAACCATCAATCGCGGCAGAGGCTAGGTGGTCGTTCGCAACCGGGCCTCGGCGGCCCAGTGGGGTGCGTTCCATTGGTCGGCGATGGTGGCGGCCTGGGTGAAGTGGGCGGCGGCCTCGTGGTCGCGGCCGAGGAGGGCGGCCAGTTCGCCGAGGGTGTGGGCGACCGGGCGCAGCGCCACCGCCAGGCTCGTCGCGCCCGCCGGGGGGTCGTTGCGGTGCGGAAGCAGCGTCGTGTAGATCTCCTCGGCGGCGGCGCGGTCGTTCAAGGCGACGATGGCCATCGCGCGCAACGTTGTGAGGAAGGTGAAGAAGAAGTCGGGGCGGATCGGGCTGGGTGACGCGCTGACCTCGCGGGCTTCGGCGTCCAGGCCGTTGGCGTGGAGGGCGAGCGCGAGCAGGTCGGAGGTCATGGGGCCGAGCGCGGCGTGGAGGGCGCGAACGTCGTCCAGGTGCGCACCGAGCGTGCCGTCGTTCAGCCAGATCGTCGCCAGGGCGAGTTGGAGAAAGCCCGTGTGCACCGATCCGGCGCGCCGCATGCCCTCGTCGGCCTTGATGTAGAGGAGTTCGGCGTCGGCGAATCGGCCTTCGATGAGCGCCAGGGCCGCCAGCGTGATCTCGGTGACGGCGATCGCCTCGCGCATTCGGTAGGTGCGCGCGAGTTCCAGGGCCTCGGTGGTCACCTGGTGCATGGTCACCGGGTCGTTGGCGGCGGCGGCGACGGTGGCATGGTTGAGCAGCCCGGTGACGCGGTAGACCGGCAGGTCGTGCTCGGTGCCGATCTCCACGAGCTCCCGGCAGAACTGGGCGTCGCCGTGGACTTCGGCCAGGATCTCGAGTGCCGCGGCCCGCAGCCGGGGTTCGGTGGCGAGGTCGAGCGCCTCCTGCGCCGCCTCCAGAACGGTCGGGTCGTCCTCGCCGACCAGTTCGTGCGCGTACGCCGTCAGGAGCCGGGACCGCACCGAAGGGGTCAGTTCACGCTTCAGCAGGCGGCTCAGGCGGTCGACGATGGGCCGGTCCACCGTGCCGTACGTGCGGGCCTGCCAGGGGGTCGGCTCTGTCCACGCGGTGAATGCGGCGATCATCAGGTCGTCGCGGCCCAGGGACTCTGCGTACTCCACGGCTTCACGGCGTGTCTCGCGGGCGGCTCCGACGGCTCCCGCCCGGATCTGCGCGCGCAGCAGCCTGCCGAGCAATTCGACGCGTTCGTCCGGTCCGGTCGAGTTGGTGACGGCGTCGGTGAGGAGGTCGGCCGCCACGTCGTGGGCGTAGCGGGCCTCGGCAAGCTCGGCGGCCTGGACGCAATAGCCGACGGCCTTCGGTGAGCCGGCGCGTGCGTAGTGGTGGGCCAGTGCCGCGATGTCGTCGGTGCCTTCAAGAGCGGCGGCGATCCGGGTGTGCATGCGGGCTGTGCGGAGGCGGCTGAGGTCGGCGACGAGCGTGTCCCTGACGAGGGCGTGGACGAAGCGGATGAGGCCTGGGCCGGGCTCGTCGAGGAGCCCGGCGATGACGCCCGCGTCCAGCGCGTCCATCACGCCGTCCTCGTCGGTGTCGGCGGCCTTTACGAGGACGTCTACTGAGCTTTCCCGGCCTGCGACCGCGGCGAGCCGGAGGACGGACACGCCGCCTTCGGGCAGGCGCGCGAGCCGGCGGCGGAGGACGTCCCGTACGCCTTCGGGGACCTCGGAGAGGGCGACCAGCGCGCCTTCGCCGTTCAGCAGCCGGGCGCTTTCGCGCACGTAGAACGGGTTGCCGCCGGTGCGCTCGGCGATCCCTGCGATGGTCTCCTCGTCGGCCTCGCATTCGGTCCGTACGAGCTCCGCGACGGCCTCGTCGTTCAGCCCCGGCAGCGCTAGGCGGAGGGGCGTGGCGCGCGCGAGGGAGGCCAGCGTTTCGGTGAGGTGCCCGCTCTCGTCCGCGCGGTACGCGGCGACGACCAGGATCGGGGCCCGCAGGCCGAGGCCGCCGCCCAGCAGCTCCAGCGTGGCGGCGTCCGCCCAGTGCAGGTCGTCCAGCACGACGGCGACCGGGCGTTCCGTGGCGACCGCCGCGAGCCACCTCCATACGGCTTGGCGCAGCCGGAACCGTCCCGCGGTGGCGTCGGCGTTCACCGGCTCGGTGTCGGTGAGCAGCGGCGCGAGGTCGTCCGCGAACTCGCCCGGGGACGTGGTCGCGGCGACGGCTCTCAGCGCCTCAGTCCAGGCCCACGCGGGCGGCGCGCTGTCGACCTCGGGGCAGCGGCCGACGGCGACCAGCCACCCGTCGCGTTCGAGCCGCCTGCCGAGGTGTTCCAGCAGCGTCGACTTGCCGAGCCCGGCCTCGCCGGTGACAAGGGCGATGCGGGCTCCGTCGGTGGCGGCCTCGGCGGCGGCCGTGACCAGTGCCGACAGCTGTGCCTCGCGTCCGACGAACGGCGCCTCGATGATCGGAGCGGGCCGCGGCAGCGGTGCGGTCGGCGGTGGCGGGGGCACGGTCGCGCGCATGACGTCCGTGCGCTGGGTGAGGATCGCCTCCTCCAACGCCGTCAGGTCCGGGCCGGGGTCGAGCCCGAGCTCCTCGGCGAGGAGGCCGCGGGCGCGGCGGAGCGTCGCCAGCGCGTCGGCTTGGCGGCCGCTGCTCCACAGGGCCAGGGCGTGCAGCCGCCAGCCTTCCTCGCGGAGGGGCTCGTCGCGGGTGAGCCGCTCGGCCTCGGGGACCACCGCGGCGGGGTCGCCGATTCGCAGACCCGCCGCGACGTGCAGTTCGGTGGCGACCAGGCGCAGCTCGTTCAGTCGGGCCGTCTCGGCGGCGGCCCACGGCTCGTCGGCGACCTCGGCGAACGCCGGTCCCTGCCACAGCCCCAACGCCTCGGCGAGCCGAGCCCGGGCGGCGCGCGGGTCGGTGACCGTACGGGCCTGGTCGAGCAGGTCCTCGAACCGCCACGCGTCCACCGACTCCGGCGGCAGCCGCAGCGCATAGCCGGGCGCCGCGCTCACCAGCAGCCGGGCCGGCGTGCGCGGCGGACGTCCGGGCTCCAGCAGCCGGCGCAGGTTGGACACATACGCCTGCAAGGACATCAGCGCCCGCGCGGGCGGCTCCCCGCGCCACAGATCCTCGATCATCCGGTCGACGGGCACGACCTGCCCGCGCGCCGCCACCAGCAACGCCAGCACGCCCCGCTGCCGAGGCCCGCCGAGGTGGACGGTCTCACCGTTCACCTCGGTCGCGAACGCGCCCAGCACCCGGATGAAGACCATGATCCGCACATCGTACGTGGACGTTCCAAGTCGGCTCCAAGTCCCCTCCAAACACCCGGGAGCAGCCTGAACACGTCGCAACCGATGAAGGGCAGGAACAGATGGGCGTCAACACCCAGGACATGGAGATCGTCCACCGCGTGCTCCGCCGTGAGTCACGGCTGCTGGTGGAGCTCGTCGCGGCCGTCGCCCCGGGTGACACCGCTCGCGCCCAGGTGATCGCCGACCACTTCCGCGTCTACCGGCTGGGCCTGCACAACCATCACGAGGGCGAGGACGAGCTGCTGTGGCCGCCGCTCCTTTCCCGGGTGGACCTGGAGGCCGACATCGTCCTGCGCATGGAGACCCAGCACGAACGCATCGCGGGCACCCTGACCAGGCTGGACGCCGCGGTCCCCGCCTGGGAGGCCACCGCGGGCGCCGACGAACGCGACACCCTCGTGGCCGCCCTCGCCGAGCACCGCGCGGTCCTGCTGGAACACCTCGACGACGAGGAGGCCACCCTCCTCCCGCTCGCGGCCAAGCACATCACCCAGCAGGAGTGGGCCTCCCTGGGCGACCACCTGGTGAACAACACTCCCAAGCTCACCCTGCTCACGCTCTTCGGCGCCGTCCTGGAAGACGCGAACCCGGCCGAGCGCGCCATCGTCCTGCGCGGCCTCCCCACCCCGGTCCGCGTCATCTGGCACGTGATCGGCCGCCCCCGCTACGCCCGCCACATCCGCCGTGTCCGCGGCTGAACCCTGCCCAGTCTGAACATCAGAGGAGAAGGACCCATGTCGCTGAAGAAGCTCAACACCGTCCTGGCCACCGCCGTCGTCCTGTTCACCCTCTACCTCGGGTTGTCCTTCGTCCTGCCCCTTGAGACGTCCTTCCCGGGCCTGCCGAACTGGCCCTCTGGCGACAGCGGCTTCCCTATCGTGAAGGGCAGCCGTGAAATCGCGATGGGCCTGGCCATGGGCGCCCTGCTGGTGACGGGCCACCGCCGCGCCCTGGGCTGGGTCCTGCTGATGGTGGCCGTCGCCCCGTTCGGCGACATGATCAATGTCCTGGCCCACCACGGCTCCATGGCCGCCGCGTTCGGCATCCACGGCCTGACCTCGGCGCTGATCGCGGTCACTGGCCTGCTGATCCTCCGCGAGACCGGCAAGGCCCGCAAGGCCCAAGAGGCCGCCGCCCCGGCGCCCGCCGCGCAGCCCGCCTGACGTCTGCACGCCCCGAAGGGGCGAACGGTGTTCCTTCGCATTTTCTGAGAACTCGAAAAAGGAAGACGACGATGACGATCAACGATCTGCGCGGTGTCCTCAAGGGGCGCGTGCTCCTGCCCGATGACGACGGCTTTGAACAGGCGGCCACCGCGTGGAATCTGACCGTCAGGCAGCCGGTGGCGGCCGTGGCGGAGGCCGCGGATGCCGATGACGTGGCGGCGCTCGTGCGTTACGCACGGCGGGCGGGTATGACGGTGACCGCGCAGCCGAGCGGGCATGGCGCCTCGGGTGATGTGGAAGGCCTGATCCTGTTGCGTACCGGCCTGCTGAACGAGGTGGAGGTACGCGCGGAGGAGCGCGTGGTCCGGGTGGGCGCGGGCGTGAAGTGGGGGCAGTTGCTGGCGGCGGCCGGTCCGCTGGGTCTGACCGGCCTGTCCGGCAGCGCGCCGGGGGTCAGCGTGACCGGCTACACCCTGGGCGGCGGGGTCGGCTGGTTCAGCCGCAAGTACGGCTTCGCCTCCGACAGCGTGCGGGCTATCGACATCGTGGACGCCGATGGCGAGCCGGGCCGGGTGACCGCCGAGTCCGATCCCGAGCTGTTCTGGGCGCTGCGCGGCGGTGGCGGGGACGTCGCGGTGGTGACCGCCCTCGAACTCGAGCTGTATCCCGTGCCAGTCCTGTACGGCGGGCGCGTGATCTGGCCGGAGCACCGGACCAGGGAGGTGTACGACGCGTTCCTGGAGATCACCGCCGAGGCGCCGCGTGAACTCAGTGTCTGGATCAACCGGCTCCAGCCACCCGGCGCGCCGCCGATGGTGACGCTGGATCTGGCCTACCTGGGTGAGGCGGCTCAGGGGGAGGACCTGCTGGTGCGCATCGACAAGATCGAGGGCGCGATCTCCGACAGCCGCGGCGTCGTCCCGGTTGCCGACCTGGGTGACATCACCGCCGAGCCGACCGATCCGGCCCCATCCATCGCTCGTGCGGAGCTGCTCACCGGACTGGACGCGGACGCGGTGGAGCTCCTGCTGGCCAAGCCGGTCGAACCGCTCATCAACGTGCAGATCAGGCACCTGGGCGGGGCGCTCGCCGAGCCGGGCGACGGGGCCGGTGCGAGCGGCGCGGTGGCTGAGCCGTACCTGCTCGGCCTGCTGGGCCTCGGCCTGCCGCACGCGGCCGATGCGACGCGCGCCAAGCAGGCCGAGGTCGTGGCCGACCTGGAGGCCCACATCAGCGGCCGCAAGCCGTACACCCTGCTGTCCCCCGGTGACACGGCGGCAAAGTCCTTCTCCGGCAGCGCGCTCGCGCGGCTGCGGGAGATCAAGCGGGCCCGTGACCCGCACAACGTGTTCCGCGCGAACTACCCGGTGCTCGGATAGATCGGTTCCCAGCAGGTCACGGCCCCTCCGCCCACCGGGGCGGCGAGGCCGCACCGAACCCGCGTGACAGATGTCGCCGCGAGCACTGTGAAGGGCAACACCCACACAGGAAGGACTCGCACCATGAGGGTTGCCAACCTGAATTGACTGGTCACGGGGCTGGCCTGCCGGGGTTTGCGACCTCGAGATCGTCTGCCACCCATTTCCGGTCCAGCGCAGCCTGGACCTCCGCCAGATCCTGACCACCCGCCGGCCGGGTCGTGACCAGGCCGGAACCCTGAGGACCACTTGTGAAGAAGCTCTACTACGCTGCCCACACCTACATGATCGTCGGGCTGGTCAGCGGCCTCTACTACCGCGAGATCACCAAGCTGAACGATTTCACCGGCGACTCCCAGCTCGGACTCGTCCACACCCACGTGCTCGCCCTCGGCATGCTCTTCTTCCTGATCGCCCTGGCGCTGGAGAAGCTGTTCACCCTGACGGCCGGCAGACTCTTCAACGCGTTCTTCTGGACCTACAACGCCGGCCTCGCTATCACCGTCGCCGTCATGACCGTCCGCGGCACACAGACGGTCCTCGGCCACCACACCCCCGAAGCAGCAGCCGCCATCGCCGGAATCGGCCACATCACACTCACCGTCGGCCTGATCTTCTTCTTCATCAACCTGGGCAAATGCATCGCCAAGGCCCCCGCGACCACCGATCTCGACACACAGCCACAGACAACCGATCACTGAACGCGCGGACACGAAACACCGGCGGGCGATCGTTGCGCGGCGGCCGCCGCCGAGCCCGTGCGCCATGAGGGTCTCGTACGTCGCACAGGCCCGCACGGCCAGGGCGCTGTGGTCGGGGGAGTAGAGCAACGATCGGGGGTTCGCACGTGGCCGCGCGGCACGTCGGCCACCGCCCGCGTCAAGAACCGCTCCCAAGCCGGGTACCGGGAAGCGACAAGATCATTCCGCGTATATTCCGCGCCGACCGGCACTGCCAGGCCACCGATGGCATGTCGGCGACAGCAACCATCTGACATGTCGGCGACAGCAACCATCTGACATGTCGGCGACAGCAACCATCAATCGCGGGGGTCCGGGGGGCTTGGCCCCCCGGGCGGAATCGCGGGCCTCCGCGAAGGCGAGCAAAGCTCGACGAGTAGGCGAAGCCGCCTCGTGGGCACAGCTGGATTCGAACCAGCGACTCCTGGTTTGTAAGACCAGTGCTCTAACCACTGAGCTATGCGCCCGCTGCCGGAGGAACCGGCGACCGGCCACAGCCTACCGGGATCTTCCCCCTACCTGCGAAACGAAATCAGGCGACCGGCCGCCAGGCACCGTAGATGTCACCGGCGCCGCGCGAGGAGACGTACAGGCGGCCGTCCTCGGTGAGGGCGAGGGCGAACACCTGTCCGTTGCCGTCGGTGGCGACCATGGGGACGCCGATCGCGGGGAAGGGGAGGGCGGGCGGGGGGACGCGGCTGCCGGTGGGGACCGGGGCCTCGCCGACCTCGTGGAAGACCGCCCGCAGTGGGGTCGCGGGGTCGCTCCACCTGCGGCCGGTCTCCTTCACCTGGCGGATCGCCGTCGAACCGCCCTGCTCGTACACGAGGGTCGGGTTGCCGCCGGCGTCGCGGGTCGCGGTGACGGGGCCGCCCGGCCGTACGCCGGGGACCGCGCCGGCGTACACGAAGGTGCATCCTGGGCCCTGCCGCCACTGGAGCAACTGCGTACGGGTCGGGGCGAAGAGCTCGATTCCGGCGTTGCCGCCGACGGCGTCCATGCCGTCCTGGATGTCGCGGCCGGGCGGGATCGTCCGGGTGCGCTTACGCGCGGGTGCCGCCGGAGGCGCGGTCGTCGGGCCGCCGGAAGGGGCGGTGGTCGTGGGAGCCGGTGAGGCGGGGGCGCTCGTTCCCGGGGTACCCGGTGTCGGCCGGGACGGTGTCGGGGACGGCGTGCCGCCGGTCGCCGGGGTGCCCGTGCCGGGCAGTGGCAGCGACGGCAGGAGGTGCCGGGGGTGCCGGGACGGCGAGGCGCTCGGGGTCGCCGAGGGCGACGCACTGCTCGGCCGGGTGGTCGGGGCCGTCGTGCGGGGCGTGGGGGAGGAGGGTGCCACGGCGCGCCTCCGGACGGCCTTGGCAGCCGGGCCGCGCAGTTCCTGCCAGGATTTCGTCCAGGAGCCGGTCGCCGCCTGGCACTTCACGCTGACGCCGCCTTTGGCGTTGCGGACGAACACGGCGGTGCCGCCGTTCCTGCCGGACACGGCGAGGGGGGCGCCGGTCGCGGCGCCCAGGGGGGTCCAAGTGGCCGTCCACCGTCCGCCGGCGTACCGGGGCCGGACGGCGACGAGCGCGCCGCCCCTGTGGGCGAAGACCTGGCCGTCGGCGGTGGTGAGCGACGCGTCGAGGCCGCTGCCGCCGAGTGACGCCGGACCGGCCCACCCGGTGGGGGTCTGCCACCACGTGTAAAGGCGGCCGGACAGGACGGCGAAGGCCTGGAGTCGTCCGTTGCCCGCGCGGGTCGTCCAGGAGGCTCCTCGCGGCCAGCGGTAGCGCATGCGCACCTGCCACGAGGCGAAGTTCTTGGCCTCGGAGTTGATCCGGTAGTCATAGGCCCGGTAGTCGGCGAAGTAGCGCTGCTTGGCCCTGCTGTCGGCCTTGCCGAGGTTCACCGGGGTGTCGCTGAGGTTGTAGTCGCGGTAGTCGACCTGGACGACGGGCCGCCCGTACGAGTGCACCGCCTCGGCGGCGAACTTGGCCGCCGCGACGTGGTCGGTGTGGTCGGCGGTGTACCGCCGGTCTGGAGCGGGGTCCTGCGTCCGTACCACCGTGGGGCGGTACCGCTGGAACAGGGCGACCAGCGCGCGGACGACGTCGGCGTGGGTGTAACAGTGGGCGTACGGCGAGTGCTTCGGTGTCACGGTCGCCGCGCACTTGGCCGAGCGGTGGTCCGCCTGGAGCTGGGCGATCGCCCGCCTGCCGATGCGGGGGCGGGGGTCGCGGCCGTCGGGCAGGCTGAGGAACGCCAGATGGATGTCGGGGCGCGCGGTGAGCGTGTGCACCTCGACCTTCAGCCGGCCGGAGCGTACGGTCTCCACTCGCCAGCCGTCCCGGACCCCGGCCATGGCGGCGTACGCCGCGTGCAGTCCCTGGCGGCGTTGCGCGACGTACACGTGAGGGTCGTGATGGTCCTTGATCCCGGCGTGTCCCTCACCCGCGGTCAGCACGACCGTCGTGACGCCTTCGCCTCGCCGGATGTCCTGCGTGAGGTCCGGGGACATGAACAGAAGGTCGTCGTCCGGGTGGGCGACGATCTGGACGAACCCGGCCGGCGCAGCGAGCGTTCGCTCCTGCGCGGCCCGTACCGGACTCGCGATCCCGAGAAGACCGACACATGTCGCCGCCGCGGCCAGACCCGCGATCGCCCGCGCAGGGCTACCCGCCACGCTCGCTCCCCGTCGCCCTGCGGACACCCGCCGCAGGAGCGAGAGGATCATGCCATACGTTAGGTTGAAATTTAGTTAATTGTGGGTTACTGGGGCGCTGATCACAGCTTGCCCGGATTGTCGTTCGTGGCGCGGCACGGCCGCTCATCGACCCGCGGGTCGGGATCGCCGGGTCGTGGACCGGGTGCGTGGGCGGTCAGGTCGTCGGGCCGCGGCGCAGGACGCGGCTGAGTGCCGCGGCGACCTCCTCGGACAACCCCGGGGCGCCGGCGGACACGCGTGTCTCAGGCGTGCGCTCGGCGGCGCGGACCTGCCCGCACGTACGGCACTCGACCTCGCCGAGGCGGCATACCAGGGTCGTCGACCCGCACGCCGTGCAGTGATCGAGCTCGCCGGCCCAGTCCAGACCGTTCTGGCAGTCGGGGCAGATCAGAACCTGCCGGTCCTCGCGCACCCCGCGTCGCCAGGGGCTGGGGCCGTGGTCCGGGTCCGTCTGCCGGGCCCCGCAGCGGTAGCAGGGCATGGCGCCTCCGGTGGGATCCGGGACCGGGCCCGTACGGGCCCGGCCACAGGAGGTCAGGAGATGTCGGCGAGCGCCTTGCGGTACTCGTCGAGGTCACGGGCGTCGGGGATGGCGTTCTCCACCTTCCACCGCACGACACCGGTCTTGTCGATGATGTAGGTGCCGCGCGTCGCGACGCCTCTGTTCTCGTCGAAGATCCCGTAGGCCTTCGCCACGTCGCCGTGCGGCCAGAAGTCCGACAGCAGGGGGAACTGGTAGTTCTCCTGGTCGGCCCAGGCCCGGTGCGCGAACATCGAGTCGACCGACACGGCGAGGACCTGCACGTCGTCGCCGCCCAGGGTGGGCAGCCGGTCGCGGATGGCGCACAGTTCGCCCGTGCACACGCCGCTGAACGCCAGCGGGTAGAAGACGAGAACCACGGTCTTCTTCCCCTGGAAGTCCGACAGCCTGACCGGAGTGCCGTGCTGGTCGTTCAGCTCGAAGTCCGGTGCGGCGTCGCCGACGTCAACCGCCATGTCGTGAACCCTTCCTCGCCGAGTCTGTGGCCGGACGCCAGTCTGCCACTGCACGCCACGGCGGATCGCGGGAGACCCGACGTATGAAACGCCTCACACGCCGGTCAACCCTCTCCCCGCACGGTCCGCTCCTCGGCGGGAAAGGTCAACGCCGTGCCTTGGGCGACACCAGGCGCGTGCCCGACCACTCCTGGGCCGCGCTGATGCTCTTGGTCTGCGACAGTCCGGCCGTCTGCGCGGCCTCGAGGATGTCGCTCGGCTCGACGTGGCCTTCGCGCCCCGCCTTCGGCGTGAGCAGCCAGATGTGGCCGCCGTCCGCCAGTGTGGTCAGTGCGTCGGACAAGGCGTCGAACAGATCACCGTCGTCCTCGCGCCACCACAGCAGCACGGTGTCGACGACGTCGTCGTAGTCCTCGTCGACCAGCTCGTTGGTCGAGACCGACTCGATGGAGCTGCGCAGCTCCTCGTCGGTGTCGGCGTCGTAGCCGATCTCCTGCACCACCTGGTTCGGCTTGATGCCGAGCCGTTCGGCCAGGCTGCTCTGCGCCTGACCCGCGGTCGCGCTCACGAACGTCCTCCCTGTGTTGTGGGCCGCGATTGTCAAACATGCCCATGTTCTTTACCGCCCGACCCTTCCGGGTGCGGCATTGCCGGACAGTTCACACGGCGGACCACCCCATGCGCAAGTGTCTGACCCGCAAGTGAGCGAACACGGCCACTTCTCTCAACTACCGCTGATGAAGCTGAGTCGCACCTTGCGCACGACATTGTCCACGTTGAGGTCCACCACAGCCACCGATTGCCAGGTGCCGAGCGCGGGTTTCCCGCCGATCACCGGGATCGTGGCGTAGGGCGCGACGAACGCCGGCATCACGTGAGAGCGGCCATGCCCACGAGATCCATGCGCATGCATCCACCGATCGTCCGCAGGCAATATTTCGCCGAGCGCGGACAGGAGATCTTCGTCGCTGCCCGATCCCAGCTCTATCAGCGCGATGCCGGCGGTCGCGTGCGGAACGAAGAGGCTCAGCAATCCGTCGGACGCCCCGATGTCGCGCAGGAATCTGAGGCATTCGCCGGTGATGTCGTGCACGGCCTCCTTGCTCCCAGTGGCCACGCTTATCACTTCAGTGTTCATGCGTACATGTCTACTCGTCGTGTTCGATCACGGCATCCGGTCCGGGGTACACCAAACCAGTGTGTCCATCGTCGAAACGGACGAGATAGGGCGGCTCGCCGGTGGCGCCGCGCACCTCAATGATCTTTCCGGTCCGGTCCGCCTGTCCGACGGTGTTGCCGTGGACATGCAGCCGGTCGCCTACGACCGCGTGCATGGTCGTTTCACCTCCCGACCGCGGGTATCCCCTCAGCGGTGGCTCTCCACACACAGCCTCGTACGACGCGAGGCCGATGGGAAGCCATATCGGGACGGTTACCCGACAGTAGAGATGCGTTAACGGTCCCGACGTACGACGATGGTCAGGACAACAACGATCCATCACCTGACCTGGGTGGGCACGAAGCGAAGGGGACCCCGTGGCTTCCGGACGCCAGCGCTTTTCCATCATCAGCGACGGCCTCCCCAGTCAGCTTCCGGACATCGACCCCGATGAGACCCGGGAGTGGCTGGAGTCGCTCGACACGGTCATCAAGACAGAGGGCCGCTCGCGCGCCCGCTACCTCATGCTGAGGCTGCTGGAGCGGGCCCGAGAGCAGCAGGTCGGTGTGCCCGGCCTGCGCAGCACGGACTACATCAACACGATCCCGCCGGAGCGCGAGCCCTGGTTCCCCGGTGATGAGTACGTCGAGCGCCGCATCCGCGCCTACATCCGCTGGAATGCCGCGATCATGGTGTCCCGGGCGAATCGCCCGGAGTTGTCGGTCGGTGGCCACATCGCCACGTACGCCTCGGCGGCGTCCCTGTACGAGGTCGGGTTCAACCACTTCTTCCGCGGCAAGGACCACGGCGAGTCCGGCGACCAGGTCTTCATCCAGGGTCACGCCGCACCCGGCATCTACGCCCGGGCGTTCCTCGAAGGTCGGCTGCCCGAGGACAAACTCGACGGCTTCCGCCAGGAGATCTCCCACCCGGGGGGCGGTCTCTCGTCGTACCCGCACCCGCGGCTGATGCCGGACTTCTGGGAGTTCCCCACGGTGTCCATGGGCCTCACCGCGATCAACTCGATCTACCAGGCCCGGTTCAACCGTTACCTCTACAACCGGAAGATCAAGGACACCTCGCGGTCGCACGTGTGGGCGTTCCTGGGCGACGGCGAGATGGGCGAGCCGGAGTCGCTGGGCGCCATCGGCCTGGCCGCCCGCGAGGAGCTCGACAACCTCACCTTCGTCATCAACTGCAACCTGCAGCAGCTCGACGGCCCGGTCCGCGGCAACGGCAAGATCATCCAGGAGCTGGAGTCGGTCTTCCGCGGCGCCGGATGGAACGTCATCAAGGTCATCTGGGGTCGCGACTGGGACCCGCTGCTGGCCCAGGACGTCGACGGCGTGCTCGTCAACCAGATGAACACCACGCCGGACGGGCAGTTCCAGACCTACACCGTCGAGACCGGCGAGTACATCCGCGAGCACTTCTTCGGTGACGACCCTCGGCTGCGCAAGATGGTCGAGCACATGTCCGACGACGACATCCGCAAGCTCTCGCGCGGCGGCCACGACTACCGCAAGCTGTACGCCGCGTTCAAGGCCGCGCGTGAGCACGTCGGCCAGCCGACGGTCATCCTCACCCACACGATCAAGGGCTGGACGCTCGGGCCGGACTTCGAGGCCCGCAACGCCACCCACCAGATGAAGAAGCTCACGAAGGCGGAGCTCAAGGAGTTCCGCGACCGGCTCTACCTCGACATCCCCGACTCGGCGCTCGAGGCGGACCTGCCGCCGTACTACCACCCGGGCGAGGACTCCGACGAGATCCAGTACATGCGCGAGCGGCGCATGGCCCTCGGCGGCTACCTGCCGAAGCGGACCGTACGGGCCAAGGCCCTCAAGCTGCCCGGCGACCCGGTGTACGCCGAGCTGAAGAAGGGCTCCGGCAAGCAGAACGTCGCGACGACGATGGCGTTCGTCCGGCTCCTCAAGGACCTGATCAAGGACGAGAACATCGGCGCCCGGTTCGTGCCGATCGCCCCGGACGAGTACCGCACGTTCGGCATGGACTCGCTCTTCCCCTCCGCGAAGATCTACTCGCCGCACGGGCAGACGTACGAGGCGGTCGACCGCAAGCTGCTGCTGTCGTACAAGGAGTCCGAGCAGGGCCAGATGCTGCACGAGGGCATCAGCGAGGCCGGCGCCGTCGGCTCGGCGATCGCGGCGGGCACGGCGTACGCCACGCACGGCGAGCACATGATCCCGGTCTACATCTTCTACTCGATGTTCGGGTTCCAGCGGACCGGCGACAGCATCTGGGCGATGGCCGACCAGATGACCCGCGGCTTCCTGCTCGGCGCGACCGCCGGCCGTACGACGCTCACCGGCGAGGGGCTGCAGCACAACGACGGCCACTCGCCGCTGCTGGCCGCGACCAACCCGGCATGCGTCTACTACGACCCGGCGTGGGCGTTCGAGCTGTCCCACATCATCAAGGACGCGCTGCGCCGCATGTACGGCTCCAGCGAGGAGCACCCGCACGGCGAGGACGTCTTCTACTACCTCACCGTCTACAACGAGCCGTACCAGCAGCCCGCCGAGCCGGCCGACCTCGACGTCGGCGGCCTGCTCAAGGGCCTGTACCGCTACGCCGAGGCCCCGCAGGTCGAGGGCGAGGCGCCGGGCGCGCAGATCCTCGCCTCCGGCGTCGGGATCCGGTGGGCCCTGGAGGCCCAGCGGATGCTCGCCGAGGAGTGGGGCGTGGCCGCCGACGTCTGGTCCGCCACCTCCTGGACGGAGCTGCGCCGCGAGGCCATCACCTGCGACGAGTGGAACCTGTTGCACCCCGACGGAGACCAGCGCGTCCCGTACGTCACTCGCACGCTGGACGGGCAGCCCGGCCCGGTCGTCGCCGTCAGCGACTTCATGCGGGCCGTTCCCGACCAGATCGCGCCGTGGGTCCCGGGCGACTGGTCCTCGCTCGGCACCGACGGGTTCGGGTTCTCCGACACCCGGGCCGCCGCCCGCCGCTTCTTCCACGTCGACGCCGCCTCCATCACCCTCGCGGTGCTGACCCGGCTGGCCCGGCGCGGTGAGATCAAGCAGGAGGTCCTGCAGAAGGCGATCGAGCGCTACCAGCTCGGCGAGGGCGCCGAGGTCGTCGTCGGCGCCGACAGCGCCCCGCCGGAGAGCTCGACCGACACCATGAGCGTCGGCTGAGACACCGGACCCGAAGACGACCGGGGCGCCTCCTTCCGGGGCGCCCCGGCCGTCGGCCGATCAGGCGGCCGGCACGTGGGGTTTCCCGTTGGTCCAGCCGACTTCGTAGTAGAGAGTCGACGACGCCTTGGTGCCGTCCACCGTCCCCGTGGTCTCCTGCAGGACGAAGGCGGTCTTCGGATCGATGATCAGGCGCACGGGCCCGATCGTGACCGCCTGCCCCACGCGTCCCCGGACGTCCTTGGCCCGGCCGCCGGTCGTCACCCCGGGCCGCTGCGCGAGCGCTCGGAAGGCGGCCGCCCGCACCTTGGGAGAGACGGGGACCGCGTAAAGCAGCGCGCTCAGCGTGCTGGTGACCGAGTACTCCACGTCCTTCGGCCGCCAGCTCGCATTGAGCCCACGGGAGAACGTGCGCGTCCAGGCCGTGAGCCGTCGTGCGTCGGTCGGCAGCCGCTGGAGCCGGTCGAAGGACAGCATGCGGTCTTCCAGCTCGAAGGACGCGCCGTTCTTGTGCTTCTCCTTGTCCAACCCCAGCCCGCGGCCGTCCAGCGTGGCGGTGCCCATGTACCACCAGCCGTCCTTGGCCGCCCAGGTCTCGAACACGTTCCCCACGGGCGACGCGTTCTCGACCGTGATGGCGTGGACCCACCGGATGTGCCAGTACCTTCCGGTCGTCGCCGGCGCGGTCTCCGCACTCGATGCGGCGGCCAGCAGCACCTCCCGGCCGGACAGCCGTTGGGCCGTCTCCGACGGGGCAGGGCGCTGTGGACGGGCCGGAGGAGTCGCCGTGACCGTCAGTGCGATCGCGGCGGCGGCCCCTGCGGCCACCAGCCCGATCCCCGGCAGCGCCCAGCGACTCCACCGCCGGCGCGGCGACGATGTTCTCGGCACCCGCGCCCGGGTGCTCGGAACCTCCCGCAGCCGGCTCCCGGCCGGCTCCTGGGCGATCGACTCGCCCGCACGGGGCCGGCCGGCGGTCGGCGCCTGGGCGATCAGCTCGTCCAGCCGCTGCCGGCCCGTCGCCGCCACCGTCGGCGACGGGCCGCCCTCGTCGAGCAGCTCGGTGACCCTTCGAATGTCATCCATGGGACTCCTCCGTAGACGTGGGATCGGTCCCGCCCAGTGCCTCCCGTAGCTTCCTTCGAACCCTGCTCAGCCGTGATCCGACCGTTCCCGAGGGGATCTCCAGCGCCTGCGCGACCTCCTCGTAGCCGAGGCCGCCCAGCGCGACGAGGAGCAGCGCGTCGCGGTCCCCCTCCGGCAGAGCCGCGAGAGCCCGGGCGAGCTGCGGCCGAATGCCCTCCGCGGTGACACGGGCGGCGACGCGCTCATCGTGTTCACCGCCCGGAAGGTCACCGCCCAGACGGGCCAGCGCCGCGTAGCGACGGCTCTCATCGCGCCGGTACTGCCCGACCAGGTTGGTCGCGATGCCGAACAGCCAGGGGCGTACGGCGCCGCGCGCGGGGTCGAAGCGGTCGCGCTTGCGGAACGCGGCGAGGAACGTCTCCGCCGCGACGTCGTCGGCGACGTCGCGACCGAGCCGCCCGGCCACGTACCGGTAGATCTCCGGGAAGTACCTGTCGTAGATCACTCTGAATCGATCGGGCTCATGCCACGACCGCTCGATCACCGCGGCGTCGTCGCCCTGCGAGTCGACGACGCCGGGTGGGGCGGTCATCCGTGGCTCCTTCTCATGTCGGGCCTTTCCGAGGCGTTCGGCGGTCACCCGTACTCAGTCGCACGCCAAGATCTTCTTCACGGCGTCCATGCGCGTCCGTGGTCGGAGAGTTGCGCCCGCGCGGGAACAGAGGTTGTGAATTTGTGTAAACGGTCCACGGCTTCCTCGGCGTCGACTCACGGAGTTACGGTCACGAGTACCTGGAGATACGGACGACCCGTCAAGGATCCATCGTGATCCCGCCTCTTCACATCGCCTGAGTCCGCGCCTCCAGGCCGCCAAGTGGGGACAGAAGGGCCCGGCACGCCGCCGCTGCCGGGCCCTTTTGAATGTCCGGGCACCGAACCTCGCCGTTGCGTTCCACAGAGGGGACGAAGCGGGATACGGTCTTCGAGCTGACAGTGGAGATCATCCCGATTACGGATCGCAAGGGGGATGAGCGTGTCCGGCCCGACGGACGACAACGTGCCCGAGTCGAATGCCGCCTCGCCGTCCGGCGATGACGCGTCCGACCCCGCCGCCTCGCCCGGTGCGGCCGATGCTCGCGAGCCTGCCCCGCCTTCCGGGGCCGCAGGGCCTTCCGGCACGGCGTCGCCTTCGGGCACGGGTGCGTCTTCTGAGACGGCCCGGCCTTCGGATACGGCCTCACCTTCCCCGGCCGACGCGGACGCGGCCGAAGGGCCGGCTGCTTCCCGAACGGAGGGTGGCCCGGACGGAGGCTCCCCTGAAGCTCCTCCGCAGGCTCCGCTGGAGGAGGCACCCGAGGAGGATTCCGCGGAGCCGGGAGCGCCGCAGAGGTCCGCGGAGAACGGTCCAAGGCCGGGGGAGAGCCCGTCCATGCCGCCCGTCGGTGACGACGCCGTGACACGGCCCTGCGCCTACTGCGGACGCCCGATCGCCCAGCCGGGTGAGGAGGGGCCCGCCGTACGCTACTGCCTCGACAACGACGGCGCCTGCGCCCGCGCGGCTGCCGACCGGCGCCGCCGCGACCAGGACTCCCCGGGCCTCTCCGGACAGGTCGCACGTACCTGGGACATGGTCGAACGGCTGGAGGACGTCGCCGAGCTCCTGGCGATGTCCCTGACGGCGGACCTGAGCGTCGCGGGGGTCGAGCGGCGGATCGCGGAGGCCAGAGCGGAGGCGGCCGCGGGCATCGCCGACGCCCAGCGCGACCGGGAGGCGGCCCGGCTGGAGGCCGAACAGGTCCTCGCCCAGCTCGGCGACGTACGGCACCGCGTGGACCGGGCTGAGGCCCGGGTCGTCGAGCTCACCGCACAGCTGGAGACCGCCCGTACCGAACGGGACGCCGCCCGAGACCTCGGCACGCAGGCCACACGGACGGCGGAGGCGGCGACCGAGGCGATCACGGCGGTACGCGAGGAGCGCGACCGTCTCACGCAGCGGCTGACGGAGCTGACCTCCGCGCTGGACCTGGCCCGCGACGAGATCGCGCGATACCGGGGGGAGCTCGCCGAGGCCAAGGAGCTTCAGAAGCGGTCCGTCGCGATCGAGGAGATGCGCTCCCGGCTCCGCGCCGCCGAGTCCGAACTGGACAAGATGCGCACCACGGCCGAGCTCGCCCAGAACGCCCGGGCCGCCGCGGAGCAGGCGCGGGCGGCGGCGGATCGGCAGGCTCTGGAGGCTCGCGCGCACGCCGACGAGGTGAGCGGCGAGCGCGACGCGGCAGCGGCCGCGCTCGAGGAGAGCCGCGGCGAGCTGGAACGTACGTGCGTCGAGCGAGACGAGGCCCGCTCCGAGCTGGAGACGGTACGGGGCGAGCTGGAGACCGTACGGGCCGACCTGGAGGCGTCCCGCGACGAGTTCAGGACCTCGCGCGAGGAGCTGGCGACGGCGCGGCCTCGCCTGGAAGAGGGCGAGCGGCTCACCGCGGACATCGAGTCGGCCCGCCGCGAGCTGGCGGACGCGCAGACCCGCCTGGGGCAGTACCAGCTCCAGGCCAAGGAACGTTCCGGGATGCTCGACCAGCTTCGCGCCGCACTGGCCACGATGCTCGCTGAGCGCGACGCCGCACGGGCCGAAGCCGACGAGACCAAGGCTCAGATCGACAGCGCCAAGGCCGAGGCGGAGGAGGCCAAGGCCCAGGCGGGCAAGGCGAAGGCGGAGGCGGAGGAGGCCAAGGCTCAGGCGGGCAAGGCGAAGGCCGAGGCTGGGCAGACCAGGGCCCAGATCGAGAAGGCGAAGGCGGAGGCGGAGGAGGCCAAGGCTCAGGCGGGCAAGGCGAAGGCCGAGGTCGACGCGGCCAACGCCCGGGCCGGCGAGGCCCAGGCTCGGGCCGACGAGGCCGACGCTCAGGCGGAGGAGACCAAGGCTCGGCTGGAGCAGCTCACGACGGGACACGTGCGGCCCACGTCGCGGCACGCGCGGCCGCCCGCCGACGCACATGCCCACGATCGGTCGGCCGGGCAGCCGCAAGGTGCGGCGGAGCCGCTCGCCGACCCGTTCGGTAACGGCCGCCCGCCGGGCGATCCGCGGATACCTGCTCAGCCGTCGGCCGACCTCGGTGGGCCTGCGCAGCCTTTCAGTGACGGTGGCGGGTTCGGCCGCCCGTCGGCCGATCCGCGGGGATCTGTTCAGCCGTCGGCGGACCCCGGTGGGCCTGCGCAGCGTTTCGGCGACGCCGGCGGGTTCGGCCGCCCGTCGACCGACGCGAGAGGATCTGTTCAGTCGTCGGCGGATCCCCGTGGGGCTGGGCAGCCTTTCGGTGATCCTGGCGGGCCCGGGCGTTCGTCGACCGATCCGCGGGGACCAGCTCAGCCGCCGGCCGACCTCGGCGGGTCCGCGCAGCCTTTCGGTGATCCTGGCGGGTTCGGGCGCCCGTCGGCCGATCCGCGGGGACCAGCTCAGCCGCCGGTCCACCCCGGCGGGTCTCCTCAGCCGCCGGTCGACCAGGGCGGGCACGCTCAGCCCTCGCACGACCCCCGCGTCCAGTCCGGGCCGTCGGCCGATTCGCGCGGACCGGCCCCGACGCCGTTCGGCCAGGGCCCGGTACCACCGCCTCCGCCGCCGTTCCCGGGACCCGTACCGTCCTCGCCCATCCCGGGAGGCACCGCGCCCTCGGCGTTCGGCGGCACGGCACTTCCGCCACGAGGCCCGGCGGGGGCCCCGCCCGTGCCACCGGACGCGGGAGGGATGCCGCCGTCGCCTGGGGACCCGGGCGGACCGGGACTACCCGGTCGACCGGGGCCACCCGGCGGTCCGGGCACATCGGGTGCCCCGGACGCGGCCGGGGCCGGTGCGGCGGACGACCCGGCGCACCCGCAGTTCCCGCCTCCCCCCGGGCATGATGTGGGTGAAGCGACCGGCCGGTTCGACCGGTTCCGCCGCCGCTTGCCACCGCCGCCCGACGAGTGACCCGCCGGGCGATGGTGCCCAGGCCCAGCACCCATCACGGGTCTCGGCCGGGGCGACCGCTCGTCTCCGCGTTCCGGTCGTGGGGCGGCCGGGACGGCACCGGCATGGGGACGGGGGCGGGTCGCCGTACGCGGTTGGCGGCGACGCGTGCCAGCACGGCAGGGGCGAACAGCGAGGTCGGCGCGGCCATGAGCGCCAGCACGTCGACCAGGCGCCGGCACACGTGCCGGTCGACGTTGGCGGTGGCCACGACCTCGTCGACGTACGCGTTGATGACGCGGGTGCGCAGCCGGACGTGTGCGGCCTCGGTCTCCCGGTACCGCAGGTCCTCGCCGGTGGCGACGAGCCACGCTCCGGCGGCGCTGCGGGCGACGCCGCGCTGGAAGCGTCGTTCGAAGCCGGGGCCGGGTTCGCGCAGGCAGCGGTCGAGGGCCAGGGCCGCGACGGCCGCCACGCTCATCCCCTGGCCGTAGATCGGGTTGAACGCGCACGCCGCGTCGCCGGTGACGACGAACCCTCGGGGCCAGGCGCGCAGGCGCTCGTAGTGCCGCCGGTGGTTGGCCGTGCGGCGGAAGGCGGTGATCGGCGTGAGCGGTTCGGCGTCGCGGATGGCCTCGTACAGGACGGGGCTGCGAAGTCCCTTGGCGAACTCCAGGAAGGCGTCCTCGCCGGTCGGGCCGTAGTCGCGTCCCGCACCCGACAGGCTGCACAGCCAGCGGCCGCCCTCCAGGGGGAACAGGCCGCCGGTGCGCCGGGTCGCGGGCGGGTCCGCCTGGATGTAGAGCGCCTTCCAGTCGGCGTCGAAGCCGGGCGGTATCGCGTAATAGCGGCTGGCGTACCCGAGGAGGGGGTCGACCCGGGTCTCGGGCGGCGCCGGGTACCCGAGCGCCGCCAGCCACGACGGGGCACGCGACCCGCGGCCGGTGGCGTCGACGACCAGGTCGGCGGGCAGCTCGCCGCCGGACCCGAGCACGACCCCGGCGACGTCGCGGCCCTGGGCGAGGAGACCGGTCACGTGGTGGCCTTCGAGGACGTCCACCTTGGCCCGGTCGCCGTCGGGCGCTTCCGTGAGCCGTCGTCGTACCGCCCAGTCGAGGAGCGGACGGCTGCACGACAGCATCTCCGTCCCGTCGAACCGCCGACGCCAGCCCGCGGAGGTCAGCCAGAGGACGTCCGCGGGCACGCCGACCACCACGGCGCCGGCCATCCCTAACGTGTCCTCCAGCCCGGGGAACAGCACTTCGACGACCTCCCGGCCGCGGTTCCACAGCACGTGCACGTGCCGGGCCTGCGGCACCCCGGCGCGGAACACCGGCTCGTCCGGGAAGCGGTCGCGCTCGATCAGCGTGACGCGGTCGAAGTGGGCGCTCAGAACACGGGCGGCGAGCAGACCGGCCATGCTTCCGCCCACGACGACGGCGTGTTCGCGTTTCACGTACGGCCTCCGGTGATGCTGGGGACGAAGGAGGGGGGAAAGGTACGGAGACTATGAAACGTGCATATTGACGCTGTGTGAAGGACATGCCGATACTCGGATAACCGAGCGAGGAGTCCGATCATGGCGACCACTACCGGCCATCTTTCGCAGGCACCATCGCGGACCCGTCATCACCGTATGGTGAAGAACGAACTCACCGAGACGCCGCATCCGGACTGGGCGCAGGCCATGGTCGATTCGGTTCGGCCCGACTGGTCGGCGGTGCTCAAGGCGGCGATCTTCACCGAGACGGCTCATGGACCGTTCCCCGATGAGGCGTGGCGGCGGATCCTCCTCGATTTCTTCTGCATCGTTGAGGCATTCCCGAAGTACATGGGCGTCTATCTGGCCAAGACCACTTTCGGCCAGACGTCGGGCGACCACCTCGCCCGCGACTGGCTGATCGGCAACATCCGGACCGAGGCGCTGCACGCCCAGTGGTACGCCGACTGGGCCGCCGCGCACGGCATCGGGTTCGAGGAGCTCGTCTCGCACCGGCCCTGCCCGGAGGTCGGCGCGCTGTACGACTACCTGTGGTCCGTCTGCTATCGAGGCACGCTGGCCGAGGCGTTCGGCGCGGTGAACTACGCGATCGAGGGCACGACGGGGGAGTGGACACGTCTGGTCCTGCCCGCCTTCCGGGAGCGGTACGGCGACGACGAACAGGCCGTTCGCTGGCTCGTCGAGCACGCGGAGTACGACGACGCCCACCCCCGGGAGGCGTTCGAATTGATCAAACTGACCGTCCGCGACGAGGGTGGGCGGGCGAAGGTCGAATCGGCCGTCCGCCGGTCGCTGGAACTGTTCAGCCGGGGGTTCGCGGCAAGTTACGAAAATCGGGCAATGGTGGTTGATACACGGCAATGAAGGACTTCAAAGGGTAAAAAGCCCACAAGTCTCCGGCGTTGTTCGCTGCTCGGAAGCGGCAGTGACGTGCATTTTCCCTTCTTGGGCGGCCGGTGGCGGCCGAAGTCGGCTGCATTCTCGCCATCTCCGCTGGGTATCTCGTAGTCGATCATCTTTTCCTGTCGGATGGGCCGCGAGAAGGGCAGCAGATGCACGTCAATGCCATTCGGGTGCCGCTGGCGCTCACCGCGCTCACGGGCACCGCGCTGATGGCCGCGGGCTGTGGCGGCGGGGAGACGGCGGCGGAGAGCGCCCACAAGGTCAACATCGAGGCGGCGCCCGCCCGCGTGGTGATCACACCGGCCCGCGGCGCCACCGCCGTACGGCCGGACGAGCCCGTCATCGTCCGCGCCGCAGGCGGCCGCCTCGAAGGCGTCGTGCTCGAGAGCGGCCGCAGAATGATCGAGGGCGACCTCAACCGGGACCGTACGGAGTGGCGATCCCGCTGGGCGCTCGACCCCGCGGCGGACATCACCGTCCGTGCCGTGGCGCGGAACACCGACGGCCGCGCGGCCATGGCCGTGAGCCGCTTCCGCACCACGGGTACGCCCAGCACCGTCTCCGTCTCCCAGGACCCCGTCCTGGAGGAACGGCGACACGAAACCTACGGCGTCGGGCTCCCCATCATCCTCAACTTCGACAAGGCGATCACCGACCGCGCGGCGGTCGAGAGGTCGCTCGAGGTGATCGCCGACAAGCCGGTCGAGGGCGGGTGGCACTGGTTCGACGACGGCAAGCAGGTCGTCTACCGGCCCAAGATGTTCTGGCCGGCCCACCAGACGGTCCGGCTCGTCGCCCATCTCACGGGGGTGCCCCTGGGCAAGGAAGGGGGCTACGGCGCCAAGGACTTCACCCGTAGCTACCGGATCGGCAAGGCGCAGGTCTCCCACCTCGACATCAAGAGGCACCACATGCGCGTCGAGTGGGACGGCCGTCCGGTGCGCACCATCCCGATCAGCGCGGGCAACGGGGAGACCCAGGAGTACACCACGACCAGCGGCATCCACCTGAACATGGAGAAGGACGAGGACGTCATGATGACCTCGCCCGGCCGCAGCCCCGGCGACGCCGGCTACTACCACGAGCTGATCCACTACGCGGTCCGCGTCTCGAACGCCGGTGAGTACCTCCACGAGACGCCGGGCGATGAGGACTGCCTCGGCAACCGCAACTGCAGCCACGGCTGCATCCGCCAGCCGAGGAGCGACGCGATCTGGTACTACAAGCACTCCCAGCCGGGCGACCCCGTGATCGCCACCGGGACGGACCGGCAGGTCGAACCGGACAACGGCTGGTCGTTCTACCAGATGCCGTGGAAGAAGTGGCTCAAGGGCAGCGCCCTGCACCGCTGACGCACCGACCCACTGGCCCTTGACGCCGCATCGACCGACAGAAGTCAGCGAATGGTCATTTTCCAGGAAGGCGGCGGTTCCACCGCGCGGGCACGTTGCGGGGGTGAGCATCACACGCCTCAGCGTGGTCGCCGTCGTCCTCCTGCCGACCTGTGTCTCGGCCGCGGTCACGGCGCCGCGGGTACACCCGGGCATCCCGGTCCTCGGCGCGGCGTTCGAGCCGGCGCGGCGCTGCCGCGCGGGAGCCGCCCCGGACTTCGACGGAGACGGCGTACGCGACCTGGCCATCGGCGCCCCGTACGCGACCAGCGGTGGCCGCCGCAGAGCCGGCGCGGTCGCCGTCCGCTACGGCGGCCGGTCCGCCTGGCTGTCACCCCAGCAGGCGCAGGCCGGCGCGGGGTTCGGCGGCACGCTCGCCACGGGCGACTTCAACGGCGACCACTGCGCAGACCTGGCGGTCGCGGCCTCCGACCAGGGCCGTACGCGCCCGGGTGCCGACGGCACGGGCACCGTCACGGTCTACTTCGGCTCGCCCGGCGGGCTGCGGCCGCAGGTCACCCTGAGCGTGCGGAACCTCGGACGCACGCCCGCGAGCGACCGGTTCGGCGCCGCCCTCGCCGCCGGGGACCTCGACCATGACGGCAAGGACGACCTCGTGGTCGGCATGCCCGGTCTCGCGGGAGGCGGCGGAGTCGGCGTGTTCACCCGCGGTCTCCGCACCGCCAAGCTGATCACCCAGCACACCTCCTGGGTGGGTCAGCGCTCGAGCCAGACCGACGGGTTCGGCGAGGCCCTGGCGATCGGCGCCTTCGGTGCCTTCGGCCGTGGCAGGCACCCCCAGATCGCCGTGGGCGCGCCGGGTGACGGCACCGAGGCGTCGGGCGCGGTGACCGTCCTCGACCCGGCCGCGCACCGATCCCGGCGGATCACCGAGGCCAGCAAGGGCGTACGGGGCGTCCCCGAGCGCTATGACGAGTTCGGCGCGGCCCTCGCCGCCGGCGACTTCGACCACGACGGCACCGACGATCTCGCCGTCGGAGTGCCGGGCGAGGACGATACGAAGATGCCGGACAACTTCGCCCAGGGCGCCGTGCACGTGCTGTACGGGTCCGGCGGCGAAGACGAGGTCTGGAACCTCCGCAAGACCGGCCCCGCGGACCGGCTCGGATCCGCGCTGGCGGCCGCGGACCTGAACGGCGACGGCACCGCCGACCTCGCCGCCGGGGCACCGGGTGCCGGTACCGTCCAGGTACTGAACGGCCATCATCGGAGCGGCCTGGCGCGGGGCGCCCTCATCACCTCTCCCGTCGGCGGCACGCCGCAGTTCGGCTGGACCCTGGCCATTCGGGGACGGGACCTGCTCATCGGCGCACCCGGAGCCTCCGGGTTCGGCGGCACGGTCTTCCTGGTGCACGGTTCCCGCAAGACGACCGTGCAGGCGGGCACGGCGGGCGAGCTGCTCGGCTACGCGATCTCCTGAGCCGCGCGCCCTGCCGCCGGGCTCTTCGCTCGCTCAGGCCGACTCCTGCCGGC
>NZ_BAABHK010000006.1:232070-591015 GCF_039542055.1 Actinoallomurus vinaceus
GGCCGTCGCGGCCGGTGGACGGAGCGAGGTCGCGCTGGTCGCCGAGGGCGCGCAGCTGCTCGGCTAGGCGATCTCCTGAGTCCCGCGCCCTGCCGCCGGGGCCTTTGCTGGCTCAGGCCGACTCCTGTCGGCGGCCGTCGCGGCCGGTGGACGGAGCGAGGTCGCGCTGGTCGCCGAGGGCGCGCAGCTGCTCGGCTAGGCGATCTCCTGAGTCCCGCGCCCTGCCGCCGGGGCCTTTGCTGGCTCAGGCCGACTCCTGCCGGCGGCCGTCGCGGCCGGTGGACGGAGCGAGGTCGTACGCATCGGAGCGGAGAAGCGCGGCGCTTGCGGTCGCTGCGCGCCCGGGCGATCGCGGACGATGAGGGACTCCGCGGCCGGGCCCACGCGTCGTACGCCAAGGCCGAACGAGGCGGACGAGCCACGCGCCGCCGACCTGGATCGCGTGATCGAGTTCGTCCGCGCGGGTATCTCCGCGGCCTGACGGCCCGGACAGCGGCGATCGCCGAGAGATTTCGGGGTTCTGGCCCCGAAACCTCTCGGCGATCATGTCGTCCGGTTACCGGTGGGGGGCTGCGGCCGCTGCCGCCTGCGGGGCGCGGGCGGCCGTCGCGTTCGACCGGGAGAGGCGGTGGGCGCCGTCGGCGACGGTGAAGCTCGCCGTCACGGTGCTCGGCGCGTTCCGGCGGGTCACGTACGGGAGCGTGTGGAAGTCCGCTTTCAGCTCCGTGGGCGTCAGCCGGGCGGAGATGAAGCCGCGCCGCTGGTCGGCGTAGGCGATGTGCGGGTTCTCCTCGAGCTCGATCGCGCGGGCGGCCGGGACGTCGTACCCGTCGCCGTCGCTCGTGACCGAGGTCGTCACCAGCTCGACGCCGACCCGCCGCGAGTCGGGGTCGTCGAAGTCGGTCAGCAGGTCACTGGCGTAGTGACAGTGGATGTCGCCGGTGAGCACGACCGGGTTCCGGGCACCCGAGGCGACGATGTCGCCGAGCACGCGGTCCCGTTCGGCGGTGTATCCGTCCCAGGTGTCGAGCACGACCTCCTTGCCGGGGCCGAGGTGGTAGTCGTGCTGGGCCATGAAGATCTGCTGGGCCAGGAGGTTCCAGCGCGCCCGTGAGGCCTGGAGTCCGGAGGCGAGCCACTGCCGCTGCTTGCCCCCGACCAGCACCCGGCTCGTGAGCAGGCGGTCGGAGCAGTTCGCCCGGACGCCGTCGTCGCACGGCTGGTCGTCGCGGAACTGCCGGGTGTCCAGGACGTGGAAGGTCGCCAGGTCGCCCCAGGCCAGCCGCCGGTACAGCTGCATGCGGGACCCGTGCGGCAGGGACGTACGGCGCAGCGGCATGTGCTCGTAGTACGCGCGGTAGCCCGCAGTCTTGCGCTGGGGGAAGTTCGGCCTGCCGGACGTGCCGGGGTGGACGCCCGCCCAGTTGTTCTCCACCTCGTGGTCGTCGTTGACGGCGATCCAGGGGGCGAGGGCGTGCAGCGCCTGCAGGTCCGGGTCGGTCTTGTACTGGGCGTGCCGGAGCCGGAACTCGGCCAGCGTCTGGCACCGGTGCTCGGTGTGCGAACGGACGATCTTCCCGTCGGAGTTCTTGTAGCCGCCCGGCGCGTACTCGTAGATGTAGTCCCCGAGGTGCAGCACGAGGTCGGGATGCTGCTCGCCGAGACGCCGGTAGGCGGTGAAGTAGCCCTGCTCGTAGTTGGAGCACGACACGACGCCGAACGCCAGCGCCGGAGCGGTGCCCGGGGCGGGCGCGGTTCGTGTCCGGCCGGTCGGCGAGAGGTGCCGGCCGGTGCGGAACCGGTAGAAGTACTCCCGGCCGGGCTGGAGCCCGGTCGGCTCGACGTGCACACTGTGCGCCCAGGACGGCTGCGCGGTCGCGGTCCCGGACCGTACGACGCGGGTGAACTTCTCGTCCTCGGCGAGCTGCCACTCGACGTCGACGTTCCGGTCGGGCATGCCTCCATGCCCTCCGTCCGCGAGCGGGCTGGGCGCCAGACGGGTCCACAGGACGATGCCGTCGGGCGTCGGGTCGCCCGAGGCCACCCCCAGGGTGAACGGGTCGCCCGTCCGCCGGGGAGCCAGCGACATTCCGGCCGTGCCGATCAGGAAGGTGCGGCGTGTCAGTTCCACGCCTTTAGTTCAGATCCCGCTGCTGAGGGTCACAAGACGCGACGCTGACAGACCGGACAACTTCCAGTGGACGCCTCGTGACCGGACCCGCTCCGCGCCGGATGCATCATGGGCGAACAGCGATCCACCTCGGCGGTGGTTTTAAGCGCGAGAAGTGGCCCACCGCCCGTTTCTGGGCTGTCCGTGGAACACCACCGCAAGTCGGCGGCGGGTTCCGGCGGGCCGGAGCGCAGGCTGGGCGGTGGTCGGGTTCAGACATTATGTCCACCCGACCCACCCCGCCCGTCACCGCGGGTGACGGGCGGACCGGACGACACGATCCTGCACACCGGCCGAGACGACCGGCCCGGGATCCCGGGGTATGCCGCGAGCACGTCGGTGCACGAGCTCCCCGGCCCCAACCCGCGTCAATCCACGCGGCGCAAGATCATGACCCACTGCTGGTTGGCGCCGGCGTAGTGCCTGAGCTGCACCGGGGCGCCGTCGGAGCCGCCGGTCAGTGACATGACCCGGCCCTCCCCAGACTTTCGGATCACGTAATGGTGCCCTGGTTGTGGGACCAGGTTCCACCTGGCAGGAGCATCCTGCAGGACGACCCGGTCGCCGTCGCTGTCCACGTACTGGCCCGTCTGGACGTTCTTGATGGTGTAGGCGCCCTCGGCGAACGTCACCGTCCATTGCTGGGTGGCGGTCTCGCCCGCTCGCGAACCGACGACCGTGTTGCTCTGGGCGTCCGCGGTCAGCGCCTGCCCGCGGAATCCGACGTTCTCGATGCTGAAGGGGCCGGGCGGGATGACGGCGGCGGTGCCGGGTGTGACCGCTCCATGGGCCTGGGCCGGCACGGCCCCGCCGAGACCGGTGCTGAGCACCGCGGCCGCGGTGGCGGCCGCCACCGCGAACCGCCGTGCTCCTGCTGCCGCCCGCCCCGCCACGACCCGACCGCCAGGCCTGTCCAGCACGCGCATATCAGTCTCCTCCCGACACGCTTCATCACGGACTGTGAACATGCCGTCACGCTACTGCGGGTGAGCTCGTGGCGTCCTCGCCGACGGCGGCATGAATCTCACGCGACCCGTCCCACACGTCTGGCCTCACCGTCACCCCGGAGCCGCACAGCGCCCTCCACCTGCCGGAGCGCTGTCAGCCCGGTCCGTAACCCGACGGCCAGGAGGACTGATCGCGACTCAAGAACCACTGCGCTGGACCTACGACAACCTGATCTGAGCGGCGACGGCCTGTCCCACGGGCCCCGGCGTCAGCCGGGGGCCAGCCGTTCGTAGGTCTGCCAGGAGGAGACGAGCTTTCCGCCGGAACGGCGGCAGCGGCCGGCGTTCAGCTGGACCCAGTCCTCGGTGCGCTTCGTCTTCGCGCCGAATCGGACGGTCGGCCCGTTGTCGAAGGACTGTACGCTGCCGCCCTTCGACGCGATGAGCGCGGTGCTGATGAAGCCGCCCGGGGACCCGGTGAGGTGCCCCCTGAGCTGTGCGCAGGCCTGCCACTGGTCCTTCGGTGCCGTGTCCACCAGGACGAGGGTGCCGGAGTAGGCCGTCCGGCAGACGGTGCCCTTGAGCAGCACCGTCCCCGTGCCGGGCAGGCCGTACGCGCGGGTGTAGCCCTTGCAGCCCGGTCCCTTGGGGGCGGGAGACTGTTTCTTCTTGCTGGGAGTCGCGGACGGGTGAGGGGTCCGGCTCTGCAGCAGGGCGTCGTTCGGAGGCGTGTTCGGCGCCGAGGAGGACGGCGACGGGGTCGCGGCGGCGGCCACCGTCTTCGGGGAAGTGGCGGCGCTGCCGCCGTCGGGCCAGAGGGCGACGGCGAGGACGACGGCCGCCAGGGCGGTCACGGCCCCGGCGCCGACCACCCAGCGGGTCGTGGAGAGCCGTGACACGAAGGACGCCTCGGCCCGGGACGGCTCGCCGGCGCCGACGGGGTCCGGAGCATGACCGACCGGCGACCCGCCCGCCGGGCCTCCGGTACCGGCCGGTGTACCTCCGGCGGCCATGCCACCGGGGCCGCTGGGTGCGCCGCCGGGGGACACACCTGCGGTCGCCGCGGGTGTCCCGTCGGCGGCCAAGCCGCCCGGACCGCCTCCGGCGGCAGCGGCACCGGGGCCGTGGGACACGCCTCCGGGAGCCGCGAACACCCCGCCACCGACCGGGTCCGCGCCGGCCGCGGCGGCGGTGCCGAACGCCGGGGGAGGCGTGAGTCCGTCGACGGGATCCTGGCCCAGCAGGGCGGCGTGGGCCTGCTGGGCGGTGGGCCGGCGGGCCGGGTCCTTGGCCAGGCACGCGGCGACCACCGATCGGAGGGGTTCGGGCAGGGCGGTGACGTCCGGGTCGGCGCGTACGATCCGGTCCATCACCGCGGGCACCGACTCGTTGCCGAACGGAGGGCGGCCGGTCGCGGCGAAGAGGATCGTGGCACCCCAGGCGAACATGTCGACCGGCGGCCCGATCTCGCCGCCCGTCACCTGCTCCGGCGCCATGTACGCGGGCGTGCCGAGGCTGTTGCTCTCGTTCTTCCGGGCGGCGCCGAGGGCGCGGGCGATGCCGAAGTCGATGACCCGGGGCCCGTCCGCTCCGAGCAGGACGTTCTGCGGGTTGAAATCCCGGTGGACGACCCCGGCCTGGTGGATCGCGGCGAGGGCGGTCAGCGTGCTGATCGCCAGCCGCTCCAGCGCTCCGCCGGAGCGCGCACCCTCGGTGAGGATCTCCGCGCGCAGCGACCGGCCCTCGACGTACTCGCTGACGATGTACGGCTGGTCGCCGGCGAGGTCGGCGTCCAGGACCTGGGCGGTGCAGAAGCGGGCGACCTTCTTGGCGGCGGCCAGCTCCCGGACGAACCGGTTGCGCGCGTCGGGGTGGGCCGCCATGCGGGCGTGCAGCAGCTTGATCGCCACATGGGCGCCGGAGGCGTCCCGGCCGAGGAAGACGACCCCCTGGGTGCCGTCCCCGAGACGTTCCACGAGCCGGTAGGCCCCGAGCCGCGCCGGGTCGCCCGGTCGCAGCGGATGGCCCTCAGGCATCTGGTCGTCCTCTCGGTCTTTACCGTCGGTCACGCGAGAGGTAACGATAGCGCCGGTTCCACCGCCCTACAGGCCGATCCGGGGCACCTGGCGGACGGCGCGTGACTCCGCGGAGCTCAGCTCGTGGCGCGGCCGAGGGCGTACTGGAAGAGGTGCTCCTGCTGGATCGAGCCGTCGGCGCGCTGCATGGTCGCGAAGTTCGCCATGAAGATCTCGTGCGCGGCCTCGATGCCCATGATCTGGATGGCGCGCGCGACGTTCGGCGAGGCCGTCATGGAGTGCCAGGCGCTGTCCAGGGAGGCGAAGTCGTGCCGGTGGGTGACCTCCGCGCTGGCGAAGACGTCCAGCCCCGCCTCGACCATGACCTCCCGGAGCCGGAACAGGTCGTGCACCGGCGGCCCCTCCGTAGGCGGCGTGGGCACCCGGCCCCGTACGGCGCTGAGGAAGGCGCTCGCCTCGCGGCCGGACCAGTTGTGCCACAGGCCGATCGCGACGACGCCTCCCGGGCGGGTGACCCGGGCCAGCTCCGCCACGGCCACCGCCGGGGACGCGGCGTACTGGATGGCGTCGAACGCCATGACCTGGTCGAAGCAGCCGCGGTCGTAGGGCAGCTCGATGTTCTCGGCGGCGCGCAGGTCGACGTCGGGCAGCCGGTCGCGGGCCACCGACAGCAGGTCCGCCGCGGGGTCGCTCCCGGCGAGGTCGGCGCCGGTGAACGCCGCCAAGGCCAGTGCCGTGCCGGTTCCGCATCCGACGTGCAGCAGGCGGGTGCCGGGCTGCGGGCCCAGCGCCGCGAGGGTCGCGGCGTACAGGGGGCGAACCTGCTCCTCCCGTACGCGCGTTCGGCCGGTACTGTCGTGCGGTTGGACCTGCACGGTCCCCATCGTCGTCCTCCGTGTCGACTGCCGATGGCCTAATGATCACTAGGCCGCCGATCGAGTGCATCAGCATAATTGCTTACTTTTCAACTACGTGTACGACGTACGTGGTTCATACTCACCATGTGACAAGGCGGGTTTCGTGTCCCACGCTCATCGGCCGTGACGCCGAGCTCGACCGACTCGACGCCGCCCTGACCCAGGCGCAGGGCGGTTCCTCCGTCCTGCTCTTCGTCGCGGGGGACGCCGGGATCGGCAAGTCGCGCCTGGTCGCGACGTTCATCGAGCGCGCCCGACGGCGCGACGCCCTGGTCTTCACCGGGGGCTGCCTCGACCTGGCCGAGGGGGCCGCGCCGTACGCGCCGTTCGTCGCCGCGCTCCGGCCGCTGGCCGACGAGCTGACGGCCGAGGAGCTGGCCCACGTCCTCGGGGAGGCGCCGCGCGAGCTCGGCGCCCTCCTGCCCGAACTGTGCGGGCGCCCGCCGGCCCGCCGGGACGGCGCCGAACGCGGCCGCCTGTACGAGCTGGCCCTGGGGCTGTTCCAGCGGATGGCCGCGCTGCGCCCGGCCGTGCTCGTCCTGGAGGACCTGCACTGGATCGACCCGGCCTCCGCCGACCTGCTGTCGCTGCTGGGCGCCAACCTGCGCCGTGCCGGCCTGCTGATCGTCGGGACGTACCGCAGCGACGAGGTCGGGCGCGACCACCCACTGCACGGCACCGTCCTGGAGCTGGAACGCTCGGGGCACGCGGAGCGGATCGAGCTCGCCGGCCTGTCCCGGGACGAGGTGGCCGCCCAGGTGGCCGGGATCCTCGGCACCCGGCCCGCGACGCGGCAGGTCGGTTCGCTGTTCGACCGGTCGGAGGGGAACGCGTTCTTCGTCGAGGAGCTCGTGGCCGCCGGGCCGACCACGAAGGAGCTGCCGGCCAGCCTCCGCGAGGTGCTGCTGACCCGCGTCGAGCGCCTCGCCCCGGAGACCCGGCGCGTGCTGCGCGCCGTGGCCACCATCGGCCGGGTCAGCGACGAGGAGCTCATCGCCGCGGTGACCCGGCTGTCCCCCGTGGAGCTGGACGACGCGTTGCACGAGGCGGTCGCCCACCGGCTCCTCGTCGTCACGGGCGACGGATACGACGTACGGCACGCGCTGCTGCGCGAGGCGCTGCACGCCGAACTGCTGCCGGGGGAGCGCGCCCGGCTGCACGTCGCCGTCGCGACGGCGCTGGAGAAGCGGGGCCCGTCCGCCGAGCTGGCCCGCCACTGGCACGCCGCCGGCGACGCGGCACGGGCGCTGAGCGGCTTCGTCGGCGCCGCCGGGGCCGCACAGGCCACGTACGCCTGGGCCGTCGCGCTCGCCCACTACGAGCGGGCGCTCCGGCTGTGGCCGGAGGTGCCCGACGCCGAGTCCCGCGCCGGGATGCCCCACCCCGAGTTGATGCGCCGGGCCGCCGATGCCGCGACGGCCGCGGGGGAGGTGGACCGGGCCGCCCGCCTCGCCGAGGAGGCGATGGCCGAGGTCGACCCGGCGACCGCGCCCGCCTGCGCGGCGAGCCTGTGGACGCTCATGGGCCGGATCCGCTGGGTGGCCGGCGACATGGCGGGTGCGTCCGCCGCCTACGACAAGGCCATCGCGCTGCTGCCGGCCGAGGAGTCGGCCCGCGAACGCGCCCGGGTCCGCGGGCTGCAGGGCCACGCCCTGATGATCCAGGCCCGGTACCGCGAGTCCGTGGCCTCCTGCCGGGAGGCCATCGAGGCGGCCGCCGCGGTCGGTGCCCGCGACATCGAGGGGCACGCCCGCAACACCATGGGCGTCAGCCTCGGCATGCTCGGTGAGGTGACCACCGGCCTGTCCGAGCTCGCCGAGGCCCTGCGCAGCGCCAAGGAGCGCGACGACGCCTGGGAGATCGGCCGCGCCTACGTCAACTACACCGACGCGCTGCTGTGGGCGGGTGACTGGGCCAGGGCCGCCGAGGTCGGCATGGAGGGCGTCAGCATCTGCCGGGGTCTCGGATACGGCCGGACGACCTGCCTGTGCGCCGCCGGCAACACGCTCGCCGCGCTGATCCGCCTGGGCCGCTGGTCCGACGCCGATCGGCTCGCCGGCGAGGTGATGGACATCGAGGCGCCGCCCTGGCAGCGCTGGGGCGTCACCCTCGCCATGGCCGAGCTGCAGCTGCGCCGGGGCGACGGGGAGGGCGCGCGGCGCCACCTGGCCAGCCTCGCCGAGACGGTGGACCGCACCGACGGCATCGACCTGGCCAGCGCCTACCACGCCTGCCGGGCCCGGCTGGCGATCCTCGACAAGGACCTGTCCGCCGCGCGGACGCACGTACGGGCCGGGCTCGACGTCATCCGGGGCAGCGAGTTCACGAGGATCGGCCCGGAGCTGTGCTCGGCGGGGATCCTCGTGGAGGCGACCGTACGGGGCGAGGCCGAGCCGCTGCTGGAGGAGTGCCGGGAGCTGCTGGCGGCGATGCCCGCCACGCCCGAGGCGGAGGCGTACGCCCTGCAGGCCGAGGCTGAGGCCACTCGTCTCGGCACGCCGGATCCGGCGCTGTGGCGATCGGTGACCGAGGTGTGGGAACGCCTCGGCGAGGCCTACCGCGCGGCGTACTGCAGGTTCCGGGAGGCGGAGGCGATCCTGGCCGTGCGGGGCCCGCGCGACGAGGCGGTCGAGGCGCTGCGTGCGTCGTGGGAGACCATCGGCGCACTCGGCGCCGGCGGGGTGGGTCAGAACGTCGAGGACCTGGCGCGGCGAGCGCGGCTGGACCTCGTCCCGGCGGAGGAGTCCGTGCCGGGGCTGACCGCGCGGGAGGCCGAGGTGCTCACGCTGCTCAGCAGCGGGCGGACCAACCGGCAGATCGCCGAGACACTGTTCATCAGCGAACGGACCGTCGGCGTCCACGTGTCGCGCATCCTGCGCAAGCTCGGCGTGCCCAACCGCGGGGCGGCCGCCCACCTGTTCCGGGCGTCCGGCTGACGTTTTCGGGATCCTCACAGCCCGGCTCGAGAGTCCCCCGGAGCCCCGGAGCATAGTGCGGGAGGGACCTTTCAGGATCTTTTCGGCCGAGTCGCCCGGAGCCTGGGCGGGAGCGACCTTTTCCGAATCCTTTCAGCCGGGTCGCGGGTTCCCTGGAGCCCGGGGCCGGAGGATCGTGCCGACCGCTCAGAGCTTGGGGGTGAACGTGCCGCCGCGCAGCCCGGTGTCCACCAGTTCCACCGCACGGGCCACCGCCGCCAGGCGGGTGCCCTCGCGGCGGTAGATCTCGAGCACCGACTCCAGCCCGTGAGCGGGGACCAGGTCCGACAGCTCGGCGCGCGCCGTACGGAATCCCTCGCGCGCGGCCTCCAGCGCGGCGCCGACGTGCTGACGGGCCATGCGCGAGAGCACGACCGGATAGCGCCGCAGCACGCCGTACCTGCGGTATTCGGGCGGCACCAGGTCGAACAGCCAGGCCACCGCCGTGTCCTCGAATCTCTCGGAGCCCGGTGGATGCACTCCCGAAGGCCAGCCGGGCGGCACGTACGCGGTCACAACGTCAGGATAGATTCAACTCGAAAGAATGTTCGAGTAAGGGTAGGAGAAAATACCGCGGGCGCTACTTCTCCTCGTCCTCCGGCTCACGGCGCTTCGTGATCCTGATGGTGCCGGAGTCGAGGTCGTCGCGGCCCGGCGTGCTGTGCGTGTGCAGCTCATGCCGGCGCGTCTTCTCCTTCTCCTGCTCCTCCAGCTGGATCTGCTTGCCCGCACCACCGAACGCGGCCTGCAGGTCCGCGAACATTCCCGGCCCGAACCCGGCGCCGGACGACGAGTCGCCCCGGATCGCCGACATCAGGCCACTGCCTTTGCCGCTGCCGTCCTTCGGCCAGTCGATCACTTCCGGCTCAGTGGCAACAGCGGGACGCTTACGCGGACGCCTGCGGCGCCGTCGAAACGGTGATTTCACGCAACCTCCAACGTTCGGCCGGGCACCAGGATTCCGCACCGGGGCCCCGCCGATGCTATGCGCGATTCTAGTGATCTTGGTATGCGCGATTCCCGCGATCTCGGACGGTACGCTGCGGAGGGTGCCCACCACACTGGCCGACATCATCACACTCCTGGAAGGCCGCTACGACCCCGCCTGGGCGGAGTCGTGGGACGCCGTCGGCCTGGTCTGCGGCGATCCGTACGCCGTCGTCCGCCGGGTGCTGTTCGCCGTCGACCCGGTGACCGCCGTGGTGGACGAGGCCCTCGACTGGGGCGCCGACCTGATCGTCACCCACCATCCGCTGTTGCTGCGGCCCGTGCACGGCGTGCCGGCCACCACGCCGAAGGGCCGCATCGTGCACCGGCTCATCACCGCCGGCACCGCCCTGTACACCGCGCACACCAACGCCGACGTCGCCGACCCGGGCGTGTCCGACGCGCTCGCCCGCGCCGTCGGGCTCACCGGGCCGCTGCGCCCTCTCAGCCCGTCCGCCGACGACCCGCGCCGCGGGCTCGGGCGCATCGGCGAGCTGCCCGCCCCCGTGACGCTCCGGGAGTTCACGGACGTGGCGGCGAAGGGCCTGCCCGCCACGGCCGCCGGTCTCCGCGTCGCGGGCGACCCGGAGGCGCCGGTCCGTACGGTCGCGGTCTGCGGGGGAGCGGGCGACTCGCTGCTGGGCACGGCGCGGGCCGCGGGGGCCGACGTCTACCTCACGGCCGACCTCCGTCACCACCCGGCGTCGGAGTTCCGCGAAGATGGGGGTATTGCGCTCGTCGACGCCGCACACTGGGCGACGGAATGGCCGTGGCTCGGCGACGCGGCGGGCCTGGTGCGCCAGACTGGCGTGGAGACCCGGATCTCCACCGTCGTGACCGACGCGTGGACCTTTCGATCCCATGAAGGAAATTCGTGAAAGCAGCACCTGAAGCCCAGTTGCGCCTCCTCGACCTGCAGGAGCTGGACACCACACTGGACCGGCTCGCCCACCGGAGGCGCGGCCTCCCTGAGCTCGCGGAGATCGCGAAGGTCGAGGAGCGCATCGGCGGCGTCGCCGACGCGCTCGTCGCCGCCCAGACCGAGATCAGCGACATCGACCGGGAGCAGAAGAAGGCCGAGCAGGACGTCGACCAGGTCCGCGCCCGCGCCGAGCGCGACCAGAAGCGGCTCGACTCCGGCCAGGTCTCCTCCGCTCGCGACCTGGAGAACCTCCAGTCCGAGATCGCGTCCCTGAACAAGCGGCAGTCCGACCTCGAGGAGATCGTCCTCGAGGTGATGGAGCGCCGCGAGGAGGCGGAGAACCGCCTGCGCGCCGTCGAGACGGACAAGGAGGCCGCCGACAAGGAGCTGGCCGAGCTGGCCGAGCGCCGCGACGCCGCCTACCAGGAGATCGACGGCCAGGCCGAGCTGACCCGCACCGCCCGGTCCGGTGTCAGCGGGGACGTCCCCGACGACCTGCTCAAGCTCTACGAGAAGCTGCGCGAACAGCACCGGGGCGTCGCCGCCGCGGCCCTGCTGCGCGGCCAGTGCCAGGGCTGCCACCTCCAGCTCAACACCGTCGAGCTGAACGCCATCCGCGCCGCGGCCAAGGACGAGGTCGTCCGCTGCGAGGAGTGCCGCCGGATCCTCGTCCGCACCCCGGAATCCGGCCTGTGAAACTCATCGTCGAAGCCGATGGCGGATCGCGCGGCAACCCCGGCCCGGCCGGGTACGGCGCGGTGGTCCGCGACGCCCTGACCGGTCAGGTCCTCGCCGAGCGGGCCGAGTCCGTCGGGGTGGCGACCAACAACGTCGCCGAGTACCGCGGCCTCATCGCCGGCCTGGAGGCCGCGGCCCAGCTCGACTCCGGCGCCGACGTCGAGGTCCGGATGGACTCCAAGCTCGTCGTCGAGCAGATGTCCGGCCGCTGGAAGATCAAGCATCCGGACATGAAGCCGCTGGCCCTCCAGGCGCAGCGGATCGCCTCCGGACTCTCGTCGGTCCGCTACACCTGGATCCCCCGGGAGCGCAACAAGCACGCCGACCGGCTCGCCAATGAGGCCATGGACGCCGCCGCCGAGGGCCGTACCTGGGCGCCGTCGACCGTCGAGGACGACGAGCAGCCGGACCCGCCCACCACCAGCACCGGATGGGCGCCGCCGACGACCGAACCGACGACGACGCTGTTGCTCCGGCACGGCGAGACGCCCTTCTCCGGCGAACGCCGGTTCGCCGGCACCGGCGACATCCCACTGACCGACACGGGCCTCGCCCAGGCCCGAGCCGCGGGGAAGGCCCTGACCGGGCGGGGCATCGACGTGATCGTCACCTCGCCCCTCAAACGGACCCTGCAGACCGCCCAGGAGATCGCCCAGGTCATCGACGTTCCGGTCCGCACGGAGGACGACCTGCGCGAGACCGACTTCGGCGACTGGGAGGGCTACACCTTCGCCGAGGTCCGCGAACGCTGGCCCGCCGAACTCGACGCCTGGCTCGCCGACCCGTCCGTCGCACCCCCGTACGGCGAGAGCTTCGACGCCACCGTCAAGCGCGTCCGCACCGCCCGCGACAAGCTCCTGGTCCGCTACCGGAAACAGACCGTCCTGGTCGTGTCGCACGTGACACCGATCAAGACGCTCGTCCGCCTGGCCCTCGACGCCCCGCCCTCCGCGCTGTACCGGATGCACCTGGACGTCGGATCGCTGTCGGTCGTCGACTGGTACGCCGACGGCCCCGCCGTCGTACGGTCCCTCAACGACACCCACCACTTGCGCGAGGCGGCCGAAAACCAGGCCCTTTGGTAAAATGATCCGAGACGGACGAGTCGGCCGGACGGTCGCGTCGGAGTTTCGCTCCGACGAGGAAGGTCCGGGCTCCACCGGGCAGGGTGGTCGGTAACGCCGACCCGGGGCGACCCGCGGGAAAGTGCCACAGAGAACAGACCGCCTCCGCCTGCCGGAGGTAAGGGTGAAACGGTGGTGTAAGAGACCACCAGCGCCCCAGGTGACTGGGGCGGCTCGGCAAACCCCACCCGGAGCAAGGTCAAGAAGGGCCCGCCTCGGCGGGCCCGCGCAGGCGTTCGAGGGCGGCCCGCCCGAGGCCTGCGGGTAGACCGCTCGAGGCCGCCGGCAACGGCGGCCCTAGATGGATGACCGTCGCTCCGCGCGAGCGGAGGCACAGAACCCGGCCTACAGGCCGACTCGTCCGTCATCCACGCCCCTGATCTGGCGTGCTGCGAGAAGCCTTAGACATCCCCTGCGATGCCGGTAATGACTGCGACAATGACTGAGTCTTTGGCGAATCGACCACGCTCAACAAGGTCGAAGACGCCGTACATCATCTTTGCGCCATAGATGCGATCCAGTCGCAGGCCGTGCTTGTCGGCGAAGTCATCGATGAACGCGGTCAGTTCCGGTTTCTGCTTTGCGTATCCACCGAAGTGGTAGTCAAGCTCGATCCGCCGGCGACCGCGTTCTCGACCGTAGGCCTGCTCTTGCAGCTCTCGGACCTCTTCGTTGAGGAACCCGCCTCCCTTGAGCGCGGAGAACCCGATCGCCTCCTGTCCGACCTGGAGTCCTGCGGCAATACCGGCCAAGGTGCCACCCGTTCCCACCGGGCAGCAGATGGTGGTGAAGTGCTCGGTGATCTCTTCGGGAATCTCCGCGCATCCTCGTAGTGCCAGAGCGTTGCTTCCTCCCTCTGGCAGCAGATAGAACTCACCGAACTCATCGTGTAGCCGTTGCACGACGTCCGCCTCATGATTACGTCGGTAGGTCGTACGGTCCCAGTACGTCAGGGTCATACCATGCTCGACGGCATAGGCCAGCACAGGGTTCAACGGCTCGTGCGGCTCGCCGCGGATAACCCCGATCGTCCTGAACCCGAAGTGGTGACCGGCGGCCGAAGTCGCCCGGATGTGGTTGGAGTAGGCGCCCCCGAAGGTCAGCAGCGTCTCGTAGATCGCGCTGGGCGGCTTCGAGGTTGTACCTGAGCTTGCGCCACTTGTTCCCAGGAATCTCCGGGTTGATCAGGTCATCCCGCTTGAGCAACAGCCGTACCGAGCGATCAGCCAGCCGAGAATCCACCAGCTCCTCGACAGGCGAGGGCAAGCGAAAGGAAGCGTCTCTCTGCCTGATCCACTCGCGTTCGGTTGCCGCCATACCCCGACCGTACGCAGCGACGGAGGGGCGGGCACGATCTTTGGCCGGCGGCCTGCCGTGGGGCGGGAACCCGGGGGCATTCAAGCTGTCCGGCGACTTGGGCCGGCCTGCCCTCGGACCGGCCGACGGCGCGGGCACGCCTGGTGGTCAGTCGGCGGGCAGCCACTGGAAGTCGTCGGCGGGGGTCCGGGCCGGGGCGAGCCAGCGCAGGTAGGGGTCGGCCATGGCGACCAGGCTGTCGTCGTGCCGGCCCGCGTCGCGCAGGCTGGCACCGACCAGATAGAGGCCATTGCGCCCGGCCAACGGCCCCTGCAGGGCGGACACGGAGAGGCCGGTGGTGGCGACGAGACCGGGGGCTTCGGCGAAGACCCAGGCCACCGGGCGCCGCTGGGCGAGCTCGTCAAGCCGGCCGAGGAAGGCGGTCCGGGCGCCGGCGTTGAGGTAGCTGAGCAGGGAAGCGGTGGAGACCACGACGGGCTCGCGGCCCGGTAGGCCGTCCAGCAGCCTCGGCCAGGGCCAGTGGTCCGGGCCAGTGCTGGTGGACGTGACCGAGCCCGAGCCGGAGAGCCGCGCATCGGCGGATCTCGTTGGTCTGGGTGGACTTGGTGCGCAGCAGCCGACCGAGTTCGTCCTCGTGCTCGGCGCAGAAGCGGCGAACGCCGCGACGAGATGCTCGTCCACCGGCCGCCGGCCGCCGTGCACCGGGTAATAGGCCGCGAGCGCCGCGTCAAGGATGCGCGGCCAGGATGAGGTTCACCGCAGCGAACAGCAGGCTGGGCCGCCGCTGCTCGCTGGGCGTGCGCATGAGCATGTCGAGCAAAGCGTCATTGCCGGCTACGCCTTTGCTCAGCGTCTCGTAGACCATCGGAGCGGCCCCGGCACTGCGTGTCGGCGAAGAACTGGAACAGGCGGCGCAGCCGTCCGGCCTCTACGGCCTCATCTGTGCTCTGCCCCTCGGGCAACGAGTTCACCAACCTTGATCATGAGGACTTCAGCGCCACGACGACCTGCCAGACGATCAAGACGACCCGGCAGAGTCCATGATCAACACTACGGCACCACCACCGAGACGCTGATCACCTCGGCATGTTTACCTGTACTACCTGGCTCTGTACGCGAAGCCGTACGCCGATACCTCGCGACGGGCCATTGCGGGCAGGCAGGTGCCAGCCCGTCCGCGAATAAGGACAGGCTCCGCTCCGGAGCCGTCCGGCTCTGATCCGCGCATCCGCATGGTGCCGCACCCTTGAAGGCGGTTTGATGCCACTGCGAGGGTATCGAGGCGAGACTTCGGCTGGAGAACGGATGTTGTTCGGTGGCTGATGAATTGAGGGAAGAAATCTCTGTGCTCACCCCTCACGGAGATCCGGAGACCTGGTCCGTGGTCGCGGTTGCCGAGGATTCGGGGGAGTGGCGCGTTGAGGCGAGCGACAAGAACAGGCGGGTCTGGACAGGATCTGGAAGCGATCTGTTCGACGCGTTCAGAGCCCTTCGTGAGAACCCTGAGGCGCAGGGCTTTCGGTTCCTGGTCGTCGGCGCGAGGATCGATTCTTGGCCAACCCAGATGAGCCGTCAGATGGGCGGTGGGGCGGAACTGGTCATCAGATACAGGTCGCCGACGTTGATGCTGATCAGCAACCTCCTCGGCTATCTCCGCCTACGACTTCCGTATCGATACATATTCTCGCCGGCCCCCGCTTCAAAAGTCGGAACCGTCGCGGAACAGGATGCCTACCAGGAGGAGTGGCTGCGCCGTGCGGTCGGCTTCGCTGAACGTCGGCCGTAAGGCCGTTCCCGCCTGACGCCAGACGGGAACGGCCTTGACGCGACCGCGAGAAGCCTCACGGGCGTGATCGGACACCGAGGCTCCAGCGGGCTCCCTGGCGCGGACAAGGCCACGGCCACCCGTGGGAGTGGATGACTGCTCGGGTCAGCTCATCCGGATCATTCGCCTCGACCAGTCGCCATCCTCTCGGTGTGTACACGAGCGTCCACCAAGTCCCCGTTCTGTGGCCGAACCAGAACACCAGACCCGGGAATCGTCGACTCAGGACGGAAGCGGAGACAGAGATCACCGCGTCTCACCGGAATCAATATCCCGTCCCTTCACGTACTCTGCGATCTTTGCCGCCGCGCCTGCAGGATCACCGACCGAGTGGCGGGCCTGATCGTTCCGGCGCCATACGAACGACTCCCCGGATTGATCGATCTCGATCCATACCTTCTTGCTGATCAGGTCGCCGCGTACGGACAACGCTGGGCGCGCATCGCTCAGGCCGACGTTGACGCCGAGCTTGATGAGCTCGCGGCACAATTCCACTAATATGCCGAGATTGCGGTTGTCTGAGGTCACAGTTCCTCCTTCCTCGTGCCTCGGTATGGGACGGGGTTCCTGTCTTGGTCGCCGCCCTGTTGGTCTCAGCCTGGCCGCGAGTGGTTTCAATGACAGGGGGATAAATTAGGAGACGGATTTTCGTCATCGACTAGAGGTGGCCGTAGTGATGACCGGAGGCGGCGAGGTTCCGACCTGGGCCATCCGGCTACGCGACGAACGTAAGCGCCGGCTGTGGAGCCAGAAGACGATGGCCGTCCGCCTCGTCCGGGCGGCTGATGCCGACACACGGCGCGCCCTGCCCAGTGTCGAGAGCGTTCAGCGGTATGTACGGGGCTACGAAGCCGGTGATCACAAGCCCGGAGACCTCTATGCCCAGCTGTACTGCCGGGTCTTTGGACTGTCTCACGCGGCATTGTTCGGCGATGATCCCGCCGTCGACAGAGGAAATCCCAGTGACGCACCGACCTTGGCGGACGCGCTGGCGCTCACGTCTTGGCTCGCCGCGACGAACACAAGCCGAGACGCTATAGATCACCTACTCGAGACGACGGCGCGGCTCGCCCAGGACCATGCATGTACACCGGCAGGGCGACTTATCGCCGATGTCGTTCGGCTTCACGGTCAAGTCCAGGAGTTACTGCGATCAGGGAAGCAGCGCCTGCGGGAGACCCGCGAATTGTTTCGCGTGGACGCAGATCTCCTCGCGCACGCCTGTGTGATCCTCGGTGATCTCAACCAGGATCGAGTAGCCGAGATCTTCGGTCAGGCGGCGCTGCTTGCAGCGCAGGAAGCGGAGGCCAACGAAGCATTCGCATGGGCCGCACTGGCGAAGACGGCGCGATGGCGAAACAAGTTCGTGGAGTCGGCGGACCTGGCTCGGCGAGGATTCGAGCACAGCGCTCCATCACCCGTCCGAGCGATGTTGGCAAGCTACGAGGCCCGAGCGGCCGGCCTTCTTGGAGACGTCCGGCGAGCACGTGAGGCGCTCGCTAAAGCTGAACGGGCAGCCGATGAGCTCGCAAACCCAGGTCCGGAGACCTGTGTGTGGTCGTTTCCGCGGCCGAGGCAGGCGCTTCTGGCGATCTCCGTGTTGACTCGCATCGGTGACCCCGATGCGGCGCTTCAAGCAGTCGCCACGGCTGACGCCACGTGGGCGGCCGGAACGCCACGGTCACCCAGCCTATGGGGGCAGATCCGGGTCGGTTCGGAGATCGCCCACCTGATGAAGGGCTCGCTGGACGGTGCAGTTGAGCAGGTCGAACCTCTTTTGACACTAGAGCCGGAGTTCCGTATGGCGACAGTCACTCGGTATCTCGCAGATCTGGCAGGCCTCCTTCGACAACGGAGGTTCCTGAAGAGCCCTGCAGCCGTTAGTCTGCTCCATCAAATACGTGAGTTCAATGCTGGTGCGCTGACTGAGAACTCCGGAAGGGTGAATTGATGAGCCCATTGCCTAAGCAGATGATCGACCGGTGGCATAGTCGCTCAGAGCCCGGGCCTGGTCAGGGAGTCGCCTACTGGCATGTTCTCTTCGGCGCCGACCCTCGTGTATGCCATCAAGCTCAGTATGTTCAGGAGAGGTTGTCCCAGTTCACCGGCCTCCATATGACGCCACTACGTTGGCTGCATATGACAACCCTGGTCGTTGGTCACACCGAAGAACTCTCATCGAGCGCCTTGGCTGAGCTCGCCGATCGAGCTTCACAACGTGCGTCCGTCATCGAACCGATGCCCGTAAGCCTTCGAAAGATTATCTATCACCCGGAAGCAATCATGGTAAGGGTCGATCCCGGGGATGCCCTGCAACCGCTCGTTGAGATGCTGGAAACAGCCACGTGTGAGGTAACTGGAAAACTCAGTCTGCGCGAATCTAAGACGTGGATGCCTCATGTCACATTGTGTTACAGCACGACGAATCAACCTGCTCAGCCTTTGATCGATGCTCTTGGGTATGAACTGCCGCCGTGCAACGCCACCGTCAGCGCTGTCAGTCTTATCGTTCAAGAAGGGGCAGAACGGCGGTGGGATTGGCATCCAGTCGCAGAGGTTCGCCTTGGTCAGGCAGAATCGGTGGCATCTCGCGGCCAGAGGCCAGCCCGCTCGGCTCAGAACGCGGCGGACTAGCCCCTCCGGACGTGGGCTCACTGAAGGGACGCTGAGGAAGGTCTCATCTCGTCGGTCTCCGTGGTGGGTTCGCCGAAGCGGGCGAGGGCGAGCGTGCCGCCGACGGCGATGACGAATCCCAGCACGGCGCTCCAGGCGTATCCGTGACGGGTGCCGTCGCCGAGAAGGAGAACCCCGACCAGCGCGGGCACGACGGTCTCGGCGACGACCATCGCCGCGGTGGTCGTGGTCACCGAGCCGCGCTGCAGCGCGGTCGCGAAGAACAGGAACGCCACCAGCCCGCCGCCCGCCACGACGTACGTCGCCGGGTCTCGCAGGAGATCAAGAGGAGACAGGCTCACCAGGACCCGTGCGCCGATGGCCACCAGACCGAAGCCCAGTCCGGCGATCAGTCCGAGCACCGCAGACCTGATCGCTCCGCGAAGCCGCCCCGCTGCGACCCCGATCACGGCGATCACGGCGACACACCCGAGCAGCGCCATCCGGAACGTCAGGCTCACCGCCGCCGGGTTCTCGTGCCCGGCGGCCAGTCCCAGCAGAGCCAGGCCGATGCACACGGCCGCCACGGCGGCCCACTCTCGCACCGCCAGCCGAAAGTGCAGGACCCGGGCGGCGACCACCGCGGTCACCGCCAGGTTCCCGGCGACCATCGCCTGCACCACGAACAGCGGCAACGACCGCAGCGCGGCCAGTTCGGCGACGAAGCCCAGAAGGTCCAGGCCTGTACCGAGCAGGAACGGAAGCCGACGGACCAGGCGGACCAACAGGCGAGGGTCGACGCCCGTGCTCGTCGGCGCGGTGCGCGCCGCCAGCGCCTGCAGCACACTCGCCGTGCCGAAACACACGGCCGCGGCGATCGCCCCGAGGAGACTCCAGATCACTCCCTGAGCGTCTCTGATCAGCCTAGGGATCGCTAGTCACATTGGGGTGTTGTGACTGGGGGATCTGCCCACCGGGGTGGGGTGGCGTGGGCGTGCAGGTGGAAGCCTGCGCCCAGTGCCGCTCCTTTTGGCCGGTGCCGGCCGGCGGTGGGGGTGTTTGAGCTGATCGTGTGCACGCCCTGGTGCCGGCAGGCCGCGCGGGGCGGCTTGTGGTCCGTGTGAGCGTGTCCCTCCGGACGCTGACCCGCCGGCCTTTGGGGGCCGGGGGTGGAGGGTGCCCTGCGTCGCCTGGGCGCGGGGCGTGGGGTTCGGCGCGGGGTGGGGCCGGTCTTGGACCGGTCACCCCCGCTGGCCTTGGGAGCGGCGGTCGGGGTGATGACCGCGCCCGCTTCGAGCGTGTCGATGACGCGGCCGATGGCCATGTGGCCGGTGGCGCGGTCGACGACGGTGGTGTTGTGCTGGTGCGCCAGGCCACGGGCGGCGATGCGCCGCCACGCGCCGTGGTCACGGTCGCCCTGCCAGCCGCATTGCGGGTCGGGGCAGATCGCCCATTTCCATCCGGGTGTGGTGGGCCGGTCGGGGGCTTTGCAGTGCCGCAGTGGCAGCAGGCAGTGCGGGCAGTGCTTGGAGGTGTTGCGGGCCGGAACGGTGACGACGGCGATGCCGGTCTCGGCGGCCAGGTGCCGCATGTTGCCGGTGATCTGCCCGCGCACGGCCTGGGAGAGGCGGGTGTTGAGGGTGCGGCCCATGCCCTTGGCCTCCATCGACCGCAGATCCTCCACATAGATCACGCTCGCGCCCGCGGCGGTCGCCTGGTCCACGGCCCAGCGTGCGGCCGACCAGGCGAGTGCGTCGTTCAGGCCGGTGCGGCGGTCGGCCACGTGTTGGCGTTCGGCCGTCAGGACGGCGTGTTTGGCGGTCAGGTAGTGGCCCTCCCGGTCGCCGATGAGGCATTCGTAGGTGTCGGTTTTGGCGTGCAGGTGTTCGCCGTGGCGGCGCAGCCGGTGCTGACGGGCCATCACCCCACCAGCCCTAAACATCGCCCCCGCCCCCAGCGCGGTGATGGTCCCGTCGGGATGCAAACGGCAAGCCCCGGCACTGAGCAGAGTATTCAGCCCCCAGTCCACGCCCAGTGCGATGGTGTGCCCGGTTCGTTTGGCCTTGGGGACGGGATAGGAGAACGCCAGGTCGGCGTGCACCCTGCCACCGCCCGGCCGACTGGCGGGGCGCAGAGTGGGCAGGTGCAGCACCGAATCAGGCGGGACGGTGGGCGGCAACGTGAGAGGGCAGGCCACCCAGGACCAGTCGGCGTACGAGCGCGGATCCGGGCGGGTGGGCAACTGCACCCGCAACAGCACTCTGGCTGGGTCGTCTTCGGCGCGTTCCAAGGTGGCCTGCTGGCGGTCCACCGCGGCCAACACCAGCATCCGCGCCACGCGTGGCGCCTCCTCCAGTTCGAACACATCGACCGGAAACCGCCCATGAGCGTTGAGAAAGGCGCTGATCTGCCGGGTGCGCGCCTTGATCACGCTGCCAGACAGGGACCGGCCATCCGGGATCGCCTCACGGACGGCATCCCACTCGACCGCCATGCGCTTGGCCGGATCGGCAGGCCAGGTGTTGAGGACCCCGACGACCATCTCGGCGCGGTGCTGGGCACCACGCAGGACCCGCCCGGCCTGCTCTTGAGCCATCCGCACAATCCGGTCATTGACCTTGGCCCCCGCAGGGACGTTCACGGCCCAGCCCAAGCGGCGCAACGCCATCCACGCATTCGACGGCAAGACACGGCCCGCCTCATCCACCCCGGCCGCCAGTCGAGCCACGTCCTCGGCGTTCCAGTGCCCGGCCAGCAGGCCGGCGGTCATGTCGGCGACCAGGTCCGCGGCCCAGCCCACCCGCTCGGTCACCGCCCGCGCCGTCAGGGCCTCACCGGTCTTCTCATCCACCCCACCACACAGCAGGACCCGGGCGGACGCGGTCCGCGCCACCTGACCGGCGGCCAGCCGAAGTTTCCGGCTCATGCGACACGATCGGACGGTACGCGACCAAGCATGTACACATAGTAGCGATCCTCGTCGGTGTTCCGCTCGGTGATCCGAAAATCTGAGCGAGGTCAGCCCGTCAGGGCGTCGACTGCCCACCGGCGAACCGTCATCGAGTGCACGCCGCTTTCGTCATCTTGAGCAACCACGGCAACTCGACGCCCTCTCGTGACCGCTACGTGACATATCAGATCCTAGGAAACCTGTGAACCTACGGACGGTCCGAGCGGTGCCCGTCCCCGGGGGACGATCGATATGACTCGGCCTCCGAGACCCGCTACACGGACCGGCGCGCAAGCCGCCGTACGGCTCGGATCGCCAAGGGAAGGAGCTCAACATCGGGGACGTCCGGTTCGACTTCCTCGACGAGGACGGCCGGGACCTGACCGCTGTCCGAGCCTGCTGCTCAAGGACCTGCCGATCACTGACATCGTCGCCGGCCTGCAAGACCCGCGTGCCGACGTCCGCCACGACAGAGGTGCCGTGCGCCATCTCGCCGGTTGGAAGAGCCGACGTCACCAGAAGAGGGACATCGCCGCCATTCCCGCGCCGCTGAAGGCCCGCCCCCTCGAAACGGCCCGGGCATCCGGCGACAGGGAACAACAGGGACGCGCATCGCGGTGACTGAGCCTGGACCGGTCGAATTACCGGACCGGTCGAATTAGCGGGTGACGGTGATGGCGGTGACGATGAGGCCGTCGCGGGCGAGCCAGCGGCCGGTGAAGCCGGTCAGCGGGCGGCCGTCGACCTCCGGTGGTGTGACGGTCAGCGCGGCGGCGAACGTGCCGGCCTCGGGGTCCACGGTGATGTTCGCGCCCTCGAAGCCCAGCCAGCGGCGGGTCAGCGGGAACCATGCCTTGTAGACCGACTCCTTCGCGCTGAACAGCAGGCGGTCCCACCGTACGTCGGGTTCCGCGGCGAGCAGGCCGGTCAGCCAGGCGCGCTCTTCGGGGCGGGAGACGGCTTCCAGGACGCCGTCGGGCAGCGGGCCGTTGGGTTCGGCGTCGATGCCGATCGTCAGGAGGTCCCCGGCGCGGGCGACGGCGGACGCCCGGTAGCCGTCGCAGTGGGTCATGCTGCCCACGATCCCGGCCGGCCAGATCGGGGCGCGGCCTTCCCCTGGGAGGAGGGGCGCGGGGGCGACGCCGAGTCGTGTGAGGGCCGCCCGCGCGCAGGCCCGTACGGTGGTGAACTCCCTGCGGCGCTTGTCGACGGCGCGGGCGAGCAGCGCCTCTTCTTCGGGGAACAGGGCCGTCGCGGGCGCGTCGTCGTACGTCTCCTCGCCCACCGCTCCCGGCGGCAACAACTCCTCGATCACGACGTCGCCGGGAGGATCTGCCGTAGGGCAGGCTTCACAGGCCGCTTCTGCCACTCGCGCGGGTAGCCGACCGAGACCTCTTCGAACCGTACGCCGTCGTAGTGGGTGGTCCGCGGGATGTGCAGGTGGCCGTAGACGGCCGCGGCCGCGCGGAAGCGCACGTGCCAGTCGGCGGTGTGCACGGTTCCGCACCACTGGGCGAACACCGGGTACCGCAGGACGCGGGTGGGCTCCCGAACGAGGGGATAGTGGTTCACGAGCACGGTGGGAAGCTCCGGGTCGAGCTCCGCCAGCCGCTCTTCGGTCGCCGCCAGCCGGGCCCGGCACCAGGACTCGCGGTTCGGGTACGGGTCCGGATGCAGGAAGATCTCGTCGGTGCAGACCACGCCCTCCGCGTACGCCTGTGCGAGCGCGGCCTCCTGGGTGGCGGCGCCGGCGGGGCGGAACGTGTAGTCGTACAGCAGGAAGAGCGGTGCGATCACGGCCGGGCCGCCGGGGCCGCTCCAGACCGGGTACGGGTCCTCCGGCGTGAGCACGCCCATGCCCCGGCACAGCTCGACCAGCCGCAGGTAGCGGTCCTCGCCGCGCAGCCCGGTCGTGTCGCCGCGCGGGGTCCACAGCTCGTGGTTGCCGGGCGTCCACACGACGGTCGCGAAGCGCCGGCGCAGCGTGTCGAGCGCCCATTCGATGTCGTCGAGGTTCTCACCGACGTCGCCGGCGACGAGCAGCCAGTCGTCACCGGAGTACGGACGCAGCTCCTCCACCAGTTTCCGGTTCTCCGGGTACGCGACGTGGAGGTCGCTGATGGCGAGAAGGCGCGGTCCGTCTTCTGGCGTGGTGATCACATCGGTGATGCTACGTGGGGCCTGCCGCGGGGAACCTCGCGTTGACCGATACGGGTCAGGGCCGCGCCTGCCGGGAATACGCCCGGCCCCCGTCGGCGCGGAGACCGGGCGGCCGGGATGGGCGATCAGGTGAAGTTCACGTCGCTGCAGAAGAAGAACGCCTGGTCCATGTGCGACGCCTGCCAGATCGTGAAGACGACGTGGCGGCCCGTACGGCCCGGGGCGCTGAGGCTGTCGACGATGTAGTCGCCGCCCGGAGCGTACTTGCCGGTCTTGCGCACCAGCTCGAGGTCGCTCCAGCGCAGGGGCTGGGTGAGGGCGTTGTACCCCTGGCGGGTGACGTAGACGAGGATGTAGTCCGCGCCGTGGTGGGCCTGGTCCAGCAGGTGGACCGAGAAGGTGCTGTGGACGTCGGTCGTCTTCCACGCGCCGGGGACGTCCAGGGAGCGGTACCGGCCGCTCTCGGTCAGAGCGCCGCTGCAGAGCTGCCCGTCCGGGAGCCCGGCCTGGAAGTTACCGGCCAGGCCGTTGCGGTAGAGGCCGTTCCAGTTCCACATGGCGTTCGGGTTGTCCTGCCACGCCTGCCAGCACATGGGGTCTTCCTGCTGCATCTTGGGGTCCTGGAAGTCGCTTCCCCAGCGGAGCCAGCAGCCGTAGTTGCGGGAGGCCGGGTCGACGACCGAGCCGTGGGCGAAGGCCGCGTCGGCCCAGGGGACCAGGAAGAGCACGGCCGCGGACAGCAGCGTCAGGACGCGGAGCGCCCGGCGGGAACCTCGGTGGTGCATGCGCGTTCTCCGTCTCGAGGGGGACAGATCGGACGGTGGGAGCGCACCTGATCACGGATCCTAACCTGACAAGCAAAGTTGCTGAACTTTACGCGTGAAACTTTCACGCACATGGTTGAGCCGCGGAGGCGGGGCATGGTCACCGCCACCGCGGCCCGGTCCGTGCGCGTGGGCCCGACCCATCGGATCGTTCACGCGGGTTGGTCATAGGCACCGCCGAACTTCGCGCAGATCTCACGTGCTTCGTCCGGGTAGCGCTGGATCAGCCGGTGCAACTCGGCGATTTCCGCGTCGCGGCGGAGGTGTCCGACGACGGTCATCTCGTCGAGGATTCGCCGGAACTCTGTCAGTTCCTGGTCGTAGCTCATGTGTCCGTCCGGTGAGGGAGTGGGCGGTCTTCAGCGGTTCCCGATGACACGGCTGATCTCCCGGGCCGCTAAGGCCTTGTCCACCGCCGGGCAGATCGGCTGGCCCCAGGAGTAGAAGAACCAGTACGCGTCGCCGTCGACGATGTGGTGCTCACAGCGGATCGTCTCTGACATGACGGGCGCGTGCCGGTTGGTGGCCCGGAGGTAGGGGGTCGTGCCGTGGGGATGGTCGAGAGTGGTCTCGAATCCGGCTTGGTCGAGAGCACCTCGGAGCTCACGAAGGTGCCGGACGATTAACGCGGTGACGGTCTCCTCACCCATGGGTGTCTCCTCATCGCGCGGGGATCTTGGCCGCCTGCCGTGACGGTAAAATCACCGGGCCGCTGCGTGCGAGGAGTGTGCCCAAGTGTGGCGCGCGACTTCAGTCGAGAGCGTCGATCGCGGCGGAGATCAGTGTCCGCGCCTCCGTGCCGAAGAGCGCCATCCCGGTCAGCTCGCCGAACGCCTTCTCGTAGAGCTCCACCTCGCCGGGGGTGGTGACCGTCACCGCCGCCGACAGCAGCTCCACCGACACCCGCTCGGAGTCGAAGATGTTGAAGGCCTCCAGGGTCCAGATCCGGCGGCCGCCGTGCTCGAAGGGGATCACGCCGAGCGACACCGACGGCAGCGCCATGACGTCCAGCAGGTGGTGGAGCTGCCCGGCCATCGTGTCGGGACCACCGACCTGGTAGCGGAGGACCGCCTCCTCGACGAGCACGGCGAAGCGATGGTCGCCGTCGCGTACGACGTGCGAGCGGGCCATGCGGGCGGCCACCGCCTCCTCGACGTCGTTGGGGCTGCCATGGAAGGTCGTGATGGCCGACAGCAGCGCGCCGGCGTAGGCGGCGGTCTGGAAGAGGCCGGGCACGACCTGCGAACAGTAGACCCGGAAGTTGCGGGTCCGCTCGTACAGCGGCACGCGCGACTCCTGGAGCCGGCGCAGGCCGGTGCGCTGGAGGCGGCGCCACTCGATGTAGGCGCCCTCGACGGTCCGCAGCGAGGCCACGAGGTCGGTGGCCTCGTCGTCGGCCTTGCAGACGGTGCACCAGCGGCGGATGTCGTCGGCGGACGGCGGTCGCGTGGCGTGCTCGATCTTGGAGACCTTGGTGCGGTCCCATTCGGCGGCGGCGGCGAGCGCCTTGGCGGTCAGGCCGGCGTCGACCCTGATATCCCGCAGCCGGTCGGCGATGGCCTGGCGGGCCGCCTGGACGGACGACGACGGTGACGTCGTGGGCACGGCCGCTCTCCGCGGTGGTCGGGGCCGTTCAGGCGGGGCGATAGTCATCGTGATCGACCCCTCGCTCCCAGGCCGCCTCGAAGGCGGAGGTGCATAGCTTCACCACGTCAGGATCCTCCCAGACGTCCTGGCCGACGAATTCCCCGTCACCCGTGAAGTAGCCGAATCGGACGATCCGACCGTCGAATACCCAGAAGTCATTGCCCGGCAGGGCCAGATCCGACGCCCGCCGGCGAGGCAGCCACCGTACCTGCTCGCCGGCCGCGACGTTCAGCCCTACCGTTACGTCGTACTCGAAACGGATGAAATCCGCCAGTGGTTCCGACACGATGCGGAGGCGCCGGATCTGGACACCACGGGCGACGGTCGCGCTGACGAGGCCGAACCACTCGGGGTAGTGCTTCGGCCCGTCGATCCGCACTCCCGCCTTCCAGTCGCGGAAGACGGGGTCGGAGGGCGTGTAACTGTCCCGCATCTCCAGGTGAACGGCCGACTCGTCGCACTCGGCCAGCAGGTCACTGAATGATGGGACCTCCGGCGACATCGCACGCCTCCTTAAGGATCGGTGCCATCCGCGCCGGAAGCCGCAGGACCGTCTCGTGGTCGGGGATCGGGCCGGTCGCCAGGCACTCCCTCCGAGTATCGGGGTCGGCGGTCCAGCCTTGAATGACGATCTCGCTCTTCGCTTCGTCGACCCACACGGTGGGGCAGTTATCCCCGTTGGTACTTGGATCGATCCCCACAAACCTGAGGGGCATGGATGACCTCCTGAGCTCGGTGTTGTGCACGGAGTGCACATGAGAGATTCACGCAGAGTGATGAACCGGTCAAGAGATTGCCACGCAATCGAACCGGAGTCCAACCGATCCTCGGCGGGATCCTTATATCCCGCGGAAGACGTGTCTCCCGGCACGGGCCGCTCGGCGGAGAAAAGCGACCCTCGCCCGCGAAAGGCCGTGGGCCCCGTGGTTCGTACGAACCACGGGGCCCACGGCCTCTTCGCTGTTAGGCGTCAGCCGCCGTTGCGGTGGTCGCCGTAGGACCCCCAGCCGTCGGGGTGCTGCTCGTCGTTCTTCCGGTCGCCGTACGAGGTGCCGTACGGGCTTCTCGGGTAGGCCTGCGTCGCGTTCGCGTCGTCGGCCGGCTGCCCGGTCCCCGGGGTCCCCGGGGTCGAGGAGGCCGGGTCGTAGCCCTGCCCCGGGGTCGAGGAGGACCCGTAGTAGCCCGAGCCAGAGCCGTTGCCGTAGGACGAGCCGGACGTCGAGTAGCCGCCCGTGCTCGAATAGCCGCCGGAGGAGGTGGTGTCCTGGCCGGCCCCGTAGGAGCCGTAGGAGTCCGACGACGAACCGGTGTACCCGCCGCCGAGCGGGTCGTCCTGGCGCCCGGAGCCCGAGCCGTACGTGGAGGAGTCGCCGCCGTACGACGAGGAGCCGGTCGAACCGTAGCCGCCGTCGGAGGAGCCGGTGGAGCCGTAACCGCTGTCGGCGGAGCCGGTCGAGCCATAGCCGCTGTCGGAGGAGCCGGTGGAGCCGTAGCCGCTATCGGAGGAGCCGTAGCCGCCGTCGTAGGACGGGGTGCTGTAGCCGCCGGTCGCGTTGTAGCCGCCCGACAGGGGGTCCGACCCGTACGAGCCGGTCGAGGAGGAGCCGTAGGAGTCGCTGGAGGACCCGCTGTAGGAGTCCGACGACGAACCGCTCGAGCTGTACGAGCCCGTCGACCAGCCCCCGCTGGTGGACCCGTCCGTGGAGGAGGAGCGGTACGAGCGGTCCCCGGTGTCCAGCGGGTCGGTGAGCGGGTCGAAACCGGAGCTAGGCGCGGGGCTCGAGGAGGCCGAGCCCGTCGACGCCGCCTCGCCGCCTCCCGAGCGCTCGCGCTGGATCTTGGCGAGCAGCGCGTCGACCGACGGGACGGCGGGTCCGTCGTCGCTGCCGGCGATGGAGCCCACCGGCGACGGGGACGTCAGGGGAGAGGGCGCCGGCGGAGTGGGCGCCGCGGGGGAGCCGAAGGCCGGCCGCTCGCCGGTGTTCAGCGGGTCGTCGCCGTACCCGCTCCCCGGGTCCGTGCCGTACGGGCGGTCACCGCCGTAGGCGGGCTCGGCGGAGTAGGACGGCTCGCTCGAATACGAGGGCTCGCTCGAGTAGGGGGACGGCTCGCTCGAGTACGTGGGCGCCCCGAAGCCGCCGCTCTGGTCGGCCGAGCCGTACGCCGGGATGGCGCCGCCGGGGTCGGTCTGGCCCGTCCGCGAGGGGACGTCGAGCGCCGACGGGAGCGACGGGACGTCGAGCGGGCCGGCCGGCGTCGCCGGCGTGTCGAGCGTCGTAGGCGCGTCGTCGAGGGCCGGGACGGCCGGCTGCGGCCTGGTCTCCGGCGCCGGCGAGTTGAACGGGGCGTCCTGCGGCGGCGGGCCCGCCAGCGGCATGCCCTGGGGCGGCCCGCTCACGAGCGGCTGCGGCTGCGGAACCTGGGCCGCCTGTCCGGCGAGGGGGTCCTGCCCCCGCGCCTCGGAGGGCTGTCCGGCGTCCTGCCGCCAGGGGAACTTCGGCTTGTCGAAGGTGATGGTCGACCAGTACTCGTCGTCGTCCATGTCCTCGCTCGAGCGCGGAGGCGCCTGGGGGACCGGGGTCGGGGACGGCGGCGGCAGCTGGGCCGGGCCGGCGCCGGGGCCGGCGATGGGCGCGGCGGGCAGCTGGTGCTGCGGGGCGATGGGGGCGCCGGCCACGCGCATGTCGCTGCCGCCGTAGGCCTCCTCCTCCGACTCGCCACCACCGCGGCGGCCGCGGGATCGGCCGGCGCGGCGGCCCTGGGGCTGCTCTTCGTCGGACATCCAGTCGTCTTCGTCGCCGGAGCGGCTCGCTCTCATCCCCAGGGCAACGAGCACCCCGACGAGAATGACGACCGCGACCAGGCCGAGGACAACGATCAGACCCCACATAGCTACCACCCAACGCCATGGTCTAGCGGTCGACGCCGACGCGGAGACCTTTTCCCATGATCACCGGCACCGGGGCCCCCAAGGAGCTAGACCGATTGTTGCCGACCGCTATGACCCTTGTCATACGGTTCGCGAACATCTATCTTCACCCTACTTGCCCTGAGGCCTGCGAGCGCCGTCCGCTCGCTTCCGTACCCCTTGGCGCGAGACGCGCACCCGACGCGTCCGGCGCGCCCGCCCCTCAGGACATCACATCATCGCTCCCCGGAACGTCGCGGTCATCCGGCCGCGAGCGATCGTACGGCTGGCGATCGCCGAAAGGGTCTCGCTCAGGCTCGCGCCGTTCTTCAGCGGGACCTTCTCCTTCAGCGCATAAAGGGTAAAGCGGTATCGGTGCACCTCACCCTTCGGCGGGCAGGGCGGGGCGTACCCGACCTTGTGCGCCGTGTTCATCGACTGCTCGGAGTGCGGCGGCGTGGTGTTCTCCAGGAGTTCAGCCGCTGTCGCGTCGATGTTGAACAGCACCCAGTGGACGTACGCGCCGCTGGGGGAGTCGGGGTCGTCGATGATCAGCGCGAGGGATCCGACGCCGCTCTGCGCGACCGACCACCGCAGCGGCGGCGTCTTGGACCTGCCGCCGTACTGCGCGCACGCGAAGCGGACGGGCATCGGCGCGCCGTCACGGAAGGCCGGGCTGGTCACAGTGATCGATTCGGCCACGCTCCCCCGAATGATCTTGTTCTGCCCGAAGAGGCCGCAGCCCGTGAGCGACAGCACTCCGACGGCGGCCAGGCACACCGGCCGCCACAACCTGGTCATCATCGATACACAGCTCCCGGGGGACGATCGTACGCCGCGCCCGACCGGTGTCCGCGTATTCGCCGCATCGGGGCCGTGCGGACCCTGCGACGCGGCGCTCCTCACCCGCGGATCGGCGCCGGGCGTGCGGCTCACACTAGAGGTAATCCGGGGAGCCCACCGGAAGGCCGCTGGAGCGCGACGGGCAGGGGTGCGGAAGACATGAGGTAATTCACAGGAGAACAGTGTGGTCGGTTTGGCGTCCCGTGAAGTTCTGGCGATCTTCACGGTTCCGTCGGCCGGTATGTCCGGTTCGATGCGGTAGCTTGTGAATGGATTCACAAATCAACCGAGGAGAGCATCCCGTGGCCACGAGCCCGAATCCGAGCCGGACCACTCCCCACATCCTCATCGTCGGCGGCGGTTACGTCGGCATGTACACCGCGCTGCGCCTGCAGCGCCGACTGCGTTCGAACGAGGCGACGATCACGATCGTCGACCCGCAGTCGTTCATGACCTACCAGCCGTTCCTCCCCGAGGTGGCCGCCGGCCACCTGTCCGCGCGCCACGTCGTGGTGCCGCTGCGCCGCGTGCTGCCCAAGGCGCGCATCCTGAACGGGCGGGTCGTCTCCGTCGACCACGCCCGGCACGTCGCCACCGTGCGCCCGATCTCCGGGCCGGCGACCGAGATCTCCTACGACCACCTCGTGATGGCGCCGGGCTCGGTGTCCCGCACGCTGCCGATCCCCGGGCTCGCCGAGCACGGCATCGGGTTCAAGAACGTCGCCGAGGCCATCCACCTGCGCAACCACGTGCTCGCGCAGCTCGACATCGCCGCCTCCACCCCCGATGAGCAGGTACGCCGCAGCGCGCTCACGTTCGTCTTCGTCGGCGGCGGCTTCGCCGGCGTGGAGGCGCTGGCCGAGCTCGAGGACATGGCGCGCGGCGCCCTGACGTACTACCCGGACCTCGGCCCCGAGGACATGCGCTGGGTCCTCGTCGAGGCCAGCGGCCGGATCCTGCCCGAGGTCGGGGACACGATGGGCCGCTACACCGTCGAGGAGCTGCGCGGGCGGGGCATCGACGTACGGCTGAACACGCGGCTGACCTCCGCCGTGGACCGGCGCGTCGTGCTCGACGACGGCACCGAGTTCGACACGGGCACGCTCGTGTGGACCGCGGGGGTGAAGCCCAACCCGCTCAACCGCTCCACCGACCTGCCGCTGGACCGGCAGGGCCGCATCGTCGCCACCGAGTACCTCACCGTCCAGGGGGTCGACGACGCCTTCGTGGCCGGCGACTGCGGCGCCGTCCCGGACCTCACCCGGCCCGGGGAGTTCTGCGCGCCCAACGCCCAGCACGCCGTACGCCAGGCCAGGCGGCTCGCGGACAACATCGTGGCCACGCTCCGTGGGAAGGAGCGCAAGCCGTACCGGCACTCCTACGCCGGGTCGGTGGCCAGCCTGGGGCTCTACCGGGGCGTCGCGCACGTGTACGGCGTGAAGCTGCGCGGGTTCGCCGCCTGGTTCATGCACCGGACGTACCACCTGTCGCGGGTGCCGACGTTCAACCGCAAGGTACGGGTGGTGGCCGACTGGACGCTCGCGCTGTTCTTCCGCCGCGAGACCGTCTCCCTCGGCGGCCTTGAGCAGCCGCGCGCGGAGTTCCGGCTGGCCAGCGGGCAGGACCGCGCCGCCTGATCCTTCGTTCCCGCGTACGGCGGGCCGGCCGGGAGGCCGGTCCGCCGTTTTTGTGCGAGACTCAACGAGATATATCGCGCCTTGGCCGGGAACGGTTCAGGTGCTCTCCCCGGGCGGACAAGGGAGAATCGACCCGTGCGGATCTCGTTGCTCGGCCCCCTCGAGGTGACCGATGACGTCGGCCGGCCGGTGGAGGTCGGCGGCGCCCGCCTGCGCACGCTACTGATCCTGCTCTCGCTCGACGCCCCCCGCGTCGTCACCACGGACCGCCTGGTCGACGGCGTGTGGGGCGGCGACCCCCCGGCCGGGGCCCCGAACGCGCTGCAGTCGCTGATCTCCCGGCTGCGCCGGGCGCTGCCCGATGCCGTGATCGAGTCACACCCCGCCGGCTACCGCCTCGTCATCGGCGACGCCGCGCTCGACCTGCGGTGCTTCGACCGGCTCGTCGCCCACGGGCGCCGCCTCCTCACCGACGACCCGGCGCGCGCGGCGGACTCCTTCGCCGAGGCGCTCGGCCTGTGGCGCGGGACGGCGCTCGCCGACGTCGCCGACGCCGACTTCGCCCGGGGGCACGTGTCCCGCCTCACCGAACAGCGCCTCGGCGCCGTCGAGGACCACGCCGAGGCGCTGCTGCTGCTCGGCCGCGCCGACACCGCCGAGCTGGAGGCGCTGGTCGCCGCCCACCCTCTGCGGGAACGCCTGCGCGGGCAGTACATGCGGGCGCTGTCCGCCGCCGGCCGCCAGGCCGACGCGCTGGCCACGTTCGAGGACGCCCGCCGCACGCTCGCCGAGGAGCTCGGCGTGGATCCGTCGCCCGAGCTTCAGGCCGTCCACCTCGCCGTTCTCCGGGGCGAGCAGACCCCGGCCCGGTCGCGGGGCCGCAGCAACCTGCCGGCCCGGCTCACGAGCTTCATCGGCCGCGAGGAGGAGATCGAACGCGTCGGGAAGCTGCTGGAGGAGAACCGCCTCGTCACCCTCACCGGCCCCGGCGGCGCCGGGAAGACCCGGCTGGCGATCGAGGCGGCCGCGCGCCTCACCGACCGCATGCCCGGCGGCGTCTGGCTGATCGAGCTCGCTCCCGTCGGCGACCCGGGAGAGGTCCCACAGGCGCTGCTGAGCACGCTGGGGCTCCGCGAGACCGCGCTGACCACCGGCGTACGCGGCGCGCCGCCCACCAGCGTCGAACCGGTCGAGCGGCTCGTCGCCGCGCTGGCCGACGAGCGACTGTTGATCGTGCTGGACAACTGCGAGCACCTGATCGACTCCTGCGCCCGCCTCGCGGACCGGGTGCTCGCCGACTGCCCCGGCGTCCGCGTCCTGGCGACGAGCCGCGAGGCCCTCGGCATCACCGGCGAGAGCCTCTGGCCGGTGCCGCCGCTCGCCTTCCCCCCGGCGGACCCGTCCGACGTTCACGGGCCCGCGCACGTCACCTCGCTCGGGGAGGCGCTCGACTACCCCGCCGTCCGCCTGTTCGTCGAGCGGGGCACCGCGGTCCGTCCCGGGTTCACCGCCGAGACCGACCTGCCCGCGGTGCTCGCCATCTGCCGCCGCCTCGACGGCATGCCGCTCGCCATCGAGCTGGCCGCCGCCCGGCTCCGTACGATGACCGCCGCGCAGGTCGCGGACCGCCTCGACGACCGGTTCCGCCTGCTCACGGGCGGCAGCCGTACGGCCCTGCCGCGCCACCAGACACTGCGCGCCGTCGTCGACTGGAGCTGGGATCTGCTCGACGACGCCGAGCGGACGCTGCTGCGGCGCGTCTCGGTCTTCGCGGGCGGCGCGACTCTCGACAGCGTCGAGGAGGTGTGCGACGGCGACGTGCTCGACGCGCTCACCGGGCTGGTCGAGAAGTCGCTCGTCAGCGTGGACGGAACGGGCCGGTACCGCGTCCTCGAGACGATCCGGGCGTACGGCGCCGAGCGGCTCGCCGAGGCCGGCGAGGCCACGAGGGTGCGGCGCGCGCACGCCCACCACTTCCTCCGGCTGGCCGAGACCGCCGAGCCGTTGCTGCGCACCCGGGAGCAGCTGCGGTGGCTCGAACGCCTCACCGCCGAGTACGACAACCTGCATTCCGCCCTGCACTGGGCCATCGACGTCCAGGACGCCGCACTCGCCGTCCGCTACGTCGCCGCCCTCGGCTGGTTCTGGTTCCTGCGCGGGCAGCGACGCGAGTGCTATCTGCTGGCCCAGGAGGCGCTCGCGCTGGCGGGGAGGGCGCCCGCCCACGCCGTCGCCGTGGCCACCCTCTTCCGGGTGATCGGGTCGGTCGACGACGATCCCTTGCTGCGGGACAAGGAGGGCGTCGGGCGGCGGATCTCGGCCGCCCTGGCGGACTGCGCGGACCTTCCCTCCGAGGAGCTGCATCCCGTCGTCCGCATGGCTCCGCTGGGTCTCCTGATGTTCGACGGGCGGGTCGACGAGGCGCTCGGGGAAGTGGACCGCCTCGATGACGTACGTGACCCGTGGCTCCAGGCGGCCTTCGACATGTTCCGCGGTCACGTGCTGATCAACCTCGGCCGGGTGAAGGCGATCGAGGAGCACTTCACGAGCGCGATCGACGCGTTCCGGGTGCTCGGGGAGCGCTGGGGGATGTCCATGACATTGATCGGGCTCGCCGAGATCGCGCTGTGGCGGGGCGATCCGACGTCGGCCAAGGCCCACATCGAAGAGGCCCTCCGATGCTCGCTGGAGCTGGGCAGTCAGGACGACTCCAGCCACCTGCGCGTGCGCCTTGCCGACGCGTACACGGCGCTCGGCGACGAGGACGCCGCCCGGGCCGAGCTGGAGACCGCCCTGCGCGGCGCCGAACGCCGCGGGGACCAGCGGGACGTCGCGCTGGTCCGCTACACGACCGCCGAGGCGGCCCGGCGGCGCGGCGACCTGGCCGGTGCCCGGGCCCTGTTGGAGGACGCCGTCACCCACGCGTGGAGCGGCGGCCCGCCGCAGTTCGTCTCCATGGTCCACACCCAGCTGGGCATGATCCACGGGTTGGGGGGCGATCTCGACGCGGCGCTCGAGCACCACGTCGAGGCGTTCCGGACCGCGTGGTTCCCCCACGACGCGCCGATCGTCGGGCAGGCCCTCGTCGGCATGGCCGACCACGCCGCCCGCAGCGGCGACCACGAACGGGCGGCGACGCTCCTCGGCGCCGCCGTCGGCGTACGCGGCGTGGAGGACCGGTCGCTGCCGGACCCGCCCCGGATCGCGCGCACGGCGCGAGAGGCACTCGGTGACGAACGCTTCGACGCGGCGTACGCGCGCGGCCGCGCGATGGGGATCGCGGACGCCGCCGCCTACCTGGCGATCGAGCCGATCACCGTCGCCGACGGGCTCACCCGAGGAGCAGCGCCCCCGCCCGCTTGACGGTGCGGATGATCGGCGCGGTCTCCATCGACCGGATCTCGTCGAGGGCGGCGATGCGCTCGGTGAGGTAGCGGGCCAGATCCCCGGAGTCGCGGCAGTTGACGGCCGCGAGAAGGTTGGTCGGACCGGTCGTGAGGGCGGCGAACGAGACCTCCGGGTGCCGCGACAGCGCCTCGGCGGTCTCGACGGCCTTGGCGGGCCGGACGCTCATCCACAGTCGCGCCTCGGCCGGGAAGCCGACCACCGCCGGCGGGACGTCCAGCTGGTAGCGGAGGACCCCGGCGCGGCGCAGCGCGGTCGTCCGCCGTTTCACCGTGGTCTCCGACCAGCCGGTGACCGAGGTCAGCTCCGCGTACGACGCCCTGCCGTCACGGGCCAGCGCACCCAGCAGCGCCCGGTCCGCGTCGTCCAGGATGATCGGGTCGCCGTCGGGCTCCACCGGATCGGGACGGAGCCGCTCTACCTGGTCCGGGGTGAGACAGGCGAGCCCGGACCATCCGGTCGGCAGCATGAAACCGCGGAGCAGCAGATGGGCCGACACGGCGATGACGCGGCTCGTACGCGGCAGCTTGTGCAGGAGCAGCGCCTCCTGCTCGTCGGAGCTGCGCGCCTGAACGTTGCAGGACACCTCTGTGCCCCCGGACAGGAGGTACACCCATGAGGTGTCCTCCCGCGCGGCCAGCGCCTCGGCGACCCTGCCCGCCGCGTCCGGCGTGCAGCGCAGCCTGATCGTCCAGGGGACGTGTCCGAGGCGGGCGCCGTTGACCATGCCCACCACCCGCAGCAGGCCCTCGCCCCGCAGCCGCCGGTAACGGCGCGCCACGGTGTTCTCCGAGACGCCGAGCACCTCGGCGATGGTACGAAACGGCGCCCGGCCGTCGACGTGCAGCGCGTGCGCGATCCCCCGGTCGACGGAATCCATCGCGGCACCGTAACAGCCCGCCGGTATCCGCCGTCCGACGGCCTCATCGGATGACGCGAGCGCGGGCCTCCGCCGGTGCGGGACCCGCGCTCGGGTTCCGTCTCAGACACGGCGGCGCAGGGCACGCACCGCCAGGGGCGCGAACACCGCTGCGATCGCCACGCCCCACACCATGGTCTTGATCACGGGGGAGGCGACGGGGCCGCTGCTGATGAGGCCGCGGGTCGCGTCGGAGAGATGGGTGACCGGATTGACCTTGACCCAGGCCTGCAGCCAGCCCGGCATCGTGTCGACCCGCGCGAACGCGGTGCTCGTGAAGCTCAGCGGGAAAATGGTCGTGAAGCCGAAGATCATCACCTTGTCGGGCTCGCTGACCAGGACGCCGATGAGCACCGCGATCCAGGAGAAGGCCAGGGCGAACGCCAGCAACAGCAGGAACGCCAGAAGCAGGCCGCCGATGTTCGTCTTGACGCGGAAGCCGATGAGCAGGCCCACGGCGAGCAGGATCGCCATGGACCACGCCTGCTTGACCGTGTCGGCGACGATCCGGCCGGCCAGCGGCGCCATCCGCCCGATCGGCAGGCTCCGCAGCCGGTCGAAGACGCCCTTCGTGATGTCGGTGTTCAGCAGGAAGCCGGTGTTCATGGTGGCGAACATGGCGTTCTGCGCGATGATGCCGGGCAGTGCGAACTGCAGGTACTGCACCGGATGGCCACCGGTCATCTGGCCGCCGAAGACGTACGTGAACAGCAGCACGAACATGATCGGCTGGATGCTGAGATCGATCAGCTCCATCGGGTTGTGCTTGATCTGCACCAGGCTGCGCCAGGCGAGCGTCGCGGTGTGCCGCAGGGTGGCGGCGGGGCTGACGCGCCGGGTCAGCGTACGGGGTGCGGCGAGGGTGGAGGCGGTCACGCCCGGCTCCCTTCGATGACGAGTTCCGGGGTTTCATCGGTGCTCTCGGTGCGATGGCCGGTCAGGACGAGGAAGACCTCGTCCAGCGTGGACCTGCGCAGGGACAGCTCGGCCACCACCACGCCGGCGTCGTCGAGGCGGCGGACGATGGTCGGCAGCACGGACGGGTCGGTCACCGGCGCGGTCACCAGATCGCCCTCGACCTGCATTCCATCGCCCACCACGACGCTGACCAGCCCGGCGACCGTCTCGCGGTCCCGTTCGTCCACCGGCCGCACCTGGAGCACCTGGCCGCCGACCTGGTTCTTGAGCTGGTCGGGCGTGCCGTTGGCGATCACCTGGCCGTGGTCGATGACCACGATCTCGTCCGCGAGCTGGTCGGCCTCCTCCAGGTACTGGGTGGTCAGCAGGACGGTCACGCCGTCGTCCACCAGGCCGCGGACGGTGTCCCACATGCCGCCGCGCGCGTGCGGGTCGAGGCCCGTGGTCGGCTCGTCGAGGAACAGCACCGAGGGCCGCCCGACGAGGCTGGCGGCCAGGTCGAGCCGGCGGCGCATGCCGCCGGAGTAGGTCTTGGCCGGGCGGTCGCGGGCGTCCCACAGCTCGAACCGTTCGAGCAGCTCCGCCGCCCGCGCCTTGGACTCGGCCCGGGACAGCTCCAGCAGCCGGCCGATCATGACGAGGTTCTCCGTGCCGGTCAGCATCTCGTCGACCGAGGCGTACTGCCCGGTGAGGCCGATGAGCTGGCGGACCTGGTGGGCCTCCCGGACGACGTCGTGGCCGTCGACGAGCGCGCGGCCCTCGTCGGGCCGCAGGAGCGTGGCGAGGATGCGGACGGCGGTGGTCTTGCCCGCCCCGTTGGGGCCGAGCACGCCGAGTACGGTGCCGGCGCGAGCCGTGAGGTCCACACCGTTCAGGGCGACCGTCTCGCCGAACCGCTTCACCAGGCCCTCTGCCTGGATCGCGTAAGTCATGGAGTCTTCTCCCCGTGAGGTACGTGAAGTGATGACCTCACTGTCGCGGATCGCCCTGACATCCCACGCACATCAGCCTGAGACGCCCTGACAGCCCGCTGAGAGCCCCTGCCGGAGAGCGGTGTTCCCGGTTGCGGAGCCGCGGGTTCAGTCGCTCGGGCTCCATCCGAGTGCCGGGCCGAGTCTGGTGGCCATGTCGGTGAGGATCTGGACGTAGTCCTGGTGCTCGAAGGTGAACGGCAGCGCGAAGGCCACCTCGTCGACCTCACGGAACGCGGCGTGCGCGTACAGTCGTTCGGCGATCTCGGAGGAGGTGCCGACCAGGTCGGGCGCGAACATCATCCGAGCCGGGCCCTGCGGAGTCGCTGTGCGCGGTGTCCGTTTCCGCGCGTACTCCTCGTACCTCGCGCGCTGCTCCGCCGAGGCGGTGTCGGTGGGAATGACGACGAGCCCCTGAGAGACGCGGGCGCGCTCGCCGTCGGGGTGATGCGAGCGGAACGCCCGGATGTGGGAGAGCTGGATCTCGGCGAAGTCCTCGGACTCCTCGGCTTTCACCACGCTACTCGTCAGCAGGTTCATGCCGTTTTCGCCGGCCCATCGCGCCGACCGCAGGCTCCCGCCGCCGTACCACATTCGGTCGGCCAGGCCGGGTGAATGCGGCTCGACCCGGTCGGAGAACACCTCGAAGCCCTCCGTACCGCTGAACCCGGCTGCCGGTTCACCGCACACGAAGTCCAACAGCCGTCGCACGCGGTCGTAACCGAAGTCCTCGGCGTCGGCGGTGTCGGGATAGAGCGCCTGTTTGACCTGGTCGTAGTGCATGGGCGGCCCAACGCTGACGCCCGGGTTGAGTCGTCCGCCGGACAGGATGTCCACCGTCGCCAGGTCTTCGGCCAGCCGCAGCGGGTTCTCCCAGCCGAGGGGAATGACCGCGGTGCCCAGTTCGATCCGGCTGGTGCGCTGCGAGGCCGCAGCGAGGACGGCGACCGGGGAGGAGATGCCGTACTGCAGATGGCGGTGGCGCACCCAGGCGCTGTCGAATCCGAGCTGTTCGCCCAGTTCGATGACGTCCAGCGTCGACTCGTGGCCCGGGCGCGGATCGGCTCCGTCGAACAACCCGATGGTCAGGAAACCGAGCTTTCGCAACGGTTGCGAGGTAGTCGGCACAGCGACCCTCCCGATTCCACGGAGATGCTCCGTCTTGGCCGATGGCGCCCTGATTGTCGCAGGCGATCGCCGGCCGCTATCGGTGCGGACCCGGCCTCGGCGGTACCGGCGGCCGTGGGCACGGCCGGGTGGCGGTGTATGCATCGGCCTGGTCGCCATTTCGGAACAACGCCGTCGAGGCGGCGGTTGGTGCTTGCCAGGCGGCGGGAAGGGATCTGCTTTGCGGCAGTACGTGGCGGTCTGGCGGATCCCTGGGGCGCCGTTGCTGCTGGTGGCCGGTGTGCTCGCCCGCCTGGGCATGGGCGTGACGCCCCTCGCTTTGCTGCTCGTGGTCGAACAAGCAACCGGACGCTATGCGTCGGCCGGCATCGCGGCTGGTAGCTACGCCTTGTCGGGTGCGCTCATCAGCCCGGTCGTCGGCCGAGTCGCCGATCGGCTCGGATCCACGCCGGTGCTCCGCGCGTCCGCCGCGGCTCACCCCGTCGGTCTGGTCGCGCTCCTGCTCGCGGCCAGTGGCGGTTCGCTGCCGTTGATCTGCGCGGCAGCGGTGTTCGCGGGCGGGACCTATCCGCCGCTGACGGCGGCGATCCGCAGCGCGTGGATCGGCCTTACCGAGGACGGCACCGGCCGGCATCACCTCCGCAGTGCCGCATTGGCGGTGGAGACTTCGCTGTTCGAGCTGGTGTTCGTGGCCGGTCCGCTCCTGGTGGCGGTTGTGGTGCTGGTCGCCTCGCCGGCCGCGGCCATCGCCGGGTCGGCGATCGTGACCATGGCAGGCACGCTGGTTCTCGCCCGTGGCTCCGCGATGCGCGGGCAGCGCCCGGCCTCGCCGGATACGAGGACCCGAGGGCTGGGTCCGCTGCTGGTGCCGGGCTTCGCGGTTGTGCTGGTCTGCGTAGGCAGTTTGGGAGCGGCGTTCGGCGCGGTCAGCGTCACCGTGCCGGCGTACGCGACCCGGCACACGGGTGCCGGCGCCGACGGACTGGCGGGTGTCCTGCTCGCGGTATGGGGCTTGGGATCTGGTCTGGGCGGTTTCGGGTACGGCATGGCGCGGCCACGCGCGCCGCTTCCACGGCAGTTCGCATGGCTGCTCGGTGCCGTCTCACTGAGCACAGCGGTCCTGGCGATCATGCCGGATGCGCTGACGCTCGGCATCGCACTCGCGATCGGCGGCGCCACCATCGCCCCCACACTGACCGTCTACACCACCATCGTCGGCCGCATCGTGCCGGCCGGGATGCGCAACGAGGCCGGTACCTGGCTGGTGACGGTTCCCGTCGCGGCCAACTCGGCCGGTGGTGCGATCGCCGGCCTGATCGTCGATCAGCCCGGCGGAATACCTTGGTCCTTCCTCTTCGCGGCCGCGGTCATCGGTGCGGCCACCGTCGTCGCCGCTTGGCCCGCCGGACCGATAACCCGCGCCGACGCCGCTGCGACCGCCAACGCCATCCCCGGCACTGCCGCCCACGACGGCCGGACGTGCCAAGCCGGGAATTCCTGACCTCCGACCTCGTCGGGCTTCACCCGTGCAAGGGGCAACCGCACCGCTGCCGGCGTCCCGTCTTCTACTTCGGAAGAACGGGCCACGCCGCCAGCTCGACGTACACGGCCTTGCCCCGGGCGAGCACCTGCCAGCCGAGTCGGTCGGCCAGCGTCTCGGCGAGCAGGAGGCCGCGGCCGTTCTCCTCCAGCAGTCCGCCGTGCCGTACGCGAGGGAGTGCCGGGTTGGCGTCATGGACCTCGATGCGCAGCCGGTCGTCGTCGCGCGACACCACGAGCCGCAGGTTCGTGCCGAGCCGGTCGCGGGCGTGCTTCGTGGCGTTGGCGACCAGCTCGCAGACCAGCAGCTCGGCCCGGTCGGCGACCGCCGCCGCGCCCCACGCGCAGGCGACCGCCTTGACGATCCGGCGCGCCGCCGACGCCGACTCCGGGGCGTTGACCAGCCGCACGTCGGCCAGCAGCACCCCACTGATCTCTCCCGGCAGAACGCACCGTGTCACGACTTCCTCCCGTCGGTTGGTGATTTACCGAGGACAGACTGTCGTCGTGTGATTACGCTGCGCAGGTGTTCCGGTTTCACAATCGAGGTGCCACATGCCCCCACCCCGCAAGCTCGACGCCTTCTCCTCGCTCGGCGCGTTCTTCGGCGCGGAGATCCGCCGCCTGCGCGAGCGGAACGACTGGACGCTCGACGAACTCGCCCACAAGCTCGGCTGGGCGCTGTCCACCGTCGCCAGCGTCGAAACCGCCCGCCGCAACCCGCCGGACGGCTTCCCCGAACGCGCGGACACGCTCTTCGCTCTGCCGGACATGCTCACCCGCCTCGCCGAGTTCGTACGCTCCGCGCCCCGCTGGTTCGAGCACTACATCGAACTCGAGTCCCAGGCCAACAAGATCAGCATCTGGGCCAACAGCCTCATCCCCGGCCTCTTCCAGACGGAGGCGTACGCTCGCGCCATCATCCGAGCCGCACAGCCCCTGGCCGACGAGGCGGCGGTCGAAGCCGGAGTCGCCGACCGCCTGAGGCGGCAGTCGATCCTCCACCGCCCCGACCCGCCCTCCATCTGGGTCGTCTTGCACGAGACGGCAGTGAAACAGCCGGTCGGCGACATCGAGACCATGCGGAAGCAGCTCAAGCAACTCGTCGAGTTCGCTCGGCTGCCCTTTGTCCACATACAAGTTCTGCCGATGGCAACGGGCGAGCTTGCAGGCGTGGCTGGACCGTTCTCGATGTTCGAGTTCTCTGATCAGCCGCAGGTGGCGTTCGCTGAGGGGCGCCGAATCGGGCGTTTGATCTCCGAACCAGAAGAGCTTAGAGAGGTGGTGCTGGCTTACGATCAGTTGCGGGCGGCAGCTCTGCCTCCCGAAGCATCGATCGGCATGATCGTCGGAGCGATGGGCCAGATATGGATCGACCGAACCTGACCTCAGCTGTTTGGCGAAAGTCCACCCGTAGTGCCGAGGCGCAGTCCAGCTGCGTAGAAGTAGCAGCGGTGTGGCCTCATTCGGAAGGTTCGGCGTGATCGTCGGGCGATGGGCTACCACGTGGCGTAAGTCGAGCCGTAGCGGAGAAGCCCAATCAAGCTGCGTCGAAGTGGCCACTGCGTGGCTGGCGGAGGGGCGCTCGTTGGCATCGCGGCCGCGCCTGTTCGTTCCCAGGGTTCTCGCCAGACGATAACTTTCTCGCCTGGCAGCACGCCGTGGAAAGCGATGGCCGCCTGCCGGGCCGAGGCGGCGGGGCTCATTTGCCCAGGGGAGCCCTTCGGGCGAGCACCTTTCGGTGGGTGATCCGCCAGCCCTGGTCCACGCGTACGACGGTGTCCTCATAGGTGAGGCTGCCGCTCCGGCCGTCCGCGTAGATGCCGATGCCCTTGGAGCGTGCGTGCACTCGGCCGTCGGCCTGTTCGCTCAGGACGATGTTCGTGACATGGTGCCCGACCGGATTGCGGTCGCCCAAGGCGCGCCCCGCGTCGGCGCACGCCGCCACCCCTCTCAAGACGTCCTGTCCGAAGTCCGTGACGTCGTAGACGACGTCGGCGGTGAACACCTCGTCCAGGCGGTCGAGTTCTCCGCTGTCGCACAGGTGTCCGTGCATCGCGATCAGCTCGGTGATGACAAACCGATCTTCGCAGGTGAGGGCCATGAAGGATCCTTTGTTCGCGAGGTGCGAGAGGCTCACCGCTCGGCCAGTCGACGGACAGCCGGGCGGTTATGTGGGGAGCTCCCCACTCGCGTACGATAAATGGGGAAGTCCCCATTTCGCAACGAGGAGGCGAGGATGGCGCATCCGGGCGAGCCGGCGGCTCCGCGGCGGCCGCGCAGGACGGACGCGGCCAGGAACGCCCAGGCGCTGCTCACGGCGGCGAAGGAACTCTTCGACGAACGCGGGCCCGACGTCGCATTGGACGAGGTGGCCCGCCGGGCGGGGGTCGGCAACGCGACGCTCTACCGGCATTTCCCGACCCGCGCCGATCTGGTCGTGGCGGTGTACGCGGACGAGGTGACGGCGCTCTGCGAGCAGGGTGCCGCCCTGCTCGAGGCCGAATCGGCGGGAGAGGCCCTGTTCACCTGGCTCGACGACTTCGTCGTCCACGTCGCCACCAAGCGCGACCTGGCGCTCGCCGGGACCGAGAACAACGACGAGCGCCGTACCGAGTTGTTCGATGACTGGCACCGATCCATGCGGTCGACCGCGGAGAAGCTGCTCGCCCGAGCCCAGCAGGCCGGTGTCGTGGACACCGGCCTCGGCGTGGACGACCTGCTCGCTCTGACGAGCGCGGCAGCCATCGCGGCCACCGGCGCAGACCACGCACGGCAACTTCTCCGGGTCATGCGTCACGGCTTCGGTGGCGCCCAGGCGCAGTGAGCCGTCCCTGCTCCCGTACTCGTGACGTGGCCATGCCTCGGGTGCCGTGCCGCGCGGTCACCAGGTCAGTAGCGGTCCCGCCTGTCCGGTCAGCCGCCCCCGGGAGAGTACGACGTCCAGATGGTGAGCGGTGGCCCGCTGGTCGGGGTCGGCGGTCTCGCTCAGTTCGGCGCCGAACCCGATGTGCACCCCGTAGTTGCGCTCGTGCCAGGTGAACGCCGCCTTGTGCGACTTGGCCGCTTCGGTGACGGCCTTCGACTGACCGATCCCGAGCTCGCCGATCGAACGCACCCCCGGCAGCCGGTCGAACGCCATCTCCAGGTCCCGGCAGAGTTCGGTGTTACGCCCGGTGACGCCGGTCACCTGGCCGTTCTCGATGCGGACGGTGAGGTCACCCGGGCCGATCCGGCCGTACTTCCGGCCGAATGGGATGGTCCCGATGATCCACCCCTCGACCGGCAGGGTGCCGCTCGCGCTCTCCGGGACGCACGCGACCTCCCCGCTGGGCAAGAGGTAGTCGTAGTCCTCGAGCCCGCTGTAGGCGACCCAGGTCCTCGAGCCCGCTGTAGGCGACCCAGTCGTCCGGCGCGCAGTCGAAGGAGAGCAACTCGGCCGCGTCGTCGGCGGCCCGATAGGTGAGAGTCCGTTCGCCGGTCAACTGCCGGCGGAGCCCGTCGCATCGACGGGCCACCTCCTGCGGATCCTCGGCGAAAAGCGTGGCGAAGTTGTCGTCCCAGACCTCGAGGCACAGCTTCACGCGGCGGCTCGGCCAGTCGGCGAAGAGCACCAGTGCCTCCTGGTACTCCGGATAGTTCCGGGCGTGGAAACCGATGAGGCCGACGTGGTCCTGGTCGACGTACTCGAGTGCCGCCGCCCGTACGTCGTCGATGGACACCTCGCCGAGACGGAGGACCCGCACATCGTCGCCGAGCCGGGGCAGCAGGGATGCCGCCAGGCGTGCGTGGGCGGCGGCATCGATGATCACCAGCCAGGTCGACACGGATTCCGGCAGGTACGCCGTGAAGCGTTCGACCGACTCTTCCCAGACGTCATTCACTCGTCAGCCTCCGAAGCAGGTGTCTTATCCGGGGTGCCGGACCTTTCACCGGGAAGCGCGCGCACCGCCGGCCCGGAGCCCGCGGCGCACGCGCCTACCTGGTCAGACCCAGAAGTACTGCGGGGTGTTGAAGTTGCTCAGGGTCCCCGCCCTGCTGCTTCTCGTCGTGCTCTCGATCATGAATTCGCCGAGGTCGAGTGATGGATCCAGGGCATCGAGTTGGGGGTGGTCTGCGGTCACGGTCGACATCGCTGCGGACTCCTCTCCGTGATGCGGAACTCGGTCGGACCCGCTGCTCAAGATCGTCTAGCGGATCTTCGCCATGGTGCATCGGAACGATCAAGGAATGCAATACCAGTTTTGTGAAAGCCTGATAAGTCGGGATTTACCCGCCGTTAACCGCAAGGCGTTTCATTTCCTCGTCGGAGAGGCGTAGTGCGCCTGCGGCGACGTTTTGCGCGAGGTGCTCCGGATCGCCGGTACCGGGGATGACCAGCACATGCGGGCCCTGCTCGAGCGCCCAGGCCAGTCGCACCTGGGCGGCCGTCGCACCGTGCGCGCGTGCGACGGAACGGACCTGCGCGCTGTCGGTTCCGGGGGCACCGGCTTCGCGTCCCTCACCGGCGATGGTGAAGAACGGCACGAACGCCACGCCCTGCTCCCCGCAGGCGCGCAGGAACGCCGTGGCCTCGGGCGGTGCGCCGATGCCGTAGGGATTCTGGACGCAGACGACCGGCGCGATGGACCGCGCTTCGGCGAGGTGTTCGGGTGTGGCGTTGGAGATGCCCAGGTGCCGGATGAGGCCGGCGTCGCGGAGTTCGGCCAGCGCCCCGAAGTGCTCAGCGATCGATTCGGCCTGCCGCGATCGAGGGATGCGCAGGTTCACCAGGTCGAGGTGGTCGCGGCCGAGCTGCCGCAGGTTCTCCTCGACCTGGCCGCGCAGCTGCGCGGGGGTGGCCCACCACCACTCGCCCGAGGGATCGCGGCCCGGCCAGACCTTGGTCGCGATGACCAGATCATCGGGGTACGGCGCCAGCGCCCGGTTGATCAGCTCGTTGGCCGAGCGAAGCGACGAGAAGTAGAACGCGGCCGTGTCGATGTGATTGACGCCGAGATCGACCGCGCGCCGGAGTACGCGGATCGACCGTTCGCGGTCGCTCGGCCTGCCGAGGTCGAACGCGGCACTGCCCGTCAGCCGCATCGCGCCCAACCCGATGCGGTTGACGGTCAGGTCGCCGAGCTTCCAGGTGCCCGCGGCCGCTGCGGCACCGGTCATGAAGGTGGTCGTAGGCATGAAAAAAGCCTCCTCGGCGGACCAAGATCCGGGCCGAGAAGGCTTAGGCGATTTCAAGACCATATCACCGCACTTGCGCCCCAGCCTGTCGCCGGAGCCGGGTGTCCGGGGCACCACGAAGCAGGGACGCGATGGCGGCCAGTACGGCCAGGGCGGCGGCCGCGCCGAACACGATCACCAGGCCGTGGTGGAACGGGGTGGCGATCAGGTTCGGGAAGAACTCTCGCCCGGTGAGGGTGTGCCGGTTCCCCGCCGGAAGCGAGGAGAGCGTCCCGCTGGGCGCGAGCAGCCGCTCGACCGGGTTGACGCCGAGAATCGCCGCGAACAGCGAGGCCACCGGCGGCAGCGCGCCGACCTGCTCGGCGACCTGGGGCGGCACTCCTTGCTGTCGCAGTCCGGTGGTCAGCGTGTGCGGGAGGCTGGCGGCCAACCCGGCGATCATGAGTGAGAGGAACACGCCGATCGACAGCGCGATGCCGGTGTTCTGGAACGTCGAGCGCATGCCGGACGCGACGCCGCGCCGTGACGCGGGGACACTGCTCATGATCGAGGAGGAGTTGGGCGAGCTGAAGGCGCCGACGCCGATCCCGTTCACCGCGATGAGCAGCGCGAACGCCCAGTACGGGAAGTCGATGGGCAACAGCGTCAGCCCGATGAAGCTGGCGGCGTACAGCACCATGCCCGAGGTGGCCAGGCCGCGAGAGCCGAGCCGGTCGGACATCCAGCCGGCGACGGGGCCCGCGACCAGGAAGCCGAAGGTCATCGGCAGCATGTAGACGCCGGCCCACAGCGGCGTGTCGCCGTAGTCGTAGCCGTGGAGCGGAAGCCAGATGCATGCAGCCAGATGATGAGCATGAACTGCAGGCCGCCCTGGGCCAGGCGGCTGGCGAATCCGGCCAGGTTGCCCGCGGTGAAGGCGCGGATGCGGAACAGACTGAGCTGGAACATCGGCTCGGCGACCCTTGTCTCGGCCACGACGAACGCCGTCAGGGCGGCGGCGCCCACCGAGAGCAGGCCGATGACCTCGGGATTCGTCCAGCCCATGGTGTGGTGGTGATAGGGGTGGAGGCCGTCGGTGATGGCGATCAGGATCGCGCTGAGGCCGACCGTGAAGGTGACGTTGCCCCACCAGTCGACGCGGGCGGGCGCGCGGGGGCTCGGCGTACGGGTCTCGCGGAGCTTCGCGTACGCCCACAGCGTTCCGAAGATCCCTACCGGCAGGTTGACCCAGAACACCGCCCGCCAGTCCCAGAGCACGAGCAGACCGCCGGCGACCAGGCCGACGAACTGGCCGGCCAGACCGGCGACCTGGTTGATGCCGAGGGCGAAGCCGCGCCGGTCGGCGGGGAACACGTCGGTGAGGATCGCGGCCGAGTTGGCGGTGAGCATGGACCCGCCGACCGCCTGCAGCATCCGCCAGCCGATCAGCCACAGCGCGCCCCCTCCGCCGTGGAACGGGTCGAAGGACAGCAGGATGGAGGCGGCGGTGAACACGGTGAACCCCGCGTTGTAGATCCTGACCCGGCCGAACATGTCGCCCAGACGGCCGAGGGGGACCACGAGAACGGCCTGTACGAGCCGGTAGCCCATGATCATCCACAGCAGATAGCCGAGGTTGCCCGTCGCCAGTGGATCCAGGCGGATGCCGCGGAAGATCGCCGGCAGGGAGATCAAGACGATGGAACCGTCGAGCGCCGCCATGAAGATCGCGGCCGTCGTGTTCGTCAGTGCCGCCCACCGGTAACGGTCGTCCGCCGACCGCCGGCGCGTTCCCGGCGCGGCCGTGTGCTCCGACCGATCGCCCTTCTGCCCGGTCGAGCTCACAGGCCCTCCGCGAGTCGCTCGATCAGCCGCGCGGCCGCCATGAGTTGCTCCTGTTCCGGCCGCGTGAAGTCGCTCGAGAGTGCCGCCGCGATCGTCTCGATCCGCGTGTTACGCCTGGTGAGCAGCGCCTGCCCCCCGGCTTCGGTCAGCGAAAGGAACACGCGCCGGCCGTCCTGCGGGTCCGGGCGCCGTTCGACCAGGCCGCGTGCCTCCAGTCCGGCCAGGGTCCTCCCCATCGACTGCGGGGTGATCTGTTCGAGGCGGGCCAGTGCGCTGGGCGTGGTCGGGCCGGCGCGGTTCAGCCGCTTCAGGGCCGAGCTCTCGTGCAGCGAGAGCTCGTCGTCCACCTGCACCTGCCGCACGCGGCGGACCAGCATCGTGATCCCGGCCAGGAGCGCCTCGGAAATCTGCTGAACGTCCGGTTCGTCGGTCATATGCTAAGCCTAACTTATAAGCTTAGGTTAGTATATTTCCGCAGATAGGCCGGTGCCGGCGTTCCTCGGTCAGCGGAAGTAGGGCGCTGCCGCGGGTCAGGATTCTGCGGCGGTGCTCGCCCCTGGCGGGCGCACCATGAAGACGTCGATCGGGTCCTGGGCCTCCAGGACGAATCCATGGCGTTCGTAGAGCCGGCGGGCGGCGCTGCCCTGCAGGACGTTCAGACCCACGGTCACGCCCTGCGCGTCCGTCCGCTCCAGCACCGTGCGCAGGACGGCGGATCCCAGCCCTCGGCCCTGCCAGTGCGGAGCGAGGTAGAAGTGCTCCAGCCACTGCCTGTCTTCGGCGGGACGGACCGTGACGCATCCCGCGAGCTCACGGTCGACCATGATGATCGACGTGTACTGCGGAGAGAAGGAGTCCCGCAGCCGCTGCCGTACGCGGTGCTCGTCGTAGCGCCCGAGGCGTTCGAGATCCGCGCGCATGACCGTGGCGCGCAACTCCGCGATCGCCTCGACGTCCGCCGCGACCGCTGAACGCAACACCCAGCCCGCGGCATGCGCCGACGTGGCCCGTGCGGGCACCGTCGCGTCCGATCGCCTACCGTTCCCCATCGCCCCGGCATCCATGGCCGGAGTATCTCAGCCCGCCTGATCTGGGCAGGAACACGGGCACCTCACCCGAATCACCCGATCCCGCCGCACATCATCCCGTAGCCTGCTGCCGTGGCTGAAAGGGTCGACCTCATGGCTTCCGTAGCCGGTGTCCGGCGATGGTGACCGCCGGTGCCTTCCTCCGGGTTACTCGGGGCGGCGGGCGCCGAACATGATCTCGTCCCACGACGGGACCGAGGCGCGCTTGCTGCGGGCACGCTTCCGGGCGGGCGGTCGCTTCTCCGGGGCAGCCGGCGGGGTCGCGGGCTTCGTGGCCGCGGCCGGACGCTCCGGAGCCTTCTCGGCCGGCTTCTCCGTGGGCTTCTGCGGCGCCGGTTTCTGCGCGGCGGGCCGCGTCTGGGCCGGCTTCTGGACGGCGGCCGGTTTCGCGGCGGCGGGCTTCGCCGTCGCAGCGGGCTTGGCGGCGGCCGGCTTCGGCGCCAGCGGCTTCGGCGGAGCCGGCTTGGGCGCCTGCGGCTTGACTTCGGCGGTCTCCCGCTCCGGCTGCTCGACCTCGGCCGGCTTGTCCTCGACCCGCGGCGCCTCGACCTGCGGCGCCTCGACCTGCGGCGCCTCGACCTGCGGCGCCTCGACCCGCGGCGTCTCCGCCGGTGCGGCCTCGACCGGGGTGCGCTCGGCGGCGGGCGGGGCGACGGGCTCGGGCCTGGCCGGTTGCGGCGCGGGAGCCGGGGGCTCGGCGGCGACCGGGGGAGCGGGCCGCGTGGGTACGGTCAGCTCCTGCGGCCTGGCCGCGATCTCCGGGCGGGCCTCGCGCGGGCGCGGGGCCAGCGCTGCGGGCTCCTCCGCGGGGGCCGGCCGCGGAACCTCGCGGACGACGGCCGGCTCCTCGGCCGGGAACTCCTCGCGGCGGGCGGGACCGGGGACCTGGACGACGGGAGCGGGCGGCGGAGCCTGCTCACGGACGGGGTCGCCGACGATCTTCATGGCGCGGCGCGGGACGAACGGGGTGACGGTGTCGTCGGCGGACTCGTCGACGTCGAGGGAGGACAGGCGCGAGGCCTCGTCGTTCACGGCCGAGATGTGGCGGCGGCGCGGGTCGTACGCCCACTCTGCCGAGTAGGGACGGCCGTCGTAGTAGAAGGAGAGGCTGACCCGCCACGTCGAGTCCTCGCACTTACGGGAGTCCCACTCGACCTCTTCCAGGTCGATGCCGCGCCGGCCGAGGCGCTCCTCGACGAGCTCTCCGAGGGCAGGGGCGGGCGAGGACTCACCCGGGCGTCGGATGGGCACGCGCTGGGCCTGCTGGGCCATGTACTCGCGCTCCTGAAGAACCGGTCCCTCGAACCAGCGGACACGCTCCACTGGGATGCCTGCCGTTTCGGCGATCTCTTCCGCTGTCTCTCCAGCGCGGATACGAGCCTGGATCTCCTTGGGACGCAAGGGACTCTCCACTTCGATCTCGTACTGGCCGAGGCGGGAGAAATGCCCACGGACCACGGCGCGCAGCCGATCATCGATAGGCAGCGTGAACCGGGTGCCCCGTCCCGCGGTGGCAAGGACGAGGTACGACCCGTCCTCACTGACCGCGACGAGGCGCAGCTCCTGCATGCGTGTCCTTTCGTGCCCTGTCCGACGCGGCTCGGGGCGCATGCGTGCCCTTCCCCCGGTCCTACCAGTCTCGCGTCAGGACGCACCTGCCCGCCAGCACCGTACCCGGCATGTCCGAACATCGCCGCCCCCACGACGTGATCCTTGTCAAGTTCCCGCAGTGTCGTCCCAGCTTGCCCGCTCGAGGACGGCGGCGACGGGGGGCTTAACCATTCTTGTGGATCCTTTGCCGCGTGATGCCGTCTGTCTGGCGTGGCTCACGCGGCCGCTGTCACGGGACGCGGTCGGGAGATCGGTGGATGCTGACGGTTCGGGGGGTCGTACGCGGTTACCGGTCGGAGCACGAGGGATCTGCACGCCGCGCAAGCGGGATGCGATTCACGCCGAGTCTACGGGCTTCAGGTGCCGAATACCTGGGTCAGGTAGCGGTTGTCGAAGCGGCGTTCGGGATCGAGACGGTCGCGTAGCGCCAGGAAGTCGCCGAATCGGGGGTAGACGCCCTCGAGGTACGAAGCGTCCCGCGTGTGCAGCTTGCCCCAGTGCGGCCGTCCGCCGAGCGGCGTCAGGACCTCCTCGACGCCCTGGAAGTACTCCTCGTGCGGGGTCGCGTGGTAGACGTGGATCGCGATGAAGGCGCTGTCCCGCCCGTACGCCATCGACAGCCAGGCGTCCTCCGGCGGCAGCAGGCGCACCTCGATGGGGAAGGAGATCCGCCAGCCCCGGCGCTCGATGAGCGCGCGGACCTCGCGGAGCGCGCCGGCCAGTTCATCACGCGGGACGGCGTACTCCTGCTCCTTGAAACGGACCCGCCGCGGGCTGGTGAACACCTTGTGCGACACGTCGGTGTACGTCCGGGCGCCCAGGGCCCGCGCGGACACGCCGTTGATCGTCGGGATGGCGCCGGGGACGCGGTGGGCGACGCGGTTCGCGACCTCGAACACCGAGTTGGACAGGAACTCGTCGTCCAGCCAGTGCCGGAACGTCCCGAGCGGCCGGGCGGGGCCGGAGACACGGTTGTTGCGCTTGGTCAGGCAGCCGTCGGTGTGCGGGAACCAGTAGAACTCGAAGTGCTCGTTCTCGGTCGCGAGCTCGTCGAGGCGTTCCAGGACCTCGTCCCACCGCATGGGCTCCTCGCGCGCCTGCAGCAGGAACGCCGGGACGGTCTGCCAGGTGATCGCGGTGACGATGCCGAGCGCGCCCAGGCCGGCGCGGGCGGCGTCGAACAGCTCGGGCCGGTCCTCGCGGGAGCAGGTGACGACGCTGCCGTCGGCCAGCACGAGTTCGAGCCCGGCGATCTGTGACACGAGGCCGGCGGCGTCGCGCCCGGTCCCGTGGGTCGCGGTCTGCGTGGCGCCGGCGACGGTCTGCTCCTGGATGTCCCCCATGTTGGCCAGGGCGAGGCCGTGCTGTTCCAGCTGCGCGTTGAACACCTTCAGCGGCATGCCCGCCTCGGCGGTGACGAGGCCGGTCGCGGTGTCGACCGACCGCAGCTCCGTGAGGCCGTCCGGCCGGAGCAGGAGGCCCTCGGTGGCGGCGGCGTCGGTGAAGGAGTGCCCGGCGCCGGCCATGCGCACCGTCAGGCCGGAGGCGGCCGCGGCCTTGACGGCGGAGGCGACGTCCGCGGTGGACCGGGGCGTCACGACGCGCCGGGGGGTGGCGCGCTGGTTTCCGGCCCAATTTCGCCACGTCTGCGGTGTTACGGGGGGCATAAGGTGAAATCTACTCATCTTTCGACCGGTCTCGGCAACCCCATGACCATGATCATTGAGGCTCGTGACCAGGCCGTCTCCGGGCGGATCACATCTTTGTCCGAACCGTACCTGTCGAAGTGCTGTCGAGTCATCGGTAACTACCGTCCGGGTCCGATCGTTGGGAGTAGCGATGAGACGCTTCGTTCGCAGAGGACTCCCGGCCGCCGTGGCGGCCATCGCGCTGGCGGCCACCGCGACCGCGGCGAGCGGCGCGGTGTACGTCGTGACCGTCGCGCCCAGGACGGCGCCCAAGGGCGGGCGCGCGGCGGCCTCGGGGCCGAAGGCGGGCGACCGGTCCGTCACCACCGTCGTGCCGAACACCGAGCAGCCCGCCGCACTGAAGCGCGTCGTGGACCCCGACTTCCTCGTCGTCGCCGACGGCCCGGTGACCGCGAAGAAACTGCAGGGCGTCTCCCACCTCAAGCGCGTCCGTGACGTCATCACCGTGGACGCCGGGGCGGTGCAGCTGCAGGGCGGCCGGGTGAACATGTTCGCCGTCGACCCGTCGGCCTTCCGCTCCTGGACCCCGCCCGGCACGGCCAAGAACGACGGGCTGTGGAACGCCCTCGCCCAGGACCGGTTCGTCGTCTCCGACGAGGTCCAGCAGCAGCTCGGGCTGCGCGAGTCGATGCAGTACCCGGTCCTGGGCCGGGCGCAGATGTTCGTCACCATGGGCGGCTCGGGCTCGCTGGGCCTGCCCGGCATCAACGTGCTCGTCGGACGCGAGACCGGGCGGAAGATCGGCCTGGTCCGCGACATCGCCCTCCTCGTGAACGCGCCCGGCGCCGATCTCAACAACCTCGGGACGCGGCTGCGCAAGGTCGTCGGCGAGCACAGCCAGGTGATCGACCTGCACCAGTCCGCGACGCAGCCGAAGGGGCAGCCCGCGCAGAAGCAGCCGTCCTCCGGCCGCCCCGGCACGTACCTCGCCCTGTACCAGCAGTCCGCCGGCGTCTGCCCGGGACTCTCGTGGACCGTGCTGGCCGCCATCGGGCAGATCGAGAGCGACCACGGGCGCAACGCCGGGCCGTCGAGCGCGGGCGCGCTCGGCCCGATGCAGTTCATGCCGGCGACCTGGCGGATCTACGGCGTGGACGGCGACGGCGACGGCAAGGCCGACATCATGGACCCCTACGACGCCGTGCCGGCCGCCGCCAAGTACCTGTGCGCGAGCGGCGCCGGGCGCGGCGGCAGCGGCCTGTACCACGCCGTCTTCGCGTACAACCACTCGCCGGCGTACGTGAACAACGTGCTGTCCCTGGCCCGCGCGTACGCCCGCCGCTACTCCTGACCGGTCCCATCGCCCCGCCGGGTCGCCGGGTCGGTCCAGCCGCTCGGTCGGGTGGGTGCCGGGCATCGGCGGGCTGCTGGTTGGATGGGGGCATGCCCTACGACGCGCTGCTCCTGCTGTCCTTCGGCGGGCCGGAGAAGCCCGAGGACGTCATGCCGTTCCTGGAGAACGTCACGCGGGGCAAGGGCGTCCCGCGCGCACGCCTCGAGGCCGTGGCCGAGCACTACCACCACTTCGGCGGGGCCAGCCCGATCAACCAGCAGTGCCGCGACCTCAAGGCCGCCATCGAGGCGGACTTCGCCGCGCACGGCCTCGACCTGCCGGTCTACTGGGGCAACCGCAACTGGCATCCCTTCCTCGCCGACACGCTGGAGCAGATGAAGGCCGACGGCGTACGCCGGGCGGCGGCGTTCGTGACGTCCGCCTACAGCGGCTACTCCTGCTGCCGGCAGTACCTCGAGGACATCGATCGGGCGCGGGCCGAGGTCGAGGACGCCCCCGAGGTGGACAAGCTCCGGATCTACTACAACCACCCCGGCTTCGTCGAGCCGATGATCGAGAACACCCGGGCCGCCCTCGACCGGCTGCCCGCCGAGCTGCGCGACGACGCCCGCGTCGTCTTCACCGCGCACAGCGTGCCGCTCGCCCAGCCGGGCCGCGAGGACTACGTCGCGGAGCTGACCGACATCTCCGCCGTCGTGGCGGAGGGCCGCCCCTGGGACCTGGTGTACCAGAGCCGCAGCGGCCCGCCGAGCGTGCCGTGGCTGGAGCCGGACATCCTCGACCACCTGGCGAAGATGCACGCCGAGGGCGCCCGCGCGGCCGTCATCGTGCCCGTCGGCTTCGTCTCCGACCACATGGAGGTCAAGTACGACCTCGACATCGAGGCCGCGGAGCTCGCCGGCCGCCTCGGGCTGCGGATCGAGCGGGCGGCCACGCCCGGCGTCCATCCCCGGTTCGTCGCGATGGTCCGCGAGCTGGTCCTCGAACGCGACGGGACCGACCGCCCGGCGCTGGGAAGCCTGGGGCCGCGCCCCGACCACTGCGCCGCGGGCCACTGCCGCCGCGCGGACGTGACGACCGGCCGATGACCGACACGCGGCCGGGATCCCAAGGGGGGAACGTGCAGGACCTGTTCGAACTGGCGATCAGCACGGCCGAGGTCGCCTCGGTCATGCTCGTCGACAAGCGACCCGCCGACCTCGGCGTCGCGTACACCAAGACGAGCTCGACCGACGTCGTCACCGAGATGGACAAGGCGTCCGAGCGGCTCATCGTCGACCGCATCCGGGCCGCCCGGCCCGGCGACGCCTTCCTGGGTGAGGAGGGCGGCGAGAGCGGCGGGTCCAGCGGCGTCCGCTGGATCGTCGACCCGATCGACGGCACCGTCAACTACCTGTACGGCCTGCCCGACTGGGCCGTGAGCATCGCCGGTGAGGTCGACGGCGAGGTCGTCGTCGGCGTCGTGTCCGTGCCGATGCGCGGCGAGCTGTACACCGCCGCGCGGGGGCAGGGCGCGCACCTGATCCGCGAGGACGGGTCGACCGAACGGCTCCGCTGCAACACCGGCGTCTCCCTCGACAAGGCGCTGGTCGCGACCGGGTTCGGGTACTCCGCCGAACGCCGCACGCACCAGGCCGAGGCCCTGCTGGGCCTGCTCCCGCACGTCCGCGACATCCGGCGCGGCGGCTCGGCCGCCGTGGACCTGTGCTCCGTGGCCGCCGGCCGCGTCGACGCCTACTACGAGCGCGGCCCCCAGGAGTGGGACTTCGCCGCGGGGGCGCTCATCCTTCAGGAGGCCGGCGGGACCGTCGGCGGCCTGCACGGCGCCCCGCCGAGCGCGGAGCTCACGATCGGTGCGGGCCCGGACCTGTTCGGCCCACTGCACGACCTCCTCGACGAGGTCGGCGCCGCACGCGGCTGAGCTGCGGAGGAACATCCGGGACGGATCGCCTGTGGGTGGGACGCGGCCGTGAAAAGCATCGAATTAGATGCATCTATCTTGATGTATCTAACTCGATGGATTATCGTCGTTCTCGATAGAGCGCGCACGGCTCTCCTCCTCACGAGAAGGAATCCCCGATGACGACCTCGAAATCTCTCCGCGTCGCCGGTGCCGACCTCCACTACCAGGTCCGTGGGACCGGCCCCATGCTGCTGATCTCCCAGAGCGGTGAGGGCGACGCCGACCGCAGCGTCGACCTGGTCGATCGGCTCGTGGAGGACTACACCGTCGTCACCTACGACCGGCGCGGCCTGTCCCGCAGCACCCTGGACGACGCCGGGGCCGGGGTGACGATCGCCGAGCACGCGGACGACGCGCACCGGCTGCTCGCGTCGCTGACCGACGAGCCGGTGGCCATGCTCGGCTGCAGCCTCGGCGCGGTCATCGGCCTGCACCTGGCCGTCGACCACCCGGAACAGATCTCGACCCTCATCGCGCACGAGCCGGTCGCGCCATGGCTGCTGCCCGAGGCGGAGCGCACGCACCACGAGCGTGAGCTCGCCGAGCTCCAGGAGGTGTACCGGCGCGAGGGGCTGGCCGCGGCCTTCAAACTCATCGCCGAGGTCCTCGGCATCGACCCGTCCGACCCGACCGCCGAGCCCGGCCGGACCCCGGCCCCGATGACCGAGACCCGGAAGGCCAACTTCGACTTCTTCATCGAGCGCGACTTCACGGCGGTCATCCGCGACACGCTGGACGTCACCGCGCTGCGGGGTACGACCACCCGAATCGTGCCCGCCGCGGGCCGGAACACCCCGCGCACCGTCTTCGACCACCGCTGCGCTCAGGAACTGGCGACGCTGACGGGCGTCGAGATCGCCGACTTCCCCGGCGGGCACAACGGCAACACGAGCCACCCGCGGGCCTACGCGGCCCGCCTGCGCGAGGTCCTGGAGTCCTGACGGCACCCGTGAGCGGACGCCGTCCGCGCCATCAGACACGTACGCGGAGGCCTCACACCCTCAGGTGCGAGGCCCCCGGACGTCTCTGGGCGGGCCCGGCGCCCGCCGACCATCCCGTCAGCCGCGGCGCGGCAGGTCGATCCCGTGATCGGCGGCCGTGCGACGCAGGTCGTCGATCTCCGCCTCCTGGGCATCGACCAGGAGATCGTCACCAGCGTCGCGGGCTGTCCGGAGCGAATCGTACGCATCGGACAGACGCTGCTGAATCGTGTTCGTCAACTCGCCCACGCGGTCTCCCTTCGATAGGTCGCCAGGCTCCCCTACCCAGGTCCCCGTTCTCGGTAAACCTGCGAATATCCTGGACACGCTTATCAGGGACTTACACGCGGCGTGACATAACTGAATCGCCGGTCCAGCGCGTGGCCTTCCAGGGGGTGGAAACAGGTGAGAGTCCTGGTCGTCGAAGATGAGCGCGTGCTCGCCGACACCATCGCCACCGGGTTGCGGCGTGAGGCGATGGCGGTCGACGTCGCGTACGACGGCGCCAGCGCGCTGGAGCGGACCAGCGTCAACGACTACGACGTGGTCGTGCTGGACCGCGATCTGCCGCGGGTCCACGGCGACGAGGTTTGCCGGAGCCTCGTCGCCGAAGGGGCCGCGGCGCGCGTCCTGATGCTGACCGCGGCGGGCGAGTTGGACGACAGGGTCGAGGGACTGTCGATCGGGGCCGACGACTATCTCGCCAAGCCGTTCGCCTTCGCCGAGTTGATCGCCCGGATCCGCGCGCTGGGCCGACGTTCCGCGCCGCCGCTGCCGCCTGTGCTCGAGCGCGCCGGCGTGCGGCTCGACCCGGCCCGCCGCGAGGTCACCCGGGACGACCGGCCGGTCGACCTGACGCCGAAGGAGTTCGCGGTGCTCGAGGTGCTCATGCGAGGGCAGGGCACCGTCGTCAGCGCCGAGCAGCTCCTGGAGAAGGCCTGGGACGAGAACATCGATCCCTTCACCAACGTGGTGCGGGTGACCATGATGACGCTTCGCAAGAAGCTCGGTGAGCCGCAGGTCATCGAGACCGTTCCCGGCGCGGGGTACCGTCTTTGATCCCCTCGCCGGGCTCTCTGCCGCGCCGCATGACGGTGCGGCTGCGACTCACCCTGCTGTACGGCGGGCTGTTCTTCGCGGCGGGGCTCCTGCTGCTGACGGTCGCGTACGTCCTGGTCACCAACATCCTGGAGAACCTGCCGTTCACCGTGCAGCCGACCGAGCCGGGCGCCGGGCTGACGCAGCAGCAGGCCGAGGCCTTCGCCCGCGCCTTCATCAAGGGCGTCCAGCACCGGCTCATCACCCAGTCGGCGTTCGCGCTGCTGGGGGTCGGGCTCATCGCGCTGGCCCTCGGCTGGTTCGTCGCCGACCGGGCGCTCGCGCCGCTGCAGAAGGTCACGGCGACCGCCCGCAAGCTGTCGGAGAGCACCTTGCACCAGCGCATCGCCCTGCAGGGCCCGGACGATGAGATCAAGGAGCTGGCCGACACGTTCGACGCCATGCTCGACCGGCTGAGCCAGGCGTTCGACACGCAGCGGCGGTTCGTCAGCAACGCCTCGCACGAGCTGCGCACTCCGCTCGCCATCAACCGGACCCTCCTCGAGGTCGCGGTCACCGACCCGGAGGCGTCGGAGGACATGAAGACGGTCGGCAAGACCCTCCTGGCCAACAACGCCCGGCACGAGCGGCTGATCGAGGGACTGCTCCTGCTGGCGCGCAGTGAGCGGGAGCTGACCAACCGCACGCCGGTCGACCTGGGCGAGGTCGCCTCGACCGTGCTGAAGACGGCGGTCCGCGGGGACCGGCCGGACATCGAGGTGAAGTCGGAGCTGACCGACGCGCCCACCGTCGGCGATCCGGTGCTGCTCGAGCACCTGGTCTCGAACCTCCTGGACAACGCGATCCGCCACAACGTCGACGACGGCATGGTGGTCGTCCGTACGGGGGTCCTGGAGGGGTGGGCCACCTGCCAGGTGGAGAACACCGGTCCGGTGGTGCCGGCGTACGAGGTGCAGAGCCTGTTCGAGCCGTTCCGCCGGCTGCACACCGACCGGATCGAGTCGTCCAAGGGCGCGGGTCTGGGACTGTCCATCGTGCGCTCGGTGGTCTCCGCGCACGGCGGGACGGTCATCGCCACGCCGCGCGAGGACGGCGGCCTCATCGTGACCGTCCGCCTCCCGCACGCCTGACCGCCGCACCTAGGGTCACGGGTCGCTCTCAGGACCGACCGCGCCGCATGCGCCCGCGACCACGGGTGTAGGCGCCGTCGGTCACCCGCGACCGGCGGCGTACGGCAGGTGTCGGCCCGAGGACGATCCGCCGGCCGCCTCTTCACCGGAACGCTGACGGCGTGAACAGCTCCAACATGCCCCCGCACCCGAACGCTCCCCTGACACGGCGGGTGAACTGGCCGATGGCCACCGTGCTGACGGCCATCGCACTCGTCCGGCCGGTCTTCTCGATCGTCGGCCTCGACGACAGGCTCGGCAAACCCGCCACGCCCCTGGTCCTAACCGCGGCGATCTCGCTGGCCTGGATCCTCATCGCCGGCCTCAGCCGCGTACGGGAACCGGTGCTCACCCTCATCGCCGCCGGCGTCGGCTACGGGCTGGCCGCGATCGTGCTCAGCGCGATCCTGTCGCCGATCCTGACCGGCCGCCTGCAGGGTCCTCTCGCGAACCCCATCGCGATCGTGCCCGTCATCGGCGTCAACGCCCTGTGGGGCGGCGTCTGCGGGGCATGCGCGCTGGGCCTGCAGCGCATGCGCGGTGTCCGCCCCTGAGGCCGTACGCGGGCCTCAGGGGCGGGACCTCACTTCCGTGCCGTCGCGGTGAGCACCGGGAATCCGGTGTAGTCGAGGTCCATGCCGACGAAGTTCGTGGTGTCGGCGACCCGGTACTGCGTGTGGGAGTACAGCGGGATGAGGGCCATGTCGTCGAGCGCGACCTTCTCGGCCGCCTGGAGCCGCTGGGTCCGCTGGGTCGCGTCGTTGGTGGCGCGGGCGGTGTTCAGGGCGGAGTCGAACGCCTGACTGCTGTACCGGGCGTAGTTGGTGCCGGAGATGGTGCCGTCGTTCTTGCGCTGGATGTTGTCGCTGGACAGCAGCGCGTCGAGGACGCTCTCGGCCGAGGGGTAGTCGGCGGCCCAGGACAAGCGGTACAGCCCTGCGGCGTCCTTGCCGGACATGTCCGGGTAGAACTTGGCCGGGTCCAGCCTCCGCACCTGCACGTCCCACCCGAGCACCGACTTCAGCTGGTTCTGCACCAGCGTCACCAACTGGTCGTAGGTGGCCAGGTTGGTGGAGGTGAAGGTGACCTTCGAGCCCGGGCCGAGGCCCGCCTGCTGCGCCAGCTGCTTGGCCTGCGTGGGGTTGTAGGTACAGGCGGTGCAGCCGTTGACGTCGGCACCGGGGACCGCGGGCGGCACCAGGGACGTCGCGGGGGTGTAGCCCTGGTTGAGGGCGGTGGTCAGGGCGTTCCGGTCGAGGGCGTAGGAGACGGCGAGCCGCGCTTCCTTCTTCTGCATCGGCCCCTTGTCCGTCGTCGGCGCGAGGTACGTCATCGTGCTGGAGGCGGCGGTGACCAGCTTGTGGTCCGAGGAGTGCAGGGAGCGCGCGGTGTTGATCGTCGAGCCCTCGACCTCGACCCAGTCGTACTGGCCGCGGCCGAAGTCCGTGAGCGACTGGTCGAGGCTGGAGACGAAGGAGATGTCGACCCTGTCGAGCTTCGGCTTGGCGAAGGCGTAGGAGTCGTTCCGTACGAGGGTCAGCCGGGAGCGCGCGGTGTACTGGCTCACCTTGAACGGGCCGTTGCCGACCGGCTGGTTGTTGAACGTGGCGTTCGTCGCGTCCCCGGCGGAGGACGGGACCGGCGCGAACGGCGGGGACGCCACCCGCATGGCGAAGTCGCAGTCGGCCTTGGTCAGCGTCACCCGCAGGCCGCTCGTCCCCTCCGCCACGACGCCGGACATGGAGGTGCTCTTGCCCGTCAGCACGTCCGAGTAGCCCTGGATCCCCGTCATCAGGTAGCCCATGCCCTTGTTGCCGTGCGCGGCGCGGTTCCAGCCGCGGACGAAGGCGGCGGCGTCGACGGGCGAACCGTCGCTGAAGGTCGTGCCCTGCTTGATCGTGAAGTGCCACTGCGTGCAGCCGGAGTTGGGCGTCATCTCCGTGGCCAGCGCCTTCGCGACCGAGCCGTTCGGCTGGATCGTGGTCAGGCCGGTGAAGAGGTTCTCGGCCGCGAACACGTCCGAGGTGAGCACGGCGTTCGACGGGTCGATGTTCTCCGGGGTGAACATCGCTATCCGGAAGGTCCCGCCGGCCCGGCCGCCGGTCGGGTTCGGCTTCGGCTTGTTGTGGCTGCGGTTGCCGAGCTCGGTGCCGGCCACGGCGGCCGTCGCGATGAGCACCACCGCGCCCGCCGCGATGGCGGCGACGACACCGGGCCGGGTCCGCCGCCGCCCGGCGGGCACCGTCTGCTGCGAGTACGGGAGGGATGCCGGGTCGGTCCGGTAGGGGTCGTACGGCGTCGGCGGCCCGTACGGTCCCGGCGGGGAGGTGTCCGCTCCCGGAGCGCGGCCGTACGGCGGCGTGTCGCCCACGTACGGGTTGGAGGGCAGGTCGTTCCGGTAGGTCCCGGGCGGCGGTGTGTCGCCCGCCGGGGCGTACGGGTTCGAGGGCGCGCCCTCGGCCGCCACCTGGGCGCCCTCCTGCAGGATCGTCGTGGGCGCGGGCGTCCCCGCGCCCGGCAGGACGACGCCTTCATGGCTGAGCAGGCGCAGCAGGATCTGCTGGGCGGTGGGCCGCCGGTTCGGGTCCTTCCACAGGCACGCCGTGACGATCTCCCGGAGCGGCCCCATGAGCATCCCGAGGTACGGCTCCTGGTTCAGGATCCGGTGCATCACGGCCGGGATGGAGTCCTGGCCGAACGCCGGATTGCCGGTCGCGGCGAACACCATCGTGCAGCCCCACGCGAACACGTCCGTCGCCGGGCCGACGGCGTGCCCGGAGATCTGCTCGGGCGACATGTACGACGGCGTGCCCACCGCCGTGCTCGACAGCGTGCCGGTGGCGTCGAGGGCCCGGGCGATACCGAAGTCGATCACACGTGGCCCGTCCGCGGCGAGCAGCACGTTGGACGGCTTGAAATCCCGGTGGACGATGCCGGCCTCGTGGATGGCGGCGAGCGCGGTGACCGTGCCGATGGCCAGGCGCTGCAGGGCCTCTCCGCTGCGCGGTCCCTCACGGTCGACGACCTGGCGCAGCGACGGGCCGTCGATGAACTCGCTCACCAGGTAGGGCGTGTCGCCCTCGACGTCGGCGTCGAGGATGCGCGCCGTGCAGAACGGCGCGACCCGCTTGGCGCTGGCCAGCTCACCGGCGAACCGGGCCCGTACCTTCGTGTCCCCGCTGAACTGCGCGTGCAGGAGCTTCACCGCGACCTGCTCGCCGTCCGGCGCCTTGCCGAGATAGACGACCCCCTGACCGCCCTCGCCGAGGCGGCCGGTGAGGGCGTACGACCCCACGCGCGTCGGGTCGTTCGCCCGAAGGGGGCTTCCGGGCATGGGCGTCCTCCCTGGGACTGGTCAGAGGCCTATCACTTGGTGAGGGTCCCGGAGGCGAGCACGGCGCCACCGGCGGTCTGGCTCATCTGCCACGTCATCGACGAGCCGTTGAGGGTCAGCGTCACGTACGACGGGGACAGGCACTGGCTCGACCCGTACGACGTCAGCGTCTGCTGGAACGTCACCTGCTTTTTGTCGTCGGAGATCTGGGCGCTGTTGAGTTCACCCGAGCACGTGTCGTACCTGACGTTGCCCTCCTTGAGGATCTGATAGAGGGTCAGGTCGATGCCACGCGACGCGCTCGTGCCGAACGCCACGTTGCTGGTGGGGACGGCCCTGCCGGACCAGCTGCCCGCGAAGCCCTCCGGCAGGCGGTCGCTCTTCGCCTTGTTGAGCAGACCCGCGCCGATGGCGATCGGCAGGCCGACCACCAGGATCAGCGCCACGACACAGCCGAGGCCGATGAAGAGCGGGGCGTTGGTGTTCTTCTTCTGCGGCGGGGGCGGGACGTACGCGCCCTGCGGATGCGTCGGCCGCCCCTGGTTCTGCCACGGCGGCGGGGTCTGCGGGCCCGGCCGCATCATCGGGTTCGGCGTCGCGGGACCCGGGTGCATCATCGGCGGCGGCGTGGCCGGGCCCTGCGGCATCATCGGCGGCGGCGTGGAGGGACCGTGATGCATCGGCGGCATCGCGGGCGGCGGGGTCATGATCGGCGGGGGAGGGGGCAGCTGTGCGGCGATCTGGGTGCCCTTGTCGAGCAGGTCCTTCCGGTCGGCGGCCGGACCCGGCGTCGCGCCGACCTGGCCCAGCAGGCGCAGCAGGAGCTGGTGCGCGGCCGGGCGGCGGCGAGGGTTCTTGTCCAGCGCCGCGCCGACCAGTTCGCGCATGGTCCCCTGCAGCCGGGACAGGTCCGGCTCCTCGTTGAGGATCCGGTTGATGATCACCGGGAGCGTCTCCGCTTCGAACGGCGACCGCCCCGTCGCGGCGAAGACCATCGTCGCGCCCCACGCGAAGATGTCCACCGAGGGCGTCAGCGGCTCGCCGGTGAGCTGCTCCGGGGCGAGGTACCCGGGCGTGCCGACGACCATGCCGGTCGCCGTGACCGAGCTCTGCTGGGAGTCGACGGACCGGGCGATGCCGAAGTCGACCACGCGCGGGCCGTCGGAGGCCAGCAGCACGTTGTTCGGCTTGAAATCCCGGTGGACGATGCCGGCCTCGTGGATGGCGGCGAGCGCCGTCGCGGTGCCGATCGCCAGGCGCTCGAGCGCGGCCCCCTCGAAGGCCCCCTCCTGGAGCACCACGTCGTACAGCGGCGGTCCGTCGATGAACTCGCTGATGATGTACGGCGGCCGGCCGGTCAGGTCGTAGTCCAGGACCTGCGCCGTGCAGAACGGCGAGACCTTCTGCGCCGCCTCCGCTTCGCGCGCGAACCGCGTTCGGGCGGAGGTGTCGGAGCTCATCTGCTGGTGCAGCAATTTGATCGCCACGGGGTCACCCGAGGGTGACCGGCCGAGAAAGACCGCGCCTTGGCCGCCCTCCCCCAGCCGTCCGACGACCTGGTACCGCCCCAGTGTTGTCGGATCGCCCGGCTCCAGTGGAGCGCCATCCGGCATGTGTGACCCCATCACAACCCTTATCCTGTGCACCCGCCAGGTCCGTACAGGCGGGAAACCATATCGCGTTACCTGTGACGTTCGTCGTCATCATCCGGTTCAAGGCGTGCCTTGTCACTGCTTCGCTCGTAGAAGGTGTGATTTGCGCCACATCGGACATCTCGGATGAGCGGTGAGAGGACTCACGGTGTGATGCGACGCGCCTTGCGTGTTCGGGGTTAAAACCCGTGACAGAATTTCCCGCCCGGATCGGGCACAAGATGGGCCTCCCGAGCGTTAGACCCGCGCGACGGGGCGCATAACTAAGGACCGAGGGGGATGGAGACAGAAGATGGCCACCGACTACGACAGCCCACGCAAGACTGACGACGACCTCAGCGAGGACAGCCTGCAGGAGCTGCAGGCGCGCCGGGCCGACAAGAGCACGGGCGTCATCGACGAGGACCTGGACGCCGGTGAGGTCACCGAGCTGCCGGGCGCGGACCTGTCGAACGAGGAGCTGAGCCTCCGCGTTCTGCCGCGCCAGGCGGACGAGTTCACCTGCGCCCGCTGCTTCCTCGTGCACCACCGCAGTCAGCTGGCGGAGGAGAGGAACGGCCAGTTGATCTGCCGCGAGTGCGCCGCCTGACGCCGGGTCGTGCCCGTGTCCGAGGGAGAGCTCGCCCGCTGGGATGACGGTGACGACCGGCTCGGCCAGGAGATGGCGGAGCTGGTCGGCCGACTGTCCGACGACGATGTCGACCGCGAGACCCGCGGCCGCCTGCTCGGTCGGCTCGCACGCCTTCTGGCGGCGAGCGCGCGCCGGGCAGGGGCCGCGGGCGTCGCGCGGGGACGCTGGCTGACCGAGGTGGTCGCGGACATTGCGCCCCGCATTCCCGTCCGTGACCTGGAGACCCTGCGGGCCCACCACGAAGGGCTGACGGGGGAGGCGCTGGCCGACTCCGTGGTGCGCGCCGCGCAGCGTGCCACGACCGGGGTCGGCGCGGCCGGTGGCGCGCTCGCCGCGATCGAGTTCACCGCGCCGCCGCTCCTGCTGAGCGCGCCCGCCCAGATCGTCGCCGAGACCGTCGTGGTCGCGACGATCGAGGTCAAGTTGATCGCCGAACTGCACGAGGTGTACGGCATACAGGTTCCCGGCAGCGGCGCGGCACGCGGTGCCGTGTTCCTCCAGCTGTGGGCCCAGCAGCGAGGCTTCGACCCGCTCAAGCCCGGCAGCGTCACCGCGGCGCTCGGCGTGGCCGCCAAGACCGGCCTGCGCAAGCGCCTCATGCGCACGCTCGGCCGGCACCTCACCACGATGGGCCCCTTCCTGACCGGCGCCGTCGCCGGCGGCGCCCTCAACCGCACGGCCACCAGGCGCCTGGCCGACAGCGTCCGCACGGACCTGCGCCGCACCATCGGCGCCCCCTCTTCCCGGCCGCCGATCGACGACCGCTCGGCCGACGACCGCCCCGCCTGACGGTCAATGGAATCCTCCGTCTACGCCTTCGTCGAGGACGTCCGGGGCGAGGGTGCCGGGCGGGTCCTCGACCGCGTGCTCGGCTACGGCTGCACCGGGCTCACCGTCGCCGCCGCCTACCACCAGGCCCGCGACGTGACGCCGCACGGCCCCGCCCGCGTCACCTTCCGCCGGGACGGGGTCCACTTTCCGCCCGGCGACCTGTTCGGCCGGCTCGTGCCGCCGGTCCAGCCGTGGGCGAAGGAGGACCCGCTGCGTACGCTGCGGCCACTGACCCGTGAGCGGGGCGCCGCGCTGCACGCATGGGGCGTGTTCTGCCACAACACGACCCTGGGGCTGGAGCACCCGGACGTGACCCAGGAGAACTGCTTCGGCGACCGCGCCGCCCCCGCCGACCTGTGCCCGTCCCACCCGGACGTCCGCGCGTACGCGGTGGCGCTGGCCCGATCGCTCGCCCGGTACGAGCCGGACGCGGTGGTCGCCGAGTCCCTGCACTTCGGCCTGTTCGGGCACGGCTACCACCACGAGCGCTCGTTCGCCGAGCTCGGAGGGCTCGCGGAGTACGCCCTCGGCTTGTGCTTCTGCGCCCACTGCCGGCGGATCGACGGGGCCGACGCCGCCCGCGCCGAGGCCGTACGCCTCGTCGAGGACGCCCTGGACGGCAGGCCGTGGCCGGAGGCGGACGAGCCGCCCGCCGCGATCATGGAGTTCTCGCTGGCCCGCCGCCGTACGGTCACCACGCTCGTCGCGGAGGTGGCCGAGGCCGTCGCGGACGAGGGCTCGCGGCTGATCTTCATCGACCTGACCGGCGCCGCGAAGGGATACGCCGACGGGCTGCCCACCGGCGGCCTCGCGGCCTCGGAGGCGTGGCGGATCGGCGTGGACCCGGCGGCCGTCGGCTCCGTTGCCTCCGGCTACGCCGTCCTGGCGTACGCCCGCGACGCCGCGCGCGTCGCCGCCGACCTGGCGGCCTACCGGACGGCCCTGGGGCCGGACCGCGAGCTGCGCGCCGTGCTGCGCCCCGGATTCCCGGACACCGACTCGGCCGGCCACCTGGCCGAGAAGGTCAAGGCCGCCGCCGGGTTCGCCGACGCCGTCGACTACTACGCGTACGGCCTGACGCCCTTCCACGTGCTGGAACGCATTTAGGCGCCCCCGGGAGAACCCGTGGGGCGCCGGACGCACCTCGTCGGTCAGGAGGCGATGCCCCCGGTCCTGGTCAGGAGGCGACGCTCTTGGCCTTGTCGGCCGCCGAGCGCAGCGCGGACGGCAGCTCGCCCGTGCTCTTGTGCCAGCGGTTGGCCGCCGCGCGCGTGGCCAGCAGCCGCGCGACCTCCATGCCCACGCCCATGACGACGGCCCAGGCGATCGCCTCCGTCAGCGCGACCTCCGGAGACTCCGGGTTGGTCGGGGGCTCCTTGCCGATGGCCCGCTTCCACCCGATCGTGATGGCCTTGCGGGCCACGAACCCGGCCCCGAAGGCCGCCGCGCCGGCGACCAGCCGCCAGCCCAGCTCTCCCTTGTCCGGCATGCGTTCTCCCTTTCCAGCGTTACCCGTGTGATTTCCGGGCCGTTCGTAGTCCGACCCTCTCACAGGCGATCACCTGATCTGGATCGACTCCGCCGTGGTGCCCAATACCATTGGCGCCATGACAGAGCAGCCACGCCCGCCGGAGAAGCCCACCCTCGACGGTCTCGAGGAGAAATGGGCCGTACTCTGGGCCGAGCGCGGCACTTACCGCTTCGACCGGTCGAAGGCGCGTTCGGAGATCTACTCGATCGACACGCCGCCGCCGACGGTCAGCGGCTCCCTGCATGTCGGTCACGTCTTCTCTTACACCCATACCGACACGATCGCCCGCTTTCAGCGGATGCGCGGCCGCGAGGTCTTCTATCCGATCGGCTGGGACGACAACGGCCTGCCCACCGAACGCCGGGTGCAGAACTACTTCGGCGTCCGATGTGACCCCTCTCTGCCCTACGACCCGGATTTCGAACCGCCGGAGAAGCCCGGCCGGCAGATTCCCGTCTCGCGGCGCAACTTCGTCGAGCTGTGCGACCGGCTGACCGAGATCGACGAGAAGGCCTTCGAGGACGTCTGGCGCCGCGTCGGGCTGTCGGTCGACTGGTCCCTGCTCTACACCACGATCGGCGCGCCGGCCCGCGCGGCCGCGCAGCGGGCGTTCCTGCGCAACCTGGCGCGCGGCGAGGCGTACGTCTCCGAGGCCCCGACCCTGTGGGACGTCACGTTCCGCACCGCCGTGGCCCAGGCCGAGCTGGAGGACCGCGAGCAGCCCGGCGCCTTCCACCGGATCCGCTTCCACGGCTCCGGCGCGCGCCCGATCTACATCGAGACGACCCGGCCGGAGCTGCTGCCCGCCTGCGTCGCGCTGGTCGCCCACCCGGACGACGAGCGCTACCGCGAGCTGTTCGGCACGACCGTGCGGACCCCGCTGTTCGGCGTCGAGGTGCCGATCGTCGCGCACCACCTCGCCGAGCCCGACAAGGGCTCCGGCATCGCGATGATCTGCACGTTCGGCGACCTCACCGACGTCATCTGGTGGCGCGAGCTGAACCTCCCGACGCGGGCCATCATCGACTGGAACGGCCGGATCCTGCCCGACCCGCCCGCCGGCGTCGCCCCGGAGCCGTACACCGAGCTGGCCGGGCTGACCGCGCAGGCCGCCCGCGAGCGCGTCGTCGAGCTGCTGCGCGAGTCCGGCGACCTCGACGGCGAGCCGCGGCCGATCACCCGCCCGGTGAAGTTCTACGAGAAGGGCAACAAGCCGCTCGAGATCGTCACCACCCGCCAGTGGTACATCCGCAACGGCGGGCGCGACCCGGAGCTGCGCGAGCGGCTGCTCGCCCGCGGCGCCGAACTGTCCTGGCACCCCGCGTACATGAAGGGGCGGTACGACAACTGGGTCGAGGGGCTGGCCGGCGACTGGCTGATCTCCCGGCAGCGGTTCTTCGGCGTGCCGATCCCGGTCTGGTACCCCCTCGACGACGAGGGGGAGCCGATCCACGACCGGCCGATCACGCCCGCGGAGGACGCCCTCCCGGTCGACCCGTCCTCCGACACCCCGCCGGGCTTCACCGAGGACCAGCGCGGCAAGCCGAACGGCTTCACCGCCGACCCCGACGTCATGGACACCTGGGCCACGTCGTCCCTCACCCCGCAGATCGCCGGCGGCTGGGAGCGCGACCCGGACCTCTTCGCCCGGGTCTTCCCGTTCGACCTGCGGCCCCAGGCACACGACATCATCCGCACCTGGCTGTTCTCCACCGTCGTGCGGGCGCACCTGGAGCACGACTCACTTCCGTGGACCGACACCGCGCTGTCCGGGTGGATCCTCGACCCGGACCGCAAGAAGATGTCCAAGTCCAAGGGCAACGTCGTGACGCCGATGGACCTGCTGGTCCAGCACGGCTCCGACGCGGTGCGCTACTGGGCGGCCAGCGGCCGGCTCGGCACGGACACCGCGTTCGACGTCGGCCAGATCAAGGTCGGCCGCCGGCTCGCCATCAAGATCCTCAACGCCTCGAAGTTCGTCCTCGGCCTCGGCGACGTGCCGGCCGGCGCGACGGTGACCGAGCCGCTGGACCTGTCGATGCTGGCGACGCTGGCCGAGACCGTCCGCGAGGCCACGGCCGCGTTCGAGGCGTACGACTACACCCGCGCCCTCGAGCGCACCGAGCGGTTCTTCTGGGACCTCTGCGACGACTACCTCGAACTGGTCAAGGCACGGGCGTACGGCGCGCCGGACGGCGAGCCCGACCAGGGGGCGATCTCGGCGCGGGCCGCGCTGCGCGAGGCGCTGTCGGTCGTGCTGCGGCTGTTCGCGCCGATCCTGCCCTATGTCACCGAAGAGGTCTGGTCGTGGTGGCAGGACGGCTCGGTGCACCACGCGGCGTGGCCCTCCGCCGACGCGCTGCCCGCCGGCGGCGACGCGACGGTGCTCGCGGCCACCTCCGACGTCCTCCGGCAGGTCCGCAAGGCCAAGTCGACGGCGAAGGTCTCGATGCGCGCCGACGTCGAGCGGGCCGCGGTCCGCGGTGCGGACGTCGGGCACCTGGCAGTGACCGACCTGCGGGCGGCCGGCCGGATCGCCGACCTGAGCCTGGAGGCCGCGCCCGAGGAGGGCTTCACGGTAGACGTGACCCTGGCGTCCTAGCGAAGCAGCAGGACGGCCAGGGCGGCCAGGACCACGATGCCGATCGCGTTGGTCAGGATCGGCATCCGGGTGATCCGGCGGTCGTCCCACTCGTCGTTCCGGCTGGCGTAGCGGGCGGTCGCGGTGACCGCCCGTCCCATGCCGAATCCGGTGCCGGTGAGGATCGTGGCGAGCGGGCCCTGGTGCGCGAGCACGAGCCCCAGGGCGACGACGTACGGCGCGCTCGCCGAGACGTACGTGCGGACCCCGGTGCCCAGTTCGAAGCCGAACTGCAGGGAGCCGAGCCTGATCCGGCGCTGCAGCACCTCCCGGGGGATCTGCCGGGCGTTCTGCGGGAGCGGAACACGGATCCAGCCCGCCTCACGGGCGACGCCCGCCACCGCGATCGCCATGATCGCTGCGATCCGGACGGTCCGGGGCAGCGGCTCCGCGAAGCCGGACAGGAGCCACAGCACGGTCGCGCTGAGCGTGCCCCCGAGGAGGAGACCGAGGGAGAAGACGGCGAGGACCTCGCCCTGCCGTACGTGGGCCCGCCAACCTGGCGAGAACAGCACGAAATCGCTGTTGCGCGTTCAAACGGAGCCGGACAGGGAGTATCCGGCCAGCGCACCGACCGACGCCCAGCACAGCACCGTGTGCTGCGCGGCCGCCGCCGCGACGGCCAGGAGGGCCAGCACGGCGAACGGCAGCAGCGGCTCGGTCAGCCCCCGGCGCAGGCGGCCGGCGGGTCGGGTCTCAGCTCTTGCAGGCAAGGGCCCACCGGCAGACCGACTTGTACCAATGCCCGGCGGCGCTCTTCTTCCAGCCGTCGTGGCAGCGCCAGGTCACCGACTTGGCGCAGTTGCCGCACTTGTGGGCGTACGCCCAGATCCAGCCGTCGTACTTGCCCGCGTAGCACTGGTTGGGCCGCAGCTTGAACTTGCCCGGATCGGAGACGCCGGAGCGGTGGAACCCCTTGTACGTGCCGCTCGTGCGGCACGCGCTGGCCACGACGACGCTCGGTCCGCAGCCGGGGGAGCAGTCGAACGGCCCGGCGTAGGCCGGGCACTTGCCGTAGATGTCGTAGTAGCCGCTGGCCTTGAGCGTGTAGCCGTCGGCGAGCGCCTTGCGCGCCGGGGTGAACACCCCGATCGCGGACAGGCCGACGGTGGTACCGGCGGCCAGCGCGCCGCCCAGCATGGACCGGCGGGCGACGCCCTCGGCCTTCGCGTGCGGCACCCGCCGGACGGCCCGCAGGGCGCCTTCGGGCCGTGGGCCGCTCAGCGTGGGAATCTCGTCGAGTTCGAGCATCGGGCATCCTCCCCGTTTCATCTCACCCGGGTCGCCGCATCCGCGTCGGTGAGCGGCGGCACCGGCTCCCCGGCCATCGCCTCCTCGGCCACGGGCTCCCCGGCTGCGGGCTTTCTGGTCGTCGGCTCATCGGTCACCGGCTCACCGGTGTCGACGACCCGGCCGCCGGCCTGTACGACGAGCGCGTGCAGCGCGCGGATCGAGCCGACCGGCTCGGTCGTCCGGATCCGCCCGTCCGAGCCGACCAGCACGGCGTACGGCGTGGCCGGGACCTGGTACTCCTGGAACAACTCGCCCTGGCCGGCGAAGATCATCATGTGGTCCGGCGGCGCGACGGCCGGCGCGTCGCCGGAGAACAGCGCGCGGATCGGCGGAGCGCCGGTCAGGCCGCGGGCCTCCTCGAAGACGTCCTGGCAGGCCGGGCACTCGTCGCTGAGGAACAGCAGCAGCGCCGGACGGCCCGGCTCCGGAGCGAGCCGGTCGACACCCGGCGCGGGCATCCCCGTGGTCGGGCCGACGTCGTGCGTCCGCGGTCCGCGGGTCAGGTGGTGCACCTGGCGGACCAGGCCGGCCACCACCAGGGCGAGCAGTGCGAGGGCCGCCCAGGTCACCAGGAGCGCGGTGGTCTCGAAGCTCATCCGGCGGGGCTCCTCTCGGGATCGGACAGGGCCGTCTCGGGATCGGACAGAGCCGGTGGCAGCGACCACAGCAGGGCCGCGAACACGACGGACGACAGGCCCACGATCGTGACGTGGACACCGTGGGAGGCGACGGCCGAGCCCGCACCGGCCGACGCCGTCACGGACGCCAGCGCGAGGGCCGCGGCCCGCCCCGCCACCCAGCCGCTCATCGGGGTGCCGTCGGCCGCGCAGCCGCACGGCACGCTCGGCCGGGTGCGCAGCACGTACAGCCCATAGATCGCGTACGCCGTGAACAGCAGGCCGCTGCCGGTCGCCCCGAGCTCCAGCGCCCGGGGCCGCCCGGCCAGCAGCGCGTAGCCGGTGGCCGCCCCGAGCACGCCCTCCAGGGCGCCGACCGCGATGGCCGCCGGCCACACCAGCGGGCCCGGCAGCGTACGGTGCGCCGCCAGCGCCGCGGGCAGGGCGCGCGGATGCAGCAGGTGCCCGGCGAACCCCGCCAGCAGGATGAGCGCGACCGTCCCGGCCGACACGCCGGCCAGCATCTCGGCCATCAGGCGACGGTCTCGACGCGCAGACCGCCGAGGCGGTTCGCCACCTTCACGGCGTGCTCGGCCTCGTGCGGCAGCACGGTGACCATGGCGGACGGGGTGGCGAGCAGGAAGTACGTCGTGTCGTCGTCGAGCGTGTCCCGGAACAACTCGCCGCTCGGCACGCGAGCGCCGGACCACGCCGGGAGCCTCCGCGCCGTCGTCTTGGTGAGCGCGGTGATCTCCAGCAGGCCGAGCCCCGGGATCTCCTTCGCCACGTCGGCGGGCTCGGCGATGCCCGCCCGCTTCGGATTGCGGGAGGCGACGGTGATGCCGTCGCTGTGCTCGGTGATCTTTAGAAGCTGGAAAAGACGCACGGCGTCGGTGGCCTGGGCGCTGTACATCGGAATGAACATTGAGAAATGGCGGCCCTGCCACATCACGGCGAGGAGATGGTCTTCCAGGCCGACGCGGTCGTCATAATGAGTCACTCGCGTGGTCCGGAGGGTGCCGCCTTGAACGGAGAATTCATCGTCGAAGTGGCGGATGTCGAGATCTTGGGTCCACGCGGCCGCCGCGCCGTGGTCACCGGAGGTCAGCTCGTAGATCCTCCCGTCCACGGCGAACCGCGCTACCGACGTGAAAGGGAGGGTAAGGTCCAGATTGCCCGAGATCTGAAATCGGTAACCGTCCAATGCTCTATGCACCACGCCGTGCGCCATGACGCAAACCTTCCCCGTTCGACCGACTCGCCCTAAATGAAGGTCGTGACGGAAAACAAACTAAGCTTATTCCGGCCCGTTGGCGAGATACCGGAGCCGGGATGCCCGAATGTGGCCAACCCCTCGCCCTTGCGAACGCATCGGGTCATGAAGACGTCGTGCGGGTGACGAGTCGAGGACTACCGTCCGGGTAGGGCGTCGTCGGAGGAGAACAGTGAGCGATCGGGATCCGGGAGTGCCGGGAGCGCTGGCGACCGCCGCGACGTTCTGCTGGCGGCTGATCGTCGTCGGGGTCGTGGTGTACGCGGTCGTGCGCATCCTCGACATGCTGCGGCTGGTCGTGCTGCCGTGCGCGATCGCCATTCTGCTGTGCGCCCTGCTGTACCCGGTCACCGGCCGGCTGCGGCGGTGGATGCCGTCACTCGCCGCGACCTGGCTCACGATGCTGCTGGCGTTCAGCGTGCTCGGCGGCGTGGGCACCTTCGTCGGGATCCAGGCCAACGACCAGTTCCCGCACCTGGTCAACCGGATCCAGCGGACGGCGACCGACGTCCAGCACTGGCTGGTCACCGGGCCGCTGCACCTGAAGAGCTCCCAGCTCCAGTCGGCCGTGGACCAGCTGCTCGAGCAGATCCAGCAGCAGCGCGGCAAGCTGGTGAGCACGGCCTTCACCGGCGCCACCGTCGCGGGAGAGCTGCTGGCGTCGATCGTCTTCCTGTTCTTCGTCACGTTCTTCCTGCTGAAGGACGGGCCCGGGATCTGGCGGTGGCTCATCAGCGGGACGGGACGTCACCGCGACCGCATCGACCGGGCCGGCCGCGCGGCGTGGGAGACGCTGTCGCAGTACGTCCACGGCACGGTGATCGTCGCCCTCATCCACTCGGTCGTCATCGCCGTCACCCTGGTGATCATGGGTGTGCCGCTCGTCGCGCCGCTCGCCGTGATCGTGTTCTTCGGAAGCTTCATCCCGATCGTCGGCATCCTGGTCGCCGGGGCGCTGGCCGTCCTCGTCGTCTTCAGCTTCAAGGGCTTCGTCGCCGCGCTGATCTTCCTCGGCATCCTGATCCTCGAGCAGCAGCTCGAGGGCCACGTCCTCCAGCCGCTCGTCGTCGGCCGGTGGGTGCGCTTCCACCCGCTGGGCATCATCATCGCCATCTCGGTCGGCGCGGTCGTCGGCGGCATCCCCGGCGCCGCCGTGGCCGTGCCCACGGCGGCGGTCATCTACCGGGCGTGGCCGGCGCTCCGCGGCTCGGGCGAGCCCGTCCCGGTCGAAGAGCCGTCCGCCCGCGCCCCACTCCTGACCGGCCGCCGGAAGGACGCCACGCCGGACAGCGCGTCCCCCGACACCGCGCCGGCGGGCGGCTCGCCGACCGGCGGATCGCCCACGGAACCCGCCGCAGCACCGGGCGGCGCAGCGGCGCACGACGATCCGCCCGCGGGGCCCGGGTCGGCGGCGCCGGGTGACGGAGCGGCGGAGGACGATCCGCGGGCGGGTTCCGGGCCGGCCGCGTCAGGCGGCGGATCCTTGGATGATCCGCAGGCGGGTTCCGAGTCGGCCGTGCCGGGCGGCGCGGCGGCGGAGAACGATCCGCCAGTGGAGCGGACGCCCGACGACCAGCGGCCGGACTGAGCCGCCTACGGGCCGTGCTCACCGGCGTGGGGCCGTACAAGCGGTAGTGTCACGCCCTGTGACGCGCGCCGAGGCGCGCGCCGCCATCAGATCGTGACGAGGTGGAGCTCTTGACTGTGGACGTTCTCATCCAGCGGCTGGATCCCGACCTGCCCGCGCCGTCGTACGCCCACCCCGGCGACGCGGGCGCCGATCTGGTCACGACCGTCGACGTCGAGCTGCCGCCCGGGGCCCGCGCAATGGTGCCGACAGGGGTCGCGATCGCCCTTCCCGACGGCTACGCGGCCTTCGTGCACCCGCGCTCCGGTCTGGCGGCTAGATTGGGACTGACGATCGTCAATGCGCCCGGCACCGTCGACGCGGGCTACCGGGGAGAGATCAAGGTCACCCTGCTGAACACCGACACCGAGAACACCGTGCGGCTCACGCGCGGCGACCGCATCGCGCAGCTGGTCATCCAGCGCGTCGAGCGGGCCGTCTTCCATGAGGTCCAGGCACTGCCCGGATCCGCCCGCGGAGACGGTGGTTTCGGATCCACGGGCGGGTACGCAGGAGCCGTGGAGGGTCGCACTGACGTGGCCCTACAGCACAGCGAAGGAGCGTGAGTCGTGTTTCGACGCCGTCGTCGGGACGAGGAGCCCGAGAAGAACCTCGAGCCGACCGACGAGGAGACCGTCGCGGCCGAGGAGTCCGAGGAGTCCGGATCCGAGGAGGAGCAGGAGCGCGCGGCAGTGTCCCACGGCGGCCCCTGGGACGCCGAGGCGGACGGGATCCCCGAGGTGGAGCGCGTCGACTTCGGCGCGATCCAGGTGCCCATCGGGGAGAACATCGAGATCCAGCTGAACATCGACGGAGTGGAACAGGACGCCGAGGGCAACCCCGTCGGCGGCCAGTTCGTTGCCGTCACCGTCGTCTACGGTGAGAGCGGCCTGCAGGTCCAGCCGTTCGCCGCGCCGAAGAAGAGCGGCATCTGGGACGAGCTCCGCGAGGAGATCGCCGAGGAGATCAAGCAGGCCCAGGGCGAGACCCAGGAGGCCGAGGGGCCCTTCGGCACCGAGCTGCACGCCATGGTCCCGGTCGCCATCCCGGAGGAGATGCTCGACCAGGTGCCGCCGGAGATCGCCGAGCAGGGCTTCGGCTGGCAGCCGGTGCGGTTCCTGGGCGTGGACGGCCCTCGCTGGTTCCTGCGCGGCGTCCTGCAGGGCGCCGCTCTGCAGGACGAGGAGCAGGCCCGGATCATGGAGGAGATCTTCTCCAACGTCGTGGTCGTGCGCGGTGACTCCCCGATGCCGCCCCGCGAACTGCTCGAGCTGACCCTGCCCGCAGAGGCGCAGGAGGCGATGGCTCAGCAGGCCGGCGAGGAGGAAGAGGAGGACGGAAGGTCCCCGTTCAACCCTTTTGAACGCGGCCCGGAGATCACCGAGGTCCGCTGACCGACCCCGAATCCCGCCCCTGGCACAAGCCCCGGGGCGGGATTTCGCGTTTTCCGTCCTGTGATCACTCAAATGCATAGAGTGACGATTTGTGATGTGCATGGAGGTGATCCACCGATGACGGAAGCGTCTGCCAGACCGCCCGTTCCCTACCGGACGAGGTGGACGATCGACGAGGTTCTCGCTCTGCCGGAGAGTGGCATGCGCCAAGAGCTCGTCGCCGGGAGACGCGTGGAATCCCCCAACCCTCCGAACTCGCACCAGTGGGTCGCCAAGCAGCTGATGCTCATTGCTTCGACCCGGCCGAGCTGGTGGGGCCGCGACGCTGAGGTCGCGCCCGTTGCCGAGGCGTGGACCGGGAACGAGTGGGTTCGTAGCCTGAGAGGGACGCCCATGTCCGCCACGGCGCTCGGGAGGGCCCTATGGGGACGGCTTTGACGCAGGCTCGATGGACCCACGTCGCGCTGCCGACCGGGGATCTCGACAAGGCGATCGAGTTCTATACGACGCTGACGCCCCTGGTGGTGGTCGAGCGCTTCGAGGACGACGCGGGGGAGAGCGCGTGGCTGTCGAACGACAAGCAGGTCGAGACGCCGTTCGTGCTCGTCCTCGTGTCCTTCAACGATGACAAGGGCGGCAGGCTGGGGTTGCTGGCCCCGTTCGCGCACCTGGGCATCGAGGTGCCCCGGCGGGAGGACGTCGACGCGCTCGCCGACCGCGCCCGCGAGCTCGGGTGCCTGCACTGGGAGCCGCGCGACATGCCCGGCCCGGTCGGCTACATATGCGCGCTGAAGGACCCGGACGGCAACGTCGTGGAGATCTCCCACAACCAGAAGGTCTTCGAGACCGTACGACGGCTGTGGGGCGTCGCCTGACCGGGGACGATCCCCGCCTGCCTCCGGCACCGCCCGGGCCGGCCGCTAAGGTGCGGCCGGCGCGTCCGTGACCAACCCCAGGGCGTCGGCCACGCCCGTCAGTTTCGCCGGGTTGACCAGACCGTAGATGGCCCGTATCCGGCCGTCCTCGGGACTCAGCTCGATGACCACGACGGCGAACAGCCGGTCGCCGTCGACGATCGCCACCCCCGGCTCGCCGTTCAGGTCCAGATGGCGGATGTCGAGTTCGGCGGGGAAATCGGGGGCGACCGATGCGAGCAGCCGGCCGACCTTGTCGCGTCCCAGGATGGGGCGGTGTGCCGCCCGCCGCGTGCCGCCGCCGTCGGTCCACAGCGTGACGTCGGGGGCGAGCACCTCCATCAGAGCGGTCAGGTCCCCGCCGGCCGCGGCGGCCAGGAACCGCTCGGTCACCTTCCGCCGTACGGCGGGTGCCGGCGAGAAGCGGGGGCGGCGGGCGTGTACGTGCTCGCGTGCTCGGTGCGCGAGCTGGCGTACGGCGGCGGGGCTGCGGCCGAGCATCTCGGCGATCTCGGCGTGCTCGTAACCGAACGACTCCCGGAGGACGAACACGGCCCGTTCCAAGGGGGAGAGCGTCTCCAGGACGACGAGCAAACCCAAGGACACGGTGTCGGCCCGTACGACGTCGTCGGCGGCGTCCGTGACGACGGGCTCCGGCAGCCACGGTCCCACGTACGCCTCGTGCCGGGCCCGGCGCAGCCGGGACAGCGCCGCGTTGACGGCGATGCGTGCGAGGTAGGCGCGCACGTCGTTGATGTGCTCTCCCCGTGCCGACGTCCATGACAGCCACGTCTCCTGCAGCACGTCCTCGGTGTCGGCGACGGTGCCGAGCAGGTTGTAAACGATCGCGAAGAGCATCTCCCGGTGCCGGGCGAACTCGGTCGTCGCCGTGTCGAGCGGGTCGCTCACTGGTGCACCTCCTTCGGTCCAGCGTCTCTGATCAGCTGCGCGATCCCATGTCAGACGTGGTGTCTGGCGGGGGATCTGCCCACCGTGGAGGGGTGGCGTGAGCGTGGAGATGGAAACCCGCGCCCAGTGCTGACCCGCGTGGCCGGTGTCGGCTGGTGGGTGTGCTGATCGTCTTCACGCCCTGGTGCCGGTGGGCTGCGCGGGGCGGCCGGGTCCGGTCCATGTGAGCGTGTCCCTCCGGACGCTTGCTCACCGGGCCTTGGGGCCTGGTGGGGGAGGGTGCCCTGCGTCGCCTGGGCGCGGGGCGTGGTGGCTGCCGCCGGGTGGGACCGGTCTTGGACCGGTCTTTCCGGCTGGTCTTTCCGGCAGTGGTGATGACTGCCGTGGCTTCGAGTTCGTCGACCACCGAGCCGATTTTCATGGCACCGTTGGCGTGGTCGGTGATGGTGGTGGCCTGGTGGGTGAGTCCGCGGGCGGCGATACGGCGCCAGGCGCCGGTATCGCGGTCGCCTTGCCAGCCGCAGTCGGGGTTGGGGCAGATGGCCCATTTCCAGCCGGGAGCGTTAGGCCGGTCGGGGGCTTTGCAGTGCCGGAGCGGGACCAGGCAGGCCGGGCAGTGCTTGGAAGTGCCCCGGGCGGGAACGGTGACGACGGCGATGCCCACCTCTGCGGCCAGATGCCGCATGTGGTCCACGATCTGTCCTCGCACCGTTTGGGAGAGCCGGGTGTCGATGGTCCGGCCCATGCCTTGGGCTTGCATCGACCGCAGATCTTCGACGTAGATGACGCTCGCGGCGGCGGTGATGGCCTGGTCGACCGCCCAGCGGGCGGCGGACCAGGCCAGGGCGTCATTGAGGTTGCCCCGCCGGTCGGACACGGCGCAAATCTCGCCTGTCAGGATCGCATGCTTGGCGGCCAGGTGCTGCCAGGTGCCCTGATCATCACCGCCGGTAAGGCGCTGGTAGTGGTCGGCCTTGGTGTGCAGGCGTTCGGACAGGCGGCGCAACCGGTGCTGCTTGGCCAGGACTCCGGCGGCGCGGAACATGCCTCCCGCACCGACAATAGTGATGGTGCCGTTTGGGTAAAGACGGGCGGCGCCTGCGCTGAGCAGGGTGTTCAGGCCCCAGTCCACGCCCAGGGCGATGGTGTGCCCGGCGCGCTGGGTCTTGGGGACCGCGTGGGTGCAGGCCAGATCGGCTCGCACCCCGCCGGAATGCAGGCGCAGCGTAGGAAGGTGCAGCACCGCGCCTGGCGGGATGGTCGGCGGCAGCGCGATCGGGCAGGCGACCCACATCCAGTCGGCGTACGAGCGCGGGTCGGGGCGGATGGGCAACTGCATGCGCAGCAGGGCACGGCCCGGCTCGTCGCCGCGTTCGATGGTTGCCTGCTGCCGGTCACACGCCGACAGCAGAAGCATCCGCGCGACGCGAGGCGCGTCCTCCAACTCGAACAGCCCGGCGGGGAGACGGCCGTGCCTGGATGTGAAGGCGGCGATCTGCCGGGTGCGGGCCTTGATCACACTGGTGGGAAGGTGCTCACCATCGGGTACCGCCGCGCGGACCTGGTCCCATTCGGCCGGGGTGCGCTTGGCCGGATCAGCGGGCCAGGTCGCCAGCACCCCGGCGGCCAGGTCAGCCCGCCACTTGGCTGACCGTAGCGTCCGCCCGGCCTGTTCTTGAGCCATCCGCACGATCCGGTCGTTGACCTTCACCACCTGCGGCGCAGCGACCGTCCAGCCCAGGCGCCGCAGCGCCATCCACGCGTTCGACGGCAGCCGCCGTCCAGCGGTGTCCTCACCCGAAGCGATCACGTCCACATCGGCGCTGTTCCAGTGCTCGGCCAGCAGATCGGAGGCCATGGCCGACACCAGATCCACAGCCCAGCCGACACGCTCGGCCAGCACCGAACCCGACAGCAGTTCACCGGTCTTCTCATCCACCCCACGGCGCAGCACGACAGGGGAACACACGGTGCGGGAGGTCTCGCCCTCAGCGAGCTGAAGTTTCCGGCTCACCCGGCCCCCTCCCTGGTGCACTGTCCGATGCGCTGGCCGGTCTCGGCGAGCAACCGCCTGCGGGCATCCGCGCTGCGCATGCCGTGCAGGCGGCCCGCGAAGGTGGTGACAAGCAACACGAAGTCTTCCAGGGTGTTCGTCTCGGCCGCTGGACTTCTTCGAGTGCAGCACCTCCAGAGCGTAGGACGCGCGGGACCGCCCGGATGTGACATCGGTCTCCCCATGTCACACCGAAGGTCTCTTTCTTCTCCTACGGGTGAAACGGCATCACCGGAGGAGAAGGAAGAGATGCTGAAGAGACTCGCGGGGACGGTCCTGCGGCGGCGCCGGGCGGTGCTCGTCGCGGCACTGGTGCTGGCACTGATCGGCGGAGCGGCGGCGGCCACGCTGTTCGAGAGGACGAAGGGCGGCGGGTTCGACGATCCGGGCGCCGAGTCGGGCCGCGCGGCGACGGCGCTGCGTGACGTGTTCGGGCAGGGGCGGCCGAACCTGGTGCTGCTGGTGACCGCCGCGGGCGGCGTCGACACGCGGGACGCCGCCGGGGCGGCGCTCGGCCGGCGGCTCGCGGCCGAGCCGGGGGTGGTGAACGTCACCTCCTACTGGAACTCCGGGCACGCGCCGCAGCTGCGCGGCGCCAAGGGGGACAAGGCGCTCGTCCTGGCGACGATCACCGGTGACGACACGGCCGTCGACAAGCGCGTGGGCCGGCTGGCCGAGCGCTACGCGGGCACCGGGGACGGGCTGGAGGTGAAGGTCGGCGGGTACGCGATGCTCCAGCACGAGATGAACCGGCAGAGCCAGAAGGACGCCACGACCGGCGAGATGATCGTCTTCCCGGTGACGCTGGTGGCGCTCGTGGTCGTCTTCGGCAGTGTCGTGGCCGCGCTGCTGCCCTTGGCCGTGGCGTTCGTGACGATGCTGCTCGGCATGGGGCTGATGTGGGTGCTGGCGAGCGTCACCGATCTGTCGGTCCTGGCGGTGAACGCGGTGACGCTGCTCGGCCTGGGCCTGGCGATCGACTACAGCCTGCTGATCGTCAACCGGTACCGGGAGGAGCTCGGCCGGGGGCGGGAACCCGGCGAGGCCATCCGCGTGACGATGGCCTCCGCCGGGCGGACCGTGGTGTTCTCGGCGATCACGGTCGCCGTCGCGCTGGGCGGCCTGGCGCTGTTTCCGCTGCTGGCGGTGCGGTCGCTGGCGTACGCCGGGGTGACGACGGCGCTGCTCGCCGCGGCCGTCTCACTGACCGTCCTGCCCGCGCTGCTAAGCGTCTTCGGAGCGCGTGTCGGCGCGGGTCGTCGTCCGGCCCGGGACGACGGGGCGGGCTTCTGGCGTCGTCTGGCCTCGTTCGTCATGCGGCGTCCGGTGCCGATCGCGACGGTCGTGACGGCCGCCCTGCTGCTGCTCGGCACGCCGTTCCTCGGCATCAAGCTCGGCTTTCCGGACGAACGGGTCATGCCGGCCTCGTCGTCGGCCCGTCAGGTCGCGACCGCGGTGCGGACCGAGTTCGGCTCCGCCGAGCAGGACGCGCTCCAGGTCGTCGTGGCACATCCGGCCGGCGGCCGGGAGGCGCTCGCCGCGTACGCCGCCGGCCTGTCACGGCTGCCCGACGTCGTCCGGGTGGACACGGTCACCGGAGCGTACGCCCACGGGGCCCAGGTCTCGCCGGGGCGACCGGGTTTCGCCGCCGGCGGGTCCGTCTACCTGTCGATCGTGCCCGGGCCCGGTGACGCCGGTCGTCTCGTCCGGGACGTCCGCGCGGTCCCGGCGCCGTTCGGCGTCATGGTCGGCGGAACGGCGGCGGTCAACGTCGACGCCACGGCCGCGTTGCGGGACCGCCTGCCGTACGCGGTCGGCGCGGTGGCGATCGTCATGGTCGTGCTGCTGTTCCTGCTGACGGGCAGCCTCCTGCTGCCGCTGCTCGCCCTCGTCCTCAGCGCGCTGAGCCTGACCGCGACCTTCGGGGCGCTGGTCTGGATCTTCCAGTACGGCCACCTGAACGGGATGCTGGGCGGGTTCACCGTCACCGGCGACATCGCGGCGACGATCCCGGTGATGCTCTTCGCGCTCGCCTTCGGCCTGGCAATGGACTACCAGGTGTTCCTGCTCTCCCGGATCCGGGAGGAGTACGAGCGCGGCGGCTCGGCCACCACGGCCGTCGCCGTCGGCCTCGAGCGCATCGGCCGGATCGTGACCGCCGCGGCGGTGCTGATCTCCCTCGTGTTCCTCGCCTTCACCGCGTCCGGCATCACGTACATGAAGGCGTTCGGGGTGGGGCTGCCGCTGGCGGTGCTGATGGACGCCACGCTCGTCCGGGGCGTGCTGCTTCCCGCCGCGATGCGCCTCGGCGGGCGCGCCACGTGGTGGGCCCCTGCTCCGCTGCGCCGCCTGCACGCCCGGTTCGGCCTCCGGGAGGACGCCGAGGGGCCCGCACCCCGGATCCCCGTATCCGCCGAGTGAGATGCCCCACGGCGATGACGCGGGACATGTGATTCCATTCACTGGAGTCGCGTTCGAAGGGATGGAATCTTGTCCGATCTGCGCAGCGCCCAGTGGTATTCCGGCAATGACCGCAACGCCTACATCCATCGGGCCTGGATGCGACGGGGCCTGCCGGGTCATGCCTTCGACGGACGCCCGCAGATCGCCATCGCCAACACCGCGTCGGACCTGACGCCCTGCAACAGCCACCTCGACGAGGTCGCGGAGAGCGTCAAGCAGGGGGTGTGGGAGGCCGGGGGCGTCCCGCTGAACCTGCCCGTCGTCTCCCTCGGCGAGACGCAGCTGCGGCCGACCGCGATGCTCTGGCGGAACATGGCCGCGATGGCGACCGAGGAGATGCTGCGCGGCAACCCCGTCGACGGGGTGGTCCTGCTCGGCGGGTGCGACAAGACGATCCCGGCCCTGCTGATGGCGGCGGCGTCGGTCGACCTGCCCGCCGTGGTCGTCCCGGGCGGGCCGATGCTGTCCGGGACGTTCCGCGGGGTGCCGCTCGGCTGTGGCACCGACGTCTGGCGGCTCAGCGAGGAGGTGCGCGCCGGGGAGCTGTCCGAACGCGACTTCCTGGAGTCCGAGTCGTGCATGATCCGCAGCCGGGGGCACTGCAACACGATGGGCACCGCGTCCACGATGGGCCTGCTCGCCGAGGCGCTCGGCACCACGCTGCCCGGCACGGCGGGCCTGCCCGCCCCGGACAGCCGCCTGCTCGCCCGGGCGCACGAGACGGGCGGGCTGGCCGTGGAGATGGTCCGCGAGGGGCGCAGGCCCAGCGATCTGTTCTCGGCTGGATCGTTCCACAACGCGATCGTCGCGCTCGCCGCCCTCGGCGGATCCACCAACGCGGTCGTCCACCTCCTGGCGATCGCCGGCCGGCTCGGCGTCCCGCTCACCCTCGACGACTTCGACCGGATCGGCGCGGAGGTGCCGCTGCTCGTCGACCTTCAGCCCGCCGGCCGGTTCCTGATGGAGGACTTCCACCGCGCGGGCGGGCTGCACGCGGTCCTCCGCCAGGTCCAGGACCTCCTCGACCCGGCCGCGCTCACCGTCACCGGCCGCCCGCTCGTCGACCACCTCGGCGGCCACCCCGGCATCTGGGACCCGGAGGTGATCCGCACCCGGGAGGCGCCGTTGCAGGCCGCCGCCGGGATCGCCGTCCTGCGCGGCAACCTCGCGCCCGACGGGGCCATCATCAAGCCCGCGGCGGCCTCCCCGCACCTGATGCGCCACCGCGGGCGTGCCGTGGTGTTCGACTCGATCGAGGACCTGCACGCCCGCCTCGACGACCCGGACCTGGACGTCGACGCCGACTCCGTTCTCGTGCTGCGCGGCTGCGGCCCGAAGGGCTACCCGGGCATGCCGGAGGTCTCGAACATGCCGCTGCCCGAGAAGCTGCTCAAGCAGGGCGTCCGCGACATGGTCCGCGTCTGCGACGGCCGCATGAGCGGCACGGCGTACGGCACGGTGGTCCTGCACGTCGCGCCCGAGGCGGCGGCGGGCGGCCCACTGGACCGGGTCCGGACCGGCGACCCGATCGTCCTGGACGTCGAGAACCGCCGGATCGACGTCGACATCCCGCAGGAGGAGCTCGACCGGCGGGAACCCTCGAAGGCCCTGCTGGACGGTGTGGCCCGGCCGCACCGGGGCTGGGAGCGGCTGTACGTCGACACCGTGATGGGCGCGGACACCGGCGCCGACCTCGACTTCCTCGTCGGCTCCTCGGGTGACCAGGTCGCCCGCGAGTCGCACTGACCGATCTCGGTCGTTCCGTCCCCGTAGGCCATCGACCGCGTGCCCTGCCGGGCGCGGGGCTTGATGTCAGCGGGATCCGGGCCGCTAGGGTCGCCTGGCGCCGCAGTGATCTGTGGTCCGGTCGCACCGCAATGCGGGGGAGTTGTGGACGAGGTTCTCAGGCAGGCGCTGGAGCCGGTGTTGCGCGACATCCGCGCGACGGGGGCGCCAGAGCCGGATGTTCGTGATGATGGCTGGGCAGATGACGATCTGAGTGCGTCGGCGTTCTTGTGGAGCCGTGATGGCAGCGCCGTCGGGATACGTGTCGATCGTGCCGCGGCCGAGGCCGATCGCGTGGTGCAGGTGGCCGATCAGGTGCAGGAGTGGGTCATCGAAGAGCTTTGGGGGCAGGCGGCGACGAACTGGCCGCGGTGTCCGGGGCATCCTGCGACCCATCCGTTGCGGGCGTCGACGCGCGCCCGGTCGGCGATGTGGGTGTGTCCCAGCGAAGGGACACCGATCTCGCCGATCGGCTCCCTGGAGTAGCTCATCGGACGCGTGTGACGCGTTTCCGGGCGGGGAGGGAGCGGCGGATCAGGAAGAGAGCGGTCAGCCACAGCCACGCGGCGGTCGGCCACATCACCATGGGGTCGTGAGGTGCGCTCACGCTGGCCCATAGGGCGCCGATGGTGACGATGAAGACAGCCGGGCTGTGCGTCAGCACCTGGATGCCGACCCGGCCGCGCCTCGACCGTTCGCGTCCATCCGGCCGCGGATGCTTCAGGGGATGTGAGTCACCGCGGAACGCCGAGACTCGCGGGGGGTGTTGCCGACTCATTCCTCGTCCTCGTCGGAAGGCGTCAGGTGGGACACCTTCGAGTCCAATACCGGTCAGGCCGGAAGGCAAGTCCGTTGACGGTCCCTCTCCGCCAGCAGGCCGAGTCTTAACGCCTTCCGTACACGGCCACCGCCGTCCGAACGTGCCGCACGAGATCGTCGCACCTGCCCTCAGGCCGGTGCCGAGACGTCCGGGGCCTACCGTTGCATCTTCTCGGTGAAGTGGCGCACAAGGCCGATGGCGTCCTCGGACGCCTTGGCCATGTTCTCCCGGATCTCGGTCAGTGCCTCCGTCATCGCCTCCCGTGCCTTGAACAGCTCGAGCGGATCAGCGCCGCCGTAGATCTCGGTGGTCACCTCATTCGTGCGTCGCTCCAAATCCTGCCGGGCGTGCAGCGCAACTGTCGCGATCACCTCGGCCAGCTCCTGGGATCCGAGCCGCATCGCGCGCGGATCGATCAACAGGGTCGCCAGCGGGTCATCGGCGGTGCATTCCACTTTCACCCGGCCGTCCGGAGACTCGGCGGTGCCCCTCAGGCCGGTCACCGCCTCCTTCAACTTGCGCGCCTGGTCGGCTTGAGCGCGTGCGTGGCGAAGCACCTCATCCAGTTCGGGGCGCGCACTCTGGGATGCCATCATCGAACTCCTTTACCGGTTTCCGGCGTCCTCACCGGTGCGGCTGGGTCTCATCGACGTAGGAATCGCCGTAACCGTCGCTGCTCGCCGGGTCGCTCCAGCCGGTGGGTACGTTGCCGCTGAAAATCGTGTCGCCTTTTCGGGTGGAGCCGACGCCGGCGATGGAGCCGAAGATCCGGCCGCCCAGCCGCGCCGTCCCAGGAACGGGAAGCTGCCAGCCGATGCCTTTCGTCAGCGTCCGGCCGAGGAGACTGTCGCGGAAGAACAGGTCCACACTCTTACCGCCGAGCCCCCCTGCCAGCAGTTTCCGCTCGCCGTACTGGAGGGTGCCTTTGATCATGAGGCCGGAGGCGTGCACGGTCGCCTGTACGAGGTCGGGGACGGTCCTCGTGGAAGTTCAGCTGGTCCATGTAATCGGTCATGCGGGACTGGAACGCGTCGCGATCGTCGCCGGTCCAACTCTCGGCGCTGAGGCCATCGATCAACTGCTGCGCCTCGCGGTGGGCCTTGTCGATTTCGTCCGCCGTGTCGAAACAGCCCTGAGCCGCCGACCACAGCGCCTGCGGGTCGGATTCGGCGAGATAGATGATGGCCACGACCGGCCATGCCGTCGGAATGACGATCGCTGCACCCATGGCTTCGTAGTAGGCGACCTTCGCCGCTCCCAAGAAGCTCACGTCTCGCGCACCGTGCTCTTGCGCTCCGCCTCGCTCTGATTGGCCGCGGTCTCGTGCAGTAGGTCGTTGATATGCATGAGTGCCTGTATCTTCGTCCGCAGATCCTGGTCCTCGAACGCCACTGCCTCGGTGTACGTCATGGCGAGGGGATAGGCGAATGTCGTGAAGGATCCGGTGGAGATGGTCCGCGGGTCGCCGTTCAGTTTGTACCGTGCCTGTTTGAGAAAGTCCCCGACCTGGCGCTCGATTCTGTCGCCCAACCCTGCGACATCTTCATGCCGATACTCGATCGTGTGATTTCCGGAGCCACCACGTGCGGTGGGTGCCGCTGCGGGCGGTCCCGACGATCGAGAAGGTGCAGGAATCGAACGATTCAACAGCTCATCGATGCTCTGGCCCATGTCCCCCACTCCTAGCCTGAAACGCTCGGAGATCGTACAAGATCGCCAGACGCCGGCCTTGCGTCCTAAACGGGAAAAATACGATCTTCGTACACATTTTTAACGCCGTCGAGCGGTCACTCTGAGGTAATGTCACGACGTCGTGAAACCCCGCAGTAGCGCACCGGGCCATTCGATAACGCTACGGACGGCGCACGGCGCTCATCGGCTCCCGCTGTTCCTGGCGGTCGCCGGAGCGGCCGTACTCTGCCTGGCGATCGCCGCCTGGCACCAGGCAGAGGCGCCACGGGGACGCGACGCCGTCTGGGTCGTCGTCGTCGGCATCGCGGGTCTCGGCGCGCTGTCCTCGGCACTCCCGCTGTATCTGGCCAGAATGAAGGCTCGCGTCCGCGTGGACATCACCCCGGACGGAGTCTCGGTGCAAGGCGTGCTGACACCGGCGTCGGCGATCCGGGCCGTCGGTCTCACCGGGCCCGTGCACGACCCCGTGCTCGCACTCTGGCGCGAACCGGCCGCCGGGGGCGCTCCGCTCCACCCGATCGCCTTCTCGCCGTGTCACAGATCGGAGACCGCGAGATCGCACGCGTCCGGGACCGCGTCGAGACGCTCTGGCCCGGCCTTTGGCACAGCAGGGCCGCCCGGCCGGTCCGCCTCCTCACCACGACCGAACTGACCGTCGACCTCACGGGTGGCCATCACACTGCCGGCGAGGTGATCGGCGGCACCGTCGAGGTCCGGCACAGCATGATCCTCCGGGACGAGGGCGCGGAGCCGGTGCTGATGCTGGAGCGCTTCACCAGACGGCTTCGGACCGGAGTCCGGGTGACCGCGCCGGACGGCACGCCGCTCGGTGGCATCAGCGAGATCGGTCGGCGGGCATGGACCCCGTCGCAGGGCCATGGCCGGCCGTTGTGCCTGTACGACGCGGACGGCCGGCTCATCGGCCGCACCCGGGAGCCGCGGCGGTCCGCCATGAACACCATCGTCGACGGCAGCGGACGACGCGTCGCGCTGCTCGATCTCCCCAACCATCGGGCGGTGCTGCTCGCCAGGTTCGAGGGTCTGCGGCTGCACATCGAACCGTCCGCCGACGGGCCGCTCCGGCCGCTGCTGGTCGCCCTGCCGCTCGCCCTCCGATTGATCGACATCCAGCCGTGGCTCAACAACGCCGCGGTTCCCCGGCTCGAGCCGATCGACTGATGGGCCGTTAGGGATGCGTTAAGGCGCCGAGGGGGCGCGCTAAGGCTCTGTCAATGGAGGCCGAAACCCCTCAAAAGCGGCGTTTACTCCTGCCGTAAGCCCCGAGAGAGGGGTCGGCGAGGCATGCCGTCGGCGTGCTCAAGGAGGATGCGATGACGCGCTCGGATCTCTCCGCCTGGTCACTGGCCGGCGGCAGCGCCTGCGTCTTCGCTCTGGCCGTCGTGCTGGCCGGACTGCCCTGGCCGGCCGCGTTCGCCGCGGTCGCCGTGGCCGTCGCGGCCTGGGCATGGCGGAGCCGGATCATCGTCGGCGCCGCGATCGGCGCAATCGCGTGGATGTGCGTCACCGGCTTCGATGTGCACCGGTTCGGCCACATCGGGATCGCCGGCGGTGACGACATCGCCCGGGCGGCGGTGCTCGTCCTCGCCGGGATCATGGCGGCCCTCGTCCACGCGGTGATCGACGCCGTGGGCCGCTACCGGCGAGCCGACCCGGTCTGGGTCGATTTCCACGCCACCGAGTCCGGCCTCGAGCCGGCGGACCGCAGGGAACCGACGGTCTGAACGCGATCCCCAGCGGCGCTCGGCGAGACGGGTCATCCCCCCGTGAATCGAATAGAGGAAACCGAAAGAAATGGCTGACCTGGTGTACATCCTGCTGACAGTGGCGATCTTCGCCCTGCTCGGCCTGGTCGTGAAGGCGGTCGAGCGGCTTTGAGTCTGGAGAACGTGGTCGGCCTGATCCTGGCCGTGCTGCTGATCATCTTCCTCGCGGCCGCCCTACTGTTCCCGGAGCGCTTCTGATGAGTACGACGGTCGCGGGAGTCCTGTTCACGGGATCTCTCGTGCTCGCTCTCGCCCTGGCCTACCGGCCGTTGGGCGACTACATGTACCGGGTCTACACCGGTTCGAAGCATTCGCGGGTCGAACGCCTCGTCTACCGGCTGATCGGAGCCCATCCGGACGCCGAGCAGACGTGGGGTTCCTACGCCCGCAGCGTGCTGGCGTTCTCGGCGGTGTCCGTGCTGTTCCTGTACGGATTCCAGCGGCTGCAGAACCACCTGATGCTGAGCCTGGGCTTCAAGCCGGTGATGACGCACCAGGCGTGGAACACCGCGATCAGCTTCACCACCAATACCAACTGGCAGTCGTACTCGGGTGAGTCGACCATGGGCCATCTGGTGCAGATGGCCGGTCTGGCCGTGCAGAACTTCGTGTCGGCGGCCGTCGGCATCGCCGTCGCGATCGCCCTCGTCCGCGGCTTCGCCCGCAAGAAGACCGAGCACCTCGGCAACTTCTGGGTGGACCTCGTCCGCGGCACCCTGCGGATCCTGCTGCCCTTCGCCTTCCTCGCCGCGATCATCCTGGTGATCGGCGGGGCGGTGCAGAACTTCCACGACCCGCACACGATCCAGACCCTGGCCGGCGCCAAGCAGTCGATCACCGGGGGACCGGTGGCGAGCCAGGAGGCCATCAAGGAGTTCGGCACCAACGGCGGCGGGTTCTACAACGCGAACTCCGCCCACCCGTTCGAGAACCCGACGGTGTGGACGAACTGGCTGGAGATCTTCCTCCTGCTGGTGATCAGCTTCAGCCTGCCCCGGACGTTCGGCCGGATGGTCGGCAGCAACAAGCAGGGCTACGCCATCGTCTCCGTCATGGCCACCCTGGCCATCATCAGCGTGACGCTGCTGTCGGCCTTCCAACTCGCCCACCATGGCACGGTCCCGACGGCGATCGGGTCGTCGATGGAAGGCATGGAGACGCGGTTCGGAGTGGCGAACTCCGCGACGTTCGCGGACGCCACCACGCTGACCTCGACCGGCGCGGTGAACTCCTTCCACGACTCGTACACCAGCCTCGGCGGCATGATGACGATGTTCAACATGATGCTCGGCGAGGTCGCGCCCGGCGGCACGGGCTCGGGCCTGTACGGCATGCTGATCCTCGCCGTGGTCACGGTGTTCGTCGCCGGGCTCATGGTCGGCCGTACCCCCGAGTACCTCGGCAAGAAGATCAGCAGCCGCGAGATCAAGTTCGCGGCGACCTACTTCCTGATCACTCCGATCTGCGTGCTCGTGGGCACCGCGTTCGCGATGGCACTGCCCGGTGAGCGGGCGGGCATGGCCAACAGCGGCCCGCACGGGCTGTCGGAGGTCTTGTACGCCTTCACCTCGGCGTCGAACAACAACGGGTCGGCGTTCGCCGGCATCACCGTGAACACCACCTGGTACGACACCGCGCTGGGCCTCGCGATGGTCTTCGGGCGCTTCCTGCCGATGATCTTCGTGCTGGGGCTGGCCGGGTCTCTCGCCCGCCAGGGGCACACCCCCGCGTCGGAGGGCACCCTGCCCACCCACCGTCCGCAGTTCGTCGGCATGGTCGCCGGCGTGACGGTGGTCCTCGTCGCCCTGACGTTCCTCCCGGCGCTCGCGCTCGGGCCGTTGGCCGAAGGAATCCACTGATGTCTGCACAGGTCACTGAAGCTCCGACCAGGGCTCCGGAGCCGCCGAAGCCCTCGGGCGGGCGTGTCCAGGGCGGTCTCCTGGATCCCAAGCAGCTGCTCACATCGCTGCCGGACGCCGCCAAGAAGCTGGATCCGCGCACGATGTGGCGCAATCCGGTCATGTTCATCGTCGAGATCGGCGCCGTATGGTCGACGATCCTGGCGTTCGCCAAGCCCAGCTGGTTCGCCTGGTTGATCGTGGCCTGGCTCTGGCTGACCGTGATCTTCGCCAACCTCGCCGAGGCCGTGGCGGAGGGCCGGGGCAAGGCCCAGGCCGACACGCTGCGCAAGGCCAAGACCGACACGATGGCCCGCCGCCTGGTCGGCTGGACGCCCGGGAGCCCGATCCGGGAGGAGTCGGTGCCCGCACCGCAGCTCCAGCAGGGCGACCACGTGATCGTCGAGGCCGGTCAGATCATCCCCGGTGACGGGGACGTCGTCGAGGGCATCGCCAGCGTCGACGAGTCGGCCATCACCGGCGAGTCCGCGCCGGTCATCCGCGAGTCCGGCGGCGACCGGTCCGCGGTCACCGGCGGCACCAAGGTGCTGTCCGACCAGATCATCGTCAAGATCACTCAGAAGCCGGGCGAGAGCTTCATCGACAAGATGATCGCGCTGGTCGAGGGCGCCAACCGGCAGAAGACCCCGAATGAGATCGCCCTCAACATCCTGCTCGCCTCGCTGACGATCATCTTCGTGATGGCGGTCGCGACCCTGCAGCCGCTGGCGATCTTCTCCAAGGCGAACCAGCCCGGCGTGGCGGACTCCCTCGCCCTGAACGGGCACGGCGTCACCGGCATCGTCATGGTCTCGCTCCTGGTCTGCCTCATCCCGACGACGATCGGCGCGCTGCTCAGCGCGATCGGCATCGCCGGCATGGACCGGCTCGTCCAGCGCAACGTCCTCGCCATGAGCGGCCGCGCCGTCGAGGCGGCCGGCGACGTCAACACGCTGCTGCTGGACAAGACCGGCACCATCACGCTCGGCAACCGGCAGGCCGCGGAGTTCACCCCGGTGGACGGCGTGAGCGAGCAGACGCTCGCCGACGCCGCCCAGCTGTCCAGCCTCGCCGACGAGACGCCGGAGGGCCGCTCGATCGTCGTGTTCGCCAAGACGGAGTACGGCCTGCGGGAGCGCACGCCGGGCGAGCTGTCGCACGCGACCTGGATCGAGTTCACCGCCCAGACCCGGATGTCCGGGGTCGACCTGGACGGCGACGGCACGCCCAGCCGGGACCGCATGCTGCGCAAGGGCGCGGCGACGGCCGTGATGAAGTGGGTCCGCGACAACGGCGGTCACCCCACGGACGAGGTCGGCCACATCGTGGACGGGATCTCGGCCAGCGGTGGCACGCCCCTCGTGGTCGGCGAGGTCGTCCGTGACAACGGCGCGACGACGGCTCACGTGCTCGGCGTCATCCACCTGAAGGACGTGGTCAAGGAGGGCATGCGCGAGCGCTTCGACGAGATGCGCCGCATGGGCATCCGTACGGTCATGATCACGGGCGACAACCCGCTGACGGCCAAGGCCATCGCGGACGAGGCCGGCGTGGACGACTTCCTCGCCGAGGCCAAGCCCGAGGACAAGATGGCGCTGATCAAGAAGGAGCAGGAGGGCGGCAAGCTCGTCGCGATGACCGGCGACGGCACCAACGACGCGCCCGCCCTCGCCCAGGCCGACGTCGGCGTGGCCATGAACACCGGCACGTCGGCCGCCAAGGAGGCCGGCAACATGGTCGACCTCGATTCGAACCCGACGAAGCTCATCGAGATCGTCGAGATCGGCAAGCAGTTGCTGATCACCCGGGGCGCGCTGACGACCTTCTCGATCGCCAACGACATCGCCAAGTACTTCGCGATCATCCCTGCGATGTTCGCGGCGGTGTACCCCGGGCTCGACAAGCTCAACATCATGCGGCTGCACAGCCCGCAGTCGGCGATCCTGTCGGCCGTCATCTTCAACGCGATCATCATCATCGCGCTGATCCCGCTCGCCCTGCGCGGCGTGAAGTACCGGCCGAGCAGCGCGTCGAAGCTGCTTTCCCGCAACCTGTACGTCTACGGGCTCGGCGGCATCATCGCGCCGTTCATCGGGATCAAGCTCATCGATCTACTCATCATGTTCCTTCCGGGGATGTCCTGACATGCGCCTGCCCATCTGGATCCGCCAGCATCTCGCCGCGGTCCGCGCCCTGCTCGTCCTGACGGTGATCACCGGGGTGATCTATCCGCTCGCGGTCTGGGCCGTCGCTCAGATCCCCGGCCTGCACGACCAGGCCGAAGGATCGATGATCAAGGGCGCGGACGGCAAGGTCGTCGGCAGCCGCCTCATCGGCCAGGCCTTCACCGACAAGGACGGCAACCCGCTCAAGCAGTACGTCCAGAGCCGCCCGTCCAACGCCGGCACGGGCTACGACCCGACCTCCACGGCCGCGAGCAACCTCGGCCCGGAGGACATCGTCGACACCCTCCCGAAGAACCCGGCCAAGAAGGCGGACGAGATCACCGCCAAGACCGCCCGGGACAGCCTGCTCACCCAGGTGTGCTCCCGCAGCAAGGCGGTCGGCGAGCTCGAGGGCGTCAGCGGCGCCCGCCCGTTCTGCACCCCCGGCGGCGTCGGCGCGGTCCTGTCGGTCATCGGCCCCCGCGACCGCTCGGGCCACGTGACCCGGCCGACCCGCGTCGTCAGCGTCAACGAACAGTGCGGCGTGGTGACCAAGCCGTTCCTCGCCACCTACAAGGGTGTCGCCGTCGAGTGCGCCAAGGCCGGAGAGGACTACTCGGCGGGCGAGATCACGCCGATCCGGGGCAGCGCACCGGCGGAGCCGAGGGTGCCCGCGGACGCGGTCACCGCCAGCGGCAGCGGGCTCGACCCGCACATCTCCCCGGCGTACGCCCGGCTGCAGGCCCCTCGGGTCGCGCAGGCCCGCAAGATCGCCGTGGCGCAGGTCCTGTCCGCGATCAAGGACAACGAGGACGGCCGGACGCTCGGCTTCATCGGCGAAGGCCGCGTCAACGTCCTTCAGCTCAACGTCGAACTCGACAAGAAGTACCCGTTCCGCGGATGACCGTGGACGGCCGGCGTGCCGCGCGTGGGAGCGCGCGGCACGCCGCTCCCCCCAGACGAGGAGGTGAGGCGACATGACCCGGGGGCGCTTGCGCGTCTATCTCGGCGCCGCGCCGGGTGTCGGTAAGACCTACGCCATGCTGTCCGAAGGGCACCGGCGCCGCGACCGGGGCACCGACGTGGTCGTCGGCTACGTGGAGTGCCACGGCCGGCCCCGCACCATCGAGCTGCTGGAGGGTCTGGAGACCGTTCCCCGCAAGACCATGGAGTACCGGGGAACGACGTTCACCGAGCTCGACGCCGACGCCGTCATCGCCCGTGCTCCCCAGGTGGCGATGATCGACGAGCTCGCGCACACGAACATCCCGGGATCTCGCAACGAGAAGCGCTGGCAGGACATCGAGGAGATCCTCGAGGCCGGCATCGACGTGATCACGACCGTCAACATCCAGCACCTCGACTCGGTCAACGACGTGGTCGAGCAGATCACCGGCATCCCGCAGCGGGAGACCGTGCCCGACGAGGTCGTCCGGCGCGCCGACCAGGTCGAGCTCGTCGACATGGCGCCCGAGGCACTGCGCCGCCGGATGGCGCACGGCAACGTCTACCAGGCGGAGAAGATCGACGCCGCCCTGGCCAACTACTTCCGCGTCGGCAACCTCACCGCGCTGCGCGAGCTGGCCCTGCTCTGGCTGGCCGACAAGGTCGACGACCAGCTCGACCGCTACCGAGCCGACCATGACATCCACACCACCTGGGAGGCGCGGGAGCGCGTCGTCGTCGCGCTCACCGGCGGCCCCGAGGGCGACACCCTCGTCCGGCGGGCGGCCCGCATCGCCGACCGGGCCAAGGGCGCGGACCTGTTCGGCGTCCACGTCACGACGGGTGACGGGCTCTCCGGCTCCAGCCCCGCGAACCTGGCCCGCCAGCGGGCGCTCGTCGAGAGCCTGGGCGGCACCTACCACCAGGTCGTCGGCGACGACATCCCGAACGCCCTGCTCGACTTCGCCCGCGGCGTGAACGCCACCCAGCTCGTCCTCGGTGCCTCGCGGCGCGGCCGGTTCGCCCAGCTGTTCTCCCGGGGCGTCGGCGTCACCACCACCGCGCTGTCCGGGCCGATCGACGTCCACCTCGTGACCCACGAGGAGGTCAACAAGCCCCGGCTGCGCACCCGCCGCGCCGGCGGGATCACGCGACGCCGTCAGGCCGCCGGGTTCATCCTCGCCGCAGCCGGACTGCCCCTGCTCACCCTGCTGCTGGCCGGCCTGCGCGGTCAGCTGTCCCTGCCGAGCGACATCCTGCTCTTCATCGTCGCCGTGGTCGGCGTCGCCCTCGCCGGTGGCATCTACCCCGCGCTGTTCGCCGCCGTCCTCGGCTCGCTGCTGCTCAACTACTACTTCACCCCGCCGCTGTACAAGTTCACGATCAACGAGCACGAGAACGTCCTCGCGCTCATCGCGTACGTCGTCGTGGGCATCGCGGTCAGCGTCGTCGTGGAGATCGCCGCCCGGCGCACCCGCGAGGCGGCCCGCGCGAGCGCGGACGCCGAACTGCTGTCCGACCTGGCCGGCAGCGTGCTCCGCGGCTGGGACGCGGACGGACGGCACCACGGTGCGCTGAACGACCTGCTGGAGCGCCTCCGGGTCACCTTCGCCCTCACGTCGGTGACCCTGCTGGAACGCCGCCCGGAGACACCGCTGACCCCGAACCGCCAGCGTGACCCGGACTGCTGGCGGATCATCGCCACCGTCGGCGGCGAACCCACCTGCACGCCCGACGACGGGGACGCCGACATCCCGGTCGACGACGACCTGGCGCTCGTCCTGCGCGGCCGTACGCCGTCGGCCACCGACCGGCGCGTGCTCGAGGCGTTCGCCGCCCAGGCCGCCGTCGCGCTGCGCCAGCAGCGCCTCAGCGAGGAGGCCGAGCAGGCCCGCCCGCTGGCCGAGGCCGACCGGCTCCGGACCGCGCTGCTCACGGCGGTCAGCCACGACCTGCGGTCCCCGCTGGCCTCCGCCAAGGCCGCGGTCGAGAGCCTGCGCGCCGACGACGTCTCCTGGTCCGACGAGGAACGCGACGAACTGCTCGTCACCGCCGACGAGTCCCTCGTACGGCTCGACCGCCTCGTCGCCAACCTCCTCGACATGAGCCGCCTGCAGGCCGGAGTCCTCGGCGTGTCCGCCCAGCCCGTCGCCGTCCAGGAGATCGTCCCGTACGCCGTCGACGAGCTCGACGTGCCTGACGTGAGGCTGCAGATCCCCGATGATCTGACCGAGGTGCTCGCCGACCCGATCCTGCTGGAGCGGGTCCTGGTCAACCTCATCTCCAACGCGGTGCGCCACAGCCCACCCGGCGAGCCGGTGCTGATCACGGCCAGCGCCCACGCCGGCCACCTCGAACTCCGGGTCATCGACCGAGGACCCGGGATCCCGCCGGCCGACCGCGATCGTGTCTTCCAGCCCTTCCAGCGGCTCGGCGACCGGGACAACGGAACCGGCGTCGGGCTCGGCCTGGCCCTCTCCCGCGGGCTCGTCGAAGCGATGGACGGCACCTTGACTCCTGAAGAGACGCCCGGCGGAGGCCTCACCATGATCGTCACACTTCCCGTCGCCCCTCCCGACATGGCAGATCCGGCACTGACCTCGCACGTCGACGCACTGCGGGAAAGGCGGAACCGGTGACACGCGTCCTCATCGTCGACGACGAACCCCAGCTCGCCCGCGCGCTCTCCCTCAACCTCCGTGCCCGTCAGTACGAGGTGGCGACCGCCGCCGACGGCAGCGAAGCGCTGCGAAGGGCCACCGACTGGCATCCCGACGTCGTGGTGCTGGACCTGGGACTGCCCGACCTGGACGGCGTCGACGTCATTCACGGGCTGCGCGGCTGGAGCAAGATGCCGATCATCGTAGTGTCCGGGCGCAGCGGCGCCGAAGACAAGATCACGGCATTGGACGCCGGAGCCGACGACTACGTCACCAAACCCTTCGGCATGGACGAGTTGCTCGCCCGCATCCGCGCCGTCAGCCGGCGTACGGGTTCTTCGGGCCGGGCACCGACCGTCCAGATCGGTGACCACCTCGTCGATCTCGCCGCCAAGACCATCACGCCCGAGGTCCATCTCACGCCCACACAGTGGCGGCTCGTGGAGATCCTGCTGCGCAACCCGGGCAAGCTGATCAGCCAGCGCTGGCTGCTGACCGAGGTATGGGGACCCTCGTACGAGCGCAAGACGAACTACCTGCGCCAGTACATGGCCCAGCTGCGCCGCAAGCTGGAGTCCGATCCGGCGCATCCGCGGCACCTGCTCACCGAGCCCGGAATGGGCTACCGCTTCCAGCCCTGAAGGGTTCTCCCATGTCCCTGCTCGAGCGCAAACGCACCCGCCGGCCCAGGTCTCCGGCCGAGGACGACCGGCACCGGTTGTCGGTCGTCGGCGGGCTCGCCGCGCTGTCGCTGGACGCCATGGCGTCGGTCGCGTACGGCCCGGAGGCCATCGTCATCGTCCTGGCCGTCGCGGGCGGGGCCGGACTGGGCTACACCGTCCCGGTCACCCTGGCCATCGCCGGGCTGCTGGGCGTGCTCACCCTGTCCTACCGGCAGGTGATCGCCGCCTTCCCGGAGGGCGGTGGAGCGTACGGGGTCTCCAAGACCTATCTCGGTCGCCGGGCATCACTGGTGGCCGCCGCCTCCCTGGTCGTCGACTACGTGCTGAACGTGGCGGTGTCGATCGCCGCGGGCGTCGCGGCTCTGACCTCCGCGGTGCCCGGCCTGCTGCCGTACACGATCTGGCTGTGCCTGGCGGTCCTGGTCCTCGTCACCGCGGTCAACCTGCGGGGCATCGCGCACAGTGCCCGCCTGTTCGTCGCGCCCACCGCGGTCTTCGTGCTCTCCATCGTCGTGGTGATCGTGGTCGGGATGTTCCGGCACCATCCCGTGTCGGCCGAGCACGCCGTCACGCAGGCGAACACGCTGCGAACCGTCGGGGTGCTGTTGCTGCTGCGGGCCTTCGCGAACGGATGCGCGGCACTGACCGGCGTCGAGGCCATCGCCAACGCGGTGCCCACCTTCCGAAGCCCCCGGGTCAAGCGGGCCCAGCGCGCCGAGGTCGCGCTCGGCGCCATCCTCGGCCTGATGCTGATCGGCATCGCCGCACTCATCGTGCGGTTCCACATCCGCCCGGTCCACGGTGTGACGATCCTGTCCCAGGTCACCGCCGGTTCCCTCGGGCACGGGATCGGGTACTACGTCGTCCAGTTCTCCACCGTCCTGCTCCTGGCGCTGGCCGCCAACACCTCCTTCGGCGGCATGCCCGTCCTGGCGCAGCTCCTGGCCAAGGACAACAACCTGCCGCACCTGTTCGCCCTGCGCGCCGAACGGCAGGTCCACCGCTACGGCATCTACTTCCTGACCGCGACGGCGGCGCTGCTGCTCATCGGCACCGGCGGCGACATGAACACGCTCGTGCCGCTGTTCGCCATCGGCGTCTTCGTCGGCTTCACGCTGTCCCAGGCGGGAATGGTCCGGCACTGGTGGACCGTACGGCCCCGCGGGTGGCGCCCGCGTGCCGCGCTGAACGGCCTCGGCGCCTTCCTCACCGCGCTGGCCGCGATCATCGTGACCGCCACCAAGTTCGCCGAGGGCGGCTGGCTGATCGTCGCCACGATGCCGCTCATGGTCGCGCTCATGGCGGCCATCCACCGCGCCTACGACCGCATCGGGGAGCGGCTCGAGATGAACCGGGTCCCCACGCGTCCGCGCCCACGACGCGCCCTCGTCATCGTTCCCATCGGAGCGGTCAACCGGCTCACGGAGGAGGCGATGTCGGCCGCCCTGTCCATCGGCGACCGGGTGGTCGCCCTGCGCGTCACCCACCCTGACGAGCCGGAAGAGACCAGGCACTTCATCGAGGCGTGGGAACGCTGGGCCCCGGACGTCAACCTGACTCTGGTCAACGACACCCGCCGTCGCCTGGTCGAACCGATCGTGGATTATGTCCGCGGCGTCGACGAGCGGCACGTGTTCGTTCTGATCCCCGAGGTGGAACCGGCGCACGCCTGGCAGCGGGTCCTGCAGAATCAGCGTGGGGCCGTGCTCGCGCACGCGCTGCGCCGCGACACCGACGCGGTCGTCTGCCGGTTGCGGTTCCGCCTCACCCCGATCGACGAGCCTCGACACGCCGTGCCCTGACGGGCGATCGAACGCGCCTTGAGGTACGACGTGAAAGGGTCTCTATCGTGCTCGACAGTGTGCTGCTCGTGGCCGGCTTCGCCCTGCTGGTGGCCGGTGCGCTCGTGTTCACCAACGCGGTGGAATGGGCGGGAATCCGGCTCGACCTCGGTCATGGAGCGGTCGGCAGTGTGCTGGCGGCCGTGGCGACGGCCATGCCCGAGTCCCTCGTCCCCATCGTCGCGATCATCCGAGGCGAGCAGGGCGGCCCGATCGCGATCGGCGCGATCGTCGGCGCGCCGTTCCTGCTCGGCACCCTGGCCATGGCGGTGTGCGGCGCGGCCGCGCTGTTCTACCGGGTGCGTCGGAAGGGAACCGCCCTGCGGCTGGACCGGCACGCGATGAGCCGGGACCTGCTCGTCTTCCTCGGCACGCTGTCGATCGCCATCGTGATCGGCAACGTCCGGTCCCGCCCGGTGCACCTCATCGGCGCGGTGCTGCTGGTCGCCGCGTACGGGGCGTACCTGGCCACCACGATCGTCAGAGCCAGGCGGCAGGGCGGCGAGGAGGAGCTGCCCGGCCCCTTGTACTTCAGCCGCGGCAAGGACGCCGCGCCGCGGACGTACCAGATCGTCGCGCAGACGATCGCCGGCGTCGCCCTGCTGGTCGGCGGCGCGGAGCTGTTCGTCACCGTGATCGAGCGACTCGCACACGCCCTGGGCGTCAACCCCCTGGTCCTGACGCTCCTGGTCGCGCCGCTGGCGACGGAACTTCCGGAGAAGATCAACAGTGTGCTGTGGATCCGGCAGGGCAAGGACACCCTCGCCCTGGGCAACATCACCGGCGCCATGGTCTTTCAGTCGATGCTGCCCGTCGCGGTGGGGATGGCGTTCACCGACTGGCACCTGACCGCCCCCGCCCGGGTCGCCGCGCTCGCCGCACTCGGCGGTGCGATCCTCGCCGTGATCGCCATACGTCGTTCCGGCCGGTTCTCCGGCCCCTACATCGGCTGCTGGACCGGGCTGTACGCCGGGGCGATCGCCTCGATCATCGTGCTGACCTGACCCACGCCCGCCGTCGCGCCTTCATTCCCTGGTCGTCTCAGCGGTGTCCAGTGCGCGCCCGGCCTGGTCGGCGAGCGTGACCGCGACGAGGCGGGCCTGCAACGACGGCGCGGCCCCGGGCGCGGGCCGGAGCATGAACCGGCCGTAGAAGTGGCCATTGCCGAAGGTCCGCAGCTCGATCTCCTCGTCCGGCAGGCCCCGCCGTTCGACGTCCCAGTGCCTGCGGCCGACGGTCACCGTGCCGTCCTGCTCCAGGCGCGGCGGGTGTCCGAGGAGGGAGCCGTACTCGAACCGGCAGTCGCGCAGGGTCAGCAGGTCGGTGAGCTGCTTCTTCACGAGATCGACCACGGCACCGGCCGACCTGGCCGACTGCGTCAGCTCGGCGGTGTCGTGGATCCGGGACAGGTAGTCGGCGTCGGTCACGGCGATCACCTGCAGGCGGCGGGCCCGGGCGGCCAGCTGCGACACCGCCAGCCCCACCACGAGCAGCAACACCGCCGTCTCGACGTCGCGGGTCTTGTCGATGGTGAACCGCTCGTACGGCCGGGTGAAGAAGAAGTCGAACCACACGGCGGCCGACAGCGCCGCCACCGCCCCCGCCAGGCGGCTTCCGCTCACGGCCACCGCGACGACGACCACCACCAGGATGAGGGCCACGTCGGTATTGGCCAGCCCCGACCTGGCGGGCAGGAGCACCGCCGAGAGGACCAACGGGGCGACCAGTCCGGCGGCCACGGCCCAGCCCGGGCTTGTCAGGTAGCGAGGCATCGGTCACACCCCCCTCTTCCTGTGTAGAGGCATGCCCGGGGATTCGGACATTAAGGCGATGTTAGGGATGACGTTCGCCATGTGCGGATCCCGTAGCGGGACCTCATATCCCCTCTTTCTGGGCTTACCGTGAGTTCGTCGGCCGCTTGTGAAAGGAAGCACAAGGTCATGGAAGAGATCGATGAGCCCCCTGATCCGCTGTTCGTTCCGGTCCGTCGTTCCTCCGCGGGCACGCTGACGCTGTTGACCGCGCGGCTTCCCGCCGGCCCACGTGTCGGGGTGGCCTTCACCGGCCTGGCCGCCCTGCGGGCCGCTTCGGGGCCGACGCAGGAATGGGTCCGGCTGAGCGAGCATGCTCTACGCGGTCTCCTGCTCCCACTCGGGGTCGACCGGATCCAGATCGACCCGGTGCTGGTCGCCGCCGACGTCAACCGGCCGACGCCGGTGCGGAACGTCCCCAGACCGGCGACGGCGCAGGCGGCGGAACGATGACCGGCCGGCCGCCCGCCCTGGGACCACTGGCGGAAGGAGTGGGCTGATGGCCACCGTTTCCACGAAGAGCGACCGGACGACCGTGATAGAGGCGTTGGTCCGGATCCGGATGGCGGATCAGGTGCCGCCGGAACCGTTCGAGACCTGGCTGCGCGACCGACCGGCCGTACGGGGGGTCTGGTCGCTCAGCGGCGACTGCGACTACGAGATCCGCCTCACCACCGCGAGCCTCGACGAGCTCACCGCGGAACTGCGCGCCCTGCGCCACCAAGGCGTCGAGCAGACCAACACCTGCCTGCTGCTGCGAGAAATCTTCTAGGAGGGGACTCCCATGGTTCTGACCCGGGAACGGAACACTCTCGACCACGCGATCTGGCCGGCGACGGCACGGGCCACCCCCGACGGCGATGTCGCGGTCGGCGGCGTGCGGCTGAGCGACATCGCCGAGCGATACGGCAGCCCGGTCCATGTCATGGACGAACTCGACGTACGGCAGCGCTGCCGTGAGTTCCGCAGCGCGTTCCCGGACGCCGAGATCGCCTACGCCGGCAAGGCCTTCCTGTGCCGCGCCATGGCCCGGTGGATCGCCGAGGAAGGGCTCGCCCTCGACGTCTGCTCGGCCGGTGAACTCGCCGTCGCGCGATCGGTGCGGTTCCCGGCGGAGCGGATCCTCATGCACGGCAACGGCAAGACCCCGGAGGACCTGCGAGCCGCCCTGTCCTACGGCGTGAGCCGCATCGTCCTGGACTGCGCCTCGGAGATCACACGGCTCGCCGCCCTCGTGAGCGCGGACAGGCCCGCCCAGCGGGTGCTGATCCGCGTGGCCCCCGGCGTGGACGGCCACACCCACCCCGCCGTGGCGACCGGCGGCGAGGATCAGAAATTCGGCTTCTCCCTGGCCTCCGGCGTGGCCGCCGAAGCCGTACGCCGCGTCCTCGCCCAGCCCGGCCTCGTGCTGACCGGCCTGCACTGCCACATCGGATCACAGATCACCAGCGTCACCGCCTACCAGCAGGCCGCCCGGCGGATGGCGGACCTGCTCGCGGCCGTACAGGACGAACACGGCTTGGTGCTGCCCCAGCTCGATCTGGGCGGCGGCTTCGCAGTGCCCTACCTGCGGGACCAGCACGGTCTCGACCCGCTCACACTGGCCGAACCCTTGCTCACCACGCTCAGGTCGGCATGCGAGGTTCGCCGGGTCCCGATGCCGCGGGTCACCCTTGAGCCAGGCCGCGCGATCAGCGCCCGCGCCGGCGTCACCCTCTACCGGGTCCTCGGGATCAAGCACACCGCGACCGGCCGTGTCTTCGTCACCGTCAACGGGGGCATGAGCGACAATCCGCGGCCGAGCCTGTACGGCGCCCGCTACTCGATGCGGCTGGTCGGCCGGCACGCCGTTCCGGGGCACCGATCCGTCACCGTCGCCGGACGGCACTGCGAGGCGGGCGACGTGCTCGTCGAGGACGCGGAGCTACCGGCGGACCTGCGCCCGGGAGACCTGCTCGCCAGCGCCTCCACCGGCGCCTACCACCACTCCATGGCCTCCAACTACAACCTGGTCCCCAGGCCACCCGTTGTCGGCGTACGGGCCGGAGAGAGCCGCCTGCTGATCCGCCGCGAGACCGAGACGGACCTCCTTCTCCGCGACGTCGGCTGAGGGCGGGGAGCTGGAGAATTGACGGATCAACGGTATTCGGCGAGACGCGGGCGTACGCCGGCGAAAGCGAGGCCGATCACGCCGAGCGCGGCCGCCCAGGGGATGAGGCTCCAGCCGTTCAGGTCCTTCTCCCCGGCGTGGATCGACTTGGTGAAGTGGGACCGGTTGAGGTCGATCAGGGCGGTCAGGTTCTTGTCGTACTGGTCGAAGTCGTAGTTGGAGTTGCCGGGCGTGAAGGCCGTGTTGAACCGGATTGCGTCGTGGAGCCTGCCCCGGCGGGCCAGCGCCCGCATCGTCGAGTCGTCCTGCTCGTAGGTGAGGAACGCCTGCAGCGTCCGTTCGGCCAGGTCCCGCTCACCGGGGAAGGTGATGTTGCGGAACTCGGTCCCCAGGTACCCGCTCCATCCGATGTCGGTGTGGTCGGCGCCGTAGGCGTTCCAGGCCTGGCGCAGCGCGGCCGGGTAGCCGGCCGGCGTGGTCACCGCGGGCAGCCCGGCGAGTTGCTGTGTCTTGGCCAGGAACGCCGGTTCGTATTCCGGCCGGCGTGCGGGGTCGACCAGGTAACGGCTCTCGTCGGCGTTGGCGTCGTACCCGACCGCCCGCGCCTGCGAGAGCGCCAGAACCGAGTCGAAGGCGTCCTTCTTCGCGACCCGCAGATGCCGGGCCTCACCGGTCAGCGTGCTCGTCCCCGCGACCGTCACGATCCCGGCGACCAGCGTGGCGATCAGGAGGAACGGATTGAACCGCCGGCGGAACCGGCGGGTGAGCATGATCTGCAGCCCGATCAGCACGCCGATCAGGACCGCGCCGGTCAGCGCGATTCCGACGGCGGTCCGCACCGCCCGTGCGTGTTTCGCCTCATAGGCCTGTTCCAGGGCGCCTGAGTTCGCGCTCGTCAGGCCTGCCGCGGCGGGCAGCAGTTGCGTCTTGAGCAGATCGGTGGCCTGCCGGTACAACCCCACCGCCGTGGGCGACGGCCGGCCGGCCGCGTGGTGGGTCTCGCCGTCGACGAGGATGGCCTGGGCGGTCAGGGCCTCGTACCGGCCGAGGGCGTCCAGCACCGCGCGGATCGCCCGCTGCGCCGTGGGATCTCCGGCGCCGGCGGCGGCCGCCTGCTGCAGGTCCGCGTCGGCCTGCCGGCGACGCTGCTCGTAGATGCCCAGCGCCTTCTCCCGGCCGACGCCGAGATTGTGCTCGTCGCCGACCAGGAGCACGTTGGCGACCTGGGCGTCCATATCGTTCAGCGCGAAGTAGGCGTCCGACGTCGCGACCACCTCGGGACCCGAACGATCTCCGATGTCCCGCAGCCCGCCGTGCAACCCCGCCACACCCTGCGCGATCACGGCGGCCAGGACCACGGCGAGGACCGCCGCACACCCGGTCAGCGCCAGAATCCGCTGCGGCGTCGTCACCCGGGACCGGCGTCGTATGGGCCGATGCGGCTCGTCACCGGCCCTGGCGGGGCTCGGCGTCGCACCGCGGGGGATCACTACAGTCATCGCTTCTCGCCCGCCATGTCCGTCATGCGAATACGAAGCGATCTTCCTGTCGGGCGTTCCTCGCGGCGTTTCTCTTAACGCCCTCGCGCCGTCGGCGACCGGATTCTTAACGCGTCCTTAGCGCAACCGCCGGGTGCCAACGGACGCCGCTGTCACGCCGGCGGCGTCCCTTACCGGGAGGTGAGCAGGACACCGGCGTACGAGACGCCGGCGATCAGCACCCAGGACAGCAGCCCGAGCAGGAGCGCGCGGTGACCGGTCCGTGCGAGCTCCCGCAGGCGTACGGCGCCGCCGAGGCCGAACAGGGCGGCCGCGAACAGCACGTCGCGGACGGCGGTCGCGGCCGACAGGGCGCCCGGTGGGACGGTCACCGCCGAGCGGAGCGCCATCGTCGCCAGGAATCCGACCACGAACAGCGGCAGGACCGCGGGCCGGCGTCGCCCGTCGGTCCGGGCACCCCGGCGGGTGCGCAGCGCGACCCCGGCCGTGATCGGCGCGAGCATGGCCACCCGGACCAGTTTCACCGCGACCGCCGGGACGAGCGCGGCCGAACCGGCGATGGCGGCCGTGGCGACCACCTGGCCCACATCGTGCACGCTGGCCCCGATCCAGCGGCCCGCGTCGTACGGCGACAGGCCGAGCAGGCGGGCGACGGGCGGCAGCACGGCGATCGCCAGGCTGCCGCAGAGCGTGACGAGACCGACGGCGGTCGCGGTCTCGCGTTCCGCCTCGGGATCGCCCGGACGCGTGCCGAGCGCGCCGTCCACCGCCGCCACAGCCGACGCGCCGCAGATCGAGAAGCCGGCCGCCACGAGCAGGGAGAGGCGTTCGGACAGGCCCAGCCGGCGGCCCAGCCACCGCGTGCCGGTGAACGTCACCATCAGCACCGTCACCACCATGCCGATCGTCCGCGCCCCCAGGGCGAGGATGTCCCCGAACGACACCTGCAGCCCCAGCAGCACCACCCCCAGGCGCATGAACCTGGTCGCGGCGAAGCGCAGGCCCGGTCGCGTCGCCGCGGGCAGCAGCCCGAGATTGGCGGCGAGCACGCCGAGGATGAGCGCCGCGGTGAGCATCGGCACCGCGCCGGCCACCCGGTGCACGGCGTACGCCGCCGCCACGGCGAGGGCACTGGCGGCGACGCCCGGCGCCAGCGCCCGCCCACGCCGGAGCGCGGCCGGTCCGGCGGCCGGCGCGTGCGGCGGCGTCGCGCCGCCGACTGGCTCGGCCCGCCGGTCGGGGGAGGCTCCGCTCGGCCACCCGGCTGCGGGGCGGTGCGGCGTGGAGATCGACATGACTTCCAGCATCGGTCCCGGACGGCCCCCGCAGTAGCAGCCATTTCCCTGTCAGGTCATAGAGTTCCCCTATGACCTCGCGGCTGCCCGACCTGGAAGCGCTGGAGCTGCTGGTGGCCGTCGCCGAGACCGGCAGCCTGGGCCAGGCCGCCGCCCGCCAGGGCATCAGCCAGCCCTCGGCCAGCGCCCGGATGCGCACGCTGGAGCGGCGGCTGGGCGTGCGGCTCCTCGTCCGCTCGACCAGCGGTTCCCGGCTGACCTCGGCCGGCGCGGTGGTCACCGACTGGGCGCGCGCCGTTCTCGTCCAGGCGAACGCGCTCGTCGAGGGCGTCGCCGCGCTGCGCTCCCGGCAGGAGGACCGCCTCCGGGTGTCGGCCAGCCTCACGATCGCCGAGCACCTCGTCCCCGGCTGGCTCGTGGCGCTGCGCGAGGCCGCGCCCGGCGTCCACGTCGAGCTGAACGTCGCCAACAGCACCCACGTGATCGAGCGGCTGCGGTCGGACGAGGCGGACCTGGGGTTCATCGAGGGGCGCGGCGCCCCGCGCGACCTGCACAGCCGCGCCGTCGGCCGCGACCGTCTCGTGGTCGTCGTCGTGCCGGGGCACCCGTGGGCGCGCAAGCGCCGGCCGCTGCGGCCGGTCGAACTGGCGAGCACGCCGCTGCTCCTGCGGGAGGCCGGGTCGGGCACCCGCGAGACGTTCGAGGCCGCGCTGACGCCGTACGGGGGGCCGGCCGAACCGGCCCTGGAGCTCGGCGCGACCGCCCCGCTGCGCGCCGCCGCCATCGCGGGCACGGCGCCGGCCGTGCTCAGCGCCCTGGTCGTCGCCGATGAGATCGCGGCGGGGCGGCTCGTCGAGGTCCCCAGTGAGCTGCGGCTCGACCGGGTGCTGCGGGCGGTGTGGCCGCGCGGCCGCGAACTCCCCGAGCACGCCCTCCACCTCCTGCGCGTCGCCCGCTCGTGAGCCGCGTCCTGGCGGGCGTTAGAACGGCGTTAAGGCGGTGCCGGGCGCCGCCACGGGGCCGTCAAGGACGCCGGAAATGGGCGTTTTCAGGTGTTGACTGCCTGCGGACCGGGCCGTCCGTCTCGAATACCGTCATCGGGGACACAATTCAGGAAGGGGGTGAATCAGATAGCAACGCGAGGCAGGCTCAAGATCTACTTCGGTGCCGCGCCGGGGGTCGGCAAGACGTACGCCATGCTCAACGAGGCCCACCGGCGGATGGAGCGCGGCGTCGATCTCGTCGTGGGCTACGTCGAGACGTACGGCCGGGCGCGTACCACGGCGCTGCTCAACGGCCTGGAGACGGTGCCCGTCCGCGAGGTCGCCCACCGCGACCGGGTCTTCACCGAGATGGACGTCGACGCGATCCTCGCCCGCCGCCCCGAGGTGGCGCTGGTCGACGAGCTCGCGCACACCAACATCCCCGGCTCCCGCAACCACAAGCGGTGGCAGGACGTCGAGGAACTCCTCGACGCGGGCATCAATGTCGTCACCACCGTCAACGTCCAGCACCTCGAGTCGCTCGCCGACGTCGTCGAGCGCATCACGGGGGTACGGCCCCGGGAGACCGTGCCCGACGAGGCCGCCCGGCGCGCCGACCAGATCGAGCTGGTCGACATGGCGCCGGAGTCGCTGCGCCGCCGCCTCGCCCACGGCAACGTCTACGAGCCGGAGAAGATCGACGCGGCGCTGTCCAACTACTTCCGCATCGGCAACCTCACCGCGTTGCGCGAGCTGGCCCTGCTCTGGGTCGCCGACCGCGTCGACGACGCGCTCGCCCGCTACCGGGACGAGAAGGGCATCACCGATACCTGGGAGGCGCGGGAACGGATCGTCGTCGCGCTGACCGGCGGCCCCGAGGGCGACACACTCATCCGCCGCGCCGCCCGCATCGCCGCCCGGGCCGGCCGGGCCGACCTGGTCGCCGTGCACGTCGCCAGGGGAGAGGGCCTCGCCGACGGGGCACCGGAGGCGCTCGCCCGCCAGCGCGCCCTCGTGGAGAGCCTCGGCGGCTCCTACCACCAGGTCACCGGCGGCGACGTGCCCAAGGCCCTCATGGAGTTCGCCCGCGCCGTGAACGCCACGCAGATCGTCCTCGGGTCGAGCCGGCGGAGCCGCTGGCAGTACGCCTTCGGGCCGGGCGTCGGCGCGACCGTCGCCCGCCTGTCCGGCGACGTGGACGTGCACATCGTCACCCACGACTACGCCGGCAAGGGCAGGGGACCGGCGGCCGTCCCGCCCACGTCGCTGGGCCGCGGACGGCGAACGGCCGGCTGGCTCCTCGCGCTGTTCGGCCCGCCGGCGATGACCGCGCTGCTGTCGGCGGGCGGGCGGCACTTCGGGCTCCCCACGGAGCTGCTGTTCTTCCTCGCGCTGACCGTCGGCGTGGCGCTCGTCGGCGGGCTGTGGCCCGCGATCGTCGCCGCCGTCGCCGGGTTCCTGCTCGTCAACTGGTTCTTCACGCCCCCACTGCACACCCTCACCGTGGCCGAGCTGGAGAACGCCATGGCCCTCGCGGTGTTCGTGACCGTGGCCGTCGCCGTCTCCACCGTCGTGGACGTCGCGGCGCGGCGCAGCTCCCAGGCGGCGCAGGCGCGCGCGGAGGCGACCACGCTCAGCATGCTCGCGACGAGCGTGCTGCGCGGCGAGGACGCCCTGCCCGAGCTGCTCGAACGCGTCAGGGAGACGTTCGGGCTGTCCTCGGTGACGCTGCTCGAACGCTCCGGCGACGACTGGGCGCCCGTTGCGTCGGTCGGCCCGGGGACCTGCGCGCGGCCCGGTGACGCCGACGTCACCGTCCAGGTCAGCGACACCCTGACACTCGCGCTGGACGGCCGGGTGCTGCCGGCCGCCGACCGCCGCGTCCTAGCCGCCTTCGCCTACCAGGCGGCGGCCGCCCTCGACCGCCAGCGGCTGGCCGAGGAGGCCAAGGAGGCCCGCCGGCTCGCCGAGGGCAACCGGATCCGTACGGCGCTGCTCGCCGCCGTCTCCCACGACCTGCGAACGCCACTGGCCTCCATCAAGGCGAGCGTCAGCAGCCTTCGCTCACCCGACGTGCGCTGGGACCCCGAGGACGAGGCCGAGCTCCTCGCCACGATCGAGGAGTCGGCCGACAGTCTCGACGGCCTGGTCGCCAACCTGCTCGACATGAGCCGGCTGCAGACCGGTGTCGTCAACCCGCTCGCCCGCACCGTCTCCCTCGACGAAGTGATCCAGCCGGCGCTCGCGAACGTTCCCGGCGATCAGGTCAAGATCGAGGTTCCGGAGGACCTGCCGCCCGTCGTGGCCGACCCGGGTCTCCTGGAGCGGTCCCTGGCCAACGTCATCGAGAACGCCGTACGGCATGGCGGTCCCGAGCCGGTCCGGGTCACCGCGAGCGAGCACGGCGGCATGGTGGAGCTGCGGATCGCCGACCGCGGGCCGGGCGTCCCCGACTCCGCCAAACTCCGGATGTTCGAGCCGTTCCAGCGGCTCGGCGACCGGCCGCGCGGCAGCGGGGTCGGCCTGGGCCTCGCGGTGGCGCGAGGCTTCGCCGAGGCCGTCGGCGGCGACCTCCGCGCCGAGGACACCCCCGGCGGCGGACTGACCATGGTGTTCTCACTGCCGACCGGAACGATCGGTACGGTGCGGGCAGGCAAGGGGGAAACGTGACACGAGTACTCGTCGTCGACGACGAGCCGCAGATCGTCCGCGCGTTGCGCATCAACCTCCGGGCCCGCGGCTACGAGGTCGACGCCGCCCCCGACGGCCGCACCGCCCTCGACCTGGCGGCCCGCCGCCATCCCGACGTCATCGTCCTCGACCTGGGCCTGCCCGACATGGAGGGCGCCGAGGTGATCAAGGGCCTGCGCGGCTGGACGAGCGTGCCGATCATCGTCCTGTCCGCTCGGCACGCCTCCGAGGAGAAGGTCGAGACGCTCGACGTCGGCGCCGACGACTACGTGACCAAGCCGTTCGGCATGGACGAGCTGCTGGCCCGGCTGCGCGCCGCCGTACGACGGGCCGCCCCGCCCGAAGAGGACGCCGTGGTCGTCACCGACGACTTCACCGTCGACCTGGCGGCCAAGAAGGCCGTGCGCGACGGCGCCGACGTACGCCTCACCCCGACCGAGTGGCACGTCCTCGAGGTGCTCGTGCGCAACGCCGGGAGGCTCGTCAGCCAGCAGCAGCTGCTGCGCGAGGTCTGGGGCCCGTCGTACGAGAACGAGACCGGCTACCTGCGCGTCTACCTCGCCCAGCTGCGCCGCAAGCTGGAGAAGGACCCGTCCCGCCCCCGCCACCTGATCACCGAACCCGGAATGGGCTACCGCTTCGAACGCTGACCCCCGCTTGATCCCGGCCCGGTGCCGATGCGTCGCTCTTCGGCGTCGGCGGGGCGTTAAGGAAGCGTTAAGAAGAACGGCGGGAGCGTTAGGGCGGCGTTAGGAAACCCCGATTCACCGGACCTCGACCGGTTTGCTGGCAATCGTGAAGCAAGCCGTCTTGCAGTTGCCCAAACGCTTCCTCGTCGGCCGGCCGCTCCGGACCGGGCAGATGGGGGAGACGCTGCTGCCTAAGAAGCTGGCCCTCCCCGTCTTCTGCAGCGACCCCCTCTCGTCCGTCGCGTACGCGACCGAGGAGATCCTCCTCGCGCTGAGCCTCGGCGGCCTGGCGATGTTCTACCTGTCCTGGTGGGTGGGGGCGGGCGTCGTCTTCCTGCTTCTGGTGGTCACCGCCTCCTACCGGCAGACCTGTCACGCCTATCCGAACGGCGGCGGCGCGTACGCGGTCAGCCGGGCCAATCTGGGGGAGAACGCCTCCCTCGTCGCGGCGAGCGCGCTGCTGATCGACTACGTCCTGACGGTCGCGGTGTCGGTCGCCGCGGGCGTCGCGAACGTCGTCTCCGCCTTCCCTGCGCTCGGCCGGCACGCCGTCCTGATCTCGCTCGTGCTGATCGCGATCCTCGCCGTGATGAATCTGCGCGGGGTCAAGGAGTCCGGCATGGCGTTCGCGATCCCGACGTACGGCTTCGTGGCGAGCGTCTTCCTCATGCTGGCCGTCGGCCTCGTACGCATCCTGGCCGGGCACGCGCCGACCGCCGAGTCGGCCGGCTTCGGGGTGCACGCGACGCACAACACGGTCGGGGTGGCGGCCGTCCTGCTGGCCATGCGCGCCTTCGCCCAGGGGTGTACGGCGCTGACGGGCGTCGAGGCGGTCAGCAACGGCGTGCCGAACTTCAAGCCGCCCAAGAGCCGGAACGCGGCCACCACGTTGACGATCATGGGCCTGCTGGCGGTCACGATGTTCGCCGGCATCACGGTCCTCGCGCTCGTCACCCATGTGCACATCGCCGACAACCCGGCCCAGCTCCTCGGCGCGCCCGGAGGGTACGAGCAGAAGACGGTCATCGCCCAGCTCGGCGCGGCGGTGTTCGGGCACGGCTCGGTGTTCTTCTTCCTGGTGCAGACGTTCACCGCGGCGATCCTCGTGCTGGCCGCGAACACCGCGTTCAACGGCTTCCCGATCCTGGCCTCGATCCTGGGCGGCGACGGGTACCTGCCCCGCCAGTTCGCGCGGCGCGGCGACCGGCTGGTGTTCAGCAACGGCATCGTGATCCTGTCCCTGCTGGCCGGCGCGCTGATCTGGGCGTTCGACGCCAGTACCACGAGGCTCATCCAGCTCTACATCATCGGCGTGTTCGTCTCGTTCACCCTCAGCCAGAGCGGCATGGTCAAGCACTGGGGCGACGAGCTGCGCCGGCTCACCGACGCGGCGGCCCGGCGCTCCGTCCACCGGGCGCGGGCGATCAACCTCGTCGGCGCGGTCCTCACCGGGCTCGTCCTGGTGATCGTGCTGCTCACCAAGTTCATGCACGGGGCGTGGATCGTCGTGGTGACGATGCCGCTGGTGTTCCTGATGATGAAGGGGATCCAGCGGCACTACCGGCGGGTCGCCGCCGAGCTGGAGCCGGGCGAGAACGGAGTGCCGCTGCCCAGCCGCATCCACGCCGTCGTGCTCGTCTCGAGGGTGCACACTCCCACGCTCCGGGCGCTGGCCTTCGCCCGCGCGACGCGGCCCGACACGCTGACCGCGCTGAGCGTGGCCACGAGCCAGGAGGACGCCGAGAAGCTGGAGCGGGAGTGGAACGGGCGCGACATTCCGGTGCCGCTGACCATCCTCGACTCGCCCTACCGTGACATCACCGGCCCGGTGCTCGACTACGTGGCCCGGATCCGGCTCAAGAGCCCCCGCGACGTCGTCTGCGTCTTCATTCCCGAGTACGTCGTCGGCCGCTGGTGGGAGCACCTCCTGCACAACCAGAGCGCCTTCCGGCTCAAGGCGCGCCTGCTGTTCCGGCCGGGCGTGATGGTCACCAGCGTGCCGTGGCAGCTGGGATCGGCCGAGGCGGCCCTCGCGCGGCACCCCGACGACGCGGAATTCGCGGCTCGTAAGCGGGTTCGCCCCGGTGCAGCATGATTTAACCCTTACGTAGTGGTCTGCTCCGCCAGGCGATGGCATACGCTTGCGAATCATGGACGAAGTGCCGGCCGGTACGGCGCAGGAGAGCCCCCAGGGTGCTCGGGGTCTGCGCGGCTTTCTGCGCCGCCTGACGTCGAGCAAGGCGGAGCTCGAGGCGGAAGAGCTGCAGAAGACCACCGGCGAGGAGGGGGCCACCCCGATCAAGTCGTGTGCCGAGCGGCGACGTGCCTGCGTGGCGGGTACGCTACGTACCGTGACACTCCGACCGCGTGGCGGGGCCCCGTCCCTCGAGGCCGAGCTCTACGACGGCTCCGACGTGATCAGCCTGGTCTGGCTCGGAAGGCGCCGGATCGCCGGGATCGAGCCCGGCCGCCTCGTGCGCGCCGAGGGCCTGGTGAGCGTCCAGGACGGCCGAAAGGTGATGTTCAACCCGCGGTACGAACTGCGGGGAGGGTCATGACCGAGCGGCGCCGCCCGGAGGCCACGGACGGCGACGCCCGCGCCGCCGACACCGCGGCCCGGCCGGTCGAGGACGACACCGCCGACGCTGGGGTCCGGCCGGTCGAGGACGCCGCCGAGGCCGCGAGCCCGGCGGAGGACGCCGACGGCGCGAGCCCGGCCGAGGCCGGGCACGCCGCGTACGACACCGTCGAGGAGGCGGTGCGCAGGCAGCTGTCCAAGGCGCTCGGCGGCCCGCGCGGCGTGGTCGAGGCGGCGATCCCGACGATCGGCTTCACCGTCTCCTGGATCGTCGGTCACAAGCTCCAGCTGTCCCTGGGCATCGGGGCCGGCCTCGCCGTCGTGCTGCTGGTCGTCCGGCTCGTGCAGCGCTCGACCGTCCAGTTCGTCCTTAACAGCATCTTCGGCATCGCGATCGCGGCGTTCTTCGCCCTGCGTTCGGGGAAGGCGGCGGACGCCTTCCTGCCCGGCATCCTCTACAACGCCGGCTACGCCGCGGCGATGCTCCTGTCCATCGTCGTCCGCTGGCCCGTCGTCGGGTTCCTCATCGGGTCGGTCACCGGCGATCCGACCGCCTGGCACCGCGACCGCGAGATCGTCCGGCTCTGCTCCCGCCTCACCTGGCTGCTGCTGATCCCCTGCCTGGTGCGGGTCGCCGTGCAGTATCCGCTCTACCTCGCGGGGCACGTGGGCTGGCTCGGGGCGGCCAAGGTCGTGATGGGCTGGCCGCTGCAGGTCGCGGCGCTGGCCGCCATGGTCTGGCTGCTGGCCCGTGGCCGTACCCCGCTGGAGACGGCCACGGGAGCGTCGAAGTCCTGACGCGGCGCCGCGTCCGCCGGAGCCGTCCGGCGGGCGGTCGGCCCGCCCTCAGGGAGCGTCCAGCGGCGCACGCGGTCGGTGCGCCGCCAGAGCGTCCGGCGGCGCGCGTTAGTGCGCCGACAGCAGATCGCCGAGTTCGTCCTCGACGTCCTGGCTGGCGACGAACATCAGCTCGTCCCCGGCCTCCAGGGTGTCGTCCGGGCTCGGCACCAGAACCCGGCCCTCCCGCAGGATCGCCACCAGCGCGGTGTCGCGCGGCCAGGTCACCGAGCCGACCAGCTGACCGGCCAGTGGGGCGTCCTCGGGCAGGGTCAGCTCGACGAGGTTCGCCTCGCCCTGCCGGAAGGTCATCAGCCGCACCAGGTCACCGACGCTGACCGCCTCCTCGACCAGTGCGGACAGCAGGCGCGGCGTGGAGACCGCGACGTCGACGCCCCAGGACTCGTTGAAGAGCCATTCGTTCTTGGGGTGGTTGATCCGCGCGACGACGCGGGGCACGCCGTACTCGGTCTTGGCCAGCAGCGACACGACGAGGTTGACCTTGTCGTCGCCGCTCGCCGCGACGACGACGTGGCAGCGTTCCAGCCCGGCGTCGTCGAGCGAGGCGATCTCGCAGGCGTCCGCGAGCAGCCACTCGGCGCGCGGCACCGCCTCGACCTTGATCGACCGGGGGTTCTTGTCGATGAGCAGGACCTCGTGGCCGTTCTCCAGGAGCTCCTGGGCGATGGAGCGGCCCACGGCACCCGCTCCGGCGATCGCGACCCGCATTACTCCACCCTCTGCTCGGGCCGCTGGGACACGGCGTCGTTGATCCGTTCGATGTCGCCGGAGGCCGCCATCACGTGGACGACGTCGCCGTCCTGGATGACGGTGTCACCCGTGGGCACCAGCGCCTCGCCCATGCGGGACAGGTACGCGACGCGGGTCTTCGCGGTCTCCTCCAGCGCCGAGACCTTGGCGCCGATCCACTTGGGGTCCGTCTGCACCTCGGCGAGCACGACCTCGCCGGTCGGGTCGCGCCACAGCGACGACACGCCCTCGGGCAGCAGCCGCCGGATCATCTGGTCGGCGGTCCAGCGCACGGTCGCCACGGTCGGGATGCCGAGCCGCTGGTAGACCTCCGCGCGCCGGGGGTCGTAGATGCGCGCGACGACGTTCTCCACACCGAAGGTCTCGCGGGCGACCCGGGCCGAGATGATGTTGGAGTTGTCGCCGCTGCTGACGGCGACGAAAGCGGAGGCCTGCTCGATCCCGGCCTCGACGAGCACGTCGCGGTCGAACCCGAACCCGGTGATCCGGCGCCCCTTGAAGCCACCGCGCAGGCGGCGGAAGGCCTCGGGGCTCTGATCGATGATGGCCACGGTATGGCCTTTGTCCTCCAGGATGTGGGCGAGGGTCGAACCCACTCGCCCGCAGCCCATGATCACGATATGCACGGTCGTCCTTCCCAGCGCCGGTGCCGTCCGCTTGGCTCCGCTTGACCTGATGAAACCTACACAGGCCAGGGTCTCCAGAGCACTTCCTGACCCGTCTTAAGGGCGGCACTTGCATTCATCCCCCGGGCGAGGTGGATCTCACGGTTCCGAGAGCGACTAGCCTTACCTGTCGTGTCGAAGGCTCCCGACCTCGTCAAGAGGCTCCTGCTCGGCCGGGCGCTCCGCAGCGCCCAGCAACACGAGCAGACACTCCCTAAGACGATCGCCCTCCCGGTGTTCGCCAGTGACGCGCTGTCGTCCGTGGCGTACGCACCGCAGGAGATCCTGATCGCCCTCGGCCTCGCGGGGCTCGCGACGTACCACTTCACGCCCTGGGTGGCGGGGGCGGTCGTCGTCATTCTGCTCACCGTCGTGGCCTCCTACCGGCAGAACGTCCGGGCCTACACCAGCGGGGGCGGTGACTTCGAGGTCGCCACCACCAACCTCGGCAGCAACTCCGGCATCGTGGTGGCCAGCGCGCTGCTGGTGGACTACGTGCTGACCGTCGCGGTGTCCGTCTCCTCCGGGATCGAGAACCTCGGCGCGCTGCTGCACTTCCTGCAGCCCCACCAGGTCCTCGCGGCGATCGTGGTCGTCGCCATCTTGACGATCATGAACCTGCGGGGCATCCGGGAGTCCGGCGTCGCCTTCGCCATCCCGACGTACCTGTTCATGTTCGGCGTCTTCGTCATGCTGCTCTGGGGCTTCACGCGGCTGGCGTTCGGCGCGCACCTGGAGGCCGAGACCGCCCACCTGACGGTCAAGGGGCCCGAGGTCGGCGTCGGCGGCTTCGCGCTCGTCTTCCTGCTGCTGCGCGCGTTCTCCTCCGGCTGTGCCGCGCTGACCGGCGTCGAGGCGATCAGCAACGGCGTGCCGGCCTTCCGGCCGCCCAAGGGGAAGAACGCCGCGACCACCCTGCTGCTGCTCGGCTCCGTCGCCGCCTCGATGTTCGGCGGCATCGTCGCGCTCGCCTACATCACCAAGGCCAAGTTCGCCGATCCCGGCGTGGACACCCACCTGGTCAACGCCGCGGGCAAGGACGTCTCCGACCAGGATCCGGTGATCGCCCAGGTCGCCCACACCGTGTTCAGCAACTTCACGCCCGGGTTCGCCTACGTCACCGTGATGACCGCCCTCATCCTGGTGCTCGCGGCCAACACCGCGTTCAACGGCTTCCCGGTGCTCGGGTCGGTGCTCGCCCAGAACCGCTACCTGCCCCGCCAGCTGCACACCCGCGGCGACCGGCTCGCCTTCAGCAACGGCATCATCATCCTCGGCGCGATGGCGGGCCTGCTGATCTACGCGTACGACGCCTCGGTGACGTCGCTGATCCAGCTCTACATCGTCGGCGTGTTCGTGTCCTTCACGATCAGCCAGACCGGCATGGTGCGCCACTGGAACCGCCTGCTGCGCACCGAGACCGACCCCGCCGCGCGCCGCCGGATGAAGACCTCCCGCGCCATCAACACCTTCGGCGGGTGCGTCACCGGCGTCGTGCTCGTCGTCGTGCTCGTCACCAAGTTCCTGCTCGGCGCGTGGATCGCCTGCGTCGCTATGGGCGTCCTGTTCGTCATGATGCGGGGCATCCGGCGGCACTACGACCGGGTCGCCGCCGAACTCGAGGCCACCGGCGAGGACGTCGCCCTGCCCTCCCGCAACCACGCCATCGTCCTGGTGTCCAAGATCCACCGTCCGACGCTGCGGGCGCTGGCGTACGCGCGGGCCACCCGGCCCACGACCCTCGAGGCGATCACCGTCGCGGTCGACCCCGAGGAGTCGCAGAAGCTCCAGGAGGAGTGGCTCGCGCGGGAGCTGCCGGTGCCGCTGAAGATCCTCGACTCGCCCTACCGCGAGATCACCCGGCCCATCCTGGAGTACGTCAAGAGCGTCCGCCGGCGCAGCCCGCGCGACGTCGTGACCGTCTTCCTGCCGGAGTACGTCGTCGGCCGCTGGTGGGAGCACCTCCTGCACAACCAGAGCGCGCTGCGGCTCAAGACGCGCCTGCTGTTCCAGCCCGGCGTGATGGTGACGAGCGTGCCGTGGCAGCTCGTCTCGTCCGACCGCCTCAAGGGCCGGCAGGAGCCGCCGGCCCCCGGTTCCGTGCGCCGCTCGTACGGTCCAGAGCAAGAAGTCGAATCGGAGGGGACCCGTGCCGCCGGTGGAATCGTCTGAGCTGATCGAACTCCAGATCGGAGCGGTCGCCAACGGCGGCTGGTGCGTGGCCCGGCACGAAGGGCGCGTCGTGTTCGTCCGGCACACCCTGCCGGGCGAGCGTGTCCTGGCCCGCGTGACCCAGGAGACCAAGAACTTCCTGCGCGCCGACGCCGTGGAGATCCTCGAGGCGTCGCCCGACCGGGTGCAGGCGCCCTGCCCGTTCGCCGGCCCCGGCCGCTGCGGGGGCTGCGACTGGCAGCACGCCTCCCTGCCCGCCCAGCGCCTGCTCAAGGCCGAGGTCGTCAAGGAGCAGCTCCGCCGGCTGGCCGGCGTCGAGCGCGACGTCATCGTCGAGGAGGTGCCCGGCGCTCCCGACGGGCTCGGCTGGCGCACGCGCGTGCAGTTCGCGGTCCGCCGCGACGGCGTCGTCGGCCTGCGCAAGCACCGCTCGCACCAGGTCGAGCCGATCGACGAGTGCCTGATCGCGCACCCGCAGGTCGAGGCGCTCGGCATCGAACGCAAGCGCTGGCCCGGCGCGACCGGCGTCGAGGCCGTCGCCTCCGCCGGCACCGGCGACCGCCTCGCCGTCCTGTCCTCCAAGGGCCGGGTCCGCGTTCCCCGCATGGACGCGCCCGTACGCCTCGTCGGCGGCAAGCCGGACCGGCGCGACCGGCAGGACCGGTCGGCCCGGCCGGAGCGGCCGCCCTTCGTCCGCGAGGACGTCGCCGGACGGCTGTGGCAGGTCAGCGGCAGCGGATTCTGGCAGGTCCACCCCGGCGCCGCCGCGACCCTCGCCGAGGCGGTCGTCGACGCTCTGGAGCCCCGGAAGACCGACATCGCCGTCGACCTGTACTGCGGCGCGGGCCTGTTCGCGGGCGTGCTCGGAGAGGCCATCGGCCCGAGCGGCCTCGTGGTCGGGATCGAGTCGGACGCCCAGGCCGTGCGCGACGCCCGGTTCAACCTCCGCGACCTCCCGCACGTCTCCGTGGAGCGCGGCGACGTCGAGAGCGTCCTGCAGGAGATCCGGTTCGGCCGCGGCGAATCCACCCTGAACCGCGCCGACCTCGTCGTCCTCGACCCGCCGCGTACCGGCGCCGGCCGCGACGTCGTCAAGCGCGTCGCCGAACTCGCCGGCCGCCGGATCGCCTACGTCTCGTGCGACCCCGCCACGCTGGCCCGTGACCTGGCCTTCTTCTCCGAACACGGCTGGACGCTGTCCGGACTGCGCGCCTTCGACGCCTTCCCCATGACGCACCACGTGGAGTGCGTCGCGACGCTGGTCAGGGGCTGATCCGGCCGGCGTTCGCGCCGCCCGGCGGCTCAGGACGCCACGACCCCGGCGTGTCGTGGACGTCCGGGGCCGTGGCCACAGTCGGCCACCCCGACCTGACCACCGGGCGCCCCTGCGGGGCGTCCGCCAGGGCGGCGGAGGGCGACAATGCCGACCATGGAGCGTATCCGGCTGGAAGACGGCGTCATCGTCCATGGATGCCTGATCTTCCAAGGCCAGGACGGGTCATGGTGGGCGACCCGCAACCGATCGATCCTGTGCTCAGGCGATCGCGACCGGCTGCTCCTGCAGGTGGCGGCCGCGACCGGCCGGCCGCCGGACCTCGACGACCTGCGCGGTCGGCTCGAACGCTCCCTCGAGAGCGCGCGCCGCATGCGCGCGGAGGACGAGGTGCTGAACGCCCGCCGGGAGATGATGGCGCCATGACGCTGAGCGCCGCTGACGGCAACGCGATCCTGAAGGACAGCTTCGCCCCGTGGGTGCAGGACCTCGGCCTGGTCGTCGAGGAGGTCGGCGACCGGGAGGCGGTGCTGCGCCTGCCCTGGTCGCCGCGGCTCGCCCGGGAGGGCGGCGCGCTGTCCGGCCAGGCGCTGATGGCCGCGGCCGACACGGCGACCGTGATCGCGGTGTCGGCGGCGCGCGGAGCGTACGTGCCCATGACCACGGTGCAGCAGTCCAGCACCTTCCAGCGCCCCGTCGTGGACACGGACGTGCTCGTCACGGCGCGGATCACCAAGATCGGTCGCACGCTGGCCTTCGCGGACATCGAGATGACCGTGGACGGAGCCGTCGCCGCCCGCGCGAGCACCGTGTACGCCCTCCTCGGCTGATGACCTCTCGGCGCGTCGACCGCCGAGGATCATGAAATTCTCCGCCTGATTTCGCCGATCATTACCGAGTTATCGCCGTTCGGGAGGGCGGCGAGCTCGGAGAAAGGCCGGTGCGAGCGCTCAGGTTGGAGGAAGCTGGCAGAGGGAGGCCTGGCCGGTCACCGTCCGTCTCGGACCGGTGGCGGCCGGGGGACGGGTGGTGCCGAAGGGGGGAACCGGTGAACGACGAGACCGTCGGCGACGGGGCGTTCCAGGGCATCGTGATGCCCTGCCAGATGTGCCTCGGCAGCGGCGAGCTGGTCACCCTGCAGAAGGACCCCGCCCTGCTTCGGAGGGGTGACTGCCCGCAGTGCGACGGGACCGGGCACATCCGCATCCGCTGCACCCGCGACGAGGTCGACGAGGTCATCCGCAGCCTGCCGCCCAGCCGCCTGCTGGTCGCCGTCCGGCAGGCCCTCACCGGCGTCGGCCTGTGCCCCGTGTGCTTCGGATGCGGGGCCCTGGCGTCGGTCGAGTGGAGCGAGGACCAGATACCCGTGCGCTACCTCGAGGCCGCCTGCCCGGCCTGCGAGGACCGCATGGGGCTCTGAGCCGGCACGCGGGCGTCCGCCCGATGCGGGGCTGTGAGCCGGTACGCGACGTCAGCCCGATGCGGGGCTGTGAGCCGGTACGCGACGTCAGCCCGATGCGGGACCGCACCGGGCTGTGAGCGGGTACGGGGCGTCCGCCCGATGCGGGACCGCGCCGGGCCGGCCGTCGTCGCGTCGGGCGGGCCGCCGGTGTCTCCGGGGGCGACCGTCGGCTCGGCGCCCCTTGTCACGGCGTGGCGGGTGGGTTCTGTGCCGTCGTCGCCGGGGGCGTCAGGTCCGGGCGATGCGTGTGCGGGGCGAGATAGCCGGCGACGGCGGACAGCAGCGTGGTCGCCGCCGCCGCGACCTCCGGGGGGACGTCGATGTGGGCGAGGTGCAGGATCCAGATGGCGATCGTCACGACGGCGCCGGCGATCGCGGCCGCGGTCACCTTCTTCTCAAGCACGGTCGGCTCCTTCACGTGGGGGGCTGATCAAACTATCGCCGTGTGTCCCGGCCGTTCAGGATCTCTGTACGATCGCCCAGGTTTTTACCATCACACTTTGTGACGACACGCCGACACGCTGCTAGGAGGCCTCCCGGGGGTCGGTTACAACGGGTCGTTGTCAAACCATCCGAGCACGTCACGGGGGACAACGATGATCGACTTCTCTGGCCGCGCCACGCGTGCCGGAACCCGGGGCATCGCGGCGGCGGCGGTCGTTTCGTGCCTCACGATCACGCCACAGCTCGCGTCTCACGAATCCGCGCACGCCGATGGGCCGGGGGACTCGGCGTCACGCACGCACGACCACCGGCCGGCGGGCCGAGAGCACGACGTCCGGTCAGGCGGGCGGGAGGACGGCGCGCGGGAGCACGCCGTGCGCCCCGGCGGACGAGAGAACGACGGCCGGCCCGGCGCGGGCGAGCAGGCCGGCGACCCGGCGGGGACGGAACGGGATCACGGGCCCTCGGGCCGGGAACAGCAGCACCGGACCGCGGGCGCGAAGCGCGACCGCAAGGGGCGGCGCCTCCCGCCGCGCACGCGGATCATCCTCGACGCGCGGGCTCCGCAGGGACCCGTCGTGCCCGGCCGGACCTACAACTGGCCGTACTCCGTCACCAACGCCGGATCCGCGCCGGCGAAGAACGTCACGCTCACCACGAGGCCGAACCGCGACCTCAAGGTGGTCGCCACGCCGCAGAAGTGCCACTGGCGAGGCGGTAAGGACCTCGTCTGCGACATCGGGATCGTCTCCGGCGGGCAGACGAAGCACGGCTCGCTGACGGCGAAGGTCGACCCGAACACGCCGACCGGGCGGCCACTGTCCAGCCCGGCCAAGGTCTCGTGGCAGGGGCGGCCGGGGTCCACGGCGCGGGAGGCGGTGTTTCCGCCCGTGAAGGCGTCGCGGCCCACCGATCTGGCGGTCACCGACAGCGTTCTTCCGGAGGTCGTACGGCCCGGGGGCGAGGTGCCGTACGAGATCTCCGTGACCAATGAAGGCCCGGAGACCGCCGAGGCCGTTGTGGTCCGCAGTTCCGTGGTGGACGACCTGGTCGGCGCGCCCTGCGGTTCCCCGTTCGGTCCGGTGCAGACGCTCGCGGGGAAGATCGCGCCGCTCAAGCCCGCCATCCCGGTGTGCGGGGGCACGCAGGACAATTCGCGGCCGACCGCGGGGAACCCGCCGTGCGCGGCCCACGCGGCGCAGGTCCCGCCTCCCTGCGCCGCGCCGAACTCCGCGGCCGGGCAGGCCTGTGGTGCGTGTGCGGGCGTGCAGCCTCCGGTGACGCAGCAGGCCTGCGGCGCGTGCGCGGGCGTGCGGCCTCCGGTGACGCAGCAGTCCTGTGGCGCTTGCGCGTCGCAGCGCGGAGACACCACATCGGCGTGCGGTGCCGCCGTCCAGGCCGCGCCGTGCGGGTCGCCGTCGGCGCGGGTCGCGGCCACGCCCGGCAAGGCGGACGCGGTCGGGGCCGAGTCCGGGATCCACCGCAGCGGTCCGGCCGAGACGCCGGCCGGCCCCGGGATCAAGGCCGAGTCATCGGCCGGGACCGCCGGCAGGGCGGAGGTTCCGACCGTGCCCGGCGGCAGGGCGGAGGTTCCGGCCGGGTCTGGCAGCAAGGAGGCCACGGGCGGCGACACGCCCATCGTCATCGGCAAGGGCCGGCACCACTGCGTCACCCAGGGCTCCGGCTTCATCTGCCCGCTCGGTTCGATCCCGCCGGGGAAGACCCGCACGCTCCGGCTGGCCGTCCGCGGCCGGCCGCACACCCACCCCGGCAGGCTCCGCTGCGTCAGCACGGTGGGCTCCGGAACGCCCGACGAGAACCCGGGGAACAACAGCGTGGCGTGCCACACGCGCAACGCCCGGCCGATCCCCGCGCGGCAGGTCCCGAGTGCCGGCCGGCTACCGCACGCCGGCCGTCTGCCGCACACCGGCTTCCCCTACGGGACGGTCGCGTTGGGCGGTCTCGGGCTGGCGGGCGCGGGGCTGCTCCTCCTTCGGATCGGTCGCCGGCGGAGCGAAGAAGGTCAGATCCGGTAGTGCGCGGGGCGGCGGTGGAGTAGCAGGATGGAAGGCATGCTTCTGCGGATCTTCACAGAGCCCCAGGAAGGGGCGAGCTACGACACCCTGCTCCGCGTCGCCAAGGCCACGGAGGAGTACGGCTTCGACGCGTTCTTCCGATCGGACCACTACGTGAAGATAATGGGCGACAGCGGCCTGCCGGGCCCGTCGGACGCCTGGATCACCCTGGCCGGGCTGGCCCGGGAGACCCGGCGGATCCGTCTCGGCACGCTCGTGACCGCCGGGACCTTCCGCCTGCCTGGTCCGCTGGCCATCTCTGTCGCGAACGTCGACCAGATGAGCGGAGGACGCGTCGAACTCGGCCTGGGGACGGGATGGTACGAGGAGGAGCACACCGCGTACGGCATCCCGTTCCCCAGCCTGGCCGAGCGGTTCGACCGGCTGGAGGAACAGCTGCGGATCGTGACGGGGCTGTGGGAGACCCCCACGGGCAAGACCTTCTCGTTCGAGGGGAGGCACTACCGGCTGGTGGATTCGCCCGCGCTGCCGAAGCCGGCGCAGCAGCCCCGCCCGCCGGTGATCATCGGTGGGGCCGGCGCCAAGCGCACGCCGCAGCTTGCCGCGCACTACGCCGACGAGTACAATGTGCCGTTCCACCAGTTGGAGGAGACCGGCTCGGCGTTCGAGCGCGTCCGCGCGGCGTGTGAGCAGGGCGGCCGGTCCTGCCAGTCGATGATCTTTTCGGCCGCGCAGGTCGTGTGCTGCGGGCGGGACGAGGCGGAGCTCGCGCGCCGGGCCGGCGCGATCGGCCGGGACGTCGACGATCTGCGGCAGCACGCCCTGGCCGGCACGCCCGCCGAGCTGGTCGACACGATCGGGAGGTTCCGGGAGATCGGCGCCGAGCGGATGTACCTCCAGGTGCTGGACCTCGACGACCTGGACCACCTCGAGCTCATCGCGAACGAGGTCCTTCCGCAGGTCTGACCGCCCTGCCGCGTCGGTCGTCCGGGATCCGTGGATTCCGGACGACCGATCCTGCGGCAGAATCCCGGCATGCCCTCCGTCCAGCCGCTGAACTCCCAGGACCCCACCGCCGTCGGCGGCCACCGGCTGATCGGCCGCCTGGGCGCCGGAGGCCAGGGAGTGGTGTACCTCGGCGAGTCGCCGTCGGGCGAGCGGGTGGCGGTCAAGCTCCTGCGGTTCGGCGGCGACGCGCGCGAGCGGCGCTACTTCGCCAAGGAACTGGCCGCCGCGCGGAAGGTCGACCCGTTCTGCACGGCGCGGATCCTCGCCGCCGACGTCGAGGGCGATCTGCCGTACATCGTCAGCGAGTTCATCGACGGGCCCCCGCTGCGCCAGGTCGTCCGCGAGGACGGGCCGCTGCACGGCTCGGCGCTGCACCGCCTCGCGATCGGCACGGCGACCGCCCTTGTCGCCATCCACCAGGCGGACGTCGTCCACCGGGATCTCAAGCCCGCCAACGTCCTGCTGGGCCCCGACGGGCCCCGGGTGATCGACTTCGGGGTGGCGCACGTCGTCGACGCCACCCTCAGCGGCCACGTCACCGGCACACCCGCATTCATGGCGCCCGAACAGCTGCGGAACGAGCCGCCGGGACGGGCGGCGGACATGTTCGCGTGGGGCGGGACGATCGTGTACGCCGCGACGGGCCGGGCGCCGTTCGGGGAGGACCACCTCGGTGCGGTGGTCAGCCGGATCCAGCACGCCGAGCCGGACCTCGGCGACCTCGACGGGCCCCTACGGGAGATCGCGGCGGCCTGCCTGGACAAGGACCCCACCCGGCGGCCGTCGGCGCGGCAGGCCCTGTCCTGGCTGCTCGGCGAGGAGGACCGCCGATCGCCCGGCGAGGATGGCCTGCGGTCGTCCGGCGGGGAGGGCCTGCGGCCGGGCGACGAGGAGGGCCTATGGTCGGCCGGCGGGGAGGACCGGCGATCGGTCGGCGGGGAAGGCGTACGGTCTGCCGGCGGGGAGAATCGGTGGTCGGTCGGCGGGAAGCGTACGGCGGCGGACGAGTCCCTCTCCGGGGACCCGGGCCTCCGCGCGGAGAAGGCGGGCCCCGGCGCCACGATCTCCGTTACAGAGCCGGGCTCTGCTTCGGCCGACGGGTCCCGGCGAGAGGATGACGGGTGGTCGACCGTCTCGGGGACGCCGCTGCGAATCCGGCGGCCGGCGCGGACGCTGCTCGCCGCCGGTGGCGCCGTGGCCTGCGTGGCCGCTCTCGCGGTCGCCGCCACGACGCTTCTCCCGGGGAGGTCCCGTCCCGGCCACGCCCGGACCTCGCCCTCACCGACGCACGCGGCGAACCTCACGTGGTTCGACACGCTCGGCCTGCCGCTGCCGACCGGCTGGACCGTCGCCGACACCGGGACCGGACGGCACGTGCTGACCGAACCGTGCACGAAGCCGAAAGAGGAATTCTTCGAGGCGTCGTGCACCGGGTTCTGGGTCATGGGCGCGAAGCAGATCACCCTCGGATCGGAGGGCTTCGGCAGTTACCAGGCGGGACACCGGATGTACTATCCGTCCTCGGGCGCCGAGTCGTGCCCGGGCCGACCGAGCACCTTCATCGTCACGCCACAGAAGCCGACCTTCACCGAGCAGCGTCAGATCGGCGGGCGCCCGGCGACCTACAGCGAGTACGTCGTCGACTGCGTCGACCAGTCAGACCCTCACAAGACGGCCGACGGGTACTCCGAGCGCGAATGGTACGTCCCCGACCGGCAGGTCCTCATCATCGACGTCAGCTCCGACCCGAACGTTCCAGATGTCCTCGCCAAGGCGTCCTGGCGCTGAGCGAAAGGCGAGGCTTTCAACCCTGATCGAATGGTCAGGAAACAGGTTCCAGCGGCTCCCGGACTCCGCTCCAGCGCTGCGAAGGCCCAGCACCTCGACTTCCTGGACTACGACGCCCCCTTCACGGTGTCGGCTCCGGCAGACGTCGTCGACGCCGAGCATCCAGCCGCCGCTTAACGCCGAGAAGGCGAGATTCTTCGCCCGGCCCCGGAAAGGCCTCGAGAAAATCGGTGGGGGACATGCCACGACATCCGGGACACTGTGCCGTGTGCTGCTGACGATCACGACGACCACACGCCCGGCCACCGATCTCGGATACCTGCTGGTCAAGCACCCCGGCCGGGTCCAGGCGTTCGCGCAGTCCTTCGGCACGGCGCACGTGTTCTACCCCGACGCGTCACCGGAGAAGTGCACGGCGGCGCTGCTTCTGGACGTCGATCCGATCAAGCTGGCCAAGGCCCGCAAGACGCCGGACCTCTCGCTCGGCCAGTACGTCAACGACCGGCCGTACGCCGCGTCCTCCCTCCTGTCCTCGGCCATGGCGAACGTCTTCCGCACCGCGATGCGCGGCGCGAGCCGGGACCGCGCGGAGCTGGCGGCCACGCCGATCCCACTGACGATCACCCTGCCCGCACTGCCGTGCCGGGGTGGCCCGGACGCCGCCCGCCGGCTGTTCGAGCCGCTCGGCTGGCGGGTGGAGGCCCGGCCGGTCCCGCTCGACCCGGAGTTCCCTCAGTGGGGTGACTCGCGCTACGTGACGCTGACGCTCGAGGGCGAACTGCGGCTCTGCGACGCGCTCAACCAGGTGTACGTCCTGCTGCCCGTCCTCGACGACGCGAAGCACTACTGGGTCGCCTCCGACGAGGTCGACAAGCTGATCCGGGCAGGGGAGGGCTGGCTGGCGGTCCACCCGGAGCGCGGCCACATCACCCGCCGCTACCTGGCGAAGGGGCGTGGCCTCGTCCGTACGGCGCTGGCCCGCCTCGCCGACATCGACGACGCGCCGGACGACGCGCTCGACCGCGCCCCGATCGACGAGGAGCCGCCCCAGGCCGACCCGACCGCCGTCGAGCCCGGCGACGCGGAGCTGTCCGACGTGGAGCCTGAGGATGCCGAGCCTGGGGGCGCCGAGCCGGGGAATGCCGAGCTGGCTGACGCGCAGCCGGACGACGCGGAGCCGGGTCACGTGGAGCCGGGGGAGGCCGAGCCGCGGGATGCCGAGTCGGCTGACGCCCGGCCGGGCGGCGCGGAGTCGCGTTACGTCGAGCCGCGGGATGCCACGCCGGGTCACGCCCAGTCGGGTCACGTCGACCCGGGCGACGTCGAGCCGGAGACCGAGGCGGCCGTCCCGCCGGTGCCGCTCGCCGAGCGCCGGATCCAGGCGGTCCTCGACGTGCTGCGGGCCGAGGAGGCGCACACGGTGATCGACCTCGGCTGCGGTTCGGGGAAGCTGCTGACCCGCCTGCTGAAGGACCCGTACTTCACGTCGGTGTTCGGCACCGACGTCTCGCCCCGGGCGATCATGATCGCTCAGCGCCGGCTCAAGTCCGCTCGCCTGACGCGGGCGCAGGAGGAGCGATCGAACCTGTTCACCGGTGCGCTCACGTACGCCGACGACCGGTTCCGCGGGCACGACGCGGCGGTGCTCATGGAGGTCATCGAGCACGTGGACGTGCCCCGGCTGCCCGCCGTCGAACGCGTGGTGTTCGGCGACGCGCAGCCCCGTGTCGTGGTCGTCACGACACCGAACGCCGAGTACAACGTGCGCTACGAGGGGCTCACCGGGTTCCGGCACCCGGATCACCGGTTCGAGTGGACCCGGGCGGAGTTCCGGGAATGGGCGGAGAAGGTCGCCGGGAGATACGGCTACCGGGTCAGGTACGTCCCGGTCGGAGACGAGGACGGTGAGGTCGGCTCGCCGACGCAGATGGGGGTGTTCGCGCGATGACGGAGCTCAAGATCCCGGAGATGGCGCTCGTCGTGCTGGTCGGCGTGTCGGGCTCCGGCAAGTCGTACTTCGCGCGCCGTCACTTCGCCCCGACGCAGGTGGTCTCCTCCGACCACTGCCGGGCCGTGGTCTCGGACGACGAGAACGACCAGTCGGCGACGGCCGACGCCTTCGACCTGCTGCACCACATCGTGCGTACGCGCCTGCGGCGCGGCCTGCTCACGGTCGTCGACGCGACGAACGTCCAGCCGCGCCCCCGCGAGCAGCTCGTGCGGATCGCCAAGGAGCACGACGTGCTCGCCGTCGCGATCGTGCTGGACGTCCCCGAGTCCGTCGCGATCGAGCGCAACGCCGCCCGGACCGACCGCGACCTGCCGGACCACGTCGTCCCCCGGCAGCGCCGGGAGCTGCGGCGCGGCCTGCGCGCCCTGGACCGGGAGTTCAGGCGCGCGTACGTGCTGCGCGGCGAGGAGATCGACCAGGCGGTCGTCACGTACGACAAGTCCTGGTCGGACCGGCGGCACCTGACCGGCCCGTTCGACCTGATCGGCGACGTGCACGGCTGCCGGGCCGAACTGGAGGACCTCCTCGCCTCGCTCGGCTACGCCGTCGAGCGCGACCCGCTCGGCCGTGCCGTGGGCGCGGCGCACCCCGAGGGCCGTACCGCCGTGTTCCTCGGCGACCTCGTCGACCGGGGGCCGGACACCCCTGGCGTCCTCCGCCTCGCCATGGGCATGGTCGCCGCCGGGACCGCGCTGTGCGTCCCCGGCAACCACGAGAACAAGCTCGTACGCGCCCTCAAGGGCCGCCGGGTCACGGTCGGCCACGGGCTGGCGGAGTCGCTCGACCAGCTCGCGAACGAGCCGGAGGAGTTCCGCGCGGAGGCGCTGGCGTTCATGGACGGCCTGGTCAGCCACCTGGTCCTCGACGAGGGCCGCCTCGTCGTCGCGCACGCGGGGTTGAAGGAGGCCTACCAGGGGCGGGCGTCGGGCCGCGTACGGTCGTTCGCCCTGTACGGCGAGACGACGGGGGAGACCGACGAGTACGGGCTGCCAGTGCGCTACCCGTGGGCGAACGACTACCGGGGCGCGGCCATGGTCGTGTACGGGCACACGCCCGTGCCCGAGCCGGAATGGATCAACAACACGCTCTGCGTCGACACCGGCTGCGTGTTCGGCGGCCGGCTCACCGCGCTGCGCTACCCGGAGAAGGAGATCGTCTCGGTCCCGGCCCGTCAGGTCTGGTACGAGCCGGTCCGGCCGCTCGTCCCGGAGACCGCTCCCGGAACGCACCGGGAGTCGGGCGTGCTGCGCGTCACCGACATCGGGGAGGCGGTCGAGACGCGCCTGATGGGACGCGTCAGCGTCCGCGAGGAGAACGTCTGGCCCGCCCTGGAGGTCATGAGCCGGTTCGCGGTCGACCCTCGCTGGCTCGTGTACCTGCCGCCGACGATGGCCCCCGCGCCGACGTCCGCGCTCGACGGGTTCCTCGAGCACCCGGCCGAGGCGTTCGAGGCCTACCGGAGGCAGGGCGTCGCGCGGGTCGTGTGCGAGGAGAAGCACATGGGATCGCGGGCGATCGTGGTCGTCACCCGCGACGCCGAGACCGCCGCCGGTCGCTTCGGCGTCGACGACGGCACCACCGGAGCGGTCTACACCCGGACCGGCCGGTCGTTCTTCCCGGACCCGGCGACGACCGAGGAGTTCCTGGAGCGGGTCCGTACGGCCGCCGGGGGCCTGTTCGAGGAGCTCCAGACCGGGTGGCTCGTCCTCGACTGCGAGCTCATGCCCTGGTCGGCCAAGGCCGTCGAACTGCTGCGCACGCAGTACGCCGCGACCGGCGCCGCCGCCCGGGCCGCCCTGCCGATGGCCGTCGACGTCCTGGACCGGGCCGCCGCCCGTGGCCTGGACGTGGGGGCGCTGCGCGACCGCGTCGCGCGCCGCTCCGCGAACGCGGACCTGTTCCGGGACGCGTACGCGCGCTACTGCTGGCCGACGGAGGGGCTGAAGGGGCTGCGCCTGGCACCGTTCCAGGTGCTGGCCGCGGAGGGCCGCTCCTACGCCGAACGGGACCACCTCTGGCACCTGGCGACCGCCGACCGGCTGGCCGCCGCCGACGGGGAGCTGTTCGCGCCGACGCGGTCGTACGTCCTCGATCTGTCCGGTGACGAGTCCGCCGCGATCGCCTGGTGGACGGAACTGACCGCGGCCGGCGGCGAGGGCATGGTCGTCAAGCCGATGCCACCGGACGGGAACGCCGGGCCGGTCCCGACCACCCGAGGCGGGCACGGCGGACCGGTCCCGGCCGGCCGAGGCGGGCATGGCGGCGCGGAGCCGGCCGGGTGGGACGTGGACGGCGGACCGGCGCCGGCCGGTCCGGACGGGGGACGCCGCCTCGTGCAGCCCGGACTGAAGTGCCGGGGACGGGAGTACCTGCGGATCATCTACGGGCCGGACTACACCGAGCCGGAGCACCTGGAGCGGCTGCGGAAACGGTCGCTGGGCCGCAAGCGGTCGCTCGCCATGCGGGAGTACGCCCTCGGCCTGGAGGCCCTCGACCGGCTGGCCGCCGGAGAGCCCCTGTGGCGCGTGCACCAGGCGGTGTTCGGCGTGCTCGCCCTGGAGTCCGAGCCGGTCGACCCGCGCCTGTGAGGAACGGCCGCTGAGCGACGCGCCCGATCAGGCCCGGCGTGCCTGGTCGAGTGGCGGTGTGCGACGCGCCGCCCGCAGACCGACCGTGACTCGGCTTGCCGGCGGCGCGTGGGGGAGGGGCGGCGCTCGGCCGGCCGGCCCGGCGGGGCGCGCCCGTGTTCCCCGCGCTCGCCGAGGTCCGTGACCAGCTGATGGCACAGGCCACGGGCTGGGACGGCCTCTAAGAGCCGCCGGTGATCGTCCGCGTGCCGCGCCGGGACTCGTCGGCGGTCGTCCGGTGAGGGACGTGCCATATGTCCGCGATCTTCCGCACCGCGCTCCGGCGTCGTACGTTCGGAACGGCCGCTGCCTGCGGCCCGGAGACGAAAGGTGGATCCATGGCGCCTGCCGACGTCCCTCTGCTCGACGGCCCGGTTGACATCCGGGGCGCGCTCGACCTGGAACGCACCAAGGCCGGGGTGCGGCCCTGGCGACTGCCGAGCTGGACGAGGCCGCAGTTCCCGACCCCGTTCTGCGAGATGGTGGTGGCCCAGCCGTCCGGCGTGCGCATGGTCTTCGGCACCGAGGCGACGGCGCTGGAGCTCGATGTGCTCATCACCAAGACGCTGAACGTGGCCGTCGAGGAGGTGGGGCCCGGCGGCGTGTTCGAGCTCGTGGTCGACGGCACGCCCGCCCAGCGGGTCGTCACACCGGACGGCAACGTGCTGGTGCTCGACCCGGCCGGGGTGAAGCCGCCCGAGATCATCCCCGGCGAGCCCGCCACCGTACGCTTCGGGCCGCTGCCGTCCGGGCGTAAGCAGGTGGAGATCTGGCTGCCGCAGAGCGCCCAGGTCGAGCTGATCGCGCTGCGCGCCGACGGGCCGGTGCATCCGGCCGAGCCGGACCCCCGGCCGCGCTGGGTGCATCACGGCAGCTCGATCAGCCACTGCGGGGAGGCGGACAGCCCGCTGGGCACCTGGCCCGTCGTGGCCGCGCACACCGCCGACGTGAACGTCCTGAACCTCGGGTTCAGCGGGAACGCGATGCTCGACCCGTTCACCGCCCGGACGATCCGTGACCTGCCCGCCGACTGGATCAGCCTCAAACTCGGCATCAACGTGGTCAACGGCGACACGATGCGGCTGAGAGCCTTCGAGCCGGCGGTCCACGGCTTCATCGACACCGTACGGGAGGGGCACCCAGACACCCCGCTGCTGGTGATCTCGCCGATCCTCTGCCCGATGGTCGAGGACCGGCCGGGACCGACCCTCCCCGTCATGGAGGACGGCGTCCTGCGCTTCGACACGGTCGGCGACCCGGCGCGGCTGGCCGAGGGCGCGCTGAGCCTCTCGGTGATCCGGGACGCCCTGCGCCGGATCGTGGCCGAGCGCTCGGCCACGGACCCGAATCTGCACTACCTGGACGGCCGGGAGCTGTTCGGCGAGTCGGACCTCGCCGACCTGCCCGACGCGTTGCATCCCAACGCGGCCGGGTACCGCCGGATGGGGGAGCGCTTCGCCGCGCTCGCGTTCGCCGACGGCGGCCCGTTCGCCCGCTGACGCATGACCGCCGACGTCACCCGGGCCGCCGGCGTCCATGCGGGCGCCGGCGCCCGGGAGCGGCTCGGTCGCCGGGAGCGACTCAGTCGGCGGACACCTCGCGGCCGTCCTCCGACCAGAGGGTGTGGAAGACGCCGTCCCGGTCGGTACGTCGGTAGGTGTGCGCGCCGAAGTAGTCGCGCAGGCCCTGGATCAGCGAGGCCGGGCCGTGCTCGCGGCGGAAGCCGTCGTAGTAGGCCAGCGCCGAGGAGAACGCGGGCGTGGGCACGCCCAGTTCCACCGCCGTGCGCACGACCTTCCGCCAGGCGTCCTGGGCGCCCGCGACGGCATCCCGGAAGTAGTCGTCGAGCAGGAGGTTCGACAGCTCCGGGTCGCGGTCGTACGCGTCCTTGATCCGGTTCAGGAACCGCGCCCGGATGATGCAGCCGCCCCGCCAGATCGTCGCGAGCGTGCCCGGCTCGACGTCCCAGCCGTACTCGTTCGACGCGGCGCGGATCTGCTCGAAACCCTGGGCGTAGGCGACGACCTTCGAGGCGTACAGCGCGTCGCGCACGGCGTCGACGAAGTCCGACTCGACCTTCCCGCCGGCCGGGCCCGGGAGGATCGTGGACGCCTTGGTCCGCTCGTCCTTGCGCGAGGACAGCGCCCGCGCGAACACCGCCTCGGTGATCGCGGTGACGGGAACGCCGAGCTCCAGTGCCGACTGGGCGGTCCAGCGGCCCGTGCCCTTCTGCTCCGCCTGGTCGAGGATGACGTCCACGAGCGGCTTACCGGTCGCCGCGTCGGTGTGCGCGAGCACCTTCGCGGTGATCTCGATGAGGAACGACTCCAGGTCGCCTTCGTTCCACTGCTCGAAGACCTGCGCGATCTCCGGGGCGCTCAGACCGGCGGCGTGCGTGAGCAGGTCGTACGCCTCGGCGATCAGCTGCATGTCGGCGTACTCGATGCCGTTGTGCGCCATCTTGACGTAGTGGCCGGCGCCGTCCGGGCCGATGTAGGCGCAGCACGGCGTGCCGTCCACCTGCGCCGCGATCGCGGTGAGGATCTGCTCGACGGGCTCGTACGCCTCGCGCGGGCCGCCCGGCATGATGCTGGGCCCGAGCAGGGCGCCCTCCTCACCGCCGGAGATCCCGGCGCCGACGAAGTGGAGGTCGTGCTCGGCGAGCTCGGCGACGCGCCGCCGGGTGTCCGCGTAGTGCGAGTTGCCGCCGTCGATGATGATGTCACCGGCGTCGAGCAGCGGGATGAGGTCCTTGATCACGGCGTCGACGGGCGCGCCCGCCTTGACCATGATGATGATCCGGCGGGGCCGGTCGAGCGCGGCGACGAACTCCTCGAGGGAGTAGGCGGGCGTGAAGTCGCCCTCGCTGCCGTGGTGTTCGATGAGCTGCTTGGTACGGCTCTCGGTCCGATTGTGCACGGCCACCGGGAACCCGTGGCGGGCGATGTTGCGCGCGAGGTTCTGGCCCATGACGGCGAGCCCGGTGACACCGATCTGGCTACCCATGAAGACGACACTAGTCAGCGCGACGGCGCCGGGGTTCCGCAGGGCTCGGCGCGGCGTCCGCGGCCGTGTGATCGGGCGACCCGCCGAGGGCTGTCGCGGCGCCACCGTTCCGGGTCCGACGGCCTGTGCCGTCACGCTGGTTAATGTGCGTGGTTTTTCCGGGAGAATCGTACGGGCCGCTGTTTTCGGCCGTCCGATTCACCGCCGCGACCGGAGATATCGCCCCGGAGATCGCCGCGATTCGGACCCGGACCGCAATTATTGCGATCTTGCTTCTGATGCCGCGACACCGGCTCGTACCCGATTCGGCTTTCCAGTGCTCAGGGGAGCTATCAGGCCTGGCGTTCTCGGGCGTCCGGTCCATGGTTGTGCGGCCGCGGAGACACCGCCCGCGGACGCCTGTGCCGACCCGGCGGCGGTGACCGAAAGACCGTCGACCGGGGAAATCTCCCGCCCTTTTCGGCCGATATCCGCGTGCTCGCTCGGCGCGCGTACGCGGATCGGACTAGCACGCTCCGGCAGCGTCCGGTAGGGGCTGGATGCTTAATTTTCGGTGGCGCGGGCAGGACCCGGGTCCCCGTCGCCGGGCGGACGCGCGCGTGGTGCCGTCGCCGCCTCGTGGCCTCGACCTCCCGTCCGGACCCCATCGTGCCTGCTCAAGGTTAACTTTTTTTTACTGTTCGGAAGGTTTACAGAGCGCTTGGATGGCGTGTGTGGCTGTGTGTAGTCTTGCGGCTCCCTAGTGTTATGTGACGACCAGATTTCGATGTCGTAACCGTCAGATTTCTCCGGCTTCCTCCCTCTATACGAACTGCTGGGCGCGGAATACGTTGTGCGCCCAAACAAACCGTTCCTGGGGACCCCCGAAGAAGGTGTCGACGTGATCTTGAAGCGCACGGCATGTATCGCTGCGATCGCGGCCATGGCGACCGCCGGCCTCGCTGCCTGTGGCAGCAACAGCGACGACGGCAAAAAGTCCGGTGGCACGAGCAAGTCGAAGGTCGGCAAGATCGGCGTGATCCTGCCGGACACGAAGTCGTCCGTCCGCTGGGAGAGCTTCGACCGGCCGCTGCTGGAGCAGGCGTTCAAGCAGGCCGGGATTCCTTACACGATTCAGAACGCCCAGGGCGACAAGCAGCAGATGCAGTCCATCGCCGACCAGATGCTGACGCAGGGCGTGACGATGCTGGCGATCGTCAACCTCGACTCCAACTCCGGCGCGGCGATCGAGAGCAAGGCCAAGGCGCAGGGCGTCCAGACGATCGACTACGACCGGCTCACGCTCGGCGGCTCCGCCGACTACTACGTGTCCTTCGACGGCGTCGAGGTCGGCCGGGTCCAGGGCCAGGGCCTGCAGAAGTGCCTGGGCAGCAAGAAGGCGAACATCGCCTACCTCAACGGCTCGCCGACCGACAACAACGCCACCCTCTTCAAGCAGGGCGCGCACGAGGTGCTCGACAAGGTGACCGACTACAAGAAGGTCGCCGAGCAGGACGTGCCGGACTGGGACAACCAGCAGGCCGTCACCATCTTCGAGCAGATGTACACCCAGCAGAACGGCAAGATCGACGGCGTGCTCGCCGCCAACGACGGCCTCGGCAACGCCGCGGTGTCCATCCTGAAGAAGAACAACGTGGCGGGCAAGGTGCCGGTCACGGGTCAGGACGCCACCCCGCAGGGCCTGCAGAACGTCCTCGACGGCACGCAGTGCATGACCGTCTACAAGCCGATCAAGCAGGAGGCCGACGGCCTCATCCAGGTCGTCACCGCGCTGGCCAAGGGCCAGAAGCCGCAGACCAACGCCACCTCCAACGACCCGCAGGGCAAGCGGCAGGTGCCGTCGATCCTGCTCAAGCCGATCGGCATCTTCAAGGACAACGTGAAGCAGGTCGTCGACGACGGCTTCGTCAAGAAGGACGAGCTGTGCAAGGGCGCCTACGCCGCGAAGTGCAAGGCGGCCGGAATCCAGTGAGTGCGGAGGGGCGCCCGGGTCTCGCCCGGGCGCCCCTTTCCGCCTCCCGAGGGAGTGCGAGCGTTGTCTGAGAACGGAAACCCCACCCTCGAACTGGTGGGGGTCAACAAGAGCTTCGGAGCCGTCCACGTGCTCCACGACGTCGACTTCGCGGTCTACCCCGGACAGGTGACCGCGCTCGTCGGCGACAACGGCGCCGGCAAGTCGACGCTGATCAAGTGCATCGCCGGGATCCACCCGAGCGACTCCGGCCGTTTCATGTTCGAGGGCCGGCCGGTGAGCATCCACAGTCCTCGGGACGCGGCCGGGCTCGGGATCGAGATCGTCTACCAGGACCTCGCGCTGGCCGACAACCTGGACATCGCCCAGAACATGTTCCTCGGTCGCGAGCGCAAGAAGGGCATCGTCCTGGACGAGGCGGCCATGGAGCAGGCCGCCCGCGAGACGCTGGCCAAGCTGTCGGTGCGCACCGTCAAGTCGGTCCGCCAGCAGGTCGCGAGCCTGTCCGGCGGCCAGCGGCAGACCGTGGCGATCGCCAAGGCCGTGCTGTGGGAGTCCAAGGTCGTGATCCTGGACGAGCCGACCGCGGCGCTCGGCGTCGCGCAGACCCGGCAGGTCCTCGACCTCGTCCGCCGGCTCGCCGAGACCGGGCACGGGGTCGTGCTGATCTCGCACAACATGAACGACGTGTTCGAGGTGGCGGACCGGATCACCGCCCTCTACCTGGGCCGCGTCGCCGCCGATGTCAAACGGTCCGACGTCACGCACAGCCAGGTGGTCGAGCTCATCACCACCGGGCGATCCGGCGACCTGGGCCTGGCGCCCTCGACCGCCGCAGAGAGCATCTGAGGTTCCACGATGTCCACCGATACACCCGAGCCGAACATCGTCGAGCCGGCGCCGGGCTCCGCGCGGACCGCGGTGCCCACGCTCGCCGACTCCGACTTCTCCGTCGACACCCGCGAAAAGACGGTCTCGTCCGCGGTCAACGACTACTTCATCAAGCTGCGCACCGGTGACCTCGGCGCGCTGCCCGCCATCCTGGGTCTGGCCGTCCTCATCATCTTCTTCTGGGGGCTGCGCCCGGAGACCTTCCTCAGCGCCCGGAACATCGCGAACCTGCTCGTCCAGGCCATGCCGGTGACGATCCTCGCGATGGGCCTGATCTTCGTGCTGCTGCTGGGCGAGATCGACCTGTCGGCCGGTGTGGCCAGCGGCGCGTGCGCCGCGGTCATGGCCAAGCTGCTGGTCGACGGCGGCCAGAACTGGATGGTCGCCGTGCTCGCCGCGGCGGTCACCGGGGTCGCCATCGGCACCATGATCGGCGCGCTCGTCGCGATCGTCCGCATCCCGTCCTTCGTCGTGACGCTGGCGTTGTTCCTCGGTCTGCAGGGCATCGCGCTGAAGCTGATCGGTCAGGGTGGAACGGTCCCCGTCCACGACAAGGTCATCTACGCGGTGGCCAACAAGTACATGCCCGTCTGGCTGGGCTGGACCGTCGCGGCGGTGTGTGCGGTCGGGTACGCGGCGATCCAGCTGCTGCGGCATCAGCGGCAGACGGCCAAGGGACTGTCCCGGCGCCCGTTCGCCCTGGTCGCCGTTCAGGTGGCCCTGGTCGCGATCGCGCTGCTCGGCGGCGCGTACGTCCTCAACCTGAACCGGGCCGCCAACCCGAACGGCGCCCTGTTCTACGGTGGCGTCCCGTGGGGCGTCCCGCTCGTGGCCGTACTGCTGATCATCTGCACGTTCGTCCTCGCCCGTACGCGCTACGGACGGCACGTGTACGCGGTCGGCGGCAACGCCGAGGCGGCCCGCCGCGCGGGCATCAACGTCAACGCCATCCGGCTGTCGGTGTTCGTCATCGGCTCGGTGCTGGCGGCGATCAGCGGCATCGTCGCGGCGTCCCGCCTGAACTCCGTCACGCCGGACGCCGGCGCGGGCAACACCCTGCTGTACGCCGTGGGCGCCGCGGTCATCGGCGGGACGAGCCTGTTCGGCGGAAGGGGCAAGGCGCGGGACGCGGTCCTCGGCGGCCTCGTCATCGCGACCATCATCAACGGTCTCGGCCTGCTCGGCGCCGAGGCGTACCTCAACTACATCGTCACGGGCGGGTTCCTGCTCCTCGCCGCGAGCATCGACGCTCTGGCCAGGCGGCGGCGCTCCGCGACCGGCCGCTGAGCGCCGGAGCGATCTCGTGACACGCCGGCGCATCCGTGGATCGACGCAGGACGACGTACGCCGTCACAACCTGGGCACGATCCTCACCGAGGTGCACCGGCACGGCTGCCGGTCCCGGGCCGAGCTCACCGCGGAGATGGGGCTCAACCGCAGCACGATCGGCGACCTGGTCGCCGAGCTGGTCGAGGCCGGTCTCGTCCTCGAGCGTTCCGCGAGCGCTCGAGGGCGGGCCGGCCGGCCGTCGCTGGAGGTCGTGCCCTGTCCCGACGCGGCGTACGTCCTCGCCGTCGACCTCGGCGTCCGCCATCTGGTGGTGGCCCGGGTCGGGCTCGGCGGCGACGTGCTCGACCGGGTCGAGGCCGAACCGGGCCGGGACTGGAGCGAGCTCGACGCGACGGTCGACGCGATCGTCGAAGCCTGCCGTCGCCTGCGCGTCGGAGCGCCGGACGGCGCCCGCTGCGTCGGCGTCGGCCTGTCCGTGCCCGGCGTCGTCCGCCAGGAGGACGGGCTGCTGAGGTTCGCGCCGAACCTCGGCTGGATCGACCTGCCCCTCGGGGCGCGGCTGGGGGAGCGGCTGGACCTGCCGGCGTTCCTGGCCAACGACGCCGACCTGGGCGCGCTCGCCGAGCACTGGCGCGGCGCCGCGGTCGGATACGACCACGTCGTCGTGATCTCCGGCGAGATCGGCATCGGCGGCGGAATCCTCGTCGGCGGGCGGCCCCTGCGCGGCCGCGGCGGGTACGCGGGCGAGATCGGGCACCTGCGCGTCAACCCGGACGGCCGCCTCTGCCGGTGCGGGTCCGTCGGCTGCCTGGAGACCGAGGCCGGCGTCGAGGCGCTGCTGGGCGCCGCCGGCCGGCCGGTCGACGGCGGCCTGCGGGCCTACCGGGAAGTGCTCGCCCGGGTCGCCGCCGGTGAGCCGAAGGCCGCGGAGGCCGCCGCCGGGGTCGCCCGGTGGCTCGGAGCCGGCGTCGGCATGCTCGTGAACACCTTCAACCCGGACATCGTCGTCCTCGGCGGTCCGCTCGGCGAGCTGTTCGCCGTCACCGAGGACGTCGTACGGAGGACCGTCGCCCGATCGTCCCTGGTCGCCCCGCATGAGCAGGTACGGCTGGCGGTCTCCGCCCTCGGTACGGACGCCCAGGTCATCGGCGCCGCCGAACTCGCCTTCGCGCCTCTCCTGGAGGACCCGATCGGCGTCCTGACGAGCCTGGCCGCCTGAACCTCCCTCTCTCACCGCGATCTTGACGTGATCGCGCGGCCCGGCTTCCATGGTCCCGGCATGGTCGGACGCGGTTCGAAATATCGAACGCTTGGCCGGCGCGTCCGCCATGCCGTTGTCCACGAGTCTCGGGGGCCACGTGAGAGGAGTCCGATGAGACGCTGGAAACGATCGGTACGGCGAGGGCCGCTGGCGGCGCTCGCCCTCGCGGCGACACTGGTCACCGGCCTGGCCGTGCCCGCCACCGCGCAGACCGAGCCACAGAAGATCACTGTCGACCCCGACGGGACGGGGCGCGTGTACGAGGGCGTCGGCGCCATCAGTGGCGGCGGCGGCACCTCACGCCTGATCGTCGACTACCCCGAACGCCAGCGCCGCCAGATCCTCGACTACCTGTTCAAGCCCGGCTACGGGGCCTCGCTCGACATCCTCAAGGTCGAGATCGGCAGCGACACCGACTCCAGCAACGGGGCGGAGCCGAGCCACGCGCGCGTTCCCGGCGAGGTGAACTGCGACCGCGGCTACGAGTGGTGGCTGATGAGCGAGGCGAAGAAGCGCAACCCCGCCATCAAGCTGTACGGCCTCGAGTGGGGCGCGCCCGGATGGTTCCACGGTGGGTTCTGGTCGCAGGACAACATCGCCTACCTGACCGACTGGCTCGGGTGCGCCCGGCGGCACCACCTGAGCATCGACTACCTCGGCGGCTGGAACGAGAAGGGCTGGGACAAGCAGTGGTACGTCGACCTGCGGGCCGCGCTGAACCGCGCGGGATACGGTCACGTCAAGCTGGTCGCCGCCGATAACGCGGGCTGGCAGGTCGCCACCGACCTGAAGAACGACCCTGCCTTCGACGCGGCCGTCGACGTCGTCGGCATCCACTACCCGTGCAGTGCGGTGCACTGCTCCAGCTCCGCCGACGCCATCGGCCTCGGCAAGCCGATCTTCGCCAGCGAGTCCGGGTGGAACGACTACCTGACCGGCGCGCCCCGGCTCGCGGCCGAGATCAACCACGAGTACGTCGACGGGCGCATGACGGCGTTCATCAACTGGCCGGCCGCGTACGGCTGGTACCCGACCGTCCAGTACGCGGGCAGCGGCTTCCTGCGCGCCAACGAACCCTGGACGGGCCACTACGAGCTCGGCCCGACGCTGTGGACGGTCGCCCAGACCTCGCAGTTCGCCCGTCCCGGCTGGCGCTACCTCGACTCCGCGAGCGGCTACCTCGACGGCGGTGGCACGTACGTGACGCTGCGCTCGCCCGCCGCGCGGCCCGACCACACCACGGTCGTCGAGACCACCGCCGCGACCGGACCGCAGACGATCACCGTGAGCCCGGCGAGAGGGCTCTCCCGGGGACGGCTGCACGTGTGGTCCACCGAGCTGTCCTCGGCCGATCCCGCGACGTGGTTCGCCCGAGGCGACGACCTGCGGGCGGACGCCGACGGCTCGTACCGGATCACCCTCGAGCCCGGCCGCGTCTACACGCTGACGACCCTCGGCGGGGGCGGCAAGGGATCCGCCGTCTCCCCGGCCGCGGCGAACCTGCCGCTGCCCTTCACCGAGTCGTTCGACGGGTACCGGCGCGGCGCCACCCCCCGCTACTTCTCCGACATGGAGGGCGCGTTCGAGGTGGCGAAGTGCGCCCACGGGTCGCACCGTGGAAAGTGCCTGCGCCAGGTCATCACCACCCAGCCCAACAAGTGGACCAAGGTGCCCGCGCCGCTCACCCTGGTCGGTGACGCCGCCTGGACCGACTACGAGACGGGGACGGACGTCCAGCTCGAGCAGGCCGGCTCCGCCGAACTGCTCGGCCGGATCGTCGGCCAGCTCGACCCGCGGAAGAAGCCCAACCTCGTCCTGTGGAAGGGCTACCACCTGAAGGTCGCCGACACGGGCGCGTGGTCGCTGTACGTCGTCCAGAACGACGGCACCACGCGGACCCTGGCCACCGGAACCGTCGATGCCCTCGGCACCGGGCGATGGCACCACCTGGCGCTGCGCTTCGAAGGCACGGCCGTGAGCGCGTTCGTCGACGGCCGGCAGGTCGCCGCCGTCACCGACGCGACGTTCGACCACGGCCAGTCGGGCCTGGCGCTCGACTCGTACGTGCCCGCGCAGTTCGACCGCTTCGCCGTCACGGCCCGCTGACGGCACGGGCGGCAGGGCCCCGCAAAGGGCCCTGCCGCCCGTTGTTGGGCCCTTGCGGGGCCCTGCCGTTGTCGCCGCAGGGGCCCGCAAGGGGCCCTGCGGTTCGTTCTCCGCCGTGAGTCACCTCGTGAGGCGATGCCACCGGCGAGCGTGCCGGATCCCGACGAACGCCATCGTGAACCAGACGACGGCGAACAGCGGGAAGACGAACCAGCCGTGCGTCACGAACGCGATCACGAACAGCGCGATGAGGAACACGCCGGCCGGTGGGCCGAACCGCGGATGCCGCCCCCGATGAGCCATCCGCTCGGCGTGCCGGGCCCACGGCGGGCCGCCCCAGTGGGGACCGGCCCAGGGCGGCCCGGCCCGCCGCGGCCCGCGCCAGTCGGGGAGGCCCGGCCCGGCCAGCGGGCGCGAGAGCGCGTCCGGGCCGGCGGGCAGGTCCCGGGTGACCTTCCGCAGGTCGCCGACGGTCTTGGCGGACAGCGCGGCCGACAGCCGCTCGTCGAGCTCCTCCCGGGTCAGCCGGCCCTGCGCGAAGTGCTCGTGCAGGGCCGACGCCACCTCGTCGCGCTCAGCGTCCCCGACCCGCAGGTCGTCGTGCTTCATCCCTCGCTCACCCTCCTCACTCGCTCCGCGGCCGACGTCGTGCCTCGGTCGGCCGCTCCACTCGCTGCGTCGGGTGCGCTCGGACATCACCTCACTCACCCTTCCGACTCGGCCGGCGGCCGGGTCACTCGTCCTCGGCGAGGAGGTGGTAGAGGCGCCGCCGGGTCTCGGCCAGGATCTCGTTGGCCTGGGCGACCTGGGCCTCCGAGCCGGTACGGACGACCTGCATCATGGCCCCGGCGACTCCGCCGGCGGTCTTGAACAGATTCCGGACGTCCTCGCGGACGTCCGAGGTCATCGCGTCCCACGGCGCGTTCACCTCGTCGGTGTGCTGCTCGACGTACGCGCGGCCGGCCTCGGTGAGGCGGAAGGTCTTGCGCCCCTCCTCCTCGGTGCCCTCGATCAGCCCCTCGTCGGTGAGCTGCTGCAGCGCCGGGTAGACCGCGCCGGGGCTCGGCCGCCACTCGCCGTCGCTGCGCTCCTCGATCGCCTGGATGAGCTGGTAGCCGTTGCGCGGCTCCTCGGCCAGCAGGGCCAGGATCGCGGCGCGGACGTCGCCGCGCCGGGCCTTCGCCCGGCCTTCCGCCCAGGGCGGTGGACCGCCGAACGGGCCGAATCCGGGGGGACCCCAGCCCCACGGGCCACCTCGCCTGCCACGGCCGCGGCCACCACGGCGGCCGCCGGCCCATGCCTGCCACGGAGCGTCGAATGTCGCGTTATGCATGTTCGGTTCTCCCTTCTGAGAGCCATCTCAGATCGTTCGCGATACTCAAACGATATATCGGAAACGCTCGTTGTCAAGGCCGGCCCTCGATACCTTGATGTCGAGATAAACGTGATACCTTGATGTCGAGAGAAATTGCGGAGAAGTTAGGCGAGCCTCAGTGCGCGCGGAAGTGGGCGGCTGGGGGAGGATCCTGACGTATCCACCAACAGAACCCCCGCGTACGCCATGCGAGCGGTAGCCGCGCTCGGGGAGCGCGTAGAGGAGGAGACGACTTGAACAGCTTCGGCAGCCGCCAGACCCTGCGCGTCGGCGAGGCGTCCTACGAGATCTTCCGGCTGGATGCCGTCGAGGGTTCGGCGCGCCTCCCGTACAGCCTGAAGGTCCTGCTCGAGAACCTGCTGCGCACCGAGGACGGCGCGAACGTCACCGGCGACCACGTCCGCGCGCTGGCCGCCTGGGACCCGGGCGCCCAGCCGAACCAGGAGATCCAGTTCACCCCGGCTCGGGTGATCATGCAGGACTTCACCGGCGTTCCCTGCGTGGTGGACCTGGCGACGATGCGGGAGGCCGTCCGCGACCTCGGCGGCGACCCGGCGAGGATCAACCCGCTGAACCCGGCCGAGATGGTCATCGACCACTCCGTCCAGGTCGACGTCTTCGGCCGCGAGGACGCGTTCGAGCGCAACGTCGAGTTCGAGTACGGCCGCAACAAGGAGCGCTACCAGTTCCTCAAGTGGGGCCAGAACGGCTTCGACAACTTCAAGGTCGTGCCGCCGGGCACCGGCATCGTGCACCAGGTCAACATCGAGCACCTGGCCCGCGTCGTCTTCGACAACGAGGGCGTCGCCTACCCCGACACCTGCGTCGGCACCGACTCCCACACCACGATGCAGAACGGCCTGGGCGTCCTCGGCTGGGGCGTCGGCGGCATCGAGGCCGAGGCCGCCATGCTCGGCCAGCCGATCTCGATGCTCATCCCGCGCGTCGTCGGCTTCAAGCTGACCGGAGAGCTCCCGGCGGGCACCACGGCGACCGACCTGGTGCTCACCATCACCGAGATGCTGCGCAAGCACGGCGTGGTCGGCAAGTTCGTCGAGTTCTACGGCGAGGGCGTCGCGGCGGTGCCGCTGGCCAACCGCGCGACCATCGGCAACATGAGCCCCGAGTTCGGCTCCACCTGCGCGATCTTCCCGATCGACGACGAGACCGTGAACTACCTGCGGCTCACCGGCCGCCCGGCCGAGCAGGTCGCCCTGGTCGAGGCGTACGCCAAGGAGCAGGGCCTCTGGCACGACTCGTCCCGCGAGGCGGAGTACTCCGAGTACCTCGAGCTGGACCTGTCCACCGTCGTCCCGTCGATCGCCGGCCCGAAGCGCCCGCAGGACCGCATCGCGCTGTCGAACGCCAAGACGGCGTGGCGCACGGCGGTCCGCGACTACGTCCCGGACAACGGCATCGGGGGACCGACCGACGAGGCGTCCGCCGAGTCGTTCCCGGCCTCGGACTCGCCGGCCATCTCCCACGGCGCCAACGGCGACCGGCCCCACGAGAGCGCCGTGGACCCGGCCGCCGGCCGGCCGAGCAACCCCGTCACCGTCAGCCTGGACGGCGCCGAGTTCGAGCTCGACCACGGCGCGGTCGTGATCGCCGCGATCACCTCCTGTACCAACACCTCGAACCCGTCGGTCATGATCGGCGCGGCGCTGCTCGCCAAGAAGGCCGTCGAGAAGGGCCTCTCCCGCAAGCCGTGGGTGAAGACCTCGCTCGCTCCGGGTTCCAAGGTCGTCATGGACTACTACGACCGCGCGGGCCTCACGCCGTACCTCGAGAAGCTCGGCTTCAACCTCGTCGGCTACGGCTGCACGACCTGCATCGGCAACTCCGGCCCGCTGCCGGAGGAGATCAGCAAGGCCGTCAACGACAACGACCTGGCCGTCACCTCGGTGCTCTCCGGCAACCGTAACTTCGAGGGCCGGATCAACCCCGACGTCAAGATGAACTACCTGGCCTCGCCGCCGCTCGTCGTCGCGTACGCCCTCGCCGGCTCCATGGACGTCGACATCGTGAACGGCCCGATCGGCACGGGCTCCGACGGTCAGCCGGTGTACCTCAAGGACATCTGGCCGTCGCCGCAGGAGGTCGAGGAGGTCGTCGAGTCGGCCATCGCGCAGGAGATGTTCACCCGCGACTACGCCGACGTGTTCGCCGGCGAGCAGCGCTGGCAGGCCCTCCCCGTGCCGACCGGCAACACCTTCGAGTGGGACCCCGACTCCACGTACGTCCGCAAGGCCCCGTACTTCGACGGCATGACGGACAAGCCGGAGGCGGTGGAGGACATCCGCGGCGCCAAGGTCCTCGCGCTGCTCGGCGACTCGGTCACCACCGACCACATCTCGCCGGCCGGTGCGATCAAGGCGGACAGCCCGGCCGGCAAGTACCTCACCGAGCACGGCGTCGAGCGCCGGGACTTCAACTCGTACGGTTCCCGCCGAGGCAACCACGAGGTGATGATCCGCGGCACATTCGCCAACATCCGGCTGCGCAACCTGCTCGCCCCCGGCACCGAGGGCGGCGTCACCGTCAAGGACGGCGAGCAGCTGTCCATCTACGACGCCGCGCAGGCGTACGCCGCGGAGGGCACGCCGCTGGTCATCCTCGGCGGCAAGGAGTACGGCTCCGGCTCCTCGCGCGACTGGGCGGCCAAGGGCACCCGCCTCCTCGGCGTCCGCGCCGTCATCGCCGAGTCGTTCGAGCGCATCCACCGCTCGAACCTCATCGGCATGGGCGTCCTGCCGCTGCAGTTCGAGGACGGCGAGTCGGCGACGTCACTCGGCCTCACCGGCCAGGAGACCTTCGACATCGTCGGCGTCGAGGCGCTGAACGGCGGCGAGACCCCGCGCGAGGTCACGGTGCGGGCGGGCGACAAGGAGTTCCAGGCGGTCGTCCGCATCGACACGCCGGGCGAGGCGGACTACTACCGCCACGGCGGCATCATGCAGTACGTCCTGCGCTCCCTCCTGAAGAAGTAACCCGCTGACCGAAAGGGCCGCCCTACCTCCAGCCGGAGGTGGGGCGGCCCTTTCATGCTCCGAGGGTGCCGCTGGCCTGGCTCTCTGAACCAGGCCGGTCCGCCGCGGGCACTGCCCGATCCCCTCGACGCCGAGATCAGAGGCCTCCGGCGAGGCCGGCTCTGTGGCCTGTTTCACGAATACGCCCAGGTCGTATGGGGCGACACGGTATTCGGCCCCCGCAAGCCCACCCGCGATCAAATGTTACTCGTTAGTAACTGCTGACATGCCTGCGCAATGCATATATAACAAGTTCACTTTTTATTTCCAGGGAGTGGCGCCATGAGCAACGGCAGAGCTTCGCGACCAGGCAGAAGACGGCGACTGGACGGTATCTCCCGTCGTCGATTCCTGATTGGAACAGGTTCCACTTTGGGGGCTCTCGCGATGCCCTCGTGGTGGACAGCCGCGGCCGCCGCCCCACGGCGGGCGCTCGCCACCGGAGATCACGTGCCGGCCCTCATCATCGGCAGCGGGTACGGCGGGGCCGTCGCAGCGCTGCGTCTCACACAAGCGGGCATCGACACCCATATCGTGGAGATGGGGCAGAGCTGGACCACACCGGGGTCCGACGGAAAGATCTTCTGCAACATGCTCAACCCCGACGGGCGGTCTTTCTGGTTGCGAACCCAGACGGACCAGCCGGTCGGCTACTTCCTGGGTTCCCCGGCCAACAAGAGCATCTCGAAGTACACGGGCGCGCTCGACTCCGAGAGCTTCGCGGCGACCCGGGTCTACCAAGGGCGCGGAGTGGGCGGCGGCTCACTCGTCAACGGGGGCATGGCCGTCACGCCAAAGCGCGCCTACTTCGAAGAGGTGCTGCCGTCGGTCAACTCCAACGAGATGTACTCGACGTACTTCCCGCGCGCGAACACCGGCCTCGGGGTCAACAACATCGACCAGGCATGGTTCGAGACGACCGACTGCTACCAGTATGCCCGGGTCAGCCGCAAGCGGGCGAACGACGCGGGCTTCGCGACGACGTTCGTGCCCAACGTCTACGACTTCGACTACATGAAGCAGGAAGCGGCGAACCAGGTGCCGCGCTCGGCGCTGGCCTCCGAGGTGATCTACGGCAACAATTACGGCAAGAAGTCGCTCGACAAGACCTATCTCGCGGCGGCGGCCGCGACGGGAAAACTCACGATTTCGGCGCTGCACACGGTGACCTCCGTGGCCTCGGCATCAGGCGGCGGATACACGGTCGAGATGGTTCAGATCGACACCTCGGGCAACACCGTCACCCAAAAGACGGTCACCGCCGACCGGGTGTTCTTCGCGGCCGGGAGCGTGGGCACGAGCAAGCTGCTGGTCTCCATGCGAGCCCAGGGCAAGCTGTCGAATCTCCCCTCGGCGGTCGGCACGGGCTGGGGTAACAACGGCAACGTGATGGTCGCACGGGCGGGGCTGGACCTGACCGGCGCCTTGCAGTCGGGAATGCCCGCCATGGGGATCGACAACTGGGCCGACACGAATGGTCCGGTGTTCGCCGAGATCGCTCCGTTCCCGGCCGGTACCGAAACCTGGATCAACCTCTATCTGGCGATCACGAAGAACCCGAACCGCGCCGCGTTCTCATTCAACTCCACGACCGGCAAGGTCGATCTCTCATGGAAGGCGTCACAGACGCAGCCGTCGATCGACGCCGCGAAGCGGGTGTTCGACGCCATCAACAGCAAGGCGGGCACGGTCTACCGGTCCGACCTGTTCGGCGTTAACAAGACCTGGGGCGACGACTTCGTCTACCATCCGCTCGGCGGGTGCGTACTCAATCAGGCCACCGACAACTATGGCCGGCTTCCGGGCTACGACGGCCTGTACGTCGTGGACGGGTCGCTCATTCCCGGCAGCATCGGTGTGAACCCGTTCGTGACGATCACAGCGCTCGCCGAACGGAACATGGAGAAGATCATCGCGACCGACCTGCAGTAACGCAGATACGCGCGGATAGGCCGGGTGCGACGGGAGAACACGGGCGCCGGGGCGGGCATGTCCGTCTAACGCGTTCTACTCGGGCGAGAAAACTGTCGTTTCAGCGTAAGCCGCAGAACGCAGGCGGCCCAGGGGAGGCCGCCCGTCTCACATCTCCAGAAGTCTCCGGACGATCGCGCAGATGCGCTCCATGGTGACGGCGTCGGCCTCGCCGATGCGGCGTCTCAACCGATCGGTCGAAGCGCTGCGCATCTGTTCGACCAGCGCCCAACTCGTCTGCCGGAGTCCGGTATGGGTTCCGACCTCGACATGGGTTCGCCACCCACGCTTGGTGGTCGTGGTCGGCACCGTGAAGACGAGACCTGACCCCGCTCGGTTGAATCCATTGGCGCTCACGATGATCCCGGGGCGGAGGAACCCCTGCTCGTGTGCAAGCGGCTCTCCGAAGTCGGTCAGCCAGATATCCCCTCTCCGCGGCGTGTTCACCATGTGGAGTAGTCGGTGTCGTCGAGATCCGCCAGGCCGTCGCCGGCGGCCTTGTCGAAGACGGCCGTCTCCGCTTGATGGTCGGCCCAGGCCTCCGGGTCCGCTCTGGTAGCGGCGACTTGTCGGTTGAGATCTTCGAAGAACCTCTTGCGCTCGTAGTCGCGGATCGCCTCGTCGATGACGGCGGACATCGGCTGGCCGGCCTCTCTCGCCAACTCGGCGATGCGGTCACGGGTGTCTGTGCTGACCCTCACGGTCACCGTCCCCATGCTCGTAGTGTACGAACCTGTCGACACTTTCTGTACACAGTTGCCGACACAGGCGTGATGCTGTGCGGACAGTAAACGCCCTGCAACTTAGAGTTGACATCATCGCTTCCGGTCGTGCCGGCGGGTGCGCTGGGCGTCGTTGCGAGGTCCTGCCCTGACGGGGGCGGCCGGGCGGTATCGTCCGATCGTGACGAGCCGACCGACCGCCGCCGACCTGGAGGCCGCCAAGGACCGGACGATCCCCGACGTCGTGCCGCCGCCGGACGGGGTGCTGTTCTCCGGGATCAACCCGGGGCTCTATTCGGCCGCGACCGGATGGCACTTCGCGCGTCCGGGCAACCGGTTCTGGCCCGCGCTGCACCGCTCCGGCTTCACCGACCGGCTGCTGCATCCCAGCGAGCAGCACCTGCTGCCGTCGTACGGCGCCGGGATCACCAATCTGGCGGCCCGTGCCACGGCCCAGGCGGCCGAGCTGACCGCCGAGGAGCTGCGGGAGGGCGGTGCGCTGCTGGAGAAGTTCGTCGCGGAGCACCGGCCGCGGGTCGTCGCGGTGCTCGGCGTGACCGCGTTCCGGACGGCGTTCGGGCGCCCGAAGGTGAAGATCGGCCCGCAGGAGGACAGGCTCGCCGGGGCGGCGCTGTGGATCCTGCCGAACCCCTCGGGCCTCAACGCGCACTACACCCTGGACGCGCTGGCCGAGGAGTTCCGCCGGCTGAGGGACTGACGGGAGGACTCCCGCCGAGGGTTTCCGGGGCCCTGGCGACGAAGACCCTCGGCGATCATGGTGTGCCCCTGAAGACCACCTCCCGCGTCCACTGCTCGCCGGGCTGGGCGTGCAGGCGCCAGTAGTGCTCGGCGATGTCGTCCGGGTCGAAAGGGGTTCCCGGGGCGACCGGGCCGGCCACGGTCACGCTCGCCACGTGGACGCCTGACGGCCCGTACTCCTGGTCGAGCAGTTCCACCAGGGTGCGCACCCCCGCCTTGCCGAGAGAGAGGCTGACGTACTCGCGCTTCGGCTCCGGCATCCCTCCGGTGATGAGGAACGATCCGCCGCCGCGCGCCGTCATCGCGGGGGCCACGTGGGCGGCGGCGGTGAGCGCGCCGACGACGTTGACCGCCCAGGCGTCCAGATGCCCGCGTACGGACAGCTCGCCCGGTCGGTCGGCGCGGATGATCGCGGCGTTGTACACGACGACCTCGGGCGGTCCGAGCTCGGCGGCGGCCTCGTCGAGTGCCTGGCGCAGCGCCGTCTCGTCCGTCGCGTCGGCGGTCAGGGACACGGACCGTACGCCGGAGGCGGCGACCGCGTCGGCCGACGCCTCCAGGGTCGCCTCGCTTCGCGCGATCAGCGCGACCGGCAGGCCTTCGCGTGCGAACCGGCGGGCCACCGCCCGGCCGATTCCCGGTCCGGCACCGATGATCACTGCACTCGGCATTAGACATTCCTTTATCGGGGATCACTGGATAATCGGGACGGTAAGCCGTCACATCGATGTGAAGGTCAAGCCGGGAATGAGGGGTCGTGCGGATCGGCGTTCTGGCGGAACGGACCGGTGTGAGCCGGCGGCTGCTGCGCTACTACGAGGAGCAGGGGCTGCTGCGGCCGGTGCGGCTGGCCAACGGATACCGCGAGTACGGTGAGGCGGACGTCGAGGCGGTGCGCCACATCCGTGCCCTGCTCGCCGCCGGACTGCCCACCGCGGTCATCGCCCGGCTCCTGCACTGCGTGCACGAAGAGGGAGAGCGTCTCGTACCGTCGGCGTGTCCGGGAATGATCAACAACCTGCGGCGCGAACGCGGCCGCATCGCCGAATCGATCACTCGGCTCGAGGCGTCGAGGCGGGCGATCGACGCCATGCTCACCACCGCGCTACAACGCTGAGCGCGATCATGCGATGCGAGCGGTCTGAGCCGCCGGGCCGGGCGTCGAACCGCGGACTACCAGGCGATGGCGGGCGGCAGGAGCGAGGTCGGCGCGGCCGGCCAGTCGGCCGGCTTGCCCAGCGGCACGAGCTCGGCCATCTGCTCGCGGTACCACGGGGAGGCCGACGGGTCGTCCACGAGCCCCACGCAGTCCTCCCAGTCGCGCCAGCCCGCGGCCGCGGTCTCGTCCGGGTGGGGGCGGACGTCGCCGACGGCGACGGCGCGGACCACCGGGCAGAGTTCGTTCTCGACGATTCCGTCGGCGGCGGTCGCGCGGTAGCGGAACTCCGGCAGGATGAGCGTCATGCTCTCGATCTCCAGACCGAGCTCCAGCCGTACCCGGCGGCGGACGGCGTCGCGCAGGCCCTCGCCGGGGGCGGGGTGGCCGCAGCAGCTGTTCGTCCACACCGACGGGAACGTTCGCTTGGCGTGCGCTCGTTGAGTGATCAGGATGCGCCCCGCGGCGTCCGCGAGATAACACGAGAACGCCAGATGCAACGGAGTGGCCTCGTGGTGACTCGACGCCTTCGGGGCCGTGCCGATGGCGTGGCCGTCGGCGCCCAGCAGCACGATTCGTTCGTCATCCATCACTGTCTTTATATCCGATCGCTACGCTGCGCCACGTGAACTCGGCCGGGGGGCTCGGCGTCTCATGGTCGAGCGACCACTAAAATCAGCATCCGCAGAAAATACGAGGAGATGACCCGCGTGACCCTTCTTGAGTCGATCCGAGGGCCCGAGGACCTCAAGCGCCTGGCTCCGGAGCAGCTTCCGCAGCTCGCCGGCGAGATACGAGATCTCCTCGTCACCGCGGTGTCGACATCGAAGAACGGCGGTCACCTCGGACCGAACCTCGGCGTGGTCGAGCTCACCATCGCCCTGCACCGTGTCTTCGACTCGCCGCACGACCGCGTCCTCTTCGACACGGGGCACCAGGCGTACGTGCACAAGCTGCTGACGGGCCGGCAGGACTTCGGCTCGCTGCGCCAGGCGGGCGGCCTGTCCGGCTACCCGTCCCAGGCGGAGTCCGAGCACGATGTGATCGAGAACTCCCACGCCTCCACCGCGCTGTCGTACGCCGACGGGCTCGCCAAGGCGTACCAGCTGCGCGGGGAGGGCGACCGGTACGTCGTGGCGTTCATCGGCGACGGCGCGCTCACCGGTGGCATGGCCTGGGAGGCGCTGAACAACATCGCGGCGGGCCGGGACCGCAGGGTCGTCATCGTGGTCAACGACAACGGCCGGTCGTACTCCCCGACGATCGGCGGGCTGGCCAGCCACCTCGCCGACCTGCGGATGACGCGGGGGTACGAGCACGCCCTCGACCTGATCAAGCGCACGGTGCCGCGAACGCCGGTCGTCGGGCCGATGGCGTACGAGGCGCTGCACGGCATCAAGAAGGGCATCAAGGACATCCTGCAGCCGCAGGCGATGTTCGAGGACCTGGGCCTGAAGTATCTCGGGCCGATCGACGGCCACGACGAGGAGGCCGTTGAGCACGCGCTGCGCAAGGCGAAGGACTTCGGCGAGCCGGTGATCGTGCATTGCATGACGCGGAAGGGCTTCGGCTACGCGCCCGCCGAGAACGACGAGGAGGAGGCCTTCCACGCCCCCGGCCTGTTCGACGCGGCCACCGGGCGGAAGCTGGCCAAGAGCTCGCGTACCTGGACCAAGGCGTTCAGCGAGGAGCTGGTGGCGGTGGGCGCCGAGCGCCCGGACGTGGTGGCCATCACCGCGGCGATGCTGCACCCGACGGGGCTGGCGGCGTTCGCCGAGGCCTACCCGGACCGCACGTACGACGTGGGCATCGCCGAGCAGCACGCGGTGACCTCGGCGGCGGGCCTGGCCTTCGGCGGCATGCACCCGGTCGTCGCCGTGTATGCCACGTTCCTCAACCGCGCGTTCGACCAGCTGCTCATGGACGTCGCCCTGCACAAGCTGCCGGTCACCGTCGTCCTGGACCGGGCCGGGGTCACGGGCGACGACGGGCCGAGCCACAACGGCATGTGGGACATGTCGATCCTGCAGGTCGTCCCCGGGCTGCGGGTCGCCGCTCCTCGTGATGAGACCCGGCTGACGGAGCTGCTGCGCGAGGCGGTGGACGTCAATGACGGCCCGACGGTGGTCCGGTTCCCGAAGGGCCCGGTCGCCGAGGACGTCGCGGTCGTCGACCGGGTCGGCGGGATGGACGTGCTCGTCCGGTCGGGCGAGAAGCGGGACGTGCTGATCGTCGCGGCGGGCCCGATGGCGGGCGTGGCGGTCGAGGCGGCCCGGCTCATCGACGCGCACGGCATCGGCGTCACGGTCGTGGACCCGCGCTGGGTGAAGCCGCTGGACCCCGAGCTGCCCGGCCTGGCGTCCGGGCACCGGCTCGTCGCGGTCGTCGAGGACAACAGCCGGGTCGGCGGCGTGGGCGACGCGGTGGCGCGGGCGCTGCGCGACGCCGACGTCGACGTGCCGGTCCGGACGTTCGGCATCCCGGACCGCTTCCTGGACCACGCGAAGCGCGCGCAGATCCTCACCGACATCGGGCTGACGCCGCAGGGGCTGGCCCGGGACATCACGGCGGCCACCGCGCGCGACGAGGTACTCGAACCCACCGAGTCCTGAGATCTAACAGTCCGTTAGTTTTGCCATCACCGGGTAGAGGAGGCCATACGTCGTAGAGGGAGTCAGATGAGTGTCTTCCGTACCAAAACGGTTGAACGGTCCATTCAGGACACGGACGAGCCTGGTCACCGACTACGGCGGGACCTGAGCGCACTCGATCTGACGATCTTCGGCGTCGGGGTGATCATCGGCACGGGCATCTTCGTGCTCACCGGCGAGGTCGCCAAGGAGAAGGCCGGACCCGCGGTCGCGCTGTCGTTCGTGGCCGCGGGCATCGCCTGCGCGCTCGCCGCGCTGTGCTACGCGGAGTTCGCCTCCACCGTGCCGGTGGCCGGCTCCGCGTACACCTTCTCCTTCGCCACGCTCGGCGAATTGCCCGCGTGGATCATCGGCTGGGACCTCGTTTTGGAGTTGGCGCTCGCGGCGGCGACCGTCTCGGTGGGCTGGTCCGGCTATGCCAAGAGCCTGCTCGGCGACCTCGGCTGGGACCTGCCCTCCTCCGTGGCCGGAGAACACGCCACCTTCAACATCCCGGCGGCCCTGATCGTCCTGATCGTCACGGGCGTGCTCGTCCTCGGCATCAAGGTCTCCTCGCGGGTCAACGCCGTCATCGTGACGATCAAGCTCGCGATCGTCCTCTTCGTGATCTTCGCGGGGCTGTTCTTCATCAAGAGCGCGAACTACCACCCGTTCGTCCCGAAGTCCGTTCCGACGCCCTCGGTTCAGGGAAGCCAGGAACCGCTGGTCCAGGTGCTGTTCGGCTACACGCCCTCCACGTACGGGTGGGCCGGGATCTTCGCGGGCGCCGCGATCGTCTTCTTCGCCTTCATCGGCTTCGACGTCGTCGCGACCGCCGCCGAGGAGACCAAGAAGCCGCAGCGCGACCTGCCGGTCGGGATCATCGCCTCGCTCATCATCTGCACCGCGCTGTACGTCGCGGTCTCCCTCGTCGTCGTCGGCATGGAGAACTACCGGCGGCTGAGCATCGAGGCCCCCCTGGCAGACGCGTTCAAGGCGGTCGGGCACTCCGGGTTCGCCACGATCATCAGCATCGGGGCGCTCGCCGGGCTGACCACCGTCGTGCTGATCCTCCTGCTCGGCCAGAGCCGGGTCTTCTTCGCGATGAGCCGCGACGGGCTGCTGCCGCAGTGGCTGGCCGAGGTCCACCCGCGGTTCGGCACGCCGGCCCGGATGACCGTCATCATCGGTGCCATCGTCGCGATCATCGCCGGTTTCGTGCCGCTGTCGGCCCTGGCGGACCTGGTCAACATCGGCACGCTGTTCGCGTTCGTGGTCGTCTCGATCGGCGTGGTGATCCTGCGCCGGACCCGGCCGGACCTGCCGCGGTCGTTCCGCGTCCCGTGGTCGCCCGTGGTGCCGATCCTCGCCGTCCTGGCCTGCATATACCTCATGCTGAACCTGCCGGTCGAGACGTGGATCAGGTTCGTGGTCTGGATGCTCATCGGCTTCGTCATCTACTTCGCGTACGGGCAGCGCCACAGCCGGGCGGGTGAACCGGCGGTAAAACCGACGGTCGAATCCCGGTGATGTGGCCGCGCCGGTCCTGACGTCCGGCGCGATCTGTGCGCACAATGGCGACGTGGCGGTCACACATCCGCTCCGCGTGGCGGTCATCGGGTCCGGGCCGGCGGGCATCTACGCCGCCGAGGCCCTGGTGAAGCAGGCGGACGGGCACGTACAGGTCGACGTCTTCGATCGGCTGCCGACGCCGTACGGCCTCGTACGGTACGGCGTCGCCCCGGACCACACGTCGATCAAATCCATCGCGAACTACCTGCAGCGGGTGCTGGAGCACCCGGGGGTGCGCTTCCTCGGCGGCGTGGAGCTCGGCCGCGACCTCACGCGGGACGACCTGGTCACCTGCTATGACGCGGTGATCTACGCGACCGGCGCCATGGTCGACCGGCACCTCGGCGTGCCGGGGGAGGACCTGCCCGGCAGCGTCGCCGCCACCGACTTCGTCAACTGGTACTGCGGCCATCCCGACGCGTTCGACCTCGACGTCGACCTGTCGGCCGACGAGGTCGCGGTGATCGGGGTCGGCAACGTCGCCGTCGACGTCGCGCGGATCCTCGCCAAGACCGCCGACGAGCTCCGCGCCACGGACGTGCCGGAGCCGGTGCTCGACCTGCTCGGCGGCAGCGCCGTGCGCCACATCCACATGATCGGCAGGCGGGGGCCGGCGCAGGCCAAGTTCACCACCAAGGAGCTGCGCGAGCTCGGCCGGCTGCCGCACACCGAGGTGCACATCCGCACCGAGGACATGGAGCTCGACCCGATGAGCGCCGCGCTGGCCGAGTCCGACCGGCACGTGCGCGGCAACGTCGCGGTCATGCGCGAGTGGACCGGACAACCGGCCGAGGGCCGCCCGCGCCGGCTCGACCTGCGGTTCTGGCTGCGGCCCGTGGAGATCCTCGGCACCGAGCGGGTCGAGGGCCTGCGCCTGGAGCACACGACGCTGAACGACGAGGGCCGGGTCGTCGGCACCGGCGCTTACGAGACCCTGCCCGTCGGGATGGTGCTGCGCTCGGTCGGATACCAGAGCGTGCCCCTGCCCGGCGTGCCGTTCGACGCGCGCGCGTACGTCGTGCCGAACGACGCCGGGCGCGTGCTCGGCGAGGACGGCCGGCCGCGGCCGGGGGAGTACGTCGCCGGCTGGCTCAAGCGGGGCCCCACCGGAGTGATCGGCACCAACAAGGCCGACGCCGCCGAGACCGTCCGCGCGCTGCTCGCCGACCTGAACGGCCGGGTCCGCGAGCACCCGTCGATCGAGACGCTGCTGGAGGCCCGGAACGTCCGCGCGGTGACGTACGACGACTGGCTCGGCATCGACGCCGAGGAGATCGCGCTCGCCCGGACGCTCGCCCGCGGCGAACGGGTCAAGCTCGCCGGCTGGGACGCCCTCCGCCGCGCCTGCCGCCCGCGCACCTCCTGACACCACCGCGCCTGCTCTTCTGACCCTGCCGTGCGTGCCCTCCGCGTACCCCTGACTCCGCCGCGTACCGGCCTTTGAACCGTCTCTCCTGACCCGATCGCGCACCGGGACTTCGGGCTCTCCCCGTACGGGGACCGGGGCCTCAACTTGGCATGCGAGGGGTTCGACGCTCGACGAAACCCCCGACACGCGTCGGGGGCGTCCGTATGATCTTCGACGGCTTCGGGGGGAGTGGCCGTACGGCCCTCGCCGTGTCCTGTCCCCTTTCGAAGGAGTCGTTCCATGCGCCAATCCCGTCGTCTCGCCGTCTGCGCGGCCGGGACCGCCGTGGCCGTCGGTGCGGTCGTCACCGGCATCGCCGTCTCGGATGGTTCGTCGTCGAAGGCCTCCAAGATCGGCTACTCGGACAACGCCGCACGGCAGGCCGCCCCCGTGACCGCGCAGGCGGCGGACGGTACCGCCGCCGCCCGGTACAAGTGGGGCAAGCCGCTCCGGGCGGAGAACTTCAACGGCAAGGCCGTCAACAAGAAGGACTGGGAGCTGTACGAGGACCCGGGCAAGAACAAGCCGGGCGGCGAGAAGACCAAGCGGCGCCCGTCGCAGGCCAAGGTCAAGAACGGCATCCTGACGATCACGGGCCTGGCCAACGGCTGGTCGGAGGGCATGGCCTGGCACAAGGGCATCCGCAAGTACGGCCGCTGGGAGACCCGCGTCCGCGCGGCCAAAGGCTGCGGCTGCTACCACCCCGTACTGCTGCTCTGGGGTGAGAGCAAGCCCGCCGAGGTCGACTACATGGAGGACATCCAGGACCCGAACCGTACGCACCCCAACTTCTTCCTGCACTACGGGAACGACCAGCAGCTGCAGCAGCAAGTCAGGGTCGACCTGACCAAGTGGCACACCTTCGCCGTGGAGGTCACCTCCACGCAGGTCAACGGCTACGTCGACGGAAAGCGGTGGTTCCACACCACCAAGAGCGCCGCGATCCCGCGCGGCACGCTCGCGCCGACGATCCAGCTGGACTGGTTCCCCGGCGACAGTCGCACCCACACCGGCGGCAACATGCAGGTCGACTGGATCAAGCTGTACAAGGCCTGATCGAGCCCCGAGACGTCGACCGCCGGCGGCCATCGCGAACGGAACGCGGTGACCGCCGACGGTCCCATTCCGGTGTCAGGCCCCGCGCGCGAAGCGGGTGCCGTTGACCTTCTCGGCGATGCCGGTGCGGTCGAGGTACGGCGTGATGCCGCCCAGGTGGAACGGCCAGCCCGCGCCGAGGATCAGGCACAGGTCGATGTCCTCGGGCGCCGCGACGACGCCCTCGTCCAGCATGATCCTGATCTCCTGGGCGAGCGCGTCGAGCGCCCGGGCGAGGACCTGCTCCTCGGTGGACGGAGAGGTGCCGCCCTCGAACAGGGCGACGGCCTCGGGGTCGAGCGTGAAGTCGGGGCGGTAGACCCCGGGCTTGCCCGCCGCGACCAGCTTGGCCAGGCCCTCCGAGACCGGGAACCGGTCCGGGAACGCCGCGTGCAGCGTCTCACCGACGTGCAGGGCGATGGCCGGGCCGACGAGGCCCATGAGCACGAACGGCGACATCGGCAGGCCCAGCGGATTGGTGGAGCGCTCGACGACCTCGATCGTCGTGCCCTCCTCCACCGTCGTGAGGATCGCCGCCTGGAGCCGGAGCAGGATGCGGTTGACCACGAACGCGGGCGCGTCCTTGACCAGCACGCAGGACTTCTTCAGCGCCTTACCGGTGGCGAACGCCGTCGCCAGCGCGGCGTCGTCGGTCCGCTCGCCCCGGATGATCTCCAGGAGCGGCAGCACGGCGACCGGGTTGAAGAAGTGGAACCCGACGACCCGCTCCGGGTGCTTCAGCTTGGACGCCATCTCGGTCACCGACAGCGACGAGGTGTTGGTGGCCAGCACGCACTCCGGCGAGACCACCGCCTCGACCTCGGCGAAGACCTTCTGCTTGACGCCCATCTCCTCGAAGACGGCCTCGATCACGAAGTCGGCGTCGGCGAAGGCGTCCTTGGTCAGCGAGCCGGTGACCAGGCCCTTGAGCCGCGACGCCTCGTCCGCCGAGACGCGGCCCTTGCCGAGCAGCTTGTCGATCTCGGCGTGGACGTAGCCGACGCCCTTGTCGAGGCGCTCCTGGTCCAGGTCGGTGAGCACGACGGGGACGTTCAGCCGCCGGGCGAACAGCAGGGCCAGCTGCGAGGCCATCAGCCCGGCGCCGACCACGCCGACCTTGGTCACCGGTCGTGCGAGGGCCTTGTCGGGCGCACCGGCGGGCCGCTTGGCGCGCTTCTGCACCAGGTCGAAGGCGTACAGGCCGGACTGGAGCTCGGGGCTCATGATCAGGTCGGCGAGAGCCTCGTCCTCCGCGGCGAAGCCCTCGTCGCGGGTGCGGTCCTTGGCCGCCGCGACCAGGTCCAGCGCCCGCAGCGGCGCGGGGGCCGCGCCGTGCAGCTTGCCCTCGGCGAACCATCGGGCCTGCGCGACGGCGTCGTCCCAGGCCTTGCCGGTGTCGACCTCGGCGCGCTCGACCGTCGCCTCTCCGGTCAGCACCCGGGCGGCCCAGCGCAGCGACTCCTCCAGGAAGTCGGCCGGCTCGAACATCGCGTCCGCGATGCCCAGCTCGAACGCCTGCGGCCCGCGGAGCATCTTGTTCTGGTTGAGCGGGTTCTCGATGATGACCTTGAGGGCCTTCTCCGCGCCGATCAGGCGGGGCAGCAGGTACGTCCCGCCCCAGCCGGGGACCAGTCCGAGGAAGCACTCGGGCAGCGCGAGCGCGGGCACGCCGGAGGAGATCGTCCGGTACGTGCAGTGCAGCGCCACCTCGACGCCGCCGCCCATCGCCGCGCCGTTCACGAACCCGAACGACGGTACGGGCAGCTCGCCGAGCCGCCGGAACACGTCGTGCCCCAGCCGCGCGACCAGCCCGGCCTCCTCGCGGCCGGCCAACGCCGACACGCCCTTGAGGTCCGCGCCGACCGCGAAGATGAACGGCTTGCCGGTCACGCCGACGGCCGCGACGTCGTCACGCGCCGCGACCTGGTCGAGGGCGTCGTTCAGCTCCAGCAGGCCGCGCGGCCCGAAGGTGTTCGGTTTGGTGTGGTCGAACCCGTTGTCCAGCGTGATCAGCGCCATGGTGCCCGCGCCGTACGGCAGTTCGACGTCGCGTACGCGCGCGTGCGTCACGACCTCGTCGTGGCTCGGGCCGTCGCCCTCCAGCAGCGACCGCCAGGTCTGCACCGTGCTCACTTGCCCCCCTCGAAGTTCGGGTTCTCCCACAGGACCGTGCCGCCCATGCCCATCCCCACGCACATCGTCGTGAGGCCGAAGCGGACGTCCGGGCGCTCGGCGAACTGGCGGGCCAGCTGCATCATCAGCCGCACCCCGGAGGAGGCGAGCGGGTGGCCCAGCGCGATCGCGCCGCCCCAGGGGTTCACCCGCCGGTCGTCGTCGGCGATCTTGAAGTGGTCGAGGAAGGCGATGACCTGTACGGCGAACGCCTCATTGATCTCGATCAGGCCGATGTCGTCCATCGTGATCGAGTTGCGGGCCAGGAGCTTCTCGGTGGCCGGCACCGGGCCGACGCCCATGACCTCCGGCTCGACGCCCGCGAAGGCGTAGTCGACCAGCCGCATCCGGACCGGCAGACCGAGCTCGGCGGCGACGTCCTCGGCCGCGACGATGCAGCCGGTGGCGCCGTCGTTGAGCCCGGCGGCGTTGCCCGCGGTGACGTGGCCGTGCGGCCGGAACGGCGTCTTCAGGCCGGCCAGCCCCTCCAGCGTCGTGTCCGGGCGCGGCGGCTCGTCCGCGGTCGCCAGGCCGTAGCCCTTCTCCTGCGAGCGGATCGCCATCGGCACCAGGTCGGGCTGGATCTTCCCGGCCTCGTACGCGGCGGCGACCTTCTGCTGGCTGCGCAGGGCGTACGCGTCGGCGCGCTCGCGGGTGATGTGCGGGAACCGGTCATGGAGGTTCTCCGCCGTCGACCCCATCACCAGGGCGGAGGGGTCGACGAGCTTCTCGGCGAGGAACCGCGGGTTCGGGTCGACGCCCTCGCCCATCGGGTGCCGGCCCATGTGCTCGACGCCGCCGGCGACGGCGACGTCGTACGCGCCGAAGGCGATGCCGCCGGCCACGGTCGTCACGGCGGTCATCGCGCCGGCGCACATGCGGTCGATGGCGTACCCGGGGACGCTCTTCGGCAGCCCGGCCAGGACGGCGGCCGAGCGGCCGATGGTGAGGCCCTGGTCGCCGGTCTGGGTGGTCGCGGCGATGGCGACTTCGTCGATCCGGTCGGCAGGCAGGGAGGGGTTGCGCCTCCGCAGCTCGCGGATCACCCGGACGATGAGATCATCAGCGCGGGTCTCGGCGTAGAGCCCCTTGGGGCCCGCCTTGCCGAACGGCGTGCGAACGCCGTCGACGAAGACCACGTCACGTGCGGTACGGGGCACGGTCGGTTCTCCTTCTGACAGAGCCTGCGGAGCACTCCTGAGTACTCCTACCCATAGGTTACTCGTCAGTAACGACTGGCGGGTAACCCGGGGTCGCCCGTCCCGTGCCCAGGCCCGGAGCGGGCCCCGTCCGTGCCCGCCGACCGGTCTGAACGCGACGGCCGGTCAGAGCGCGACGGCCGGTCAGAGCGCGACGGCCGGTCAGTATGCGCCGGGCGGTCAGAACACGGCAGGCGGTCAGGACGCGACGGGCGCGTCCCAGTCGATGTGGTGCTCGAACAGCCAGGCCATCTTCGCCATCGCCTTCGGGCCCCCGGCGTTCCGCAGGATGAGGGGGAGGGCCAGGTCCCGCAGGACGCGGCCGGTCACGCCCTGCTTCTTGGTGTTGTTCATTCCCGAGCCCCAGGCCACGACCCGCTCCACGCGCTCGCGGCGGAGCCTCTCGTACGCGGCGAGCGCGCGCGGGACGTCCGGGGCGTCGCGCAGGCAGCGGGCGAGTGTGACGGCGTCCTCGGCGGCCTGGGAGGCGCCCTGGCCGGAGGAGGGGGAGACGGCGTGGGCCGCGTCGCCGATGACGACCATCCGGTCGTTATGCCAGGTCGGCACGTTCGGCAGGTCGTACTGGTTGGTCAGCGGGAAGTCGCCGGACGTCGCCCGTACGATGCGCGCCCCCGGCGTCCGGTCCGCCGACAGCAGGCCGACGAGCTCCTCGCGGAGGCGGTCGGTCGTCAGCGTGCGGAGCTCCTCCCGTGACCGCTCGGCCGCCCGGGGCGGGTTGGCGAACCACCAGATCTCGCCGTCGGGACTCACGGTGTACCCGAAGAAGCAGTTCTTCCCCCAGATCATGACGTAGTCGCCCGGCTCGGTGTCGATCCCCGCGTCGCGGGTGAACCCGCCGGTGTTGCCGAGCCCCGTGTAGCGCGGGCCCGGGTTGGCCGGATCGATGATGGAGCGGGTGGGCGAGTGCACGCCGTCGGCGCCGACCAGGAGGTCTCCCTCGGCCGTGCTCCCGTCGGCGAACCGCGCCACCACGCGCCCGCCGGCCGTCTTCGCGTCGACCAGGCGCTTACCGTGCTCGATCGGGACTCCGCGCCGCTCGGCCTCCTCGTACAGGCCGCCGTACAGGTCCGCCCGCCGGACGGTGTGCGTGACCGTGCCGTCGGCAAGCGCCGGTCCGAGGGGCATGGTGCCGAGCTGCTTGCCCGTGCCGCTGAGGAACCGTATCCGGCCGGACGGGAAGCCGCCGGAGGTGACCGCCTTGTCGGCGTCGACCGCCCGTAGCGCGTCCAGGCCGTTCACCGCCACGGTCAGGTAGACACCGTGGGCGAGGCCGGAGCTGTGCTCGTACGCCTCGTAGATCACCGGGTCCAGCCCCGCCTTCTTCGCGGCTATCCCCGCCACCGCGCCGGCCACGCCGCCGCCCACGATCAGTACTCGCATCACGACACCCTCTGTTCGCTCGGAGATGGTCTTTCTCTTGATAGGAGCATCTTGAGACTAGAGTATCTTGTCAGTCAAGAGAAATTTCGTCCGGAAACGCGAAAGCCCCCGGCCGGGACGGCCGGGGGCGGTCGGGCTGGGCGTCTGGGGGGTCAGCCTTGGGCGGGTGCCGGTTGCCGCTGCGGCTTGGGAGCGGCCGGCTTGGCCGGGCGGAGGAAGAGGATCATGACCGGTACGAGGTAGAGCACCCACATCACGGCCTGGACCACGGTCACCTGAGGCGTGAGGTTGAAGACGCCCTGCAGGGCGGTCTGCAGCCACTGACCGGTGGTGCCCATGCCGTGGAACCAGGTGTGCGGCTGGAACGCGTACGACGTGAGCCCCGGCAGGATCCCGGCCTCCTGGAGGTCGTGGAAGCCGTAGCCGAAGACGCCGGCAGCCACCACGATGAGCGCCGCGCCGGTGATGGTGAAAAAGCGCTTGAGGTTGAGCTTCAGCCCGCCGCGGTACAGCAGGTAGCCCAGCAGGGCGGCGGTGAGCAGACCGAGGATGGCGCCGATGATCGGCTCGGTGCTGCTCTGGGCGGCGTTGATGTTGGTCCACAGGAACAGGGCGGTCTCCAGGCCCTCTCGTCCGACCGCCAGGAGCGCCACGGCGAACAGCGCGCCGGTGCCGAGGGACAGCGCCCCCTCGAGCTTGCCCTCGAGCTCGGCCTTCATGAACCGGGCGGCCCGGCGCATCCAGAAGACCATCCACGTCACGAGGCCGACGGCGACGATCGAGAGGACGCCGCCGAATGCCTCCTGCGTCTTGAACTGCATCTCGCCCGAGGCGAAGCTCAGCAGCACGCAGAACGCGACGCTGATCCCGATGGCGGTGCCGACGCCGGCCCAGACCGGAGCGAGCGCCCGTCGGTTGCCCGACTTCACCAGGTACGCGATGAGGATGCTGACGACCAGCGATGCTTCGAGCCCTTCGCGCAGGCCGATGAGGAAGTTGCCGAGCAGCAAGGGGACGCGCTCCTTTGAACCAGGGGGAGTCTTAGGCAAACCTAACCTAACCGAGTGTGCGGGAGGGGGTCGCCGAACGCAAGCCCGGAATGTCACTCAAAGGCCGATTACGGTGTCTAATGCGTCACGTCCCTGTAGCGATTCCTCTGTTGCGATCCGGTCACGTGTGTCCAGTGGTACCGACTAGGGCATACCGTTTGACACGTGGAGTTTCGGGATGTCGTGACGCGTCGTCGCATGATCACTCTCGGTGCGGCGAGCGCCGCTCTTCTGCTCGCCGGAGACAAGGTCAAAGGGGCCCCCGCCGCGAACCGGCATCCCCTCGCCCGGGGCCGCGCCGTCATCCCACCCGCGAACACCACCCCGTCGCCCACCCCCACGCCCAAGCCTCCGTCGCCGACGCCGCTGCCGCGCCGCAAGGAGGCCATCCACACGGTGCACGACGTCCTCCCGACCGCACCGCCCAACGCGATCTCGCTGACCATCGATGACGGCCCGCATCCGGAGTGGACGCCGAAGATGCTCGACCTGCTGGCCGAGCACGACGTGAAGGCGACGTTCTCGCTCATCGGCATCCAGGTGAAGCAGTTCCCGCAGCTGGCGCAGCGGATCGCCGCTGCGGGCCACCAGATCTGCAACCACACGATGAACCACCCGCTGGATATCGCCTCGTTGTCGTCCCGGAAGGTCGACAAGGAGATCACCGAGGCGCACGAGCGCATCTGCGACGCCACCGGGGTGGTGCCGAAGTTCTTCCGCTCGCCCGGTGGGGCGTGGTCGCGCGCGGTGTTCGGCTCGGCGGCCCGGCACGGGATGCTGCCGATCGACTGGGACATCGACCCGCGCGACTGGGCCCGCCCGGGCACCCACCGCATCAAGCGGAGTCTGCTGGAGGCCAAGGGCGGGGACATCCTCCTCTGCCATGACGGCGGAGGCGACCGCTCCGAGACGATCAAAGCCCTGGGCCAGGTCATCCCCAAGCTGAAGGCCCGCGGCCTGTCCTTCGTCCTGCTCTGACCGCATCGCGCGGTATACCCGGCTTCATCGCGGCGCGCGGGCGTTCGGACGTACGGGGGCGTAGCGTACGGCGCGCCCGGCCATATTGCGGGGCGCGGGCGTCCGGACCTACGGCGGCGTACCGTGCGGCGGGCCCGGCCATCGGGCGGGGGCGTCCGGGGCGCCCGGCTTCATCCCAGGGCGCGGGCGTACCAGACGTACGGCGGCGTGAGGAGGTCGACGGTGAATCCGAGGCGCTCCAGGAGCCGCCGGGACGCGACGTTGCCCTCATGCACCTCGGCGATCACCTGACGGCAGGCGGCGGATCCTTCGAGCCATCCCAGGAGCCCGCGGATCGCCTCGGTGCCGTACCCCCGTGATCGCCAGGGGCCGCCGAGGCCATAGGCGATCTCGACCGCCCCGTCGGGGCCCGGCCCGTGCTTGAGCCCGCACTCTCCGATCACCGCGCCCTCGTGGTGGATCAGCCAGGTGAGGGCGCCGGGGTCGGCGGCCGCCCGCTGGGCGACCATCGCGGTCGCGTCCGTCGGCCACCCGCCGGCCGTCACGATCCCCGAGCAGTCGCCCCGGGCGAGCGCACGCGCCGGCCCGCGCTCCAGCCGCCGCAGCACGAGCCGCCGGGTGACGATCGGTTCGGCGCGGGGCGGGCGGTCAGACCTCACGCTTGGCGGCCAGCCGGAGCAGCGCCTTGGCGAGGGGTGTGGTCGTCAGCCCCACCTGCCAGGCACGGGCCCCGAGCGCGGTGAGCACGACGCCGATCGACTCGGGCGTGACCTCCTCCGGCGGATCCCAGGCGAGCCGCCGTACGGTGTCGGGCTGGAGGAGGTTCTCCGTGGGCAGGGTGTGCTCGTCGGCCAGCGCGGCCACCACGGCCCGCAGCGCGCTCAGGCGCTCGGCGGCCGCCGGGTCGCGCTCGGCCCAGCGGTGGGCGGGCGGCGGCCCGTCTCCGGGGATGCTGTGCTCGGGCAGCGAGGCGTCCGGAAGGGTCCGCCCTCGCTGCACGGCCCGGAACCAGGCCGGAGCGTGCCGCCGGGTGTTGCGCCCGCGGAACGACGCCAGCGCCGTCAGATCGTCCGGAGTGCGCGGGAGCTCGAGCGCCGCCTCGACGATCGCGGAGTCGGGCAGCACCCGGCCGGGGGACAGGTCGCGGTCGCGGGCGATCCGGTCACGGGTCGTCCACAGCTCACGGACGACGGCGAGGCTGCGACGGCTGCGCAGGCGGTGGATGCCGGAGGTGCGCCGCCACGGGTCCTGCCGGGGCTCCTTCGGGGGCGTGGCCAGGATCGCGGCGAACTCCTCCTCGGCCCACTGCAGCTTGCCCGCCTCCTCCAGTTGCCCGCGCAGCGCGTCGCGCAGCTCCACCAGGAGCTCGACGTCGAGCGCGGCGTAGCGGAGCCAGTCGGCGGGCAGCGGACGGCTGGACCAGTCGGCCGCCGAATGGCCCTTCTCCAGCGTGAAGCCGAGGACCGTCTCGACCATCGTGCCCAGGCCGACGCGGGGATAGCCGAGCAGCCGCCCCGCCAGTTCGGTGTCGAACAGACAGCGCGGCACGAGCCCCAGCTCGGCCAGGCACGGCAGGTCCTGGCTGGCGGCGTGCAACACCATCTCGGTGTCGGCGAGCGCGGCGTCCAGTGCGGACAGGTCGGGGCATGGCACCGGGTCGATCAGAAACGTTCCGGAACCGCGGCGACGCAGTTGCACGAGGTAGGCCCGCTGACCGTAGCGGTAACCGGACGCGCGCTCGGCGTCCACCGCGACGGGGCCCTCCCCGGCGGCCAGGCGTTCGACGGCGTCCTGGAACGCCTCCGGCGTCTCGATGACCGGAGGGATGCCCTCCCGTGGTTCGAGTAGGGGTACGACTTCTGCTTCCGACACTTCCACGCGCCTACCGTATGTGCTCAAACTCCTGAACTCGGCAGTGAGGTCACTCCCGCCGGCGGCAAGCCGGCCGCCTGACATAGAACATCGCACCATGCACTGATATGTCCTGCAATATCCTCACACGTCGGCGACCAGGAAGCACGAAGCTCCAGTTCGGTCGTCGCCGGATCGGCGTCCTTGTCGCCGAAGCTCTCTGACACCGCCCGGGTGATCGTGCCCGACGCGGCCTTGTACCCGGCCCGATGCGCCTCTAGCGCCTCGGTCAGCCAGCTCCACCCCACGGGCCCGATCAGCGGGTCGGCGGCGATCTCCGGCTCCAGCTCCGCCCGTACGTAGGCGACCAGCCGGAAGTCCCCATCCCAGCCGCGCTGCCCCTCCGGGTCGTACAGGACGATCAGACGGCCGACGGCGAGCTCCGTGTCGTCCTCCCGGTACACCGTCGCCATGATCGCCGCGGCGTAGGGCGCCAGCCGCTGTGGCGCGGGCATGTCCTCGAGCAGGAGCTCGGGACGCGCGGGCTCGGCGTCGACCATGGCCCGCAGCGTCTCGACCACGCGTTGGAACGGTCCGGGCACGGGGTCGTTCGGGGCCGTCATCGGGCGTACGGCCGATCCACCGGGCACGCCTCGGAACGATTTGACTCACGCATGTGCACAGCGACCCTCAGGCCGCCTCGGCGCGGGCGATCACGGGGGGCTCTGGCGTGTCGCCGATCAGGATCGCCATGCCGCAGTCCACACACGCCCACTCGGGGCAGTCCGCGCCGTGGCCGTCCGCGCACGGCGGCTGCTCGAAGCGGCGTTCGCCGCCACAGGCGGAACAATGACGTGTGAGGGCCATCTCGGTGACCTCCCTCGATCCGGCAGGGGGAGCGTTCACACGTTCGCATGCGCCCCGGCGTGATTGCAGGACATCGCTCGGCGTGTCCTGAAGATTCTCATAACGGACGTAGGGCCATGCCCCTGCGGTCTGTCCGCCAGACGTCGTCGCGGCCTCATCGTACGGGACCGGGACACCGCTGCGGGACCGTTCCAGCGGGCAAGTCGGGTGATGCGGACCAAGCCGTCGCCCGGCCTCGACGGGGGAGCCGGACGGGCGCCCAGGTCTCGCGCGGCGGTGCGTGCGGAGCCGCCGCCCGGGGACCCCGAGAAGGGGCCGGCCGGACGGGAGCGCCGGTCTCGCGGGGCGGTGCGTGCGGAGCGGGTACCTGGACCCTGGTGGGCCGGCGGGACGGGGCGCCGGTCTTGCGGGGTGGTGCGCGGTGAGGCGCCGGTTCGTGGGACGATCCAGGGCGGGCCGCATGCCCGCACCTTCCACGAAAACCAGACAGGAGAGCACCGTCATGCCGCAAGACAGCGTGCCCCACGGGGCCGGGCCGGAGCAGCGCGAGGAGAGCGCCTTCCTGCTCGCCTGCCGTCGCCGGCCGGTGCCGCACACCCCCGTCTGGTTCATGCGTCAGGCGGGCCGCTCGCTGCCGGAGTACCGCGAGGCCCGGGCGGGCATCCCGATGCTCGAGGCGTGCGCCCGGCCCGACCTCGTCGTCGAGATCACGATGCAGCCCGTGCGCCGCTACGCGGTCGACGCCGCCATCTTCTTCAGCGACATCGTCGTCCCGCTCAAGGCGATCGGCATCGACCTCGACATCAAGCCCGGCGTGGGCCCCGTCATCGCCGACCCGATCCGCGACGCCGCCGCGGTCGACCGGCTGCGCCCGCTCGAAACCGACGACGTGCCGTTCGTCAGCGAGGCGGTCCGCGCGCTCATGGGAGAGCTCGGCGGCACCCCGCTGATCGGGTTCGCCGGGGGCCCGTTCACCCTCGCCTCGTACCTCATCGAAGGCGGCCCGTCCAAGACCCACGACCGGACCAAGGCGATGATGTACGGCGAGCCCGAGCTGTTCGCCCGGCTGCTCGACCGCCTCGCCGACATCGCCGCGACGTATCTGAAGATCCAGGTCGAGGCGGGGGCGCGCGCCATCCAGCTGTTCGACTCGTGGGTGGGCGGCGTCGGTCCGGAGGACTACCGCACGTCCGTGCTGCCGCACAGCCGCAAGATCTTCACCGCTCTCGAGCCGTACGACGTGCCGCGCATCCACTTCGGTGTCGGGACCGGCGAGCTCCTCGGCCTCATGGGGGAGGCCGGCGCCGACGTCGTCGGCGTCGACTGGCGAGTGCCGCTCGACGAGGCGGTGCTGCGCGTCGGGCCCGGCAAGGCGTTGCAGGGCAACCTCGACCCGGCGATCCTGTTCGCCCCGTGGGACGTCATCGCCACGCGCGCCCGCGACGTGCTCGCCCGGGGCCGCACCGCCGAAGGGCACGTCTTCAACCTCGGCCACGGCGTGCTGCCCACGACCGACCCCGACATGCTGGCCCGGCTCACCGACTTCGTGCACGAGGAGTCGGCGGCCCGCTGACCACGGCCGAGGCCCGGCACCTCGCGTCCCGCGCGGAGCCCTCCGCGCGGCCGGAGTCGGCGGCGCCCTCGGCTTCGGAGCGTGGGGGCTCGGGTCGCTTCTCGCCATTCCGTTCCGGAACGCCAGGGTTCAGGCCGCTCCCGGGCGATCGGCTTTGGGCCTCGAGGGACGCCGGCGTCGCCGGAGGCCGTACAACGGCAGGCCGATCAACGCGGCGACGGTCAGGAACGGCAGTGCCCAGCCGAGGACCAGCGCGAGTCCGCTCACGAACGCGGTGAACGCCCGCCAGCCCGTCGCGAGCCCGCCGGTGAAGCCGTGCGCACGCCGCTTCGCCGGCCCGCTGCCATCGATCCGCAGCGTCACGGTCGCGTACGCGGTCTGCCGCGCCAGGGACCGCTGGCGTGCCTGGAGCGACTCCAGGTCCGCCTGCCGCTGAGAGATCTCCTGCTCGACGCGGATGATCTCGCTCACGGTCGTCGCCTTGGCGAGCAGCGCGCGGAACGAGGCGAGCGTGGCCTTGGCCGAGGCGACCCGGCTGTCGACGTCCGCGACCTCCTGCGTGACGTCCTCGGCCTGCTGCTGCAGGGAGGTTCGCCTGCCGATCTGCGCGGAGCCCAACCGGTCGAGGACCTCCGCGTACCTCGCCGACGGGACCTTGAACGTGATCGTCGATCCCGGCCGCGCGCCGGAGGAGTTCTCGGCCTGTTCGCTGCCGACGTACCCGCCTGCGCCGGTGACGATCTGCTTCGCCCTCGCCGCCGCGGCGGTGACGTCCTGGGCGCGTACGGTGAGCGAGGCGGTGTAGACGATCGCCTGGGCGGGCTCCAGACGGACCTGCTGGGCGGTGTTCGGGCCGCCTCCGTTCGATCCTCTCAACGGCGCGGCGCCCTCCGCCTTCGCCGAGCCCGCGGCTCCGCTCGAGCCGCCCGAGTTGCTCGAACCGGCACAGCCTCCGAGGAGCAGAACGGCGATCAGCATGCAGAGTAAAGCCCTCATATGAAAGGGACGCTGTGGCGTACGTCACCGTTGCCGGTCCGCGGTCGCGATCCCGTCACGATGCCGACGCGCCGCGATCACGGCCCGCGCCGGGTTCGGGGGCCGCGCTGCGGTCGCGGGACGCGCCGCCACCCTGAATGCCGGTTGCCCGGAACGTCTGCGATCGTGGACCCATGACCGATGAGTCACATCGCGATCACGTCGCCGTCGTCGGCGGGGGCGTCGCCGGGCTGACCGCAGCGTACGAGCTGGCCAAGAGCGGCGCCCGCGTCACCCTTCTGGAGGGCGGCGCCGACGTCGGCGGCAAGCTCAAGGTGAGCGAGATCGCCGGCGTTCCCGTGGACGAAGGGGCCGAGGCGATGCTGGCGCGGCGTCCGGAGGGCCTGGAGCTCGTGCGCGAGCTCGGCCTCGGGGACCACCTCGCCTTCCCCGGTACCACCTCGTCGGCCATCTGGAGCCGTGGCGCCCTGCACCCCATGCCCGCCGGCCAGGTCATGGGCGTGCCCGCGGACCTGGTCGCCCTCGCCCACTCCCAGGTGCTCTCGCCGGGCGGCCTGGCCAGGGTGCCCTTCGATCTGGTCCGCCGGGAGACGCCGCGGGGCGAGGACGTGTCGGTGGCCGAGTTCGTCGGCGCGCGCGTCGGCCGCGAGGTGGTTGACCGCCTGGTCGAGCCGCTGCTCGGCGGGGTGTACGCCGGGCGCGTCGACGAGCTGTCCTTCGAGGCCACGATGGGCGGCCTGGCCGCGGCCTCGCGGAGCCGCCGGTCCCTGATCGCCGCCGCCCGCGCGGTGACCGAGGCGGCGCCCGCCGCTCCCGGGCCGCTGTTCACGACGCTCGTCGACGGGATGGGCGCGCTGCCAGGCGCGCTGGCCGCGAAGGTCGCCGAGCTCGGCGGCGTTGTACGCACCGAGACGATGGTCCGCGAGCTGAGCCGTACGCCCGGTGGCTGGCGGCTCACCATCGGTCCCGCGCGCGACCCGGAGTCCCTCGAGGTCGACGCCGTGGTGCTCGCGGTGCCCGCCCGCGCCACCGGACGTCTCCTGAAGGAGGCGTCGCCGTCGGCGGCGGCCGAACTCGGCCGCGTCGAGTACGCCAGTATGGCGGTCGTCACGTTCGCGTACGCGGGCACGGCGTTCCCCGAGCCGCCGCGCCGCAGCGGATATCTGGTGCCCGCCGTCGAGACGAAGGACGTCAAGGCCGTCACGTTCAGCAGCACCAAGTGGCCGCACCTGACCGACGGCACCCTCGTCGTGGCCCGCTGCTCCATCGGCCGGTACGGCGACGAGCAGGCGCTCCAGCGTTCCGACGAGGAGCTGAAGGCGGCGGCCATGACGGAACTGGCCCGCACCAGCGGCGTCACCGAGCTGCCGATCGACACGCGGGTCACCCGGTGGGGCGGCGGTCTGCCGCAGTACACCGTCGGGCATCTCGAGCGGGTCGCGCGGATCCGCGCGGCGGTCGCGACGCTGCCCGGCGTGGCGGTGTGCGGCGCCGCCTACGACGGCGTCGGCATTCCGGCGTGCGTCGGATCCGCCCGCGTCGCGGCGGCCCGGGTGCTCGAACACCTGAGCGGTCGGGGAGAATCGGATCGAAGCGGAGAGCCGGTCGGTGAGCGAGGCGGCCGGCCCGGGTGAACCCCGGTGTCCCCCGGAAAGCGAAGAGGAGTGCGACCGTGAGTGCCGCAGAGACGGACCGACCGAAGGCACGCGAGCTCAACCAGGTGATCCGGTACACCATGTGGTCGGTGTTCCGGGTCCGTGACCTGGCCGAGGCCGATCGCGCGGCGGTCGCCCGCGAGGTCGAGGACCTGCTCGAGCAGGCGGCGGCCAAGGACGTCACGACGCGCGGCCTGTACGACGTCGCCGGGCTGCGTGCCGATGCCGACTACATGTTCTGGTGGCACGCGCCGACCTCCGACGATCTGCAGGAGATCTACCACCGCTTCCGGCGGACGGCGCTCGGCCGCGCCTCCGAGCCGGTGTGGTCGGTGATGGCCCTGCACCGCCCGGCGGAGTTCAACAAGAGCCACATCCCGGCGTTCCTCGCCGAGGAGGAGCCGCGCGGGTACGTCTGCGTCTACCCGTTCATCCGGTCCTACGACTGGTATCTGCTGCCCGACGAGGAGCGCCGGGCGATGCTCGCCGAGCACGGGAAGATGGCGCGCGGCTACCCCGACGTACGCGCCAACACGGTCTCCTCGTTCGCGCTCGGCGACTACGAGTGGATCCTGGCGTTCGAGGGGGACGAGCTGCACCGCATCGTCGACCTCATGCGGCACCTGCGCGGGTCCGAGGCCCGGCGCCACGTCCGCGAGGAGGTGCCGTTCTACACCGGCGCCCGCAAGCCGGTCTCCGAGCTCGTCGCCGACCTGCCCTGATCCGGCCGCTTCCTCATCCACGGGTCAAGGAAGGTGGAAGACTCGCCCATCGGGCGGGTGGGTCGCCTTGCCGCGGCGGAGTATTCCACGCGTGACTCGATCGCGGCGTCGCAGAGGCAGACACGTGCGGCCGCCCGCCGACGCGCCCGGCATGATCGTCCGGCTGCTGCCGGGCGCGGCCGCGCGTCCGGTGTGCGTGGCCCTCGCAGGGGCGGCCGGTTTCGTGCTGGTCCTCGTCGTCATGCTCCCGCCGGACTCTCCGCCCCGGCGGCCGGGCCGGCCGGCGGCCGAGATGGACCGTCCCCGGCCGGCCACGGCGACCCCCAGCGCGTCGCCGACCGGGCCGGTGTCCCGTGACGACGCCCGGGACGAGGCCGCGCTGGCGTACTACCGGGCGAAGGGCGGCGCGGTCGCCGCGCACGTCCGGCAGGTCATCTGGACCGCGCCGATCCTCCGCGTCTACACCGACCTGCCCGGCTCCGACGCGAACGCGCCGGACGCCCTCGCCTTGTGCCGGGTCGCCGCGGCCTACCTCGAGAGCCGGGACCGGGCGCCGGTCGTGTTCGTCCACGCGCGGGAGAACGACGGATATCCCGTCATCGCCAACAAGATGGACTCCGGAGACGGCTGCCGTCTGGCCAGCGTGCCTTAGGGCCTGTCTCGAAGTCCCGCTGTCCTACTGCGCGGCGCCCAGGCGGCGCCTCGCCGCGTTGTCGTCGGTCGCCAGCCAACACCGGGCTGACTCCCTCCTCCGCCTTGCGAGGCACCACCTGGACGCCGCTCGCTACGGACGGGGACTTCGAGACAGGCCCTAGAAGGGCTCCAAATCCCGTGAAGGCCATGTTCGCGACGGGCCGCGGCTCGGGGATGACGCGAACAGCGTCGAGGGGGTTGACCCGCGTTGTCCGCTCCAGCACCTTTCTGGGGCAAGGACGAGTGATCAGCGACTGAGAGCGGATCACCACCAAGGCAGGAGAACCCCCTCGCATGAAGATGTCCAGACGTCAGGTTGTGGCAGGAGGGGCCGCCCTCGCGGCAGCGACGGCCACGCCCGCGCTCCTCGCGGGCTCCGCGGCCCAGGCCACGGAGGCCACCGGGGACGCGTCCCTCGCCGGCCCGTCGCCTGACGAGGTCACCAACGCCATCGGCAGGTGGGACCGGAACCACAAGGCCCCGCACGGCGAGGAGCTGTGCTTCCTCTCCGCCTGCGAGCTACTCCGTGGGATGCGGGCCAGACGCATCTCCCCGGTGGAGGTGGCCCAGGCGTACCTGGCGCGGATCGAGCGGTTGAACCACAAGGTGAACGCCATCGTGTACCGGCACCCCGAGGAACTTGTGCTGGCCCGGGCACGGGACGCGGAGCAGCGGTACGTGAACGGCGCCGCCCGCCCGATGGAAGGGCTGCCCTACCTCATCAAGGACCTGTTCGACTTCTGGAAGGACGCCCCCAACACCTTCGGCTCGGTGGTCTTCAAGGAGATGGGGTTCCGCCCCCCGTCCAACTCCATCTACATCCAGCGGGTGCTGGACGCGGGGATCAACCCGATGGGCAAGACCAACACTCCGGAGTTCGGGCACGAGGGCGTCACAGACAACTACGCCTTCGGACCCACCAGCACCCCGTTCGACCTCACCAAGAATGCCGGCGGCAGCAGCGGAGGCAGCGCCGCCGCGGTGGCCGGCTTCCTGACAGCGCTCAGCCAAGGCTCCGACGCCGGAGGCAGCGTCCGCATCCCGGCGGCGTTCACCAGCACAGTCGGGTTCAAGGCCACATTCGGGCGCATCCCTCAAGACGCCCCGCCCCTGCCGTACAACCCGATGCTGCACCCCGGCCCCATCTGCCGCACGGTCGAGGACACGGCCCTCAGCATGGAGGTGATGGGCGGGTTCCACCCCGGGGACAAGTTCAGCATCCAGGATCGGCCGGCGTACCTGCGGAGCCTGCAGAGGCTCGGTGGCGGACTCAAGGGCAAGCGAGTTGCGTTCAGCCCCGACCTGGACATCTTCCCGGTCGAGAAAGAGGTGGTGCGAGCTGTCCGGACCGGGGTGACCGCGCTGGCCGCAGCGGGAGCCCGGGTCGACGAGGTGCCGCTCGGGTTCGACAAGATGACCACCACGGATCTGCTGTCGGGGACACAGCGGCCGGTCACCCAGGAGATGCTCAGCGACCTCTGGGTGATGATGCAAAGCGCTCTTTACGGCTTCGCCCGAGACTTGTTCCTGCACTACGGCATCCCGGTGGACCTGATGCGGGAGCCGCACGTCGGCAAGCTGAACCCGGAGTTCCGCCGAATGCTGGAGCGCGCCGAGAGAACGAGCGTGATGCAGTACAAGCACGGGGAATTCCTGGAGATCGCCGTCAACGACGCGGTCGAGGCCGTGTTCGCCAAAGGCTATGACTACATCGTGTGCCCCACGCTGACGACCGCGTCGGTGCGCAACACCACCGACGGCAACACACTGGGCCCCGCCTCGGTCAACGGAGTACCGACCGAGCGCACCATCGGATGGTGCATGACCTACCCGTTCAATTTCACCGGCCACCCGGTCGCCAGCGTGCCCGGCGGATTCGCCGGCACGATGCCCGTCGGGATGCAGATCGTCGGTCGTCGATTCGCGGACGTCGATGTGCTCAACGCCGCGAAGGCGGTGGAGAACCACCTGCCCTGGTACGACCGGTACCCCAAGGAGTTCTAAGACGGCTCCCGTCGGCCTCGCGCCGCCTCCCGGCTTGTGCGACCCGGTCGGCTACCGGATCGTCCGCTTCGAGCGGTAGCGATACGCCCCGGCCGCCAGGCCGGGGCCCTGCTCACTCGGCCGGCTCGAGGGTCAGCGAGACGCTGTTGATGCAGTACCGCTGGTCGGTCGGGGTCGGGTAGCCCTCGCCCTCGAAGACGTGCCCCAGGTGGGAGTCGCATCGGGCGCAGCGCACCTCGATCCGCACCATGCCGAGCGAGGTGTCGCGCAGCAGCGTGACCGCGTCGGACTCGGTCGGCTGGTAGAAGCTCGGCCAGCCGCAGTGCGAGTCGAACTTCGTGTCCGAGCGGAAGAGCTCCGCGCCGCAGGCGCGACAGCGGTAGACGCCCTCCGTCTTGGTGGAGACGTACTCCCCGGACCAGGGTGCCTCGGTGCCCGCCTGCCGCAGGACGTGGAACTCCTCGGGCGACAGCTGGACCTTCCACTCTTCGTCGCTCTTGCGAATGACTGTCATGCCCTGCATAACCGGGGTCCCCGGGCGGCCATTCCGGGCCCGCCGCCGCCGTAAGAAACGCGTAAGAGACGCGGACCGGCGTCCCCGCGCACGTCGCCGGATGATCTGTCAGCGGGCGGTTGTACCGTGCCGTTATGGCATCGCCTTTCGTGGAGATCCAGGTCGGAGACCGGGTCGTCAAGGTCACCAATCCGGACAAGGTGTACTTTCCGGCTCGCGGGCACACCAAGCTGGACCTGGTCAACTACTACCTGTCCGTCGGCGACGGCATCCTGCGCGCACTGCGCGACCGGCCGACGACCCTGGAGCGCTGGCCGGGCGGGGTGTTCGAGGGGGCGAAGATCGCCACTCGTGCCGACAACCGGGGTGACGCGTTCTACCAGAAGCGCATTCCGAAGAACGCCCCGGAGTGGATCCAGACGGCGCGGATCGCCTTCCCGAGCGGGCGCTTCGCCGACGAGATCTGCCCGACCGAGCTCGCGACCGTGGCCTGGTGCGCCAACCTCGGCACCATCACCTGCCATCCCTGGCCGGTGCGCCGCGACGACGTCGACCATCCGGACGAGCTGCGGATCGACATCGACCCGCAGCCCGGCACCGATTTCGCCGACGCCAAGAAGATCGCCCTGGAGGCCGTCCGCGAAATCCTCGGCGAGCTGGGCTTCACCGGCTTCCCGAAGACCTCCGGAGGCCGTGGCGTCCACATCTACGTACGTGTCGAGCCGCGGTGGACCTTCACCGAGGTGCGTCGCTGCGCGCTCGCCTTCGGCCGTGAGGTCGAGCGCCGGATGCCCGACCTCGTGACCACGAACTGGTGGAAGGAGGAGCGCGGCGAGAAGGTCTTCATCGATTTCAACCAGAACGCCCGCGACCGCACCATCGCCTCCGCCTACAGCGTCCGCCCGAAGCCGCACGCTCCGGTCTCGGCCCCGCTCACCTGGGAGGAGCTTCCCGACGTGGAGCCCGAGGACTTCACGATCGCGACGATGCCGGAGCGCTTCGCCGAGCTCGGCGACCTCCACGCGGCCATCGACGATCAGGCGTTCTCCCTCGAGACGCTGCTGGAGTGGGCCGACCGCGACGAGCAGGACCGCGGCCTCGGCGACATGCCGTATCCGCCCAACTACCCGAAGATGGAGGGCGAGCCGAAGCGCGTCCAGCCGAGCAAGGCCCGCAAGGACTGACCCGTCCGTAGCGGTATGGTGCGTCCCGTTCGCGGACTTCGCCGCGCTTTCCCGCTATGGGAGGAACGCATGTCATCGTGGCCGCCTGCCGAGCCCGGTGGCCCGTCGGCCGGCGGTTGGGCGAGGCCGGATCCGGGGCCGCCGTCCGCGCCGGTCCCGCACTCCCCAGCGCTCCCGCCACCGTGGCCGGGCCAGGTGCCGTGGCAGGGGACGCCCGCGGGGCCGCCACGACGCTCTCGGATCTGGCCGTGGCTCGTCGTCGGCGGGGCGGTCGTCCTCATGCTGGCCGTCGGTGCCGTCATTCTGGTCGCCCGGTCGTCGGGGATCCTCGAGCGGGGAGCACGCGGTACGCACGCCGAACGACTTTCCGACCCGTGCCGGATTTACGACGACCTGCAGGGCAGGGCCCTCCTCGCCGAGTTCGGCTCCAAGGGCACCAAGCGCGTACCGATGGGCGGCTACCACTGGTCGCTGTGCGCGTACGGCACGAACATGTTCCCGCCGAAGGACACCTTCCAGGTGCAGCTCAACCTCTACCTCTACGGCGGGCGGATCGAGTCGGCCGGCGCGGCGGCGAGCGGCCTCCACCGCGCCGACATGGGCTGCCTCAGATATCAGGGCGCGACGGCCGGGAAGAAGTGGCAGGAGGCGTGCGAGGGGATCTCCAAGGGCTGGGTCCTGTTCGCCGCCCGCAGGGGCAACGTCATCGCGATGATCAACTGCTCGGCCCCCGAGGTCGGCGACGACGTCCGGGCCGCGATGCGGCGGGCGGCCGACATCGCACTGAACAAGATCCCCTGGGAGTCGTGACCGGCCACGCTTAGGTCTCGATGATGCAGGACTTCTCGCGGGTGTTGGCCAGTACGGAGTCGTGGCCGTAGCCGCTGTCCTTGAGGCCCTCGAACGGCAGGCCCGGCGGCATCTTCCGGAAGGTGTTCACCCACACCGTGCCGGCCTCGACGTCCCGGCACATGCGGTGCGCGCGGCCCAGGTCCCGCGTCCACACACCCGCCGCCAGGCCGTACGCCGAGTCGTTGGCGATCGCGACCACCTCCTCCTCGGTGTCGAACGGCAGCGCCACGGCGACCGGGCCGAAGATCTCCTCCTGGCAGACGCGCAGCCCGTTGTCCTCGGTCGTGAACAGGGTCGGCTCGACCCAGTAACCGCCCGCGTACGCCTCGTCGACGATCTCGCCGCCCGAGCGCCCGCCGAACACAAGTTCCGCGCCCTCCTTGGCGCCGATCTCCAGGTAGCCCGTGACGCGCTGGAACTGCTCCGCGGAGACGATCGGCCCCATCGTCGTCTCCTCCGACAGCGGATCGCCGAGGCGGATTCCGCGGGCGATGGCGGTCATCCGGTCGATCATCTCGTCGAAGATCGGCCGCTGGATGAGGATCCGTGACCCGGCCACGCACACCTGGCCCGCGTTGGCGGTGAAGATGCTCTGGGTGGTCACGCCGAGGGCCGCGCGGTCCAGGTCGGCGTCGGCGAACACGATGTTGGGCGACTTACCGCCGAGCTCGAAGGCGAGCGGTTTAAGGGCGTCCGTGCTGGCCCGAGTGATCAGCTTGGCCGTCTCGGTGGAGCCGGTGAGGCTGATCCGGTTCACGCCGGGATGGCGGACGAGGGCGTCGCCGACCTCCTCGCCCAGCCCGGAGACGATGTTGAGCACGCCGGGCGGGAACACCTCGCGCAGCAACTCGCCGAGGCGCAGCGTCGACGCGGTCGCCTGTTCGGCGGGCTTGATGACGACGGTGTTGCCGGCGGCCAGCGCGAACGCGGCCTTCGCCGAGAACGTGGAGATGGGGGAGTTCCACGGGATGATCCCGACGACCACGCCGTAGGGGACCCGGCGGGTGAAGCCCATGCTGCCCGGCCCGAGGATGACGGTCTTGCCCTCGACGGCGGCCGCGCACTCGGCGGCGGCCAGCTGCCACAGGTACGTCATGCCGGGCACGTCGCGCTTGGAGGTCTCGGTGATGATGCGGCCGTTGTCGCGGGTCTCGAGCTCGGCCAGCTCCCGGGCGTTGGCGGCGAAGACGCCGGCGACCTTGCGGAGGACGTGCGCCCGGCCGGCGGCCGGCATCGCCGACCAGGCGGGGAACGCCGCGCGGGCGGCGGCCACCGCCGCGTCCGCGTCGTCGGCCGTGCTGCGCGGGATCCTCGCCCACACCGTCCCGGTCGCGGGGTCGACCGAGTCGAGCATGCGATCGGTCCCGCGCGGTTCGCCGCCGATCAGGTTCGAGAATTCCCGCATCGTGATCCCTTCTCCACGCGCGACCTCCGCGCGACCGATCTTCGGCCGCGCACGGCCGTCGGCCTGAACCTAGCCAAGCGTACGCTTGGTTGTGGTCATTGGAGAAGCGTCCTTCCATGCGCTGTCGAGGAAGCCGGCGACGAGCGGGGCGATCTCCGGCAGGTGAGTCTCGAGGGCGAAGTGCCCGGTGTCGAAGAGGTGCAGCTCGGCATCGGGCACGTCGCGCAGATAGGCGTGGGCGCCGGGCTCGGGGAAGAACGGGTCGCCGACGCCCCAGGTGATCAGCGTCGGCGGAGTGTGCTCGCGCAGCCACGCCTGCCAGCGGTCGTAGCGCTCGACGTTGGAGTGGTAGTCGAACGCCAGCGCCACCTGCGCGTCCTTACGGCCCGGCAGGTCGAGGAAGTGCTGGTCGAGGGTCCAGCCGTCCGGGGCGAGCAGTTCGGGGTCCGCGACGCCGGTCTCGTACTGGCCGCGGGTGCCGGACGGGGTCAGCAGGCCGCGGATGGTGTCCTCGGCGCCGGGCATGTCGGGGCGCAGGGCGATGAAGTCGCGGGCGACGTCCGACAGACCCTCGGCGTAGGCGTTGCCGTTCTGGACGACCAGGCCGGCGATCCACTCGGGGTGCCGCTCGGCGAGGCGGAACCCGACCGGCGCGCCGAAGTCAAAGACGTACATGACGAACCGGGACAGACCGAGCCGCTGGACGAACCCCTCGGTGACGTCGGCGAGCCGATCGAAGGAGTAGGCGAAGTCCTCGGGGGCCTCGGTGAGCCCGAACCCGGGGTAGTCGGGGGCGATGAGCCGGTGGTCGGCGCCGAGCGCGTCGATCAGGCGGCGGTACTGGTGTGAGGCCGACGGGAAGCCGTGCAACAGCAGCAGCACGGGCGCGTCGGGCCGGTCGGGGAGCGACTCGCGGTAGAAGACGCGGACACCGTCGACGTCGATCTGGCGGTGGACGGTACGGGCGACAGGGAGCACCGGCATGACTAACGCCTCTCTTCACTGAAGATGCATTAGTTATATCGACTGCCGCACTAATGCGTCAATCATTAAAAGATGCATTAGTGGACCGGTGCTCCGGGCTCGTACCGCGGTCAGCCGCCGAGGATGTCGTCCAGGTCGTACGCCACCGGGACCTCGAGCTGGTCGTAACCGCAGGACTCCGGCGTACGGTCCGTCCGCCAGCGCCGGAACCGCGCGGTGTGGCGGAACCGGCGGCCCTCCATCTGGTCGTAGGCGACCTCACAGACGAGCTCCGGCCGCAGGGCCACCCACGACAGGTCCTTCTTGCCGGTCCACCGGCTGATCGCGCCCGGCATGCGGTCGACCGTCGCCTCCGTCTGCTCGGCCCATCCGGCCCACGGGTGACCGGTGAGGTCCGTGACCCGGTAGGGCTCCAGCTCCTCCACCAGCTCCTGGCGGCGCTTCATCGGGAACGACGCGGAGACGCCGACGTGCTGGAGCCGGTCCCCGTCGTACAGACCGAGCAGCAGTGAGCCGACGATCGGGCCGGACTTGTGCCAGCGGAAGCCCGCGACGACACAGTCGGCGGTGCGGTCGTGCTTCACCTTGAACATCGCCCGCCGGTCCGGTTCGTACGGCCCGTCCAGCGGCTTGGCGACCACGCCGTCCAGCCCCGCGCCCTCGAACTCCTCGAACCAGCGCAGGCCCACGTCGTACGCGTCGGTGGCGGGCGTGACGTGCACCGGGGCCTTCGCCCCCGCGAGCGCCGCGGTGAGCCGGCCGCGCCGGTCACCGAACGGGGTCTCCATCAGCGACTCGTCGCCGAGCGCGAGCAGGTCGAAGGCGACGAAGCTCGCCGGGGTCTCCTCGGACAGCAGCTTGATCCGCGAGGCGGCCGGGTGGATCCGCTGCTGCAGGGAGTCGAAGTCGAGGACGTGCCCCTTCCGCAGGACGATCTCTCCGTCGAGGACGCACCGCTCCGGCAGTTCGCGGCGGAAGCCTTCGACCAGCTCCGGGAAGTAGCGATCCAGCGGCTTGCCGTTGCGGCCGTAGATCGCCACCTCGTCACCGTCGCGGAACACGACCGCCCGGAACCCGTCCCACTTCGGCTCGTAGAGCAGATCCCCCCGCGGCAGCTCCTTGACGGCCTTGGCCAGCATCGGCGCCAGCGGCGGGCTCACGGGCAACTCCATGACCTGACCCCCTCGTGGGAAGACGATCCCCCTGTTATAGACCACGCCTACGACAGCGGCGCCATCGCGGGCGCGGCCCTTCTCACCTGCGTGTATAGCGGAGGAACAGGAAGTCCTCCTCCTCCAGGACGTGCCCGAGACGCAGCGGCGTCGATGCCGGGCCCGGGCCGTTGATGATCCGGGCCGCGTCGCCGGCCGTGATCTGCGGGCTGACGGTGAGGCACAGTTCGTCGAGCCGCCCCGCCGCGACGAACTGGGCGAGCAGCCGCGGACCGCCCTCGGTCAGCTGGCGGGTGAACCCCCGCTCGGCCAGCGCGTCCAGCGCGGCGGCGACGTCGACCGTCTCCTCACCGGCGACGATCACCTCGGTGTGCTTCTCACAGCCGCGGCGCCGGTCGTCCGGAGCCGACGCGCACGTGATGACCATGGTGGGGCTGAGCGCCTCGGTGAAGAGCGGGGCGTCGAAGTCGAGTTCGAGCGAGCGCGACACGATGGCCAGCGGCGGCGCCAGCGCACGGCCCGTACGGAGCTCTCTCCACGAGTCGTGGGGCTGGACGGGGCCGTAGCCTTCGACGCGGACGGTCGAGGCGCCCACGACGACGACGTCGGCCAGTCCGCGCAGCAGGGACAGCAGCCGCCGGTCGGCCGCACTGCCCAGACCGCCCGACTTGCCCCCGGACGTCGCCGCCCCGTCCGCGCTGGCCACCATGTTGCCCCGGAGCCAGGGAGTGGTCTCCGGATAGGCGTACGCCTCCGTGAGCTCGACGAGATCGGATGGTTCTAGTCGTCGCATGGCACCAGGGTGGCACAGCGGCCGGTTCGTGACGGGATCGCGCTCTTTGCGCAGTGTCGTTTAAACGAGACTTGCCGTGGGACAACGGTTAAGAGGGGTGAAAGGCGTGAAGATCGCCGCATTGGTGATGTGGATACTGACCGCCATCGCAGGCTCCTACCTCCTGTTCATCTGGCTCGCCAACGGCGGCCTGCGGCAGCAGGCCACCAAGATCACCCGTTTTCCCGCCGCCTTGGTCCTCGGCCATCCCGCGCTCGCCGTCGTGGCACTGGCGACGTGGGTGGAGTTCCTGCTGACCGCCCGGACCGTCTACGCGTGGAGCGCCTTCGGCGCGCTCGCGGTCGTGGCGCTGCTGGGCTTCACCCTGCTGACCCGGTGGCTCACGGGACGCGGCGGCAAGCACGCGCGCGGCGCGGAACAGAGCTTCCCGCTGATCGCCGTGCTCGCCCACGGCACGGTCGCCATCCTGACGTTCGTGCTCGTGCTGCTCACCGCCATCAAGGTCAGCCGCGGCTGACGGCCTTCGCCACAAGCCGGCCACATACCAAGGCACGTCACCGACCGGCCGAGCCTCAGGCCGGCCGGTGCCGGGCCGGTCTCAGCCCGAGACGACCCGGCGCAGCAGCACCAGGGCCCGGTCGGTGACCTCGAGCCGGTCGTTGGCCTTGACGGGTCCGCGCTCGGCCGGTTTCGACAGCGAGGTGTCGAGCACGACCTCCCACCGCTCGCCGAAGCGCTCGTCGGGAATGCGGAACACGATGCCGTCGGAGTGCGCGTTCAGCAGCAGCAGGAACGAATCGTCCCGGACCCGCTGCCCGCGTGGGTCCGGCTCGGTGATCGCGTCCCCATTGAGGTACACCGCGACCGCCTTGGCGTATCCGATGTTCCAGTCCGCGTCGGTCATCTCCGCCCCCGCGGGCGTGAGCCAGCCGATGTCGCGCTGCCCGTCCAGCTCGCCGCCCTGGGTGCGCCCCTGGAAGAACCGCCGCCGCCGGAACACCGGGTGCTCGCTGCGCAGCCGCGACACCGTACGGACGAAGTCGACGAGGTCCTCGTCTCCGTCCCAGGAGACCCAGGCCAGCTCGTTGTCCTGGCAGTAGGCGTTGTTGTTGCCGCGCTGCGTGCGGTTCAGCTCGTCGCCGTGCGACAGCATGGGCACGCCCTGGGAGAGGAAGAGCGTGGCGATGAGGTTGCGCTGCTGCCGGGCGCGCAACGCCCTGATCGCCGGGTCGTCCGTCTCGCCCTCGACGCCGTGGTTCCAGGAGCGGTTGTCGTCGGTGCCGTCGCGGTTGTTCTCGCCGTTCGCCTCGTTGTGCTTGCGGTCGTACGAGACGAGGTCGCGCAGCGTGAAGCCATCGTGGCAGGTGACGAAGTTGATGGAGGCGAGCGGCCGGCGGCCGTCGTCGGCGTACAGGTCGCTGGAGCCGGTCAGGCGCGAGGCGAACTCCTGCAGCGCCGGCTGGCCGCGCCAGAAGTCGCGGACCGAGTCGCGGTACTTGCCGTTCCACTCGGTCCACAGCGGCGGGAAGTTGCCGACCTGGTAACCGCCCTCGCCGACGTCCCACGGCTCGGCGATCAACTTCACCTGGGACACGATCGGGTCCTGCTGGACCAGGTCGAAGAACGCCGACAGCCGGTCCACGTCGTGGAACTCCCGCGCCAGCGCCGACGCCAGGTCGAACCGGAACCCGTCCACGTGCATCTCGGTGATCCAGTACCGCAGCGAGTCCATGATCAGCTGGAGTGCGTGCGGGTGCCGGCCGTTGAGGCTGTTGCCGCAGCCGGTGTAGTCCAGGTTGTACCGCTTGTCGGTGTCGCGGAGCCGGTAGTAGGCCGCGTTGTCGATCCCGCGGAAACTGAGCGTGGGACCCAGGTGGTCGCCCTCGGCGGTGTGGTTGTAGACCACGTCGAGGATCACCTCGATGCCCGCCTCGTGCAGGGTCCGCACCATCGCCTTGAACTCCAGGACCTGCTCACCGAGCTGCCCGGACGAGGAGTAGGCGTTGTGCGGGGCGAGGAACCCGATCGTGTTGTAGCCCCAGTAGTTCGCCAGGCCGCGCGCCACCAGCGCGTGCTCGGAGACGAACTGGTGCACCGGCATCAGCTCGATCGCCGTGACGCCCAGCTCTTTGAGGTGATCGATCATCGCCGGGTGGGCCAGCCCCGCGTAGGTGCCGCGCTGGCCCTCCGGGATCGCCGGATGCAGTTGTGTGAGCCCCTTGACGTGCGCCTCGTAGATCACCGTCTCGTGGTACGGCGTCCGCGGCGCGCGGTCGTCGCCCCAGTCGAAGAACGGATTGATCACCACGTTCTTCGGCATGTACGGGGCGCTGTCCTCGCCGTTGAGCTCCGTCGGGGCGGCGAACCGGTAGGAGAAGAGGGACTCGTGCCACCGCACGTCGCCGTCGACCGCCTTGCCGTACGGGTCCAGCAGCAGCTTGGCGGGGTTGCACCGGTCGCCCTGGGCCGGGTCGTACGGTCCGTGCACCCGGTAGCCGTACCGCTGACCCGGACCGATCCCGGGGAGATAGCCGTGCCAGACGAAGCCGTCCGCCTCGGGCAGGGCGTGGCGCGTCTCGGTGCCGTCCTCGTCGAACAGGCACAGCTCGACACGCTGTGCCACCTCCGAGAACAGCGCGAAGTTCGTGCCGGTGCCGTCCCAGGTGGCACCCAGCGGGTAAGGGGTGCCCGGCCAGACCTCCTGCATCGTTCTCCTCGGTGTCCACGGACAAGACTCATCGATTGTTGCCGCACCTCGGCCGATACGCGAATGGCGCGCCCGGGAACGGCCGAGAGCGGTGCCGTCCGGCCATCGCGGAGCACCCACCCTTCCCGGCACTCGTCGTTCTCCCGGCGTTCGCCAGGCATGCACTCTATGTGTAGACGCGAACGCTCAGGGCGGGGATGCCGAAACCACGTCCCCGCCCATCCCGCCCGGGGAGCCGTCACCGCCGGACCGCTCCACGACCGGCGGATTCGCGGGCGGGCGGGTGCGTCACTCCAGGCGGACCACACCGGCGAGCAGGGCGATGAGGGCTCCGTCCAGGTCGGCGAGGCCGACGCCCAGGCGGCTCGCCATGGCGTCACAGGCCGGGAAGCCGGTGACGGCTCCGACGGCGGCGACGGCGTGGTCCGCGTCGAACGCCGGCTGGAGCCGGTCCGTCACGGCCAGGCGGTACACGAACCCGGCGATCTGGTCGTAGCGCCACCGCTCCCGGTCGTCGATCAGCCGCTGCGCCTCCGGCGCGACGGCGGACAGGCTCACGAGCCGGCGCAACAGGTCCGGATCGGTGCCCCAGAACCGGCAGAACTCGCGCACCATCGCCCGGAACGCCTCCACGGGGTCGGCAAGCGCGGCGGCGTCGCCGACCGCGGTGACGACCTGGGCGCGTTGGGCGAGGTCCTCGGCGATGGCGTCCAGGAGTCCCAGCTTGGACCCGAACCGGCGGTAGATCGTGACGCGGGTGACCTCGGCCGCCGCGGCGACGTCTTCCAGACTCAGCCGGTGATAGCCCCGCTCGACGAGGAGCCGGCGTCCGGCGGCCACGACGTTGCGGCGGGTCCGTTCGACGCCTGCCGCGCGCAGGCCCGCGCGCGCGTCGTGAACGTCTCCAGCACGACCGCGTCACTCGCCCTGACCGGCGACGGCACGGACTTCGGCGGCGACGCCGGCCGGCGGCTCGCGTACGCGACCTCGAAGACGGTCTTGAACATGCTGACGCTCCAGTACGCCCGGGCGTTCGCGGCGGATCCCACTCTGGCGCACATCCGGATCAACGCGGTCACCCCCGGCTACACGGCGACGGACATGACCGGCCACCAGGGCACGCGTACCGTCGCGGAGGGCGCCCGGGTCATCGTCGAGTTCGCCACGCTCTCCGCCGACGGCCCGAGCGGCGGCTTCTTCAACGACCAGGGACCCGTGCCGTGGTGACCGCCCGTACGGCGCGGACGGTGGCTTCTTCGAGGACGACGGGACCGGTGCCGCGGTGACCGCTCGTACGGCCCGGTGGTGACCGCTCGTACGGCGCGGCCGGTCACCTCGCCGGGCGACCGGCCGCGTTCGGACGGGGGTACGAGGGATCAGACGGCGGCGGCGGTGAAGCGCGCGCCGATGTACTGCGGCTTCTCGATCTCGTCCACCAGGGCGGCGGCATAGTCCTCGTAGGAGATGCGGCTGTCCCCGGCCGCGTCGGTGACCAGCCGGTCGGCGTCGGTCCGGTAGCCGCCGGTACGGGTGCCGGGGCCGATCTCCGCGGCGGGGCTGAAGTAGGTCCACTTCACGTCGGGCACCGTGCGGTAGTAGGCGAGCACCTCGGCCTGCGCGGTGGCGTCCGGCCGGTACGCCTCGGGGAAGTCCGGAAGGTCGAGGACCCGCGTGCCGGGGGCGATCTCCAGGCTGCCCGCGCCACCGACCACGATGAGGCGCGGCGCCTCATCGCCCAGGCCGCGTAGGGCCTCGACGTACGCCTCGGCGGCCCGCTGGTACACCCCCGAGTCCTTTCCGGCGCTGCCGAGCGCGCTCACGACGACGTCGTGGCCGCGGACGGTCTCGGCGATCGTCTTGGGGTCGAAGACGTCGGTGACCGCCGCCACCTCGAGCGCCTCCGGGCGGTCGCCGAGTTTGGCCGGGTCGCGGACGACGGCCGTGACCTCGTGGCCGCGATTCAGGGCCTCCCGCACGATGCTGCCGCCGATGTTCCCCGTCGCGCCCACTACTGCGATCTTCGCCATGGTCTCTCCCTGATCGATTCGGTCTCGCTGCCTTCAACGGGCCAGGTGGGCGGTTGATTTCCAACGGATATCAGTGTCTTTGAAGACCTATAGTGTCCTCATGGATACCAACGCGGTGGCGGTCGCGGTCAGGGGAGATCTCGACGACCCGGACTGCCCCACCCGGCAGGTGATCGACCGGATCGGCGACAAGTGGAGCGTCCTGGTCATCCTGCACCTGGCGCGGGGCGAGCTGCGGTTCACCGAGCTGCGCGAAAGCGTGCGCGGGGTGACCCCGAAGGTCCTCACGCGCACGCTTCGCGCCCTCGAACGCGACGGCCTCGTCAGCCGCCGGGTCTACGCGGAGGTGCCGCCCCGCGTCGAGTACGCGCTGACCGACCTCGGCCGGAGCCTGATCGGCCCGCTGGACGTCCTCCGCGCGTGGGCGGAGGAGAACATCACGGCCATCGCCCGCTCCCGCGAGCGCTACGACGTCGCCTGACCAGGTTCGGCCACGGGGGCCTGGACCGGACTCTCGGTGTCCGGCGGTGCGGTGGGAGCGCTGCCGAACTCCACGCCGTGTGCCTCGCGCCCGAACGCGGTCAGCAGGACCACCGCCAGGAGCGTCGGCGCCACCACGACCCCGAACGCGAATGAGTACCCGTGCGAGTCGGCCAGGCGCTCCTGGAGCGGAAGGTTGATGGCGGCGAGCAGGTTGCCGAGCTGGTAGGTGACGCCGGGGTAGAAGCCGCGGATGGCGTCGGGTGACATCTCGGTGAGATGGGCGGGGATGACGCCCCAGGCGCCCTGGACGAAGAACTGCATCAGGAAGGCGCTGATCGCCAGGAGCGCCGTGCTCTTGGAGTAGGCGAACAACGGCACCACCAGCAGCGCGAGCATGGCGGAGCCGACGATGGCCCGGCGCCGCCCGAAACGCTGAGAGAGCGTGCCACAGAGGACGCCGCCGAGGATGGCGCCGATGTTGTAGATCACCGCGATGCCGACCGCGTAGTGCGGGGAGTGGTGCAGCCCCTTCTTCAAAAAGGTCGGGTAGACGTCCTGCGTGCCGTGGCTCATGAAGTTGAAGGCCGTCATGAGCAGCACCAGGTAGAAGAACCGGATCAGTACCTTCCGGTCGAAGAAGACCTTGCGCAGCGGCGTGCGCGTCATCTGCAGCCGGGCGTTGGTGCGCTCCCAGACCTCCGACTCGCCCACGCGGTAGCGCACCCACAGCGCGATGAGCGCGGGCACCGCCCCGAAGATGAACAGGCCGCGCCAGCCGAACAGCGGGGTGATCGCGAAGTAGGCGAGCGCCGCCACCAGGTAGCCCGCGGGGTAGCCGACCTGGAGCATGCCGGAGTAGAAGCCGCGCTTCTCCGGCGGGATCTTCTCCATCGCCAGGGAGACGCCCAGCCCCCACTCGCCGCCCATGCCGATGCCGTACAGGAAGCGCAGGATGAGCAGCATCGTCAGCGAGGTCGAGAACCCGGAGATCATCTCGATGAGCGAGTAGAAGATGACGTCGGCCATGAGGGGGAGCCGCCGGCCGACCTTGTCCGCCCATAGCCCGAACAGGTACGCGCCGAGCGGCCGGGCTATGAGGGTCAGCGTCGTCGCGACGGTGACCTTCTCCGCCGACGTGCCGAAGTCCTTGGCGACCTCGGTGATGACGAAGACGAGAAGGAAGTAGTCGAACGCGTCCATCATCCAGCCGAGGAATGCCGCGAGGAACGCGTTCCGCTGGTCGCGGTCGAGGCCGCCGGCCTGGTCGCGGATGTCGCCGAGCAGGGGTATGCCCATGTCTGGTCCTTTGTCCGGTCCGTCGATCCCCCGGCGGATCTTTACCCACGGATGGGGAAATCAATTCCCTGCTAAATCGGTAGGGAAGGTTGACTAGCCCGGTATCGGCATGTTTGCATCTGTTTATGCGCGTCCGGCCCGCTCTCACCCGCCGGCGGCACGTCGACCTGGTCCGTGTCGCCGCCGCCCGCTGTCGCGGCTGACGATCTCGCCGATCTCCCTTCGCCAGGCTCATAGGTTTCCTTAGGAATCCGAAATATTGCGAAGCGGTAAGGGTGCGAGTTGCTGTGGTCGCTCAAGATGGCGAAAGCGTGCGTCGCCAGTGGGCGGTCGGCACCTTGACGGGATGATCTCGCTCGGATTTTCGAATCACCGGGCGGAATGCGGATACAGGTCGCTACTGTGCGTACATGCTTGGTCGCGTGTCGTCCGTTCGTGTCGCATGAGCCGGAAACTTCGGTTGGCCGCCGGTCAGGTGGCCCGGACCGCGACCGCCCACGCGCTATTGCGCGGCGGGGTGGATGAGAAGACCGGAGAGGCCCTGACGGCGCGGGTGGTGGCCGAGCGGGTGGGCTGGGCCACGGGCCTGGTTGCTGGGATGACCGCCAGCCTATTGGCCGGGCACTGGAATGCCGACGACGTGGCCGTTCTGGCCACCGGGATGGATGGTGCGGGCCGTGTCTTGCCGTCGAATGCGTGGATGGCGTTGCGCCGCTTGGGCTGGGGCGTAACCGTCCCAGGCGGGGTCAAGGTCAATGACCGGATCATGCGGATGGCTCAAGAACAGGCCGGACGGATCCTGCGCGGCGCGCAGCACCGCGCCGAGATGGTCGCGGGGATCCTGGCGACCTGGCCCGCCGACCCCGCCAAACGCACCCTGGCCGAATGGGACGCCGTCCGCGAGGCGATCCCCGACGGCAGGGCCCTGCCCGCCGGCGTGGTCAAAGCGCGCACCAGGCAGATCACCGCCTTTGTCGACGCTCATGGGCGGCTTCCGGCCGATGTGTTCGACCTGGAAGATACGCCGCGCGTGGCGCGAATGCTGGTTTTGGCCGCAGTGGACCGGCAGCAGGCCACCCTGGAACGCGCCGACGATGACCCAGCGAGGGTGTTGCTGCGGCTGCAGTTGCCCGTCCGTCCGGATCCGTGCTCGTATGTCGACTGGGCCTGGGTCGCCTGCCCACTCACTCTGCCGCCCACCGTGCCCGCTGGCGCGGTGCTGCACCTGCCCACACTCCGGCCCACCACTGGGCCGGCCGGTGGCAAAGTGTATGCCGACCTGGCGTTCTCCCGCGCCGTCCCCAAAGCCGAACCGAAGGGTCACACGACGGCGCTGGGCATCGACTGGGGTCTGAACACCCTGCTCAGTGCGGGGGCTTGTCGTTTGCGTCCCGATGGCACCATCACCGCGTTGGGGGCCGGGGCGATGTTCCGGGCCGGTGGGGTGATGGCCCGCCAGCACCGGCTGCGCCGCTACGGCGAACACCTGCACGCCAAAACCGATGCCTACGAACGCCTCATCGGCAGCCAGGAGGACCACCACCTGGTCGCCAAGCACGCAGTATTGACGGCCGAACGCCGGCACGTCGCCGACCGCCGTACAGGTTTGAACGACGCGCTCGCTTGGTCGGCCGCGCGCTGGGCAGTGGACCAGGCGATCGCCGCCGGGGCGAGTGTGATCTATGTGGAGGATCTGCGGTCGATGGAGGCCAAGGGCATGGGCCGCACCCTCAACACCCGCCTCTCCCAGGCCGTGCGCGGACAGATCGTCGGCAACATGCGGCACCTGGCCGCCGAGACCGGCATCGCCGTCGTCACCGTCCCACCGAAGAACACTTCCAAGCACTGCCCGCAGTGTCTGATGCCGCTGCGGCACTGCAAAGCACCCGACCGCCCCGGCGAACCCGGGTGGAAATGGGCGATCTGCCCCGACCCTGACTGTGGCTGGCAAGGCGACCGCGACCACGGCGCATGGCGGCGCATCGCCGCCCGCGGCCTCACCCACCAGACCAAAACCATCGTCGTCGACCGTGCCACCGGCCAGATGGCCATCCCCCGCGTGATCGACGAACTCGAAGCGAGTGCGGTCGTCACGCCGACCGCGACTCTTAAGGCCAGTGGGGGTGACCGGTCCAAAGCCGGCCCCACCCCGCGCCGAACCTCACGCCCCGTGCCCAGGCGACGCAGGGCACCCTCCACCCCCAGCCTCCAAAGGCCGGCGGGTCAGCGTCCGGAGGGACACGCTCACACGGACCACAGACCGCCTCGGGCGGCCTGCCGGTACCAGGGCGTGCGAACGACTATCGTGCACACGATCAGCTCAACCATCCCCACCAGCCGGAACCGGCCACGGCACCGGCCCAAAGGAGCGGCGCTGGGCGCAGGTTTCCACCTACACGCCCACGCCACCCCACCTCGGGTGGACAGATCCCCCAGTCACAGCACCCAATTCAATGTGACTACGGATCCCGAAGCTGATCAGAGACGCTGCACCGGGTGACCGTCGCGGGCGACGTTCCGGTCGGCGTCGACGGCAGGGAGAGTCACGTCATCGAGGGCGACGAGGCACGTCACTACACGTCGGCCGTCGCCGCCTGACAGGCTCGGGACCCGGAGCGGCGGGGCTCCGGGTCCCGTCTCCATCGCGCGCCGACCCGGCGCCGGTGAACGGTCCGCGCCGTGCCGGCGGCTTCATACCGTCGGCGGAGCCGAGAAGCTCGGCGCCGCCGCGCCCGGCTCAGGCGGGCACGGCGGCGCCGGCCGACGCTCAGGGGCGGGTGAAGATCCCGATGCCGTTGGCGACCGCCCGCTCCGAGCCGTCCGCCGGGGTGTTGCGCACGGTCACGTACGGCTCGCCCGGCCCGCGTACGGCGAAGGTCGAGGAGCCGCCGCCGTCCATGTTCATCCCGTCGTCGGCGCCGACCTGGGCCAGGAACGCGGACAGTTCGGCGACGCTCATGCCGGCGCTGTTCGCGAGGCGGCCGTCGACGACGACCAGGTACAGCCGCCGGCCGTTCCGGCTCACTCCCGCACCGGTGCGCGGGGCCCGGGTGACGGCGTCCAGGCCCGTCAGGGGTGCGCCGTCGCGGAGGATCGGAAAGCCGCCGACCGCGAACCGCAGGTGTCCGCGGCCCGCGAGGTCGTACCGGACCCGTACGCGGTCGCCGGGCCGGAGACCGCGCAGGGTGTCGGCGCCCGCCTCCCGGCCGACCAGCACGGTCGTGTCCGCCGGGATCGGGCCCGCGCCGATCACGTCGCTCATCTGGGTCACGACGCCGCGCCGTACGGTCACCTCGGCGGCGTCGAGGCTGCACGGATCGCTTCGCACGGCGTCGGTGCCGCAGACCGCGCGGGCCCGCGAGGTCGCGCCCCAGTCGGCGGTGAAGGCGCCGATCCCGCCGACCGGCAGGGCGTACTGGTTCAGCCCGCGCAGTGGCAGCCTGCCGTGGCGGGTGCGGATCGAGCCGGTCAGGCGCAGGTTGGTCACGCGCGCCTCGTGGTCCCGGCCGACTCCGAGCACGTCCTGGGTCGACGTGCCCGGGGGCAGTGCCGGGCCGAACCGCTGCCCGTCGGGGACCGCCGCCTTCAGGTCGTGACCGTCGGCGATCTCCGGTCCGACCGACGATCCGGTCGGGACGATCCCCGGATGGGTCTCGCTGATGTTGAAGAAGTCGCCGTTGACCCCCGCCACCGCCTGCTGGGCGTTGGCCATGGCCGACACCGGTTCGCGCTGGGCGATCGCCGGGGGATGGAGCAACCCGACCCGTACGTGCGGGTCGTGCAGGTCGACCTCGAGCAGGTCACCGATGACCAGCCCGCCTGCGCTGTTCGTCTGGAACGTCCGGAACACCACTCCGGGCGCGACCCGCGTCGTACTCGTGTAAAGCGGTCCGTCCTCGGCGGACGCGGTGGCCGCACCCGCACCGGAGCACACCACCACCGCGGCCACGAATGTCGCAATCAACGACTTCCTCATCACGGGCCACGCCTTTCTCTGGGGTACCAGGGCAGGCTGATCATGACCTGAAGGCCGTGGCGGCGATATGACGCGCGGGTGAGGAGAGGCCGTCCCCGTCGGGTCCCGAGGATGACGAAGGCGCCCGCTCCGGTGTGGAACGGGCGTGGTCCCCGGCTACGGGGTCCAGCGGACGTTCGGGTTCACGTGGCCGGTCCAGTCGAAGACGGCCATGTTGTCCCAGCCGTCCCCGCTGCCCTGGATGTTCGCCGGATCCCAGCCGTTGCCGGGGACCGCGTACCAGGTCGGCTCCCAGTAGAAGACGCCGATCGCGCCGGCGTTACGGGCGGTGTTCTGCACGTCGGTGAAGTTGGTGGCCTGGCCCTCCCACGTCAGCGGGTAGCCCGAGCAGCCCGAGGTCACGGAGTTGGCCGTGCCGTCGGCATCCGCCGAGGTGAAGGGGTACGCCGTCTCGGCGACGACCACATCCTTGCCGTACCGGGACTTCACGTCGGCGATGACGTTGTAAAGATTGGCCAGCGAGCCGTGCCATATGCAGTAGTACGACAGGCCCGTGATGTCCCACTTGACGCCTTTGGCGGTGATCCCGTCGTAGAACCAGCGGGCGTGCTCGTCGCTGTCGGCGTCCGCGGTGTGAATGACGACCTTGGTCCCGCCGTTGCACGCCTTCGTCGCGTTGTAGCCCGCCTTGAGCAGCAGGCTGAGGTTCGTGAAGTTGTTGTTGATCACCTTGCCGTCGTCCCACAGCATGCCGACGTTGATCTCGTTGCCGATCTGCACGCTGTCCGGCGCGGTGCCCTGGGCCTTGAGGGCGGTGCAGACGTCGTAGGTGTGGTCGTACACGTCGGTCTGCAACTGGCTGATGGCGTGACCGGACCAGGCCGCGGGCTTGCGCTGGTGGCTCGGGTCGGCCCAGGTGTCCGAGTAGTGGAAGTCGATCAGCAGCCTGAGGCCCTTGGCCTTGACCGTCTTCGCGTACGCGAGCACCTTGGCCTTGTTGTCGTAGCCGCTGGCCGGGTTGTTCCAGACCCGCAGCCGGACGTAGTTCACGCCGAGGCCCTTGAGGATGTCGAGCGGGTCCCTCGCGTTCCCGCTCGCGTCGTAATACTTCGCGCCGAGGTCGAGGGCTCGCTGCGCGCTCGACACGTCGGCGCCGAGCATGGCGAGTGAGTTCGCCGCGGAGACGCGCGTGGGCGCGCTGAGCGTGATCGCCGACAGGATGAGCGCCGTGAGGACCTTCGCCGTGCAGCCTAGGCTGTACGCACTCATCCCGACCTCCTCTGACCGGGCCGTTACCGGCGACCCCGGCGCGGCTACAGGTCTGTCAGCGGTCACGGTAAGCGAACGTCAATAGCCGGGTAAACGGCTTTCATTCCCTTTCGTCGCTGGGCCGGTCAGCGGCGAGCGCCGGTGCGGATTCCCCGTCCCGAACGACCGCCGCTCCCGTACGGCGCGGGCGGTCTACGCCCGGCCGGGCTTCGGCCGGCGCCGGTCGAGCCGTTCGGCCTCCCGGGCGTGCGCTTCGCTCAGAAGGGAACGCGCCTGGTCGGCGGTCGCGTCACTGGGGTTGAGGACGCAGATCCAGCCCTGGGCGGCGTACACCGGGTGGGGGAGGAGCCGGTCGGTCACCGTGTAGTCGAAGTCGGCTCTGTGGTCGGCGTGCGCCGCGGGCGGGTGGCCGACGAGCTCTTCGAACTTCTTCCGGCCGACGGCGATGTTCAGCCGGAACACGCCGGGGCGGTTCAGGTCGGAGGCCGTGTCGAACCCGTCGTAGTCCTTGATCACGATCGTCGCGAACGGGAGCCGTTCGACGGGCCTGTCGCCGTCCGGGTCGTAGTAGAAGAACGTGTCGCCCCAGGCGATCTCCGGCGCTCCGGTGGCCTCGCTCGCGGTTTCCGCGGCCACCCCCGGCAAGCCGGCCACGAATTCGACGATGTCGTCCTGCGTCACGGCGTACGTCCCTTCCTCGATCAAAGATGTGGCTGATCTCCTACCTTCAAGTCTTCCATTGAAGTGCTATTTGAGAGTTTTTCCGACAGACCACCTGGAAGGCGATGTCAGACCCTCAAGTCGCGGAAGTCATCAGCGTCTGTGGTCGAGGTCGTCAGCCGCGGCGGCGAGGCCGCGGACGCCCTCGGTGAGCTCGGCGAGGTCTGCCGTGGCGGCGAAACTCAGGCGGAGATGGGCGCCGGAGGGCTCGGCGGGGAAGAAGCGGTCGCCGGATTCGACCGCGACTCCCTGGGCACGGGCCGCGTCGGCGGCGGTGTCGGTATGTCCCGGTGGGAGGCGGACCCACAGGTGCAGGCCGCCTTGCGGGATCCGGGTGATGGTCCAGTCGGGTATCTGCCGGGCCAGGGCGGTGGCCAGCGTCGTGCAGCGTTCGTGCAGGGCGGCGGACAGGGCACGCAGGTGGCGGTCCCAGGCCGGGGTGCTGAGCAGTTCGATGGCCGCCTCTTGGAAGGGCCTGGCGATGAAGAAGTCGTCCACCAGCCGCATTCCCTGGAGCCGTCGCATGACGGGACCACGTGCGATGACGGCCCCGATACGCAGGCTCGGCGAGGCCGGTTTCGTCAGTGAGGTGACGTACAGGACCGTGCCGTCGCTGTCGTCGGCGATCAGAGGAGGGGGCACGGGGCGGCCGTGACCGAGGTGGCGGGCGAAGTCGTCCTCGATGAGGAAGGCGCCCGCGGCGCGAGCGATGTCCACGATCTGCCGGCGGCGGCCGGGCGGCAACAGCGCTCCAGTGGGATTGTGGAAGGTCGGCTGGCAGTAGAGCAGCCGGGCCTTGGTCATCTCGAACGCGTCCGCGAGCAGGTCGGGGCGTATGCCGTCGTCGTCGGTGGGGACGGGGACGGGCTGGAGCCCGGCCGCACGGGCGGCGGCCAGCGCGCCAGGGTAGGTCGGCGACTCCACCAGGACCGGACCGCCCGGTGCGGCGATGGCCCGGAACACCATGGACAAGGCCGCCTGGCCGCCGCTGGTGACCAGCACATCCCGCGGGCTCACGCCGCTCCCGGCCGATCGGGCGAAGATCGTGCGGAGCGGGGCCAGGCCGGCCGCCGGCGCTCGACGCCACGCGTCGGGGCGGCGGGCGGCGCGAGCGAGCGCGGCTGACAGCGCCTTGGTCGGTTGGAGTGACTCGTGCAGGTAGCCGCCCGACATGACGATCAGTCCGTCGGTCACCCGTGGCGTGTCCAGGGTGCCGGGGTCGAAGTGGCGCCCGGCCAGCGCGACGGCCTGCCACGAAGTGTCCGCGGGTCGCGTGTTCGCCTGGGGCCGGCGTGCGGCCACATAGGTGCCGCTGCCGGGGCGGGTCACCACGGTGCCCTCGGCGGCCAGCAACGCGATCGCGCGCGCCACCGTGGCCGGACCGACCGCATGGCGCTTGGTCAGGTCGCGGCTGCTGGGCAGCCGGTCGCCGGGAGCGAACGCGGCGATCTCGGCACGCAGGATGGCCGCCAGTTCTTCCGAACTGCTACCGTCGGACATGAAGATCAATGGTAGTGCTTCTAACAATGATCGGGAACCGCTTCTCGACATCGCCGCCCTGCGGGCCGACACCCCCGGCTGTGAATCGGTCATCCACTTCAACAACGCCGGTTGCGGCCTCCTGGTCGATTCGGTGCTTGAGGTGATGCGCGACCACCTGAGCCTTGAGGCGGCTATCGGCGGTTACGAGGCGTCGGCTGCTCAGGCGGACCGGGTCGCCGACTTCTACGCGGCGATCGCCGACCTGCTGGGGGCCGATCCTCGGAACATCGCATTTTCTGGAAGCGCTACGCACGCGTACACCAAAGCGCTCTCGGCGATCGAGTTCCGGACCGGCGACGTCATCCTCACCACGCGCAATGACTTCATCTCCAACCAGATCGCGTTCCTTGCCCTGCGCAAGCGGTTCGGCGTCGAGGTGGTCCATGCTCCCGACCACGCGGACGGCAGCGGCGTCGACGTCGAGGCGATGGCGGCTCTCATGCGGAAGCGACGCCCGCGATTGGTGGCGGCGACGCACGTCCCCACCAACTCCGGGCTCGTACAGCCGGTAGCGCAGCTCGGCCGCCACTGCCGCGAGCTCGACCTGCTGTATCTGGTGGACGCGTGCCAGTCCGTCGGGCAGTACGAGATCGACGTGGCCGAGATCGGCTGCGACCTGCTCACCGCGACCTGCCGCAAGTTCCTCCGGGGCCCGCGCGGCTCCGGCTTCCTGTACGTCTCCGACCGGGTCCTGCGCGAGGGATACGAGCCGCTCTTCATCGACATGTACGGCGCACGCTGGGTCGCGCCCGGCGAATACCGGCCGGTCGATACGGCGGCACGGTTCGAGGAATGGGAGTTCCCGTACGCGACCGTGCTCGGCTGCGCGGCGGCCGTGCGTTACGCCTTGCGGGTGGGCCTGGAGCCGATCTCCCGCCGTACACCCGCTCTGGCGGATCGGCTGCGCGAACGGCTCGCCCGGATCCCCGGAGTCCGGACTCTCGACCGGGGCCTGGACCTGGCCGCCCTGGTCACCTTCGAGATCGCCGGGTGGGAGCCGCACCTGTTCAAGGAGGCGATGGACGCGCGGGGTGTCAACTCGGCGTTGAGCTTCCGGGAGTTCGCCCAGTTCGACTTCGGCGACAAGGATGTGGACTGGTGTCTGCGCCTGTCTCCGCACTACTACAACACCGAGGAAGAAGTCGACGCCGTCGCCGACACCGTCGCCGAACTCGCCCGCCGCGGCAGCGCCTGATGGGCCGCCCGTCCCCGGCCGATTCCGCGGCCACCCTGCCGTCACCGCGCACGGGACTGTGGAGCAACCGCGACTTCCGCACGTTCTGGCTCGGCGAGACCGTCTCCCTGCTCGGCACCCAGGTGACCAACCTCGCACTGCCGCTGACGGCCATCCGGGCATTCCACGCCAGCGACGAACAGGTCGGCCTCCTGCGATTCCTCCAACTCGTGCCCTATCTGGGGCTCGCGCTGGTCATCGGAGTATGGGCCGACCGCGTACGGCGACGGCGGGCGATGCTCGCCGCCAACGTCGCCCGCATGACCCTCATCGCCCTCGTCCCCATCTTGTACGCGGCGCATGCGCTGAACATGGGCACACTGCTGGTCATCGCATGTGCGGTCGGCATCGCGTCAGTGGTGTTCGACGTGAGCTGGATGTCGTACGTCCCGGCACTCGTGCGAAGCCCCGAGCACTATGTCGAGGCCACCGCGAAGATGAGCATCAGCTCCTCCTCGGCGGACGTGGCCGGCCCGGGAATGGCCGGGCTACTGGTGTCGGCGCTCACCGCACCGGTGGCGCTGGTCGTCGATGCCCTCTCCTACGCGGCATCGGTAGCGTCGTTGCTGCTCATCCGTACCGCCGAGCCGCCCCCTGATCCCGCGGCCAGGCGGCACGTGCTCGCCGAACTGCGTGACGGCCTGCACTGGGTGGTGGGAGACCGCATCCTCCGTGCGCTCGCGCTGGTCGGGTTCTGCTGCAACTTCTCCATGATCGCCGTCTGGACCATGTTCCTGCTGTACGGCGGCCGCGACCTCGGCCTCTCCCCGGCGGTCCTCGGCGGCATCTTCGCCGCCGCCTCCGTCGGCGGCCTCATCGGCGCGGCGATCTCCGGCCGGGTGATCAGGCGCTTCAGGCTCGGCCTGGTCTACCTGGTCGCCCAGTCCGCCCTCCTGCTCGGCCCGACGCTGATCGTCATCGCCGCAGGGCCGAAGCCGCTGATGATCAGCATGTTCGTCCTGTCGTTCTTCACCACCTACCTTGGCCTGGGAATCGCGAACGTGATCATTGTCAGCCTTCGCCAGACCCTCACGCCGCAGCCGATGATGGGCCGCATGACCGCGGTCTTCCGCACCCTCCTGTTCGGCGGCGGGGCACTCGGCGGTCTGGCCGCCGGGCTCCTGTCAGGTCGGCTCGGAGCCGAACACGCGCTGACGATCGCCGCTATCGGCTCGGCCACCGTCGTGATCGGCCTCATTCTCTCTCCGGTCAGCAGGCTCCGCGCCCTGCCGGCTACCGCCCTGACCCGGTGAGGACGCCCCGGCCGGGCGCCGGACCCGGGACGCCCGCGCCGGGGGATCGCTCACTTGGCGTACATCAGGGTGCCGAAGCCGAGTTGGTCGTAGCCGCCGCTGTCGGAGCCGTAGTCGCCGCCTCCGCCTTCGGGGCGTCCGTTCCCGGCGATGGCACCGATGTAGGGGACGTCCAGGTAGAGGCGACGGGCGTAGTGGTAGTAGATCATGTCCCACACCGGTCGCACCTGCCCGCGCGAGGCGGAGGAGATCACGGTCTGCGACTGCTGCGAGCAGTTGGTGCCGCTGCCCCAGGTGTAGGTGGTGAACGGCACGTCGTTGCCGGTGTTGTACTTGGCGACGTACTGGGCGGCCTTCATGAAGCGCCGGCCGTCGTAGCCGTACAGGTCGGTGCCCTGGTTCCAGGCCATCTCGCAGATGGCGCCCATCTGGCCCATGCCCATCATGGTGTGGCCCTGGTCGCGGCCCGACTCCTGCCACTGGCCGAGGTCGTTCCCGTTCACGTTGGAGTAGAGGAAGGGCACGGCGTGGGCGATGGAGCCGTTCCCCGCGCCGGTCTTGAAGTAGTTGACGGCCTGGTCGAACTTTGCCGCGTCGTCGTTGAGGATGCCGATGGCCAGGATGGAGGCCATGTTGCACAGATCCCAGTTGGCCCAGTAGTTGGTGATGCACGCGTCGTTGTGCTTGGTGAGGAACTGGTTGTTGAGCGGGTAGAAGACGTTGACCATCATCTTCTGGAACCGGGCGAGGTCGAAGCCGCTGTAGCCGCGCATCAGCTCGGCGGCGTTGGCGAACTGCCAGCCGTAGATCCCGGCGGCGAGGAACCGGTCGGCGTTGCCGGTGACGGTGGTGAGGGTGGCGGACCAGGCGTTGAGGATGTCGCGCGCGCAGTCGCCGTTGGCGGTGGTTCCCGCGACGTTCCAGCGCAGCGCGTTCTGGTACGCGGCGGCGATGTCGTTGTAGAGGGTGCCGTAGTTCTGGCCGGTGCCGCCGCGGATGATGGTGGCCTGCGGGTTGGGCTTCCAGGTGCTGGCGGAGTGCGAGTTGGCGATCAGCCTGTTCCAGCCCGACAGCCACGGGTCGTCTCCGGCTTTCACCCGCACCTTGGCGCGGTTGATGTCACCCCAGTTGTGCAGCATGCCGGGGTGGGTGAAGGTGGCGGGCGCGGCGTTCGCGCTGCCGGCGGTGAGCGCCGCGCTGCCGCCGACGGCGCTCGCCGCGGCGACGCCTCCGGCCACGCGGAGCAGGTCGCGTCGGCTCATCCCGTGCGTGTTCCTGCGGCTCATTGTGATGGAACTCCTTCCCTGGGCGGGGTTTCCGGTCAGGAGGTGGTCTGTGTGACGCTCACGTGGTCGAAGAGCGTCGTGGTCAGGGCGTCCGGGTCGCGGGAGCAGACCACGAGGCCGGCGTAGTAGGGCGCGTCGCCGAAGGCGGGAATGGTGCCCTGGCCGATGGGCGTCCAGGTCTCGCCGTCGGAGGAGAAGTCCGCGGTGAAGGTGGTGCCGCTTCGTGTCAGGCGCAGCCAGAGGGGGAGCGGGACCGCGGCGCCGCTCGCGAGCGTGGTGCCTCCGCCGGCGACGGTCTTGCGCAGCAGGAGCTGCGGCGTCCCGGCGGCGGCGCTGCCCGTGCCGGCCACGATGGCTCCGGCCGCCTGGTCGAACGGCGAGAGGGACTTGGCCATGAGCAGGCCCACCCGGTCGGCCGTCACCGCCCCCGCGCGGGAGACGACGCGGGCGGTGATCGTACGGTCGCCGGTGACGGGAACGCGGGCGAACTGGCCGGTCCAGCCTTGGCCGTTGACGTTGAGGTCGGGACCGGCGCCGCGCACGGTGAAGGCGCCGCCGTCATGACTTGTGACGCCCGGAGCGCGGACGGCGGCGACGCCAAAGGTGCCCAACAGCCGTTCGTCGAGGACGACATCGCCGACATCGCCGTACGTCCAGGGGGCGGGTGGCGGCGTGCCGACGGTGAGGGCAAGGGAGGCGGAGGCGGACGTGGTGGCGTTGGCCGCCGTCACGGCGACCGTGAACCGGCCCGTCTCGGCGGGCCTCCCCGCGATCAGACCGGTGCGGTGGTCCAGGCGGAGCCCCTCGGGCAGGCCGCGGGCGGAGAACCGCACCGGGTCGGACGAGGCTCTGATCAGGTACTGGAATGGCTCACCCTGGTCGGCGTACGCGGCGGCCGGGCTGGTGATCACGGGTGCCGGCGGGGACGGCATGACCGCGCTCACCGATGCCGAACGCGGCCCCCGGCCGCCGGCGCTCGTCTTGGCGACGACGTAGTGATACGTCCTTCCCGGCGTCCCGGTGGCGTCGATGTGCCGGATGCGGGTGCCGAAGCCGACGGGTCGCACGCCGGTGGCGATCCGCGCGTAGGGGCCGCTCGCGCTGGTCGAGCGCAGCACCGCGTACGTCGCGGACAGATCCGGGTCGCTCCAGGTCAACTCGATCGCGCTGCGTCCGGACTCGGCCCGCTGGTCGGTGGCGGTCCGGGTGGGAGGAGGCGTCGTCCAGCCGCCCTCGCCGCGGGCGGTCACCGTGACGTTGTCGAACGCGGCCGTTCCGGTCTCGGCGTACGGTGCGTCGATGCCGAGGCAGGAGCAGAGCACCAGGCCGGCGTGGACCTCGGGGCCCAGGTCGATCTCGGTGGAGCCCACCTCGGTCCACTCCGTACCGTCCGGGGAGATCGATCCGACGAGGCGGCGCCCCCTGCGTTCCAGCCGCACCCAGTACGGCATGCGCATCCGGTAGCCGTCGCCCGCCGCCTCCACGTACGGCGCCGCCAGCGGCGTCGCGGAGTCCGGGAGCGTGCCGAGGTTCGAGAGCGGGAAGGCGGCCGCGGTCGTGATGGCCTGCTGCTGCGACGGCGGCACCGGCGTGCTGCCGGTGGCCGAGGTCGCGCCGCCGGCCGAGGTCCGGGTGGTCCACACGCCGCTCCAGGTGCTGAGCGGAAGCCCTTGGATCAGCATCGAGGCGTGCGGCGCGTCCGCCGTCAGCGCGCCGCGCATCGTCACGCCCACCTTGGAGTACTGCGAGCTCAGCGGCCACACGACTCGTGCCGTGACGACGCCGTCGCCGCGCAGCGGCAGATGGACGAGGTGGAAGGCGTCGGCCGTGCCGCCGATGTCCGCGCCGCCCGCCTCCAGGGTGAATCGCTCGCCGTCGAAGGCGGCGCCGCCCGGCGTTCGGACGTCACCGACGTCCCGGCCGGTCCACGGTCCCGGCAGCCCGGCGCAGGCGGCGATCACGGCCGAGGCAGCGCCACGCCCGTAGGCGTTCGCCGCGGAAACCGCGTAGTGGTACGTCCGGCCGCGGTGCGGCGGCCGGTCGGTGTACGACGTCGACGCGACCCCGTCGGCGATCCGCTCGTAGGGTCCGCCCGGGGCGGTGGCACGCAGCACCGTGTAGGTGTCCGCCCACGCGGCGGCGAGCCAGGAGATCGTGACCGTGCCGTCCGCGGGTACGGCGTGCAGCCCGGCGGGCGCGGCCGGCGGGGCTGCGGGCGGCGCCGGCGCGGCCGTGCCCGCGTACGTCAGGGTGCCCCAGCTCGGCAGGTCGTCGTTGCTGCCCTCCACCACGCGGGCGCCGCCAGGGCCGCGGAAGACCACCTGTTCGGTGTACGGCGTGGGCAGGCCACGGACACCGTGGTAGTGCGCGTAGGCCATCTCATAGATCGGCGGGAGGTTGCCGCGCGAGGTCGCTGAAACGGACTGCTTGACGTACTTGCCGGTCCGGTCCAGGTCCGGGACGAAGGGCACGTCGTGGCCGAGGTTGTAGCGCGCGGCGTACTCGACGTTCGCCAGGATCCGGTCGCCCATGTACCCGTACAGGTCGACGCCCTGGTTCCAGGCGACCTGGGCGACGTCGGCCAGCAGACCGACGGCCAGCTGCTCGTGCCCCTGGTCGCGGCCGCTCTCCTGGCCCTGGCCGTCGGCGGTGACGATGCGGTGGGGCACGCTGCCGTTGCCCGCTCCGGCGGCGGCGAAGCGCAGTGCGTCCTCGAACAGGGTGCGGTCCTCGCAGAAGACGCCGATGGCGAGGATCGTCTGCATGGCCGTCAGGTCCCAGTTGCCGTTGGCGTAGAGCATGTAGCCGGACACGGCCCGGTACCAGACGTCGAGGAACGACCTCTCGCATCGGGCGATGTCCGCCGGTTCCCAGCCGTCGTAGCCGCTGTGCCGCAGCAGCTCCGCCGCGTTGACGAACTTGAAGCCCTGCAGGCCGGCGCCGAGCTGACCGTCCGCTCCGGTGACGGCCTGCAGCGACGTCGACCAGGCGTTGAGGATGTCGCGTGCCTTGTCCGCGTGGGCCCGCTCACCGGTGACGCACCACATCAGCGCGTTCTGGTAGGCCGCGGCGGAGTCGGCGGCCGCCTCGTTCATGTGGTTCGTCGGGCCGCGGCCCCAGGAAGTGATCTGTCCCGTGTTCTGCACGGTGTAGCCGGCGGACGAGCGGGGATGCGCGGCCAGCGACTGAAAGCCGGAGTGGACGGGGTCCTGCCGGGCCTCGACGGCCGCCTTCATGCGGTCCAGGTCGCCCTGCCGGTGCAGGAGCCCCGGGTGGGTGAAGGCGAACGGCGTCCCCGTGACGCGTTCGTCCGCCCATGCCCGCGCCGGCGGAAGGAGCGGGACGGCGGCCGCGAGTGCCGCGGAGGAGGCCGCGCCGAGGAATCCGCGGCGGCTCAGCGCACGGGTCATGAGCGGGCCGCCTGGGCTTCGGCCGTGGTGATGAACCTCAGGCCCGTCACGTGCTCGTTGGCGTACATCGGCACGAAGTCCGACGTCAGGTACCAGCTGGGCTTCTTCATGCTGTCGGCGATCACCGTGCCGTTGACGACGAGATTCTCGAAGGTGACGTCCTTGATGAGGTGTTCGTCGTCGTAGCCGACCAGCACTGACGGGTTGGCGTGCGTGCCGGTGTAGCGGAGGTTCTTGATGTACACCGACTCGATGCCGCGCCCCGGCGAGGTGTTGTACTTCGTGTTGTACATGATCCGCATGTTGATCAGCTGGCCCTGGCGGAAGTCCTCGACGCGGATGTCCTCGCACCGCACGTTCTTGATCAGGTTGCTGTCGCCGGGGTTGAGGGCGATGCAGCCCTGGTAGAGCATCTGCGGCTCGCGGTGGTCGAGGATGTCGATGTTGCTGAAGGTCAGACCGGACAGCGTCTCGGGGCTGTCGGAGTTGCCGTGCGTGCCGACGTTGATCGGGTGGGCGACGTCGGCCCAGAGCGTGGAGTTCTTGACGGTGATGTCGCTGCTGTCGCCGTAGTAGTTCCAGCGGTGGTTGTAGATGGCGACGCAGTCGTCGGCGTTGCGCATGAAGACACCGTCGATCACGGCGTTCTTGCAGCTGAACAGGTCGATTCCGTCCCCGTTGCCCTTGGCGCTGAACGCCCGCAGGTTCCGGATCGTCAGCCCGGTGACCTGACCGGCGGTGACGGCGTAGCCGTTCGGATCCAGCATGGTGACGCCGTCGATGGTGATGTCGGAGGAGTATTCGGCGGTCACGCCGCCCCCGGGCGCCGCCCAGATGACGCCGCGCCCGATCAGCCTGGCGTTCTGGACGTTCGAGAACACCACCCGCGACTTCAGCACGGCGCCGCCGGCGAGGTAGACCGTCGAGCCGCTCGGGACGGTCACGGTGCCGTCGGCCGTGGTGTGCACGCCGGGGCCGAAGTAGATGACGTTCGGGTCGTCGGGGTGGGGAACGTCGGTCTCGACCGTGTTCGTCAGCAGGTGGACGCAGTCGAAGATGTCGTCGTTGACCTGGATGACGACGTTGCGCGGCTCGGTCAGGGTGAACGTCAGCGTGTCGCCGTGCACCCTGGGCTGGATGCCGTAGGAGTCCGGCCGGATCCGCGCGCTGTGGATGCGGCCCTTGGTGTAGGTGACCGAGACCTCCACGGAGCCGGTGAAGTCGAAGTACGCCATGGAGGAGTTCTGCGTCTGCCCGGTGCCGGTGGTGGTGTTGATCAGGTTGAGCGTCGCCAGGTACACGCCCAGCGTGCGCCGGCGGCCCCGTGGTGTGCGGACCTTCACGACGAAGCTGTCGTTGACCGGCGCCCCGTTCGGAACGGGGTAGGTGACCAGTGAGGCGTCCGCCTCGTCGTCCGCCGCTCGTGCGGTGCCCGGAGTGCCGGCGAGATGGCCCGCCAGGACCGCGGCGCCCGCGGTCCGCAGGGCCGTACGACGGGACATGTAGGCGTTCATCAGATACCTCTGGGGGGGAGCCCGCCTCGGGCGGGGAAGGAAGCTGACGATAGAAAACGCTTACTGCGGAATGTACGACTACCCGGGCGACGCCACAAGGGGTTGATGGCGAAGACGTTGCGCCGATGTTTCGCGAGGGTTTCGCGATGCCGTCATGAGCTGCTCCTACGCGTCACGATCGGCGTTCCGCCGGGTCGGTTGATCGGTGGTTGACCCTTCGGATGGGCTGTCCTACGATAGAAATCGTTTTCTATCAGATCATGGGGAGTTGGTCTATGGCCGACCGGCCGAAAGCGCTGTTCGCCATGCGCGCGCAGTATGTGTCCCAGCTCTTCCCGGCGCCTCTCATGAGCCGCCTCGAGAAGCTGGTGGACATCGACACCTCACTCGTGGCTCAGCGGTTCGATCAGCCGGAGATCGCCCAGGCCCTCGCCCAGGCCGAGATCCTGATCACCGGATGGGGCTCTCCCGGGCTGGACGACGCCGTCCTCGCGGCCGCCCCGCGGCTGCGTGCCGTGGTGCATGCCGCCGGGAGCGTGCGCCACCTGGTCGGCGACGCCTGCTGGGAGCGCGGGCTCCTCGTCTCCAGCGCGGCGCAGGCCAACGCCCTGCCGGTGGCCGAGTACACCGTGGCCGCGGTCCTGATGGCCGGCAAGGGCGTGTTCGAGGCTCGGGAGCGCTACCGCGCCGACCCCGCATACCGCCGTCCCGAAGACGACCCCGCGGTAGGAAACTACGGGCGCCGGGTCGGCCTGATCGGGGCATCCCGGGTCGGCCGCCGCGTGCTCGAACTGCTCCGGCCGTACGACCTGACCCTGACACTCGCGGATCCCTACCTGGACGCCGCCGAGGCCCGCCGCCTCGGCGCGGAGCTCCTGCCGCTGGACGAACTGCTGCGCACCAGCACGATCATCAGCGTGCACGCTCCGGACATCCCACAGACCCGCGGACTGCTGAACCGGCGCCGCCTGGCGCTGATCCCGGACGGGAGCGTGTTGATCAACACCGCGCGGGGAGCCCTCGTCGACCATGACGCGCTGATCGCCGAGCTGGTCGACGGCCGGATCAGCGCGGTCCTCGACGTGACCGACCCCGAGCCGCCGCCCGCCGACTCACCCCTGTTCCGGCTGTCCAACGTCTTCCTGACCCCGCACATCGCGGGCTCGATGGGCAACGAGCTGGAACGGCTGGGACGGAGCGCGGTCGAAGAGCTGGAACGACTGACGGACGGGCGGCCGCTCGTCCACCAGGTGAACCAGACCGATCTGGACCGCGTGGCATGATCATCCGCGTCGCATGACCGTCCGGGACACCCGCCCGCCATGGGCGGGTGGAACCAATAGCATGACCTGGACAGGTCGACAGGCGGGAGGATCGATGGCGAGACGCTCGGCCGCCGACGGTGCATCGCTCCAACGCCGCACGATCAAAGAGGTGGCCGCTCGCGCGGGGGTGTCCCCGGCGACCGTGTCCCGGGTCATCGGCGGCACCTACCCGGTCGCCGCGGCCACCCGGGCCCGCGTACGGCGGGCGATGCGTGAGCTCGACTATGTCGTCAACGCCAACGCCCGCGCGCTCGTCGCCGCCACGTCCAACACCGTCGCCTTCGTCGTGAACGACGTCACCGGGCCGTTCTTCGCGCACATCGCCCGCGGCGTGGAGGAGCAGGCCACCGCCGAGGGCAGGCTGTGCCTCGTCTGCACGACCCACGGCGACCCCGATCGCGAGCTCGCGCTGATCAACTTGATGCGAGAGCAGCGCGCCGAGGCGGTGATCCTGGTCGGCGGTGTCCCGGAGACACCGGAGTACCAGGACCGCATGGCCAAGCTCGCCCACGCCCTGGACGGGAGCGGTTCCCGCCTGGTCCTGTGCGGACGGCCGGCGCTGAACGGGGACGTCCCGCAGACCGTGGTCGAGTACGACAACGAGGGCGGCGCGTTCGCGATGACCAGCTACCTGCTGTCGGCCGGTCACGAACGCATCGCGCTGCTCGGGACGGTCGACGGCCTGCCGACCTCGACCGGGCGCATCCACGGCTATGAGCGCGCGCTGCGCGGCCGCGGGCTTCCCGTCGACCCGGGCCTGATGGTCAAGGGTCCCTTCGCCCGCGAGTTCGGATACCGCGCGACACGTGACCTCCTCGACCGGAAGGCCGAGTTCAGCGCCATCTTCGCCATGACCGACATGGTGGCCGCCGGCGTGCTGTTCGCGCTGCGCGAGGCGGGAGTCCGCGTTCCGGACGACGTCTCCGTGGTCGGCTTCGACGACATCCCCCTCGCCGAAGATCTCTTCCCGGCGCTGACCACCGTGCACGTCCCTCACGAGGAGCTCGGTCGCGCCGCGGTCCGGATGGCCCTCAACCGGAGCGAGCACGGCGGCGGTCAGTACCTGAAGATGGGGACCCACATCGTCATCCGCGACTCCGTCGGCCCCGCGCGGAGCTGACCACAGGTCCCTCGTCCCCATCAGAACCCGGAGACGGCCGGTCCCATCGGTGGCCGGCGTGTACGGAAGGATCACGATGACGGGCTGGACGCACAACCCGGTACTGCCCGGCTTCCATCCGGACCCGAGCATCGTGCGCGTCGGCGCGGAGTACTTCCTCGCGACGTCCACCTTCGAGTGGTATCCGGGCGTGATGGTCCACCGCTCGGCCGACCTCGTCCGCTGGGAGGCCGCCGGCCACATCCTCGACCGACCCGATCTGCTCGACCTGCGCGGCGTGGCGGATTCCGCCGGGGTCTGGGCGCCTTCTCTCTCGTACCACGACGACCGGTTCTGGCTGGTCTACAGCATCGTGCGGACCGTCGGCTCCCCGTTCAAGGACGTCGACAACTTCCTGATCACCGCACCCGCGATCGGCGGCCCGTGGTCGGAGCCGATCTTCCTCAACTCCTCCGGCTTCGACCCGTCACTGTTCCACGACGACGACGGCCGCACATGGCTGGTGAACCAGCAGTGGGATCACCGTGCGGGGCACCCGTCCTTCGCGGGGATCGTCCTCCAGGAGTACGACCACGGCGAACGGGCCCTGGTCGGGGAGCCGGTCAACATCCTGCGGCACGACGAGCTCATCGAGGGGCCCAACCTCTACCGCCGGGACGGCCGGTACTACCTGATGCTCGCCGAAGGCGGCACCGGCTGGAACCACGGCGTTCTGATGGCCCGCTCCCGCTCCCTGACAGGTCCGTACGAGATCGACCCGGGTGGCTCCCTGCTGACCACCCGCGATTCCCCCGGCTTCCCCCTGCAGAAGGCCGGGCACGGCGAGCTCGTGGAGACCGCCGACGGCGAGTGGTATCTCGCGCACCTGGCCTCCCGGCCCGTCGCCACTCCCGACGGGCCCCGCTGCATCCTCGGGCGTGAGACCTGTCTGCAACGGGTGGAGTGGACGAGCGACGGCTGGCTGCGGCTCGCCGACGGCGGCAGCACGCCGCGGCTGGAGGTCCCGGCACCATGCTCGGCGCCCGTCGCGCCACCGTCGGCGCGGCCGAGTCGCGACGACTTCGACTCTCCTGAGCTGGACCCGACATGGAGCACGCTTCGGGTGCCCCCTGACGCGTCCTGGCTGAGCCTCACCGAACGCCCTGGCTGGCTGCGTCTGCGTGGCAGGCAGAGCCTCCATTCGCTGTTCGACCAGAGCCTCGTCGCCACGCCCCTCACCGCCGTGCGCTGCGAGGCCCGGACGGTGATGGACTTCCGTCCCTCGCGTTTCTCCCAGCTGGCGGGCTTGATCTGCTGGTACGACACCACCACGCACTACTACCTTCGGGTGACCCACGCCGAGGGGCGCGGACGCGTCCTCGGGATCGTCCTCACCGACGACGGGGTCTACCGCGAACTCCCCGACGACGACATCGAGATCGCCGACTGGCCGCTGGTCCACCTGCGCGCCCGTTTCGACGGCGCCGAACTGCGCTTCTCCGCCTCTCCGGACGGAGACGACTGGCGGCCGGTGGGCCCGGTCCTCGACGCGAGCAGGCTCTCCGACGACTACGGCGAGCGGCTCCGCTTCACCGGCGCCCACGTGGGCGTGTGCGCCCAGGATCTCGGTGGCACCCGGACCCCCGCCGACTTCGACCTCTTCGAACTGCGCACGTTGTGAAAAGCGGCCCTCCGGTGCCCTGCGCCGGAGGGCCGCGCGGTCACTTCAGGCTTCCCAAGGTCACGCCGGAGCGCCAGTAGCGGCGCATCGCCACCATCATCACGGCCATCGGAATGATGGACAGCAGGCATCCGGTCAGGACCAGGCTGGTGAGGTCGACGCCGGTCTCGGCGCGCTTGCCGCTCCAGTTGTACAGGCCCAGGGCGAGCGTCCAGTTGTTCTGGCTGCGCAGCACGGTCAGCGGCAGGAAGAAGCTGTTCCAGGTGTTCACGAAGGCGAGCAGGAACACGGTGGCGCCGCCGGTGGTCATCAGCCGCAGCACGATGCTGACGAAGATCCGCAGCTCTCCCGCGCCGTCCAGGCGGGCGGCCTCGAGCAACTCGTACGGGACCGCCGACTCGGTGTAGACCTTGGCGAGGTAGACGCTGAACGGGTTGATCAGGCAGGGGATCAGCATCGCCCAGGGGGTGTCCACCAGCCCGAGGGAAGAGAAGAACAGGTAGAGCGGAAGAGTGAGCAGCGCGGTGGGGACCAGGAACGAGCCCACGACGCAGGCGAAGACGACCTTGCGACCCGGGAAGTCGAACCGGGCCAGTCCGTAGCCGGCGGCGAGCGCGACCAGCGTGCCGCCGAGGGAGCCGACCCCGGCGTACAGGAACGAGTTGGCGATCCAGCGCCAGAAGATGCCGCCGTCGTAGCCGAACACCTGGCGGATGTTCTGCCACAGGTGCATGCCCGAGAACCACAGCCCGTTCGTCTGGTAGAGGCCCGCCTGATCCTTGGTGGCGGCCACCAGCAGCCAGTAGACGGGGAACAGGCTGTACAGGGCGAACAGGACCAGTCCGAGCAGGACGAAACGGTGACCGGCGCGGCGGGCCGCCGGGCTCACGTTGTCGGGGCGGGTACGACGCCGGACCGCGGCGTGAGCGGGCCGCGGCTCGGCCTTCGGGGTGTCGTCGGACACCGCTGTCATGTGCCCTCCCGCGTGGTGAGCCGGTAGAAGACGTATGACGCGGCGCCCAGCAGGACGGCCAGCAGCACCGACAGGGCGGCGGCGTAGTTGTAGTCGCCGGCGTTGAACGCCTGGTTGTAAATGACCATGATCGGGGTGAAGCTGTCGGTGACGGTCTGCGGGGTGACGTGCCGGAACAGCATCGGCTCGTTGAAGATCTGCAGCATGCCGATGATGGAGATCATGCCGGTGAGCACCAGGGCGCCGCGGACGTACGGCACCTTGATGCGCAGCGCGATCCGCAGCTCGGACGCTCCGTCGACGCGGGCGGCGTCGAACAACTCGCGCGGCACGCTCTGCAGCGCGGCGTAGATGATCAACATGTTGTAGCCGATGCCGTGCCAGGTGAGCAGGTTGCCGATGGAGGGCCAGACCATGCTCGGGGCGAAGAAGTTCCACGACCAGCCGAAGACCTTGCCCAGGGCGGTGAGCGGGCCGACGTTCGGGCTGTAGAGGTTGACCCAGACGATCGCCGCGACCACGCCCGGGATCATGTACGGGACCAGCAGCGCGACCCGGAATCGGTTGGCAACACGACCGGCCAGGTAGTCGAGGAGCAGGGCGAGCAGCAGGCTGATGACGAGCATCGCGGGAATCTGCACACAGGCGAAGAGGAAGACCCGCCACACCGCGCCGAGGAACGTCGAGTCGGACAGCCCGCGCTGGTAGTTGTGCAGGCCCGCGAACCGCGTCGTGCCGCCGCTCAGCCCCAGCCCGGACTGCCGGACGGTGAACAGGCTGCGTTCGACGGCGTAGCCGATCGGGACCACGTACAGGAAGACGAAACCGAGCAGGAAGGGCGCCGTGAACCCGGCGCCCTTCCAGCGCTGCGCGCGTACCATGCCGCCTCAGCCCTCGACGCTGATACCGCGGGACTTCAGGTCGTTCACCGTCCACTGCTGCATGTGGGCCAGCAGATCGGTGACCTTCTGCTGTTTGGTCATCACCTTCGCCCAGCCGGTGGCCATCTCGGTGTACATGGCGGTCCAGTCCGGGCCGAACGTCCAGTCCGTGGCGACGAGGGGGAAGCTGTCGGTGACCACCTTCTTCGAGGCGTCGTAGCTGTCGCCCAGCAACGTCTTGGGGAGCGCGTTGTCGATGAAGGGGGAGGCGTCGGCCACCGCGGGCATGAGGCCGTCACCCGTGGCCGGGTCGGCCATGATCTTGACCGCTCCGGGGTCGGTCGACAGCCACAGCGCCGCCTGCGCGGCCTGCGCGCGGTCCTTGCACTGTGAGGTGACGACGTTCAGGCCACCGCTCTTGTTCGTACCGGCCGGGGTACGGGGTGCTTCGCCGTTGAAGGTGGGCCAGGGCGCGAGCGCCCACTGTCCCAGGGACTTGGTGAAGTTCTTCACCATGCCGGCCATCTGCCAGGTGGAGATCTGGCGGGTGACCGTTCCGCCGGTGTCGTAGTTGCGCTGGACGGCGGCGTAGTCGGAGAAGGACAGGCTGGAGTTGAGGTTGTCGTCGATGATCTGCTGGATCACCGCGGCCGCCTTGAGGGTGGCGGGGTCCTGGAAGTTCACCTTCCACTTGTCGCCGTCGATGCCGTACCAGTGCGCACCCGCCTGCATCGCGAGGGTCTCCAGGGTGCTGGGGTCCTCACCGGCGTAGTTGGTGATCTTGATGCCGTGGGCCTTCAGCGTCTTGCCGGCGGCGATCACGTCGTCCCAGGTGGCCGGCGGCTTGAGTCCGTACTTCTTGAAGACGTCGGTGCGGTAGATGGTGAAGGCGGGCGAGGAACTGGTGGCGACGCCGTACACCTTGTCCTGGACGAGGGTCCCGGCGTAGGCGCCCGCGTTGAACTGCGCCTTGTGCGGGGCGATCCACTTGCTGATGTCGGCCAGCATGCCCTGCGAGACGTAGGTCGTGACGTACTCGGCGGTGCTCTGCATCAGGCAGGGCGCGTTGCCCGCCTTGAACGCGTTGGTCAGCTGCTGCGGCGCCGTGGCGTCCGTGATCTTCGTGTACTTGATCTGTACGTCCTTGTGACTTGCGTTGAAGGACTTCACGGCGGCCGCCTGGCCCTGGTCCCACCCCCAGTAGGTCAAGGTGGCCGGGCCGGACGCCTTCGAACCGGACGTGCCGCAGGCCGTGAGCAGGCCGCCGACGGCGAAGGCCGCCACGGCCACGGGAAGACGCCTCCTGGTCGGGTTCATCGGGCTGCTCCTTGGATCAAGAGTTCACGGGGAGGGAGCTTGCGGGTTCGGGACGGCCGACATGGCTGGGGCATGTTCGGTTCCTTGGCTCTGAGCGCGTGGACGCCGGCGGCTGACGAGAGGGTGGTCACGGCTCGCCTGATAGCGGGGGCTGTGGGCGGGATATAGAAAACGATTGCTGTCGAATGTAGGGACCAGCCACCGATCAGGCAAGAGGGGCGGGCCGGTTTGTTGCCGGGATGTGTCCGCTGGGTTGCCGCTTCATCGGCCCCGCTCACCTGTCAGGTCATCGGAGTTCGGTTCGGGTTGCGCACGGCCATGGCCGAGACCGGACCCGTGCCGGGATCGCATGTCGACACGGGCATCCCTACGTCGTACCATGGCGTAGAAAACGTTTTCTATCTGTGGAGTACTTATGGCCGGCCGAAGCATCCTCGTCTACACCCGGACGACGGCCTACCGGCACGACTCCATTTCCGCGGGCGTCGCGGCCTTCCGTGAGCTGGGCGCGCGACACCGCTTCTCCGTGCACGCCACCGAGGACCCCGCGGCGTTCACCACGGAGCAGCCGTCCGCCTGGGACGCGGTCGTCTTCCTTTCCACGAGCGGAGACGTCCTGGAACCGGCGGGACGGCAGGCGCTGCGGAGATACGTCGCCGAGGGCGGAGGATTCCTGGGAGTCCATTCGGCCGCCTGCACCGAGTACGACTGGCCCGAATACGGCGCGCTCCTCGGCGCCCGCTTCAACGGGCATCCGGAGATGCAGCCGGGCCTGGTAAAAGTGCTCGACCGGATTCATCCGGCAACAGCCCACCTGCCGGAACGCTGGCACCGGACCGATGAGTGGTACGACTTCCGCGACGGTCCCGCACAGGTCCGGGTGCTGGCGACGGTCGACGAGCACAGCTACCGCGGCGGCCGCATGGGACCACATCACCCGCTCGTCTGGTGCCGTGAGTACGGCGCCGGCCGCACCTTCTACACCGCGCTCGGCCACGCCGCGGAGGCCTTCGCCGAGCCGGACTTCCGCGAGCATCTGCTGGGCGCCCTGCGCTGGACCGCCGGCTGGACCCCCGACGGGTCCGCCGACGGCCCTGCGGCGGGCGACGCCGAGACGCCGGGTTGAGCGCTAGCCGATCTTGGGGCGGGCCCGTTCGACGATGGCGGCGAAGTCAGCGCCCGGAGGGAGGGTGCCGAAGGCGCGGCCCCAGTCGCCGCTGAGGCGGGAGGCGCAGAAGACGTCGGCGACCGCCGGGTGCCCGTGCCGGACCAGCAGGGAGCCCTGCAGCACCAGGGCGAGGCGCTCGACGATTCGCCGGGCGCGCAGCTCGAGCGTCGCGACGTCGGTGAGCGAGTCCTTGACCTCGGCGACGGCGGCGTCCAGACGCGCGTCGGCACCGGCGGCAAGGCCGACCTCGGTGAAGAACGCCTCCACCGTCTCCGGCTCCTTCACCATCGCCCGCAGTACGTCGAGGGCCGCGACGTTCCCGGAACCCTCCCAGATCGAGTTGAGCGGCGACTCGCGGAACAGCCGCGGCATGCCGGAGTCCTCGACGTAGCCGTTGCCGCCGAGGCATTCCAGCGCCTCCGCGGCGTGGGCGGGCCACCGCTTGCAGACCCAGTACTTGCCGACGGCGAGGGCGAGCCGCTTGAACGCGGTCTCGCCGCGGTCGGTGGCCCCGGCCAGGCGGAGCATGAGCACGGTCGCGGCCTCCGACTCGACCGCCAGGTCCGCGAGGACGTTGCGCATCAGCGGCTGGTCGATGAGGTACCGGCCGAACACCTGGCGGTGCGCGGCGTGGTGGGTCGCCTGGACGAGGCCTTCGCGCATTCCGGCGGCCGCGCTGATGACGCAGTCGAGCCGGGTCATGTTGACCATCTCGATGATCGTGCGGACGCCGCGACCCTCGTCGCCGACGCGCCAGGCGACCGCGTCCTCGTACTCCACCTCGGCGGACGCGTTCGACCGGTTGCCCAGTTTGTCCTTGAGTCGCTGCAGGCGGAGGGCGTTGCGCGTGCCGTCGGGCAGCACCCGGGGCAGCAGGAAGCAGGTGAGGCCCTCCGGCGCCTGGGCGAGGACGAGGAACACGTCGCACATCGGCGCGCTGGTGAACCACTTGTGGCCGGTCAGCAGGTAGGTGCCGTCGGGCCGGGGCACGGCCCGCGTCGTGTTGGCCCGGACGTCGGAGCCGCCCTGCTTCTCCGTCATCGACATGCCGGCGAGGATGCCCTGCTTCTCCGCCGGCGGCCGCAGGCCGAAGTCGTACGTGCCGGACGTCAGCAGCGGTTCGTACTGCCGGGCCAGCTCGGGCGCGTGGCGCAGCGCCGGTACGGCGGCATAGGTCATCGAGATGGGACAGCCGTGTCCGGCGTCCACCCGCCAGACGTGGAACTTCGCGGCGCGGGCGACGTGCGCCCCGGATCGTTCGGTCCACGCCCGGGCGTGCAGGCCGTGGCCCACCGCGACGCGCATGAGCTCGTGCCAGGCGGGGTGGAACTCGACCTCGTCGACGCGATGGCCGTACCGGTCGTGGGTGCGCAGCACCGGCGGGTGCTCGTTGGCGAGGCGGCCCCACTCGCGCGCCTGCTCGGTGCCCGCCAGCCGGCCGAGCTCGTGGACGGCCTCGGCCGCCCAGCCGCCGCCTTCGCGGAAGAGCCCGTCCAGGAGGGCGGGGTCGTCGGCCACGTCATGACCGACGAGCGGGGGGACCTGGTTGAAGACCTCATGTGTCGTCATCGACCGCTCCGATGCTGCGCTGGGCGAAGGTGATGAGATGCGCTATCAAGCCGGCCTGCGCGTCCGCGTGGCCGGCGGCATGTGTTCGCGCGTCCGCGCCATCGGCGGCATGCGCCGGTACGTTTGCGTCGTCGGCGGCATGTGCCGGTGCGTTCGTGCTGTCCGCGGCATCTTCCGGTGCGCTCGCGTGGCCGGCGGCATGCACCCGTACGTCCGCGTCGTCGGCGGCGTGCGGCTCGGCGGAACGGCCGGCACCGATCGCGAGGGGGCCGACGAGGGCCTCGCCGATGGCTCCGACGAGCGCCGCGGCGCTGACCTCGACGTCCTGCTCGGGGAGCTCACCGGCGGCGATGCCACGGCCGATGAGCCCGGCGAGGACGGCGGCGTACGCCCGGCGGAAGACCAGGCGCTCGGCGTCGACGGCGGGATCCACCGGCTCGGCGAGGAGCGCGTACGCCATCCGCGGGGCCCGCAGGGCCCGGCCCGCGAACGTCTCGATCACCGCCGCGATCCCCTCCGCCGCCGAGCTCTCCAGCGACGCGGCGCGCGCGAACGCGTCGACCTCGCGCTGGGAGGCCACCCGGAAGACCTCCGCGACCAGGTCGGCCTTTGCCGGGAAGTGGCGGTAGACACTGCCGGTCGCGACGCCCGCTCGCCGGGCGACGGCCGCGATCGAGCAGCCGGCGTAGCCGCGCTCGGCGACGACCGCCAGCGCGGCGGCGCGGATGCGGTCCCGGGAGGCGCTGAGCCGGGCCTCGACACGGGGCGTACGGCGGTAGGGCACGCAAGAATTGAACCGCAGTTCATTCCTTCCGGGCAAGGGCGGCCGTCGGGAAGGACAAGCCCTCGGGAAGGACAAGCCGCCGGGGAAGGACAAGCCGGGAACGGTGAGCTGGGAACGGTGAGCCGCCGGGAACAGCAAGCCGTCGGGAACGGCAGAACGGCGCGGGATCTCCTCAAATGAGGGGATCCCGCGCCGTCCGGACCGGCAGGCGAGGGGGGGAGCGGGTGACGCCCTGCCGGTGTCGAGGGGGCGGTTACGCCTTGCCGGTGGCCGTGGCGTAGCCGGTGCCAGAGTGGCGGTACACGCCGCCCTTGCCCAGTTCGAGGACCTGGAACTTGACCGTGATCGAGTTCGACGCGGTGCCGGTGAGGTGCTGCATCATCTTCTCCGACAGGTCGATGAGCGCCGGCGGGTTGTGCTGCGCGACGGCCCACTCGGCCGGGCCGAAGTCCTCCACGATGCCGATCTCGCTCTTACCGTTGTAGGTGACCTTCACCTTGGTGCCGAGCGGCCAGTACGGGCTGGCGAGCGTCTGGTACGACATCGGCTTGCCGGAGGCCGTCGACGGGTCCCAGAAGGACGTCGCGGTCGAGACGCCGCCGGGCAGGGCCGCCTTCTTCTCCTTCTTGAGGTCCTTCTTGATGCTCACGAACAGCCGGTCCTGGTTCGCCGTGGCGACGCGTTTCTCGGTCTGCTCGGGCGCCTGCGGGGCGGACGCCGCGGGGGCGCTCTGCGCCGAGGATGCCGACTCCGGGGTGTTTCCGTAAGCGAGGGCGGTGGTCACGCCGGCGCCGGCCAGGGTGACGCCGGCGGCCGCGGTGGCGATGGCCTTCGTCGAGAACCTGATCATGGAAATTCCTTTCGGGGGCATGGGGGAACGGGGGCATGAGGGATGGGGGGATCCCAGGGGCGATGCCAGGGGGATTCGAAGGACCGCCCGGGAAGGGGAGGTCGGCGCGCGCCGCATCGCTCGGCGGCGACGCGGCACGCGCCGGCCCGGGCGATTACTGGGCGTACTCCGGGTAGCCGTAGCCCACGACAGAGGAGGTGCTCCGGGTCCGGATCTTCACGGCGTCGTCCGTGTTGCCCTCGACGGTCTGGATGGTGCCGTCGTGGTTGTCCTTGATGACCAGGCCGACGTGGTCGATGCCGTCGACACCGCCGCCGTTCCAGGAGAAGAAGACGACGGCCCCGGGCTTGGGCGCGTTGCCCCAGCGGCCCTGCGAGATGAACCACTTGGCGTGGGCCGGGGTGAACGCGTCAGCGCCCATTCCCTTGACGCCCAGCTGGTCGCCGACCCAGGAGACGAACATGTCGCACCACGAGGCGTTGGCGTAGTCGCCGACGGACCCGCCGTTCTCCGCCACGCCGCGCGCGGCGTACGGGGTGCCCATGAACCACTGGTTGAACTTGCTGCCGCCGGCCGCGTTCTCGGTGGTGCCGACCTGGGAGACGGCGAGCTTCAGCACGTCCGTGGCCGAGGGCAGCCTCTTCTGCACCTGCTTCTGCGGCGCGGCGAGGGCGCGCGTCTTGACGCGCGGGTCGTCGCGCAGGGCGTTGGTCTGGATCGCCCTACCCATACCGGGATTCGGTATCTGCGCGACATGGTGCGCCGCCTGGTGGGTCGCACCGGGGATCTGCGCGGAGAGAGCCGGCCCTGCGGAGGCCACGGTGATCGCGGCCGCGCCGGCGGTGGCGGTGCCGGCGATGACGCCGGCGAGGGTCTTGCGGTTCAGGGTGAAGCGGGGTTTGGCGTGTCGAGGGGACACAGGGGGGTACTCCTTCGGCTTCCATGCCGCTTACCGGGTTAGCTGACGGGTTCGGGCGTGGAAGCTGCCCTACGGCACGATGTGCCGATTCACCCCAGTGATGCGGTGGGTCCCCGGTTCCGCGAGGTGCGGATTCAGCGGGTCGCCCGCTCATGCGGGCGGCTCGAACAAAGAGACACGTCTGCCGTCGCCGGGCTAGGGGTAGCGGTGACGGCCGGTATTCAGATCAGGGCGGACTCGCGGACAAGGTTCTGCTCCTTACTTCCAGTACGCCTACCGGGTTAGCTGACGGGTTCGGGCGTGGAAGTCGGCCCTACGGCACAGGGGATGTGCCGATTCACCCCGGGACTTCTGATGGGTCCCCGGCTCCGTGATCTTCACGGACTCGACGTTGCCGCTCCCGCTCCAAAATGGATCAACGGGTAGTCCACGGGAGTGGCGCGTTTTGGGATATGAACCGTCTCGGCTCTGTACGGAGGCCCTCGCACGCGTCTTCGCGCCGCGCTGTCTGCGCTGGTGGGCCGGCCGTGCCGGCGGATGTCGGGCGGCGCGTGGGGGGCGTCGCCGGACTGAGAGGAACATATCAGACAAATAGCGACGTGCCAAATACCACCGTCGGACATAAGTCACGTGATGGGTGCCACAAAGATCGCTATAAAGATCAATCCGGCAGCCGTTTGATCGACTTTTACCTTTCCGGCCAGAACAATCATGAGTGGCCGCAAAGGGCGATCAGCGTCGCCACATATCCGAACAGCCTTACGGCGCAGGGTATTCCGCGGCCCGTCACGGCAGGTGACCGCCGCCCGGTAGGAGGCGCGCCGGAGCGCCACGGAGGGAAGGTGTCAGCGCGCCACGGAGGGAAGGTGTCAGCGCGCCACGGAGGGAAGGTGTCAGCCCGCTGCCGCGACGCGATCGCCACGCGTCAGGATCTCGCGATAACGCTGCACGGTGATCTCCGCCACCTCGGGCGCGGCGCCCAGCACGGGCGAGACCGCCACCGCCCCGGCCTCCAGGGACTCCTCGCGGACCTTGTCCGCGAAGTAGCCCGGGGCCAGGAAGTAGGACGCCACCGCCACTCGCGGCGCGCCCGCGTCGTACAGCATGCGTACGGCTTCGGCAGGGGTGGGACGGGCCGCGGAGGCGTACGCGGGGACGACGGAGCGCCAGCCGCGCCAGTCCCGCGCCATCCGGCCGATCGTCGCGTTCGCCGCCGGATCGCTGGAACCGGCGGCGGCGAGCACCAGAGCGGTGCCCGGGTCGGGGCGGACGCCGACCTCGGCGAGCCGCCGCTCCAGGGCCCGCGTCATCAGCGGGTGCGGGCCCAGCGTCGCCCCGTAGTGCAGGGTCAGCCGCGGGTGGGCGCTGTGTACCTCGCTGAGCGCCCCCGGGATGTCGGTCTTGCTGTGGTACGCCGCGGTGAGCAGCAGAGGGAGCACGACGGCCTCGTCGGCCCCCTCTCCGACGAGACCACCGAGCGCCTGCCCCGGGGCCGGGGGAGCGTGGTCGAGATACGAGGTCACGACCCGCACCCCCGATGAACGACGAACAAGATCGAGAAGTTCCTCGATCGTCGCCGCCGCACGGGGATCCCGGCTGCCGTGGGCCACCACGACCAGCGGGATCGTCCGCGTGCTCAGAGGTTGATGCCGCATTCGGTCTTTCCGGTGCCGGCCCAGCGTCCGCTGCGCGGGTCCTCGCCCGGCGCGACCTGCTTGGTGCAGGGCTCGCAGCCGATCGAGGGGTACCCGTCGTACTGCAGCGGGTTCACCAGGATGCCGTGCTCCTCGATGTAGTCGTGGAGCTGGGCCTGGGTCCAGCGGGCGAGGGGGTTGACCTTGACCTTCCCGCGCGCGGCGTTCCACTCGACCACGCGCGAGCCGCGCCGGTGCGAGGTCTCCTCACGCCGGATGCCCGTGATCCACGCGAGGTACGGCTCGAGCGCGCGGTTCAGCGGCTCGACCTTGCGCAGGTGGCAGCACAGGTCCGGGTTCCGGCCGTACAGCCGGGGCCCGAGGTCGCGCTCCTGCTCGGCGACGGTCCGGGAGGGGGTGACGTTGACCACGTTGACCGGGTAGACGGCCTCGACGGCGTCACGCGTGCCGACCGTCTCGGCGAAGTGGTAGCCGGTGTCGACGAACAGCACGTCGATGCCGGGGCGGACCTTCGAGGCGATGTCGACCAGCACGGCGTCCTTCATGGACGACGTGACGCAGATCCGGTCGCCGAAGGTCGCGATCGCCCACCGGATGATCTCCTCGGCGGAGGCCTCCTCCAGTGCGTCGGCGGCCGATTCGACGATGTCGGTCAGGTCGAGCGCCGCGGGGGCGCGCTCGTACAGGAGTGTCATGCCGAGCCCTCCCGTCTGGGAGCGCCCGTGGCGCTGAGCGCGCCGAGCCCGATGAAGCGGAGCTTGAACGCGCGCGTGCACGCCCGGCAGTGCCAGCCGCCGTCGCTCTCGTACGGCTCGAGGTCCTCGTCTCCGCAGTAGGGGCAGTAGAAGGGAACGGCTCTCTCGGTCACTTCAGCTCACCTTCCTCCGCACGCTGCACCCACGCGGCGAAGGACTCGCCGTCGTGCCTGCCCTCCTGGAATCTGCGCAGCACCCTCTCCACGTAGTCGGGCAACTCCTCGGCGGTGGTCTTCAGTCCCCGGATCTTCTTGCCGAACTCCCCGCCGATCGAGCCGCCCAGGTGCACCTGGAAGCCCTCGACCTGGTCGCCGTTCGCGTCGGTGACCAGCTGGCCCTTCAGTCCGATGTCGGCGGTCTGGATGCGCGCGCAGGAGTTCGGGCAGCCGTTGATGTTGATCGTCAGCGGCTCGTCGAAGTCGGGCAGGCGCTGCTCCAGCTCGTCGATCAGGTCCATGCCGCGCTGCTTGGTCTCGACGATGGCGAGCTTGCAGAACTCGATGCCGGTGCAGGCCATCGTCTGACGGCGGAACGTCGACGGGCGGACCCGCAGGTCGTGCGCCTCCAACTCGGCGGCCAGCGCCTCGGTCCGGTCCTCCGGGACGTCGAGGATGACCATCTTCTGCTCGGTCGTCGTGCGCACCCGGCCGGAGCCGTACTCCTCGGCCAGGTCCGCGATGACACGCAGCAGGTCGCCGTCGACCCGGCCGACCCTCGGTGCGAAGCCGACGTAGTAGAGGCCGTCGCGCTGCCGGCGGATGCCGACGTGGTCGCGGCGGTCGTTCCGGGGCCCTCCGGGCGCCGGTCCGTCCGCCAGGGCGTACCCGAGGTACTCCTTCTCCAGGACCTCGCGGAACCGCTCCGGGCCCCAGTCGTTCATCAGGAACTTCAGCCGCGCGCGGTGCCGGAGGCGGCGGTAGCCGTAGTCGCGGAAGATGCCCGCGATGCCCGCCCAGACCTCGTGGACCTGCTCCGGCCGGACGAACGCCCCGAGCCGCTTGGCGAACATCGGGTTGGTGGACAGGCCACCGCCTGCCCAGATGTCGTAGCCGACCTCGCCCTTGTCGTTCACCACGCCGACGAACGCGATGTCGTTGATCTCGTGGATCGTGCACTGCGCCGTGCAGCCGGACAGCGCCGACTTGAACTTCCGCGGCAGGTTGGAGAACTCCGGGCGGCCGATGTACCGGTCGTGGACGTCGTGGATCTGCGGCGTCGCGTCGATGACCTCGTCGGCGTCGATCCCGGCGAGCGGGCAGCCGAGGATGACCCGTGGCGTGTCGCCGCAGGCCTCGGTGGTGTCCAGCCCGACCGACTCCAGGGCCTCCCAGATGGCCGGGACGCTCTCGATCTCGATCCAGTGCAGCTGGATGTTCTGCCGGTCGGTGATGTCCGCCGTGCCCCGGGCGTACTTCGAGGAGACGTCGGCGATCGTGCGCAGCTGGTCGAGGTTCAGCTGGCCGCCGTCGATCCGGACGCGCAGCATGAAGTAACGGTCGTCGAGCTCTTCGGGCTCGAGGACCGCCGTCTTACCGCCGTCGATGCCGGGCCGGCGCTGCGTGTACAGGCCGTACCAGCGGAACCGGCCCCGCAGATCCGCGGGGTCGATCGAGTCGAAGCCGGCCTTGGCGTAGATGTCGATGATGCGACGACGGACGTTCAGTCCATCGTCGTTCTTCTTGTTCTCTTCGTTCTTGTTGAGCGGTTCGCGATAGCCCAGGGCCCATTGGCCCTCGCCTCGTTTCCGCTGCTGACGGGGTGGCATCGTGCGCGTCCTCCGTGGTGAGTGGACGCGAAGCACGCCGGCAGGTCGCACTGCTGGCTCAACGCTGAGCTAAGGGGGTGACACCGGCATACCGCGCGCCAATGAGGCAGTGGCGGTGATCAGGCGTCAACGACAGATGGCGCTGCCCACACGGAGGTAGTCAACGTGCCGGCGCATAACCAGCAACGGATTCGCAGCAGCCATACACCGATGATGACATGTGGTTCGATGACTGTCCAACCTTGTCCGAAATGCGGACGAACGTCACATTGGTGCTCGCAGGGCGGGACGGCCCGCCCGGGCACGCCGATCTCCCGCCGCGGCGCGGCCTGATCTCAGCCCTGCCGCAGCCAGTTGACGTCCGGTTCGGTGCCGTCACCGGACGCGGACCGCTCCTCGTCAGGGGCGGCCTCGGGCGGCAGGTGCTGGCAGTCGCACCACGTGCCGCCCCGGCACTCATCGTGCCGCCGCTCGCGACACGCTTGGCAGACCACCTCTCCATTGTGCCCGCCCGCACGCGCGCACCGCGATGACCGAACGAGGTTCTGTACGCTGTGGCCCGTGGCCGTGGCAATGGACGAACTGCTCACCGATCTGCGCGCGGAGACGGGCGACCTCGAGCGCCTCCTGGAGCCCGGGGCGTGGGACCTGCCCACCCCCGCCGAGGGCTGGACCGTACGCGACCAGGTCATCCACCTGGCGTGGTTCGACGAGGCGGCCGTACGCGCCGCGACGGATCCCGACGCCTTCCGCGAGGAGGTCCGCACGCTGATCGCCGAGGGCTTCGACACGGACCGGATCGTCGCCGAACGGCGCTCCATGCCGGGCGAGGAGGTCCTGGACTGGTTCCGGACGGCCCGCGACCGGATGGCCGAGGTCCTGGCCGGCCTGGAGCCGAAGGCGCGGATCCCCTGGTACGGCCCTGACATGGGCGCGGCCTCGTTCACCACCGCCCGCCTGATGGAGACCTGGGCGCACGGACAGGACGTGGCCGACGCCGTCGGCGTCGGCCGTACGCCCACCGACCGGCTCCGCCACATCGCCCAGATCGGCGTGCGGACGCTGCCGTGGAGCTTCACCGTCCACGGCAGGCCGGTCCCGCAGACGCCGGTGCGCGTGGAGCTCACCCTCCCCAGCGGCGCCGGCTGGGCCGCGGGGCCGGAGGAGGCCGCCGACCTCGTCCAGGGGCCGGCGCTGGACTTCTGCCTGGTCGTGACGCAGCGACGGCACCGGGACGACGTGGACCTCACGGTCGCCGGCCCGGTCGCCGAGGAATGGATGGAGGTCGCGCAGGCGTTCGCCGGAGCGCCCGGCAGCGGGCGGCGGCCAGGGCAGTTCGCCTGATGTGTGATGATCGTCACAGCTTGTCGATGCGTCCGTCGCTCGAACCGGGTCATCTGATCGAAGAGCCCTCGATTCCCCGTCAGGGACGGGGGTCCCGGCTTCCCCTCGGGGCCGGGGCGGCCGGCCGAAGGTGATCGGCGAGATGAGCGTCATGACCCATCCTGGGTGCGTAAGCCCCTACGGTAGATCGTTGTGACCACCGCCTCCGACGCTCCGACAGGCGTTGCCGAGGTGTCCGCCGTCTCCCGGATGCGCACCGCCCTCTGGCAGATCCTCCGGGGCACCACCGTCTCGGCGTTCCGCTACCGGGTGACCGGCCTGGCCGCGGAGGCGGCGTTCTTCACGCTGCTGTCGCTGCCGCCCCTGGCCCTCGGGCTGATCGGCATGATCGGCCATTTCCGGAACGTCCTGGGCGCCGCGACGATCGCCGAGACCCGTGAGTGGGTCCTGGACCGCGCAGAGACGGTGCTCACCGACCAGACCGTGAAGTCCGTGGTCGAGCCCCTCCTCGACGAGGTCCTGCGCGGCGGCAAGGTCGGGATCGTCTCACTGAGCTTCCTGATCTCCCTGTGGGCCGGATCCCGGGCTCTCAACGTCTACGTCGACACGATCACCATCGCGCACGGCCTGTCGGGCGTCCGCGGCGTGATCCGGACCCGCCTGCGCGCGTTCTTCCTCTACCTCGCCGGGCTCGGCGTCGGCCTGATCATCATCCCCGTCCTGGTCGCCGGGCCGACGCTGGTGCTGCACTGGATTCCGTCCGGCGCCGTGGTCGTGCGCCTTCTCTACTGGCCGATCCTCGTCATCGTCGCGGTCATCTTCCTGGCGCTGCTCTACCACCTCAGCGTCCCGGTGCGGACGGCGTGGTGGCGTGAGGTGCCGGGCGGGGTCACCGCCCTGGCCATCTGGGTGCTCGGCAGCCTGATCCTCCGGCTCTACCTGGACGGCTCCACGTCGGCGGTGTCGGTGTACGGGTCGCTGGGAGCGGCCATCGCCGTGCTCGCCTGGCTGTACGTCACCGCGCTCGCCGTCCTGATCGGCGCCGCCCTGAACGCCGAGATCGACAAGCTCTGGCCGGGGGAGTTCACCTCCCGCGCCCGCCTGGAGGACGACGCCCCCGGGCGCTGACCCACGCGGCCGTCTCACCTGTCACCGACGTGACGTCGGGCATCCCATCCCGCCCAGGGGTGGTCAGGCGTGCGGAAAAGTGGCAACCTAGCGATTGCTTGTGTACGGCGGGGTTCACCGACGGAGGCTCCCGACATGATCGAATTTCATCCCGTAACGCGGCACATCGGCGCCGAGGTGACAGGGCTGGACCTGCGCAAACCACCGTCGGACGAGGAGGTCGCGGAGATCCGCCGGGGCCTGCTCGAGTACCTGGTCCTGTTCTTCCGCGATCAGGAGATCACCGACGAGCAGCACCTGGCGTTCGCCGAGCGGTTCGGCACGCTCAACGAGCCGCCGATGAAGACGTCGACGAGCGCGATCCACATCCTCGACCAGAAGGACCCCAAGGGCGAGGGCGGAGACTCCTGGCACAGCGACAACACCTTCATGAAGGTGCCTCCGATGGGGTCGCTGCTGCGCGCGGTGATCCTGCCGGATGTCGGCGGCGACACCAACTGGGCCAACATGTACCTCGCCTACGAGTCGCTGCCGAAGTCGATCCAGCGGCTGTGCGACGACCTCGAGGCCGAGCACGACCTCACGATGTCGGTGACCAAGGCCATCAACAAGGGCCACCAACTGGACCTGGCCGAGATGCAGCGCAAGTGGCCGCCCGTACGGCACCCGGTCGTGCGCGTCCACCCGGAGACCGGGCGCAAGGCGCTGTTCGTCAACCGCAGCTCGACGACCCGCCTGGTCGGCCTCGACGACCGCGAGAACGAGGCGCTGCTCCCGCTCCTGCAGGACGCCGTCCGCTCGCCGGAGTTCCAGGTCCGGCTCAAGTGGCGGGTCGGCACGCTCGCGTTCTGGGACAACCGGCCCACCCAGCACTACGCGGTCGCCGACTACACCCAGCGCCGCAAGATGCACCGCGTCACGATCAACGCGCCCGCCGAGATCGACGACGGCGTCCCCAAGGGCCCGCAGTCCGCGTAGTTCACGAGCCGACGCGGTCCATCGCCGTCGAAGATGTCGCCCCGGTCGTGAACGGCCGGGGCGGGGCCGAAGGCCGCAGCACGGGGGACGCCTCGCCGTCGTCCACGGCCAGCCGCCGGACGAGCTCGACGAGGGCGCCGGCCTGCGCCACCGGCGCCCAGGAGGCCAGCAGGTTCATGGCGTCGGGCAGGGCCTCGGCGAAGACGTGCTCGACGACGTTCCCGACGTTGCCCTCGAGCTGGAGCAGGAACTGCAGCGGAGGCTTCTCGCGAGAGTAGACCGCCAGCGTGAGCGGGCCCGTGGCGAACTCCTCGTCGCCGATCCGGCACCACGGCTCGAAGCCGAGCGCGGCCATCGCGGCGTACACGTCGCCGCCCTGCGGGTCGCACGCTGCCATCACCGGGTCCTCGCGCTCCGTCCACTCGCCGTTGACCAGGCACCATGCGGGAACGGGCTCCATCGCGATCACATCGTCACGTTAGGACTCCGCCGGAGCGCTCGCGAGGGCGCCACGCCATGAGCCCGGAACCGGCGCCCGTACGGCGGAAGCCCCCGCCGAGGCGGGGGCTTCCGGGAAAGGGTGGTGACTGCGGATCAGCCGGAGACCGGCGCGCCCGTCTTCGGGTCGAGGATCAGGCGACCGGCACGCGGGTGCCAGAAGTCGAACATGCCCCACAGGCCGCCGGCCCGCTGGTCGAACGACGCGTCGCCGATCCGGCCGACGCCCCAGTTGTCCTCGATGAACTTCAGCACCGACGTCTGCTCGGTGTAGCGGTGGTCGACGTGGTTGACCTTCGCGTACGGCGAGATGACGAGGAGCGGGAGACGCTGGCTGGGGCCGCAGCGGTCCTGGTAGCCGCCGGCCGCCTTGGCCGTGCCGCACAGCGCGGACTGGTCCGCCGCGGCGTCCGCCGAGCCGTTCAGGATCTTCGGGGCCTTGTGGTCGTACCAGCCGTCGGAGTCGTCGTAGGCGATGACGACCGCCGTGGACTTCCACTCCGGCGACTTCTGGAGCTTGTTGATCGTGTTCACGACGAACTGCTGCTCGTCGAGCGGGTCGGAGTAGGCCGCGTGGCCGTCCTGGTACTCGGCCGCCTTCAGGAAGCTGACCGCGGGCAGGTTGTTCGCCGCGAGCGCCGAGTCGAAGTCGCTCAGGTCGTACTGGTGGTTGGCCTGGTCGGTGTGGCCGATCGCGGCGACCGAGGACGGCGCCAGGTGCTTCTCGTTCGCCGTCGACTTGTAGTACTGGAACGGCTCGTGGTGCGGGCTGTAGTCGGTGGCCGTGTTGCCGCCGACGTTCTGGTGCGTCGCGCCGCAGACGGCGTAGCCGTTCGCCGTGCCGGTCGGGCGGAAGCCGCCCTGGAACCAGCCCCAGGTGACCTTCTTCTCGTTGAGCAGGTCCCCGACGTTCTTCCCGGTCATCACGGCCAGGTTGTTCTTCGAGGTGTGGTTGCTGCCCGAGCAGTCGTCGAACGCCGGGTCGGGGTCGTTGATGACCGTGCCGACGCCGTCCTTGTCCGGGGACTGCACGACGTAGGAGTCACTGACCTTGGCGTGCTTGACCGGGTCGACCGCGTAGCCGCCGTGCGTCTGCCCGGAGATCAGGTTCAGCGCCCCCGGGGTGGACGGGCCGAAGACCGTGTCCCAGGAGTTGTCGCTCATCGCGTAGTGCTGCGCGTAGTTCCACAGCCCGGTGACGGTGTTGCCGTCGTAGTAGTCCATCACCAGGCCCGGCTCGCCGAACAGGATCGGCTGGCCGGTGCACTTGTCCTTCTCGGTGGACTGGACGAACTTGTCCATCGCGCCGCCGTTGACGGCCTTCTGCTCGTTGGCGTACCCGTGGTCCTGGTCGCAGGTCATCGCCTGGGCAGGCGTGAGGCGCTTCGGGTTGTACTGGTTCGGGTTCTTCGTGAGCAGCTTCTTCGTCAGCCCGTCGACCCGGGGCGTGTGCCGCGCGGCGGTGAACTTCGTCCCGTCGGTGTTGGCGGCCTTCGGGTAGGTGCCGAAGTAGTGGTCGAACGAGATGTTCTCGTCGAACAGCACGACGACGTGCTTGATCGGCGTATTGGTGCGGACGGGCCTCTCGGCCGCGGTCAGCGAGGCACCCTGGTGCTGCTCGCCGCTCGCCCAGCTCGGCACCGTGGCGAGCGCGAGCGCTCCGGCCGCGGCCACCGAGCCGGCGATCAACGCCGACCGCCGGCCCTTCCACTTTCCGGGACCCATCGTGTTTCCTCCTGTGAAGGTTCTGCTGCGCCGGTCCTCGGGCGGAGTCCCGGACAGCCGGGATCCCATCGGGCCGGGTCGACGATCACGCTGACGTATGGTGACGAGGACGTAAACAGCTCCCCATGACTCCTTCAAGAATCTTTAACTGATCTTTATCCGATCCTGGGGGTATCTGTCCCTCGAACGGGGTGATTCGCCCACTTCGGGCTTCATGCCCCGTCAGGGGTCAGCTCAGGAGGGCGCGGGCGAAGAAGTCCGTGGAGTCCCGGACGCCGGGCAGCGCGAAGAAGTAGCCGCCGCCGAACGGCCGGATGTAGTCGGTGAGCGGCTCGTCCTTGAGCCTGTGCTGGACCGTCTCGAACTGCCGGGCGACGTCCTGCTGGTAGCAGGTGAAGATCAGCCCCATGTCGAGGTCGCCGACCGCGTCCACGCCCCGGTCGTAGTTGAAGCCACGGCGCAGGATCCGGCTGTCGGCGGTCTGCGGCGTCCGGGGATTCGACAGCCGGATGTGACTGGTCAGCGGGATGACCTTGCCGATCGGGTCCGCGGCGTAGCGGGGCTCGTCCAGCTCGTGGTTCCCGTCGAGCGGGGCGCCGGTGTCGCGGCTGCGGCCGAACATCTGCTCCTGCTCGTCGAGCCCGACGCGGTCCCAGAACTCCACGAGCATCCGGATGAGCCGGATCACGAGGTACGAGCCGCCGGCCGTCCAGGCCGGTTCCGGCGCGTTCCGGCCCTTCCCGGTGGTCCCCGGGGCCGCCCAGACCAGGCGGCTCATCGCTCGCGGGTCGGCGACGTCGGGGTTGGAGATGCCGTCCTTGAACCCCATGAGGTTGCGCGGCGTGCCGCTGGGCCGGGGCGGGCTGGAGAAGCCGTTCATCCGCCACCGCACCTGCATGGCGCCGCGCGTGTGCCGGGCGACGTCCCGCAGCGCGTGCACGACCGTGTCGTCGTCGTCGGCGGACAGCTGCAGGCTGAGGTCGCCGTGGCACCACGCGGACTCGAGCGCGTCGTTGGGGAACATGGGCATCTGCGTCAGCCCGGGCGGCCTGCGGCCCGCCAGCCCGTACCGGTCGTCGAACAGCGACGCGCCGACGCCGACCGTCACCAGCAGCCCGGCCCCGGGCACGTCGGGCCCGAGCACGCCGGAGTCGGCGGGCGGCGCGGCGATGCCGGTGTCGCCCGGCGCTCCTCCGCCGGTCAGGGCGCGGGCGCGGTCGGTGAGGGTGCGGAACAGCTCGGTCAGCTCACTACGGCCGGCGGCGGTGGCGTCGAAGGACACGACGACGGTCCGCCGTCGCGTCCGCTCCAGGATGCCCGCCTGGTGCTCGCCGTGGAACGGCCGCGTCGCCGCCTCGGTGGCTCGGGCGGGCGAAGCCGCGCCGGCCGCGGACGGACCCGCCACGGCCCCGGCCACACCGGCGGCCAGCGCGCCGCGCAGGAAGGATCGGCGGTCGGTCATCATCCCCCGCTTCCCTGGGAGCGCCGCCGTGGGGCGCAGATCGTGGCGATCGAGGCGAGCCGTTCGAGGAGCTCGCCCACCGTGCCGTTCAGGCGTTCGCGGTCGGCCTGTGAGAGCCGGTCGACGGACGACCGTCCCCTCAGCAGCGCGGCCATCCGGTCCATCCCGGCGTCGACCCCGGCCAGGCCGGGGTAACGCGGGCGCAGCAGCGGGCGGAGCACGTCCACCAGCTCCCGGGTGCCTTCGAGATTGGCCTCGGACGTGCGCAGCGTGGTGCCGCTGCCCTGGTCCGCCTCGCCGGTGAGCTGGAACTGCAGGGTGTTCTCCAGGATCTCGTGCGCCCGCAGGGGCAGGTCGGCCGGGTCGATGCGCTCGTTCGGGAAGTCGGACCGCAGGGCGCGGACGTCCCGGGCGAGACGGTCGGTGACGCGGGCCAGGGAGGACGCGGACTCGCCGTGCCACAGGCCGTACTCCACGCGGTGGAATCCGGTGAACCCGGGATCGTGCACGCCGCCGGGCAGCCCCTCCGTACGGCCGTCGATGCTGCCGTCGAAGTCGCCGAAGGTCCCGTACGCCGCCCCGAGGCGTTCGTAGGCCAGGTGCGCCGGGGTCCAGGCGGCGCGCGCCGCGTCGAGGTCGCCGTCGTCGACGGCCGAGCGGAGGGCGTCGGTGCGCTCCACCAGGCGGTCGAGGCCCGCGGCGACGTACGCCTGGTACGAGCGCGTGGGCGCGTAGAGGTCGTTCTCGGAGACGGGGACGATCGCGGCGGCGCCGCGTCCGGAGCCGGTGATCCGGGTCACGGGACCGGTGACGGGGTCGCCGGGCCCGTCCTGCACGCAGTGGAAGGCGTACGCGCCCGGGCCGAGCGTGATCCGCAGCGTGCGGGTGGTCCCGGGGCCCACCCCCTCGGCCTCGGCGTACACCCCGCCCGTCGCGGGGTCGATGAGGGTGACGTCGGCCGCGGTGTCACCGTCGTTGCGCATCGGCAAAGCCTGCGGGCCCAGGCGTAGCGGAGGCCGGCCCGTGCCGCAGCCGGAGGCGCCCGCCTCGATCGCGGGTGCCGCCGACGACGCCCGCGGCGCCGGGCGCGCGAGGTCACCGGCCGCGACGAGCAGCAGCGCCGCTCCCGCGACGACCGCCGGAGCGCGCATCGAGACTTTCGTCACCATCGTCCTCAAAAAGGGGGCTCACCACGCGGGATCGTGCTCCGTTCCGCGTGGCCGGCGGCGCCGGTCCGGCGACGTCGGCCGCCGGCGGCGGCGCACGGGACGCCACTGTATGACGCCCGGCACGGCGTTCTCGCGGGTATCCCCGGGCACGGCCGGGTCCGCGCCGTCGGTTCACCGCCCCGTCACCGGCGCGTCACCAGGGCGCATGGGCTCCGGAGAAGTTAGATCGCGCGACGAAGGGTTAGGTTAGGGTTACCTAATCGGATCGGCGCCGCCGATCCCCGACCTCATCCGATCGACGGGGGACTCCTTGGCGGACCGCCGCTGCACCCACTGCCCCGGAAGCCATACCGGGGAGCGCCCGTGCCTGGCCAGCGCCACGACGAAGGCGCGTTCGTGGCTGCTCATCGAGCACCCGGGTCCCTGGGCCGAACGGATCGAGGACACCGACCTACCCGAGCCGGTCGCCGAGGCGCTGGCGCGGGCCGCGCGGCACGGCGTGCGCGCCCAGTTCATCCGGGTTCCCGGTCGGCGCCGCGCGACGCCTCCGTTGTGGGTGTACACCGGGTTCTCCGGCGACACCGCCCCGGACGGCCGGCCCGTGACGCCGTGGCTGGAGGGGCGGGAGCTGGCCGATCCGGCGGAGCTGGCAGGCCTGGACCTGGCGTCGGTGGCCGCGGGGCGCGCCCCCGGGTTCGGCCCGCCGGTCGCGGATCCGCTGCTGCTGGTCTGCGCCCACGGGCGGCGGAACGCCTGCTGCGCGCGTACCGGCGCGCCGCTGGCCCGCGCCCTCGGCGAGCGCTTCGGCGATCAGGTGTGGGAAACGACACACGTGGGAGGCGACCGTTACGCCGCCAACCTCGTCTGCCTCCCGCACGGCCTGTACTACGGGGACCTGGACGAGCAGGGCGCCGTGGCCGCCGCGCGGGCGTACCATCGCGGCGAGGTGACGCTCGACCGCTACCGCGGCCGGGCGGGTCTGCCCGAGCCCGTGCAGGCCGCCGAGCACTTCGTCCGCGAGCACACCGGGATCGTCGCGGTGGCGGATGTGACGGTGGAGTCCATGATCGCCGACACCGCCGTCGTACGCGCCGGCCTGGCGCGATACCGCGTCCGGGTCGAGCGCGTGGACCCCGGCGCGTGCGGTCCGGGATGTTCGGAGAACCTCGCCACGTATGTTAAAAGGGAGGTGGCCCTTCTCAACGGGGCGGCCCTCGTGTAGCCTCTGCGAGGCCCTATTCGTCGTTCCCGTGCGGACACGGCGGCTCTCAGGGAACATCACGGCCCTTCAAGACGTTGCAAGGTTTTGCGCGCGTTCTTACTGATATGGCGCCCGTGACCGAAATTTGCTCACCCAGCAAGCTACGAGGTGGTAGTTCTATGGCTCAGGTACGTCGGCAGGCAAACCTCCCCCGTCCCAGCTGGGGCTGGCAGGACGCTGCCGAGTGCCGGGGGGAGGACCTCATCCTGTTCTTCGGCCCCGACGGCGAGCGTCAGCCGGAGCGTGAGATCCGCGAGCGTAAGGCCAAGGCCGTGTGCATGCGCTGCCCCGTGCGCACCGACTGCCTTGACTACGCCGTCTCCCGGCCCGAGAAGTATGGCACTTGGGGCGGTCTGAACGAAGACGAGCGCGCGTCCGAGCGTCGCCGTCGCATGCGTCGCGCCAACGCCGCGTAGCGTCCCCCCGCTACCTGCGGCTTCGCGACGAGGGCCCGATCGCGGGCCGGTCGGCCAGAGCGCCGAGCAATCCAGAATTTTCACCCCCTCATATGGCGGGCGAACCAGTTTTCCGCAAGCCGGGCGACCTCCTCGAGAGCGCCCGGCTCGGCGAACAGGTGGCCCGCACCGGGTACCACGACGATCGCCTTCTCGGCCGGCATCCGCGCGGCCGCCCGCTCGTTCAGCGAGAGCACTTCCAGGTCGCGTCCGCCCACGATCAACAGTGTAGGCGCACGTACGACCGCTAGAGCCTCGCCGGCGAGGTCCGGGCGGCCGCCCCGGGATACCACGGCCGCCACCTCGTCCGGGCGCTCGGCCGCCGTGACCAGGGCCGCGGCCGCTCCCGTACTCGCCCCGAACAGGCCCATCGGCCGGGTTCCGGCCCAGTCCACGACGGCGGAAAGTCGTCGTGCGAGCAGCGGAATGTCGAAGCGCAAACGGGCCGTCCGGGTGTCTTCGAGCTCCTCTTCCGGCGTGAGCAGATCGAACAGCAGAGTGCCGAACCCCGCCGTGTTCAGCGCGGCCGAGACCTGCCGGTTGCGAGGGCTGCGGCGGCTGCTGCCGCTGCCGTGCGCGAAGACCACCAGACCGCGTTCGCCGTCGGTCAGGTCCGCTTCGAGCGACACGCCCGCCGCCGGGATCCTCACAGGAGCCTCTGCACGTCTTCGTCGGACAGCTGGTCGAAGTGCACGTACCACTGGCCCACCGCGCGGAACGTCCAGGGGGCGGCCAGCACCACGATCTCGTCCGCGTCGCCGGCCAGCGCCTTGACCGTCTGGGCCGCTCCGACCGGCACGGCGAGCACGAGCCTTGCCGGATCTCCCGCCCGGACCGCCGCGAGCGCGGCACGCGCCGTCCCTCCGGTGGCCAGCCCGTCGTCGACGACCACGACGTCCCGCCCCTTGACGGGCGGCAGCGCCCGGTCTCCCCGGTAGGCCTCGATCCGGCGCCGCAGCTCGGCCCGCTCGCGCCGTACCGTCTCGTCCAGGTCCCGCTCGGTCAGGCCGACGCGGCGCATGAGGTCGGCGTCGAAGACCGGATCCCCGCCCTCGGCGATCGCGCCGACGCCCAGCTCCGGCTGGCCCGGACAGCCGATCTTGCGCGTCACCAGGACGTCGAGCGGCGCGTCCAGGCGGCGCGCGATCTCGCGGCCCACCGGAACGCCGCCGCGGGGCAACGCGAGGACGAGCGGATCGGCCAGCCGCAGAGGCATGATCTGCTCCGCGAGCAGCCGTCCGGCCTCCGCCCGGTCGGTGAAAGGCAGCCGTACTCCCTGACGGCTCCAACCCACGATGACCACCCCGCGCTTGTCAGCGGCCGTTCTCCTTCAAGCCCTACCCCGCGGTGGAGATGTGCATCCGGCCGTCCGTCGGGTAGGAGTATGTAAAGCGCAATCCCCCATCAATCGGACAGACCTGCGCGGCGCTGCCCCCGCAGCGGATCGCGCGAAGGGGGGACGGTGTGAGCCGCGCCGAGGAACCGTACGGTGGGAACGCCCCGGCATCCGACCAGCCCAGGCTGCCGTTCGTCGATCCCATGCTTCCGGACCCGACGCTCGGAGCCTCCGGCGACGACCTCGCCGGGGCCCCGCACGAGCGGGTGGACACGCTCATCCGCCGGCTGTTCGCGGTCGGCCTCGACCTGCACGGCGCACTGGGCCATGTCCAGGCGCACGTGGACGAAGAGGGGGCCGTCCGCATGATCCAACAGGCGATCGCCGGCCTGGACGAGGCGATCAAGGACTTCCGGGGCGCGATGCTCGACCTCTGGCCGCCGGTCTGGACCGCCCCCGGCATCCGCTCGAGCATCGTACGAGCGGTCGAACGCGCGTACGGGCCGGGCACCGCGCGTCCCGTCATCACCCTGAGCGGTGGGGCGGACCTCCCGGACGGGGGGATCGCGCACCAGGTCGGCGCGGTGCTCCAGCAGATCTTCGACCTGATTCCCGCCGACCGGCTGGCGGGCGCGCGGGTGGAGATGGCCTCCGACCCCCGCCCACCCGGCCGGCTCACCGTGCACATCGACGTCCCGGGCGCGGACCTGGGCGACGTCGCCGCCCGTCTCGGCGCCTCCGAGCCGCGCGTCACGGTCTCCAGCGAGGCTGTCACGGCGCCGGCGTCACGGTCGCACATCCACCTCGAATGCGTCGCCCCGGCGCGATGAGCGAGTCCGGCGGTCCGCCCGCACAGCGGGCGTTTCCCCGGGTTCGGATCCGGTCGGGCGCTGGTGATCATCAACGTCGCCCTCACCGCCGGGTGACGACGCTTCCGCGCACGTTCAGCGGGAGCCGGTGCCGGCCGGCGCGTGCGCGAGGGCGCGGCGGGCGGCGGGGAGGGCGGCCTCCCGGTCGGCGGCGATGAGGCCGATACGGGTGCGGCGGTCGAGGAGGTCCGACTCGTCAAGGGCGCCTTCGTGCAGGACCGCCCAGACCAGTTCGGCCCCGATGATGGCCGAGCCCGGCGCGATGGGTTCCAGGAGGGAGGGGTCCGCCGCCGCGAGCGCGGCGATGGCGGGCGCCTCCGCGCCGTAGCGCCGAACCAGGCGCGCGGGCGCGGTCAGGCGGCCGAGCTCCAGGCCGGTCGCGGCGCCGACCAGGGGCAGGCGGGCGGTCCGGCAGGGCCCGGCCGTGAGGCCGCGCTCCTCGATCGCCGCGTCGACGGCGTCCTGGGCCATCCGGCGGTACGTGGTGAGCTTGCCGCCGACGATCGTGACGACGCCGTTCGCGCCCCTCAGCACGGCGTGCCGCCGCGACAGGTCGGCGGTCCGGCCGCCGGGGCCGTCGAGCAGCGGGCGCAGCCCGGCGTACGCGCCCGCGACGTCGGAGCGGCGCACGGGCACCTCCAGCGCCGAGTCGACGAGGTCGAGGAGGAACCCGATCTCGGCCTCGGTGGGCTGCGGTATGTCCGGGATCGGGCCGTCCACGGGCTCGTCGGTGAGGCCGACGTAGACCCTGCCGTCCTCCTGCGGCAGGACGAGCGCGAACCGCCCGGACGCCCCCGGAACCGGCAGGTGGAGCCCGGACTGCGGCGCGCCGAGCGCCTCGGCCCGCAGCACGAGGTGGGTGCCGCGGGAGGGCCGCAGCCGTACGCCCTCGGCGAGCCCGCCCGCCCACACCCCGGTCGCGTTGATCACCGCGCGGGCCCGGATGACGAGCTCCTCCCCGGTCCGCTCGTCCCGGACGTGCGCGCCGTCGCCGGTGAGGGCCAGGGCCCGGCAGCGGGTGACGATCCGCGCGCCGTGCGCGGCGGCCGTCCGCGCGATCGCGGTGACGAGGCGGGCGTCGTCGGTGAGCTGGCCGTCCCAGGACAGGATCCCGCCGCGCAGCCCGTACGAGCGCAGCGCCGGGGCGAGACGCAGCGTCTCGACCGCGGACAGGCGGCGCGGCCGGGGGAGGATCGCCCGGGGGGTGCGCGCGGTCAGCCGGAGCAGGTCGCCGGCCCGCATCCCGGCCATGGCCGCGGCGGCCGAGGAGCCGGAGACCAGGGGCGTGAGCGGCAGCACGAACGGCAGCGCCCGCACGAGGTGCGGTGCGATGTGCTCCATCAGCAGGCCGCGTTCCACCGCGCTCTCGTGCGCGACGCCGAACTGCCCGGAGGCCAGGTAACGCAGGCCGCCGTGCACGAGCTTCGAACTCCAGCGCGACGTGCCGAAGGCGAGGTCGTGCGCGTCGATCGCGGCCACGGACAGGCCGCGCGAGGCGGCGTCGAGGGCGGCGCCGGCGCCGGTCGCGCCGAGCCCGACGACCAGGACGTCGACGACCTCGCTCTCGGCGAGCGCCGCGAGGTCGCGGGCGCGGCGGGCGGCGTTGAGGGAGGACGTGGCAGGGGATGTCATGGGGCGAGGTACCTCTCGAGGATCTGCCGCAGCTCCTCGTCGAAGTCCTCCGGCGACAGGGCCGGTCCGCCGTCGGTGACGATGTGCCCGGACATGGCGAAGGACTGCACGATGAGCAGGACGGCGCGGGCCTGCCGCGCGGGGTTGCCGGCGCGGATGGTCCCGTCGCGGTGGCCGGCACGCAGGGTCTTCTCGAAGGCGCGCAGCATGGCGTCCTGGCTGGTGCCGCGCCGCTGGAGGAGGTAGGGCAGCAGGATCTCGGGGTCCACCTCGAGGATCTTGAGGAACAGCGGGTGCTCGCGGAGCGCCGCGACCCCGGCGACGAGGGCCTCCACCGCGCGGGGGCGGACCGGGCCGCCGTCGGCGGGCGGGGCGACGGGGGCGACCACCCCGGCCCACTCGCGGGTCATGAGGTCGGCGACCAGGGTGCTCACGTCCGGCCAGCGCCGGTAGATCGTCATGCGGGACACGCCGGCCCGGCGGGCCACGTCGGTGAGGGTCGTGCGCCGTACTCCCACCGCGAGGACGCAGTCGCGGGCGGCGTCGAGCATCGCGTCCTTCTTGTGACGAATGGACGTCATGTGTCACAGTGTAAAGGGCGAGTATGCCCGGAGGAAGGGGAGGCCTTGACGGCGATGCTGTGGAACGGCTGGGGCGATCCGGATCGGGCCACGCGACTGCCCGACTCCGTCGTCGGGCTGCTGCGGGAGCTGCTCGGCGTCCGGCCGGACCCGGCCCCGCCGGTGCCGCTGGAGGACCTGGCGCCGCCCGCGCCGCGCGCCTGCGCACGGGCCCTGGAGGAGATCGTGGGCCCCGACCACGTGCGGACCGACGACGAGGCGCGGATCCGGCACACCCGCGGCAAGTCCACCCTGGACCTGCTGCGCATCCGCGCGGGCGACGCGCGCGACGCCCCGGACGCCGTCGTGCTCCCCGGCGACCACGAGGAGATCCTCGCGGTGCTGGCGCAGTGCTCGCGCGAGCGGATCGCGGTCGTCCCCTTCGGCGGCGGCACGTCGGTCGTCGGCGGGCTCACGGCGGAGGGGGAGTCGTTCGCCGGGGTCGTCGCGCTCGACCTGCGCCGCCTCGACCGGCTCACCGCCCTGGACGCCGTGTCGCGCACGGCGACGCTGCAGGCAGGCCTGCGCGGCCCGCGCGCCGAGGCGCTGCTCGCCGAGCGGGGCTACACGCTCGGCCACTACCCCCAGTCGTACGAGTGGGCGAGCATCGGCGGGTTCGCCGCGACGCGGTCGTCCGGCCAGGCGTCGGCGGGGTACGGCCGGTTCGACGAGATGGTCGCCGGGCTCACCGTCGCGACCCCGCGCGGCACCCTGACCCTCGGCCGGGCTCCCAAGTCCGCGGCAGGCCCCGACCTGCGCCAGCTCGTGCTCGGCTCCGAGGGTGCCTTCGGCGTCATCACGGACGTGACCGCGCGGGTCCGTCCGCTGCCGGAGGTCCGCCGGTACGAAGGCTGGCGGTTCGCGTCGTTCGCGGAGGGCACCGCCGCCGTGCGGGCCCTGGCCCAGGACGGACCGTTGCCGACCGTGCTCCGGCTGTCCGACGAGACCGAGACGATGATCGGCCTGGCCCGGCCCGACGAGATCGGCGAGGCGAACGGCGACGGCTGCCTGGCCGTATGCGGGTACGAGGGCGCGACGGAGGAGGTGGCCGGCCGCCGCGCCGGCGCCCACGCCGTCCTGCGCGCGCACGGCGGGAATCCACTGGGCGAGGGCCCGGGGGAGAGCTGGGCCGCCGGGCGATTCTCCGCGCCGTACCTCCGCGACGCCCTGCTCGACGTGGGCGCCCTCGCCGAGACTCTCGAGACCGCCGGCTTCTGGTCGGACCTTCCCCGGCTCGAGGAGGCGGTGCGGCTGACGCTCGCCCGCGAGCTCCCGTCCTCCCTGGTGATGTGCCACATCTCGCACGTCTACCGCGACGGAGCCTCGCTGTACTTCACCGTGGTCACCGCCCAGGGCGACGAGCCGCTCACCCGGTGGGGGCGCGCCAAGGCCGCGGTCAACGACGCGATCATCGAGGCGGGCGGCACGATCAGCCATCACCACGGCGTCGGCACCGACCACCGTGACCGGCTCGTCGACGAGATCGGGCCGCTCGGCGTCGAGATGCTCCGGGCGGTCAAGGACCGGCTCGACCCGGCGGGGATCCTCAACCCGGGCGTGCTGATCCCTCCCGCCCGCGGATGACCCGCACGACCCGAGCGGGGTCCGCCGATGACCGCGCGGTCCGGCGGGGCCTGCGACGTGCCGGTGACCGTACGGTCCGGCGCGCGCCGCGACGTCCGGTGACGGTACGGTCCGGCGCGGGCGCTGCGACGTTCGGCGACCGTACGATTCGGCACGGCCGTGCCGTGTCGGCGACCCTTACGGTCCGGGACAGGCCACGCGCCGTGCCGATGACCCGTACGATCCGGCGGAGGGCCCGCACGCTGCCGGGCCTGCGGGTATCGGGAGAAGGGTGCTGAGGATGCGATCGTTCACCGCCGTGGTGAACCCTGCGGCGGGCGGCGACGCGGCCGCCCGGCTGATCCCGGTCGCGCGGCTGCTGCGCGAGGCCGGCGCGGAGATGACCGTGGAGTACAGCCGCAGCCTCGAGCACGCGGCCGAGCTCGCGCGCACGGCGGCGGACAAGGGCCACGCGGTCATCGCCGCGGGCGGCGACGGCATGGTCGGCGGACTGGCCGGGGCGCTGGCGGGCACCGACGGCCTGCTGGGCATCCTGCCCGCGGGCCGGGGCAACGATTTCGCGCGTCAGCTCGGGCTGCCCGACGAGCCGGACCGGCTCGCCGCGCTGCTGCTGGAGGCCGAGCCCCGGCGGATCGACGCGATCGAGGTGACGTCGCCGGGCGGCGCGGCACGCGTCGTCGCGGGCAGCGTGTACGGCGGGGTCGACTCCGTCGCCAACGCCCACATCAACCGGCTGACCCGGCTGCCCGGATCGCTCGCGTACTACCTCGGCCCGTTGCGCGCGATCGCCACCTGGCGCCCGGTCTCGTACCGGATCACCGTCGACGGCGAGCTCCACGAAGAACGCGGCTACACGGTCGTCGTCGCCAACTCCGGCTACTACGGCTACGGGCTGCACATCGCACCCGACGCGGCGCTCGACGACGGGCTGCTCGACGTCGTGATCATCCGGCACGCGCCCAAGCGGCTGTTCTTCAGCGTCATGCGGGAACTGCCGCAGGGCACGCACGTACGCCGCCCGGAGATCGAGGTCCTGCGGGGCCGCGAGGTGCTGGTCGAGGCCGACCGGGAGATCCCGTACGGCGCCGACGGCGAGCTGCTCGGCACGCTCCCGGCGACGGCCCGCGTGCTGCCCGGCGCCCTCAACGTCATCGCCGATCCGGCCTGACACTTGGCGCGAGGTTTACCGGTCCGAGACGGGAACGGCGGTACGTTCCCCGTTGTGATCCGTGATTCGGGGGCGATCACTTTGAAGCACGCGCTGGCCGCACTGGCGGGCATCGCGGTGGGCCTGCCGGTCCTGGCGGCCCTGGCGTCCAGGCAGGACGGGCAGCCCGCCGGAGGGCTGCCGGCCCGGTATGTCCCGTGGGCCCGCGTGGGGCACCGCGTCCCGACGCCGTTCGCGGACCGGCACGCGACGGAACACCCGTCCGCCCGCACACCCACCCGGTACGGTTCCGCGCGGGCGATGCCGGCCCCCTCGGCCCGGACGACGCTCCGCGGCCCGAATCCGTACCGCCGGCCCGTCCCGAGTACGTACCACGCCCCGACCGCCTACCGCGGCCCGAGCCAGACCGCTCCGCGCGACGCAGACCGGACCGCCGCGGAGGGGCTCGGCCGGACGCCGGAGCCGAGCGGAGCGCTCACCGACGAACGCCTGAACCGTCCGGCCGACCTGGAGCTGTCCATCGCCGCGCCGTCCACGGTCCGGCCCGGCGGCCGGTTCTCGTACTCGATCCGCCTGACCAACCACGGCCCCGGAACCCCCGGACCGATCACGGTGCGCAGCGCCCTGCCGGCCGGCACCGTACGGACCGGTGCGTGGCTGCCCACCGGCGTCGACGGATACACCGGTGCCCGGGAGGCCGCCCTCGTCGTGCGCCGGCTCGAACCCGGCAGGTCGCTGGCCGCGCGGTTCGACGTCAGAGTGCTGCCGGAGACCCGTGGCGAACTCATCACGCGTGGCCGGATCGCCGCCGTCGGCGGTGGCCCGGACCGCGACCCCGATGACGACGCGACGCAGGTCTCCACCGTCGTGCGAACGCACTGAGTCCGGCTCTCAGGACGGCGGGAATCGGCGGCCGTGATCGTAGGTATGACCGGATGACCGACATCGGATCGGGAGAAGAGCCGGCAGATGAGGACGATCCTGAACGTCATCTGGCTGATGTTTGCTGGGTTCTGGCTGGCGCTCGGCTACTTCCTGGACGGGATCGCCTGTATGGCAGCCTGCTGTTCCGGTGCCATGTCGGGGAATGACTTCCTTGTCATGCTTGCCAATGCTCGGGCTTGGGAGTGAAGACTCTAACGCCCGGCAAACCCTTGATCGGTAGGTACCACGTCACGCCCCAAAGGCATGAGCGAGATTGGGATGAGCTTCAAATTGGCCCACCCGAACGGGATGCCAATGATCGACAGGAACAGCGGGATGCTCGTGATCAGGTGTCCCAGAGCCAGCCACCATCCCGCGAAGATCACCCAGATCACGTTGCCGATGAACGACGGCGCCCCGGCGTTCGACCGCTCCACAGTGGTGCGGCCGAACGGCCACAGGACGAACCCAGCGATGCGCAGCGACGCAATGCCGAACGGGATGGTGACGATCAGTATGAAGCAGATCAGTGCAGCGATCACGTAGCCGAGCGCCATCCAGATGCCGCAAAAGAACAGCCACAGGATGTTCAGTAGCAGGTTGATCAGCTTCATGATCGGCACCTCTCCAGGTCGCTCCGCCAGCATTGCCTGCCAAGACAAGTATCAGTTGGTTAGGTGCTCAGACGGAACCGTTGCGGTCTTGTAGCGCGATCAGGAGCGTACCGGGAACGACCCCGTCGGGATTGCGGCCTTCCGGATCGGCGTCTTCGCGCCTGTGGCCGTTCGGCAAGACGGTGGTGCGGCGGGGCGACGCGCGGTGATGTCCGCGATCGTGATCGCCACGGGTGTGCGGCCGCAGGAAGCGGCGAAGTAGGACGGGGACCATAGGCGCTTCGACAGGTGGGCGTGGTCGGGTTCGGCGTTGAATTCGTGGAGTTCGGTGCCGATGTCGGTGCGTACTTGTAATGTCACTGACTGTGAAGCTGATGGTGCAGGTGAAGCTGCTGCCGACGCCTGAGCAGGCGGCGGCGCTCGCGGCGACCCTGCCCCTGTGCAACGCCGCCGCCAATGAGGTGTCGGCGCTCGCGTTCGAGCAGGGTGTGTTCGCCCGGCAGAAGCTGCAAAAGCTCGTCTACGCGGATTTGAAGGCGCGGGGTTTGTCGGCGCAGCCGGCATTACATGTGATCCGTAAGGTCGCCGACGCCTACACCAGCCTGCACGCCCGGATCGAGGCGGGCCTGCTGGGTGGTGAGGATTCACCTCGGCGCCGCAAGGCAGTCTCCAAGCCCATCGCCTTCCGGGCTGATGCGGCGCAACCGTTCGATGACCGCTGCCTGTCGTGGCAGATGGACGCCCGGACCATCTCGATCTGGACTGCCCAGGGCCGGGTCCGGAACATCGCCTTCACCGGCGAGCCCGGGCAGTTGAAGTTCCTGGCGGCCCACCGCAAAGGCGAGACCGACCTGGCGTGCCGTGACGGAGTGTTCTTCCTGATCGCGACGTGTGAGGTCGAAGAGGCCCCGCAGGCCGAACCCACCGATTGGATCGGGGTCGATCGCGGGATCGTGAACCTGGCCACCACCTCCGACGGGGACAACCACCAGGGCAAGGGCCTGCAGCACTATCGCAGACGCCAAGCCCGGTTGCGCACCGAACTACAGACCAAGAAAGCCGCAGGGAGCCGATCGGCCGCGCGCCGTCTGGCCCGCCGCTCACAGCGAGAAGCGCGACACGCATCCAACGAAAACCACAAGATCAGTAAGCAGATCGTGGCCGATGCCCGACGCACCGAACGCGGTATCGCACTGGAGGAACTCAGTGGGATACGCGATCGGGTACGGCTCAGGCGGCACCAGCGGGCCACGCTCTCTTCCTGGCCGTTCCACCAGCTCGGTGAGTTCCTCCAGTACAAGGCCCTGCGGGCCGGGGTGCCGTTCGTGGAAGTGGACCCGGCCTACACCTCTCAGCGGTGTCCTGTGCCGTGGTGCGGGCACACCGGTCGGGCCAACCGGCCTGATCGGGATACTTTTTGTTGTCGCCGGTGCGGGTTCGCTGGCCCCGCCGACGTCATCGCCGCCATGAACGTCCGGCAACGGGCGTGTGTGGCGTGGGCATTCGTCAGCATGCCCGTCCCCGACCCCGGCATTCGGGGGAAGGGAGATGCGACCCCGGCACGACAGCCAGCCGCGACGGGGAGCGCAACAAGGTGTGAACGCCCGAGCCGCAAGCCCGGCCGTACACGGCCGAGAAGCTGACGCTGATCCCGGTGTCGCTGCCGCTGGGGCGTGAGATCGTCTCCTCCGACGACTCGCACGCCTTCACGGTGGGCTGACGCGCCTCCGGGTCGGCCGGTGCTCACTCGTGCCAGCCGGGCTCGTCGCCGCCGGGTGATAAAGATCATCCTCTTCGCCCGCGGTCTGGACAGGCAGTCGGCCGCAAGGACACACTTGGCCCATGTCAGCGGCCACGCCGTTGCCCAAGCAGGGCGACGTGTTCTTCGACGCCCGGGGAGCGGACCGCGCCCTGCGGCTGAGCCGCCATCCCGACGCCGGCGTCGTCGTGCTGAGCCTCTGGAACGGCGGCGTGTGCCAGGGCACCTTCCGGATGCCCGCCGACCAGATCGCCGCGTTCGCGGAGACGCTGCTCAGCGCGGCGCCCGAGGCCAGGCCGCGGCTGCCCCAGACCGGCCAGTACGAGCCGCCCGCCGAGCGGCAGGAGCCCGTGCCCGGCGGCCGGTCCCCGCAACACGAACCGCCCGCCGAGCGGCAAGAGTCTTCGCCCGGCGGACCGTACGAGCCGCCGCCTGCCGAGCGGTACGAGCCCTCGCCCGGCGGCCAGTACGAGCCGCCGGCCGCCGAGCGGTACGAACCGCAGCCCGCGGGCCGTTACGAGCCCGGGCCCGGCGTCCAGTACGCGCCGTACGAGCCACAGCCGGCGGGCCGGTACGAACCGGAGCCCGCGGGCCGTCGCGCACCGGAGCCCGTGGACGGGTACGACCTGCCGCCCGCCGGTTCGCATGAGCCGCCGACGGTTCCCTGACCCGCGAGCCTCTCCACAAGCCGGACCATCTGGCCGGATTGTGACGAACGCCGGACATACGGTGACGGTCGCTGTTACGGTGCCCCGGTGCCCCCCTCTTCCCGCGACTCCGCAGCCGATGCCGGCTGGACGTGCCGGGAGCCGGGAACGTACACCTCCCTGCTGCCCGCGGACACCCGTGACCTGTCCTGGACGCGGCCGGCGACGCTCTGGCGGGCGCGCAACGACGTGCTGGCGCGCTGGTTCGGTGACCCCACCGACGATGAGCGGGCGCGCTGGGTCGGTGAGCAGCTCGCGCGCGGCGCCGACCCGGAGTTCGCGATCCCGCGTGATGATCCCGACTCCTTCTCGTTCATGATCCTCGGTGACACCGGCGAGGGCGACGGTTCGCAGTACGCCGTGGTGCCCGGTTTCGAGAAGGTCGGCGCGGGCACCCGCTTCGCGATCATCGCCAGCGACGTGATCTATCCGACGGGGAGCGTGAACGAGTACCCCGCGAAGTTCTTCCGGCCCTATCAGGGCTACGACGCGCCGATCTACGCCGTGCCCGGCAACCACGACTGGTACGACGGCCTGGGCGGCTTCATGCACGTCTTCTGCGGCGCGCCGCCCCTGTCGCCGGACGGACGGCCGAAGGCGCTGTCGGCCGCGTGGTGGCGGCGGCTGTTCTGGAAGGAGCCGGACGTCGCCGACGAACGGCTCCTCGCCGCGGGGGAGGCCCTGCGGTCGGCGCCGGAACAGCGGGCGGTGCAGCCGGGCCCGTACTGGGTGATGGACGCCGGGCCGCTGCGCATCATCGGCATCGACACCGGCATCCTCGGCGGGATCGACGCCGACCAGGGCGCCTGGCTGCGCAGGGTGTCGCAGGGGCCCAGGCCGAAGATCCTCATCACCGGCAAGCCGCTGTACGTGGACGACGCCCACCATCCCGGCCCGATCGCGGGCGGCGGCACCGTGGACGACATCGTCCGCGACCCGGCCAACAACTACGTCGCCGCGATCGGCGGCGACATCCACAACTACCAGCACTATCCGGTGCAGGTCGGTGACCGCGTCATCGAGTACATCGTCTCGGGCGGCGGAGGCGCGTTCATGCACGCCACCCACACCATCCCGCGGGTGAGGGTGGGCGGCGTCACCGAGAAGGAGTTCCGCTGCTATCCGCTGCGCGGCGACTGCCTGGCCTTCTACAGCCGGCTGTACGGCAGGCGACTGCGGCTGCGGCGGTTCTTCGAACTGACCGAGGACCAGGCGGCGGCCGTGATCTCCCAGCGGCTGGAGATGCCGCCGAACCGCGCGACCGAGGCGGCGGTGACCTGGCGCGCCCGGCTCGTCGCGTCACTGCTCGGCGTGCCGCCGCGCCCGCACCGCCGGTCCCGGCTGCGGCTTCCGGTACGGCGCATCTACCAGCGGTTCCTCTCGCCGATGTCCGATTCGAACCACCCGCCGCTGTTCAAGAGCTTCCTGCGTCTCGACGTGACGCCGGAACGGTTGCGGATCCGCTGTTTCGCCGCCACCGGGTGCCGCGAACACGAGCTTGACCCTCCCATCGAGGACGAGATAACGATTCACTTGCCGCAATAACGAATCACCGGGAACCTCCGCATCTCCGGACGCGTCGATCAAAGATGTCCCTTATGGCCGCCCGAGAACGGCCGTGATCCCCTAACTCAGGAGTAACCCCTTTATGAGTAACCCCTACCCCCCGCCCCAGCAGTACCCCGGAGGGCAGCCGCAGTACCAGGGCCAGCCCCAGCAGCAGTACCAGGGGCAGCCCCAGCAGCCGCAGTACCAGGGCCAGCCCCAGCAGCAGTACCAGGGGCAGCAGCAGCAGTACCAGGGGCAGATGGTCCCCGCCCAGCAGGGCGGCGTCGCCGCCCCGCAGCACGGGCAGCCGGCTCTCATGGGCATCCAGATGAAGCGCCGCAACCCGGTCGGCGTCTGGCTCGGCCTGCCGCTGATCACCCTGGGCATCTACAACCTGGTCTGGTACTACTCGGTCCACGCCGAGCTGGCGAACTTCGACCGCCGCCGTCAGATCAGCGCCGGGATGGCGATCTGCTCGTTGCTGTTCGGGTGGATCACGCTGTACATCTGGCCGCTCATCTCGTGGATCAGCCTCGGCGGGCACATCCGCGAGGCTCAGCGGGCCGCCGGCCTGCAGCCCACCTGCAGTGGTGGCATGGGCTTCCTGCTGGGCCTGATCGGCTTCGGCACGCTGTACTACCAGATCCAGCTGAACAAGGTCATCGACCGGTACAACGGTGCACCCACCGGCGCGCAGGTTCCGCTCGCCGCCTGATGGCGTGAGACGCCCGGGGCCGGCCGGACCCGGCCCCGGATCGGTCCGGCGACCGCTCTCGGCCCCGGCCCCGGCCGCCGGAACGCCCGCGGGCGGCGTCGATCCGGGCCCCGGCCGCCGGAACGGCCACAAACCGAGCCGGATGCGGACACCCGGCCGCCGGAGGGAGGCGGCGCGGGTACCGAGCCACCGCCGTCGCGCGCGGCTTCCTTGTCCGAATCGTCGGTGGGTCCGGGCAGAATCGACCCATGCGGATCGCAGTCGGCGCGGTGGGGGAGGGCGGTGTCCTGCAGCCCGTCACGGAGGACGGCACCCCGGTCGGTCCGGCCGAGCCGGTCGCCGACCTCGTCACCGCGATCGCGCGGCGCGAGGCCGCCGCGTCCGCGCCCGGCGGAGCGCGAGGCGACGCGGCGACCCCGCCCGGCGGAAGTGCCACGGCGGCGCCATCCGGCAGGGCACGGCGCGACGCGGCGTCCCCGCCCGGCAGGGCACCAGGCGACGCGTCCCCGCCCGGCGGCGCACGGGGTGACGCGGCACCGTCCGGCGGCGTCCGTTGGGTGTGGGCGTCGACCGCGGACCTCTATCCGCGCCTGCTGAAGGCCGGAGTCCGCGTCGCGCGCTGCCACGACCTCGAACTCACCGAGACGCTCCTGCTGGGGCACGCCGGCCGGTTCGGGGAGCCGCGCTCGGTCGCGGCGGCCCTGGCCCGCCTGCACGGCCGGCCGGTCCCGGACGATCCGGTCGCCGGTGACGACCTGCCGACGCTGTTCGACGAGGGTCCCTCCGATGACATCGACGCGATCGTCGCCGTCCACGCGGAGCAGCAGCGCCGGGTCGCCGAGACCGGGCTGCGGATGCTCGTCGCGGCCGAGTCGGCGGGCGCGCTCGTCGCGGCGGAGATGGGCCACGACGGTCTGCCCTGGCGTGCCGACGTCCACGACGCGCTGCTGACCGAGCTGATGGGGCCCCGGCCGGCGCCGGGCCTGCGGCCGCGCGGGCTCCAGCACCTCGCCGACGGGATCGGCGACGCGTTCGGCCGCCGGATCAACCCCGACTCGCCGTCGCAGATCGTCAAGGCCTTCGCGCAGGCGGGCGTGCGGATCCCCTCGACGCGGTCGCACGTGCTCCGGGAGGTCGAGCATCCCGCCGCCCGGCTGCTGCTGGAGTACAAGGAGCTGGCCCGCCTGTACGTCGCGCACGGCTGGTCGTGGGCCGACACCTGGGTGCGCGACGGCCGCTTCCGCCCGGAGTACGTCGTCGGCGGCGTCGTCTCCGGCCGCTGGGCGACCAACGGCGGGGGAGCGCTGCAGATCCCCAAGGTGCTGCGGCGCGCGGTCGTCGCCGATCCGGGCTGGAATCTCGTGGTCGCCGACGCCGCCCAGCTGGAGCCGCGCGTGCTGGCCGCGCTCGCCGGAGATGGGGCGCTCGCCGCCGCCGCGGGCGAGAACGACCTGTACTCCGCGCTGGCGGGCGCCTTCGGCGGCGCCCGCGACAAGGCCAAGATCGCGATGCTGTCCGCGATGTACGGCGGCACGAGCGGGGAGGCGCCGCAGCTGCTGGCGGTGATGCGCCGGCGGTTCCCCGCCGCGTACGACTATGTCGAGGCGGCGGCCCGCGCGGGTGAGGCGGGCCGAGTGGTGCGGTCGCGGCTCGGGCGCACCAGTCCGCCGCCGTCGCAGGAGTGGCGCGACCTCGCCGTCCAGGACGGCGGTGGCTCGGCGGTGCGCAGCCGCGGCCGGTTCACCCGCAACTTCGTGGTCCAGGCGAGCGCCGCGGACTGGGCGCTCGTGCTGCTGGCGGCGCTGCGCCGCAGGCTGACCGCCCTCGGCGCCGGCGACGGCGTCCGTGCGCCCCGGCTGGTCTTCTTCCAGCACGACGAGGTGATCGTGCACGCTCCTCAGGAGCTGACCGAGGCGGTGATCGCCGCGGTCCGGGAGTCGGCGGCGGAGGCGCGTCGCCTGGTGTTCGGCGACACACCGGTCCGCTTTCCGATGGAGGCCGTCGCGGTGGAGTGTTACGCCGATGCCAAGTGACGGTGGTGATGTCGATGAGTGGAGGATCATTGGGTGACTGGCGGCTGACCAGGACGTACCAGGCCGGCTCGGGGGAGGTCCACTGGGAACGGCTCGGCGATCGAGGAGGACTGCCCGTCGTGCTGCTGCACGGCACGCCCTTCTCCTCGTACGTCTGGCGCGGTGTCGCACGAGCGCTGGCACAGCGCCATGAGGTCTTCGTCTGGGACATGCCCGGCTACGGCGCCTCGGAGAAGGCCGAGGGACAGGACGTCTCGCTGGCCGCGCAGGGCGCGCTGTTCGCCGAGCTGCTGGCGCACTGGGGCCTCGACGAGCCGTTGGTGGTCGCGCACGACTTCGGCGGGACGGTCGCGATGCGGGCGCACCTGCTGCACGGCGCGCGCTATCGCGGGCTCGCCCTCGTCGACGCGCTCACGCTCACGCCCTGGGGGTCGCCCTTCTTCCGGCTCGTGGGGGAGCACTACAAGGTCTTCGAGCAGCTCCCGCCCGCACTGCACGGCGCGCTCGTGCGGGAGTACGTCGGCTCCGCGAGCGCGCGCGGCCTGCACCCGGACGTCCTGGAACGCCTCGTCGAGCCGTGGCTCGACGAGGACGGCCGGCCCGCGTTCTACCGCCAGATCGCGCAGGCCGACCAGCGGCACACCGCGGAGGTGCAGGACCGGTACGGCACCATCGACGTCCCGGTGCTGGTCTGCTGGGGCACCGACGACGCGTGGCTTCCGGTCGACCACGCCCACGAACTGGTCGCGCGCATCCCCGGCGCCCGGCTCCAGCTCGTCTCCGGAGCCGGACATCTGATCCAGGAGGACGCACCCGCCGAGCTCACCGCCGCGCTCGCCGGCTTCCTCCGCGACCTCGCCGGCTGACCCGGCCGTCACGGCTCGTACGCCCGCCGATCCGGCCGCCATCGCCGGTACGCCGTCCGTCCGGTACGTGGATGGACGGTCGTGGACCGGGTGTGCGCTGGTCAGCCGTTGATCGGGCTGACCGGGTCCCACGACTCCCGGCGGTTGAGGGCCTCGGCGTCCATGTCGGTCGTCTTCTGCCAGGCCTCGCGCACGCCGACGAGCTCCTCGGCGTCGAGAACGTCCTCGATCCGGGTGAACCCCTCGGGCGCGCGCTCGGCGATCAGTTCGAGCATGTGCTCCAGCGGCATGGCGCGGCAGGCCATCGCGACCGCGTTGGCCTCGGGCCGCCGTACGGTCTCGTACGAGCGCAGCCCGGCGACCGGGTCGGTCGCGAAGGAGGCCAGCTCGCGGGCGAGGATCCGGGCGTCCAGGATCGCCTGCGAGCCGCCGTTGGAACCGACCGGGTACATCGGGTGGGCGGCGTCACCGGCCAGTGTCACCCGGCCCCGGCTCCAGAACGGCAGCGGGTCGCGGTCGACCATCGGGTAGTCGAGGATCCACTCCGACCTCGACAGCAGCCCGGGCACGTCGAAGCCGTCGATGCGCCAGTCGGCGTAGTACGGGAGCACGTCCTCCAGCCGGCCCTCGCTCGTCCAGTTCGCCATGGTGCTCTCGGCCTCCGGGTTCGAGGAGACGCGGACCTCGGCCACCCAGTTCACGAGGGCGCGGCCACGTTCGGCCGCCGCCTTGGAGATCGGGTACAGGACCACGCGGCCGGTGCTGTGGGCGCCGACGACCAGCATGGTGTCACCGGTGAGGAACTCGTCGACCTCGGTGGCGCCGCGCCACATGCGGATGCCGTTCCACAGCGGTTCGCCCTCGTCCGGATGCAGCAGCCGCCGGACGGCGGAGAAGATGCCGTCCGCGCCGACCAGCACGTCCGCGCGAAGGGTGACGACGTCCCCGCCGGCGCGGTCGCGCAGCCGCGCGTCGATCCCCTCGGAGTCCTCCTCGTACGCCTCAAAGGAGAGCCCGGTCCGTACGGCGTCGTGGCCGAGCCGTTCGCGCACCGCGTCGAGGAGCAGCATCTGCAGCTCGCCGCGGTGGATCGAGTACTGCGGCCAGGCATACCCGGCGTGGTGGCCGCGCGGATATACCGCGATCCGGTTGCCGAACCGGTCCATCGTGATCATCTCGCGGGTCTGGATCCCGGTGGCCTCCAGCGCCTCGGCGAGCCCGAGCTCGGTCAGCTCACGTACGGCGTGCGGCTGCAGGTTGATGCCCACGCCGAGCGGCCCCAGCCGCGGCGCCGCCTCGACGACGCGTACACCGACGCCGGCCTTGTCCAGCGCGAGTGCGGTGGTCAGGCCGGCGATGCCCGCGCCCACGATCAGCACGTCCACGACAGTGCTCCTCCTGCGATGGCCCGGCCCTTCCGTCGTCTCAGCCGGTGCCGGACAGTGCCTGGCCGCGGACGAGACGGCCGACCTCCCCGCGCAGGTGCACGAACTCCGGGAGCTCCCGTGTCGTGATCTGGTCGCGGTCCTTGGGCAGGTCGACCGCCAGGTCGGCGACGATCCGGCCGGGTGAGGGGCTCATGACGATGACCCGGTCGCCGATGTACACGCTCTCGTCGATGTCGTGCGTGACGACGAGGATGGTCATGTCGGTGTCCCCGCGTACCCGCAGCAGGAGATCCTCCAGGTCCTCGCGCGTCTGCGCGTCGACCGACCCGAACGGCTCGTCCATGAGCAGCAGGGCCGGGCCGTAGGCGATGGCACGGGCGATGGCGACGCGCTGCTGCATTCCACCGGACAGCTGCCAGGGGTACTTGGCGGCGCTGTCGGCGAGGCCGACGGCGCCGAGCGCGTCGAGTGCGGCGGTGCGTCGGTCCGCGCGGCTCATTCTCCGCTGCCGGAGTGCGAACGTCACGTTGTCGCGGACGGACAGCCAGGGCAGGAGGGAGCGCGAGTAGTCCTGGAACACCACCGCGAGGTTGTCGGGCACGCCCCGCACCGGCACCCCCGACAGGAGGATCTCGCCGGAGGCGGGGGCGATAAGGCCCGCGATCGCCCGCAGCAATGTGGACTTCCCGCAGCCGGAGGTTCCGACGATGCTGACCAGTTCGCCTGCGGGAACCTCGAGAGATACGTCCTCAAGGGCCGTGTGAAGCTCCTGGGCGCGGCCGTAGGTGTGAGTTACCTTCAATACCTCGAGCACGATTGAGAATCCCACCAATTTAGATGCCGATGCGGCATGTTACAGCGGCGGCAGACGGAGTTGCACCCCTACGGCGGTATCCGTAACGAGTCACGACCGTGAATATCGGAGCCACTTGACGAAGCAGTCAAGTAACTCTGAGTCACTGATTCCCGTCGAACGGACAAAACGGACAAAACGGAAATAAGGGACATCGGGCTGTCTACTCTTGACCCTTGCAGTCATATCGATACCATCGCCCCGTCCTACCGTCGCTACGGTAAGCCTCCACCGCGCGGTCGCAAAGACCAGGCCGATCACAATGTGTAATGGGTCGCGGGCGGAGAGTCAGTAATCTCAAGGAGAATCAGTGGGCATTCGTCGATGGGCCTGCGTCGCATTCGGAATCGCAATTGCGGCGAGCATCGTCTCTGGATGCGGGGGATCGGATGACAAGAAGAGCGCGAGCGGACTCGAAAAGACAGAGCTCAAGGTGGGAACGCTTCCCATCGTTGATGACTCGCCGTTCTTCCTCGCTCTGAAGAACGGCTATTTCAAAGCGGAGGGCCTGAAGGTCACCCCCACGACCCTGGCAAATGGCGAAGAAGGCATCACGCGTCTTCAGTCGGGCGGCATCGACCTCGCGTGGAGCAGTTACCCGAACGCGATCATGGCGGTCGACAGCGGAAAGGTGCAGCTCCGTATCGTCGTCGACGGATACACGGCGACCAAGCACCTCTTCTCCGTGCTCGCCCTGCCGAAGTCGAAGATCAAGAAGCCGGCCGACCTCGTGAACAAGAAGGTCTCGGTCAACGGCCTGAAGGGCCTCGGCCCCCTGCTGCTCTCCTCCGCCCTGAAGACGGCCGGCGTCGACCCCAAGAGCGTCAAGATGGTCGCGGTCCCCTTCCCGCAGATGCCGGCGCAGCTGCAGGCCGGTGCGATCGACGCCGCGTGGATCACCGAGCCCTTCGTGACCCAGGCGTCCCAGCGGCTCGGGGCCACCGAGATCATCGACACCGCGACCGGGCCCGCGGACGGCCTGCCCATCGCGGGCTTCGTGTCCACGGCCGCGGGTGCGAAGAAGTACCCGAAGACCTTCGCGGCGTTCCAGCGGGCCATGGCCAAGGCGCAGGCGCTCGCCGCCAACCGCTCCCAGGTCGAGCAGATCCTGCCGACCTACATCAAGACCATCACGCCGCAGGTCGCCTCCACCATCACCATCGGCACCTTCCCCACGTCCCTCAACAAGGCGCGGCTGCAGCGGGTGCCCGACCTGATGCAGGAGTTCGGTCTGATCAGCAATCACCTCGACATGCAGACCATGCTGGTCCCGCAGTCGTAGCAGGCGATGGAAAGCTCAGTGGTCGAATCCGAGGTCGACGCTCCGGCCGGTTCACCGGATGACACCGTCGTGACCGGTCCTGCCCGCCAGGGCCGGTCGCGAGCCACCCGCGGAGTCCGGGGCGCCATCGGCGTCCTGGCCTTCCTCGTCATCTGGGAGATCATCGGCAGGGCAGGGATCGTCGACCGGACGTTCCTGCCGCCCTCCTCCGACGTGCTCTGGCGATTGGTGACGCTGTTCGGCGACGGTGGATTCCTCCAGGACATCGCGGCGACGCTGATGGCCTGGGGATCCGGTCTCCTCATCTCGACGCTGATCGCCGTTCCGGCGGGTCTGCTGCTCGGCAGCCTGCCCGGGATCAACTCCGCCGTGCGGGTGCTCGTGGAGTTCCTCCGGCCGATTCCCGGCGTGGCACTGATCCCGCTGGCGCTTCTCGTGATCCCCGATCAGGCGGACCTGGAGCGGTCGCTCGCGGTGTACGCGTCGATGTGGCCGATCATGATCAACGCCGTGTACGCGGTGGGCGAGGTGGATCCCGTCGCACGCGATATGGCGAAGTGCTTCGGCGTGGGGAGGCTCGGCATGCTGACCCGGGTCGCCCTGCCCAGCGTCGCGCCGTTCATCGCGACGGGCGTGCGGGTCGCGTCCGGCATCGCGTTGATCGTCATCGTCAGCACCGAGCTGATCGCGGGCGGTGGGGAGCACGGCCTCGGCATGTTCATCGTCAACGCGAGCGCCGACGCCGAGCACGGTGACCTGCTCTACGCGGGAGTCGCGGCCGTCGGGCTGCTCGGATTCGTGCTCGACGTCCTCATGCGCCAGGGAGAACGGAGACTCTTCCGATGGCACTACGCGCGGCAGGAGGGCTCTCGATGAGATCGGCGGGCCGGTCCCGGCCGGCGTCGTTCGGCCTGCGATGGGGCGTGTTCGTCGGCGCCGTCGTGGTGTGGCAGTTCGCCGTCCGGCTCATCGCCGAGGACAAGAGGGAGTTCTTCCCGCCGCCGACGGAGATCGGCAGGCGGATCGTCCACCTGTGGTTCGGCGGCCCCGCCGATCACCTGTTCCTGACGCACACGGCGACCGGGAACATCCTCCCCAGCCTCGCGCGGATGCTCGGGGGATGGGCGGGGGCGGTGGTGGTCGGCATCAGCCTGGGCCTTCTGCTCGGCCGATCCGAACGCGCGCACGACTACGTCGAACCCCTCATCCACTTCTTCCGGGCGCTCCCACCGCCGGCCCTCGTCCCGGTGTTCATCATCCTGTTCAAGCTCACGAACACCATGCGGGTCGCCGTGATCGTCTTCGGGGTGACGTGGCCCATCGTCCTCAACGCGATCGAGGGCGCCAGGTCGGTCGAGCCGGTGCTGCTGGAGACGGCGCGGGTCTTCCGGCTCGGTCCGATGGAGCGTCTGCGGCGGATCATTCTCCCGGCGGCCGGCCCGAAGATCTTCGCCGGATTGCGGGTCAGCCTCTCGATGGCGCTGATCCTCATGGTGGTCTCGGAGACGATCGGAAGCTTCGACGGGATCGGTTACAGCCTCTATCAGGCCAAGCAGTCGTACCTGCTGCCCGACATGTGGGCGTGGATCGTGCTGCTCGGCTTCCTGGGGTACGCCTTCAACACGACGCTGCTGTGGGCCGAACGCCGCGCGCTCGCCTGGCATCGCGGTGCGCGCGGCGTCGAGTGACCTCCGTCATCGCCTGCGGGCGACCAGCACCGCGGTGTCGGGCGGCAGCTCACGCTGCCCGGAGAGGTCGAAGCCCGCCTTGTCGAGCAACGTGCGGAACTCGGTCGCGGTGCGCTCGCGGCCGCCGAAGACCGCCAGCATGTTGATGTCGCTCGCCTGGGCGACCGACGGAGACCCGTCTTCCGGGATCAGGCGCTCCAGGACCAGCAGTGTCGCGTTCGCGTCCATGGCCGCGTGGCAGCGTTCGAGGATCCGGCCGCAGGTCTCGTCGTCCCAGTTGTGCAGGATCCGGGAGAGCGTGTAGACGTCGCCGCCCTCCGGCACGGCGTCGAGGAAGCTGCCGGCGACCAGTTCGCAGCGGTCGAGCACTCCCTGCGTCCGGAGGTTGTCGCGGGCCGCCTCGATCACGTGGCCGGCGTCGAGCAGGATCCCGCGCAGTTCGGGGACGGCGGTGAGGAGCGTGGCGAGAAGCGTGCCGTTGCCGCCGGCGACGTCGACCACCGTCTGTGCGCCGGAGAAGTCGTACTGCTCCGCGAGGTGGGCGAAGAACGAGCCGCCGGTCTGCATCTGCCGGTCGAAGCTACGGGCGATCTCGGGATGTTCGCCGATGTACTGATAGGCCTGCATCCCGAAAACGTGGTCGAAGGCGGTCTCTCCCGTTCGAACGGTGTGCAGCAATTCGGCGAACGCGCGGTAGTTGTACGTGCCGTACATCAGGGCCCGGTCCCGCGCGGAGCCGGGCACGTCCGAGCGCAGGAGCTCGCCCACCGGGGTGAGCCGGAAGCCACTGGCGTCATCGCCTGCGAAGACGCCGAGCGACACGAGGTAGCGGAGCACCCGGTGCAGGGAGTCGGCGTGAGCGCCTGTCGCGGCGGCCAGTTCCGCGCTGGTACGCGGGCCGTCGGTGAGGTGGTCCGCGACGCCGAGGGTGGCGACGGCGTACAGGGACTGGGTGACCCATGCGCCCTGCACAAGGCGCAGCATGACGGCCGAGGGATTTTCGGTGGACATATGACTCTCCGGAGCTGATCGATCACGAATATCAAGTGGGACTCCGGTCCCTTGCCGGGGAATCCGGGCCCCGGCCATGATGGCTGATCGTGAGTGTGTGATCCAGAGTTCCGGTCGGAGTGCGAGACTGTCCTCACATGCCCCAAAGTGGGACATCTGAGACGAAGGTTAATTTATCATGCAATATCCCGGTTTCGTTTGGTGCTAGCGACTACTTTGTGTTGCAATAACCGCTCTCGGTTGGTGAGTTCCCCCGCCCCCGCCGAGTGTGGCTAGCTCCACTTTTCCACAGCCATCTAACCCCGTGAGAGGCAGCGGAAGGCAGTGCGGACAGCGACGGAGAACGACCGCGACCCAGTGTCGGCGGTCCCTACTCCTCCGAACAGCGGAAACGCTGGCCAGCGCGAACGCTCGTCGTGGCGCCGGTTCAGGCTGCGTAATTGGCGCGTGTCGGTACGCCTCGTCGCGCTCATCGTCATTCCGACCATGGTGGCCGGTGTTCTCGCCGGCCTCCGAGTCGTGAGCGCCTTGAACAACGCAACGGCGTTCACTCGCATTGAACATTTGGCTACTCTCAGTGACAGAGTGAGCCGGTTGACACACGGACTTGAGGCCGAGCGTGACAGCGTGGCAATGTCCGTGTCAGCGAAGCACGGGCTGGACGAGGCGAACGTCCGCCAGGCCGTGCAGCAGGTCAATGCCGCGGTCGGCGCCGTACGGTCCGAGGCCGCCAACGTCGACGACTCCTACCCGGCGCGTGTGCACGACAAGGTGCGGGACATCCTGAACCGGCTGGACAAGCTTCCGGCGTTGCGTCAGATGACGGCCCAGACCCAGATGCCCGCCGACGTCACGATCGACAAGTACGGCCAGTTCATCACCGACCTGGTCGGCCTCGACGACGTGATCGCGCTGGGCACCACGGACCCCGACCTCGCCCAGGACGTCCGAGCCCTCGGATCGCTCTCCCGTGCGAAGGAGGACTCCTCCCGCGAGCGCGCGTACCTCGGCACCGCGATGCGCGCCCACCGATTCCTGCCGAGCGGGTTCGACGGGTTCCAGGCGGCGCGCGCCCAGCGCGACAGCGAGCTGGCGGCATTCGAGACCCTGGCCACGCCGACGGAGAACCAGCTGTACGCCGACACGGTCACCGGTCCGCAGGTGGACCGGGCCGAGTTCACCCGGCAGCAGGCCGTCAACAAGGTGCAGCAGTCGCCGGACCTGACGCTCAAGGGCTTCGACGGCCCGGTCGCGCAGCAGTGGTTCGACGACATGACCTTCCGGCTCGACCGGATGCGGGTCGTCGAGGACAGTGTCCTCAAGGGCGTCGTCGGTAAGAGCCGCGACCTCAAGGAGCAGGGTTACCGCTCCGCGGCGATCATCGGTGGCCTTCTGCTGCTCGTCCTGATCGTCGTCATCATCGCCACCGTCATCGTCGCCCAGTCCCTGGTCCGCCCGCTCCGGAGCCTTCGGGCCGGAGCGCTGGAGATCGCCGGCAGCCGGCTGCCGGATCTGGTGCGGCGACTGCGCGAGCCCGACGCGGGGAACGACCCGATCGAAGTCGAGCCGATCGCCGTGTTCACCGCGGATGAGATCGGCGAGGTCGCCCGGTCGTTCGACGAGGTCCACCGCGAGGCGGTCCGGCTGGCGTCCAACGAGGCGCTGCTCCGGGGCAACGTCAACGCGATGTTCGTCAACCTGTCGCGGCGCAGTCAGTCGCTGATCGAGCGCCAGCTGCGCCTGATCGAGGACCTGGAGCAGAGCGAGCAGGACTCCACCCGGCTGGAGGCCCTGTTCAAGCTGGACCACCTCGCGACCCGTATGCGGCGCAACGGTGAGAACCTCCTCGTCCTCGGCGGCCAGGAGCAGACCCGGCGGTGGAACAAGCCGGTCGCCCTGGTGGACATCGTCCGCGCGTCGCTGTCCGAGGTCGAGCAGTACGAACGGGTCACCCTGCGGATCCAGGACGACGTCTCGGTCGTCGGCCGCGTCGTCAACGACCTCGTGCACCTGGTGGCCGAGCTGGTGGAGAACTCCACCACGTTCTCCCCGGAGCACACGAAGGTCGCGGTCTCCGGCCACCTTCTCAGCGGCGGCGGCGCGATGCTCCAGATCTCCGACAACGGCGTCGGCATGTCGCCTGAGGAGCTGGAGGAGGCCAACTGGAAGCTGGCCAACCCGCCGACCATCGACGTCTCGATCTCCCGGCGGATGGGCCTGTACGTGGTCGGCCGGCTGGCCCAGCGGCACGGCATCCGGGTCGAGCTGCGCGCTGCCCTCTCGGGCGGCCTCACCGCGTTCGTGATCCTCCCCGCGAGCGCGATCACCCAGGACGGGAACCCGCCGACCACCCCCCGGCGTCTCGACTCGCCGGCGGAGGCGGCGGTCCGGCGACCGCTTGCGGCCGAGCCGCCCGCCGCACGCGGGTCACTGCCCCGGGGCGCGGAGCCGGTCGCCGCGGCGCCGGTACCGGACACTCCGTGGGAGCCCGCGCGGAACTTCGACATGGGCCGGGACGAGGCTGAGACCGCCCCGTTCGACAGTCAGCCGCCGCGCGTTCCGAGAGAGGCGCCGCGGAAGCCGGTCGAGCCACCCCGAAACCCGCCGGAACCGGTGTGGAATCCCCGGGAGACCGCACGGCCGCCGGCCGAGCCGGCTCGCAATCAGGCCGAGCCGCCCTCGGGGTCGCCGCTGCCCAAGCGCAAGCCGGTGAACACCTCGCCGCCGGGCAGGGGCGCCGCTCCGCCGGCGCCGGGCCGCTCGGGTCCCCCTGCGGGAGCGCCGTCCCGGCCAGGGCGGCCGCAGGACCCGCCGCTCCCCCCGGCGCGGCAGCCGGCTCGGCCATCGATGACGGGATCGACGCACGACGCGGGTCGTATGGGCGACGAGAACGGAGGACGTTCCCCTATCTTCGAGGCAATGCAGTCGGAATGGTTCCAACGCCGCAAGACAGGATCAATGGCCAGATCTGAGTCGACTCCTCCGCCGGAATGGTCCTCGCCAGCAGACGAGGGATTCCGCGCGGCGGAGACGGTGCGCGCCCCCGCGGTGGGTGGGAAGACCGCGGCCGGCCTGCCGAAACGGGTGCCCGGAAACAACCGGATCCCCGGATCGGTAGGCTCGGCGAGGCCGGCGCCACCACAGCCTCAGCAGTCGGTCCAGCAATCGGTCCAGCAACCGGCCCGGCCGGCCTTCCAGCCGCCGGAGGCCGAGACGGTACGGAACCGATTCTCCAGCTTCCAGCAGGGCGTACGCAGGGGTCGCGCCGCGATCCGGCCCGAAGATGATGAACGGGAGAACCAGTGAACAGCCGCCAGGATCTCAGTTGGCTGGTGACCACATTCGTCGAGCGCGTCCCACGTGTCGCGCACGCCGTCGTGGTGTCATCCGACGGCCTGCCGATGGCGTACTCCGAAGGATTCCCGGCCGACCGCGTCGACCAGCTCGCCGCGATCGCCTCCGGGTTGACCAGCCTCACGGCAGGTGCGGCGCGGATCTTCGAGGGCGGGGCGGTCACACAGACCCTCGTCGAGATGGAGCGCGGACTCCTCTTCGTGATGGCTATCAGTGACGGTTCGGTGCTCGGCGTCCTCGCCGCGCCCGACTGCGATATGGGATTGGTGGCCTACGAAATGGCACTGCTCGTCGAGCGCGTCGGCCGGGTGCTGACCCCGGCGCTGCGCGCGGAACCAGGGATCGGTTAAGGGTGGACGGCGGCCGGTACGGAAACCGGGACTTCGGCGCTTTCCAGGGGCCGGGGCCCGGACCGCACCACACCCCGCCGCCGGGGCCGCCCCCGCCGCCCTCGGAGACGGGAGAATCGAGCTCGCTGGTACGGCCGTACGCCGTCACCGGCGGGCGTACCAAGCCACGGTACGACCTGCCCATCGAGGCGTTGATCTCGGCGGCGCCGTACCCCCGCCGGGACATCACCACTCTCACCCCTGAATTCAAAGCCATCATCGATCTGTGCCGGAACTGGCGTTCGGTGGCGGAGGTGTCAGCGCTGCTGAGGTTGCCGCTCGGCGTCGCGCGTGTGCTCATCGCTGACATGGCACACGAAGGACTGGTGCGGGTGCACCAGTCCCCCTTCACCGAGGGACAGCCCGACCTCCAGCTGCTGGAAAGGGTTCTCGTTGGACTTCGCAAGCTCTAGTCCGGGCGCCGCCTCGCCCGGCATGACTTCCGTAAAGATCATCGTTGGAGGCGGCTTCGGCGTCGGGAAGACGACCTTCGTCGGCTCGGTCTCGGAGATCATGCCGCTGACGACCGAGGCCGTGATGACGTCGGCCAGCTCTGGGGTCGACGACCTTTCCGCGACGCCGGACAAGACGACCACCACGGTGGCCATGGACTTCGGCCGGGTCAGCCTCGATCAGGAACTCATCCTGTACCTGTTCGGCACGCCCGGCCAGCACCGGTTCTGGTTCATGTGGGACGACCTCGTGAAGGGCGCGATCGGCGCGGTCGTGCTCGTCGACACCCGTCGGCTGGCCGACGCCTTCCCGGCGGTCGACTACTTCGAGGAGTCGGGAATGCCGTTCGTCGTCGGCATCAACGGTTTCGACGGCGTCTACGGCCACGGCATCGAGGACGTACGGGAGGCGCTGACCATCGGGCCGCACGTCCCGATCATCACCTGCGACGCCCGGAACCGCGAGTCGACCAAGATGGCGCTCATCACGCTCGTCGAGCACGCCATGACCATGCGCGCGCGGATGCCCATCAACCACTGAACCCGGTTCGCCACCGGATAGCTGCATGTTGCATCATTGTCGGACGTGACTGAAGTTTCGACGTACACCTCCTATGTCGCCCTCGGCGACAGCTTCACGGAGGGCCTGGAGGATCCGGCCCCGGCCGCGGGCTACCGCGGCTGGGCCGACCGGCTCGCCGAGCACCTCGCCGCCGAAGGTCCCGGACTCCGCTACGCCAATCTCGCCGTGCGCGGCCGGCTGCTGCGGCAGATCGTCGACGAGCAGGTGCCCCGGGCGGTGGAGCTGCGGCCCGACCTGATCACGTTCGCCGGCGGAGGCAACGACCTGCTCCGCCCCGGCGCCGACCCGGACGCGCTCGCGGCGATGTTCGACGCCGCCGTCCGGCGGCTGCGCGGGACCGGCGCCGAGGTGCTGATCTTCACCGGCTTCGACCCCCGGGACGTGCCGGTCCTGCGCCGCATCCGCGGCAAGGCGGCCATGTTCAACCTGCACCTGCGCTCCATCGCCGACCGCCAGGACTGCCACCTCGTCGACCTCTGGTCGATGCGGCAGTTGCTCGACCCGCGCGCCTGGGCGCAGGACCGCATCCACCTGTCCCCGGAAGGGCACCGCCGGGTCGCCCTCGCCGCCTGCGAGGCGCTGGCCGTACCGGTGACGGGCGACTGGCGCGACCCCTGGCCGTCGGCGCCGCCGGTCGACTGGCTCACCTCCCGGCGGAACGACCTGCAGTGGGCCCGCGCGTACCTCGTGCCGTGGATCCAGCGGCGCCTGCAGGGCCGCTCGTCGGGCGACGAGGTCGCCGCCAAGCGGCCGGACCTGCTGCCCCTCTGAGCCGCGGCCGTACGAGCGGGCTCCCGGCGGCCGGTCTCGTACGGTCGGGGCTCGGGAACCGCGCGGATCAGGGAACCGCGCGGACGCTCCCGGCCACCCGGTCCGAGCCGATGTACGGATCGCCGCGATCATGGTGATCTTTTAGCCTCTGGCGGTCTTGACGCATGTGTCCGATGATGAGATGACAACGTTGTCGTCTTATTGGACCGAGGGGAAGCATGCGGCCGACCATGAGGGACGTCGCCCGGCGGGCCGGGGTGAGTCTCAAGACGGTGTCCCGCGTCGTCAACGGCGAGGTGGGCGTCCGGCCGGACACCGCGGAGAAGGTGAACGACGCCATCGCCGCGCTGGGGTTCCGCCGTAACGACATCGCGCGCGCCCTGCGCGGCGGGAAGCGGACCCGCAGTCTCGGGCTGGTCATCAAGGACGTCGCCAACCCCTTCTACTCGCAGATCGCGCGGGGCGTCGAGGAGGTGGCCCGCGCCCACGACCTGTTCGTGATCTCCGGGTGCTCCGACGAGGACCCCGCCCGCGAGCGGCACCTCATCCGCTCCCTGTGCGAGCGCCGCGTCGACGGGCTGCTCGTGGTGCCGTCCGCCGCCGACCACCGCTACCTGATCCCGGAGCTGAAGATGGGCACGGCGGCGGTCTTCATGGACCGTCCGCCCGAGGAGGCCATCCAGGCCGACGTCGTCCTCATCGACAACGTCGGGGGAGCGCGGGCCGGCGTCGAACACCTGATCGCGCACGGGCACCGCCGGATCGCCTGCCTCGCCGACCTGCCCGGCATCTTCACCGCCCGGGAACGCCGCCGCGGCTACGACGAGGCCCTCCTGGCCCACGGCATCGCGGTCGACGAGTCACTGGTCCGCCTCGGCCCGCACGACGTGGCCGGGGCGGAGGCCGCCACCGCCGAGCTGCTGGCCCTCGGCGACCCGCCGACCGCCGTGTTCACCGGCAACAACCGGCTGACCATCGGGGCGCTGCGCGCCATCCAGGCGGCCGGTTCGAGGACGGCCCTCGTCGGGTTCGACGACTTCGAGCTCGCCGACATGCTGGCCACGCCTGTGACCGTGGTGGCGCACTACCCGGCCGAGATGGGCCGCCGCGCCGCCGAACTGCTGTGCCGCCGCATGGACGGCGAGGACCTGCCGCCCCAGCGCGTGCTGCTGCCGACCCGCCTGATCGTCCGTGGCTCGGGGGAGTCGCCGCCGCTCTGACCACAGGAAGGTGCACCGTTGACCGAACCACTGCTGGAGGCACGGGGCGTCACCAAGCGCTTCGGCCACGTCCAGGCCCTGCGCGGGGCCGCCTTCACCGCCGATCGGGGTGAGGTCGTCGCCCTGATCGGCGACAACGGTGCCGGAAAGAGCACCCTGGTCAAGACGCTGTCCGGCGCGCTACGGCCGGACGCCGGGCAGATCCTCCTCGACGGCCGGCCCGTCGAGTTCGCGAGCCCGGTCGACGCGCAGCGGCGCGGCATCGAGACGGTCTACCAGGATCTCGCACTCGCCCACGACCTCGACGCGGCCGCCAACCTGTTCCTCGGGCGGGAGCTGACCCGCTTCCCGCTGCTGAACATCCTCGACCGGGGCGCGATGCGCCGGCGGGCGGCGGAGGCGTTCGACGAGCTCGGCATCCGGCTGCCCGACATGTCCGCGCCCGTACGGCAGCTGTCCGGCGGGCAGCGCCAGTGCGTCGCGGTGGCGCGGGCCGTCGCCTGGGCGTCGAAGGTGGTGTTCATGGACGAGCCGACGGCGGCCCTCGGCGTCGTCCAGCGCAAACAGGTGCTCGACCTGATCCGCCGCGTCCGCGACCGGGGCGTCACCGTGGTGCTGATCAGCCACAACATGCCCGAGGTGCTCGCGGTGGCCGACCGCGTGGAGGTGCTGCGGCTCGGCCGCCGTGTCGCCCGCCTCACCGCCGCCGACACCTCCGTCGAGGAGCTCGTCTCCGCGATGACCGGAGGTCTGGACCAGGGGGAGGCGGCGTGACTTCCATGACGGAGACGTACGACCCGGCCGAGGAGACTCGTCGGCGGGGTCCGGCGATCCTGCGCAGCAACACGCTGTGGACGCTCGCCGTCCTGGTCGCCCTGTTCGTGTTCTTCGCCGTGCTCAAACCGGCGGAGTTCGCGACGACCTTCAACATCCGCAACGTCCTCACCGAGTCGGCGATCCTGCTCGTGCTGGCGGTCGGGATGACGTACGTCATCGTGACGGCGGGGATCGACCTGTCCGTCGGCTCGGTCCTGGTGTTCTCGGGTGTCGTGGCGGCCAAGACGATGGTCGCGCTGGGCGGCACGACGGCGGGCTGGGGCGGGATCCTCCTCGGTGCGCTGGCCGGGATCGGCTGTGGCCTCGGCTGGGGGATCGTCAACGGCCTTCTCGTGACCAAGGCGAAGATCCCCTCCCTGATCGCGACGCTCGGCACGCTCGGCGTCTCCCTGGGGCTCGCCCAGGTCATCACCAACGGGAGCGACGTCAACCGGATCCCGTCCAAGCTCTCCAATGTGATCGGCTTCGGCCTCGTCGCCGGCGTGCCGTGGCTGGTGATCATCGCGGGCCTGATCGCGGTGCTGTTCGGCCTGCTGCTCTTCTTCTCCCGGTTCGGCCGGCACACGTACGCGATCGGCTCCAACGCCGAGGCGGCGCGGCGCGTCGGTATCAAGGTCGACCGGCATCTGATCAAGGTGTACGCGCTGTCGGGACTCCTGTCGGGCGTGGCGGGGGTGCTGTCCCTGGCGCACTACAGCACGACGACGATCGCCAGCCACACCTCCGACAACCTCGGCGCGATCGCCGCGGTCGTCATCGGCGGGGCGAGCCTGTTCGGCGGCGTCGGCGGGATCGGCGGGACCGTGATCGGCGTACTGATCCCCGGTGTCCTGCGCAACGGTCTCATCATCCTCGGGGCACAGCGGTTCTGGCTCGACGTGGCGGTCGGAGCCGTACTGGTCGTCGCCGTCTTCTTCGACCAGTTGCGCCGTCGGGCGCGAGAACGCGAATAGAGGGAGGTACTCGTTGACTTCCTTCCCCTTCTGAAGAAGGGGGAGCCCCATCGGCCTTGTGGCCGATCCGGCTATGCCGGGCGCCTCGCGGCGCGGGTTTCCTGGTTCAGCGCCGACTGCGGAAGGGAGGACCCTTGCCGTCTTACACCAGCTCCACAGGCATCACCGGGCTTGTGCCCGGCTACGGCTCGACCAGCCGCAAGGATGTTCTTGGCCGCGTTGATGTCCCGGTCGTGCCGGGTGCGGCAGCCCGGACACGTCCAGTGCCGGGTGGAAAGACTCAGCACCGCGAGCAGGTGCCCACAAGCCGAGCAGGTCTTGGAGGAGGGGTACCAGCGGTCGATGACGATGAGGGTGCGTCCGGCGCGTTCGGCCTTGTAGGCCAGTTGCCTGCGGAACTCCCCCCATCCCGCATCGCTGATCACGCGCGCCAGCGCGTGGTTCTTGACCATGTTGGTGACCGCGAGGTCTTCGATCACGATGGTGTCCGCCCGACGCACCAGGTTGGTACTGACGCGGTGCAGGAAGTCGTTCCGGGCGTTGCGGACCTTGCGGTGGGCGCGGGCCACCTTCGCCTTGGCCTTACGCCGGTTGGAGCTCCCGTGCTCGCGGCGGGCCATGCGCCGCTGGTAGCGGGCCAGGTTGCGGGCCTTGCGCTCCATGTGGCGGGGGTTGGCGATGCGTTCCCCGTCGCTGGTGACTGCGAAGTCCTTGATGCCGAGATCGATTCCGATCTCGTGCCCGGCATCGTCCATGGGGTCGGGCGCGTCGGTGTCGATGGCGAACGTGACGTACCAGCGGCCGTCCGGATCCCGGGAGATGACGACCGTGGTCGGGTTCAGTGCGGACACCTCGACGTCGTCGAAGGACCACACGAACCGGAGTGGTGTCGTGGTCTTGGCCATGTGAAGCTCGCCGTTCTTCATGCGGAACGCCGAGCGGGTGTAGTGCGCGGTCTGCCGGGCGTTGCGGTTCTTGAACCGTGGGTACTTCGCGCGACCGGCGAAGAAGTTCGCGAACGCCGCGTGCTGATGCCGCAGCGTCTGCTGCAACGGAACCGAGGACACCTCCGACAGAAACGCCAGGTCCTCGGTCTTCTTCCACGCGGTCAACGCGGCATCGGTCTGCTTGTAAGAGGTTTTCTTGCCCCGCTGATAGGCCGCGTGGCGTTCGGCGAGGGTCTTGTTCCACACGACACGCACACACCCGAACGTGCGGTTGAACACCGCCGCTTGTTCGAGGTCCGGGTAGGCCCGGCACTTGTACGCCGTCCGCATGACCGACACCTTACAACTGTCATACGACCGTGTAAGGCGAATGGGCGAATGTCGGCGGAGTCCGTTCTCAGGCCGTCTCGGCTATGCCAGGCCGTTCCTAACGGAGTCCGAATTCCTCCCCGGCCTGAAGGCCGGGACATCCACCGGAGGACTAGGTGAACAGGTACGTCGTCGTCGCATCGGTGCTCGCGCTGGCCGTGACCGGAGCCTGCGGCTCGGACTCCTCGTCCGGCGGCACGTCGGGCGGCGCCAAGAAGATCACCCTGATCCAGGGCATCGCGAACGAACCGTTCTACATCTCCATGTACTGCGGGGCGAAGGAGGAGGCGGCCAAACAGGGCGTCCAGCTCAGCGTTCAGGCCCCCGCGCAGTGGGACGTCGCGCAGCAGACCCAGGTCGTCACCTCGGTCGCGGCCTCCCGGCCCAAGGCGGTGCTGATCGCGCCTGTCGACAAGGACGCCATGGCCGGACCGATCCGGCAGCTCAATGGCAACGGCAGCAAGGTGATCTTCGTGGACACCGAGTTGTCCGACCAGTCCCTCGGCCTGTCCCGGATCTCCTCGGACAACAAGCTCGGCGGGCAGCTGGCCGCCCAGACGCTGGCCAAGCAGATCGGCGACAAGGGCAAGGTCGTCGTACTGGCTCCCAAGCAGGGCATCGCGACCACCGACGACCGGGTCGCCGGGTTCAAGGAGGAGATCGCCAAGCACCCGAACATCAAGCTCGTCTCGGAGCAGTACCCCGGGGACGAGGCGGGCAAGGCCACCGAGATCGTCAACGGCGAGCTGTCCAAGAACCCCGACCTGGCGGGCATCTTCGCGGCGAACCTCGTGACGGGGGAGGGCGCGGGGGCCGCGCTCAAGCAGGCCAAGAAAACCGGTGCGGTGAAGCTGGTCGAGTTCGACGCCAGCCCGAAGCAGGTCGAGGACCTGAAGGCCGGCACCATCCAGGCGCTGATCAGCCAGGAGCCGCTGGACATCGGCCGCCAGGGGATCGACCAGGCCGTCGCCGCCCTGGGCGGCAAGCCGGTCACCAAGCAGATCAAGACCCAGCTCGTGGCGGTCACCAAGGACAACGTCGACCAGCCCGACATCGCCAAGTACCTCTACAAGCAGAGCTGCTGAGAACCCGCCGGGCCGCTGCGGTCCGTCCGGCGTACCTCGGACGGACCGGGCGGCGCTCAGCTCGCGGAGTCGAGCAGGGCGACCGCGGCCGGTGTGGGGCTGTGCATCGCGTACGAGCCCATCCGCTGCGTCGTGATGAGCCCGGCCTCGCGGAGCACGGTCGCGTGCTGGCTCGCCGACGCGTTCGACACGCCGACGCGTGCCGCCAGCTGAGTGGTGGTGCACGCCTCGACGGCGAGAGTGGAGAGGATGACGGCCCGGGTACGGCCGAGCAGGGCGGCCAGGGACCCGGTCGACGCGCGCTCCGACTCCAGCGCGGACCGGGCGAGCTCCCGGGCGATCGGGAACACCAGGGTCGGCTGTGGCCCCGGGTCCTTCAGCATGATCGGGTCCTTCCAGCAGAAGTAGGACGGCACGAGGAGCAGTCCGCGCCGTTCCAGGTGCACGTCGCGATCGACCGGATAGGGCAGTTCGAGGACCGGCTGTTGCCAGCGAGCCTGCGGATGCAGTCCGGTCAGCAACCGGGTGACTCCGGTGTGCCGCAGCGTCCGGCCCCGAACGGCGAGATCCGCGTGCACCTGCCGGTCGATCCGCCGGGCGAACGGCGCCACGGCGACCCGGTGGTACTCGCGGATCGTCTCGGTGAGCCGCCGCAACGCCCGCCGTGATCCCTCGGCCAGGGCCTGGGCGTGGCTCGAGAGGGGACGTGCGGGGGGCAGCGCGGCGAGGTCGGCCCGGATCCGCGGCGCCGGGGTCGAGAGGATCCGTTCCAGTCCCTCATCCAGGCCGCCGGCGCCCGGCGTCAGGAAATCGGGGGAGTAGCCGCGCGGCGGTGCCAGCTCCAGTAGCAGGTGCGCCGACGCCGGGAACCGCGCGCGGACCTGCTGCCGCCACTGGTCGAAGACGGCGGATCCGTCCTGGTCGGCGAGCTTGTGGAGGCTCAGAAGCACGTCCCATGTCGGGTCGGAGCCCGTGGCGAGCCGAGTCCGGCCGATATCTTCCAGGGTGAAGTGAATCCGCAGCATAAGGTCCCCGTGTGGCCGCTGTGTCGTCGGGCGATATCTTGACGCCCGGCCTTCCGCGCCCGGTGCCGAAGTGTCCAGATCCGGCCACCGCTTCAAAAAAGTTAGAAACGTCCGACCCGGCGTGATCCATGGTTCCTCCTGGTCGGTGACTTGGAAGGCACTGTCACCGATGACTGACTCCCGGGACGCGGAGAATTCGTCGCTCAACGGCGGGCGGTCAGCCGTACCGTCGGCGGCGGACGGCGTACGCCACGGTGACGGCCGCCAGCAACGGCCCCCAGGCGACGAGCGGCAGGTAGCACGCGGCCATGATCACGGTCTTGGCTCCGTGCGGCATCTCCGGATCGCCGCCCGACGAGAAGCCGAAGACCAGCGGCGTCCAGATCCGCATCAAGGCGATCGACCCGAGCGCCGCCGGGATGATCGCCGCGAGCGGGTGGACTCGCCTGCCCCGCAGGAACGGCACCCACCGCGGCCAGACCTCGCCCCACGGCCGGACGAGGCCCATGCTGAGGAACGCCACCGCCTCGGACACGGCGGTCAGCGTGATGACGTACGGCAGCATGTACCAGGGGCCGTGCTGCGGATCCTGGGAGCCGGTGAACCCCGCCGGGAGGCCGAGCCCGAACAGGATCCGCCAGATCCCCGACGGAAGCGCGCACCACAGGGTCGCCTGCGCGGCCCAGTCGGCCCACCGCGGCACCTCGCCTCTGGTCCGGGGTGCGGCGTCGGCCGGCACCTCGACGGCGGTCATCGCACGCTCCCGGCGGTCCGGTCCGCGGCGGCGTGCCCGGGCTCGCCCGATCCGGTGGCCAGCATCGCTCCGGTGATCAGGGCCGCGAGTGCGGCGACCAGCGCCAGCTTGATCTTCAATTTCCGGGACATCGCGCACTCCCGCGTCGAGGGGTCGGTTCACGCGATCCACGATCCCGCCCGTCCTGGCCTCGGTGCCTCCCCCGTACGGGCCACCGACCTCCCCCGCGAGGGGTGACCGCTGCCCGGGTCAACAGGTCCGGCGGTACCCCGTCCCAGAGATGTAGGTCTTCCAGTCCGCCGAGGACAACGGTCCGAAGCCGCGACACAGCGCCGCTTTGATCTTGTCGGGCGCTATGAGGTGGGTGTGGAGGCGGCCCTCCCCATCGAGGGCGAGGACGGCCGAGCCGTCAGGGGTGAAGGCCAGTGTCTTGACGCCGCCGGCGGGGTCCGTGGAGCCGGTGAGCGGAAGTCCGTAGGCTCGTCCGTTCGCGACGTCCCACAGCCAGATCCGGCCTGCCGGGTCGGCGATGGCGAGCAGCCGCCCGTCGGGTGAGAACCTCATCCAGGTCACCAAATCCACGTCGAGGCGGACGTCGGACAGACGCCGGAGGGTCTTCCGGGCGTTCCAGAGCGAGATCATCGCGCCGAATTGGTGGTCCGCCAGGATCCCGTCCTTGCTGAGCGCCCGGGGCTTCAGCAGTCCGGTGCTCGGCGCGATCAGTCTTCTTCCGGTCGCGACGTCGATGACGCCTTGGTCCGGAGCGGGGATGACGGTCCGCCCGTCACGGCTGAAGAGGATCTGGGAGGTGTCATCAAGCTGGGATATCGCGACTGCCGGGCTCCTGTCCTGCCGCTGGCCGGTGGAGGTGGCACGAAGGGTTCCCGATCGCACGTCCCATAGTTCGAGCCGGGTCGTGTACCCGGCGAGCGTGACCACCGCCAGGGTCCGCCCGTCGGGCGAGAACGCGACGGGGGTCCGGCTGCTCAGTTTCCGGTGGGTCGTCAGGGTGGTCTTCCTGGCGGCGGAGGCGACGTCCCAGATCTCGATGTCCCCGTTCTCGCGGATGTTCGCCAGGAGCCGGCCGTCGTCGGACAACGCGTACAGACCGTCGCTGTTCGCTCTTGAGCGGCCGGTGACCGTGGGAGGAGTAAGCGGTAGTTCTCCCCGTCTGACCCGCTTGACGGGATCCCAGATCGCCATGCTGTGGTCCTCGAAGCCCTGGATGGCGAGGGTCGAGCCATCCGCACTCGTCACGGCCGTGTCGAAGTACCTGGGAGCGAGTTGGACCGGGTCGCCGAGTGCGCCGAGGGACAGGACCGTGGCGCCGTCGAACACGCAGCGGAGCGTGCGATCGCCCGGGCCGAAGGCGAAATCGCCAGTGGTGCAGTGGTCGCTGGGGTAAGACAAGATCGGCTCATCCTGGGCACCGTCGGCGTTCCAGATCGTGCTGCCCATGTTCACGTACCCGCCGTCGGAGCTGAAGCCGAGTTGGCCGGTCGTGCCGGACGGGATCGTGCGCCAGGCCACTCCGGGGGCGGGGGCGTACGTATCGACGTCGATGCGGGCGTTCCCATCGACCTTGCCGAGTTGGACGATCGCCAGCCGGTTGCCGTGCGGACGCACCGCGAGGCGTCTGCCGTCGGGACTGACGCCCAGATCGACGATCTCTGCCTTACTCAGCCGGATCAGTGGCCGGGATGCCTTCTTCCCCGTGTCGAGGTCCCAGGACTCCACCGACGCCCCGTGCGCGCGAATCAGGTGCTTTCCGTCAGGGGTGAAGACCGCCGTGCTCTGGCCCGGCACGAGCAGGTGCGGGATCTCCAGGACGGGCTTGCCGGTAGCGGTGTTCCACACCTTCACCTTGTCGGGCTTCCACTCGACGCTCAGCAGGCGGGTACCCGTCGGATTGAGCACCGCGTACGGCTCGGGGACGTGGAACGTCACCGGCCAGGGCCGACCGCTCGTCGTGTCCCAGATGCCGACGGTGCCGTCCTGCCGGACCACCGACACGGCCTTGCCGTCGTCCGTGAGCGACACGATTCTGGTGGCCCCTGAATCCGTGATCGGCGTCCCGGTCAGGGGGATGGTGCGCGTCACCTTGTGCGCGTCCACGTCGACGATCTTCAGTTCGTTGCCCAGGGCGTGGGCGGCGACCGCGATGTGGCCGGTCCGGTCCTGGGTCCACTCCCAGTTCCCCTCGACTCCTGGAGGGCGGTAGTCGTCATACTCCGGCTGGCTGTACAGCGTGACCAGGGCGTTCCGGGCCTCGGGCCCGTCGGGTGCCAGGCTCGCCGCGGCGATGGCGAGTCGTTTGGCGGTCGCCGGGTCGACGTGGCGCATCGTGGTGGCGAGGGTCGCGACCTGAGCGCCGACGGCCTCGTCGCGCTGTCTGGAGATGGTGCGGTTCTTGTCGGCCAGGTTCTGGCCCTGGACGATCGCGATGGCCGCCGTCGTGGTGGCGATGACGAGAAGGACCGCCAGCGCCGCGCTCAGCAGGGTGCGGTTACGTCTTTTACGTCGCGCGGCACGCAGCGAGTGGTCGATGAAGGAGCGCTCGAGGAGGTTCAGCGGGACGTGCTGGCGGCCCGCCACGGCCCGCGTGACGGCCTCGTCGAGCGGCGTGCCCTGGAGGAGATCACCGCCCTTGCGGCCGTGGCCGTTCCAGCGCCGTGCGGCGTCGGCGAGCCCGTGGTGGACGTCCAGGACGTCGCGTTCGTCCGCCACCCAGTCGCGCAGCCGGGGCCAGGCGCGCACCAGCGCGGGGGTGGCGAGGGTGAACACCTCGCCGTCACGTACCAGCAGGCCGGCCTCGCACAGCCCGTCGAGGACCTGCTGGGCGACCCGCTCGGAGGTCTCGGCGTCCTGGAACTCCTCGAAGGCGACCTTGCGGAGCGTGTCCCGCGCGTCGGAGGACGCGGCGACCATCCGGAGCAGCACGCGCGGCACCGCTGCCTGGGCGTCCGGTTCGAGGCGGGCGTAGGCGCGCTCGGCGGCCTTGGCCAGGGACGGCGGGATGGAGGCGGCCGGCAGACCGCCGGCGGCCCGTTCGCCCGCCTCGAGCGGAGCGTTCCCGGCCTCGCCGCCGATCAGGCCCTCCAGCAGTGCGCGCGCGGTGGGACGCGCCGCCGGATCCCGGGACAGCGCTCCCTTCACCAGGGAGCGCAGCGGCTCTGACAGCACGTCGAGTTCGGGCTCGTGGTTGAGGATCTGGTCGATCAGTGACGGCATGTTCTCGCCGTCGAACGGCGGCCTGCCCGTCGCGGCGAACAGCACGATCGCGCCCCACGCCCACACGTCGACGGCGGGCGAGGCGCGGTGCCCCTGGTAGAGCTCCGGGGCCATCCACCGCGGGGTGCCCTTCAGCTCTCCGGACGCGCTCCGAGTCATCTCCTCGGTGCGCGCGATGCCGAAGTCGATGACGCGGGGGCCGTCGGGACCGAGCAGCACGTTCGCCGGCTTAAGGTCCCGGTGCGTCACCCCCGCCTGGTGGATGGACGACAGCGCGGTCGCGATGCCGACCGCCAGGCGGAACAGCTCGTCGGGGACGTACGGCCCGTTCTGCTCCATCCGGCTGTGCAGGTCCGGGCCGGGCACATACTCGCTGACCAGGTACGGCGGCACATGATCGAGGCCGGTCTCGATGATCCGCGCGGTGCAGTAGGACGCCACCCGGTCGAGCGCCTCCACCTCACGGCGCAACTGGCCACGGTAGGCGTCGGTGAGGAAGTCGCCGTGCAGGGCCTTGATCGCCACCCGGCCGCCCGCGCTGTCATACCCCTCGTAGACGACACCCTGAGCGCCGGCGCCGAGCCGCCCCGCGAGCCAGTAGGAGCCGAGTTGCCGGGGGTCGCCGGAGAGCAGGGGTCCAACCATCGCCACGCCTCGTCTCGCCAAGTAGCGGTCGTCTACAAATAGACGCTAGCGTTCGCATGGCGGTTTCTCGCGGATCGGCGCCGGCGCCGGGGGACGGGCCGGATCCATCATCCGGCAGAGCCCGGATCGAGGACACGAAGCCGGTTGACCGCGGTGGGCGCGCATGTTTCGTTGTCATTGGTCACCGAGACCGGTTCCACCACTCGACGTCCGCCATGGCGGGCCGGACGGCCGGGCCGCCATGGGCAGAGCCCCCTCGGTCCTCCGCCCAGTGTCACTCGCACGAGAAAGACGACGGATCGGCATGGTCGAACACGTGGTCGTCATCGGCGCCGGCGTCTATGGCGCGGCGGTGACCGCCTCGCTGACGCGGCGGGGAGCCCGCGCGACCGTCGTCGACGCCGGCGCGCCGGCGGGCGGCACGTCGGGTGCGACGTTCTCGTGGACCAACGCCTGCGGTAAGGAGCCACGGTCCTACCACGATCTCTGCGTCGCGGGCATGGCGGCCCACCGGAGACTGGCGGCCGAGGTTCCCCACGGCGACTGGTACCACGAGGGCGGCAACCTGGAGTGGGCCGCCGACGACGCCGGGCGCGCGGAACTGCGCGAGAAGGTCGCCGGCGTCCTCGGCTACGGATACGAGGCGCGTTGGCTCGGCCGGGCGGAGACGCTGCTCCTCGAACCGGACCTCGACCCCGCCCTGCTCCCGGCGGACGAGATCGCCTACTTCCCCCGTGAGGGCTGGATCGAGCCGACCCGGCTGATCGGCCACCTGCTGTCCGGCGCGGTCTCCCACGGCGCCGAGCTGGTGCGCGACGACGCCGTCACCGGCCTGGAGGTGACCGCGGGCGTGGTGCGCGCCGTCCGGCTCGCCTCCGGGCGACGGCTCTTCGCCGACGCGGTCGTGAACTGTGCGGGGCCGCAGGCCGCCCGGATCGCCGAGTTCGCCGGGCTGGCTCTGCCGATGCGCAACACCAGCGGCGTGCTCGTCTACACCTCGCCGGTCGCGGTCTCCGTGTCCCGGGTCGTCCACGCCCCGCGCGTCCACCTGCGCCCGGACGGCGGCGGACGGCTGCTGCTGCACACCCCCGAGATCGACGGCGCGGTGCGCGCGTCCCGCACCGGCGAGATCGGCGTCGAACAGTCGGCGGTCGACGACGTCCTGGAGGCGGCCCGTGCGCTCTACCCGGGGATCCGGGCCGCGACCGTGGAGAGCGTCCGAGTGGGCGAACGGCCCATCCCGGGCGACGGCCTGCCCGTCCTGGGGCGGGCGGCCGAGCTGCCCAACTTCCACTTCGCGGTCTCGCACAGCGCCGCGACCCTGAGCGTCCACGCCGGTGACCTGGTCGCGGCCGAGGCGCTCGGTGAGGACCAGAGCGAAGCCTTGGCCGCGTTCCGGTTCGAGCGACTGTGACCGAGCGTGGTTCGTCCCTGACCTCGAAGCGCTGGACGCCCGGCTCCGCGCCGTCGCCGCGCCTGGCGGTCGTACGGTTCGGCGCGCCCTATCGGCCACAGTCGACGGCAGGCCCGTCGGCCCACCCGGCCGTACGGCGGGAGGTCACAGTTCCTTGTGGTCGACGTGGTCGAGGTGGACGTCGGCCACCGGACGGCTGGTCGTCACGGTGAAGTCGTCGACGGAGTCGAGCACGAAGGTCGGCGTGTCCGGTGCCTTGTCGACCTTGTCATGGTGGAAGTCGGCGCGCTTGACGTCCCGCAGCACGATCGCCGGCCGGGTGTCCTGCTTCTGATATCTGACGTCGACGTTCTCGATGCTCACCTGATCGGCGTGCCGGATGAAGAAGCCGAACGCCGGCAGCGTGCCGAACATGGAGGGCTCGGGGTAGGCGTTCTCCAACTCGGGCGGGTTCTGGACCGCGTCCCCGGGGGTGAGGCCGCCGGCCATCAGGTGGCGGACGTCACTGATCCGTACGTCCTCGACGGGGTGTCCCGGGATGCCGGCGATCGTGGACGGGTAGCGGGGGTCGGCGTTGTAGACGGTGACGTCGCTGATGCTGACCCGCCGTAGCGTGCCGACCTGCAGATCGGACGGCCCGCGCATGCGGGCGCCCAGCCGGAGGAAGAACGGCATCTGCACGTCGCGCATCGTGATGTTGCTGACCGTGATGTCCTCGAGGTGCCCACCGTCGACGGTCTCGAGCGCCAGCCCGCGGCAGCTGTCGAACACCACGTTGGAGATGGCGATGTTCTTGAAACCGCCGTTCGACTCCGTGCCGCACTTGATGCGGCCCGTACGCCCGAAGCTCCCCCTCTTGTACGTCCCGTCGTACAGCGTGCCGAGGTCGAAACCGCTCACGAAGCAGTTGTCGATGGTCACGTTCTCGGTGTCCCGGACCTGGTTGAGCGCGTAGGAGCTCTTGAGCACGATCGCGTCGTCGTTGGGCGAGTTGACCATGGTGTTGGAGATCCGGACGTTCTTGCAGCAGTCGATGTCGATGCCGTCGCGGTTGGTGTCGATGACCAGGCCGTCGATCCGGAAGTTGTCCACGCCGGTCGGCATGATGCAGAAGTGGCCGCCGTTCAGGAGCGTGACGTCCTGGATGAGGACGTTCCGGCACAGCTTCAGGGCGATCGCCTTGTTGCCCTGCAGCGGCTGGGACTCCTTGCTGCCTCCGGTCACCAGCCCCTTCCCGTCGATCACGCCGGGGCCGTGGATCGTGACGTTCGTCAGACCTTCGCCCCAGATGAGGCTGTTGTGCCAGTGGCTGTGGCCGTAGTCCTGGTAGGGGTTGCCCGCGCCCGGCTCGGCCGGGTCGTACCCCTGCGTGGCCGTCGGGGCCGCGGCGAGCAGCGTCGCCCCCTGCCCGATGTACAGCGCGACATTGCTCTTCAGCCGGACGGAGTAGCTGGCGTAGGTGCCGGCGGGGAGGTAGACGGTGCCTCCCGGGCCGCCCTCCCTGTGGTCGGCCTTGGCCGCCGCGTCGATCGCCTGGTTGATCGCGGGGCTGTCGATCGTGACGCCGTCGCCCTTGGCGCCGAAACGCCGGACGTCGAAGACCCGGCTCGGCCCGAAGGGGTCGATCGGCGGTACGGCGGGACTGGCGGCGGCGGTTCCCTCGGCCATCAGGGGCAGCGCGGCACCGGCCAGGCCCGCCGCGCCTGCGGTGACGATGCCGCGGCGGCTGAATGATCTACCCATGTCATCTCCTTCATCCTGATGCCACACAAACAGCAGAGATCCCATGGGTCAATCAGTGAAAACCTTTTCTCATTCCGGTCAGATCGTCGACCGGCCGATACATCCGATGTATTGCCGGATCTGGCCGTGGGGTTGACAGAGCGCGAGGCGGGCCCTTCCCGGCGCGCCGGGTCAGCGGTAGTCGATCGTCGTCACCGCACTGACTAGCCGGGCGGGGACGGTGACCGTCAGCGTCTCTGATCAGCTTGGGGATCCGTAGTCGCCTTGGGTGTTGTGACTGGGGGATCTGTCCACCGGGGTGGGGTGGCGTGGGTGTGCAGGTGGAAGCCTGCGCCCAGTGCCGCTCCTTTGGGCCGGTGCCGTGGACGGTTCCGGCGGGTGGTGGGGGTGCTTGAGCTGATCGTGTGCACGGTTGGTGTGCGCACGCCCTGGTACCGGCAGGCCGCCCGAGGCGGCTTGTGGTCCGTGTGAGCGTGTCCCTCCGGACGCTGACCCGCCGGCCCGTGAGGGCTGGGGGTGGAGGGTGCCCCGCGTCGCCTGGGCACGGGGCGTGAGGTTCGGCGCGGGGTGGGTCCGGTCTTGGACCGGCCACCCCCGCTGGCCTGAGCAGGCGCGGTCGGGGTGATGACCGCACTCGCTTCGAGTTCGTCGATCACACGGGGGATGGCCATCTGGCCGGTGGCGCGGTCGAGGGTGGTGTTGTGCTGGTGGGTCAGGCCGCGGGCGGCGATGCGTTGCCATGCGCCGTGGTCGCGGTCGCCCTGCCAGCCGCAGTCAGGGTCGGGGCAGATCGCCCATTTCCAGCCGGGCGTGGTGGGGCGGTCGGGTGCTTTGCAGTGCCGTAGCGGCATCAGGCACTGTGGGCAGTGTTTGGAGGTGTTTTTCGGTGGGACGGTGACGACGGCGATGCCGGTCTCGGCGGCCAGGTGCCGCATGTTGGCGACGATCTGTCCCCGCACGGTTTGGGATAGGCGGGTGTTGAGGGTGCGGCCCATGCCCTTGGCTTCCATCGACCGCAGATCCTCCACATAGATCACCGTCGCACCCGCGGCGATCGCCTGATCCACCGCCCACCGGGCCGCTGACCAGGCCAGTGCGTCGTTCAAACCGGACCGGCGGTCGGCCACATGCCCGTATTCGGCCTGCAGGACGGCGTGTTTGGCGGCCAGGTGGTGATCCTCCTCGCCACCGATCAGACGTTCGTAGCTGTCGGTTTTGGCATGCAGGTGTTCGCCGTGGTGGCGTAGCCGGTGCTGGCGGGCCATCACGCCGGCGGCCCGGAACATCGCCCCGGCCCCCAGCGCGGTGATACGCCCGTCGCCGTGACGGTGCATCGCGCCTGCCGACAGCAGGGTGTTCAGGCCCCAGTCGATCCCCAGCGCCGTCGTGTGGCCCCTCCGTTCGGCTTTCGGGACGGGGTGGGAGAACGCCAGATCCGCGCATACTTTCCTGCCCTGCGGGCGCAGCGTGGGCAGGTGCAGCACCGCATCTGGCGGGACGGTGGGCGGCAGCGTGAGTGGGCAGGCCACCCAGGTCCAGTCGGCGTAGGAGCGCGGATCCTGGCGGGTGGGCAACTGCAGCCGCAGCAGCACCCTGGCCGGGTCGTCTTCGGCGCGTTCCAGGGTGGCCTGCTGGCGGTCCACCGCTGCCAGCACCAGCATCCGCGCCGCGCGCGGCGCCTCCTCCAGTTCGAACACATCCGCCGGAAGCCGCCCGTGAGCGTCGAGAAAGGTGGTGACCTGCCGTGTGCGTGCTTTGATCGCGCTGCTGGGCAGGGTCCTGCTGTCGGGGATCGCTTCACGGACGGCGTCCCATTCGGCCTGCGTGCGCTTGGCCGGGTCGGTGGGCCAGGTTTTGAGGACTCCGGTGACCATCTCTGCGCGGTGCTGTGCACCACGCAGGATCCGTCCGGCTTGTTCTTGCGCCATCCGCACGATCCGGTCATTGACCTTGACCTCGTCGGGAACAGTCACGGCCCAGCCCAGGCGGCGCAACGCCATCCACGCATTCGACGGCAGAGTGCGGCCCGCCTCATCCACCCCGTCGGCCAGCCTCGCCACGTCACCGGCGTTCCAACGCTTCGCCAGCAGACCGGCGGTCATCCCGGCGACCAGGTCCGCGGCCCAGCCCACCCGCTCGGCCACCACCCGGGCCGTCAGGGCCTCTCCGGTCCGCTCGGCCACCCCGCCGCGCAGCAGAACGCGGGCGGTCGCGGTCCGGGCCACCTGCCCCTCAGCGAGCGGAAGTTTCCGGCTCATGCGACACGACCGGACGATACGCAACCAGACATGTACGCACAGTAGTGGCCCATATTTGCGATCCGCTCGGTGATTCGAAAAAGCCGATGGGTTGGCAGGGAGAGACAGAGCCCTGGCACCGAGTCAGCGGTAGTCGATCGTCGTCGCGGCACTGACCGGCCGGGCGGGGACGGCGACCGTCAGTCTGCGGCGGTCGTCGTCATAGGACCAGCTCCCCTCCGGCGCCCGTACTCCGTCGACCCGTACGGTCGTCGGCCGGTCCGCGGCGGAGAAGACGACCGTCCACTGCCGCTGCGCCACCTGCCCGGGGAACCGGCCGCGCGCCGGGCCGATGCGCAGGACGTGATCGCCGCCGTGCTCGGTGTACCGGAGCGTCGTCGTCGCCGAGGGGTGGGAGCCGGCCGACCGCCCGTCGTCCTCGTACAGCGCGAACGAGCCGTCGGCGCCTCCGGCGACGTTCACCGTGACCTTGGCGGGCGGGTTCTGCACGTCGTTGGTGACATTGTCCGTCCGCGTCGGGAGGATCCCGCCGGCCTTGACGAAGACCGGCATCGAGTTCCAGTCGGTCGTGACGTCCCGGGTGGCGGGGCCGCTGTAGGTCTTCCCGGTGAAGTAGTCGGTCCACTGGCCGGGCGGGAACCACACCGACGTCGTCGCGCTGGCGCCGGGCGAGGTCGCCGGGGCCACCAGCACGTCCGGGCCGTAGAGGTACTCCCGGCCCGCCGCGTCGTAGGCGCCCTGCTCGCCGGGGTACTCCAGGTACGTGGCCCGGACGACCGGCACGCCGGTGTCCGCCGCCTCCGCGGCCAGCGTGTAGGTGTACGGGACGAGGTTCTCGCGGAGGTTGAGGAACCGCTCCGCCGCGACGCGGGCCTGCTCGCCGTACTGCCACGGCAGCCGGTCGCCGTGGTTGCTGTGCAGCCGCAGGATCGGCTGGAACGCCGCCAGCTGCACCCACCGCACGTAGAGATCGTCGGCGAGCTTCGGCCCGCCGATGTGTCCGCCGATGTCGTGGCTGATCGCCGACAGACCGGTGGCGGCCGACTCGCCCGGCGTGTACCCGGTCTCGAACCGCAGGGTCTGCCAGTCCGAGGTGGTGTCGCCGGTGAAGTGCAGGGTGGTGCGCTTGTCCGCCCAGGGGCCGGTCGGCACCGCGGACTGGCCGCTGTAGCCGCCGGCCTGCAGGGACCCGTACGCCCGGGAGAAGGCGAACCCCCGACCGACGTTCTTCGCGGTGTCGGCGGCGTACTGCAGGTTGATCCACGCGTCGGGCGTGACGCCGGGCAGCGTCGCCCTGGAGTCCTCACAGCACCAGTCCAGCCACCAGAAGTCGACGCCCTGCCGCTCCATCTCCTGGTGCAGGTCGAAGTAGGCCGCGAGCTGGTCGGGGTCGCCCCAGTCGAACGTGTGGCAGGTCTGCCCCGCGGGCGCTCCGCAGCCGGAGACGGCCAGCTTCCCCTTGGCCCTGGCCTGCGCCTGCGCGAACTTCGGGTCGCCGCTCGCGATGCTCGGGTGGATGTTCAGCGTGCCGTGCAGTCCCTGCGCGTGCTCCCAGGCGAAGAACGCCTTCGGGTCGGGGAACTTCCGGCTGTCGATCTCCCAGCCGTTCCAGGTGGTGGGCGACTTGAAGTCCGTGTCGGTGACCAGGACGTCGAGCGGGACGCCCTCGGAGCGGAACTTCGGCAGGATGGTGTTCTGGTAGTCGGCGGCGGTGAAGTCGTAGTACTCCGAGAACCACACGCCGTACGCCCACCGGGGCAGCAGCATCGACGGGCCCGTCAGCGTCTTCAGGTCGGCGAGCCCACGCTTGTAGTCCTGGCCGTATCCGAAGAGGTAGCCGTCCTGGTACGGCTCGGCGCCGTGGTCCTTCCGCGCGTGGACCGTCTTGGTCGCCGTGTCGAATATCGCGGACGGGGTGTCGTCGAGCAGGTACCACCCGTCGCGGTGGAGCAGGCCGGGCGTGGTCAGGGCGCCACCGTCGACCCCGTCGAGGCTGCGCCGGTACCCGCCGAGGGGGCTGTGCGCCGGCAGCACCGGCGACCCGGCCGGGGCGACGGCGACGGTGTCGAGGTTGACGTGGCAACTGTCCGCCGTGGGGCAGCCGAGCGCGATCGTGTCAGAGCCCTTGGCCAGGGTCACCGGGACGGTGGCCGTCGACCAGGTGTCCCAATCGGCCGTCGGCGGCAGGGCGGCCGACGTGGCGGTGCCGCCGCCGACCGCGGTCGAGATCGTCCGGGGCGTTCCGGAGCCGTTCGCGTAGCGGATCTGCAGCGCGTACGAGCCGTCGGCCGGGACGTTCCGCACCGCGACGGTGTCGGACGCGCCGGCCCTCTCCAGTCCGGCGACGAATGCGTCGCCGGAGTGCCCGTTGTGGTCCGCGGCGCGCGTGGCACCACCGCCCAGCGTGCCCCCCTCGGCCTCGCACACGATCCCGTAGTCGCACGGAACCGGCGTCGGCGAAGGGTACTGCGCGCCCGGCGCCGTGAGCGCCAGGCTGTCGATGTTCACGTTGCCCGAGTCGTTCGCGGCCCGCGAGACCACGAGCGTGTGCCGTCCGGCGGACAGCTCGATGGTCGAAAGAGAGACGAACGCCCAGGTGTTCCAGTCCGCGGTGGTCGGCATCGTGAGCGTCCTCGCCGTACCGCCGTCGATCGCGGCGCTCAGCGTACGGGTCGTGTTCTGCCCGTCTCCTCCCACGCTGTTGGCGTACCGCAGCCGAAGGTCATAGGTGCCGGCCTTCGGCACGTCGAGCGTGTAGGTGAGCGAGCCGCCGACGCTCTGGAACCCGGCGGCGAACCCCGTGCCGGTGTACCCGGTGTGGTCCGAGGCGACGGTCACCCCACCCTGGAGCTGACCCTGTTCCGCCTCGCAGAGCGCCCCGGCGGCGCAGCCGACCGAGCCGCGGAAGGTCGGATGCGCGGTCACCGTCTGCGCCCCGGTCCGCAGACGCGCGGACACGTTGTCCGCGGTGAAGGGCCCGGATCCGACCTTGTACCGCAGGCTCACCCGGCCGGTGTCGATGGTCAGCCAGCCGCCCGCGACCTTCTTGGTGAAGGCCGTCCGCCCGAAGCCGTCGCGCCCGACCGCGTTGAACGTCACGGCGTCGGTGAACGCGCCGTCGCCCGCGTACTCCATCCGGATCAACGTCGGGGAGAGCACTTCGAACCGGGCGTCGCCCGACCGGACCGCCTGCCGGTCCGCCCGTCCTGCGGCTGCGGTCGCGGGCGGCGAACCGGCCACGACCAGGCCGGCCATTGCGGCCAGCGCGACACCGGCTCTGACCGGCTTTGATCGTGGTCCGGGGGGTTTAGGGCTGCTTCGGGCAAGGCGCATGCGGGGGAGGAGGCTCACGCACTGGACTATGAGCCGAAGTGATCAGACTCGTCAATAGCCGATCACAACCGATCTGGTGTCCAATCCGCGCGTTCGAGGGCGTGGACGCGAACGTCCTCGTTGTACGGGCCGGTGATGTCGTGGTGGCGGCTGCCGTGCTGGACGCCGATCCACCCCCCGGGAACCTCCTAGCCGCCGAGCCAGGTCCACCAGTCCGCGCGTTCGAGGACATAGACGCGTACGTCTTCGTCATACGGCCCGATGACGTCGTCGTGGTGGCGCATGCCGATCTTGCGCATGATGTTGCCGGAGCCGTGGTTGGCGGGCTGATAGCGCGCGGCCAGCCGCGCGGCGCCGTGGTCGGTGAACGCCTCGTCGCGGATCGCGGTCGCCGCTTCGGTGGCGATTCCCCGGCCCCAGTGGCGCGGGTCGACCCACCAGCCGATCTCGATCGCGGGCTCGTCCACGCCAGGCAGGGGCTGGGGAAGACGGTTGAGCGCGGCGACGCCGATGACCGATTCGTCATCGGCCTCGCGGAGGACGATGCCGCGCCAGCCGAAGCCGTGTTCCCGCCAGTGCTCCAGGAGTTCGCCATGCCGGGTGATGGCGCGCTCGCGTTCCCACGGCAGGCCGTCGCCCAGATAACGAGTGATACGCGGATCGTTGCTCAGCCGGCAGAGGTCCTCTTCGAAGCGAAGATCCCAAGGCGGCAGGATGAGCCGCTCGGTGGTCAGCGTACGCATCGCTCAACCGTAGACGCCGTCACGATTCATCGGTGGCCGCCAGGACCGATGCGGCCGCGCGTACGAAGGCGGCGATCGCCGGCGAGCGCGCGTCCTGGGGCCAGGCGACGGCCAGTGTGGCGGGCTGGAGATCGCTGACCGGGCGATAGGCGATGCCGGGCAGCGGGTAGCGGCGCGTCACCCAGGCGGGGAGAAAACAGACGACGCCGCCCAGTTCGATCAGCCTGAAGATCTGTATCAGATCCGAGACCGGCTGCTGGGTCCCGGCCACGAGTTCGGACTGCCGCGTACGGTCGGCGGCGTCGTACGGGCGTGCGGGCTCGTCCTGGCCGACGGGGGTTCCGTCGGGGAGTCTTCGGCCGGCCAGGTCGGCCAGCCGCAGCGACGACCGGGCGGCGAGCGGATCGGTCGCCGCGAGGACGGCCAGGCGGGGTTGCGTCAGTAGTGGCTCGAAGTCCAGTCCGCGGTCGTCGAAGGGGCTGACCAGCAGCGCGACGTCGGCTCGTCCGTCGCGCAGCGCCTGCGCCTGTTCTCCCCGTCCGCCGAGCACCAGTTCCACTGCCAGTGCCGCTTCCTCACGCTGGTAGGCGGAGAGGATCCGCGGCAGCATCCCGGCGTCGTTGTCGGCCTTGAGCGCGAGCCGCAGCAGCGGAGCGGGCCGGCCGGCGTTCCGGGCCCGCCGGCCGGCCGCGGTGATCGCGTCGAGCGCGGTCCGGGCGTCCCGCAGGAAGACCTCCCCGGCCGCCGTGAGCGTCACCTGACGTGTGGTGCGCTCGAGCAGCCGTACGTCCAGCCGACGTTCCAGCTCCCGGATCGCGCGGGACAACGGGGGCTGTGCCATGCCCAGTCGCTGGGCCGCGCGCCCGAAGTGAAGCTCTTCCGCGACCGCGACGAAGTACCGGAGCTCCCGTGCCTCCAGGTCATTCATACTCTCAGGGTATCAATGGTGATCGGATCGGTCCTTCAGGTTCGTGTCCCGGCCGGATTGACTGCTCAGTGCCGTTCGCCGGTCCTCGCCGCCCAGCGCGGCGGACCCGGATGCGAACGCCCATGCGGGTAATTTCCTGGAGGTCTGATGATCGTCATCACCACGCCCACCGGCCAGATCGGCCGGCAGGTCCTCGACAACATCCTGGACACGGAAGAGGCGATCCGCGTGATCGCACGCGATCCCTCCCGTCTGTCTCCGCGGGTGCGCGAACGGGTCGAGGTGGTGCCGGGGCCGCACAACGACCTCGGTGTCCTGACCGAGGCGCTCGCCGGCGCCGACAGCGTGTTCTGGGTCGTGCCCCCCGACCCGCGCGCCGACAGCGTCGACGGACACGTCCTGAGTTTCACCCGGCCGCTGTGCGAGGCCGTGGCGAGCCGCGGCGTCCGGCGAGTCGTCGGCGTCTCGACCCTGGGCCGCGGTGTGGTGAAGAACGCCGGGCACCTGTCGGCGGCGCTCGCGATGGACGAGCTGATCGAGGCGACGGGCGTGGACTACCGGGCTCTGCGGATGCCGGGCTTCATGGAGAACATGCTCCACCAGGTCGAGCCGATCAGGAGCCAGGGCGTCTTCTTCCTCGCGATCTCCGGGGATCGCCAGATCCCGACGGTCGCGACCCGCGACATCGCGGCCGCCGCGGCCGGGCTGCTGCTCGACGGCTCCTGGACCGGGCAGGACGGCGTGCCGGTTCTCGGGCCGGAGGATCTGTCCCCCGACGACCAGGCGAAGATCATGTCAGAGGTGCTGGACCGACCGGTCCGCTTCCAGCAGGTGCCCGCCGAGGCGTACAAGGCCAATCTCGTGCGGCGTGGAATGAGCGAGGCATGGGCCCAGGGAATGGCCGACATGGCCACCGCGATCGATCGGGGGGCCTACAACGCCGAACCCCGCACCCCGCGGTCCACCACTCCCACCGACTTCCGGCAGTGGTGCGAGGAGGTGCTGAAGCCGGCCGTCTCGCAGCGGTCGTGATGGAGCAGGCGTTCTTCCTGGCCTGCCTGGACGAGCTGTTCAGTGCGTCGCGGGCGGGCTCGCCTATCGGGCCTGACCGGCGTCCGGTGGGCCGGTGGGGCCGGACGGGCGGTCCGCGCGGTGGCACGCGACCGTACGGCCTTCGGCGAAGGGGAGCAGCGGAGGGTTCTCCTCGGCACAGCGATCCACGGCGATCGGGCAGCGGTGTCGATAGGGGCAGCCGGTCGCCGCCGGCAGGGCGTCCGGCCGGCCGACCGCTCCAGGGCCGCCGACCGCCCCGGGCCCGTCGCCGGTGCGCTCCCGCGCGCCCCCGGCAGGCTCGCGCGTGCCGCCGAGGCGCGGGACCGCGTCGCGTAGGGCCATCGTGTACGGGTGGGCGGGGGCGGTGAGGACGGTGCGGACCGGGCCGGACTCCACGATCCGGCCCGCGAACAGGACGTGGACGGTCGTGCAGAGCCGCTCGACGATCGCGAGGTTGTGAGTGATCAGGAGCTGGCTCAGGCCGCGCTCGTCCCGGAGTCCGGCCAGCAGGTCGAGGATGCGGGCCTGCACGGTGACGTCGAGCGCGCTGGTCGGCTCGTCGAGGATCAGCAGCTTCGGGTCGACGGCCAGCGCGCGAGCGATGATCACGCGCTGCCGCTGGCCGCCGGACAGCTGGTGGGGGCGCCGGTCCGCGAGCTCGGCGTCGAGGCCGACGTCGGAGAGCAGATCCGCCGCCGAAGGGGCCGGCGCGCCGGGGGAGCGCCGCCGTACCCGCAGCGCCTCGTCGATCGAGGCTCCGACGCGCATCCGCGGGTCGAGGGCCTCACTGCCGTCCTGGAACACCGGCTGCACCTGGGAGCGGTAGCGGGCCCGGCCGGCCCGGTTCAGCCGGGCGATGTCGGCGCCGCGGAACAGGACCCGGCCGTGCGCCGGGTCGACCAGGCCGAGCAGCGCCCGGGCGATCGTCGTCTTCCCGGACCCGCTCTCCCCGATGACGGCCACCCCGCCGGAGGACTCGGGCAGCTCGAACGTCACGTCGTGCACCACCGTGGTGCGGCCGTAGCGGACCGTGAGGTTCTCCGCGCTCAGCATGGTCCCTCCCCGATGGCCGGGACGGCGTCGAGCAGTTCCCGGGTGTAGGCGGCGGACGGGCGGCTCAGGACGCCGGCGGCGGGGCCCGACTCCACCACCCGCCCGTCCCGCATGACCACGACCTGATCGGCGATCCCGGAGACGACGGCCAGGTCGTGCGAGACGAACACGAGGGCGATGCCGTGATCCTCGCGCAGGCGGGTCAGCAGGCCGAGGACGGCCGCCTGCACGGTGACATCGAGGGCGCTGGTCGGCTCGTCGGCGAGGATGACGTCGGCGCGCAGGGCCACGGCCGTCGCGATGGCGAAGCGCTGCGCCTGGCCGCCGGAGACCTGGTGCGGGTAGCGGCGCAGCAGCGCCGGGTCGAGCAGCACGCTGCCGAGCGCCTCACCGGTCCGCTCCCGGGCCTCCGCGCCGCGCACGCCGTGCCGGGCGAGCACGCGCCGCAGAAGCGTGCCGAGCCGCATGGTGGGGTTGAGGGAGTCCTGGGGGCTCTGGCTGATCAGGGCGACCTTCGAGCCGCGGATCCGGCCGAGCGCGCGTTCGTCCGCCCCGACGACGTCCACGCCGCCCACGGCGATCCGCCCGCTCACCGTCAGGCCGTCGGTCAGCCCGAGCATGGCGTTCAGCGTCGTCGTCTTGCCCGAGCCGCTCTCGCCCACGATCGCCGCGCACTCCCCGCGGTCCACCTGCAGCGAGTCGAGGGAGGCGAGCAGCCGGTCACCGGACCGTACGCGCAGGTTCTCGACGGTGAGAAGGGGGCTCATCGGGTGACCTCCCGTCTGGGGTCGAGCGCCGCCCGGAGTCCCTCACCGAGGACGTTGAAGCAGAACGCCGTGACCACGATGGCCAGTCCGGGGAAGGTCACGACCCACCAGTTCGTGGTGAACAGGCTCTGCCCCTGCTGCACCATCAGTCCCCACTCCGCGGTCGGCTCCTGCGGGCCGAGGCCGAGGTAGGACAGCGCGGCGGCGGTCAGGATGACCCCGCCCGCGTCCAGGGAGAGCTGGACCAGCACCGGGGTGAGGGAGTTGGGCAGCACGTGCCGGAACACGATCCGTACGCGGGACACGCCCAGGCATCGGGCGGCGTCGACGAAGCCGCGCGAGCGGATCGAGGCGGCGGTGACGGCGGTCATCCGGGCGTACCACGGCCACCAGGACGCGGTGATGGCGATGATCGCGCCACGGACGCCCGGGTGCAGCACCACGGCCAGCGCGACCGACAGCAGTAGCGCCGGGAACGCCAGGAAGATGTCGGTGATCCGCATGACGACGTCGCGGACGATCCCGCCCGCGTACCCGGCGGCGACGCCCAGCGACACGCCGATGACCGCGGAGACGGCGAGCACCGCGACGGTGATGGTCAGCGAGGTGCGGGCCCCGTACAGCACGCGGGTGAGGACGTCGCGGCCGACGCCGTCGGTGCCGAACCAGTGCTCCGAGCCCGGCGGCAGCAGCGCCTGTGTCGGGTGGGTCGCGTCGGTACCGTCGGCCGGGTACGGCGAGAGCAGCGGCGCCGCGACGGCGGCGATCACGATCAGGACGAGCGTCACCGCGCCGATCGCGGCGAGCACGTCGGCGCGGGCCGTCCGCAGCAGGCGGTGCGCCGGCGTGCGCCGGTGCGGGACGGTCGTCACGGAGGTGCTCATGTCATCCTCACCCGTGGGTCGATGGCGGCCTGCGCGAGATCCACGAGCAGGTTGACGACGACGTAGGTCAGTGCCACGGCGATGGTGACGCCCGCGATGGCGGGGGTGTCGGAGGACCGGATCGCGTCGGCGGCGTACCGGCCCAGGCCGGGCCAGTCGAAGACGGACTCGACGAGGAAGGCGTTCACCAGGGAGAAGGCGAAGACCAGCGCCAGCAGCGCCAGCACCGGGCCGAACGCCGGCCGCAGCGAGAACCTGGTCAGGACCTGCCACCGGGTGAAGCCGAGGGCCCGCTCCAGCCGCGCGTGGTTCTGGGCGGACTCCTCGATGAGGGCGGCCCGGGTCATCTGGGCGACCACCCCGATCGGGTACGCGGCGATCGCGAGCGAGGGGAGCACCAGATGCCGCAGGGTGCTGCCGAGGATCGGCCAGTTACCGGTGAGCAGCGCGTCGACCGCGGTGATGTTCGTGTAGACGTGCAGAGGGCTGGTCGTGTCGAGCGTGGCGTCGTACTCCCCGGCCACCGGCAGCCACCCCAGCTTGGTCGCGAACACGTTCTGCATGACGAGCGCCAGCAGGAACACCGGGACCGACACCGCGAGCATCGACGACACCCGTACCGAGCCGTCGACCGGGCCGCGCGCGTGCCGGGCGGCGAGCAGGCCGAGCGGGATGCCGGCCAGCACGGCGGCGAGCATGGCGGTGCCGACGAGTTCGATGGAGGCGGGGAAGGCGGTGGAGATGTCCTTCAGCACCGTCTGATGGGTGCGCAGGCTCGTTCCCCAGTCGCCGCGGACCAGCGCGGACAGGTACTCCCACAGCTGGACGGTGAGGGGCCGGTCGAAGCCGAGCCTCCGGCGGACCTCGGCGAGCTGCGCGGCGGACGCCCGCGGCCCGGCGTACGTCACCGCCGGGTCGCCGGGCACCAGCCGCATCACGACGAAGGTCAGCACGACGACCCCGGCCACCACGAGAACGGCCTGGGCCAGCCGGCGGGACAGGTGACGCGCCATGGTCATCCGGTCGGCCGCAGGTCGTGGACGAACACGACGTTCGGATAGGCCGGGTTGTCGGTGTAGCCGCCGATGCCGCCGGCGTAGGCCCGCTGGTACTGCTGGACGTACAGCGGGGCGGCGACGGCCTTGTCGACCAGCAGCGTGCGCTGCAGCGCCGCGTACGCCGCCTGGGCCTGGGGTCGATCGGTGGCGACGAGCCGCGGCAGCCGTTCGATCGCCGCGTCGACGCCGGAGTCGTCGAGGTAGGTCAGGTTGAACGAGACCGGGCGCGCCGAGTGGAAGAGGTTCTTGAACCAGCCAAAGGCGTCTGGATAGTCCGGGTACCAGTACATGACGAAGATGTCCTGGCGCTTGCCCGGGTCACCGGACTTGCCCTGAGACCACTGGGCGTCCCACTGCATCGGCTTGGCGCGGAGAGTCACGTTGAGACCCTTCAGCGCCGAGCTGAGCAGCGTCACGAAGGTCTGCTGGTCGTCGTCGCCCTGCGCGTACGTGAGGCTGAGCGTCAGCTGTTTCTTCCCCGGCCCGTATCCGGCCTGGTTCAGCAGCCGGGCGGCCTCGGCGGTGTTCTGGTGGGCCTCCAGGCCGGGGGTGGCCCCGATCAGCCCGTTCGGCACGACGCCGCTCGCGGCGGTCACCGAGCCCTTCAGCGCCGCGACCATGCCGTCGTAGTCGATGGCCGCCTGCACCGCCTTTCGGACGGTGACGTCCTGGAGCGGCCCGGACGCGGTGTTGAAGAACGCGATGAGGTTCTGGAACGAGGGCGTCGCCTGCGTCTTGAGGCCGCGGACGCCCTTCGCCTGGGCGAACAGCTGCGGATTGAGCCGCCCGACGAAGGACACGTCACCGGTCCGCAGCTGCTGCCAGGCCGTCGTGACCTGCGGGGTGTCGCGGAACTCCACGCTCGTGTAGTGGGAGCCGCTCCATCCGCCCCAGTAGTCCTTGACCTGGCCGAGCCGCAGCTCGGTCTCCTGGCCCTTGTTCCAGGAGGCCACGGTGTACGGACCGGTGCCGGTGTCGTGCCCCTTGTCGAGGTAGGCCTTCAGGCCGCCCCCGCCCGGTGCGGTGGTGTCGTAGATGTACGCCCCGTAGTCGGAGGCGGAGATGAGGTCGAGCGGCGCCGCGTACTTCAGGCGGAACACCAGCGTCCTCGGGTCCGGGGTGTCGATCGTCTTGACCGCGTCCCAGATGTAGGCGGCGCCGCCCGCGAGCTTGATCGTCCGCTCGATCGAGGCCTTGGCGACGGCGGAGGTGAGGGCGTTGCCGTCGTGGAAGCGCACGCCGTCGCGGAGCGTGAACGTCCACGTCCTCCCGTCCGGCGCGGACGTCCACCGGGTGGCGAGCAGCGGCCTGACGCTCTTGGTCGCGGCGTCGTACCGGGTCAGCGACTCGTAGATGTTCTGCATCGCGATGATCTCGTTGGAGTACGAGGTCGCGGGGTCCCAGTCGGTGACGACGTTGAGGTTGTAGGAGTAGACGAACGGACGGGTGGGGCCGGACGCCGCCTTGCGGACGGCTCCGCCGGAGCATCCGGTCACGGTCAGGGCGAGCCCCGCCGTGATCGCGACTGCTCGCATGCGCCAGGACATGGTGGGGGCCTCCTAGATGGTGCCGAGTGGGCCGGCGGCCTTGACGCGGAGTCGCAGCGCGGGTTCGGGCAGGTAGCTCATCGGAACCTCGGTGATCTCCACCACCTCGGTCGTGGCCGGGTCGGCACCGGCCTGTACGGCGCGGCGACGGGCGTCCTCCGACGCGGCCTCGATGGCCTCACGGCGGCCGTCCCCGGCCGGGATGATGGTCTCGAGCGTGCCGCTGACCAGGGCGATCGCGGCGCCGACGGCGTTCGCGACGTCCCCGTGGTCCGGGCGGACCACCTCGGCGACGCCGGGCAGCCCGTCGGGGACCAGGAACGCCCCGCCGCCCACGACGATCAGTGGCCGGTCGGTCTTGCCGAGCGTCATGCGGTCGACCGCGTCGGCGAGCATCGCGTCGGCGGTGTCCAGCGCGGCGGTCAGGAGGCCGCGCAGCCGGTCGGGGACCGCCGCCCCGTCCAGGTCGGCCCGGCCGGCCAGCACGCCCGCGTCGGTCAGCGTCGGGGTGCTGCCGCCGAAGGCGTACGCCTCGCGGGTGATCCGGTAGCCGACCGACCGCGGGCCGACCGCTCCGTCGGGACCGACGACGGTGCCGCCGCCGAGGGCCAGGGCGAGGATGTCCGGCATCCGGAAGTTGGTCCGTACGCCGCCGATCTCCACCCCGGCGGCGGACTCGCGGGGGAACCCGGCGGACAGCACGCCGAAGTCGGTGGAGGTGCCGCCGACGTCGGCGACGATCGCGTCGGTGAGGCCGGACAGGAACGCCGCCCCGCGGATGGAGTTGGCCGGTCCGGAGCCGATCGTCAGCACCGGATAGCGCGCGGCGTAGTCGATCGCCATGAGGGTGCCGTCGTTCTGGGCGAAGTAGGTCGTGGCGTCGAGGCCGCGTTCGGCGAGCGTCGCGTGCAGGCCGTCCCGTACGCCGCCGATGACCTGGTAGAGGGCCGCGTTGAGGACCGTGGCGTTCTCCCGCTCCAGCAGGCCGAGCGTGCCGATCTCGTGGCTCATCGAGATCGGGACCTCCTCGCCGAGCTCGGCCCGGACGATCGCCGCCGCCTCGCGCTCCTGGTCGCCGAAGGCCGGGCTGAACACGCCGGTCAACGCGACGGCGTCGGCCTTGCCCGCGACGCGTCCGAGGAAGGCGCGCAGGGCCCCGGTGTCCAGCGCCGAGATCGGCGTGCCGTCCACGTAGTGGCCGCCGGGCAGGACGGCCGCGTCCGCGGTGACCGCCGCCGACAGGTCCGCCGGCCAGGACTGCAGCGGGGGCACCGAGGTCGTCGCCGGGCCACCGAGCCGGATCGCCGCCACGCGGCCGAGGCCCCGGCGTTCCAGGATGGCGTTCGTGGCGTGGGTGGTGCCGAGCATGACGCGGCCGACTCGCCGGACGTCGTCGCCGAGCGCGTCCAGCACGGCGGTCAGCGCCGACTGCAGGCCCGAGGTGACGTCGGCGCTGGTCGGCTGCTTCGTACGGGCCAGTACCCGGCCCTCGGCGCTCAGCACGACCGCGTCGGTGTTGGTCCCGCCGACGTCGATGCCGATGCGGAGGTCGTCGGTCCTACGGTCGGACATGGGTGAGCTCCTCCACGGGCGTGTAGTCGATGTCGTAGCCGAACACCCGGGGGCCGGCCGTCGCCAGCCCGCGCTCGGTCCGCCAGATCGGGTCGCACGGCCAGGACAGGACCGCCACCCGCTGCCCGTACCGCAGCGACTCGGTGGAGATGGCGTCGGCGGTCTGCGCGTCCACCACGGTGATCAGGTCGGGGACCGAGGCGCGGAGCCGGCCGTCCTCCAGCGCGATGAGGTTCTCGTTCTGGATCTCCACGCGGAGGAGCCGGCCGCGGTCGTCGCCGGTGCCCTCGATGATCAGGCTGCCCCGGACGAACCCGCCGCCGGTCCGCCGCTCCACGTCGATGACCTTGCCGTTGATCAGAACGGTCGCGTCGAGTGCCTCGCGCAGCGCGTTCAGGGGCTCGGCGCTGTTCAGCACGGCCGCGCCGATCGCGAGCGCGGCGCTCACCGTGCCCTCGATGACGGAGCCACGCGCCTCCTCGCCGGTCAGCACGTAGTCGGCCATCAGCGCCGACGCGCCGCACGCCACGCATACGGCGCGCGCGATGCGCTCGGCCCACAGGCCGTCGACGGGCCGGATCGTCGTGAGGTTGCCCTGCACGTCGGCGAGGACGACGACGTTCACCGGCCGGCCGGCGACGTACATCGCGACCATCTGCACCTCGGGAAAGGCCCGGCCCATCCCGTCCGCGTCGACCAGCGGCAGGCCCAGCCGCGCCGCCCAGGCGACGGGGGACACGCCGTTCGAGCCGCCGATCTCCGAGGACATCACCGCCGCGACCGGACGGCCGAAGAGGCGCTCGACCTCGTCCCGGATCAGGACGGGTTCCTCGCCGCTCATCAGCATCTCGTGGCCGACGGTCGGCGCGCCGATCCCGGACAGCGGCAGGATCAGCCCGTCCGGAGGCACGTCCGCGAGCGGGACGACCGGCACCTCGCCGAACTCGGCGATCGCCTTGGCCGCCTTCAGGACTCCCGTCTCGACATGTCCGCCGCCTCCGGTGCCCAGGATCGCGCAGCCGCGGGCCAGCGCCGGGAGATCGTCCAGCGTCATCCGGCCGACCGCCGGACGTGTCTTCTGCATATAGGCAGAATTACCGATCGGCTGACCTGCCCGGAAGGAACCCCGACACAAGATTCCCGTTCGGTTTGGGTTACTGGCACAATCCCGGCATGCCGTACGTCGCGGATCTTCTGCGGTCCGGGTCCCGCATTCCGTTCACGCTGCTGGCCGGACCGCCGGACGCCGCCCCGCTCACGTTCGTCACCGCCGTCGAGAGTCTGGACGGGGTCCGGCGAGCCCCGACGGGCGCTCTCGTGGTCGTCACCGGCCGCGCCTCCTCGTACGCCGACGGCTATCAGACGGACATCGCGATCCGCACCGCGGCCGAACGCCGCGTGCACGCGCTGGTCCTCATCGGCGGCGGCCCGCTGCCCGTCACCGCGACCCGCCTGGCCGCCCGGGCGAACCTCGCGGTCCTGTCGGCGGACGAGGACCGCGACGTCGCCGAGATCGTGCTCTACCTCGGGCAGGTGATCAGGGGCGACGCCGCGGACTCCCTCGCCCGGGCGCGGGCCGCGCTCGACGTGCTCCGCGAGCCGGTGGCCGGTGAATCGCCGGTGGATCTCCTGGACCGGGTCGGTGACGTCCTCGGCCGCACGCTCACGATGACCGACGACGCGTCCGGGCCGGAGGGCGGCGAGCCGATCCGGGTGGCGGGACGGCGGCACGGCGCCGTGACCGGCCCGGCCGACGACGCGGTGCGCCTCGTCCTGCCCGCCGTCGCCGCCGCGATCGGCCGGATCAAGGAGAGCGCCCTCGAACGCGCGACCGCGCCGGGGCAGACCCGCTCGGACATCCTCACCGAGCTCATCGTCGCCGAACGCGCCCAGGCCGGACTGCTCGCCGACCGGGCCCGGCTGCTCGGCCTGGCCGTCGACGACGTGCACACGGTCATCTGGATCACGCCGGGCAGGCCGGCCGGTACGGACCCGGCCGAGCTGGCGGAGCGGCGCCGCCTCTTCGACACCCTCACGCTCCACGCGCACCAGACCCGGCATCCGACTGGTGAGTCGTGGAACCTCGCCCGGCTCGCCGCCGACATCCTGCTGGTCGGCACCGCCAGGACCGAGATCCGCGAGCTGCGCTGCCGGCAGATGATCGACTCCATGCGGGCCGCCGTGGCCGACGAGCATCCCGGCCTCACCGCGAGCTTCGGCATCGGCACCTCTCAGCGTGGCATCGACGGACTGCGCCAGTCGGCCATGGAGGCCCGTGCCGCGGCGGCGATCGCGGCCCGCTCCCCGGAACGGGTCCACGCGTTCGACGCCACCGGGATCAACCGTGTCCTCGCCGGCATCGCCGGCTCACCGCTCAGCCGCCGGGTGATCGACGACCTGCTCGGCCCGGTCGACGCGCTCGGCCCCGCTCGGGCCGCAGAGGCGATTGCGACGCTGGGCGCCTACCTCGACGCGCGCGGCTCGCTCAAGGCGGCCGCTGCCCGGCTCCGGCTGCACCCCAACGCGGTCAACTACCGGATCAAGAAGATCACCGAAAGGCTCGGCGCCGACCTGTCCGACCCGGACACCGCCTTCGCCCTCCACCTCGCCTGCAGAGTCCGCCTCCGCGACTGACGCCCCGGGCTCAGTACGGGCGCCGGCGATCACGGTGGTCATTCTGGCGAGCGGGCTGCGGCGAGGAGGGTCTCGCCCGCGGAGGTACGGGTGTAGAGGACGTATCGGCCGGTTCGGTAGGAGCTGACCGCTTCCTGGTCGCCCTGGTCTCCGCGCCGGTCGCGATCGGGGTCGACGCGGCCACGTACGTGTGGTCGGCGGTGTGCCTACTGCGCATCCGGCGGCCCGAGCCGCGACCCGGCCACGCGGGCCCCACGGCGCTGCGGCAGGAGATTCGCGAGGGCGTCCGCTTCGTGGCCGGCCACCCGGTGCTGCGGTCCGTCGCCCTCGCGGGGGCCTGCACCAACCTCGCGATCCAGCTCTGCCAGACCATGCTGCCCGTCGAGTTCGTCCGCCTCGGCCTGCCGGGCGGCGCCATCGGCCTGTTCTTCGCGCTGAGCGGCGTCGGCGTCCTGCTCGGCTCCTTGTCCGCCCGCCCGCTCGCCCGCCGTTTCGGGCCCGGCCGGGTGCTGTGGCTGATGGGTCTGGCCATCGCGCCGTTCGGGGTCCTCATCGCGCTCGTCGACCGGGGCGTGGCTGGTCACGACCTTCAAGGTCGGCATCGACAACGTGATCAAGGTGAGCTTCCGGCAGGCCGTCACGCCGGACCGGCTGCTGGGCCGGATGAACGCCACCATGCGGTTCGTGCTGACCGGCGCGCTGGCGCTCGGGGCGGCCCTGGCCGGCCTGCTGGGGGAGTTCGTCGGCATACGGGCGGCGCTGTGGGCCGGTGCGGCGCTCTTCGCCACAGTGTGGGTGCCGATCTTCTTCTCACCGCTGCGGACGAGGAAGGATCTGCCCGCCTGACCCAGGGGGTGTCCGGTTCGCGCCTGCGTCGTCAGGCCGCCTCGTCCAGGGCCTCTTCGAAGATCTCGTCGACGGCTTCGGCGAGCTCTTCCAGGGCCTCGTCGGCGGCGTCGACGCGGGAGCGCACGAACCTGGCGGCCTCGGCCATCGCCGACCCGGCCTCGGGGAGGATCCGGTTGAAGAACTGGAAGACGTGCATCTGGCCGGGCCAGACCTGAAGATCGCAGGACGTGCCGGCCTCGGTGAGGGCCTCGGCCAGCCGTTCGGAGTCGGCGCGCAGCGCCTCGACGCCGCCGACCTGGACGAGGAACGGCGGCAGGTCGAGACCGGCGAGGTCGAGCAGGGACAGGCGCGGGTCCGACCAGTCCTCGTCGCCGACGTAGAGCCGGCCGAAGTGCTGGGCCAGTTCGGGGCTGATGAAGGGGTCCCGGCATTCCCGGTCGCCCAGCGCCGACAGCTCACAGGTGAGGTCCACCCACGGCGAGAACAGCACGACGCCGGCCGGGGACGGCAGGCCGAGGCGGCACGCCTCGCCGACGACGGCCGCTGCCAGGTGGCCACCGGAGGAGTCGCCCACGACGACGATCTTGGAGGACGGAATGCCCTGGTCGAGCAGCCACCGGTACGCGTCGAGGCCGTCCTCGAAGGCGGCGGGGAACGGGTGCTCGGGGGCGAGGCGGTACTCGGGCACCAGGACGGGCAGTCCGGTGTCGGCCGCGAGCCGGCCGGTGATCGCGCGGTGGGTGCTCGGCGAGCCGGAGGCGAACCCTCCGCCGTGCAGGTACAGGATGGCGCCGTCCCCGGGTTCGGCCGGAAGGACCCATTCGCCGGGAAGCAGATCGACCGATTCGTCCGCGAGGTCGTCCAGCTCGACGATGGTCACGGTCGGATCGGGGCGCAGCAGGCGGGCGCCGGTGTCGAGCGCGGCGCGCAGCAGGGACAGGGCGTAACGCTCCGGCAGGCGGTCGGCGATCGGCCGGAAGCCGAGGCGCAGGGCGCCCGCCAGGGCCACTGCCGGCCGGCTCGAGCCGGTGACGCCCGCGGGGGCCGCCTGAGTCCTGCTGGAGATCACTTCGAACACCACCATCGATCTGGATCACACCGATGATTGGATAGTGCCTCCGCGAGCAGGCCCCCGGTTAGGCCTGATCTACCCGCATGCGTACCTGTCCGGCGTACGTAGGTAGTGGGCGCCGGGCGCGCCCCCGAGGCCTCCTCGGACGGACGAGCCGGACGCCCGCGCGGCTTTCCCGCGCGGACGGGCCGAACGCCCCCGTGGCCTCCTCGCCCTCCCCGCCGGATCGGGGAGGGCTCGGCGGCGGGCGGGTCAACCGGGCTTGCGGCTGGTGATGATCTCGTCGATCAGGCCGTACTCCCGGGCCTCCTCCGCGGTGAGGTAGCGGTCCCGCTCGATGTCGGCGCGGACCTGCTCGACCGGGCGGCCGGAGTGCCGGGCCAGGATGGCCTCCATCTGCTCGCGCAGCCGGATGATCTCCCGGGCCTGGATCTCCATGTCGCTGGTCTGGCCGTAGCCGCCCTCGGTGCTCGGCTGGTGGATGAGGATGCGCGCGTGGGGCAGGGCGGCGCGCTTGCCGGTGGCCCCGGCGGCCAGCAGTACGGCGGCGGCCGAGGCGGCCTGCCCGATGCAGGTCGTCTCGATCTCCGGCTTGATGAACTGCATCGTGTCGTAGATCGCCGTCATGGCGGTGAGGGAGCCGCCGGGGGAGTTGATGTAGAGGCTGATGACCCGGTCCGGGTCCATGCCCTCCAGGGCGATCAGCTGCGCGATGACGTCGTTGGCGAGGGTGTCGTCGATGGGCGCGCCGACGAAGACGATCCGCTCCTCGAACAGCTTGTTGTACGGGTTGCTCTCCTTCATCCCGTACGAGGTGCGCTCGACGTAGGACGGTAGGACGTACCGCCCGGTCATGGGGCTGATCAAGGGGCCGGTCACGGGGCCGGTGATGGGGCTGTTCACGGGGCGACACCTCCGGCCTCGAGCGCGCTGGTGACGACGTGGTCGATGAGGCCGTAGTCGCGGGCCTCCTCGGGGCTGAAGTAGCGGTCGCGGTCGGCGTCGTGCTCGATCTGCTCGTACGGCCGCCCGGTGTGCTCTGCGATGAGCTGCAGGAACCGGTGCTTCATGTGCACGCTCTGCTCGGCCTGGATGCGGACGTCCGAGGCCGTGCCCCGGATACCGCCGGACGGCTGGTGCATCATGATCCGCGTATTGCGCAGGGCGTAGCGCTTGCCGCGGGCGCCCGCGGTGAGCAGGAACTGCCCGGCCGAGGCGGCCATGCCGAGGGCGACCGTCGAGACGTCGTTCGGCAGGTACTTCATCACGTCGTACATGGCGAACATCGCGTCCATCGACCCGCCCGGCGAGTTGATGAGGATCTTGATGTCGCGCTCCGCGTCCTCGGCCGCGAGGAGCAGGAGCTGGGAGCACACGCGGTTGGCCAGGTCGTCGTCGATCTCCGAGCCGATGAAGACGATGCGCTGCCCGAGCAACCGCTGGAAGAGCTGCTCGGAGTGGAGGTCCTTGGGCAGCTCGGTGACCCGGGCGCGCGGTTCGAGAGTCGGAAAGTCCATCTGCGCCTCCTCGTTGCCACGCGTGTCCGCCACGCGTGGCCGTGTCCACGTACCGGCGCGCTTCCGCCCACGCCCCGGCGAATTCTGTACAGAATAGCAAGAACGTACAGAATGATAGAATCGCTGTATGACACGAGAGGTCCCAGTGACGCAGGCCCGGGCCGAACTCGCGGAGCTCGTCAACCGTGTCGGGTACACCGGCGAGCGGATCGTCCTGACCCGGCACGGCAGGCCGCTCGCGGCGCTGGTCCCGGTCGAGGACCTCGAGGCGCTCGAGCGCCGGCCCGCGGAGATCGGCTTCACCCTGCCGTTGCCCGCCGAGCAGGACCCGGAGCAGCCCAAGCACCCGGCCGGTCCGCTGCGCATCGCGGCCGAGCACCGCGACCCGGGCCCGGGCCGCCCCGGCTGGAAACGCTGACCCGGCCCGTCCGCCGGAGCCCGGCTGGAAGTACTGACCGGGCGCGTTCGTCCGAGCCCGGTTGGAAGCGTTGACCCGGCCCGTCCGCCCGGCCCGGAGAACGTCGACACGGCAGGGGCCGCCCGGCGGCGCCCGCCGGTGACATCGACCTGGCAGGAGCCGTTTCGGGGGAGAACGCCGACCCGGCAGGGCCTGTCGATGGCTGCGACCCCCCTCCGGCGGGTCGTAAGGTCTACGTCGTGAGCCCCCCACGCCTACCGGAACACCTCGAACTGCTGCTGACCGATGAGCCGGTCCTCGACGTGTACGCGCACGGCCCCTGGCGTGTGCCCGACGGGTTGTACGACGAGGTCCGCGAGCGCGCCCGCGCGTTCGACGCCGACGAGCGCGCCAGAGCGCTGACCGGCGGGCTCAGCGACTTCTACGCCCAGAACACCTCCGCGGCGGGTGCGGAGCTGTGGTCGCTGCTGACCTTCCTGCTCGGCGCGTCGGCGATCCGCGCGGGTTCGCGCGGCGACGTCGACTACGAGCTGCTGGCGCAGTTCCTGGCCAAGCCCGAGCCGCCGGTGCGCGATCCGATCGCCTGGTTCAGCCAGGGCGGCCGGTTGCGGCCGCCCGGCCTGTGGCTGGTGGAGAACGCCGGCGACGACGTCGAGCTGCGGGAGACGATGTTCGCCCTCGCCCGCGAGTCCCTCGACGTGTTCGCCGGCATCACGCCGCTGGAGGAGCGCGGCCGGGCCCTGATCGCGATCTTCGACCGGCACGCGGAGGACCCGGAGCTGCGGGCCCGCGACCTGACGACGCCGCACGGCGACCTGGAGCGGGTGTGGGCGTCCGACCTGTCGGACGACGCCCTGTCCGTGCTGCCCGAGCTGGCGGGCCCCACGGCGTACCTCGCGTGGGCGTGCTCGGGCTGGATCGCCGCGCATGAGCGCCTGCTCGCGGCGGCTCCCGGCGGGGATCCCCTCGTCACCGCGCTGGCCCGGCTGCTGCTGCAGGCCGACGCGGCCGCCGCGCCCGCCGACCTCGCCTTCGCCGTCGGGATCGAGCGCTACGAGAGCGTGCAGGAGCGGTTCCAGCAGCTGCGCGAGGGCTTCCGCGCCGAGTCGTGGCAGGCGGAGGTGCGTTCCTGGCTGGCCCGTGGCGTCGTCGCGGGAGAGGCGGACGCCTGCCGCGCCTGGCTGGACATGGCACTGCGGATCACCGGGTGCGCGCAGGGGCTGCCCGACAGCGCGGTGAGCCCCAAGAGCCGGCTGCCGGTCCGCGGGTTCCAGACGGACCTGCGCCGCCTGTTCCGCGCCCGTACGATCGTCAACCCGCTCACCGCCGCGTTCGCCGGCACGCCGCCCGCGGAGGAGGCACGCGCCGCCCAGGTGACGGAGGAGGCCGGCGCCGACCTCGTCGGCCAGCCCGAGCTGGTCACCGCGCTCGCCGACGTCCTGCGCACCGGCACGTCCCCGCGGCCGGTCCGCGTCCTGCTCAGCGGGCCGGAGGCGACGGGGAAGGGCACGGCCGTCCGCCTGATCGAGCAGACCCTCACCGAGCGCGGGGACGTCCGCGAGGCCGTCTGGGTCTCCGACCAGGTGTTCGCCAACCTCCACGTCAGCGACACGATCCTCTACCTCCTCGCCCGCGTCCGCGAGTGCCTCGAGGGACGGCTGCTCGTCATCGAGGGACTGGACCGCATCCTCGCCCTGGAGCACTGCGGTGCCGCGTTCGCCGAGGAGCTGCGCCGCGTCCTCGAACGCCACCAGAAGCTGCACGTCGTCGCGGCGTGCCGTACGGGCGGCGACGGGCGGATCTTCGACGCCAACCCGGCGCTGCACCAGCACTTCCGGGTCGCCCGCACGCGTGAGTTCGGCGAGGACGACTACACGGAGCTGTTCCGGCGCGCCGTCGCCCGGCGCGGCCTGACCGCCGCCCGGGAGACGGCGGCCACCGCCGGGCTCCTGCTCTCCCGCACCCCGCCGCTGCTGAACCTCCGCGGCGCGCGCCTCGTGGAGTACCTCGCCGAGCAGTGCGTGGCCGCGGTCACCGCACGCGGGGAGACGGAGGTCGCCGTCGCGGACCTGCCGCAGCGGGTCATCCCCGGCGGCGCTGCCGACGCCGACCCGATGGCCGAGCTCGACGCGTGCGTCGGCCTGAAGTCGGTGAAGAACGAGGTGCGCCTGCTCGTCGCCGAGGCGGAGGCGGCCCGGATGCGCCGCGAGGCGGGCATGCCGGTCGCCGGCCGGCCACGGCACCTGGTCTTCACCGGCAACTCCGGCACCGGCAAGTCCAAGGTGGCGCGGATCCTCGGCCGGATCTACGCCGACCTCGGCGTGCTGTCCTCGGGACACCTCGTCGAGGTCGACCGCTCCGACCTCGTCGGCGAGTACGTCAGCGAGAGCGGCCCCCGCGTCCGCCGCGCGGTCGAGCGCGCGCACGGCGGCGTGCTGGCCATCAACGACGCGCACAACCTCATGCCGGGCGAGTCACCGCGCAACCGCGAGGCGATCGACGTCCTCCTCGCGTGCGTGCAGTCCCACCCGGACGACCTCATCGTCGTCCTGTGCGGCCCCGACGGCGCGATGAACGGCCTGCTCAAGAGCGACTCGGAGCTGGCGGCGTTCTTCCCCAAGCAGCTGCGGTTCCCCGACCTCACCGAGGACGAGCTCATCGAGATCTTCCAGGCGAAGGCCACCGACGCGGGCTTCGCGCTGCGTGAGGGCGTGCTCGACAAGGTCCGCGACCTCGTCCACGCCGGGGCCCGCGACCGCGCCGCCGGGAACGCCCGCCTGATGATCAACCTGCTGGACCGCGCCGTCGCCATGCAGTCGCGGCGCGTCCTCGACGACGGGGTGCTCACCGACGACGAGTCCCTCGACGAGATCTTCGCCGAGGACATCCCCGGCACGCTGGCCGCCGGCGGCCACATCGACCTGCCCGGCGACCCGCTCGCCGAGATCGAACGGCTCATCGGCCTGGACGCCGTCAAGCAGGAGGTGCGCCTGCTCGTCGCGGAGGCCAAGGCCGAGCAGCTCCGCCGCGACGCCGGCATCCCCATCGCCTCGCCCACCCGGCACATGGTCTTCACCGGCAATCCCGGAACGGCCAAGACCACGATGGCCCGCCTCCTCGCCGCCGTGTACGCCAAGCTGGGACTCCTGTCGTCCGGGCATCTGGTCGAGGTGTCCCGCCCCGACCTCGTCGGCGAGTACGTCGGGCAGACCGCGCCGAAGGTCCGCGCGGCGGTGGAGCGGGCCCTTGGCGGCGTGCTGTTCATCGACGAGGCGTACGCCCTGACGCCCGCCGACTCGGGCCGCGACTACGGCCACGAGGCGATCGCCGAGCTGCTCAAGCTGATGGAGGAGCACCGCGCCGACCTCGTCGTCATCGTCGCCGGGTACGAAGGGCCGATGCTGCGGTTCCTGGAGTTCAACCCGGGCCTGGCCTCACGGTTCCCGACCGTCCTGCGGTTCCCCGACTACACCGACGACGAGCTCGTCGCCATCTTCGAGGTGATGGCGGCCGACGCGGGCTTCCAGGTCGCCGAGGGCGTGCTCGACGCCGTACGCCGTCGGCTGCGCGCGGCGGCCCGCGGAGAGTCGTTCGGCAACGCCCGGCTCATGCGCAACCTCCTCGACCGGGCGATCGCCCTGCAGGCGCAGCGCATCACCGGCCAGGAGGTCACGGACCGCGACGAGATCCGGCTGCTCCGCCTGGAGGACCTCCCGGAGAGCGACGCCCCCGCCGACCGCGACGAGCGCCTCGGCCACTACCTGTGACCGAGGTCCCGGCGTAGGGCCTGTCCGCCGACCGCGACGACCGTCTCGGGCACTGCCCGGGCCGGGCTTGACGGCAGGGTCCGGCCTGCGGGCCGGGCCCTGCCGCTGACTCAGAGCCCGCGCGGAATGGACTGCCTGGCTCGCGGCGCCCTGGCGGCACCTCGCGGCGTTGTCGCCCCCACCCCACGAAAACGCGCCGGGACGGCTCCGCCGGGCGGCGCGTTTTCGCGGGGACCCCGGGAGGAGTCGACGGCCAAACCCGGGCCGACTCCCTCCTCCGCCTTGCGAGGCACTCGCCAGGACGCCGCTCCCTGATCCGGCGCCCATTCCGCGCGGGCTCTTAGGAGTCCTCGCAGCAGGACCGCTTGCTCTCCTCCAGATAGTGCGGGTCGTGCCACCAGTACCGCCGGTTGGAGGGATGCTCCGGGACGGGCGGCAGCATCCGCCCGACGGGCGCGGCCGTCGCGGCGGCTCGCTGGGCGGCGACGAACGGGGCGAGCAGTTCGTCCACGGTGTGCGCCTCCCCGTTGACCATGACCTGCCGGACGTCGGCGGCCCGCGCGATGTCCGTCAGGGGGTCGCCGCCCAGGAAGGCGAGGTCGGCGTACATCCCCGGCTTGATCTGCCCGAGGGGTTCCCCGAGGACCTCGCCGGCCACCCGCGTCGCGGTGGTCAGCGCCTCGTACGGGGTGAGGCCGTACTTCACCATGGCCCGGAGGTTCATGTGGGTACTGACGGCCGTGGTGGCGATGGGGGAGTCCGTGCCGGTGATGACCCGTCCGCCACCCCGGATCATGGCGGCGACCTGCGCGACCTGGCGGGCGAGGTTCTGCAGGTTGACGGTCTGGTCGGTGGTCTTGGCCGTCGTCACCGCCGTCTGCAGGGCGGCGTACTCCCACGCCGGGTAGAGCGTCGTCACCCGCCGGTCGGTGACGAGCGAGGTGTCGTCCCGGAAGAGCGACGCGGCCAGGAACAGCGTCGGCGTACGGGCCGCGCCGGAGGCGTTGAAGATGTCGATGACGTCGGCGTATCCGGTGCCGAGCGCGGTCACCGTCCGTGAGTAGCCGAACCGGTTCGTGGCGCCGATGTGCTCCATGCCGTCGCCGCCGAAGGCGAAGGCCGGGTAGTGGTAGTGCGAGGTGGCGGGCACGCCGTGCCGGTGCGCCCACTCGATCACCGTCCGCTGCCATTCGGTGGGCAGCCGTACGTACGCCTTCATGAGGTCGTAGTCGAGCGCGCCCGCGCGTTCGAGTTCGAGTTCGAGCTGGCGGGCGTCGAAGGTCGGGCGCATGAAGTTGTAGAAGATGCGCGGCCCGTCGACCGCCTCCCCGGTGGCGAAGTACCGGGGCGCGACGCGAGCGCCGGACTGGAACGACTCGCGCGCCTCGACCATGTGGTACGCCGGACTGCCCGGCGAACGGGTCGTCGTGACGCCCAGCGAGAGCCAGAGCCGGCCCTGGCGGTCGCCGTAGGCGTAGCCCTGCATCTCCCGGTGGTTGTGCATGTCGACCAGCCCGGGGACGACCACGGAGTCCCCGGCGTCGAGGATCCGGTCGCCGTGGCCGTGCCCGCGTGGCTCGACGGCGACGATGCGGTGGCCCTCGACCACGATGTCCACGTCGTGGCGCAGCTGCCGCGCGGTGCCGTCCCACATCCGCCCCGCGCGTACGACCGTGCGGCCCCGTGACTGCGTGTTCGTCCAGGTCAGCGGTGCCGGGACCGTACGGGTGCGGCGGCCGTCGGCGGACACGACGCGCAGGCGGCCGTTGTTCAGGAACAGCAGCTCGGAGGAGTCGCCGCTCCAGCTGACGGCGTCGGTGACCTCGTCGGTCACCTGCCGGGGCGCGCCCGACGGCGTGCCGTCGGGGTGGACGTCGACCACCCACAGCACGCTGGCCACGACGAACGCCATCTTGGTGCCGTCGGGAGACCACACCGGCCCGTCGTCGCCGCGCGTCTGGATCGAGCGCCCGGGCAGCGGGTCGACGTAGGTGCCGGCCCCGGTACGGCGGTCGACGAGGAGGATCTTGCTCAGGCCCTCGCGGTACCGCGCCGAGTACGGCTTGATCGCCGCCAGGGCGATGACGTTCCCGTCGGCGGACCAGGTCGGGCGGCCGGGCTCGAACGTCGCCGCGTAGACGCGCTGGACGTCCCCGGACGCCACCGCGACGGTGTAGAGCGCCCCGGTCTGGTCGAGGAACGCCAGGTGCGATCCGTCGCGGGACCACGTTCCGGAGACCGCCGCCGCGCCCGGCAGGTTCGTGAGCCGGCGGTCCTGCCCGGTGTGCAGGTCCCGGATCCAGATGTCGAGCTTGCCGCCGCGGTCCGTCGAGTAGGACAGGTAGCGGCCGTCGGGGGACCAGGCGGGGTCGCACTTCCACCAGTGGTCGCGGGTGAGCGGCCGCGGCGCCTGCCCGATCCGCATCGTGTAGATGTCGTTGAGCGCCCGGAACGCGACCTGCCCGCCGTCGGGCGACAGCACCGGGCTGCCGATGCCCACGGCGGGCTTCGCCGTCGTGGAGTCGAAGTCGCGCCGGCGCCTGCGGTACGACGGGGCGACGACCGTGACCGGCGCCGTGAAGCCGATGTCGCGCGGCCGCCCGCCGTCGAGCGACCGGCGGCGGATCCGGCCGTCCGCCGTGTAGACGAACTCCTTCGCCGACGGCCACGACACCCGGAACGGGAAGACCTCCTCGCCGGTCACCAGCGCCCGGCCCGACCGCCACAGCTCGCTGCGGCCGTCCGCGACGAGGGTGTAGACGACGTCCTTGCCGTCGGGCGTCCAGGCCGGGCCGTGGATCACCTGGCCCGTCGGCACCGTCACGGCCGTACTGCGCGCGCCGGTCGCCACCTCGACGACGTCGATGCGGGTGTTCGCGACGACGAACGCGATGCGGGTGCCGTCCGGCGACCAGGCCGGCTCGTACTCCTCCTCCGCCGAGTCGGTCACCGGGCCGACGGCCCCCGTGTCGAGCCGCAGCACGTGGATGCCGTAGCTCCCGGACAGGTCCGAGGAGAAGGCGATCCGGGCGCCGTCGGGGGAGAACCGCGGCTCCCGGTGGTCGTACGGCCCCTCGGTCAGCCGGTGGGGGTTCGATCCGTCGGCGTCCATCACCCAGAGGTCGAAGACGCCCTCGCGGTAGGAATGGAAGGTGAGCCGCCGCCCGTCCGGCGACCACTCGGGCTGCGCGATGTCGAACAGGTCGCTGGTCAGCCGGCGCGCGGGCCCGCCGGACGCCGGCAGGGTCCACAGCACGCCGACGAGGTCGATCGCGATGAGCCGTCCGTCGGGCGACACCTGGGCGGCCAGGTCCGTGCCCTCCCGCAGCCGTACCGCACGGCCCGTCGGCTCCGTTCCGGGCGCACGGGACGCGGTGGCGCCCTCGGCCGGAGCCGCCACGCCGATCCCCGCCCCCGCGACCGCCGCGGCGCCGGCCGCACCCGCCAAGAGCTCTCGCCGTCCGATGCCCGTCATGGGCGCTCCCATCCCGAGCAGGCCGCCTGCCCGAATCGGCGTCGCGGACGCGCGACGTCAGAGCGCCGGATGCCGAGGCCGCTCCGCCGTGATCGCGCACCCAAGGTCCTCAGGGACGCTAATCGGACAGACGATCATGCGCAGCGGCCTTGTCCGGATTCGGTCAAGGCAGCCGTCAGGCGCCGGATCGGCGCAGGACGGATCGCCTGAGAGGCGGGACGGGATCGCCTAAGAGTCCGCGCGGGCTCCAAGGCGCAAGACGGGATCGCTTGAGGCGCGGGACGGGATCGCCTCAGGAATCGGTGCGGCTCAGGTAGTCGATGTAGAGGGGACGCAGGGCGTCGGCGACGTCACCGCCACCCGCGTGGACCAGCTCGTTGAGCATCGACGACAGATGGGAGACGTCGGCCTCCGCCTGGTCCGGGTGACCCGCGACCGCCTCGGCCGCGGGGATCGCCCTCAGCAGCCGCCACAGGAACCCGACGTCGAGATGGCGCACCGCGCGCTCGATGGCCCGGTCGTGCAGCTCCTTGGACGACAGCGTCTCCAGCTCTTCCACCATGCCCCTATTCGACCATGACCCGCCGCCGCCCCGGCCGCCGGTCCGCCGGATCCGGCGGACCGGGCCGGTCCCGGTCAGGTCCGCCATCCCGCAGGACGGTGAGCACGCCCGCTGCTCAGCGTCGGGGATCGGCCGGTCTGCGGACCGCCTGCGAGGTCCGATCGGGCGAAGGCCCCCGCTCTGGGCCGGCGAGGGTGCCGTCCCGGAACGGACGGGCAGTCCCGCCGTCCCGGAACGGACACCCCTACTCCTCCGTGGGCGAGGCCGCCGGGCACCCAGGACCGGTCACCAGGGAACATTCCGGCCGAGTGTGAAGTCCAGGTCCGGCTGGCCGAAGCCGCCGCGGGCCACGATCTTGCCCGCGCCGTCGACCACGTGGTACTCGCAGCCGTGCAGCTCCTCCGTGGAAAGCCGGGGCGAGAACGTCGCCAGGCCGGTGGCCCCCGCCCGCGCGGCCATCATCATCGTCCCGTGGTTCCACAGCTCCACGCGGACCCCTGCGCCGTTCGGGACGTACACCGCGCCGAGCGTTGGCTTCTGGTCCTCCGGCAAGGGCTTGTCGACGGCCGGGGTCCAGCCGATCGGGCGCTGAGCGTCGGCGGCGTCGCGCACCCGCACCGCGTACCTCTCCTGGTCGGTGGTGCCGTCCTTGAAACGGTAGGTGTCCTGGATGACCCGGATCTCGGGTTCGGAGGGGACACGGATGGTCGCGACGAGGGCGTCGACGCCGCCGGGCAGCCGGTCCCCCCACCAGAAACGGTAGGTCAGCTGGTCGCCGGTCAGCCCGAAGTAGCCGGCCGTGCCGTCCAGGAGCCCGCGGGCCTGCTCGGCGTCGACGTGCCCGGCCGCCTGGGCGACGGCCTTGCCGACGGCGGGCCAGTAAGCGGGGGAGTTGTTCCGCGACAGGGTGTAGGGCACGTCCTGCGCCTCGCTGTACCGGGCGCCGATGCGGAACTTGACGCTGAGCTGTCCCAGCCGTGCCCCGGGGACGTCGGTCAGCACAGCGCCCTGGTCGGCCCGGACCGTGCGCACCTCGCGATACGGGGTGCCGTCTTCGCGGTGGGCGATGGCCGGCGACACCTTGACATCGGTCATCGTCGGCGGGCCGAGGACCAGAAGCGGGCCGGTGCCGCCGGCGAACCAGACGATCGGCTCGGGATCGAGGGGCAGGCTGTCGTCCCCGAAGAGGCTGTTGTCCTTCATGGCGCGTGGTCCGTCACCCGAGGCGCCGAGCCACACGGAACCCCGCGCCGACCGTCCGCGAACGGTGACGACCACGGCGACACGGTGCCGTCCGTCGTCGTGTGCGTAGAGGACGTACGCCATATCGCCTGAGTGGTCGCGGCGCAGCGCCTCCTCGCGCAAGGCCCCCAGGAACGCCCGATCGTGGGCGAGCGAGCCGCGTAGCGGCCAGCTCAGCGCGCCGCCGTGCCGTGCCGAGAGCGACCCGTCGCGGACGGCCAGGCCGTGCAGCCCGGCGGGCACGCCGACCGCCAGGACCGCGGTGACCGCCAGTGCCCCGGCGACGGAGGCCCGGCGGCGCCGGCGGGCGCGGGCGATGCGGCGCGCGGTGGCCGGGTAGGGGTCGGGGGCGGTGGGGACGCTCTCGGCCCGGGCCGAGAAGGTCGCCCGCAGTTCGTCTTCCAGGTTCGGGCTCATCGGTCCCTCCGCGCGGTCTCGGGTTCGCGTTTCAACGCGACGCGCAGCCGGTCCAGGCCGCGCGAGGTCTGGCTCTTCACGGTGCCGAGCGAGCAGTCCAGGACGCGGGCCACCTCCGCCTCCGGCAGGTCCTCGAAGTAGCGCAGGACGAGGATGGAGCGCATCCGCGGCGGCAGGGTCAGGACCGCCGACCACAGCTCGTCCCGTACGTCGTAGGCGGCGTGTGGATCGGCAGAGGGAGGCTCCGGCAGGACGTCCGTCACCTGCTCGGCGACCCTCTTGCGCCGCCATCGGCTGTTGTTGAGGTTGACCAGGATCCGCCGCACGTAGACCTCGGGGGCGTCCGACCGCCGGATGCGCGTCCAGTGGCGATGCGCCCGGACCAGTGCCGTCTGCACCAGGTCCTCGGCCTGCCCGTGGTCGCCCGTCAGCAGGTACGCCGTCCGCAGGAGGGCGTGCCACCGTGCGGTGACGAACTCCCGGAACTGCTCTTCGGCTTCCGCGTTCACACCACCTCCGACACGATGAGGACGCGCAAAGGTTGAACCGCACTCCGAAGAATGATGATCCGGATTGGGTGAATCATCCGGGAAGGTGACGCGAGTAGTGGTTTCTTCCCTCTACGGTGGGTGACCATGAGTAATCGGCCGGAGCACGGACGGGTCGGCGCGCCACCGTACGCCGACGCGCCGGGATCGTACGACCAAGACGTGGTGCCGCCGCGGCGGCGGGCCCGCTGGGGGCGGCGCCTGCTGATCGCCTTCCTCGTCCTCCTCCTGCTGCTCGTGGGCGGCTACTTCTACCTCGACTCGCGGCTGCACCGCATCGACGTCTTCGAGGACTACGCCGGGCGGCCGGGGGACACTCCGGGCACGAACTGGCTGATCGTCGGCTCCGACAGCCGCGAGGGCCTGTCGTCGTCGCAGCGCAGCGAGTTCAAGACCGGCAAGGCCGCGGGTCGCCGGACCGACACGATGATGCTGCTGCACATCGGCGACCACGGCCAGACGCTGGTGAGCCTGCCCCGCGACTCGTACGTGCCGATCCCCGGCCACGGGTCGAACAAGCTGAACGCCGCGTTCGCCTTCGGCGGCCCGAAGCTGCTCGTCCGCACCGTCGAGCAGGCGACGAAGATCCACATTGACCACTACGCGGAGATCGGCTTCGCCGGGTTCGTCGGCATGACCGACGCGGTCGGCGGCGTGAAGATGTGCATCCCCGAGGAGATGAAGGACCACAAGGCGGGCATCGACCTCAAGCCGGGCTGCCAGACGCTCAAGGGCGGCCAGGCCCTCGGCTTCGTCCGCAGCCGCGCCTTCGCCCGCGCCGACCTGCAGCGGGTCGAGAACCAGCGCAAGTTCCTCGCCGCGCTGGTGCACAAGGCCACCAGCCCCGGCGTGCTGCTGAACCCCTTCCGGATCATCCCGTTCGCGCTGCGCTCCACCGACAACTTCGCGGTCGACCAGGACGACCACCTGTACAACCTGGTGGACTTCGCCTGGGCGATGCGCGGCATCACCAGCGGCGACGGCCTGACCACGACGGTCCCCGTCGGCGGCACCGGCTCGGCGCCCGGCGTCGGGGAGTACATCACCTGGGACACCCAGCGCGCCGGGACGCTCTTCCGCGACCTGCGCGAGGACCAGCCGGTGCCGAGGAGCTTCGGCACCCGCTGAGCGCGCCGGGAGCCCGGGCCGTAGCGGCCCCGGGCTCCCGGTTCACCTCCCGTCGCGGCAGTCCCCTCGGAAACTTTTGCCGTTTCAGGTCACCGCTTTGCGGGGAGTCCCTGCTGTCCGCCCCCATAACTGGGAAGTTACTCCATGTATCTCATTCGATACGGGGAGTGACTCGCGATGAAGAAGACCCTGAAGTGGGGGGGACTGGCGTTCCTGGCGTTCTACCTGATCAGCCGTCCGCACAACGCGGCCAACGTCGTGCACGGGGCACTGACCGGCGTCAGTGGCGCGGCGAACTCGCTGTCGACCTTCGTCAGTGACCTGCCGAACAAATAGTGTCCGCTCACTCGGACGGGGCGAGCAGCGCGGCCAACCGGGCCGCGTTGCGCTGTGCGTAGTCCCGATAGCAGTTGTTCATCAGAACGTGTGTCGTGTCGGCGTCCTCGGCGAGCCTCCGTAGCCGGGGCGCCCACTCCCTCAGCTCCCGCTCCCCGTACAGGTAGCCGAACCGCTCGTAGATGTTCTTGCTGGTCCACTTGTCGGAGTGGCCGTGGAACCGCACGACCGCCAGGCCGGACGTCGCGGTCAGTACAGGCGGGATCGAACTCGGATGCCCCTGCGGCATGTCCACGCTCACGTACGGCACGTCGTACCTGAGTAGGAAGTCCAGGGTCTCCTCGCGATTGTCCTCGCTCATCCAGGTGTGGTTCCGGAACTCCACGCAGACGCGCATCGGCTCGCACCGTCGCTTGACCTGCAGGATGTACTCCTTGTTCGCCCGCCCGATCGGGAACCACTGCGGGAACTGGAACAGCAGGGCGCCCAGCCGGCCCGCCTCCTGCAACGGCCACAGCGACTCGAGGAACCGCTGCCAGACCTCATCCGCGACGTCGTCGGGGACGTCCCGCAGATACAGGGTCTTCTTGTCCGGCACCCGCTCCCGCAGCTCCTTGTACAGCGCGGCCGGCCGGGTGGGGTGCCGGGTGAGCAGGGAGAAGGCCTTGACGTTGAACGTGAAGCCCGGCGGCGTACGGTCGCGCCAGTAGCCGACGGTCCGCTCGGCGGGCGGCGCGTAGTACGTCGAGTCGACCTCGACCAGCGGAAATCGCGACGCGTAGTACTTCAGGCGCTCCTCGGCGGTCTTGACCTCCGGCGGGTACCAGTCCGTCTCGAGCAGCGTCTTGTCCGTCCACGACGCGGTGCCCACCAGGATCTCGCCCATAGACCCAGACTAGGATTCCGATCGTGTCGATCTATGATGTGGACATCCAGCGCCTTCAGGGCGGGCCCGCCGACCTCGGCCAGTACCGCGGCAGGACCGTGCTCCTCGTGAACGTCGCCTCCAAGTGCGGCCTCACCCCGCAGTACGAGGGACTGCAGCGGCTGCAGGAGACCTACGCCGACCGCGGCTTCACCGTGCTGGGCGTGCCGTGCAACCAGTTCGCGGGCCAGGAGCCCGGCACGTCGGAGGAGATCGCCGAGTTCTGCTCGACGACGTACGGCGTCGACTTCCCGCTCACCGAGAAGGTCGACGTCAACGGCGACGACCGGCATCCGCTGTACGCCGAGCTGGTCGGCGTCCCGGACGCCGCCGGCTACACCGGCGACATCCGGTGGAACTTCGAGAAGTTCCTGATCGGCCCGGACGGCGCGGTCGTGGCTCGGTTCGACCCGCGCACCGAGCCGGACACCGACGAGCTCGTCGGGGCGATCGAGAGCAACCTGCCCTGATCCAGGTGGCGGTGTGCGGTCCCAGCGACTGCACCGACGCGGAGCGCGACGCGGCGTATGAGGTCGGCAGGCTGCTGGCCGCGCGCGGCGCGGTCGTGCTGTGCGGCGGATACTCCGGGGTCATGGCGGCGGTCGCCGAGGGCGCCCGCTCCGCCGGCGGCATGGTGGTCGGCGTCCTGTCCCGGGCCGACCGTGAGGGCGCCGCTCCGGGGCTGAGCGCGGCCATCGCCACGGGCATGGGCGAGGCGCGCAACGCCGTCCTCGTCGCCTCCGCCGACGCCGTCATCGTCATCGGCGGTTCGTGGGGGACGCTGTCGGAGCTGGCCCTGGCCATGCGCCGCGGCGATGTTCCCGTCGTGCAGCTCGGCGGCTGGCAGGTGCTCGACGAACACGGCGAGCCACTGCCCGGGATCCGGCGTGCCGAGACACCGGAGGAGGCCGTCCGCCTGGCGGGCGGGTAGTTCTCCGGAGCACGGGCGCCGTCCGACCGGCGGATCTGTGGCCTCTGAAGCGCTGGACGGGCGGCGGCGCCTGGCGGGCGCTGGACCGGCCGTGTCAGGCCAGGAGCGCCTCGATCCGCGCGACCGAGTCCGGGCCGGCGAGCTCGACGGTCGGCACCGGCCCGTTCGCGAGCCGGTCGGCCAGCGCGGAGACCGCCTCCGCGCGGCGGGCGACGTAGTCGACCTCGTCGGTCCCCGGCGGGCGGCCGTGCAGGAGGGTGGCCACCTCCACCAGCGCGAGATGACCGGCGTCCAGCGCGATCCCGGGTCCGGCGGTGCGGCGCAGCCGCCCGTACGCGGTGACGAGACGGCGAACCGCAGGATGGGACACGTCGAGCAGCACACCGCGGTGAAGCGCCTTCGTGTGCCGCCGGAGAGCGCGACGGCGCGCCCCGCGCAGCACCGCCGCCTGCGCGGGCAGCGCCAGGCCGAGCGCCAGACAGGCGACCGCCACGACGGTCAGCCAGGCGGGCAGGCGGGCGAGGACGACCACGGCGAGCAGGGCGGCGCCGCCCGCGGCGAGCACCACCTCGGGGACCCCGATCCCCTTCTCCGGTTCTCCGGCCGGTACACGGCGGTCGTCCGCCGCCGGCGCGTCGACGAGCGGACCGGACCGATGCGGGACGATGACCTGCGACGGCATGATCCGATTATCGACCGAGGCGGCCCTCGTCAAACGGACGCCGTTCCGGTCCGCCGAAACCGAAGCGCGTTCTAGTATGGTCCGCCAGTGGAGGTGGCGGACATGGCCAAGTGGACCACCGATGAGATCCCCGACCTCGCCGGGAGACGAGCCGTCGTCACCGGCGCCAACAGCGGCATCGGCCTGTGCACCGCGCTCGAACTGGCCCGGCACGGCGCCACCGTGGTCCTCGCCTGCCGGAGCGCCGAACGCGGTCGCGCCGCCCTGGACCGGATCCGGACGGCCGTGCCCGAGTGCGACGTCGTCCTCGGCTCCCTCGACCTGGCGGACCTGGCCTCGGTGCGGGCCTTCGCCGAGGAGCACGGCACGACAGGGCTCGACCTGCTCGTCAACAACGCCGGGGTGATGGCACTGCCGCGGCGGACCACCCCCGACGGGTTCGAGTTGCAGTTCGGCACCAACCACCTGGGGCACTTCGCCCTCACCGGTCTGCTGCTGCCCGCCCTGCTCGACCGCCCCGGCGCGCGGGTCGTCACCGTGACGAGCATGATGCACTGGCTCGGACGCCTCGACTTCGACGACCTCGACGGCGAGCGCCGGTACGGGAAATGGACGGCCTACTGCCAGTCCAAGCTCGCCAATCTCGTCTTCGCCAAGGAGCTCGACCGCCGGGCGAACGGCCGGCTGATCAGCGCCGCCGCCCACCCCGGGTACGCCGCGACCAACCTGCAACAGGCCGGGCCCCGCATGAGCGGCAGCCGGATCGGCGAGGTCCTCAATGGCGTGGCCAACACGCTCTTCGCCCAGTCCGACACCGGCGGCGCGCAGCCCACGCTGTACGCGGCGACCGCCACGGAGGTGCGCGGCGGGCAGTGCTACGGCCCACGCGGGCCGGGTCAGAGCCGAGGAGCCCCGCGCCGCGTACCGACGCTGCGCAAGGCGGGCGATCCCGAACTCGGCCGCCGCCTCTGGGAGGTCTCCGAGCAGCGCACCGGCGTCACCTACGACGCCCTGCGCCAGGACTGACCGGCCGGGCCGTCACCAGGAAGGGGCGACCGAACTTCACCTCTGAGTAATCGAGTTATCGCTTTCCATGTCCTATGAGTGCGGCCCGGCGTCCGGGTCCCAGTCGAGGGTCGCGGGGATGGCGCCTTCCATCGTGAGGAGCCAGCGTTTGACCTCGACGCCGGAGCCGCCGCTGTAGCCGCCGAGACCGTCGGTGGCCACCACGCGGTGGCAGGGCACGACGATCGGGATCGGGTTGGATCCCATGATCGAGCCGATGGCCCGTGCCGGCACTCCCGTGCCGCTGAGGTCGGCCAGGCCTCCGTACGTCACCGTCTCGCCGTAAGGCACGCCGGCGTACAGCTTCTCCAGGACCTCGCGCTGGGCACCGGACGTGTGGCGCCAGTCGATCGGCAGGTCGAAGGCCCGTAGTTCGTCCGTGAAGTAGGCGGCCAGCTGGTCGCGCACCGGCTCCGTGCGCTCCGGGGCGTCGACCAGGGGGAGTCCGGCCCTCAGCCGGGCCCGCTCGCGGGGCGTGTCCCGGAAGGACAGCCCGCTCAGGCCTTCGGCGGTGCAGGCGAAGGCCAGCCGCCCCAGCGGCGTCTCCAGCGTTCCGATCGCGACGTCCACCCTTTCTTCCTACCAATCCCCAGGGGCCGACGCTCGCGAGAATCCGACATCGTGGTCGTTCGGCGGGCCACCGGCGCCGGGACCCGATCAATGTTGATGCTTCGTCAACTACGGTGGCGGTCGTGACGGAGACGGCGGGTGAGTGGATCGACGCGGCCCGGGCGGCGGAACGGCTCGGGGTCAAGCCGGCCACCTTGTACGCCTATGTCAGCCGTGGCGTGCTCAGGCGGCGGCGCTCGCCGGACGGGCGGCGCAGCCTCTTCGACCCGGCCGAGATCGAGGAACTGGCCCGCAGAGGACGGCCGCGGCGACCGCCCGGCGCGAGTGAGCTGGTCATCGAGTCGCGGGTCACCGCGCTGGGCGACGACCGCCCGTACTACCGGGGGCGCGACGCCCTTGACCTCGCCGGTTCGCACGACTTCGAGGCCGTCGCCGAGTGGCTGTGGGCCGGTGAGCCCTCGTCGGCGGGCGGCGACGCGTGGCGGCCGAGTCCGCAGGCGGTCGCGGTCGCGCGGGCGGCCCAGTCCGGCCTGCCGGGAGAGACCCTGCCGCTGGACCGGCTGCAGGTGATCACGACGGCTCTGGCCGCGGCCGACCCGGTGCGCCTCGTCCTCGACGCCCCCGCCGTCGTCGCCCTGGGGCGACGGCTCATCGCCGGAATGGTGGAGTCGCTGCCCGCCGCCGGTGGCGATGCCGATCCACCGGGCGGGGCGTCGATCGCGGCGCGCCTGTGGACGCGTCTCACTCCTCAGGAACCACGGCCCGCGACGGTGCGCGCGCTCAACGCCGCCCTCGTGCTGCTGGCCGACCACGAACTGGCCTCGTCCACCCTCGCCGCCCGCATCGCCGCGTCCGTGCGCGCCGACCCGTACGCCGTCGTGACCGCCGGGCTCGGGGCGGCGGGAGGCGGCCTGCACGGTGGCGCCTCGCTCGGCGCGGAGGCGTTCCTCGCCGAGATCCCCGCGCCCGAGCGGGCCGCGCGGGTCATCGGCGAGCGCCTGCGCCGAGGCGAAGGCGTCCCGGGCTTCGGGCATCGTGTCTACCGGGTCCGGGACGGCCGCGCCGGATGCCTGCTCGACCTGGTCCGGGCCGCCGCGCCGGACCACGAGCGGCTCGCCGTCGCCGAGACGGTGCTGGCGGAGGCGCGCGGCCGCGGGCTCCCCGGGGTGAACGTCGACTTCGCGCTCGCGACGCTCGGCGCCGTGACCGGGATGGGACGGGGAGCGGGAGAGGCGATCTTCGCTGTCGCCCGTACGGCCGGTTGGCTCGCGCACGCCCTGGAGGAGTACGCCCGGGGCACGCCGCTGCGCCCGCGCGCCATCTACACGGGCCGGCCCCGTGACGTATGACCACGGATGATCCCGCTGGGGTGGACCCGGGGCAGGCCTTGGCATGGGGGCGGGTACGCTCGATGCGTGCGACGGTTCTTTCGGCCCGGCTGGCTCGGACTCCACCTGATCGCCATCGTGCTGATCGGCGTGTTCATGCTGGCCGGCTGGTGGCAGCTGGCGCGTGCCCAGGGCGGCAACCTGCAGAGCTGGGCGTACGTCATCGAATGGCCGATGTTCGCGATCTTCGTGGTCGCGATGTGGGTGCGGATGGTGCGGGACGAGCTGCGCGGCGAGACGAACGCCGACCCGGGCACGGTCACCCCGCCGAACGCCGCGCCGTCGCCCCGGCTCGATGACATCGACGACGAGGAGGACGAGGAGCTGGTGGCCTACAACCGCCGCCTCGCCCGGCTGAACGACGAGGCGTCGCGCCCCTGACGGCGCGGGCTTCACGGAGGGACGACCCGTGCAAGGAGCGGTGACCCGCTATCGCGTCATGGCGTACGTGACCGGCGTGCTGCTGATCGTGCTGTGCTTCGTCGCGGTGCCGCTGAAGCTGTTCGCGCACAACGGCGTGCTGTCCACCGCCGTCGGCATCCCGCACGGCATGGTGTGCTACCCGCTCTACCTGCTGACCACCTTCGACCTCTACCGCCGGGTCCGCTGGCCGCTGAGCAAGATGGTGCTGGTCGTGCTGGCCGGGATCATTCCGTTCCTGACCTTCTACATCGAGCGGCGGGTCGTGGCCGAGCTGCGCGAGCAGACCGCCCCGGCGCGGCGCACGGACGCCGCCGGGGTCTGATCTTTCGATCACGTTTGGACCGTACGACTCTGCGGGGTTATCTTTGACTGCGTCAACTTAATCGTTGAGGTGGTCAATGAATACTGTCGTGCCGTCGGACCGCGTCGCCGCCGTCCGCGCGTTCAATCGCTTCTACACCTCCGTCATCGGCGTGCTGAACGAGGGTCTGCTCCAGACGCCGTACTCCCTCACCGAGGCCAGGGTGATCTTCGAGCTCGCCCGCCGGGACGCCTGCGAGGTCGCCGACCTGCGCCGGTCGCTCGACCTGGACGCCGGCTACCTCAGCCGCATGCTGTCCCGCTTCGAGACCGACGGGCTCATCGTCCGCGGACGCGCCGAGGACGACGCCCGGCGGCAGATGGCCCGGCTCACCGAGCGCGGCCGCGAGGCGTTCCAGGACCTGGACGCCCGGTCGGCGGCCCAGATCGACCAGAAACTGTCCGGGCTCACCGAAGAGGACCAGCGCCGGCTGCTGGGCGCGATGGGCGTGATCGAGGGACTGCTGGGGGAGCGCCCGCGGCCCGCGTCGTACGTGCTGCGGCCGCTCGGCCCCGGCGACCTCGGCTGGGTGATCCAGCGGCACGGCGCCCTGTACGCCGCGGAGTACGGCTTCAACACGTCCTTCGAGGTGCTCGTCGCCCGCATCGTCGCCGAGTACGGCGAGCACCACGGACCCGGCGACAACGCGTGGATCGCGGAGATCGACGGCGAGCCGGTCGGAACCATCTTCTGCGTACGGGAGAGCGAGCGGGTCGCGCGGCTTCGCCTGCTCCTGGTCGAGCCGTCCGCGCGCGGTCACGGCGTGGGAGGCCGGCTCGTCGAGGAGTGCGTCAGGTTCGCCCGCCGGTCGGGGTACGACGAGATCGTCCTGTGGACCCAGGACACCCTGACGGACGCCCGCCGCCTCTACGAGCGCGCCGGGTTCGAACTGGCCGCGGAGGAGCCGTACGACGGCTTTGGGCCGGAGACGAAAGAGCAGACCTGGCGCATGAAACTGTGACCACGGCACTGGCCCGCGGCGTCGTATGGTTCGCCGCGGGCCAGTGGGACCGTTTCGAGTCGAGAGGGTTTCAGGCGTCAGGTCATCCATGCTCCTTTCGCGCGTGCCGTGTCGGCGGATGGGGTGCCGGGCCGGCGGCGAAACTCGGGAACACCGCCGGCCCGGCCGGTTCGACGCGGACGCCGTGGGGGCGTACGGCATCCACGCCGGAGGACTTGGAGGGCCGGGTGCCGTACGCTCTCGCCCTGCACGGGTGGGGGGAAAACACCCGCCGGTGTCGTACGGTCATGCCGGCCCTCCTCGAATCGCAGACGATGGGCGGGGCCCGGAGTATCCCCAGCGATCCCATCACGTGGCGTTGCGATCTCGTTACTGTGAGTACCCGTCATCCATGAGGGCGTAAACCGAGGTCAAGCGAGAAATCTGCGCCGGGGCCGACCGGCAAAGATCACGTCACCTCGTCACCCTCGGTGGCGAGCGGCCCGAGGGCGGTGGTCCTCAGTAGCCGGCGGCGCGTTCGATGAGACGTCCGCCGATCTCGGTGACGTCCGCCGCCGTCCAGTCGAGGGCCGGGGCCGCAGCGGTGATCTCGGCCATGGCGACCCCGGGGATCTCCGTGTCCTGCCACCCGGAGGCGAACCACACCTTCTCCTCCTCGGCCAGCACCAGCGCCGCGTCGTTCAGCGCCCGGGCCGGATGGGGCAGCCACAGGCGGAACCGGTGGACGTGCGGCGGCTCCGGGAACACTCGCGCGCCGGGCAGTGCGGCCAGGGCGGCGGCGACCGTCCGCGCATGCCGTACGTACTCCGGGATGCGCGGCAGCTCGCGGTCGAGGCCGGAGATCGCGGTGAGGGCGGCGGGCCACTGCTGGAACACCTGGCCGCCGAAGCGATGCCGCCAGGCGCGAGCGTACGAGGCGAGCTCCCCGGTGCCCGCGAGCGCCGCTCCGCTGAGGCCGCCCAGCGTCTTGTAGAACGAGACGTACGTGCTGTCGGCCAGCCCGGCGATCTCTTCGAAGGAGTGCCCGAGGTACGGCGCGGACTCCCAGATCCGAGCGCCGTCGAAGTGCACGCGCGCGCCGGCGCCGCGCGCGGCCGCCGCCAGGGCGGCCAGCTCGTCCCAGGTGGGCAGGACGAACCCGGCGTCGCGGAGCGGGAGCTCGATCACGACGGTGCTCGCCGGCTCGGCGAGCGCGGTGATCTCCTCTGCCGTGGGGTTGCGGGGCTCGGCCGTCGGCCAGACGGCGCGCAGCCCGCTCAACCACGAGTACGCGTGGCGTTCGTGCAGCTCCTGGTGGCCGAGCGGATGGAGGGCGACCGTCGGGTTCCCGGTACGGTCGGCGCCGTACCGCAGCGCCACCTGCTGGGCCATCGTTCCGGTGGGGAAGAAGACGGCGGCCTCGGTGCCCAGGATCTCGGCGACGCGCTCCTCCAATGTGGTCACCGGGCCGTCGCCGTAGAAGTCGGGCAGCGCGTCCAGATCCCCGGCCGCCTCCAGGTCGGCGAGTCGCTCCCGCATGGTCGCGGGCCGTACCCCGGAGAGGATCCGGTCGCAGGCTCGCAGCGCGGCCAGGCGGCGATCTCGCGTGTTCTCGGGCATCGGAGGATCGTTCCACGGTGCCCGCACGGCGCGCCATCCGATTTCCCGGCGCCGATCAGGCACCGCCCCCAGATATTTGACCGATTGATCTAGAAATGACTAGGGTTCGGCCGTGACCACGAGGACAACGTCGGGCACCGCGCGGCCTGAAACAAGAACGATTGGTCTTAATAGACCTGTGATCGCCTTCGCGCTGCTCGGAGCCGTGCAGGTCACGCTGATCGCGACGATCACCGTGATCACCGTGGCGCTGCCCGCCATCCGGCGGGACCTGCGGATGGACGACGCCGGGATGGTGCTGGTCATGTCCGCCTACGGCCTGGCCTTCGGCGGCCTGTTGCTCCTGGGCGGACGGCTGGCCGACGCCTGGGGGCGCAGGAGGATCTTCGTCGCCGGCACGGCGGTGTTCGGTGTCGCCTCGGCCGCCGCCGGTCTGGCGCCCTGGGCCGGCCTGCTGCTGCTCGCCCGGTTCGCCCAGGGCGTCGGCGCGGCACTGACGGCGCCTGCGGCATTGGCCCTGGTGGGCGCGGTCATCCCCGAGCCCCGGCGGCGAGCGCGGGCCATGGCGGTCTGGGGCGTGCTGAGTAGCGCCGGCGCCACCGCGGGAACGGTGCTGTCCGGCGTGGTGATCGGCTGGGTCTCCTGGCGGTGGGTGTTCGTCGCACCGGTGGCGGTCTCGGCCATCGCGGCGAGCGCGGCGTGGAGACTGTTCCCCGCCGATCGTCCCCCGGCCGAGAGGCGCGTCGACTGGCCCGGTGCCGTGCTGGCGACCACCGGCCTGGCCGCGCTGATCTACGGGCTGGAGCGCTCCGGCCGCGCCGCCCTGGCCGGCGTCCTGCTCCTCGCGCTGTTCGCCCTGGTCGAGCGGCGGGCACCGGCCCCGCTGCTGCCGTTGCCGTTCCTGCGCGGACGCCTGCTGCCGGTGCTCGCCGTCACGCTCTGCGCGGCGTCCATGGCCACGGCGTTCTTCATGCTCTCCCTCCATCTGCAGCAGGTACGCGGCCTGTCGCCGCTGCGGACGTCGGCCGTCTTCCTGCTGCCCGCGCCGGCCCTCCTCGCCTCCGGCCCCATCGCCGGGCGGCTCGTCTCCTCCCTCGGGGCCCGCCGCGTCCTGGCGCTGGGACTGGCCACGTCCGCCGCCGGTCTCGTCCTGCTCAGCCTCCTCGACGTGCCGTACGCCGGGCTGCTCGTCTTCCCCTTCGGCGCCGGGACGACGTTCTCCGCCGCCCTGCTCGCCGCGATGCACGGCGTGCGCGAGGACCAGACCGGCCTGGCGGGCGGCCTGGTGAACACGGCGATGGAGATCGGCCCGCCCATCGGCCTGGCGGTGCTCGTCTCCCTGGCCACCGCCCACTCGCCCGACCCGGCGAGCGGCTACGCGTACGCGCTGCGCGTCGCCGCCGTCGCCCTTCTGACCACCGCGGTCTACGCGGCGCTCCCGCGCCGTACCGAGTAAGCAAAGGAGAACACGGAATGTCTCGTTTCACCGGCAAGGTGGCCCTCGTCACCGGCGGAGGCTCCGGAATCGGCCGGGCGACCGCGCTCGCGTTCGCCCGGGAGGGCGCGACCGTGGTGGTCGCCGGGCGTCAGGCCGAGCCGCTCGACCAGGCCGTGACGCTGATCGAGGCCGAAGGCGGCCGGGCGAGCGCGGTGCCGGCCGACGTCTCCTCCTCCGAGGACGTCGCCCGGCTCGTCGCGACCACCGTCGAACGCCACGGCGGCCTGCACATCGCCTTCAACAACGCGGGCGTCCTCGCGCCCGGCCCGCTCGCCGACCTGGACGAGGCCGCCTGGGACCACCAGCTCGCCGTCAACCTGACCGGCGTCTTCCTCTGCATGCGACACGAGATCGCCCACATGCGCGCCAACGGCGGCGGCGTCATCGTCAACACCGCGTCCAACATCGGCGCGCACCTGCGAATCCCGTACCTCGGCGCGTACGCGGCCACGAAGGCGGCGGTGAGCGCGCTGACCCGCGCCGCGGCCAGGGAGTACATCGGGGAGGGCATCCGCATCAACGCCATCAGCCCCGGGCCCGTCGAGACGTCCATGTCCCTGCGGCCCGGCGAGGCCGAGGCCGACCGCGCCGAACGGCTCAAGGACGCGCTGCCGATCGGCCGGGCCGGGACCCTCGCCGAGGCCGCCGCCGCGGTGCTCTGGCTCGCCTCGCCGGAAGCGGGCTTCACGGTCGGCCACGACCTGGTCATCGACGGGGGCGCCAGCGCCTGACCCGAAGGGTTCGAGCCTTTCGGCACAGGGCTGAGGGGGGCCTGCCGGCCCCCCTCAGGTCGTTCCGTCGGTTCAGCGGACGTGCCAGGCGTCGTTGATCGTCTGGTCCACCGAGTTGCCGTCGGCGTCGGTGGCCTTGACCCGCAGCGTCACCGCCTTGGCCCCCTTCGGGGTCCTGATGCCGAACCTGGCATCGCCGGCCTTGTCGGTGGTGCGGCTGCCCAGGCCGGTCCAGGTCCTGCCGCCGTCATGGCTGACCCAGGCCTGCACGGTGAACGGCCCGCGACCGGCGGTGTATGCGGCCTGATAGGCGGTGTTGATCCTCGCGGTGTACCTGGAGCCGCCGGCCACCGAGTTCAGCAGATCCAGCGGGACGTCGTACCCGAAGGACAACATGGGCAGGGGTGCGCTCCCGTTGCCGAACGCGGCATTGACCTCCCAGACGGTATGGGTGGACGTGGAGGTGTCGCGCTGGACGTTGGTGGCGTCCAGCTCCAGCCGGTAGCGGCCGGGGTCGGCGGTGGAGATGGGGCACGACCGGGAATTCGTCTGGTCGCACACCACCTGGCCGTTGTGCAGGATGCGGAGGTGGAGCGGCTCGTTCCCGTACTGGTGCAGATACCGCTGACCCGTTCCGATCGGGAAGAGGCTCAGGTTGCTGAAACCGATGAAGCCGCCGTACTCCGGGCCGCTCCACGACGCGTTCATGCTGCTGCCCCGGCCGGGGGCGATCGGGCCCGTCCCGTAGTCGGCGGTCACGTGCCGCCCGGCCACGAGGGTCACAGGGAAGAGGCTGCTCTCGTCGGTCCAGAAATTGTGGAGGTAACTGAGCCAGGGATACCGGCCTTGATCGCCCGGCGAGACGTACTCGGTACGGACGTACGGTGCCTTGACCCGTGTGGTGACGCCCCCGGCGCGTCCGATGACGCTGTAGATCCGGCCGGGGGTGTCGCCGTGGTACCGGGCCGTGACGGTGGCCAGGGTCTTGGGGTTGGCCGCGAACGTCGGGTCGTCCGGCAACCGCTTGGTCAGGTGCTCGCTCAGGTTGTACATGTACGGGCTGATCGCCTGACCGCCCGTGGTGATGGTGACCGGACCGGTCTTGACGGCCTTGGTGAGCTGCTCGCCCTCGACGCGGGTGAGCACCGCCACCGGGGTCGCCGTGTGGTCGACCGCGGTACGCCAGGCCGGGCCGGCGTCGCCGATCGCGATCAGTACTCCGGCCGCGCCGGCGGCGGCGGCGTTCGCGGTGACCTTGTCGACGCTCGGCAGATTGTTGAGGTCCGGTGCAACCTCGTGCACGAGCGCGACCCGGCCGTTCACCTTCGCGGTGGCCAGTTCGTCGGGTGTTCCGTTGCCGGCGTCGACCACCGCATAGGCGCCGGGCGAGCGGAACGGCGCCACGCACGGCAGGTAGTCGGTGCAGCGGTCGCCTTCGTGGGCGTACCGGGCATGGAGGACGCGGGGTGCGCCGTGACCGTGCGCGGCCATGGTCAGCGTCGGCGCCACGAGTGTGGCCCCGATGTCCATGGTGAACGTCCCCGTCGTGGTGTCGCCGCCACCGGGGATCACGTACAGCTCCGCCCTGGCGCCGATGGACTGGCGCAACATGCCCAGTTGGTAGCCGTCGGGTCCGACCACCCGTCTCCACTCCATCGTCAACGCCTGGTCACCCGGCTGCTCGGCCGGCAGGTGCGTCTTGAACCGGACCGGCTTGCCCAGGCGCGCGTCGATGTTGATCGTGGTGTCCTTGGTGAGGTTCAGCTCCGGGTCACCGCCGACGGTCTCCGACGTGTGCCAGTACGGCGGATCGACGGGGAACCCGGCGATGTTGCCCAGCACCGCGTACCTGCCGACCGGGATCCGGGGGTCGGGGCCGAGCAGGTCGAAGTTGGCCACGCCGTTCTCGAACCAGCCGGGCCAGACCTGCCCGGTCTCCAGGTCCATCAGGTTGACCCAGGAGTAGCTGGTGGTGGTCTCGGGCACGCCGTTACGGTCGATGCCGCGCACGGTCAGCCTGGCCCGCTGCGGGTCCTTGGTGAAACCGATCGTGGTCCGCACCGCGTCCCCGCCCTCGACGCCGGCCCGCAGGTAGCCGTAGTACGAGCCGACGGCGAGGTCGGCCAGACGTACGGTGACGGTGGCGGTCGCGGTGCCGCCCGCCGGCACGTCCACGGCGGACGGCGAAACGGTCACCTTGTCGCCCGGATCGAAGGCCGTGGCCTTCATCAGCTTCTTGTCCATGCCGAACAGGTCGAGCCCGAGGCCGGCGTGCACCGCCGTGCCGCCCGGGTTGCGGAAGGTGACCGTGCCGGTGGCCGTCGCCGGATACGGCGGCGCGATCATGCCGATGTTGAGCGTGCCGGTGGCGACCAGACCGCCCGCGGTGGACTGCTTGAGGTCGAGCATGCCACCGCCCTGCCAGGTCACCGGGGTGTTCGGGAGGTTGCCCGGGTCCGCCGCGCTGACCAGCGCGTCCTTCAACTGGTCACGGGTCCAGTCCGGGTGCTCCTGGGCCAGCAGCACGGCGCCGCCGGCCACGTGCGGGGTCGCCATCGAGGTGCCGGACATCTGCGTGTAGTGCGCGTCGACCGGATCGCCGATGATGCCGCCGGTGGCCCGGGCGGCGACGATGTCGGAGCCCGGCGCGGTGATCTCCGGTTTGACGGCTCTGTCGCCGATCCGCGGTCCGGCGCTGCTGAAGTAGGACAGGTCATGCGTGCCGCGCTTGTCCACCGACCCGACGGTCAGCGCCCGGTCCGCGCTTCCCGGCGAGTCGACCAGCGTCGCCTCGGACTGGCCGTTGTTGCCGGCGGCGATCACGAACAGCGTCCCGCTGGCGTCGGAGATCCGGTTCACCGCCTGAGCCAGCGGGTCGGTGCCGTCGGTGGGGATGCTGCCGATGCTCATGCTGACGACCTTGGCGCCCTGGCCGGCCGCCCATTCCATACCCGCGATGATCTCCGAGTCGGTGCCGGATCCCTGGTCGTCGAGGACCTTGCCGATCACCAGGTCCGCGTCCGGCGCCACGCCGCGGTACTTGCCGCCCGACGCCGCGCCCGTGCCGGCCAGAATCGACGTCACGTGCGTGCCGTGACCGTACTTGTCGTGTACGTCGTCGGCGTCACCCGGGACGAAGCTGCGCCGGGCCACGATCCGGCCGGCGAAGTCCGGATGCGCGGCGTCGATGCCCGTGTCCAGGACGGCGACCTTCACACCCTTGCCGGTGTAGCCGGCGGCCCAGGCGGCGGGGGCGCCGACGGCGGGGACGCTGACGTCCAGCGAGGCGTGGGCCTTGCCGTCCAGCCAGACCTTCTGCACATCGCTGCCCGACCGGGTCAGGTCGGCCAGCGCCGTGGCGGCGTCGGCCTTGCGCACCGCCTGGGCCTGGGCTCGTACGCTCGGCAGCGCACGCTGTTTCGCCATCCAGCGCGGCGCCGCCTTGGCCGCGACGTGGCCTGGCCGATAGGTCGTGATGACGGGCAGCTGATCGGTGTGCGCGTCGTCGTACCCGTCCTTGGCCAGGCGGGTCAGGTCGAACAGCTCACGGTCGAGCCTGCCCTGGCCGATGAGCCGGACGACCTGGCCGTTCAGCGCGTACAGGCCGCCGTTCATCTGCTGGAAGACGATGTCGCCCTGCGGGCCGACATCCTTGACCACGGTGGCGGTCTGGGTACCGTCCGGGGCCTTGTCCAGCCGTACTGTGTCGCCGGTCAGCAACGTGATCGTGGGGCCATGGGCGGCTTTGTCCACGGCACTCGACTTGGCCGGCCCCGCGGCCGCCGGGCCGATGGATGGGATGCCGAGCAGCGCCGCGGCGACCGCGGTGGCGGTTGCGGCGCTCAGGAGTCTCCGTCGCACTGGGGGGACCTCCGATGAGGGGGGTTCAAGCAAGCGCAAGCGTTACACCGGGGTCGGTAGCATGATCGGCGTGTCGTGCGGATGTTTGCGCCGAGGCGCAAACGCGCCACGGCAGCACCTTTCATCCTGGTGACGGGTGGGTTGCCGCGTGTTGACCGATCTTGGCGGTACCGCCGACGAGGACGCCGCCTACCGCTACCTGATCACCGTTCCGTCGGCGACCGCGGCCACGATCGCGGCGGAGCTTGATCGCCCCGTCCCCGAGGTGACCGCCGCGCTGGCCGCGTTGGCACGCCGGGGCCTGGTGACCTCTGCCGGCGCCGATCCCGTCCGCTACGTCGCGGCTCCGCCCACCATCGCCGGGCAGGCGCTACTGAACCAGCAGCGCGAGGCCCTGGTCCGGGCCGAGGCCGGGCTGGCCGAACTCGTCACGGCGTACCGGCAGGGTTCCGCGCTGCGTGCCGTGACCGAGGTGGTGGAGGTGATCAAGGAACCGGACGCGGTGCGGCAGCGGGTGACCGGCATGCTGCGGGGTGCCCGACGGGAGATGCTCGCGCTGGTCGCACCACCGTTCGTGGCCATCACCGTGGACGACGAGGACGCGCAGATCCAGGTGCGGGTGTCCGGTGCGAACCGCACCGTCTATGACCGCAGGATCTTCGAGACACCGGGTGCGTTGGAGTCCGCGCGCACCCACGCGCACGCCGAGGACGAGTGGCGGGTGCACGACCGGGTTCCGATGAAGCTCATCATCGTCGACCGTGAACTGGCCGTGCTGTCCACGGTGTACGCCGAGACCGGACCGCCCGGCACCATGCTGGTGCACCGCAGCACCCTGCTGGAGGCGCTGCTCGGCTTCTACGAGTTGATCTGGTCGCAGTCGGTGCCGTTGTCGCTCGGCCTGGCCGTCATGCCCGCCGACTCCCCGCTGTCCGATGAGGAACGCCTGGTCCTTTCCCTGCTGCTGACCGGGATGACCGACCAGGCGATCGCCATGCATCTCGGCGTCGGCCACCGCTCGGTCCAGCGCACGGTCCGGCGCCTCATGGACCTGGCCGAGGTCAGCACCCGCATCCAGCTGGGCTGGCACGCCCACCGGTACGGCTGGCTCGGCCCCGCTTGACGGGGGCGCTACGTCTCCTCGCGCGGCGGGAGCACGTGAAGCCGGGCTTGAGGGTCGGCCACGACCTCGTCCTCGACGGGGGCGCCGGCGCCGGACCCGACGGACCTCCCGCGGGCTATGGTCTGGGCATGCCCGTCCTGGAGATCTCCGACCTGATCGGCGCATGGGACCCGGTGACCGGGGAACGTGCGCCGATCGTCAAGCGCGAGGTCATCGCGCGGCTGCGCGAGGCGGGCCATCGGCGCGCCGTACGGATCGTCGAGCGGATGCCCGCCTCGGGGGAGCTCCTGGAGCCCGCTGCGGTGGACCGGTTGTTCGTGCGGGTCCACACCGAGCTGCAGCGGCTCGGAGAGGAGCTGCACATGGCGCGGCGGTTCGCCGAACTGCTGGCGCCGCTGGTCGCCGCCGCGCGCCGGGCCGGAGCCTCGCCGCTGCGGATCGTCGACGTCGGGTGCGGCATCGGGTACGTCACGCGGGCCCTGGCCGCGTCGGGCGAACTCGGCGGCGACGTCGAGCTCGTCGGGGTCGACTTCAACCCCGTCCTCGTCGCCGAGGCCGCGAGGCTCGCCAAGGACGAGGGGCTGACCTGCCGGTTCGTCCGCGGTGACGCCTTCGACCTCACCGAGCCGGCGACGCTCTACATCTCCAGCGGAATCCTGCATCACTTCCCCGCCGAGTCGCTGGCCGGGTTCTTCCAGGCCCAGGACCGGCCGGGCACCGCCGGGTTCGTGCACTACGACATCGCGGCGACCCGCCTGGCTCCGCTCGGAGCACGGGTGTTCCATCGCGCCCGGATGCGCGAGCCGCTGGGCCGGCACGACGGGGTCGCCTCGGCGAAACGGGCGCACGGGGACCCGGTGCTCCTGGACGCCGCGTCGCAGACGACCGGGATGCGCGTCTTCCTGTTCGAGCCGATCCGGCATACGAACCCCTTCTGCGCCTCGATGCGGCCCGTCGTCGGGATACGGCCCGAGCTGGTCGAAGACGTGCGGCGGGCGCTCGGCCGGCGGGCCCGCGGCCTCGTCGGGGCCGACGGCGTACGGGAGGGGGCCGGTGGCGTACGGGAGGCGGCCGGTCGCGTACGGGAGGCGGCCGGTCGCGTACGGGATGGCGCCGACGGTGGTCCGGAAGGGGCCGGCCGGTGACGTGGCTACCGGCCCCGGCCGTCACGGTCCCCGTACTGCTGGCCGGCCTGGCCGTCGTCGACGGGGCCTTCGCCGGATTCCGCGCGGCGACGGGCCGTAACGCGCGGATCCGCAAACGGGACTACGCCCTGGCGGCGGCCCGGCGGGGCGCCGCCGTGTCGGTGCCAGGCCTCGCCGTCACCGCCGTCGTGTCGTTGACCGGAGCGGCGGGGGAGGGACACCGGTATCGGGACCTGGTCGAGGCCGGGACGAGGATGCTCGCCGTGCTGGCGCCCTTTGCCGCGGTCGTGATCCTCTCGCTCGTCGCCTACTGGCTGCTGCCTCTCCGCGAGAGCACGTTCATGATCCTGGTCGGGCTCGGGCCGCTCACCCTCGCCCGCCCCGCCGTGGTGGCGGCGGCCGTGGCGGCCGCCGGCCTCGGCTCCCGGGACTGGCTCATCTGGGCGGCGGCCGTCACGGCGGCCGTCGGTGTCCTCCTGGTGGAGCCGTGGGTGCACCGCCGCTGGTACCGCGAGCCGCTCTGACGCTCAGCGGTGGAGCGGGAGTTCGAGCTCCAGCTCATGACGGATCGGGATGCCGTCCAGGCCGACCTCGGGGATCGACGGCTTCACCGCGCGAGACCGGGCGACGGCGTCCCGGTGCACGGCGACGAGGTCGAACCCGTACCGCTGGTAGAAGCGCAGCGCCCGCAGGTTGTCGTTGGTCGTCACGAGCCACAGCCGGACCGCCCCCGCCGCGCGGGCGACCCCGGCCACCGCGTCGACGAGCGCGGTGCCGACGCCGACGCCCTCCCGTACGGAGTCGAGCGTGACGAGCTCACACTCCCGCCCGTCCACCCGGTACGTGGCCACCCCCGCACGGTCCCCGTCGAGGAGGGCCACGAAGGCGGGAAGCGCGGTCGTGTCATGGGCGACGCCGCGGCTCACCGAGATCACGCCTCCCCAGCGCTCGGTGAACACCTCCCGCAGCCAGGCGAGGTCATCCGATGCCACCGGCCGTACGGCCGGCCGGTGCTGCTTCGCGAGATCGGCCATGACGCCATCCTCGCCGCACCGGGCCTTTTTGTAATACTGGGCACTTACGTCTCCTCGCGCGGCGGGAGCAGACCCGCCTCGTACGCGAGGATCGCGGCCTGGACGCGGTTGTCCAGGCCGAGGCGGGTGAGGATGCGGTTGACGCGGCTCTTCACGTTGGCCTGTGTCAGCCCGAGCGCGTCGGCGATCTGCAGGTTGGACAGCCCCCGCGCGACGAGGATGAGGACCTCCAGCTCGCGTTCGGTGAGCGAGTCGATGAGCCCGCGATTCCCCGGTGCGGACGCCGGCGCGCCGGGGAGGAGGCCGAGGGGCAACCCGGCGAACGTCGTGATGAGCCGCTGGGTGACGCTCGGGGCGAGCATGGCCTCGCCGCCGGCGACGACGCGGATCGCGTGCGCGAGCTGGTCGGGCGGGCTGTTCTTCAGCAGGAAGCCGTACGCGCCGGCGCGCAGCGCCGAGTGCACGTACTCGTCCAGGTCGAAGGTGGTGAGCACGAGGACGCGGGGCGGCGGGTCGGGGGGCGGCCATCCGGTGAGGATCCGGCGGGTGGCCTCGACGCCGGTCATGCCGGGCATGCGGACGTCCATCACCACGACGTCGGGCCGCAGGCGGAACGCCGCGTCGACGGCCTGCCCGCCGTCGGCGGCCTCACCGACGACGCACAGGTCCTCGCGGCGGTCGATGACGGCACGGAGCGCCGCCCGGACCATCTCCTGGTCGTCGGCGAGGAGCACCCGGATCGTCATCGGGCCCCCTGGAATGGGAGCGTGGCGTGGACCCGCCATCCGCCGTCCGGTCGCGGACCGGCCTCCAGGGCGCCGCCGAAGGCCAGGACGCGTTCGCGGACGCCCATCAGCCCTCGGCCGGAGCCGGGTACGGGCCGGTGGACCGCGGCGGCCGGCCCGTTCTCCACCTCGACGGTCAGCGCGGCGTCGGCGGCGCGCAGGGCGACCTGGACGTCGGTGGGCCCGGCGTGCTTGATCACGTTCGTCAGCGCCTCCTGCAGGATCCGGTAGGCCGAGACCTGGACGGCGGACGGAACCGCGTCGATCGACGGCCCGAGCGTCGCGGCAACGCGGCAGCCCGTCGCCTCCGTCGCATCGAAGAGCCGGTCGACGTGCCGAAGGGAGGGCTCGGGGCCGGGATCCTCACGCTGGGCGGCGAGCAGGCCGAGGATGCGGCGCATCTCGACGAGGGCGACGTCGGCGGTCTCGGCGATGCGCGTCACGCCCTGCAGCGCGAGCCGCGGATCGTCCTGCAGCACGTCCTCGGCGGAGCGCGCCTGCACGGCGATCGCGCTGACGTGGTGCGCGACGACGTCGTGGAGGTCGCGGGCGATGCGGGCCCGTTCGGTGACGACGGCCTGACGCGCGTTGATCTCCTGCTGCGCGCGGAGCCGGTCGTTGAGGTCCCGGAGCCGGCGGGTGCCGAGGTCGATCCGTCGTGCCCCGTATCCGAGGAGCCAGGCGACGGACAGGAACGCGACGAAGGCCGTCGCGGTGGTCGGTTCGAGTGAGTCGAGCCGGAGCGGCCCGGATCGGCCGCTGAGCAGGTCCGCCGTCACCGCGGCGGCGAGGGACAGCAGCGTCCCCGGCACGCTCACCGTCGCCGGGGCGCACCGGGCCAGTGCGAACACGGCGAAGATCAGGAAGTAGGGCCCCGGCGTCTTTCCCGGCACCGGGTCGATCACCGCGAAGAGGACGAAGCCCACGGTCATCGCCGCCAGCACCAGGCGGGGGCGGCGTCGCCGCCAGAACAGCGGAACGGTCTGCAGCCCCCAGAGCGCCAGTCCGGCCGCGCTCGGCGTCGGTGTCCTGCCCAGCAGCGTCACCACGTCGAACACGGTGAGCCCGCCGCCGAGCGCGATGTCGGTCAGCCATGGTCTGCCGGTGATCCAGGCGCGCGCACCGCGCAGACCGGCCGTCACGTGAGTCGTCATGTCCGACGGCAACGGTAGGCGATCGGCGCGATGACGTCCTCGTTCCCGGGGCCGCATCGAAAGTTGCGCGGACCGCCGAGAGATCGGCGATACGGACGACGCGGGGCGCGTACCGGCTCTTCTAGGTTCGAATGCGTTCCACGAATTCTCCGAACCGACGTCATCCCGCGGATGATTCCCGCCCCGAAAGGACCGATGAGAAAATGGACGACGAACGGCGTCCGGCGCCGGCATGGGTGCGATATTCGCTGCTGGCCCTCGGCGCCGCGGCGATGCTGTTCGCGGTCGGTGGCCGTTGGGACATCCCCCTCGCCGCCTGGATCTTCCCGGTCCTGCTGCTGCGTTTCGTCCGCACCGGCCGTGCCTGGTCGGGCGCGGTATGGATCCTGCTGGTGAACGTCGCCGCGGCGGTCTTCTGGATATTCGAATCCGATATGGGGTTCAACCCCGTCATCATCGCGGGAGCGATCGGGCTCGGCACACTGCAGATGCTGCCGTTCCTTCTCGACCGGCTGCTCGTGGGCCGATTGCGCCCCTGGATGTCGATACTGACATTTCCGGCGGCGGTCGCCGGATCGGAATTCCTCATCACGCTGGTGTCACCGTTCGGCACGGCCTACGGCTCCCTGACGGTCACCCAGTACGGCGACCTGCCACTGCTTCAGGTCACATCGATCACCGGGTCGTACGGGATCGGATTCCTGATCGCCTGGTCCGCCAGTGCCGTCAACCGCTTCTGGGAGAGCCCGTCGTGGCGGTCGGCCCGCAGCGGCATCGTGTACGGGACCGTGCTGTCCATCGTCATCCTCGGCGGCGGAGCCCGGCTCGCCTTCTCCCCCGCGGGGAGCGCGACGGTCCGGATCGCCGGCGTCAGCCCCGGCCGGGACGTGACCGAGGCCCAGCAGGCGGCGATCGGGCGGATTCCCGGTGGACGGCGCGAGATCGCCGCCGCGCCTCCCTCCGCGGTCGAGCCCGCCATGAGGGCCGTGCAGGACGACCTGCTCACCGCCACACGCCGGGAGGCCCAGGCCGGAGCCAAGATCGTGATCTGGCCCGAAGAGGCGGTCAAGACGCTCGAGGCCGATGAGCACTCCGCCATCGCGGCGGCGCAGGACGAGGCCCGAAGGTCGAGGATCTATCTGGAGATCGGCCTGGGCGTGTACAGCACGACCGCGCCGGCCTACGGGCGCGACGAGACGGTCCTCATCGGTCCCGACGGAAAGGTTCTGTGGACCTACCAGAAGGCCCATCCGATCCCCGGCTCGGAGCCGTTCACCCCCGGCGACGGGCGCGTGCCGGTCGTCGACACCCCGTACGGCCGGATCGCGAACGTCATCTGCTACGACGCCGACTTTCCCGACCTGATGCGGGTGCGCGCGGACATCATGCTCGTGCCCTCCCACGACTGGCGGCAGTACGGAAGCGCGCACACCGAGAAGGCCGCGCTGCGCGCCGTCGAAGGCGGGTACGCGCTCGTGCGCCAGGACTCGGAGGGCGTGTCCGCCACCTTCGACCGGCAGGGACGCGTCCTGGCCACCACGGACTACTTCGCGACCGCTCAGCAGACGACCGTGGCGTACGTGCCGACGCACGGTGGCACCACGGTCTACGACCTGATCGGCGACAGCTTCGCCTGGCTCTGTCTCATCACCGTCGGCGCCCTGGTGATCATCGGCGTCGTCCGTCCCGTACGAGACGACCGGCCCGCCCCGACCGCGGGCGGCCCGCTCCCGGTCACCGCGGATCGGGGCGTCGTGACCGAAGATGCGGCGTCACGCTCCCGCGCGTCATAGGCGCCGGCCGACGGTGAGGACGGACGACCAGTGGCGGGTGAGCCGTCCGTCCGCGCGGGCGGCGATCCGGCGGCGTACCTCGCGGTAGAGGTGGTCGCGTCTGGCCGGCTCCATGGCGATGTGGCCGGAGAAGGTGTCCAGCAGCGCGATGTACTGCTCCGCGGTGTAGCGCCGGGCCCACACGTACCGCCGTGTCCCGGCGACGGTGAAGTGCCCGGACGCCTCGAACTCGGCGGCGATGGGGTCGGGCTGATCCTCGGGCCGGGGCGGCGGCCACGGGGAGCCGTCGCCTTCGCCGAGCTCGTCGTAGACCTGCTGGATCTCGGTGAAGAACGGGTCGAAGTCCGCGGGGAAGGCGTGCTCGGCGTTCCACACGGCCAGATGGCCGCCCTGGGGGAGGAGTGCGGCCGCCTTCGCGCACCTGACCTCCGGGTCCACCCACTTCCAGGCGGTGGCCGCGTAGACGAGGTCGAAAAGGGCGCCCGCCGGCGGACTCCAGTCCTCGAACGACGAGGTGATCACGGAGACGCCGGGAAACTCGGCGAGCCGGTGCCGTGCCTCCGCCGCCAGCGCGCCGCCGAGCTCGACCGCCGTGATCCGAAAACCCCTGTCCGCCAGCGGCAGCGTGGCCTTCCCCGGTCCGCACCCGACTTCGAGGAGCCGCGCGGGCGGTTCGATCCCCGTGAGCGAGAGCAGGTCGGAGTACAGCTCGGCCGGGTAGTCCGGTCGTGCCTGCTGATAGTGCGAGGCCGCGCTGTCGAAGGTGGTCCGCAGCCGGCGGTCCGAAGGCATGTCCACAACCTGACAGCACCGTACGCCCAGGATTCGTGCCGGTCAGTGGCTCGTGCGCCGTAGCGCCGCGGTCAGTGCGTTGAGCTCGCTGATGCGGAGCACCCGTGCGCCGAGCGTGAACAGACCGGCCAGCATCGCGGAGACCGTGACGATGGCGAGGAGCGAACCGGCGGTTCCGGCGGGGGCGAGGGCGTGGACGGTGACGGCGGCGGCGACTCCGGCGACCGAGGCGGCGGCCAGGATCCGGGTGAGGGTGTTCAGGATGCGGTGCCCGTCGATCCGGCCGATCTTGCGGCGGAGCACGTGAACGGTCAGCGCGAAGCCGGCGGCGTAGGTCAGGGTGTTGCAGGCGGCCAGCGCGATGACCAGGTCCGGGCCGTGGAAGAACCGCGCCGCGACCGTGGAGGTGGCGGCGAAGCCCATGGACACCCCGACGCTCGCCAACGCCGGAGTACGGGTGTCGCCGAGGGCGTAGAAGACGCGCAGCGCGATCTGGTAGCCGGCGAACGGCACCAGCGCGAGCCCGTAGGCGGCCAGGACCGAGCCCGTCAGGCGGGCCGCGGCCGGCGAGGCGTTCCCATGGTCGAAGAGCAGCGTGGTCAGGCGCGGCCCCAGGACGATGAGCCCCGCGGCGACCGGCGCGAGCATCGCGGCGGTCAGTCGCAGGCTTCGCGACAGATCGGAGATCACGTCGGTAAGCCGGTTCTCCGCCGCCGCCCTGCTCATCCTGGGCAGAATCCCCGTGATCACGGTCACCGCGATGACGGCGTACGGAAGCTGGAACAGCGTGTAGGCGTTGGTGTAGACGCTGACCGCGCCCGGGCCGGCCTTGGAGGTCAGGCGGGTGACCAGTGTGAAGGATGCCTGGGCGGCGACCACGGACAGCAGGGTCCAGCCGGCCATCGCGGCGATCCGGCGGACGCCGATGCCGCGGAGATCGGCACGCAGTCGCAGCGGGAATCCGGCCCCCCGGCTCGCCACCGCGAGGATGACCATCTGGGCCGCGACTCCGGCGCTGGTGCCGATCGACAGCAGCAACGTTTGTTCCTGCGTCAGCGAGTCCAGCCGTCCGTCGCCCCCGAGCAGCAGAAAGGCCAGCGCGGTGGCGATGACGATCAGATTGTTGGCCACCGGTGCCCACATCGGCGAGGCGAACCGGTTCCGGGCGTTCAGCACCGCGGCCAGTGTGGCGCTCACCCCGTAGAACAGGATCTGCGGCATGAAGTAGCGGGTGAAGACGATCGCCACATGCCGCTGGGCCGCGTTGAAGCCCGGAGCGTAGAAGTCGACGATGTACGGCGCGGCCACGATGGTCGCCATCACGACCGCCGCGAGACCGTAGACGACCAATGACAGCAATCGCTGGGCGAACAGGTCACCGTCGCCGTCGTCGGCGGCGGCACGGACCAGCAGCGGCACGACGACGCTGGCCAGCGCCCCGCCGAGGACCAGCTCGTAGATGACGTTCGGCGTGACGTTCGCGATCGTGTAGACGTCGAGGAGCCGGGTGCCCAGCCCGAGCGCCATGACCAGTGCGAGTGTCCGGACGAATCCCGTCGCCCGAGAGACCATCGTGGCGATCGCCATCGCCTGGCCGGCCCGCATGAGCCGCGGCTGCTCTGTCGTCACCGAAATCCTCCTGATTCCTTGAAGCGGCAAGGACCGACGCCGGTGCCATCGACCTGCGGCGGCATGCCACTGCGCGCCGGATCACCGGCGCATCCCCAACCGTCAGCGCCGGGCCGCCGGCGGATCTCCCGTCCGTCAGCGCCGGATCGCCGGCGGATCTCCTGTTACGGGTGCCGCACGTGCCGCCACAGGCGATCGGGCTCGCCGACGTTGCGCACGTCCTCCAACGCGTCGGCGACGGCCTGCGCGGCCGAGCGCGCATCCGGCAGGTACGCCTTCCAGACACGAGGCGACCTGCCGAGCCGCTCCACGTACACCGGCCACCCGCGATGTGCGAGCACGCGCACTCCGAGCGACAGCGGGGACAGCAGGAGGCACAGCGTCCATTCGCCGAGGAACACCGCGCTCAGCAGGAGGGACCGGCCGAACCGGACGGCGGAGAACGCCATGGCGGAGGCGGCCCGCCGTCGGCTGGGAGCGCCGGCCGCCCGGGAGGCTCGGACCGCCGGCAGTGCGCGGGCCCGGTACCGCGGCCGCCAGGCCGTCCAACATCGGCGGACGATCCAGACATCGCCGTGTGGGTCAGCCACCCATGCGGGGAAGCCCGACGTCCTGGCCCAGAGGGCCGCCACGGTCGCCGAGACGGCCGTGAGGATCGCTCGCCCTGCTCGTCCGGCGTGCCAGCGGCTCCCCGCCGTGGGGTGGCCGCTCTGGCCTCGCATGGTCGACCCCGCTCCGGTCATGAGACCCTCCCGTGACGCCGGTGGTGTGTCAGCACTTATCTCCCGATAGGGGCGATCGGGTTCCCGGACGGTCATGGCACCTCGCATGGCCGATGGAGTCGCCCGCGTTCCCGTGACGATCACCCTCGGTATGTAGTGGCCGGATGAGCGACTTTTCTTTCAGCGCTTCGCGATCTTGTTCCGACGCCTGTCGGGTGGGCTGACCCGTGGAAGTTCGACACCCCCGCCCCGATCGCCGCCGTCCTGGACATCCCCGCGGGGCGCGTCACCTTCCTCGCCGGCGACCGGGCCGACACCACGGTCGAGGTCCTGCCCGCCAACGCCTCCAAGGGCCGTGATGTGAAGGCGGCGGAGCAGACCACGGTCACCTACGGCGACGGTGTCCTGCGGATCCAGGCCTCGGCGAAGAACGAGTACTTCGGCCCGTCGGGGGCCGTCGAGGTGACCATCCAGCTGCCGACCGGGTCCCGGGTCGAGGCCAAGGCGGCCAGTACCGAGCTGCGGGCGGTGGGACGGCTCGGCGATGTCGCCTTCGACGGCGCGTACCGCCAGATCAAGATCGACGAGGCCGCGAACCTCCGCCTCACCGCGACCGACGGCGACGTCGAGGTCGGCCGCCTCGGCGGCCCCAGCCAGATCAGCACCGCACGGGGTGACATCCGGATCGCCGAGGCCACGGGCGGCACCCTCACGCTGGTCACCCAGTCCGGCGACATCTCGGTCACCGCCGCCGCCGGCGTCTCGGCCGCCCTGGACGCCGGCACCAGCCACGGCCGCGTCCACAACGCCCTGAAGAACGACGGCACCGCCGACCTGGACATCCGCGCCACCACCTCCAACGGCGACATCACCGCCCGCAGCCTGTGACCCGCAGCCTCTATGGCGCGGCGATACACGGCCGAGCCGGCTCAGTAGAGAAGGCCGAGCGCCGTGGACCCGTACACCTTGAAAGCGGACTCCTCCCGGTCGTGCGTCAGGCAGAGCGCGAATCGGACCGGCCGGCCGAGCTCAGCGAGCTCGGCCGGCCGGTCCACATGCGCGGACGCCGCGCCGAGCAGGCGCAACCGGTCGACGATCCCGTCGGGGACGAAGTTGTCGGAAGCGCTACGCCGGTGGGGCTGCCTGGCGGAGATGGCGACTGACATCGCCGACGAGGTTGATCCGGACACGGCGCTCTACGAATCGCCACCGGCCGTCGCGGCGCTCGAAGCGGTCCTGATATCGGCCGGCGGCGATGGGCCGCAGCGGCAGATCAGGCAGCGCTTGCAACACGGTGACGTACGATCGCGCGGTCGCGGTGCCGGTCTCTTCGTCGACCTCGATGGCGAGGTTGGTGGTGACGTGCTGGGTCCGCGGGGTGCCGTCGTCGTAGACGATCAGCGTGTCCCGGAACAGTTTCTCGATCTCGCCGCGGCCGCTTACCCGCGCCGAGCTTCCCACGAAGGTCGCGTCGGCGAGCAGGCTGTCCAGCCCGGCGAAGTCCCCGTCGTCCACGAGTTCGGCGTAGCGTGCGATCAGGTTCTCGATGGCCCGGTGACTCGACGGGGGATCGGCGGGCATGGTCGGCCTCCAAGGCGAGCAGAATGATCGAGTCGTCCGTTCCGGTCGAACCTTGACTCGGTGGGCAGAGGGTACTGGGCCATCTCACGGCGTGCGCTTGACCTTGACACAGTGACAAGGTCTTCACTGCAGCCGAGGAGGTGGTCCCGATGACCATGCCGCAAGAGGACACGAACACGATGCGAGCTGCCGTTCTCCAAGGGCTGGAGAACAGCAGCTCGTCGGTGCGGCTGCAGGCAGCGATGGCGGTCGGCACGACCTCGGACCCGAGGTTCGTCGACAAGTTGATCGAACGATGCGCGATCGAGCCTGAATTCTTCGTGCGTGAGATGCTTACGTGGGCACTCACCCGCCACTCATCATCGATGACGGTCCCGAAGCTCATCGATGAACTCCGCTCGGAGCGTGCGCAGGCACGAAGCCAGGCGTTGCACACGCTGTCCAAGATCGGGGATCGGCAGGCGTGGCCGGCGATCACACGGGCGCTTCTGACCGACGCCGACGACGAGGTGGCGCGGAGCGCGTGGCGAGCAGCGGTCGTACTCGTGCCCGAAGGTGAAGAACCCGAGTTGGCCGGAGCGTTGGCGACACAGCTCGGCCGCGGCGAGCGTGAGACGCAGTTGAGCCTTAGCCGGGCGCTGATCGCGCTCGGTGAGGTGATCATGCCGACCCTGCGCGCCGCGATGACGGATCTCGACCCGCGCGTGCGTCAGCACGCGATCGCCACGGAACGGCTGTTGCGCAACCCGGATGCCGGATTCGAGTTCGCGATCGAGGAGGCGAAGCGCCTCGTGGCCCTCGGCACGACCAGCCAGGAGGGGTGACAGGCAGTGTTGATCGGTGATGTGGCACGACGGTCCGGGGTCAGCGCCCGCATGCTGAGGCATTACGAGTCGCTCGGCCTGGTGCGGCCAACGGGTCGTACCGGGGCCGGCTATCGGGAGTACTCCAGCGAGGACATCCGGCGAATCTTCCATATCGAGAGCCTGCGGTCATTGGGGCTGTCGCTGCGTGAAGTCGGGTGCGCGCTGGATGATCCCGGCTTCAAGCCCTCGGAGCTCGTCGACGACCTCATCCGCCAGACGCGAGAACGCATTGCGGGTGAGACGGAGCTGCTCACGCGACTCCGTCGGATCGGTGCCGCGGCACCCGCCGACTGGGAGGACGTCCTCCAGATCGTCGCACTCCTCCAGGCCTTGGGGTCGGAGAGTGCTGGGAAGCGCCAGCGCGCGGCCTTGTCCTCAGTCGAAGAGGTTTCGCTGCCAGTGGAAGCTCTGGTCGAGGCGGTGTTGAGCGAGACGGACCCGAACGTCGCCGGAGCCCTTCGATGGGCCCTCGCGCAGTCGGGCGATGACGGATTGGCGCTGCTGGCGGAGGGCCTCGGCTCACCAGTAGCCGAGGTGCGGAAACGCGCCGTCCAGTCCATCGCCGAGATTCCGAACGGTGAGGCGACCGCACTGCTGCAGGACGCCCTCACGAACTCCGACATCGTGGTCCGCAGGTGTGCGGCTCTGGCGCTCGGGGCGCGTGGAGTGGCCGACGCGGTCCCGACGCTCATCGACATGATCGTCGAGGAGACGAACGACGCCGATGCGGCCGATGCACTGAGCGCGCTGGCGGGTGATCCCGCGTTGGCGGATCAGATCGCCACCAGGCTCGTCGACTGCCTCGCCCAGGGCACCATTGAATCGTCTGCACGTCGACGGCTGACAGAGGTGCTCGCGGATATCCCCGGGATCACGACGTCACGTGCCCTCGCAGATCTGTCACATGACGAGGACCGTGCCGTTGCGCTTACCGCGACATACATCCTCAAGCTACGGAACGCACGATAGTGGGCCGGGGACGGCGGCGAGGGCGCCAACACTTTCGAAGGCCGCCTGGCCGCCGCCCGCAACCAGACTCTGCGTTTCCGGCCCGCTGATCAGCCGGTTCGCCGGCGGAGCCGAGGCGCGAGCATCGTGCGTACGACCTTGGCCACGTTGCTCGCGGCGGATCCGCCCTCTTCTTCGGGTTCCGGTTCCAGCACGCGCTGGATCTGCAGCAGCAGCTGGTTGGTCGACCGCCAGAGCGGGACGAACATGCCGGCGACCGGCCCGACGCCCTGGATCGGGCCGTTGGACAGCTCGGTGACCTTCTTGGCGATCGTGACCGTTGCCGGGTCCCGCAGGATCAGGTGCACCTCATCGTCGACCAGCCGGATTTCCATCTTGCGCGCGGCGGCCTCCTCCGGGTTCGCGTCGGTGGTCGTCTCCGGATCCAGTTCGTCGATTTTGGCGGCGACCGCGTCCGGGGCGACCCCGAGTTCGCGCAGCACCCTGGCCGCCATGCTGTTCTCCGCCCGCAGCATCGCCTCAAGCAGGTGATGGCTGCCGACCGGTGCGCCACCGGCCAGCGCGGTGGCGGTGGACACGGTGTCCTCGGTGGCAGGTGTGCCGGCCGGCCATGGGCCGGCCGCGACGTCCTGCGATCCCTCCAATGACGCCAGCACCGCAGCACGGATCTTGCTGATCGGATTGATCCGCTCGGCGAGCACCTTCGCGCCGACGCCCTCACGTTCCCTGACCAGGGCGAGCAGGATGTGTTCCGTACCGACGTACGTGTGGTGCAGCCGCAGCGCCTCGCGCAGGGCGAGGTCCAGCGTCTTCTTCGCGTTCGGCGTGAACGGGATATGGCCGCTCAGCTCGTCCGTGCCGGGCTTGACCACCGCGGCGATATCGACCTGCGCCGTCTCCTTGTCGTATCCGAGCTGGTGCAGAACTTTCGCCGCCGTGCTGTCCGGCACGTCGAACAGCCCCAACAGGATGTGCTCCGTGCCGATGTAGTTGTGCTTGAGCAGCCTCGCCTCCTCCTGAGCCGTGACGACCACCTTGCGGGCTTCCACCGTGAATCTTTCGAATGGCATGCTTCCATGCTCTCAACCATGTCAATACACTGCTATTGATATGGTCACCATGCTGAAGGGAGGGTGTGATGGAGACACCGTCGGACTGGGAGGACCGGCTCGCGCGCTGGCAGAACGAGCTGGAGCTGTTCGAGCAGCTGGACGAGACACCCTGGGTCACGCTGGCCAAGGCGGAAGCCGAGACCGGCGTTTCCCGCTCGGCCCTGCGGTCCTGGTACCGCAATGGCGAGATCCAGTCCCGGCTGGTGGACGGCCCGAACGGGCCGCAGCGCCTGGTCCCGTTGGATGCGGTGATCGAGCGCGCCGCCGCGTCACCGCGCATTCAGCGGAGGGCGGAACGGGAAGTCAGCCTGGAAGCCCAGGTCACCCTGCTACGGCACCGGGTTGACCAGCTTGAGCTGCGGCTGGCCGCGCTGGAGCGGAAGTGACCGGCGAGAGCAGCGCCGTGCCATCGGCCCGGAACGGTGCCCCTCGCAACCTGAGTCCGGAACTCGCAAGGTTCGCCCGGACAGGACAGACCCCGCTGATCGCTGTCGGCGAACGGGCGTTCGGAAATTAATCAGGGCTCTTCTTTCTTGAGTGTGGGTGACTCAAGCTTTGGAGGCCTGATGAGCAAGATCGTCACCCTGCCGGTGCTGCCGCTCGACGACGAGGTCGTACTGCCCGCGATGGTCGTGCCGCTCGACCTGTCGGAGAACGACGTGCGGGCGGCGATCGACGCCGCGCGCGCGACCGCCGTCTCCCGGGGGCCTGGCATCCGGTCGGAGGACAAGCCGCGGGTGCTGCTGGTGCCCCGGCTGAACGGCAAGTACGCGGCCGTCGGCACCCTTGCCGTCGTAGAGCAGGTGGGCACGCTGCCCGGCGGCGGGCCCGGCGCCGTCGTCCGCGGTGTCGCCCGTGTCCGCATCGGTTCCGGGACGACCGGTCCCGGCGCGGCCCTGTGGGTCGAGGGGACCGAGGTCGAGGACACCGGTCTCGGCTCCCGCGCGGAGGAACTGGCCAAGGAGTACAAGGCCCTCGTCGTCGGGGTGCTGGAGAAGCGCGGCGCCTGGCAGGTCGTCGACATGATCCAGCAGATCGAGGATCCGTCGGTGATGGCCGACCGGGCAGGCTACGCCTCGTACCTCAGCGCCGAGCAGAAGGTGCGCATCCTGGAGACCGCCGACGTGACCGAGCGCCTCGAGCTCGCGATCGGCTGGACCCGGGAGCACCTCGCGGAGCTGGACGTCGCCGAGACGATCCGCAAGGACGTCGAGGAGGGCGTGGAGAAGCAGCAGAAGGAGTTCCTGCTCCGCCAGCAGCTCGCCGCGATCCGCAAGGAGCTGAACGAGCTCAACGGTGACCCGTCCTCCGAAGAGGAGGACTACCGGGCCCGCGTGGAGGCGGCCGACCTGCCGGAGAAGGTCCGGGAGGCGGCCCTGAAGGAGGTCGACAAGCTCGAGCGGACCTCCGACCAGTCGCCGGAGGGCGGCTGGATCCGCACCTGGCTGGACACGGTCCTGGACATTCCCTGGAACGAGCGGACCGAGGACTCCTACGACATCACGGGCGCCCGGCGGATCCTCGACGAGGACCACACGGGGCTCGACGACGTCAAGGAGCGGATCGTGGAGTACCTCGCCGTGCGCAAGCGGCGTGAGGACCGCGGTCTCGGCGTGATCGGCGGCCGGCGGTCCGGTGCGGTCCTGGCGCTCGTCGGCCCGCCCGGTGTCGGCAAGACGTCCCTGGGCGAATCGGTGGCGCGCGCGATGGACCGGAAGTTCGTCCGCGTCGCGCTCGGCGGCGTCCGCGACGAGGCGGAGATCCGCGGGCACCGGCGGACGTACGTCGGCGCGCTGCCCGGCCGTATCGTCCGGGCGATCCGCGAGGCCGGCACGATGAACCCGGTCGTGCTGCTCGACGAGATCGACAAGGTCGGCGCGGACTACCGCGGCGACCCGACGGCGGCGCTGCTGGAGGTGCTGGACCCGGCGCAGAACCACACGTTCCGGGACCACTACCTGGAGGTCGAGCTCGACCTGTCCGACGTGGTGTTCCTCGCCACGGCGAACGCGCTGGAGACCATCCCCGGCCCGCTGCTGGACCGCATGGAGCTCGTCTCCCTCGACGGCTACACCGAGGACGAGAAGGTCACGATCGCGCGCGACCACCTGCTGCGCCGCCAGCTCGACAAGGCGGGTCTGACCGTCGACGAGGTGGCCGTGGACGACGACGCGCTGCGGCTGCTCGCCGCCGAGTACACGCGGGAGGCGGGCGTACGGAGCCTGGAGCGGGCGATCGCCCGGGTCCTGCGCAAGGTCGCGGCGAAGGTCGCGCTGGAGGAGAAGACGCTGCCGGTGGCGGTCGGCGCCGACGACCTGCGCGACTACCTCGGCCGTCCGCGCTTCACGCCGGAGACCTCGCTGAACGAGTCCGATCGGCGCACCGCGGTGCCGGGCGTGGCGACCGGCCTCGCGGTCACCGGGACCGGCGGCGACGTGCTCTACATCGAGGCGTCGCTGGCCGACAAGGAGACCGGCGACACGGGGGTCACCCTGACCGGCCAGCTCGGCGACGTGATGAAGGAGTCGGCGCGGATCGCGCTGTCGTACCTGCGGTCGCGCGGCGCGGAGCTGGAGCTGCCCGTCGGCGACCTGAAGGACCGCGGCGTGCACGTCCACGTCCCGGCCGGGGCCGTGCCCAAGGACGGGCCCAGCGCGGGCGTCACGATGACGACGGCGCTCGCCTCGCTGCTGTCCGGGCGGCTGGTCCGCGCGGACGTGGCGATGACCGGCGAGGTGTCGCTGACCGGACGGGTCCTGCCCATCGGCGGGGTCAAGCAGAAGCTGCTCGCGGCGCACCGGGCGGGGATCACCACGGTGATCATCCCGAAGCGCAACGAGCCGGATCTGGACGACGTGCCGGCCGAGGTCCTGGAGCAGCTGACCGTCCACCCGGTCAGCGACGTCCGGGACGTCCTCGAACTGGCGCTGGAGCCGGCCACGACCCGCGACACCGTGGCCGCCTGACCGGTCTGGACCGAAAGAACGCGAACGGCGCCCCTCTCTAGGAACGCCGTTCGTCTTGCGGGTCTCAGCCCCGCGGACTGAGGCGGAAGACCCGCAGCTCTCGTCCTGACCGCTCGACGTATCTGTCGTACGTCGGCCATGTCTTGAGCAATCGTGGCCAGACCTCGGCGCGCTCGGTGCCCTCCAGCAGCCGCGCGGTGACCGGGATCGTACGGCCCCGGTAGCTGACCTCCGCCTCCGGCCGGTTCAGGAGGTTGGTCGTCCACGCGGGGTGGTTCTCACGCCCGAAGTTGCTGCCGACCACCAGGAAGGAGCCGTCCGCTTCGGGCAGGCAGGCCAGCGGCGTCTGGCGGGGCTGGCCGCTGCGGTGCCCGACGGCGGTCAGAAGGAGGGTCGGTACGACGTACTGCCCCATGAGGAAGCGGCCGCCGGAAAGCCGGTGCACCGCGCGGTCCAGTGGCGGCACCACCTTCGGCCCGACCCTTGCGAACCATGCGGATCCGGCCATCCGTGCGACCGGCGCGGTGACCATGGCCTGCAGCCTGCTTCGTGGCATGACGGGTCCTGCCTTTCTGCCTGCGGCACTCGGAGTGCCGGCCGGGGCTTCATGATCCGGGTCCGGGCCGGTGGCCAGGCGGCCGGCCCGGGCGGGGGAGAGGTGCCCGGCCGCGGCGAGCCAGCGCAGGGCGTCCGTCAGGCTCTCCTCCACCGGCCGGAGGGTGAGCCCGAGCGCGTCGACGGCCGGGCCGTCGTCGGAGGGCACAAGCGTGACCATGAACTCCGCGGCGTCCCGAGTCAACGGGTAGGCGAAGGGGCGAACGCGCTTGGCGGCGTCGAGCAGCGAGCCGAGCGCGAGCATGAGCCCTCCGGGGACGACGATCCGCCGGCAGCGTACGCCGGTGAGCGCGTCGCATCGGTCGGCCAGCTCCGGCCAGGTCAGGTAGTGCCCGCCGAGGGTGTACCGCCGCGGCCCGCGTCCGGGGGCGACCGCGCCGGTCAGCGCCTCCGCGAGGTCGCGGACGTCGATGAGCGACACGCCGCCGCGCGGCATCGGCCAGGCCAGGCCGAGGGCGCCGGCCAGGCCCTCCATCATCGCGTCCAGGCGCGGCTGCCGGGGTCCGATCACCCCGCCGGGGTAGAAGATCGTGACGGGCGCGCCGTCGTCCTGCAGGCCGCGCACGTAGCGTTCGGCCGCGACCTTGGACCGGCCGTAGTCGGTCCGTGGGCGCGCCAGCGGGTCGTCCGCCCGGATCACCGGTCCCGCCGGCGGAACGAACACCGCGATGGTGGACACGTGGATCACCGGGTCGAGGCCTCGGGCGACCGCGCCGCCGACCACGGTCCGTGTGCCGGCGACGTTGACCTCCAGGACGTCCGTACGGGCGTCGGTGACGCCGAGCGCGGCGGCGGCGTGCACGACGGCGTCGCACCCGTCGAGGGCCTGGTCGACGGCCTCTTCGTCGAGCATGTCGCCGGGGTACATCTCCACGGCCTCGGCCTCCACTCCGATCGCGCCCAGGACCTTGGCCGCCCGGCCGGGATCGCGCACCAGCGCCCGTACCTGATGACCGGCCGCGAGCAGGGCACGGATGGCGTACGAGCCGACGAATCCCGACCCACCGGTAACGAGAACGCGCATGATGTCAAACTAGCGCTTGGTGGGAGACTTCGGTCTCGTCGACGTTCGTTGAGGCACCTCGGATGGCCGATAAATGTGTGAAGTACATCACATAGTGGACGCCGATCGGCACGCCCTTCGTCGCGACGAAGCGATCGCTCGGAGTGATGGCCTGTCCGGCTCGGGTTCGATTGCGGGCCCGCCCTGGTTCGGCGTGTTCTCACTGGTCAGGCCGCTGATATCAGGCCCTGATCTGGGTTGATCGGCCCGTCGCCCCGATATCGGATGTCAGAAACTGCGCATTAGTACCCGGCCTCGAGTTCGCCAAACATGCGCCTCGTGATCTCGGAACAACCCACGGTCACCGTTTCGCTAGGTTCGTAATCCATGTCGCCAGAACAAGTCCGCAGGCCGCCCCCTCGCGCCTCCGTCGTCGACATCGGATTCGGACCGCCGCGTCTGGAAGACGGTCGGCACCTGTGGCGCGTCGCCCGCGACTCCGGAACCCTCGATCTCAATTCCCCCTACAGCTATGTGTTGTGGTGCCGGGACTTCGCGGCGACCTCGGTCGTGGCCCGCGCCGAGGACGAGGTCTGCGGCTTCATCACCGGGTTCTCCCGGCCCGAGGACCCCGGGACGCTGTTCGTCTGGCAGGTCGCGGTGGACGCCGACTGGCGGGGACGCGGGCTGGCGCGCCGGATGCTCGACCACCTGGCGGACAGCGGGGCACGGTTCGTCGAGGCGACGGTGACGCCGGGTAACACGGCGTCGGACCGGCTGTTCGCGTCGTTCGCCCGTGCACGCGGCGCCTCGCTGCGGCGGACGCCTCTCTTGAGCGCGGACCTGTTCCCCGGCGACCACGACCCCGAAGTGCTGTACCGAATCGGGCCGCTCGACAGCTGAATCCCACCAGGAGACGGGTGAGAAACCGCATGAACGTGTTCGAGTCCCTCGAGTCAGAGGTCCGGAGCTACTGCCGGGGATGGCCGACGGTCTTCCAGAAGGCGTCCGGCAGCCACTTGTACGACGAGAACGGCCGTGCCTTCCTCGATTTCTTCGCCGGTGCGGGGACCCTCAATTACGGCCACAACAATCCGGTGCTCAAAGAACGGCTCATCGCCTATCTGACCGACGACAACATCGTGCACGGCCTGGACATGCACACGGTCGCCAAGCGCGACTTCCTTGAAACGTTCCAGGAGGTGATCCTCGCCCCGCGCGGCCTCGACTACAAGATCCAGTTTCCCGGGCCGGCGGGCACCAACGCCGTCGAGGCGGCGCTGAAGCTGGCCCGCAAGTACACCGGCCGCGAGACGATCGTCAGCTTCACCAACGCCTTCCACGGCATGTCGCTCGGGGCGCTGGCGGTCACCGGAAACTCGATGAAGCGCAGCGGGGCCGGCATCCCGCTGAACCACGCCGTCCGCATGCCGTTCGACAACTACCTCGACGGGCGGACCCCCGACTTCCTCTTCTTCGAGCGCCTGCTGGGCGACAGCGGAAGCGGCCTGGACACGCCCGCGGCCGTCATTGTCGAGACCGTGCAGGGCGAGGGCGGGCTCAACGTGGCCAGTCCGGAATGGCTCCGTGGACTCGCCGACCTGTGCAAGCGGCAGGACATCCTGCTCATCGTCGACGACGTGCAGATGGGCTGCGGCCGAACCGGACCGTTCTTCAGCTTCGAGGACGCCGGCATCGTCCCGGACATCGTGTGTCTGTCGAAGTCGCTCAGCGGGTACGGTCTGCCGTTCGCCGTCACCCTGCTTCGGCCGGAACTCGACGTGTGGGAGCCGGGCGAGCACAACGGCACCTTCCGCGGGCCGGGACCGGCCTTCGTCACCGCCGCCGCGGCGATGGACTTCTGGACCGACGAGGGCATGGAGAAGCAGACGCTCGCCAAGCGCGACCAGATCGAAGGGGAGCTCCGGGGCATCGCGGCGGCCCACCCGGAGCAGGTCACCGGGCTTCGCGGGCGTGGCATGGCCCAGGGGATCGCCTTCGCCGAACCGGCGCACGCCCCGGCCGTGTGCCGCGCGGCGTTCGACCGCGGCCTGCTGATGGAGACCTCCGGCCCGGAGGACGAGGTCGCGAAGCTGCTGCCGCCCCTCACCACGACCGCCGCCGAACTCGCCGAAGGCCTGCAGATCCTGACCGACTCGGTCGACGCGGTCCTCGTCTGAGCCACCACCCCCGACCGTCTGGGCCACCACCCCGATCGGCTCAGCCACCCCCCGATTCACCCGCAAGCCACCGGAAGGAGCGGTCCAATGATCGTGCGCACGCTCGATGAGATCACCGGGACCGAACGCGACGTCGAGGCGCCGACCTGGCGCAGCCGCCGGCTCGTCCTGGCGAAGGAGAAGGTCGGTTTCTCGCTGCACGACACCGTCCTGTACGCCGGCACCGAGACCCGGATGTGGTACGCGAACCACATCGAGGCGGTCTACTGCATCGGCGGCCAGGGCGAGCTCGTCAACGAGGAGACCGGTGAGAAGCACCGGCTCGAGCCCGGGACCATGTACCTCCTCGACGGGCACGAGCACCACGTCGTCCGCGCCCACACGGATCTGCGCACCGTCTGTGTCTTCAACCCTCCGGTCACCGGCCGAGAGGTGCACGACGAGAACGGCGTCTACCCGCTGATAACCGAAGAGACGTGAGCCACCGGTGATCCGGAACGGCGGAGACGCCCTCTTCCACCCCGACCCCCGGACCACGGCACGATTGGAATGCGAGCGATGACCGAGCACGCCTGCCCCACCCCCGGCCCGAACGACCTGTACCCCACTCGCCGCGCTGGCGAGCCGGCCCTGCTCTACCGAACCGACCCGGTCGTCCACGGGAACGTCGACGGCCCGATCGACCAGGAGACCCTGGTCGCGTACGACGCCGACGGCTTCCTGACCGTCGACGAGCTGCTCGCCCCGGAGGAGGTCGAGCGCTACCGCGCGGAGCTGCGGCGGCTCGCCGCCGACGAGGCCGTCCTGCGCGACGACCGGACGATCACCGAGCGCGGGTCCGACGAGATCCGGTCGATCTTCGAGGTGCACAAGGTCAGTGACGTGTTCGCGGAGCTCGTCACGGACCCGCGCGTCGTCGGCCGCGCCCGCCAGCTCCTCGGGTCGGACGTGTACGTCCACCAGAGCCGGGTGAACTACAAGCCCGGTTTCAAGGGCAAGGACTTCTACTGGCACTCCGACTTCGAGACGTGGCACGCCGAGGACGGCATGCCCCGGATGCGCGCCGTCAGCATCTCGATCGCGCTGACGGAGAACTTCGTCCACAACGGCGGCTTGATGATCATGCCGGGCTCGCACAAGACCTTCGTGTCCTGTGTGGGAGAGACGCCCGCGGACCACTACAAGGAGTCGCTGCGCGGCCAGGAGGTCGGCACCCCCGACCCCGACAGCCTGTCGATCCTCGCCGACAAGCACGGCATCGAGCTGTTCACCGGCCCGGCCGGGTCGGCGACGATGTTCGACTGCAACTGCATGCACGGATCGAACGGCAACATCACCCCCTTCCCCCGCTCGAACATCTTCATCGTGTTCAACAGCGTGGAGAACACCTGCGAGGAGCCGTTCGCCGCTCCCTCGCGACGTCCCGAGTTCATCGCCGCCCGCGACTTCACGCCGGTCGGCGCGTAGCAGGACCCCCGCCCATCGCGGCCGCCGGGGAGCACCCCGGCGGCCGTGGTGGGCACTGGACACTGGAGAGCCCCCATGACCTCAACACGACGCGACTTCCTCCGCAGCGCCGCCCTGCTCGCCGGCGCCGCCCCCCTCGCGGCCGCCTGCTCCACCACCGACCCGGCCAAGGAACGCTCGGGCGGCGGCACCCTGGCCCGTGCCAAGCAGCAGGGCTACATCCAGGTCGGCTTCGCGAACGAGTCGCCCTACGGCTACACCGACACGAGCGGGAAACTGACCGGCGAGGCCCCCGAACTGGCCCGGGTGGTTTTCAAGGAGCTCGGCATCCCCGACGTCAAGGGCGTCCAGCTCGACTTCGGCGGCCTCATCGGCGGGCTGCAGGCCCGCCGCTTCGACGTCATCGCCGCGGGGATGTTCGTCACGCCGGAGCGGTGCGCGCAGGTCGCCTTCGCCGACCCGGACTACATCGCCACGACCGGGTTCATGGTGCCCAAGGGCAACCCCAAGGGGATCCAGCGCTTCGAGGACGCGGCCAAGAAGAACGTCAAACTGGGCGTGCTCACCGGTGCCGTCGAAGGCGACTACGCCACGAAGCTCGGGGTGAAGAAGGACAACATCAAGACGTTCGCCGACCAGCCGAGCGCCTACGAAGGGCTCAAGGCCGGCCGGATCGACGCGATCGCGCTCACCCGGATCTCCCTCGTCGACACGCTGAAGAAGCACGCGGGCGCGCCGTACGAGGTCACCCCGTCATTCATCCCGCAGATCGGCGGCAAGCCGCAGTACGGCGCCGGCGCGTTCGCGTTCCGCAAGGCGGACAGCGACCTGCTCTCCGCGTTCAACGGCAAGCTCGCCGAGCTGAAGCAGAGCGGCCGCCTGCTGGGCATCATCCAGCCGTTCGGGTTCGGCAAGGCCGAGCTGCCGGGGGCGCACACGGCCGCCGAACTCTGCAAGGGCTGATCCGGTGTCGCAGATCCTGCACGCCTACCCGCTCCTGCTCAGGGGCGCCTGGATCACCGTGCAGCTCACCCTGTACAGCGCCGTGGTCGCGCTCGTGCTCGCCATGGCCTTCGGGGTCATCGGCGCCGTGGGCGGCCGAGTGGCCCGGGCGATCGCCCGGGTGTACGTGGAGTTCTTCCGCGGCTCGGCCACGCTCGTCCTGATGTACTGGCTGTTCTACGCGCTGCCGCTGGTCGGGTTCCGGTTCCAGCCCATGGTGGCGGGCGTGCTCGCCCTCTCGCTCAACTACGGCGCGTACGGTGCGGAGGTCGTGCGCGGCGCCATCAGGGCGGTGCCCACCGCGCAGTACGAGGCGACGGTCGCGCTGAACATGCCGACGTACCAGCGGGTTCGCCGGGTCATCCTGCCGCAGGCGGTCGCGCTGATGCTGCCGCCCTTCGGGAACCTGCTGATCGAGCTGCTCAAGGCGACGGCCGTGGTGTCGCTGATCTCGATCGCGGACCTCACCTTCCGGGCCCAGCAGCTGCGCGCCGCGACCGGTCAGACGGCCGCGGCGTTCGTGGCCGTCCTGGTGATGTACTTCGTGATCGCGCAGGTCCTCCAGTTGTTCGTCCGCTATCTGGAGCGGCGTACCGCCCGGATGCTCGGCCGCCGGCCGCAGCGGAAGGCCATGGCAACGGCCCCGATCGCGACCGGAACGGGGGCGGGCCTCCAATGATCTGGGACTGGAACTTCGCCGGCAAGATCCTGCCCGACCTGCTGAAAGGGCTGCGCGTCACCGTCGAGGCCACGCTTCTGGCCTACGTGGTCGCGCTGGTCCTCGGCCTGGTCTGGGCCGTGCTGCGGCGTTCGGGCGGCCTGGTCGTGGGTCAGGTCGTCCGGTGGATCGTGGAGTTCGTGCGCAGCACGCCGCTGCTCGTGCAGCTGTTCTTCCTCTTCTACGTCCTGCCGAGCGCCGGAGTGCGGTTCAGCGCGTTCGTCACCGGCGTCATCGGGCTGGGCCTGCACTACTCCACCTACACCTCCGAGGTGTACCGCGCGGGGATCGACGACGTGCCCCGAGGCCAGTGGGAGGCGAGCACCGCGCTGAACCTGCCCCGTCACCGCGTGTGGTTCGGCGTCGTGCTGCCCCAGGCGATCCCCAGGGTCATCCCGACCCTGGGCAACTACCTGATCGCCATGTTCAAGGACTCGCCTCTGCTGCTGGCGATCACGGTGCCGGAGATGCTCGGCGCGGCGTACGCCGTCGGGACCCACTACTTCCGCTACCTGGAGCCGATCACGATCGCGGGAGTGCTCTTCGTGATCGTCAGCGTCCTGGCCTCCATCCTCACCCGACGCCTGGAGAGGCGCTATGGCAACCACTGACTCCACCCCCGAGGCCGCGCTGCCGCAGAACGACGCGCGCGGCATCCGCTTCGAGAAGGTCGTGAAGCGGTTCGGCGACAACGTCGTGCTGCGCGAGCTGGACTTCGCCGTCGCCCCCGGCGAGCGGGTCACGCTCATCGGCCCGAGCGGGTCGGGCAAGACGACGATCCTGCGCCTGCTCATGACCCTGGAGCGGGTCGACGACGGCGTCATCTGGCTGGGCGGCGACTCGCTGTCGCACATGGAGCGCGGCGGCCGGCTGGTGCCCGCCGACGAGAAGCACCTGCGCCGTCTCCGTTCGGAGATCGGCATGGTGTTCCAGCAGTTCAACCTGTTCCCGAACATGTCGGTGCTGCGCAACGTGACCGAGGCGCCGGTCCACGTGCTCAAGGTGCCGAAGAGCGAGGCCGCCGAGCGGGCGGGCGAACTGCTGGAGATGGTCGGCCTGGCGGACAAGGCCGACGCCCATCCGTCGCAGCTGTCGGGCGGGCAGCAGCAGCGGGTCGCCATCGCCCGCGCGCTCGCGATGCGGCCGAAGGTGCTGCTGCTCGACGAGGTGACCTCGGCGCTGGACCCGGAACTGGTCGGCGAGGTGCTCGACGTCCTGCGGCAGGTCGCCGAGACGACGGACATCACCATGCTGTGCGTCACCCATGAGATGCGCTTCGCGCGTGACGTCTCCAACAGGGTGCTCGTGTTCGACAAGGGGCAGATCGTCGAGGAGGGGAGTCCCGAGAAGATCTTCACCGATCCGGATCATCCCCGTACGCAGGAGTTCCTGCGCGCGGTCATCGACCAGTAGGAGTCCGCAGCGCCGCCGCGGACCGGTGCGGCGGCGCGATGGAGTGCGAGGTGATCCTCGAGCGGCACCGCCGATGCGGTCGCCGCCGATGAGGCGCGCGGATGCCCGAGACCGGCCACGTGATGGACGGGTCTTGCGCTGCGGTCTAGGTTAGGTATTACCTCTTAATGTCATGACAATCGCGTTCCCGCGATGGAGCGTTCCAACGGCGCTACCAGGTCCTCGAGCATCCCTCGAGGACTCAGGCGCCGTACCGCTTCGCCGGTTTCGTGAGCGTCCGACACGACATCGCCCACCAGGAGGACTCTATGAGAATCGGGCTCGCCGGGGCAGGCCGCATCGGTGCCCGGCACGCTGAGACCCTTCGCGCGCTGCCCTCCGTCGAATCCTTCGTGGTGGCCGATCCGGACGCCGACCGGGCGCACCGGATCGCCGAGGAGTACGGAGGGCGCGTCGCCGACTCGGTCGACGCGCTCTTCGACGCCGGGCTGGACGGCCTGGTGGTCGCCGCCGCGACGGACGCGCACGCCGAGCTCGTGATCCGTGCCGCGCGAGCGGGGTTGCCGACCTTCTGCGAGAAGCCCCTCGCCCCCGACAGTGTTGGAACGCTCCAAGTCGTCCAGGCGGTTCGCGGCACCGGAACGCCGGTCCACGTCGGCTTCCAGCGGCGCTTCGACGTCGGCCACGTCGCGCTCCGGGACGCCATCGCCGCGGGCCGCCTCGGCCGGCTCCACACCGTACGGTCCTGCACGCTCGACCCCGCTCCGCCGCCCGCCGCCTACGTCAGGGTCTCCGGCGGGATCTTCCGCGACTGCGCGGTGCACGACATCGACGCCGTCCGGTTCGTCACCGGGCGGCAGGTCGTCGAGGTGACGGCGTCCGGAGCGAACAAGGGGGAGGACTACTTCGCCGAGAGCGGCGACGTGGACACCTGTGCCGCGCTCCTCACCCTCGACGACGGCACGCTCGCCATCATCTCCGAGACCCGCTACAACGGCGCCGGCTACGACGTCCGCTTCGAGGCGCTGGGGTCCAAGGACAGCCTCGCCGCAGGCTTCGGCGAGCAGACCCCGCTGACCCCGGTCGACGGCGGGTCGGCGGCCGGAACGCTCGGCGCCCTGCCGTGCCAGGGCTTCCTGGAGCGCTTCGGGCCGGCGTACGAGGCCGAGATCGCGGCCTTCGTCCGGGTCGCCGCCGGACAGGCCGACAGCCCGTGCCCCCCGGAGGAGGCGCTCGAGGGGTTCTACGTGGCCGAGGCATGCGACCGCTCCCGCCGGGAACGGCGCACCGTGACGATCGAGGAGGTCCGGCAGTGAGGATCGCGGGTGCGCCCGTCTCCTGGGGCGTGTGCGAGGTACCGGGGTGGGGCCACCAGATGGCCCCGGACCGGGTGCTGGCCGAGATGCGCGACGCCGGCCTGGCCGCCACCGAGTTCGGCCCGGACGGGTTCCTGCCGGCCGATCCCACCGAGCGCGAGGCGCTGCTGGCGTCGTACGGGCTGACGGCGGTCGGCGGGTTCGTCCCCGTGGTCCTGCACGAGCCCGCGTACGATCCGCTGCCGGAGGTCGAGCGCGCGCTGCGCGGGTTCGGCGACGCGCGGATGCTCGTCCTGGCGGCCGCGACCGGCCAGGACGGGTACGACGAGCGCCCCGTGCTGTCCGCCGGGAACTGGACGGCGCTGCTGGCCAACCTCGACCGGATCGCCGCGCACGCCGCCGAGGGCGGGCGCCGGACCGTCCTGCATCCCCACGTCGGCACGGTCGTCGAACGGACGGACGAGGTCGAGCGGGTCCTGGCCGGCTCCCAGGTGCCACTCTGCCTGGACACCGGCCACCTGCTCATCGGCGGCACGGACCCCCTCGCACTGGCGCGGACGGCGGCGGAACGCATCGCGCACGTGCATCTCAAGGACGTCGACGCGAGCGCCGCCGACCGCGTCCGCGCGGGGGAGTCCACCTACACCGAGGCCGTACGCGACGGGCTCTACCGCCCGCTCGGCGCGGGCGACGTCGACACGGCCGGGATCGTGACGGCGCTCGACCAGGCCGGGTACGACGGCTGGTACGTCCTCGAGCAGGACACGATCCTGGGCGCCGAGCCGGCCGCGGGCGGCGGCCCCGTCGACGATGTCCGGCGGAGCGTCGCCTTCCTCAACGGCCTGAAAAGCGTTGCCGACGTGCAACGTTAACCGGCCCACGTACGGGGAATGATCGCCCGCGTCAGGATGGGCAAGCCTCTCCCCCCGGCCCATGTCCGAGATCGGTCGCGGGGGTTGTGCGGTGTTCACTGGGTTCGTCGGTTCTGGGTCCGGGAGTTCAGGCCGTAGAGGCCGGTCACGCCGGCCGTTTCCCGGGCGCCGCTGGGCGGGGGTCGTCGCGGTGGTGGCGCTCGGCGCCGCCGGCTGTTCCGACGACTCCCACCCGAACCCCGGGGGCACCTCCTCCCAGACGGCCCTGAAACCCGTCGCGGTCGAGGTGCAGGAGGCCGTCGCCAAGGTGTGGCCGGATGCTCCGCAGATCTGGCCCGGGACCGTGCTCAAGGACCGGAAGATCATCCTCGGCGACCGCGGCCGGGCGCGGCTGATCAGCGTGGACGGTGTGACGGACCTGAGCCCGGCGGAGCTGGCGAAGAAGAAGATCGCCATCCCGCGCGGCGGCTCGTCCTACGCCACCTGGGACGGGCACCCGGCCGTCGTCATGAACGTCTCCGATCCGTCGTACCGGTCGGACGCCGAGATGGCGGGGCAGAGCCTGTCCACCACGCTCTTCGCCGCCGCGACGGACGAGCTCTACCACGCGACGGAGCAGAAGTGGAAGGCCTGGAAGAAGGGCGGCGAGCTGCGCGGTACGGAGTACCCGCTCGCCGTCATGCCCCGGCTGTACCGCGCCATGCTCTACAACGACCTGGTCGCGGCCTACCGCGATCCCAGACAGCGGAACCAGCGGCTCGCCGGGGCGGCGTACTGGCGGTCGAAGTGGCAGAAGGAGTTCCCGGACGAGGCCAAGCGGGCCGCCGCGACCGACGTCGGCGAGGGGGCGGCCGGCTACTTCGACGCGGTCGCCACGGCGATGGCGGCGGGGGCCGGGCGCGGCGATCAGGCGGAGATCCGCAAGCGGTCGCAGTTCCGGCCGCTGGACCAGGCGATCGATCCCGGGCAGGTGACCCTCGACGCGGAGAGCACCGCGCTCGGCGGGATCGCCGGCCTGCTCCTGGACGAGACGCGCAAGGGCTGGAAGCAGGAGGTCAGCCGGGGCCGCCGGACGCCCGTCGACCTGCTGCTCGCGGGCGTGAGCCCGGTGGCCGAGCCGCCGTCGGACCCGCTTCGCCGGTCCATCCAGGACATCCTCAGCAAGCTGAACACCGACCTGATCCCACGGCTGAACCCGCTGGTCAGCGCCTACCACGACAAGGCGCGGCCGCTGCTGCTCATTCCGATGAGCGCGGCCGAAGGCGACCTGGACGCCGGCGGCTACTACGTCTCCCACGGCGTCCCGTACGCGATCCTGGCCCGGCTCAACGGGACCTTCCGGCTCTCCGGCGGCACGATCGAGGCGAAGGAGGCGTCCGTTCTCGCGGGCCAGATCGGCGGCCACCCGTACCTGATCGTCCCCATGGGCGCGGCCGGTGACAAGAGCACGGTGGCGTCGAACCGCGTCCAGCTGAGCAGCGGGACCCTGACCGGATCCTCGCAGGTCGCGACGCGCCGGACGGGCGGCCGTGAGGAGTACGTCGCCCGCTGACCGTCACGGCCGCCGCGTACGGAGTAGGTGCGAACCGTACGACGTCGCGGGCCGGTGCCCGCCGGCCGTCGGGTCAGCGCGGCGTCGGGGACGACGGGGGATCGGACGTGCCGGTCGTCCGGGCGCGGATGTGGCCGATGCCGGACCGGGTGGCCAGCACGGCCAGCCGGTCGCCCGGGATCAGCAGGTAGCCCTCTTGCAGGTCCCAGTCGAAGCGGGGCCGGCCGCGGCGCCCGAGCGCCAGCACCCGGGCCTCCCCGGGGAGGTTCGCCTCGCGCAGCGGCCGTCCGTCGAGCTCGGAGCCCGCGCCGATCGGCATGTCGGCGATCAGCATCACGCTGCGGCCGACCGGGATCGTCCCGATGACCTGGCGTTCCATCATGGCCGCGGCGAAGGCGGGGGCGGCGAGGAAGGACACGCTGCGCGACACCGGGATCTTGAAGTTGCGGTGGACGCGCCCGGCCAGGTCGTCGTCGAACAGCCGGAGCACCACGCGGACGTTGTCGCGCAGCGCCCGGGAGCTCAGCCCGGCCTCGAGGTTGGTGATGTCGTCGCTCGTGACGGTGACGACGGAACGGCAGGTGCCGACCCACGCCGTCCGCAGGGTCTCCTCCCGGGTGGCGTCGCCGAAGACGATCGGCAGCCCCAGGCGGCGGGCGAGCGGCACCCCGACGGCGTCCTCGTTCTGCTCGACGCAGACCACCTGGACGCCGAGGTCGTGGAGCTGCGAGACCACCCGGAGGCCGACCTCGCCGAGACCGACCACCACGACGTGCCCGCTGATCGGATCGCGCAGCCGTTCGAGCGGCCCGTTGAGCCGGGCCCGGACCAGCGCGTCGACGACCGCGGCGGTGATCGCGGGCACCAGCGCCAGGCTGGCGAGCGTGACGATCACCTGGGTCACCTTGGCCGCCGCGCTGAGCTTCGGATCGGGATTGGCCGCCCCGGCGATGTCGAGCAGGATGAGGTACAGCGAGTAGGTGAAGCCGTGGCCGTCCCCGGTGCTGAGCACGGCGCTGCCCACGACGATCAGCCCGAGGAGCGCCACGACCACCTGGAGCAGCCGGCGGCTGAGGATCAACCGCATGGTCCGGGCGAACGTCGTCGTCGGCCGGTAGTCGACGGGAGGACCGGCGAGGGACGTCCGCGACGTGCCGTCGGCGACCGCGAGCACGAGGTTGGCCCGGCCCTGGTCCACCGGCAGCAGGCGGGGGAGCCCGTCCGGCCGGCGGGTGTCGGCGAGCCCGCAGACGACGTTGCGGACCCGGTCGCTGCGGTGGGCGACGTAGAGGGTGCGGCCCGCCACGCGGACGTGGCTGGGCGGCAGGTCGCCGAGGGCGGCGGCCACGAACGACGGCGCGGCGACCGCGCCGTCCGACAGCACGGCGCAGTCGTTGAACAGCGTGCGGATGCGGTTGCCCAGCGCGGTGTTCGACATCCGGATGACCAGCCGGATGTCGGGATTGAGCTCCTGGACGCGCAGCGCGGCGTGGATGTTGCCGACCTCGCTGTTGCTGACGAGGGCGACGGCGCGCGCCGACTCGACGTGCACGGCCCGGAACGTCTCGTCGTCCAGCTCCGCCGCCTCGTGCACCCGCACGCGCGGCAGCCCTGTGATCTTGGGCCCGTGGTTGCGTCTCTTGGACGGCACGATGACCGTGACGTCCTGGAGGTAGCGCGTCGACAACTCGTCGGCGAGCCGGTAGGCGAGCGGCGTGTCACCGCAGATGATGAGGCGGCCGCGGAGGGGGCTCCGAAGGCGGGGGACGACGGTCGGCACGCGGCGATCGTAACGGGCCGGGCTCCGACGCTGTGTGTACGGGCGCACGCAGTGCGGATCCGGGGAGTGGCGGGGTCGCGGGGTTGCCCGCCCCGGGTTCGTTCTCTAAGGTCCCAAGCAAGCGCTTGTGGCGACGATGGGAGCGGCGCGTGCGGCGAGGCATCTGTCTGCTCGAAGAGGTCGAGTTCCATCCGATGAACTCGCGGAGGCCGCTGGAGTACCTCAAGTGGCTCACCGCCTACAAGAAGGAGGACGAGGCCCTCGAACCCGGGCGGCACGTGCTCACCAAGGGCGAGTCGATCCGCTCCCACGACATCGACCTGGTCGGCGCCTTCTACGCGGTCGGCATCACCGGGCACCCGCAGTTCAAGGTCGTCACCCTGTGGGACTGCCACGGCGGCTGGGACGGCGGCTGGCGGCAGATGCTGGAGATCTACACCGGCGTCAAGGAGAACCTCTTCCTGTCCGCCATCGACGACCTGCGCTTCACCGCGTTCTCCCGGCCACTGGGCGCCGCGCCCGGCAGCCCCGCGCTCGCCGACGCGACGGGAGCGGAGTTCTTCGTCCTGGAGAGCGCCCGCGTCCGCCCCGGCGCGGCCCTCGACTACCTGGCGGCGGTCCGGGAGGAGCGCGTCCCCCTGCTCGCCGACCACGGCCACCGCCCCGTCGGCCTGTACGAGGTGCTGCTGTGCGACACGGAGGTCGTCACCGTCTGGGCGACCGACCTCGACTCCCACCTCGCGCTGCAGCGCTCGTACGACGCCGCGCTCGGCCTGGACGACGAGATCGACGCCGACGAACGCCTGCTCGCCTGGCGCAAACGCGCCCGCGAGTTCCTCGACGGCACCTGGCGCGAGACGCTCCTGTCCCCGTACCCCGGCTCCCGCCTCGCCCTTTAGTCGCCGGCGAGGCGGTTGACGACGGGGGTGAACGCGTCGAGGTCGACCTCGTTGTGCAGAACGTAGTAGGAGAGGCCGAGGTCGTCGCGCCACCGGTGGAGGGCGTCGCAGACGGCGGCGAGCTCCCCGGCGAGCACCTGAGGGGTTCCGGCCTGGGCGGAGGGGTTCGCGGCGCTCCACGCCTCGGGCTCCCGTCCCAGGCCCATCCGCAGCACGGACGTCCCGAGTTCGATGGAGTCGAACCGGGAACCCGCCTCCTCCCGGACGATGTCGACCTTCCGCCGGAAGGCCTCCGGGCCGCCGTCGGCGGTGTCGGGGCCGGAGCCGTCCGCCCGTACCCGCATGGTCAGGTTGACGACGTCGGCCTCGCGGGCGGCCAGGCGCAGCATCCGAGGTCCGCCGCCGCCGAGCACCAGCGGGGGGTGCGGACGTTGTAGGGGGAGCGGCCGCTGCTCGAGCCCGCGGACCGTGTAGTGCTCGCCGTCGAACGAGAACGGGCCGCCTCGCCAGAGCCCCTTCAGCACGTGGATCGCCTCGGCCAGGCGCGCGACGCGGACGCCGGGAGGGTCGAGCGGCAGGCCGGCGCTCTCGTAGTCCCGGGCCATCCACCCCGTGCCGAGACCGAGTTCGAGCCGGCCGTCGGACAGCAGATCGAGCGTTGCCGCCTCCTTGGCCAGCACGGCCGGGTGCCGGAAGTCGTTGGCGAACACCATCGCGCCGACCCGAAGCCGGGTGGTCGCGCACGCGGCGGCGGTCAGCGCGGCGATCGGGGCGAACCGGGGACCGACGAGGTGGTCCGGGACGAGCAGGACGTCGAAGCCGGAGTCTTCCAGCCTGCGGGCCTTGGCGGCCCACGCGGCGGCCGAGTCCGCGTCGCGGATGACGGCGCCGAAACGGAAAGGTCGCTTCACGACTGCAGGCTATACCAAGCGCTTGCTCGCCACGACGGGAGCGTCTATGGTCGCGGCAGGACGACGTTCCGGCGCCTGTCGACCCGAGCGGTCGCCGTCCGGCGGTCACGCGAGGAGGCGACGTACGACGGTGCCGTCGTCGTCGGCGGTGGCGACTCGGAGGCGGTGGCGATGGCTGCACCCGTACGGGATGTGACCGAGGAAGAGGCCCGCTTCTTCCGCGAGAACGGCTGGGTGCGGCTGCCCGGCCTGGTCGCCCGGGACTTCGTCGAACGGCTCCGGCGGCGGGCGCTCGACCGGCTCGCGGCCCACAGCCGGACACGCGGCGCCGGGTTCGTCGACCAGGCGTTCGGTCAGGACCGCGACATCGCCGAGCACGACGAGGACTTCGGCGCGCTGGCCACCTCGCCGGCCCTCGCCCGCGGCGCGGTGCGCCTGCTGACCGGCGTGGAGCGGGTGCGCCTCCAGGTCACCAACCTCCTCGTCAAGGAGCCGGGGGAGCACGGGCAGACCGTCTACCACCAGGACTTCCCCTGGATGCCGATGGACACCTCCGCGATGCTCACGGTGTGGCTGGCGCTGGCGGACGTGCCCGCCGACATGGGATCACTGCGGTTCTTCACCGGGTCGCACCGGCTCGGCACCCTGGGACGCAGCTTCGTTCGGGAGGGCGACGACGCGCTCACCCGGCACCCCTGGCTACGCGATCTGGAGCTGTCCCCGCCGCTGGACCTCGCGCCCGGCGACGCCACCGTGCACAGTGCCCTGACCGTCCACGGCGCGCCACAGAACCGCCGCGATGCTCCCCGCCTGTCGTTCACGGTGACCTACTTCGACGCCGCGGCCCTGTACACCGGCGCGCCGTACGGCCAGACCGACGGCTTGGGCCTGGAGGCCAACCGGCCCTTCGACCACCCGAAGTTCCCCCTCGTCCCCGTGGAGTGAGATGAGTCCGGTGCAAACGGTGCGCGGCCCGGTCGACGACCCCGGGGCGACGCTCATGCACGAGCACATCTTCGGGCTGAGCCCGGAGATCCTCTGGAACTGGCCGGACATCCCCGAGGGCTGGGATCTGGAAGAACGCGCCCGGGAGGCCGCCGGGAAGCTGAACGAGCTGAAGGCCGCCGGCATCGACACGATCGTCGACCTCACCGTGATCGGCCTCGGCCGGTACGTCCCGGCCGTGCAGCGCGTGGCCGAGCAGACCGACGTCCACATCGTCGCGGCGACCGGCCTGTACACCTACGACGCCGTCCCGCCGTACTTCGGCAACCGCGGGCCGGGCACGCTGTTCGGCGGGCCGGACCGGCTGGCCGAGTTCTTCGTGCGCGACATCACCGACGGCATCGGCCGTACCGGCGTGCGGGCGGGCATGCTCAAGTGCGCCACCGGGCGGCCGGGGATCACGCCCGGCGTGGAGCGGGTCATGCGCGCCGTCGCCGAGGCGCACCGCGCGACGGGCGTGCCGATCACCACCCACAGCGAGTCGGCCACCCGCAACGGGCTCGACCAGCAGAAGCTCCTCGCCGCCGAGGGCGTGGACCTGGACCGCGTGGTCATCGGGCACGCCGGCGACTCCACGGACCTGGCCTACCTGGAGGAGCTCATCGCGAACGGCTCGTACCTCGGCATGGACCGGTTCGGCATCGAGTTCACCTCGCTGCCGGACCGGGTCGCGACGGTCGCCGCGCTGTGCGAGCGTGGCCACGCCGGGCGGATGGTGCTGTCCCACGACTCGTACTGCTTCAACGACCGCTTCGACCCCGACGTCGTACGGCGGCGGCACCCGAACTACCACCTGCTGCACATCTCCCGGGACGTGCTGCCCGCCCTGCGCGCGCGAGGCGTCACCGAGGAGCAGATCCACCAGATGCTGGTCGACAACCCCCGGCGCATCCTGGGAGGCGGTTCATGAGCACGCCCGAGACGGCGACCGACTTCGACATCACCGCCGACTGGCACGTCGCCGACCCGTACCCGTTCCTGACCCGCCTGCGGCACGAGCGGCCGGTGTTCTGGAGCGAGCACCTGCGCATGTGGGTCATCACCCGGTACGCCGACGTGCGCGACGCGTACCGCGACCACCGGAGGTTCTCCTCCATCGGCTCGCTCACCATCTCCCGTACGCTCACCGACGAGGTCAAGGAGTCGCTCGGTGAACACCGGTCCTTCCTCGACAACTTCGCCGCGAACGTCGACCCGCCGCAGCACACCCGGATCCGCCGGGCGATCTCCCGGGCGTTCACGCCGCGCGCCGTCGCCCGCCTCGGCGACGCGTTCGCGACGCAGGTCGACGCGGTCCTGGACGCCGTCGAACCGCGGGGGCGCGGGGACCTGGTCGCGGACCTCGCGCATCCGCCGTCGGCCCGGCTGACGGCGGCGTTCATCGGCGTGCCGCCCGAGGACGAGGACCAGGTCAAGCAGTGGGTGTACTCCTGGTTCCAGCTGTTCCTGTCGCCACAGCCGCCCGCCCGCCAGCGGGAACTGGCCCAGGACTTCCTCAAGTACCTCGACTACGTCGACCGGCTCGTCACCGAACGCCGCGCGGAGCCCCGCGACGACTTCGCCGGGCTCATGGCGGGACTCATCGACACCGGCCCGGACGGGCTGTCACACCGCGAGGTCGTCGAGACCATCAGCGCGCTGCTTCTCGGCGGCAACGACACCGTGCCGAACGGCTTCTGCAACGCCGTCCACCGGATGCAACGGGACCGCGAGTCCTGGGAGGCGGTCGTCGCCGACCAGGAGCTCATCCCCAACATGATCGAGGAGACGCTCCGCATGGACGGCGCCAGCCTCGGCAGCTTCCGCCGCACCACCGAGGACGTCACCCTGCACGGCGTCACGATCCCGGCGGACGCGGAGGTGTTCCTGCACGCCGACTCCGCGAGCCACGACGAGACGGTGTTCCCCGACCCCGAGCGGTTCGACGTCCACCGCGCCAACGCCCGCGACCACATGGTGTTCGGGTACGGCATCCACCACTGCGTCGGCGCGGCACTCGCCCGCCTCGAACTCCGCATCGCCCTCGAGCGGATCACCACCCGGCTGCCCGGCCTGCGCCTCGCCCCCGGCCAGGAGATCGGCTACCGCAAGAGCCTCGTCGGCCGCGGCCTGCCGCGTCTCCTCGTCGAGTGGTGAGCGCGGCGAGGTTCACCGGCCGCGTCGCGCTCATCACGGGCGGCGGGTCGGGCATCGGCCGCGCCGTCGCCGTGCGCCTCGCGGCCGAGGGCGCGCGCGTCGCGGTCGCCGACATCCGGTACGACACCGCGCGCGAGACGGCGGAGATCCTGGAAGAGGCGGGCGCCAAGGCCCTGCCGCTGGCCGCCGACGTCAGCGACGAGGAGGCCGTACGGCGGATGGTCGCCGCCACCGTACGGGAGTTCGGGCGCCTCGACGTGCTGCACAACAACGCCGCGGCCCTCGGCCGCGAGGTCTACGGCCGCGACCTCGACCTCACCCACATGGACGTCGAGGTCTGGGACCGCACGCTCGCCGTGAGCCTCCGCGGGGCCATGCTGGGCTGCAAGTACGCCGTCCCGGCGATGCGCGACGGCGGCGCCATCGTCAACACGTCGTCGGTGTCGGGCCTGCTCGGCGACACCGACCACGCGGCGTACGGCTCCGCCAAGGCCGCGCTGACCTCGCTCACCCGCTACGTGGCGACCATGTACGGCGCGCGCGGCGTCCGCTGCAACGCCGTCGCCCCCGGCCTCGTCCTGACCGACGTCGCCCGCGCCGTGATGACGCCCGAACGCCTCGCGGAGAAGGCCGCCGAGCGCGTCCTGCCCCACGCCGCCGAACCCGCGGACGTCGCGGCCCTGGTCGCCTTCCTCGCCTCCGACGAGGCCCGCTGCATCACCGGCCAGACCATCGTCATCGACGGCGGCACCACCACCCACCGCCCCGAACACGCCATCCGCCAAGCGAGTACACGACTCAGCTTCCAAAAGTGAAGCGGGCGGCGATCCTGTCGAGGGTGCGGACGATGGCGACGGTTTCCGTGCGGCCGTCGGCAGGGCAGCGGGCGACCTCCTCGGCCTGGTACGTGTAGCCGTGGCCGGGCAGATCGGCGGTGAACGTCTCCGGCTCCGCACTTTTGTGTTCTGTCGTCCTGTCAGGCCGCTACCGGGCGGGAGCGAGCGTAGTTGGTGAACTTGCGGGCACTCGCCGAAGTCAACCGCTCTTATGCGCTCAGAGCGTCGACGGCCTCGGCCAAGTGCCGGACAACGACGGCGACGGCATTCTCATCGAGCGCTGGGGTCGGTATCCAGCGGGCCGCCTGTTCGAGGTACCAGTCGACGATCCACATGCGATGCCAGCCGATCGCCCAGCGCGTCACGGGTAGCCCTGCCCGATTCGACAACGCGGTGGCGGGCCCGCCAGCGGCGACGTAGGCGACCAGGAGTTCATACAGCGCTGCTGTGTCCGGTGCGGTCTGCGTGCCTTGCCAGGAGACCAGATCGAGCACACCGGGCGCCGTGCAGGCCCGCGCCATGTCGAGCAGCCGCCACCGGCCGGAGCCGTCCACGTGCAGCGACGTGGGGTGAAACTCCGAATGGAGCATCCCCCACGGCGGGATCTCGGCGTCGTGGCACCGGTCGTAGGCGACCGCGGCCAGCGCCCGCAAGTGCCGGGCGAGCGCCGGATCGTGCCACCGGCCCGCGGCCTGGAGCGTCGCGAGGCGCTTGAGCGCCCGGCTGGGGAGCGTGGCCAAGGCCGCCGAGTCCAGGCCCGGCCGACCGGGCAGCGCCGGGACTTGTTGGATGGCCACGGCCGCCGCGGCTGCCTCGGCGAGCGTGGGCTCGCGCGCAGGGTCGCCGAGGTCTTCCAGCAGCATCCCGAGGATGTCGTCTCCGGTCTGCGGATCATAGGTGGTCGCGGCGGACAGGAGCTCCGGCACGGGTAGGCCGTGTGCGCGAGCGTGCCGCAGTGTCAGGTGCTCGTCGGTGAAGGGCCCTCGACTGTATTTGAAGATCACGGCGTGGCCGTCCGGCAGGTGCAGGCGCTCTACGCCGGACATCGACCACACTCGGACCGGTTCACGATCGGCCTGTCGGAACCCGAGCTGAGCAAGGAGTTCCTCCAGCAGTGTCCCAACGCGATGGGGATCCACGCTGATCCTTTCTTTCTTGCGTGTCCTCGAGTGGTGGGTCGCGGCTGCGGAGGAGGCCCGGTGCGAGGATTCGGGGGAAGGCTTCCTCGCTGGCGCCACGGGGGAAGACGCCCGCCGGCTCGACTCCGCAGCCGCGAGATCATGGCCCCATCACGGTGGGGCAGATGGTGGCCCCTCATCCCCATCTCCAAGCGGTAGGGCCGTCAGATCGCTGAAGATGGCGAGGTTGTTGTCCGCGAGCATGGCCGCCGGACAGACCCCTGTGGTCTGGCAGATGCGGCATCGGCCCTCGCGGAGGACATGCTGGTCAAGGATCGCGATCGCGGTGTGCCGCAAGCGACTGAGCAAGATCAGCGCATGCGACGCCTCGGATGCCGGTATCTGCCGGTTATGCATGCACATCACCCCCTTTCACCGGGCCCGCTCGTATTCCGCGATGATCTGTTCGGCCGCGTCGACCACATCGCCGGCGTCCGCGCTGAGCCGCCCGGTCGTGCCCTGCCAGATGTAGGTGCCCTGGCGGAACCACACGGTGAGCCTGGGCAGGGATAGCACCGCTTCCTGCCCGGTGGCTCGGGCGATCAGGCCACCGACCCCGCGGCTTCGCAGCAGTTCGACCAGCCGACCGATCGACTCATCCGGCCCGACCGCTCTCGTGAGGGGAAGCCGGACCGGCTCCGATACCGGCAGTGCGACCCAGACGGCCGTCCCCGCGAGCCGCTGCTCCCCGAGACGAGACCGACTTGGATGCACGCCCCACTGGCCGCCAGCGGCCTCCGCTAGCGCGGCGATGATCTGCAGGCCACGGCCATCCTCGCCGATAACGTCTCGGCCGCTTGCCGGAGCCGGAACGGCGCTCGCCCAAAAATCGCCGGTGTCGAACACCGTGGTCACCAACTCGGGCCGCTTACTCCCGCGCAGATATAGCCACAGCTCGGGGAGGCCCGCCACCGGCCGACCTCCGTGGCACACCAGCCGGCCGCCGCCGTGCCTCAGGGCGTTGGTGGTCAGCTCAGAGGTGATCACCACGAGATCGTCGACGAGCGTCGATGACATGCCGAGTTCTTCGGCGACCGTACGAACGCGCCGCCGGGCGTCGCTCACCGACGCCGGAGTGAGCGCCATCGCGGACGCGACGCAAGCTCCGGAACGTACGGCAGCGGTTGCCGTCTCCAGCCCTATTAATGTGCCGCTCATCGCCGGCTCCGGTCTGGCACCGTACGACAGTGGGGACGTGATGGAGACACCACTCGCGCAATCGCCTCTGCGGCCTCACCGGCTCTGCCTACCTGACAGATCGGTGCGCCCCAGGACCAGAGGAAGTAGATACCGTCCCTACCGGCCCTGCAGGAGACCAGTTCGGCAAAACACTCCAGACCGGGTTCCCACACTTTGACCTGTGCCGGATTACGCAGAACAGCGGTCGCCAGATCGATCGCCGCGCACGCTGCAGCCAATCTCTGGCAACAGCCGTTGAACGAGTCCGTCGTCATCGAACGCCCCCTGCGTCGAGGTTGCGTCCAGGGACGTGGTGTACGAGTTTCCGCTGATCAGAGGCGTGGCGTCGTGAACTGAGACGGCCATCGCGTGATCCTTCGAGATGCGAAGTCAAGATCGAAGGAGACCAACGCGATGGCCG
>NZ_BAABHK010000007.1:0-490846 GCF_039542055.1 Actinoallomurus vinaceus
ACATTCTTACTGCGGGAACATTCCCCCGCGCGAGTACGAGGAAGCGTTCCACCGGTCACGCGGGGCTACACCCCTGGCCGGGTGAGAACCGAGCAATCCGGCCTCCAACTTCGCCGGGGCGGTCCAGATGGCGCGGCACTGCTTGAGCTTGATGTAGCAGCGTTCGTGAAAACCGCGTCCAGGGTGCAAGCCAGCCATCACGTGAGCCTTGCAGCGGTGGTCGTGCCCTGGCCGTCGCGTTCAGCGATCACATAACCCGATCCGGCGGCAGCGCAGGTAGCCTCGGATGCGTCTGGCTGAAGATCCTCTGCCGGCCAGCGCACGACCAGGCCTGATTCCCAGCAGCTCTTTTGTTCGGGCCATCCGGATCTTCTCCGAGGGTAGGACTACGGATGCTTACGGGGGCGTCCTCTCTTTGGCTGGGGTGGCCGCCAAGCCTTGAGGTCGTCAGGCGAAAGACCGTATGCCGCTAGCTTGCTCGCCAAGAAGACCTCGAACAGGTCGGCTGGAGTTTCCGCGTGCGCAGGAGGCATGTCGACATGCCATTGTCGAATCCAAGGGAGGAGTTCCTGCAGTCCAGCCAGTAGCGGGATCGCCCGTTCGAGGCGTCCCGTGACTGGCAGGCCTTCGATCAGTGGGATCAGGGCATACGCTCGCTCAACGGGGCTCCAGCCAGCCCATCCGATGAGCAGTCTCCTGTTATCGGTGGCATCCGGGTAGGACACGAAGCGCTCGTTGGGTATGTCATGTTTGCCTCGGTTGCGCCAGAAGCTTGGCCTCAGGAAATCCGCAGAAGAGTAGTTCGGTGGTGTGGGGATGGTGTCGCGGATGCTGTCCGCGTGTGAACCTTGGTTCCTGCGGCGGAGTTCATCTTCCATCCGTTGGAGGCGCCAGACCTCCTCCCACGCCGACCTCTTGCGGATCCCAGATGCCTTGAATCTCATGGCGGCTAGGTAGGGCACATGTTCGCCTGCGAGAAGTTCATGCAGCATTTCGGTTAGATCTTTGCCCGGAGCATAGGTAGCCGCCGCGGAAACGAAGTCCTCGTCAAGGACCAGTCGGTCAGCCAGTGCGCTAATGGTCAACGGGCGTGGCTTTCCGTCCTCTTCGGAGTACCAGAGTTCTGCCGTCTCGCATCGATCCAGCAGCCACTCGCGAAGTGCACTATGGAGGTGTTGATGCCAGCCAACGTCCGCCCAGCGGCGCTTGTACTTAGGCTGCTCGATTAGTGCTATGGTCTGCTGCTTTTCGATAAGCTCAATTCTCTTCTCGACGACTTGTTTGTACGCCCCTGGCCAGTGCGCCGGTACCTCCACCGAGGGTATCGCGTGGTGTCGCTCGAACCAGGTGCTGTTGGTCAGTCGCCGGGCGATGCGCCGTGCGAGGACAATCTCAAATGCCCGTTCGCCCACCCTAATCTCGGGAATCATGTCAGCGGATGCAAGAACCTCGTCGGGTTGATCGAGCAGGCCGTAACGTCCGTACACCTCCCAATCAAGCTCCTCCTGGAGAGCGACCAACCGACCACGCAATGCCTCCCAACGTGATTCGGCGCTTCCAAAGTCGATTGCGGATAGTGCTTCAGGTCCAGCCAAGAGTGATTTCGGGGCAGCCGAAACCACTTCTTGTGCAAGCCGATCAAGCCTCTCGGCGTAGACGGACCACCGGTCGCCTGACCATCGTCCGGGAGGCAGTGGCAAGTCAGTGAGCCGACCTCCGGTGAATTCATAGAACTCGGTCCAGGGCTCGCCACTCCCGGTCTGATCAGCCCTCGGCTGTCCCTTGCTATTGCTGTACTGCTTGAGCCAGAAGCAAACAGTTGAGCTGTTGAGCAGGGCCGTCAGCTGTAGCACGTCCGTGTCTGAGGCGGTCTTCGGCAAACGGATAACCGGTGCCGAGTGCAACGGTGCTGCGTGTTCCCGGAGTACGGCAAAGTGGTTATGAGTACTCACCCAGGAGAAAACGATAGACCACGGATGAGCGTGGGGGCTCTCGGTGACGTGATGCCATTCATACCATGCACGCTGGTCCTGAAAAAATGAGCGCCGAGAATAGTTCGGTCGGTTCCCAAGGGTTGTCCGGTAGGGCCACAGGCGCTTCAACTGGTGCGGGAAATCTTCTATGGGGCGCCAGCCCTCCTTGCCGGCCCCGGGGATGAAGAAACCTTCTGCCTCAGCGGTTGCCGTCCAGTCACGGACCGCAGAGCCAGTGATCACCGGGATGAGCGAGTCGGCCTCAGCTCGGATTCGGCGGAACGAGGCTGCCGGAGCAGTGAAGAGGTCGTCCGATCCCGTGTTGGCGAAGTATCCGATGCGAGCCACCCCGCTACCGAGCCGCTCACCTCGCTCCATACGACGCAGTATTGCTCTTGTTGAATCGTCGCTGAGGTTCCATGGAAAGGAAGACAAACTTGCGCGCTCGAAGTAAGCCTCCTGAGTCCAGTCATCCTCGTATGAAGCGGTTCTGCCGAACCGAGTTAGGATCGACTGCCATACCCGCCCCTGTGCAGGGTTGTCCGGGATCTCTGGCTCGCCGCGAAGACCCACGATCGCGCGGACACAATCGCCCGGCTTCGGGCGCCTTCCCCTGCCGAGCAGAATCACGGTTGGGGTGCCGTGACCAGGGATGTAGGCACCGGATGTATCAACTAGGTGTGTGAGATCGAACGCTGGCAGGAACTCTTCAATTAGCTTCCGGCCGAACTCTCGCTTCATAAAGCTATTAGATGACAACAAGCCGACGAACCCAGCCGCGTGCTCACTCTGACGGATCGCCAGATCAAAGAAGCGGACTATGAAGGGAATGGTTAGCGCATAGGACCCAACACAGACGGGATAGGCAGCACGGTAAGCACGATCCTCGGCCCTATCCTTGACCGCAAGGTAGGGTGGGTTTCCGACAACGACGTGGTAGCTGCCAGAGCCGAGAAGATCTACGTCGCCTAGCGCAAAGGCATCGATATCTTCTCCAGGGACATGACCCTGCCCTCTGGCTTCAAGCCGCAGACTCTGGTCCCCCGGCGCGTCACGGCCGCGCAGCAGGGAGTCGCCGGTTGCGATAATCGGTCGTACGTCCGGAGCGTCAACCAGCCGGTATTGTCCTGAGGCGCGCACCGCCGCGACGATAAGGCGGAACCGGGTGATCGCGACCGCATATGGGTTCTTATCAACGCCATGTACCGAGCTCAGCACATTGCTGATCAACTCCCATGGATCGCCATCTGGTTCCCGTTGTCGCCAGTGTTCAAGCAGACGGTGGAACGCTCCGAGAACGAACGTTCCTGAACCGCACACCGGATCGATGAATCGCAACCCGTCGAGACCGAACTCATCGATCGCTGAGTTGAGTGTGTGGTCGAGGATGAACTCGGTTATAAAGGTTGGTGTCTGCAGGAGGGCGTAGGTCTTCCTGGAAGGCTCCGATAGGCCGTGATAGAGGTCTTCGAGGAAAGATGTGTCCCAGCTTGGATCGGTGAAGTCGTAAGCGACGTCCTGTCCGTCGCCTGACCGACGCCAAAAGTCGATAAGGTTCGCTGCAGCTTCCCGCGATGGTGTGAATGAGTGGATCGGGTTCTGGGAACCCAATAGATCGGCCGCAAGGGTAGGCCTGGACAACTCGGCGAATCCCTGGAGGATCCAGTCACGCTCGCTTGCCCAAGGATTCCCCTTGAAGAAGCTCGCCTGACGCTCCTGTGCACGTATCAGTCGTTTCCCAGGGCCAGCGATGAAGGGTTGCGGAAGCAGTCCGTTGTCTTCGGAGAACCGCAGGAACACCGTTCCTAGCACCCAGGCAACGGCGGCCTGCGTAACTTGTTCATCCAGCCAGGCCCCATAGGGGGCTTCAGTTCGCAGGGACGACCTGGCGACGGTCCACCACGCGCGTGCCTGCTGCTCACGACCCTCGTCCAACGTGGCCTGGGCCCGGAGATCGGCTTCCAGTGTGGCCACCTGTTCCCTCAAGCCGGCGAGCAGTCCTGTGCGGCCGACCATCAGGCCTCCTTGCGGTGTCGGTGGGAAGTTCGGCTGTCACCTGCACGGATCTGTCTAGCAGACCAGCGGCTTGCCAGACATGTCGCGCCTTCGGCGAAAAAACATGACACGTGTTAGCTCTCCCTGGTACCGTCTTTTTCATGCTCGAGAAAAGTTGGGATGCGCTCCGGTCTCCAGAGGTTGGAGGCGCTGAGGCGCCCTGGGAACTCCAGAGTGCTGCGGTCTGGCGGCAACCCTGGGTCTCTCAGCAGGTAAATAAACAGAGACGCGTGTTAGTCGGCCCTACATGTTTGGGAGGGTACCCGATGCCTAGCAAGATCACTCGCTGGCCCGGTCGGCCTGATCGGCGGGTGATGTCCTGTGCGTTGGGGTAGGTACGGAGCCCTTTCCGTCCCGGCCGTATATGCAGGCGCTCCGTGGTGGGCTCTGCTCATGGTTGGGTTGGGCGGCCTTGGCGCCTATGGGTTGCGCGAGGTGCTTCGGTATCGCTTGGCCCGCCAAGCTCTCGACAAGGTGAACAAGGATGACGTCCCGAAGGTCCTGTCCATCGCTACTGGCGGCGCGGCTTCGGAAGACGAGGCGGAAGCTGTTCCCGACGAAGGCCCGTTGGCCCTGCTCCGGCGAATACTAGGGAAGCGCTCGGACTGACTGCATCATTCGCCGTGCTCGCCGGGTCGGCGAGGTGTGGAGGTCGATCGGTAGCTGAAGGATAGGTGATTCGCGGACGCGACGAGCTTGAACGCCGTGGCAGGCCGGCTGCCCATGAGGAGGGACCCTAGGTGATCTTGATGCTGTGCCGACCGTGGCGAAGGTCGACTCTCGGGTCGGTCGTGCGCAGGTGGGTCCAGCGCAGGCTGACTGTCATCGGTCGCGTCCAGGGGACTATGTACGAGAGAAGCGCGCTCGCGCGAAGGTGCGCTCGCGTAGGCAGGGATTAGGGTGTCGCCATCGCTGCCGATCACGCTGGCACGGTCCTGCTGTTTGCTCGTCGTTTGCTCGTATGTCGCGGCACAGTCCGGTAGCACCCGATACGGCATCGGGCTGATCCGCCGGAGTTGGGACGCGAACGCGGACCAAACGGCACGTACCGGCAGTGCGGAACATGGTGCGGTATAGCCATCTGGGCAGCTCTGTGGACTTTTAATCCGCAGCTTTGAAGCTGCAGGTGGCGGCGCGCGTACAAATAGAGACATTTGGAAAGCTGCAGGCCAGACGCTTGGTGAAGCGTATGCGCGGCTTCTTCGGGACGGGATCGTCGGCCGTGGCCGACCGGGGGCCACATCGGCTTGGGCACTTCATAGGCGATCGATTGGCAGATGCCTGCGCCCGCCCTGTGCCTACGTTCTGCCTAGGCCGCCCGGTTGCTGGGTGCCGCCGTTTCGCGGACCGGCGTCGCCCCGGGAATCGCGGCAAGGGCGTTCAGGCGAGTTGGGGCGTGTTCGGCGTGAGTCCGGCCGCGGGGACGGGTTGCTGGTTTCGGCCTGAGGAAGCCTTCTGGGACTGCATCTCGGGGGCTCGACCGTCGCCCGGGCGACCGCTACCTGTGGGTCGAGCCGCCCTCCCCCGGCAGCAGACCGAGCAATCCAAGGACACCGTCGAGAACGACCTATCTGGCCTCCGGGCAGACAGAGTCCGTGTCGGGGCAGGTCGGAGCGGCTCGGGCGCGTCCGCGACGGAGGGCCTGCCTCCTCAAGCTTCGTGGAGGTCGGTGCTTGTTGGGCTCCACAACACCGCCGTTTCCTTCAGGTGTGGGTCGGGGTCGAACGCCTTCACCAGCACTGACGCAGCAGCGCCGTGGATCGCGACCGTCCAACTGCCATCGGGCTGGCTTCTCGGTGACTCGATGCGCATGATCGGGAGCTGCTTCCTGTCGGCTGCGGCGGTGAGGGGATCACATGTCCGCGACCCGGCACTGTGGCGGGATCAGGCGATGAGCAGGCGCAGGCCGAGCTCTGCCGCGTCGAGGCCGGCGAGGTCGCGGTTGCGCCTGGCCCACCGGCCGGATCCGAGGTCATCCCGGAGGCTGTGCACTGCCCGCTGCTCGGCGTCCGGGCCGACCCTGACCCAGATCGACATGCCGCGGCGGACATGCTCGTCCAGGTATGCCTCGGGCCGGCGCCAAAAGGCGTGGTAGAAGCCGTCAGCGCAGTCCCACGGAACGAGCACCGGCTCGGTCCGAGCTCCGATCGCGCCGGCCAGCTCGGGCAGCGAAGGCCGGCCAGCCCAGAGGCTGGCGAACTCGGGCAGGTAATCACGATTCAGCCAGAAGGGATCAGGGCCACTGGCGTCGTAGGCGAACACGACCACGCGGCGGGCGACGCGCTGCATTTCGCGCAGGCCCGCGATCGGGTCCTGCCAGTGTTCGATGGTCGCGAAAGCCATCGCGGCGTCGAAGGACTGGTCCTCGAACGGGAGGCTCTCCGCGGTGGCATCGACGCACGGCGCCGCGTCTGCGGGGCGCTGCGCCCGCATGACCGCCGACGGCTCTACCGCAGTCACGTCGAGGCGGGGAGGTTCGTAGGAGCCGGTGCCGGCCCCGACGTTCAGCACGGTCTGCGCATCGCCGAGCGCGGTCCAGATCTGCTCGGCGATCCGCGGTTCGGTGCGCCGCGTCACGGTGTAGGTAGCGCCGATGGTGTCGTACAACTGTGCGCTGGACATCAGACTGCCTCCGTCTCGGCGGCAGATCATGTGGCGACCCGCCAGCTCGATATATCGAGTCGATATATCGAAAAGTTATGATGCCAGGTGCATGCCGCGCAAGCCAGGCGGAAGCACCTTGCCGGGGCCTGTGCGGTGCCAAAACCGTGAATGCTGGTGCTGAGCTGGGCGTTCGCCGGGCGATCAGGCAGCTCTTCGGTACTCGCTGATCAGCCCGGTGACGGTCTTTCGGCGGTGGATCCGGGCGGTCATGTCGATGACTTCGCTGGGATCGTGCGACGGCGGGCGGAGAGAACGGGCCTGGCGGCGAACACCTCATCGAACGGGCGGGAGAACTTTCCGTCGCGGTTCCGGATGAGAAACCTGAAGGTGTTGGCGCGTTCGCCCAGGTCCATCAGTAGGTTCCGGGCCTGCTGTGTGGTCCACGGACCGGTCGGGTTGGAAGTTAGACCCGAGATGTGGATGCGACGGGTCTGGATCTCCATGACGAACAAGACGTACAGGCTCTTGAGGAGCACAGTGTCAACGTGCATGAAGTCGCACGCCGAGATGCCGGCGGCTTGGGCGATCAAGAACTGCCGCCAAGTCGGTGAGGCCCGGCGCGGCGCTGCGCCCAGGCAGGCGGCGGCCAGGATCCGGTGGATGGTGCCTTCGCCGATCCGATGGCCGAGGCCGAGCAGTTCACCTCGGATGCGCCGGTGCCTCCATCGCGGGTTCTCGCGGGCCAGCCGGACCACCAGGTTCCGCGGTTCGTCCGGGATCGGCGGACGCCCGGCCGGGTTCGGGTGAGTCCAGTGCTTGGTGACCAGCCGACGGTGCCAGGCCGACAAGGTGCCCGGCGTCACGATCCCGCACCGTTCGACATCGTCGGCGACCGCGTGCTGGTGGGCGTCCAGGCGGTCAACACCTCCCGCCTGTCCACCCACCCCCTACCGATGATCAGCCAGGGTCTGGTCACTGTCGCCGGCCAAGGCCCGAAGGACTCCAACGGAGCCGGGAAGTCCTCCCTGCCGCGATCCGTTTGCTGCACGCCGACGAGCAATGGCGACCAGCCAGTGGCGCAGCAGGCGCGGCCGGGCTCGCCGGGTGGCCATCGGGTGGTCATCGGGTCATTTGCCCCAATGCGGCACCTGAATGTGCTTCGTGACACAGTGGCCCTTGGAACCGCACAAACCGAGCTCGGCTCGGTAGCCGTACCATCCCTTGTTGTTCCGGATCGGGCCGTAGGCGGGCGGCTTTGACACGAAATTGGTCCTTCCCGATCCCTGCCAGAAGAGCTCCTTCCACGTGCCGGTCTTGGGCTGGACGACCCACAACTTCACCCAGTGCCAGCACTTGCCTTTTTGCAGCTGCGAGTAGGCGGTCGCCGCGGTGGGGTAGATATTGTGGATCATACCCGCGGTCTTGCACTTACCGTCCTTCAGGTACACCAACTGACCGTTGTTGACCTTCTGCCAGCTGGTGGCGTGCGCCGGGCCGCTCATCGCGGTCACGGCCATTGCCGCCGAACCGGCCGCAATGAAGCCGCGGAGAACAAGCTTTCTCGCCGTGTTTCCAGAGGACACTGAACTACTCCTTCAAGTCCGCGCTGATTGCTGATTACCGACGAAGCAAAAGGTATCGAACGAACATTTCGGACAGGTCTTCTCGGCGCCGCCAGGACCCTCGCGGTGCCGTCCACTCCAGCTCCATGTCGGCTCCACACCAGATGAAATGCGATGCCGGCTGGTTGGCCATCTCACGAAAACACCTGACCATGCGGGCGTGCGTCCTCGACGAAATCTTCCCGTCCCACTTGTTCGAAGAATCGCTCCATCTTCCGGCGCCGTGATGGCGTCAGGTCCCTTACGATTGCGCAATCATCGGTGGATGCATATGAGGGTTCCCCGCAGGGTTCGTGTGTGTCTGTACCTAGGTACACTCATGTTGTACTCTGGGCCAGGATGAGCCTGGTGCGACAGTGGATACTTGATGTGGCTCGCCTGCGCTGGGGAAAGTCGTGAGTCCGATACGGCCGGTGATTCTTGCCGCACTAACCAGCTTTGTTGGGCGCGGCGAGTCAATGGACGAGGCGTGGCGGTTACTAAAGGTCGCCCGCTTGACTACCGTGGTCGGGCCTGGCGGGGTCGGTAAGACCCGGATGGCGTTGGAACTGGTCCGTCGTGTCGAGGCCGACTACGACGCGGTCGCCATCGCGGACCTCGCCGAGCACAGCGGCGCCGAAGCGGTGGAGCACTGGCTGGTCAGCACGCTCGACCTCGGCGCTCATCCGGGCCAGCTCGCTCACGACCGGTTGATCGAATATCTGCGTGACAAGCGAGTGTTGCTGGTATTGGACAACTGCGAGCATGTGTGGGAGGCCGCCGGAGATGTGGTGTCCGCCTTGCTGGCCGACGCGCCAGAGCTGACGGTCATCGCGACCAGCAGGCGCCCGCTCGAGATCGCCGGCGAGCACGTGCTTCGGGTGGCGCCGCTGGCGATACCGCCGCCTGGCGCCGACCGGGAGCAGGCAGCGCTCTCGGACGCCGTGGTCCTACTGCTGGATCGCGCACGCGCGGCCGGCCGCCCGATCGCCGATGATCATTATTGTGACACCGTCCTGGACCTTGTTCGCTGGTCCGGTGGCCTGCCGCTGGTGTTGGAACTCATCGCGGCCCGGCTGGGCGGGGGACTGTCTCCGGACACGATCATGCAGCGGCTGGACGGCGGCCGGCTGTTGAAAGGCGTGGGCCGCGGGGTGTCACCGCGGCACAGGGCGCTCTGGGATGTACTTGAGTGGTCCTACCGGGTGTGCTCTGCGGGCGAGCAGCGGTTGTGGGCCCGATTGAGCGTGTTCTCCGGCGGATTCGATCTCGCGATGGCCGAACAGGTCTGCGGTGACCCGGACGGGATAGTGGCGACCCCCTTGGTGGTGGACCTGCTCACCGGACTGGTACGGCAATCGGTGCTCATCGCGGACTCAGCTGGCCGCTTCCGGCAGTTGCCGCCGATGCGCGAATACGGGTTGCGCCAACTCCAAGCCTTCGGCGAGGAGGAAATGACACGCGAGCGGCACTGCGCGCTCATGGCCCGGCTGGCCGCCGAAGCCGTCGAGCGGCCTTACGGCCCGTCAGGGCTGACCACATTTCACCAGGTACGGCGAGAGATCCCCAATATCCGGTCGGCGCTGTCCTTTTGTGATTCCCCAGAGCGGGCCGGAACCGGACTGCGTATCGCCGCCGACATCACCCAGCTCGGCTTCTCGTTCTTCGCCGCGTTCCTGGACGAGATGTGCGCCTGGCTCGAGATCTTTCTCACCCGCATGACACCGGCACCCTCACCGGACCGGGTCGACGCGCTGGCCATGCTCACCCTGATGCGCCTGTGGCAGGGCGACCAGGACCGGGCCGACACACATCGGCAGGAGTGCCTCGACCAGGCCCGGCGGCTGGAGGCCACCGCCGACGACCTGCCGATCGTCTCGTTCATGGAGGGCATGCACCTGTTTCTGGCGCACAGCGACTCCGGCTGCCTGGCACCACTGACACAGGCCTGTGACGCGTTCGACGCCAAGAACGCGCGGGCCGCGGCATTCCGGGCCCGGATCTGGCTGGCGGTCGCGGCGGGCTTCCTCGCCCCCGGCCACATCGCCGATCAGGCCGCCGCCGAGTGCCTGAACGATGCACAGGCCCACGGTGGAGCCTGGTCGATCAGCTGGGCGCTGTGGGCTCAAGGGCGGGCATCACACGCCGATCCCGACCTCGCCATCCCCCTGCTCCAACAGGCTCTCCAGCTGATGATCGACATGGGCGACCAGCCTATGGGCGCCAACATGTGCGTGGAAGCCATCGCATGGGAATGGGCCGCGCAGGGCCACGCCCTTCCCGCGGCCAAACTCCTCGGTGCGGTGGCGGGGATCCAGCAGAGCACCGGCGTCGTGATCAGAGGCCCTGGCCCCTTCCAACGGGAACGCGAACACTCGGTATCGCGCATACGAGCAACTCTCGGCGGCGAGGCATGCACCGGAGCCCTGCACGAGGGGAACAAGCTGCGAGCCGCGGAAATCTACACGCTGGCACTCTCGGACATCAACCGGCCGCCAGGCTGTCAGAGCGATCACCTCCCCGGTGCCCCCGTCACGCTCGACGCACTCACTAGGCGTCAACAGCAAATTGCACAACTTATCGCCCAAGGCCTCAGTAACAGACAGATCGCCAAAGAGTTGAACATTTCACAGCGGACCGTGGAAAACCACCTGGCACAGATTTTCGTACGGCTCGACGTGCATAACCGAGCGCAGGTCGCAGCATGGACCACTACACAGACATAGTCGGCGAGCCACGTCGGTCACTGCAGAGGTCCGAAGAAGACCTGCTGGTCAGCCCGTGGGTGCCGAATATTGTGCCACAGGGCTTGATCTGGAGTTTCGCCGCGGTTTGTGGCTCGGCTCCGGCAGGATCGCAGGATGGCTCTGCGGCTGCTGTACTCGATCGTCTTACGGCTATTCGGCTGGATCACGCTACTCGCCCGATCACAAACGGCCAAAGATGACCTCATCAACAGCGCGGTGAACTTGCTATCCCGGTCACGGATCAGGAACTTGAATGAACCGGCCCGCTCCCCCAGATCCATCATCAAGTTCCTGGCCTGCTGGGCAACCCAGCCGGCCGTCGGATTCGCGGTGACGCCCAGGACGTGCACCCGGCGGGTGGCGTGCTCAACGACCGCCAAGCAATACAGCCGGGTGAGCGTGACCGTCTCGGCATGAAAGAAATCACACGCGAGAATTCCTTCAGGCTGGGCGCGCAGGAACTCTCCCCAGGCCGACCCCGACCTGCAAGGTGCCGGGTCGATCCCGGCCTTCTTCAAGATCGCCCACGCCGTCGAGGGTGCGATCCGTCGGCCAAGATGGGCCAGTTCCCCGGCGAGCCTCGGGTAGCCCCACCCGGGGTTCTCCGCAGCCATCCGCAACACCAAGATCTCCGCCTGTTTAGCGGCATCCGACCGCGCCAGCAGGGCAAGCCAGCCGAGTAGACGGACGAAAATGAGATAGCGCAGTCGCAGCGCGACGAGCATCGATCCTGCTCGTCTCGAGCATCGCCCGCCCACCGAACAGGAAACCCCAGGCCACGGCCGGCGACCGAGTTTCCGGCACCAACAGGCTTGACCCGCTCACTTTATGTGAACTTCATGTGATCGAAACATTTTCTAACAGCGATAGAGCTCGATTTAACCCTCGTGCCTGTGATCTTCACCCTGTGATCCGTTACCTTCACTCGGTGATTATGGACTCACGCCCCGTACATGCGGTTTGCTGTCGCCATTTGCTACGAGGCGGGAGGACAGATGTCTTCGCATGTCGGTTCGGTGTCACGACGCCGATTCCTGGGGCTGGGCGGTGCCGGGGCTGCGGCGGTCGTGCTGGGTACGGGGGTTCTCGGTGGGGAGAGCGCGAACGCGTTCACGGTCAAGGAGGGGAATCCCTTCACGCTCGGAGTGGCCTCGGGCGATCCCGCGCCGGACGGCTTCGTGCTGTGGACGCGGCTCGCGCCGGATCCGCTGGCGGCCGACGGCAAGGGGGGGATGCCGGACAAGCGGGTGAAGGTCGAGTACGAGGTGGCCACCGACGAGCGTTTCCGCCACATCGTGCGGCGCGGTGCGGCGGTGGCCACGCCGGAGCTCGCACACTCGGTGCACCCCGAGATCCACGGGTTGGACCCGGGCCGGGAGTACTTCTATCGGTTCCGCGCGGGCGGGGAGATCTCGCCGGTCGGCAGGACCAAGACGTTCCCCGCGGCCGGGTCGAACCCACGCCGGCTCGACTTCGCCTTCGCCTCCTGCCAGGCCTGGCAGGACGGTTACTTCACGGCGTACGACCACATCGCGGCCGACGACCTCGACCTGGTCGTGCACCTCGGCGACTACATCTACGAGTACGAGCTGACCAACAACAAGCGCGGCGTGACCGTACCTGAGCAGGTCCGCACCGAGGCCATCGACCTGACCCGCTATAGGCTCCAGTACTCCTTCTACAAGCTCGAGGAGCCGCTTCAGAAGGCGCACGCCCGCTTCCCCTTCATCCACACCCTCGACGACCACGAGGTGTGCAACGACTGGGCCGGGGACACGGTCCTCATGGGACGCAACCCCAACCCCGACCCGGCCTGGTTCGCCGCGCGCAAGGCGGCGGCGTTCCAGTCGTTCTACGAGAACCTCCCGCTCCGGCGCACCCAGCTGCCCTCCGGTCCGAACATCCGCCTGCACCGCAGGCTGGCCTTCGGGCGGCTGGCCGAGTTCACCATGATCGACACGCGGAACTCCCGCGACATCCAGGCCTGCTCGTACGGCAACGGGACCGGCCGGACCGCGGACTGCCCGGAGCGCTTCGACACAGGCCGCACCATCCTCGGCGCCGACCAGAAGAAGTGGCTGCTCGACGGCTTCAGCTCCTCCCGCGCCCGCTGGCAGATCCTCGGCAACCAGGTGCCGATGCTGGAGACCGACTGGGACCCGGGACCGGGCAAGGACGTGTGGGTCGACCCGTGGGACGGCTACGTGGCCGACCGCAACACGATCCTGGCAGCCGTCCAGGAGCGCGATGTCCGCAACCTGGTCGTTATCACCGGCGACCGGCACCAGAACTACGCCGCGGACCTCAAGCGGAACTTCGACGAGCCGGACTCGCCGACGGTCGCCAGCGAGTTCGTCGGCACCTCGGTGACCAGTGGCGGCAACGGGACCGACATCGACGACACCGGGCGGACCTTCCTGGCGGCCAACCCGCACATGAAGTTCTACAACGCGCAGCGCGGCTACGTCCGGGTGAACGTCAACCGCGAGCGCTGGCACAGCGACTTCCAGGTGCTCCCGTACGTCACCACGCCGGGGGCCCCCGTCTCGACCCGGGCGAGCTTCGTAGTGGAGGACCGCCGCCCCGGCGTCCAGCCGGCCTGACCTCTTCGCCGCCGACGTTACCCGCAGAGCCTCAATCCCTGGGATCGGCGAGCCAGTTCCCGTGAAGCCGTAGGGCACCCAGGTGTGACGAACAAGCCGATCCGCCGGGACCTGGATAGCAGTCGTGCCAGCGCGGCGATCACCGCCCGATCGGCCCAGGACGGCCGAAGACGTGCGACCTGACGACGCAACACCGCCAGTTGGTGCCGCGGCACGTGGATCTCCGCCTCTTTGGAAGCATCCGACCGCGCCAGCAGCGCAAGCCGGCCGAGTACACGGACGAAGATCAGATAGAGGAGTCGTAACGCCACAAGCCTCGATCCTGCTCGTCGCGAACACCGCCCGCCCACCGAACAGGAAATACCAAGTCACGACTGGCGGCCGAGTTTCCGGCACCTACAGGCGGGCGGAAAGTCGATTGCCGAGCGGAGTGACGATCCGTCATGATCACACGCATGTACGACCGAGACCACGACCGGAAGGGCGGCCTCCGCCCCGTCCGGTGAACGCGCTGCCGGCTGCCGCGAAGCGGCCAATCGAGCACGGGTCCTCAGGCGTCGCACAGCCCCGCCGCCGTCCGGCATCCCTTCGGCGGGTCGTGGCTGACCGCCGTCCGTCCTCGGGAGGACCCATGACCATCGAACCGTCCCCGCTCCCCCACGCTTGGGAGCTCTACCGGGCCGGCGACGTCCAGGGTGCGCTGCGCATCCTGCGGCGCGCCGCCGACGCCCTGCCGCCTGCCGAGCTTGCGCCGCTGGTCCGCGAGTTGGCCTCCGCGTCCGGCTTCGACGACCTGGCACAGGCGGCGGCCGCGCTGGTCGCCGATCCCGAAGGGGCGCGGCAGCTCTACGACTTCGGCTATGCATGTGTCGAGCGCGGGGTGTCCGCGCTGGCGGTGCCGGCGCTGTGCCGGGCGATGGTCCACCAGCCCGGGCGGCGGGTGCTGGTGGAGCTGGCCGTCGCGCTGGAGGACCAGGGGCGGCACGCCGAGGCCGTGGAGCTGCTCCAGGAGCACGACGGGCTCACGGTCGACTGGCCGGACCGCTATCTGCTGGTCTATAACGCCCTGTTCGCGGGCCGGTTGGAGCAGGCCCGGGAGGTCTTCGCCGGCCTGTCCGACCCCGACGAGTCGTGGGCGCCGACGGCCGACCGGATCCGCCGGATCCTCGCGCGCGCCGCGGCGGTGCCGCCGGTCGACCGCGGCGACCTGCGCGGCTGGCACTACACGTTGACCGGTGGTCTGCTCACCACCCTGTCGTCGTACGGGTTCCAGCAGGGCATGACCGGACGCTGGGCCTATCTGCAGGACACCTTCGACTCCTGCCGCCACGGCCTGGAGCGGCTGCGCGTCGCCCTGACCGCAACTGGACGTCGTCCGAGCTCGGTCGCCCTGCTTCCCGACCGCGACAGCCGGATCCTCGGCCTGGCCGCAGCGCAGGTGCTGGGCGTGCCCACGCAGCCGTACCGCCCGGGCACGCCCGACGTGTTGGTCGTCGCCTACGACCTGGACGGCACTGACCCAGAGCTGCGCCGCAGGCTCCGCGACCGGGCACCGGGTGAGGTGCTCTACGAGCACGCGACCTGCTGGACCAACCCGCCTGCCGTCACCGCCGACGTCTCCACGCTGCTGGTGCGGAGCGTCGTCGCCCCGTGGGCGGCTCGCATGCGGGTGACCCAGGCACACGAGCCGGAGCGGCTGCCGGCGGACGAGCGGCCCGCCGCCGAGCTCGCCGACGCGATCTGCACCGCCGCCGGAGGCCCGGACGCGGGCGACGGCGGCACGCCGGCCGACCCGGACGAGGTGCTGGCTGCGTTCGCCACCCGAGCCCGCGACACCTGGTTGACCGGCCCGCGCGACCAGGTCCGCTCTCCCGGGCCGGTGCCCAGCTCACGTTTCGCCTAGCCAGGGCGTACATCGATAGTGGGTGATCTTGATTCGTGTCGCGTGGAGATCTGACGGACGAGCAATGGGCGGTACTGGAGCCGCTGTTGCCCAAGGGTAAGAAGCCGGGACGGTCGCCGATATGGACTCGGCGGCAGCTGATCGACGGCATACGCTTCCGGGTCCGTACCGGCATCCCCTGGCGGGACATGCCCGACTAGTACGGGCCCTGGGGCCGGTCGTACGACCTGTTCCGCCGCTGGCAGCGGGACGCCGTATCCGCGTGCCCCGCCCGGGGCGGGCCGGCCGCGCACCCGGCCACAGCGGGTCCGTTCCGATAAGGCGTACGCCTCCCGCAAGAACCGCGCCTACCTGCGTAAACGCGGGATCCGCTGCACCATCCCAAACAAGGTGGACCAGCTGGCCAACCGCAGGAAGCTCGGCTCCCGCGGCGGTCGGCCGCCGAAGTTCGACAAGGCCGACCACCGCGAGCGCCATGCGGTCGAGTGCGGCATCAATCGCCTCAAGCGCCACCGAGCGGTAGCCACCCGGTACGACAAGCTCGCCGTCCGCTACGGGGCGACGATCCTCATCGCGGGCATCAACGAGTGGCTGTGAGGCCGTCGGCCGAGGAACGGGTTGTCCTTCCCGCCTGGCTCGCCATCGGCCAGGATGACCGGGTGAAGATCGACCGTTCTCGCCGGTGACTGCGCCCACCTCCCGGAGTCCGGTTTCGTGCCGGCCGACGCCACTGCTGGGGCATCCTCCCCGCGATAACGGTGATCAGCTCCGTGTCACTGCGCGCATCCGTCACCTCGTCGGTGACCTGCCAGCCTGCCGAGGTGAGCAGCGACGCCGCCCGGGTGACCAGGGTGGCGTCGTACTGCTCGGCAGGGCGCTCGACACGGGCCGAGGCACGGTATTGGTACAGCAACGGCTCATGCCAGTCGACGATAAACGGATCAGACGACATATAGGTGGAAACCCAGGCAGTCCGGGTCCTGCAATGGGCAGGCAGGATGCGGTGTGCGGCCTTTGGTCACGACCAGGTGCGCGTGGTGCAGCAGCCGAAAGCGCGCAGGTTCGCGGAATCCTCGACGTGATTTGTTGGGAATCTGTGTTGGACTGTCGGCTACGCGTCAGAGTCGCCCAGCGGCTCTCACGCGATCTGTTCCCCGTCGAGGTAGTCGGTGGACTTCGACAGTTCGTTCCAGGCGGCTGTCTCCGCGTCGAAGGCGGAGCGGGCGTCGGCGACGAGGCGGAGGGCGTCGCTGCCGAGGATGAGGTGGGTCGGCGGCTTTTCGGCCTCCACGATGGCGAGCAGGGCGCGGCCGGCTTGGGCGGGATCGCCGAGCTGCTGACCGCGCATGTCGAGGCGGCGTTCGCGGATCGGAACGAAGATCGGGTCGTAGTCGGCGATGGTGCTTTCTACGCGGTGCATGGAGCGGCCGGCCCAGTCGGTGCGGAAGGAGCCGGGCTCGATCGCCGTGACGTGAACGCCGAATGGTGCGACCTCTTGGGCGAGCGTGGCCGCAATGCCCTCGACGGCGAACTTGGAGCCGTGATAGGCGGCCAGGCCGGGGAACGCGCGCAGACCGCCCATGGAGGTCACGAACAGGATGTGCCCGGCACGGCGCTCGCGCATGCGGGGCAGAACGGCTTGGGTGACCGCGATGACGCCGAAGACGTTGACGTCGAACTGGTGGCGGAAGGTGTCGGGCGGGGTTTCCTCGAAGGTGCCCTCGACGCCGTAGCCAGCGTTGTTGACGAGTACGTCGATGGGGCCCACCTTGCCCTCGACCGCTGCGACGGTCGGCGCGATGGCGTCGGTGTCGGTGACGTCTAGCACGCGGGCGTGAGCGCGGCCCGGAGCGAACTGCTCGAAGGCGGCGACCTGGTCCGGGTTCCGAACGGTGCCGATGACGGTATGGCCGGCCTCGAGGGCGGCGGTGGCGAAGGCGCGGCCGAGGCCGCTGCTCACGCCGGTGATGAGAAACGTGCGGGACATGTGTCTCTCCGTTGGAATCGGAAGTGTCAGACGGTGGAGCGCATAAGCCCGTCGAGCGCAGTGCGCGCGAGCTTCTCGGCGTGCTCGTCCGTGAGGTCGTAGTGGCCGGTGAGCCTGCGGAAGATGAGTGGCCCGAAGAGGATGTCGATGACGTCGTCCACGTCGGTGTCGGGCGAGGCGTCACCGCGGTCGACGGCGCGTTGCCACAGGGTCGTGACGGCCTCCCGCCGTCCGGCGAGGAAGTACACGCGGAAGTAGGGAGCGGCGGCCGGATCGTCGACGCAGGCGGCGAGAAGCTGCGCGAAGACCTCTCCGCGCGGACTAGCGTAGAACGTGGAGACGCGCCGGACCTGCTCGGTCAGGTCGTCCCGGCTGTTGCCGGTGTCTGGAAGTGGCAACTCTTCGGCCATCATGTGACCGAATGCCTTGGCGGCCACCGCGGTTCGGGACGGCCAGTGTTTGTAGATCGTGGCCTTGCTCACCCCGGAGCGCTGCGCGATCGCGTCGACGGTCGCCGCCGGCAGACCGCCCTCGTCGAGGAGTTCCTGGGTGGCGGCGAGTACCTGGGCATGGATGCGGTCGCTGCGGGGCCCGGTGGGGTGGGAGAGGATGCCGTCCCCTCCCGCCCCGGGTTCTTTGGTGGACCACACGGTGAAGGTCCCTTCCACAGTGATGAAGAGGAATGGGGGCAGTACGGCTTCAGACCGCAGCCGCAAGCGCCTCCGACGGGGTCCAGAGGTCCGGGCCCTGCCGGGTCAGTCCGGCCTTCGTGGCGATGACGAGGTCGTCCCGGTACGGGTGCAGCGCCTTCTTGATGAGCTGCTCGGCCACGAACGGTCCGTAGCTGTCGGCCGTGTCGATGAAGTTCACTCCCAACTCAACGGCGCAGCACGCGCAGCGCCTCGTCCGGGTCCTTCGGCTCGCCCCATACACCCTTGCCGGTCAGGCGCATCGAGCCGAACCCCAGACGGTTCACCGTCAGGTCGGCACCGATCGTGAACGATCCAGATGCTGCGGTGGTCAATGCAGGCATGTCTTGCTCTCCAAACTAAACTGAACGACTAGTTCAGTATGTCCAGGAACCTCGCCGACGTCAATGCCTCGCCCGGGGAAGCGGGGGCATCGACGAGGCCGAAGGCTTCGCGCCTCGCGCTTCTCCCCCGCGTCACGCGTCCGAGCCTGCCGAGTGTCGGCGACCTCGACGACGAGGGCGACGTCTTCGGCTTCGTATGCCCGGGGCTTCGTCTCGGCGACGTCACGTGGCACGACGACGATGTCCGGCACCTTCTGCCAGTCAGGCCGGACGGTCGTGAAGACCTCGACCGCCGGGACGACCTCAAAGCCGGCAGCCCGCGCGGGCTCGCGGAGCGACGCTGTGCTTGCCGAAAATCTCATCCGCACAGGTCAGGCGGCGTGTTGGTACTCGTGGAGGATGCCGCCGAGGCGGTCGCGTCGGTGTATGTCGAGGTGGGTGGTGGCGTCCGGCTCGCGGATCGGTGAGGGCAGCGCGTGCAGTGGCCGGGTGTTGGCGAGTCCTTGGTGAGGGCGGTGTGAGTTGTAGAACGCCTCGAACTCGCGTAGAGCGTGGAGCACGAGGTTCTTCGCGACTTGAGCTACCCAACAGGTGGTGGGTGGGCGGTGGCGCCCAAGATCAGGATTCGCCGGTTGGCGTGCTCGATGACCGCCAGCACGTACATGCGAGCGCCGGTAATGGTGATGGTCTCGAAGAAGTCGCAGTAACGCGAACGCGTTCGTCACACCGAGATAGGCCAGTCGAAGCAGCACAGCCGATCATCATGCCGTGGTGGGCGCGACCGTCGGGCAGGAACCAACTCCTGCAGCCGCTGTCGCGATCCGCATCAGCTGCTCCCACCCGGGCGGATGAGGTTTTCGGCAAGCGCAACGTCCAGGACCAAGGTCCGTGAACGGCCCGCTCGTCGTGCTCGCTGCCACGCGAGTTCCCCTGGATCGCATTAGAGGACCTCTGTGATCGCTCACTGGGTGACAGATTCGGCGATGTCGGCGGTGGCAAGCTGGACGAGCCTGCTGCCCAGGTCGATGAGCGCCCGGCCCGCGGCCAGTTCGTCACCGATCTCCGGCACGACCCGGTCACGCGGGTGGCGCCGGGCGTGGCCGAGCCCCTCGAGGGTCGTGCCGTTCATCGTGGTGAGCACGGCGCGGACACGGGTGTCCTTGCCACTCTCGGTGATACCGATCTGCACACTCCACTGCTTGGTCTCCATCATGTTCACCTGCTTCATTCGAGCCTGCTTCAGCGGCGGGTACGGTCGTGTTCGGTGCCATGCCGTTCGCTCATGGCTTTCAGGCCCTGGACGGCTTTCTCGGCGGGCATGGCAGAAGGGGATCACGGTCATGACGGCCACCTGCCGTCCCGCCTCGATACGTTCAACGGACACCATGGCTCTGCCCCTCAAGCCTTAGGTTCTGTCGACGGAACCCGGTGCGGCCAGGGCCGATGGTCCTATCGCAGAAGGACATCTATTGCGTGGGTGATCAGATGCCCCACGATGTGCCGTCGGTCAGGCGGGAAAGCCGTACCGGCCGTGAAGACGGACGAAGCTGGCCGGCGTCAGAACTCTCTGGGGATCCAAACCGGTCGCGACGCGCTGGAACAACACGACATTCTCCTGCCCGCCGGGGCCGATGGGTTGCACCAGCCGTCCGTCGAGCCGGAGCTGTTCGACCAGCGGCGCGGGGACTTCGGGGAATGCGGCCGACACGACGATGGCATCGTAGGGAGCGCGATCGGGCACGCCGCCGCTGCCGTCCCCAACGAGCACGTCGACGTTGTTGATGCCTTGCCGGGCGAGGTTCTGTCGGGCCTGCCGAGCCAGGTCCGGCCACCGCTCGATGCTCACGACGTCGGCGGCCAGGCGGGCCAGCAGCGCGGTCTGGAAACCGAAGCCGGTGCCGATCTCCATCACGTACTCATCGCCTTCCAGGCCAAGGCCCTCGATCATCCGCGCCGACAGGGAGGGCTGCGTGGTCACCTGCCCGTGCCCGATCCCGATGGGCATGTCGAAGTAGGCCGCCGCCGCGTGATCGGCGGGCACGAAGTCCGCTCGGGGCGTCACACGCACGGCCTCGATGACGCGCTCATCGCGGATGCCCGCCGCCCGGACGGCCCGGAGGAGATCATCGGGAGAAGAGTCTGCGGTCACGTCACCTACGTTCGCGTTCGCCCGGACGGGCGAGCATCCAGCCCGGCCCGGGGTGGACGAAGCCGTACGGCCCATAGCGGTGATGCCCGGCAGCGGCCGGCGAAAATCTCCGGCGCTCGCCGATGATGCTCCGGTCCGTCGAGGCGGGATCCGGACGGTAAGGGACCTGCGGAGCGACGTTTCCGCCGGCAGGGACCATCGCCTCTATCTCGCTCGTAAGCAGGAACACACGGTGCCAGAAGGGGCGAGCCCGCAAGGCCCGGCTCCCATAAGAGATCGGGCGCGCGGAGGAAGGGGGCACTATGAGAAAACCCATCGTGGTCGGCGTCGACGGATCATCCCAGGCCCTTGACGCCGTGGACTGGGCGGCCGCTGAAGCCGGGCGCAGACGGCTCCCCCTGCGTATCGTCCACATCACGACCGGCTGGGAGCGCGGCGATATCCCGGCGTTCACCCGCCCCGGATCGCAGACGCCGAAGCTGGAGAGCCCCGGGCTGCGCGTCCTCGATGTCGCCGAGGAACGCGCCCGTACGTTCGCCTCCGTCGAGCTCGAACGCCGACTCGGCGTCGGCCCCATTCCCGGCGCTCTCCTCCAAGAGGCGGCCGACGCCACGCTACTCATGCTGGGCCGGCGCGGCACCGGCGCCTTCACCCGCCTTCTGCTCGGCTCGGTGAGCCGCCAAGCGACCGAACATGCCCCTGCCCCGTCGTCATCATGCCTGCGGACGGCGACACCCGGCCCCGCAGGCCGGAAATCATCGTCGGGATCGACGGTTCCGAAGCCGCCGTCGACGCCGTGGGCTTCGCGATGGAGGAGGCAGCCCTGCGCGCGGTGGGTCTGCGCGCCGTCCACGTCTGGAACCGGCCCGACTACCCGACGGAGATGCGACCGGTCTGCTACAACACGCTGACGATCGAGGAGGAAGGCGCCGGGCTCCTGTCGGAATCCCTGGCTGGATGGACGGCCGAGTACCCCGACGTTCCGATCATCGAGCAAGTTTTCGAGGGCTCGCCCGCGGCAGTTCTCACTGAGGCCTCCCGTACCGCCGAACTCCTCGTGCCGTTCTCAAACTTCGCGCCGGTACCCTCACCCTCGCCGGGTATGCGCGCCTCCGGCAATTCTGTTGCCCCGTCGGCGTGGGCGAGCCCGTTACGCGTCGGGGGTGCGCTCGGCGGTGAGGCGGGCGAGTTCGACGCGGGAGGCGATGCCGAGTTTGCGGAAGACCTGGCGAAGGTGGAACTTGACGGTTTGCGGCGAGATGAACATCTGGCGGGCGACCTGGGGGTTGGTGAGTCCTTGGGCGACGAGGGCGGCGACCGTACCTTCGGTCTCGGTGAGGCTCTCCCATCCGGAGAGCGGGCGTTCGGCCTGGGTCCAGTGTCGGCGTCTGACGCCGAGGTCGCGTAGCCGGGCGCGCACGCGGGCGGCGTCGCGGAGTGCGCCGGTTCGCTGGTAGCCCTCGAGTGCCTGGTCCAGGGAGGAGATCGCATCTTGGTCGGAGCCGCCGTGCTCATGAGCGCGCAGGGCGCCGAGGTCTTCGGCGGCGGAGGCGCGTTCCCACGATCCCACGTGGGTGGCGACCGCGTGGGCCAGGGCGGCCGGGTCGCGGTGAAGGATGCCGCGTGCATGAGCTTCCGAGGCGGCGAGGGTGGGGAACTCGGGGTTGCCATCGGCGAGATGTCCGGCCGCGGCCACAATGGTCTCGGCGTCGGAGCGGCTGCCCACGGCGAGCGCGGTCCGGGTGAGCCAGGCCGCGGCGGCGGGTTCGAACATGAGCAGCCAGGTCCGTTCGGCCGGATCGGTGTACGGGGCGTTGTACAGCTCGATCGCCTTCTCGGGGCCGCCTTGGGCCTCGGCGACCAGTGCCATGGCCCAGTCGCTCCAGTGGCCTTCCTGACGTAGCGACCTGTACTGCTCGGCGTACTTGACGGCGGTGTCGATGTCGCCGCGGCGGGCTGCGACGATGGCGAGCACGGCGATCCCCACCAGATCGAATGCGTGCATGCCCAGTTGGTCGGCGATTGCCAGCCCGGCCTGGGCCTCGGTCGCGGCGTCGTCGAGCCGGCCCTCGGCGATCCGTTGCTTGGCACGGAAGATCGCGGGGACGGCGGCGTATGCGGTGTGGCCGAGCGCTGTGATCTCCTCCGCGGCGCTTTCCAGGGCCGCTTCGGCCTCTTCGAGCCGCCGCATGCTGGAGAGCGCGTTGACCAGGATCAGGCGCGGGTGGGCGTGCCGAGCCTGGATCGGCCCGTCCCCGGCGACACGAATCGCTGTGCGGAGGTGGCCGATCGCGTCTGCGGCCCGTCCCGCCGTCCAATCGACCCCGGCGAGCAGAATGTGGGCCCCGACGATGGCGGGAGGGGTGTGGCGCTCCTCGGCGGTCACCACGGCCTGCGCCCGATCTCGCCCTCGCCGGAACGCGCGGGCGGCGAACATCCCCTGGAATGACACCTGCTCGGCGAGGCCGCGCAGCTCGGCGGGCAGACCCGCTTGGGCGAGTGCCCTCTCCGCCTCGGCCACCGCCTCCCCGGGCCGGCCGGCCAGCATCAGCAGATAGGCCAACTCGTAGTAAAGGTGGGCGACCTGCTCCGGCGGCCAGGTCCGGCCCAGTGCGGTACGGGCCAGCTTCGTCGCCTCGGCCAGGCGTCCGGCGGTGGCGAGGGAGTAGAGGGCGGTCCCCGTACGGTCGAATCGCTCGGGGGCGGTGAGCGCCGTGAGCTCAAGCGCCCGGATGGCCACGTCGGCCGCGCTCTGGGCGGAGGTCGGCAGCAGCTCGTGTGCCGCTCGGTCGAGGCCGGCGAGCGCTGCCGTGTCCTCCGGTTGGGCGCTACACAGCAGGTGGGTGACGGCGGGAATGGCCGATCCGCCACGCTTCAGCAGTATTTCCCCGACCTGACGGTGCAGTGCCTGGCGCACCGACACGGTGATCGTCTCGGCCACGGCCCGCCACAGCAGATCATGCCGAAAGGCCAACCGGTCCTCGCACGGCACCACGGCTCCCGCGGCTTGGGCCTCCTCGAGCGCCGACAGCAGGCGGCTGGGCTGCTCGCCGAGCACGTCCGCCAGATCGTCCGCGGAGAAAGAGTGCCCCAGGACGGCCGCGACCTGCAGAAGATGGCGGGTGGGTGGGGACAATCTGCCCAGGCGGCTGCGCGCGATCTCCTGTACGCGGCGCGGCAGCTGTCGCGAGACCAGATCCAGGTGTCCGTCAGTGATCTCGACCGCTGCTTCGTCGCGGAGCCCCTTGAGCCACTCGACGAGCAGGAACGGGTTGCCCGCCGCGCCGGCCGCCAGCGCGAGCAACTCGGGGTCGGGCGCCGCACCGAACTCGTCGGTGACGATCTCGGCGACGGCATCGTCGCCCAGTGGACCCAGCTCGATCAGCGTGGCGCCGTCGCGTTCCAGGACCTCATAGAGCCGGTCGGCGCCCGACTCGGCGGCGCCGGCGGTTCGGACCAGGATCCATACGAGCGGATATGAGGCGAGCTCTGGCACCAGCGAGCGCAGCGCGAACAAGGTCGTCGGATCGGCCCACTGCAGATCATCGAACGCGACCAGGCACGGACCACGTGCGGCCCACGCCTCCAGGCGGTCCTGCAACTCGTCCACCAGCCACAGCCGCGAGTCCGAGAACAGCAGCTCCCGGGACGCCAGCAGCGTGCGAGCGGACTCGCCGAACGCCGATATGAGCGGCTTCAGCGGCGCGAGCTGGGCCGACTCGTCCGCCGCGCCCCGGGCGATCGTGAACCCCCGCGCCGCCGCGGCGTCGATCGCCTCGGCGAGCAACCGGCTTTTGCCAATACCCGACCGTCCCTCGACCAGCAACACTCCGCCACGGCCGCTCTGCGCCGCCCGCAGCAGACCCTCCACAAGCCTCCACTCGCGGGTCCGGCCGCGCCAGCCGCGCCGTGAACGTCCGAGTTCGATCCCGGCCGAGGTCTCGGAGACGGACGGCGACACGTCCGAACTCTGTAGTCCGTGCTTGGTGCCGGCCTGCAACCTACTTGTCTGCGTCTCCACAGCATCACTCCCTGGCAAGTCTGTCCAATACGCGGCGTGAGGTGTGCGGTGCCGCTGGAATCAGCGCGATCACCTCAGCGTCCCGGCCCTGGTGGGCACGGCCCTTGTACGTGACCGTGCCCGTGTCCAGCGTGCCGGTGAACCGGCGTCTGGGCCGGATGTGGCGGCGTCCGGCGGTGGCCGTGCCAGCCTGTTCAGGGGATGAGCAGGAGCTTCCTGCCGCCGGCCCGTCCGGTGGCCACGCGGGTGAACACGGCCGGTCCCTCCCGCAGCGGGTGAACCTCCGGCGTCAGCTGCAAGGTCCCTTCGCTGACCTGCTTGACCAGCTGGGCGAGCTGTGCGGCGTCGGCGCGGACGTACAGGTCCGTGCTGGTGATGCCCCGCTCCTCCGCAGGTGCGTCCGAGGTCAGGGAGCACAGTCGCCCACCGTCTCGCACCAGGGGCAGGGCGGCTTCTGCCGTGCCGATGGCGGCGATCAGCGCGCCGTCGAACCCGCCGCGTACCTGAGCCGACCAGTTCGGGGCGTGGTAGTCGATGACCTCCGCCGCTCCGAGGCCGCGCAGGCGGTCGGCAGCGGAAGCGGATGCGGTCGCGGTCACCTCGACGCCCATGGCCGCGGCGAGTTGAATGGCCAGGGAACCGGTGGCTCCGCCTCCGTTGGTGACCAAGAGCCGCTGCCCTCGACCAAGCCCCAGCATCTCCAGGGCCTGCAACGCGGTGAGGCCAATGACCGGCAGTGCCCCCGCCAGCACAGGATCCAGTTCGGGCGGGCAAGCCGCTGCGTGAGCGGTGGTGATCAGGACACGTTCGGCCCAAAAGCCGCTTCCACCGGGCAGCGGAGCCTCGTGCGCGAGCACCCGGTCGCCGACGGCGAACTCATGGACATCGGCGCCGACGGCCAGCACCCGGCCCACACCCTCCACTCCCAGCGCCGCCGGAGGGCGCAGCCCCACATCCCAGCCGGCACCGTTCAGCAGCTGATCCCACGGTCCGACCCCGGCCGCCTCGACCCCCAGCAGGATCTGACCGGGACCCGGAGACGGCGGCTCGGGCAACTCCAACAGGACGACCTCCCCATCGGCGCCGGACACTCCGCATGCCTTCATGGTCAATCCCTTTCGCTCGATCCGGCCGATCAAGAGGCACGGGCCGGAATCCAAAACCTGGAGCAGCGTCGACTGCAGGACGCCGGCAGGGCATCGTTCCTGGTCTCAGCCGTCCTGGTGTCGAGCCTAGGCAGTAAGTGGCTCCAATGTGTGGTCCACTGGGAGGGTGACTCAGTGGGCCAATCATGGAATGGACCTGCATCTGGATTTTGGTTCGGGTGTGGGTGTACGAGCCGGTCTGGAAGAGGCGCTGCGCCGGGCGGTACGGGACGGGCGGCTGGCGCCGGGAACCCGGCTGCCGTCGTCGCGGGCGCTCGCACAGGATCTGGGGGTCGCGCGGAACACGGTCGCCGACGCGTACGGGCAGCTGGTCGCCGAAGGCTGGTTGACGGCACGTCAGGGGTCGGGGACCCGGGTGGCGCGGGAAACGTTCGCCGAGCCGACGCCCGCCGCGGCCGCTCCCGTGGTCACTGCGTCGGCGGGGTTCGCGGAGTCGGAGTACGGCCAGAGCCACCCGTACGATCTTCGGCCCGGCTTGCCGGATCTGTCGTCGTTCCCGCGTGACGCTTGGCTTGCCGCGAGCCGCGATGCGCTGGCCGCCGCGCCTCACGACGCCCTCGGCCACACCGATCCACGCGGCCGGCCCGAGCTGCGCGAGGCACTGGCCGGCTACCTGGCGCGGGTACGCGGGGTGCGCACCGAACCGGGGCTGATCATGGTGTGCTCGGGATTCGTCCAGGCCACCGGTCTGCTGGGGCGAGCGCTGTGCGGGATCGGCGGGCGACGGATCGCGATGGAGACGCTCGGTTTCCCGGACACCCGGACGATTCTGCGCAACGCCGGGCTGGAGACCGTACGGCTGCCGCTCGACGCCGACGGCGTTCGTGTCGACCGCCTGACGGACGAGGACGCACTGCTGTGCACGCCGTCGCACCAGTTCCCGACCGGTGTGACACTGCCGCCCGCGCGGCGGACGGTTGCCGTGGCGTGGGCCCGCGAGCGCGGCGCGGTGATCGTGGAGGACGACTACGACGGTGAGTTTCGCTACGACCGGCACCCGGTGGGCGCTGTACAGGGCCTTGCCCCGAGGCACGTCGTCTATGCGGGAACGACGAGCAAGAGCCTGGCGCCGGGGCTGCGGCTGGGCTGGCTGGTGCTACCGCCCCACCTGCTGGAACCGGTCGTACGTGAGAAGCGGCTCGCCGATCGCTACTCCCCCGTCCTAGACCAGTTGACCCTTGCCCAGCTGATCGTCTCGGGTGCGTACGACCGGCATGTGCGGCGGATGCGCGTGCACTACCGGCGGCGCCGGGACCGGCTGGTCGCGGCGGTGGCCCGGTGTGCCCCGCGCGTGCGGGTGTCCGGAATCGCCGCCGGGCTGCACGCGGTCCTGGAACTGCCTGCGGACGGGCCGGGCGAGGACGAGTTGGTTGCTCGCGCGGAACGACAGGGGCTGGCGCTGGCCGGGATGGCGTTGTTCGGCAGCGGCGCGGGTCCGGCGCTGGTCGTCGGCTACGGCACACCGCCCGAGCACGCCTTCGCGGGCGCGCTCGAGCGATTGTGCGCGGTACTCGACAGTGCGGACCGCTCCTGAATACCCTCCACTAAAGGCGATCACCGGCCCGCTCACACAGATCCGGACAGTCCCGCCCCGGCTTCGGTGGGTCCGTTTGCTGGGATCCTCACGATGTTGATCATGCGAACAGCCGCAACGGCAAACGCCCAGTTCAACCGGTCACTGCAGAAGAGCTACACCCATCCGGCACTCATGCTGCGCTTAGTCGGCGGACAGGTTGAGGATGATGGGGGCTCCGCCGGGGCCGGGTGCGCCGCCCACGTTCAGCTCGGCGTGGAAGGCGCAGGCAGGCGAGTACCAGCCGCCCCAGCTCGCCGGGCCGGGCGGGGCGACGGCTGCGAAGCCCGAGGTGCCACCTGTGCACTGGACTGTGTAGGAGACGGTCGCGGCTGCCGCGCCGGAGTCGGTGTTGCGGGCAGTCCAGGAGAACTTGTCGGTGGTTCCGTTGTAGGGGGTCTTGCAGATCTGCAGGTACCAGCCGTGTGCCGGGCCGGAGACGACCGATCCGGACTTGCAGCCGGTTTCGGCGTTGGCCGCCGACGTGGTCACCACGGCGAGGCCGGCGGCGGTCGTGGCGATGACGGTAGCGGCGAGTTGGAGTCGGAGGCGAGAGTTCATTGCGGTTCCGTTCCGGTCAGATGTGCTGCGGGTTTGTGGTCGCGGAGTTGGTGGCGTCCGGCCGGTTCGAGCCGGCGTGGTGGTGCCGGCGAGTGTTCAGCTGCGTGGGGCGCCCTGGTCGGTGACCCAGTGGGGTTCGTAACCGCTGGTCCGGTCGAGGGTGTGGCGTGCCAAGACCGTGGAGTCGCTGAATGGGGCCGGGGGGACGTTGCGGATATGGATCTTGTGGGTGCCACCGACAGGGAGCGTCGACTACGCGGTCGCCTCAGTCGCCCCGTCCGACCGGGCCGGCCCCCGCTGACACGCCGGCTCTGCGTTGAGGCCGGTATCAGGTGGCGGCTGGTTGCTGGTAGGCCTCTGCTGGTTTCGGTGAGCCGCTCAAGCGAGAAGTCGATGATGTCGTCGCGGGCCTGGGTGGTGGGCTCTCCGGCGGCGGCCATGAGGCGGGCGGTGACGATGCTATGGGTACTTGGTCAGACGCCGTAGCAGGCAGGCGGGCTCTCGATGTCCCAAGCAAAGGTGGCGCTGCCGTCGGTCGCCCAGACCCGGGTCCAATTGCAGCCCTGGAAGTAGTCGTAGATCTGCTCGTTGGCCTCCCACTTCTGGTTGTATTCGTTGGGCCCGAACACCGCTGACTGGGTGGTCGCGGATTCCCAGGTGATCGGTGAAGTCCGGTTGGCGGACGTGCCCGTCTGGATGTAGACGCGCACGTCTGTCGAAGGCGAGGTCACGTACGCATACGGCTTCAAGTACCAGCCCTGCCCGAGGTCGTTGGCGTCGGCCTCCACGCATGGGTTCAGAAGCACTCCCGCATGCCCGGTGGGGTACCAGCCACGGCAGTCTTGAGTGATGATGATGTCGGCCTTCGCCGCTGATGGTGCCGCGACTGCTACCGCAGCGGCGAGGACCGCCACGGCCGCCGTCTGGAGTTTGTGCTTCATTCAGCTTCTCCTTCTCACGGTCGAATTCTGATTCGCGGCTAAAATCCCGAGGTTGAGTCGTGCTAACAGGGGCTGGTGGGCGTGATGTACTCTGCGGTCTCCCCGTTGTATCGGCAGTGCCGGCGTTCGCCGGGGCGCGGCTTAGAAGCAGTCACCGGGGGATTCGGCGGGGCCGTAGCTTTTTCCGTTATCGGTGAACCAGATCTTGTTGTAGAAGCAGTAGCCTGGGCTAATGCCTATGCCGTCGTTCTCGTTGACGTCGTAGATGGGGGTGTGGATGCCCGTGACATCGCCCCAGAAGACGACCCTTCCGCCCCAGTAGGGTTCGCCGGGGACGGGATTGCCGTCCGCGCCGCGTGGCTTCCAGCCGACCTGGGTGTAGACGTCGATGTCGGTGTACGGGGAAGAGAACCCGGCCCCGGTGAAGAACCAGCGGCCGTGCTCCTCGGTGGAGTCGAAGCACGGGTCGAGTTGGACGTCCTCGGGGTAGAGGCCGGGGGGCGTAGCGCCGCGGCATGCTTGAGCCGGCCCGAAGTAGGTGGCAGCGTTCGCCACGCCACCGGTGACGAGCAGGGTTCCGGCCACGATGGTGGCGGCGAGCGCGGCTTTCATCGCGGATGTGGAACGCGGGAGGGTGAACATAGATCTTCCCTTCATGAAGTTATGAGGCGACGGTGAAGCCAGGCCGCGCATGGGCGGTCTCGGGATGTGGCCACCGGTTGCCGGTCATCTGCTACGAAGGGGAGGCGTCGACCTGCATTGGGAGTACGGGGCGTTCTCTTGTTCGGCCCCTCAGACGCCCCGAGCGCACGTCTGCCTTTACTAGTGGCTGACGTTGCAGTAGTTGGTGGTGTAGGGCGTCCCCCAGATCGACCAGGTGGCCTCGCTGACGTCGTTGTAGAAGACGAAGTTGCCGTCCTCCTGGACCTGGGCACGGCCGGTGGAGGCGCCCTCGCCGATCTGGCAGACCACCGACCCGTCAGCGCGCTTGAGCAGGATTCCGCCGGCGCTCACCGACCAGTCCAGGTCGGTGACGTTGCGGCCCCAGGTGCCCGACGCCCACATCACCGCGTTGTCACGTTGCCGATACACCACCAGGTTTCCGTCGGACTGGAACTTGATGTAAATGCTGTTGTAACTGGGCCCCTTACTCAGGACCCAAGATCCCCAGGTGGTGTTGTTCCAGGCGTACCAATCAGATTGGGACGAGGTGAAGAAGGCGCAGACGGTGTCTGCGGAGGCACTGGTGGCCAGGAGGCCGGTCGCGGCCGCGGCGATGCCGCAGAGCGTGACGGCACGCGCAAGCGTCGTACCGCCGCGGAGCGAAGACAATGCCATGGAGTCTCAGTCCTTCCGAACGAGGTCGGGCCGCCGGATCGCCGCCCTGCGAGTGGATGATTTTCAGTGCCGGGGAGAGGCTGAACACCTGTTGACGTTGATGCCGGCGACGGCCGGTACTCAGCCCGGCGGGGATGTCCAGGGCGTAGTACCAGCTTCCGTGTCCCCGCCGCCGCAGCTTCGGGCACTGTCGGCCGAGTTGTTCGCCCGCGCGTAGCACACCGCGACGATAGGTAAGGCCATCCGGGACCGGTCCCGGATGGCCAAACCGCTGAGAAACCGCACACATCAGCAGGTCAACGACATCCGCCTGGACAAGAAGACGAGATCCTATAGGCGAAGTCGCCGTCCGCACAGCCACACACATGGGAAGGTCACACGCGGAGACCCCCGGTCACGATGTACGGGATAACCGTCTGTTATCCCGTACATCAGGCGACGTCTGTAGTCCATGGCACCGCTCTTTCCGACACCCTGTTTAGGGCGAGGCGCTAGATACCCGAGGCATTGCAGGTGCCGTCTCCGACACCGCTGTTACCACCATTGGAGAAGTCGTGCGTGTTGCCGGTAAGGACGATCGGTCCGCAACTCCACCCGTTTGGATCGCCGTGAAAAGTGACCTTGATGGCGGCGGTGAAGGAGCGACCAGCGGAGTAGGGGTTGCCGGGACCTTGGTAGAGGTTGGCGGACTTCCAGGAAATGATGCCGCCGTTGGGGTAGGGCACCTCGCCCTCCGCACTGTTGTGGCCGGGAGCGTTCCAGTTCAGGTAGACGCTTCCAGTGACCGCGTTCTGCCAGCCGGATCGCCAGTCGACTTCGGCATAGGCGCTTTGGCAGTTTGCGTACCAGCCGACGTAGAGGTATCCGTAGGTCCAGGTGCCGGACCCGTTATGGAGGTTGATGGGAGTTGCGGGCCCAAGCGGGACGGGATTGGAGCATGCTGCGGCCTTGGCTGGGAGAGCGGGACCGATGACGGCGAGCGCGGCGGCCGCGGCGCAGGAAGCGGCTGCGGCGGCAGTGAGTCGGCGGAAGAGCATAAGGAACCTCAATTCAGGGGATGTATTCAGTGGCGACTGGAACTGTCGAGCATGGTGGGACGCTGGCCATTGCCCGGTCGGAGCCGCAAGACGCAGCCTGCGCCGGCGCCGCGCCCAGCACCCCTACTCCGGTGACCAGAGCCGCGGCCGCAAGCACCATGGAGAGCTTCTTCTTGAACTTCCGCCATCCAGGCGGGGCTTGCGAACGAGCTGGCGGGGGTCGCACTTACGTTGGAAGCTGTGCTGGGTTTCATCTGAATCCAGTAAAGGGTTGGAGAGGAATAGAGGCCGACGCGAATCTGGCGTCTGTTTTGTAGACCGCACCGTAGTGACCGGTAACCGTGCGTTCGCGGGCCCGGCTTGAGGTCGGCGGTACCGAAACACCTGGATCCACGCGGCGGTCACTCCCGTTCGCTTGGCATGCTCATCACTTGGGTCTGGCCACCTCCCCCTGGTCGCCTCAAGCGCGGAATCCGAAGGCACGCTCCGCACGCATTGCCTGCCCACTGGTCTTGGGTGAGCCCCGCTACGGTGACGCTATGGACACGGGTCCGTCGGCCGTCCTAGATTCGTCCTTGTGCGAGGTCGGCCGGGGGATCGGCGCTGATCGTCAAGTGCCGGGGGGACTATGAGATTCGGCGTGCTGGGGCCGTTACACGCCCAGATCACCGGGCGCGAGGTCCGGCTCGACGGACCGCGGCAGGCCAAGATGCTGGCCGCGCTTCTGGTCGACGCCAACAACCTCGTCGCCACCGAACGGCTCGTCGCCGTGATGTGGGACGGGAAAGCACCCGCCACCGCGGTCCGTCAGGTCCAGGACGCTCTCTCCGGGCTGCGCCGCAACCTCGCCGCGTGCGGAGCACCCCGCTCCTTGATCAGCACGCGGCGCGGCGGCTACCAGATCCATCTGACCCCGGATCAGCTCGACCTGCTGGAGTTCGACCACGAGCGGCACCTCGCCGAACGGCACAAGGCCCCGTTCGAGACAGCTGTCGCGCTGCGGCGCGCGCTGACCTGCTGGCGCGGTAACGCCCTGGTCGACATCTCCAGCCGGGTCCTGGAGCTCGATGCGGCACGGCTGAACGAGAAGCGCGCGGCCACGCACAAACTGTGCCTGAGCATCGAACTCGACCTGGGGCGTCATCGTGAGGTCATCGAGGAACTGACCGCCCTGTTACGCGAGCACCCCTACGACGAGCAAGTCGCAGAACACTTGATGGTCGCCCTCTACCGGTCCCGGCGACAAGGCGAGGCGCTGCAGGTGTACGAGCGGCTGCGCCGGACACTGGCCGGCGAACTCGGCGTCGACCCCACCCCGCCGATCCAGGCGTTGCATCTGCGCATCCTGGCCGCCGATCCCGCCCTGGCGGTCCCTGTCCCAGTGAGCGGTCCCTCGGACACACGACCGGAAAGTCCTGGCACGGCGGCCACCGAACCGGTTATGGCGATGCCGGTGCGCCAACTGCCGCTCGATGTACCTGACTTCGTGGGTCGAGCCGACGCGCTGGCCGAGGTCGCCCGATTGCTCGACGGGTCGGCGCCGAACCGGGCCCCGGTGGCCGTCATCGTGGGCGGTCCCGGTGTCGGCAAGTCCTGTCTGGTGACGCACGCCGCGCGGCTGGCGAGCGCCACCTTCCCCGACGGCCAGCTCTACCTCAACCTCGCCGCGACATCGGACGAGCCGCGAGACCCGGCGCTGATGCTGGCCGAGGCGCTGCGTGCACTTTCGATCGCCGGCAGCGCGATCCCGGACGGCCTGTCTGAACGGGCCGCGCTCTACCGTTCGTTGCTGGTGGACCGCCGGATGCTCGTGGTGCTGGACGATGCCGGTCACGCCGATCAAGTGCTGCCGTTGCTGCCCGGGGCCGACGGCTGTGCCGTGTTGATCACCAGCCGCACTCTGCTGACGCAACTTCCCGGCGCCCGGCACATCGACCTGGACGTGCTGAGCCCGGCAGAGGCGCGGGAGTTGTTCACCGGCATCGTCGGGCGGCGGCGGGTCGAGCGGGAACCGGCGGAGGCCGACGCGATCCTCGACTGCTGCGGCAACCTGCCGCTGGCGATCCGGATCGCCGGCGCCAAACTCACCGGGCGCCCGGCCTGGTCGCTGCGGGTGCTGCGCGAACGGATCGAGGATGAGTCCCGGCGGCTGGCCGAGCTGAGGATCGGGGATCTCAGCGTGCGAGCCAGCGTCGAACTGAGCTTGCGGCTGCTGCCGGCCGACGCGGTGCGCGCGCTGAGCCTGCTGGGTCTGCTCGGCGCCTACACCTTGCCCGGCTGGGTGGTCGGCCCGCTGCTGGACCGCTCGGACGCCGAGGAGGTGCTGGACACCCTCGTCGACGCCAGCCTGGTGCGGCTCACCGCCACCGACGCCATCGGCCAGCCGCGCTACCGGCTGCACGACCTGATCAGGACCTGTGCAGTGGAGATCGCCGCCCAGCTGCCGACGACGGACAAGCGGGACGCGATTGTCCGGGTGCTGTCAGCCTGGCTCGATCTGGCCGGGCGCGGCACCGATCGGCTGCCGGCCGGGCTGCTGGTCGGCGAGCCCGGTTCGGCGCCGCGCCTGTCGCTGCCCAACGCGGTCGTGGACCGGCTGATGGCCGACCCCGTCGGCTGGTTCGACGCGGAACGCGACACCCTGCTCGGCGCGGTGAAACTGGCCGTGGACTGGGGACTGGACGAGTTGGCCTGGGAGCTGGCGGCCGGCCCGGTGACCTACTACGACCACCGGTGCCTGTATCAGGACTGGGAGCACGGGCACCGGCTCGCGTTGGACGCGGCCGAGGCCGCTGGCAACGTGCGCGGCGCATCGGTGCTGCTGCGCGGTCTTGGCCAGCTGCACATCTACCGAGACGAGTTCGACGGGGCGACCCGTGCCCTGGAGTCCTCCGTCGGGCTGTGCCAGGACGGCGGGGACAAGCGCGGCGAGGCGTTGTCGGTGGCGATGCTGGGCACGGTCAGCCGGGTACAGGGCCGTGACGACGAAGCCGTCGAGCGTGTCGAGCAGGCGCTGGCCATCGCGGTCGGTGAGGGCGACCGGCACCTCGAAGCGCAGCTGTCCTGTTCGATGGCCGTGATGCGGCTCATGCAGGGCGAACTCGACGAGGCGGAGTCCTGGTTCGGCGAGGCCTTGCGCCAGGCCAGGGCGCTCGACGACGGGCATCGGGTGGCGGTCGTGCTGCGGCGGTTCAGCCGGCTGCACGATCGGCGCGGTGATCCGGACGAGGCGCTGCGCTGCCTGTGGCAGGCGTTGGCCACCTTCGAGAAACTGGCCGACGAGCGGTGCGTCGCGTACACGCTGCTGGAAGTCGGCCGCGTGTACGCCGGTCAGCACGACCGGGACCGGGCGAGCCGGGCGTTGGAGCGCGCGGCGGACCTGTTCCACCGGCACGGCGACCGTCAGGACGAGGCCGCGTGCTGGCAACTGATCGGCGACCTGGATGCCGCCGCCGGCGTCTACGACCTGGCGCGCCAGCACCGCGGGCGGGCGCTGCGGCTGTGGGAGACGATCGGCGACATGAACCAGACGAAGGCTCCAGCGCGACCATCATCGCCGTGACCTGGCTGACGCTGTGCGTGCCGAAACAACGTCGCCAAGAACTCGACCTGGCCCTTCGCCGGGCAGCTCACCACCGGCTCCTTCACCGGCAAAACCACCGACTGATTCAACTAACGACACCTGGCCCCGGATACGAGCTTGAGTTGGCCCCACTTAGCGATCTTGGAGGGGAACTCGGCGAGTGAGAATTGGCCCCACCTCTGTGTAGATGATCACCTAGTGGAGCACGGTCGCCGGTTGCCGCGATCAGGATGTCGGTGGCACCTGGCATGGTCGCGTTATGGCTTCAGCATCTAGGCACATCAGCGAGTCGATCGCCCGGCCTGCGGATGAGGTTTACGACTACGCCTCGGATCCGATCAACCTGCCGGTATGGGCCCCTGGCCTCGGAAGCGCCGTCGAGAAGGTCGATGGACGGTGGTTCGTCGAGACCTCGGAGGGCCGGGTCGGTCTGTCCTTCGCTCCGCGCAATGAGTACGGTGTCCTCGACCATGAGGTGACGTGGCCCTCTGGGGAGATCGTCTACAACCCGATGCGGGTGATACCGGACGGAGACGGTTGTGAGGTGGTTTTCACGCTGCGTCGACTTCCGGGTATGAGCGATCAAGAATTCGCGCGCGACGAGGGCCTCGTGGCCGCCGATCTCACAAGGCTCAAGCGAGTTCTCGAGGATCCGCACTAAAACCGCGCACGCCACCAGTGGCTACCTTCACCCCGATCAGGAGATCAGCGCGATCTGCACCGGCCGCCCGCAGGATCTCCCACACCGTGGATGCGGCGATCGTGTGCCCCAGGCGGGCCGGCTCACCTTGGATCCTCCGGTGCCCCCACACCGGGTTCTCCCGCGCCATCCGGCAGATCAGCGTTTGATCGGCGCGCCGGTGGCCGGTCGTCCTGGTCGGCGCCGGTCGGTGTAGGTCCATTTGCGGGAGACCAGGTTACGGTGCCAGCGCAGGATCGTGGCCGGGATGACCGGAAAGACGTCCGACCACCGGCAGCGGTTCGCCAGCCGCGACAACGCCGCAAGCCAGAGCCGGTCGGCGTGGTCCCACCGCGGCCGGCCGCCCAACTGCCGACGCAGCACCCGGTTCTCATGGCGGAACACCAGCAGCTCGACGTCTTTGGACACATCGGAACGGACCGGCATCCTCAACAAGCCGAGCAGAGACCTGACCACGGGTAGACCAGCGACAACAGCACCTCGAGATGGTGCCAGCCACAACACTGATCCCGCAGCAAAAACCCAGGTCACGACGCGAAACCGGGTTTCCGAGCGGCACGAGGTTTCCGCGAACGGCATCGCTCGGTCGCGGAGTCACCTGTTGGTATTGGTCGCCCATGTCGCATTGTGGCCGTTGTAGATCACCATGTTGTCGTCGGCCTGGAGCACCAGCGTGGCGCCATCGTGGCCGGACGTTCCCGACGCCCAGACCGCCTGTCTGCCGTTGACGTAGACGACCAGATTGCCGTCGGTCTGAAACTCGGCGTACGCACCGGCGTGATGCGTCCCGGTGGACCAGATGATCTCGCCGCTCGTGTCGCGCAGCACGAGGTCGCCGCCCGTCTGCATGGTCAACGCGAGGCGGTTCGTGCGCAGGGTCTTACCCGGGTTGAGGTCGTATGACGCATGCACTTCGAGTGCCCACGGATTCCCGCCCGACATCGGCTTCTCACTCGCCGGAACGCCCTTGCGGGCCGCTTTACTCGAGGGACCGCCCTTATGGGCCGCATGGGCGCGAGGTGAAGGTTTGGCGGAGGCCTTGGGCTCGGCGCTCTTGATGGCCGCCGGTTTGTGCGTCGCGTGTGCGGAGGGTGTCGAGGTCGGGGTGGCCGACGGGGCCGTGGAGGTGTACGCACCCGGCGGAGGTTGCTGGCCGTTGCCGGACAGCACCCTGTCGGCCGCCGCCGAGGCGGGGTGTTTCTTGGCGTGGCGCGAGCCCGTGCCGATCAGCAGGATCGGGACCGCGAGCAGGACGGCCCCGCCGATCGCGACCGCGGCCAGCACGGGTTTCTTCGGCCGGTCCGGCGGCATCTCGTCGGCGCTCACCGCACCGATCTGCGGGGCGGTCGCCACCGCGACGTCCGTGTCCGGGGCGGCGTCCTCCTGCTCCTTCGCCGCCGACGGTGTGTCCTTCGGCCGCTCTTGGGTCTCGCCGGCCTTCTTCTCCTCGGTGGCGGACCGGTCGCCCTCATGGGCCGGCTCGGCGCCGGCGGCCGGCGCCAGGTCTCCGGCCTCCTCGATGTCCGCCTTGGGCAGCTCCACCGGCCGGCGGATACCGAGCGACTCCACGCGTTCGCCGGGTCCTGACTGCGAAGACAAGATCGCTCTCCTTAAGTCTGAAATCGATCGCGGGCGGCGCCGCGTCCAGCGGCGCGCCGGCCAGGTGCTGCCGGCCGTCCCTCCCCCTGAGGGCACATGCCGGCGCAACGCTTCGTCGAGATGCTCCAGCGTGGCTCGGTCGGCGTTGTCCAGGGCTCCGGCCCGGTCGGTCCCCGGTCCGGCATCATCCGGCGGGTCACGATCTACCTCCGGTGACGGATTCGGTCGCGGCGAGAGAGATGGCCGGTCGTCGGTGCACCTCCTCCACGCGACGGCGCGGCGGTCCAAGGTCGACCCCTCGCCCCGTACGCAGGCGGTATCGGCGGTAGGCCGACCCCTCGGTAAGGCATACGAATCCCACCGTGCTCGGGTTCACCAACGGACGGTTCCGTTTTTGGGCGAATACGACCGACCTTGTCCGAGTACGCCCGGCGGCTTCGCGCTGCTCGGCGCCGCCAGCGCGGCGGTCAACACAGTCCGCGGATCGGTGTTGCGGCGAGTTTCCTCGGCCGCCGCCTCGGGATTCCGGGGCGCGACGGCAGCGAGTGCGGCGAATCGTGCCAGGTTGCCCGGCCATGATGTCGGCGAGCGCATCGTTCGTCTCTCGTGCTGGCGACGTCGCCGTGGCGGCGTCGGACCAGAGCTGGACGCCTGGTGGGTTCAGGCTGAGGACCGACACGTCGACGCCCTGTGGGTGCGGCGTCGGTGATGGTCGCGGTCATTCCTGCGAGTAGGCGGTCGCGTCGTAGTCACCGGAGGGATGGTCGGCCATGTATTGGCGGACTTCGGTGGTGTTGCCGCGGGCGTCGCTGATCGCGGTGGTGGGGTACCGCCGTCCGGTGGGTCGACCGTGACGCGGTCGCCGAGCATCTCATCGCGGCCGGTCACTGGTGCCCGGGTGACCCTGATATCTGGGTGGTGGCCGACGCCGGCTTTGAGGGGCCCCGCCTCGCCTACCCGTTGGCCGACCTGCCCGTTCAGGTAGTGAGACGCACCTCGCGCATCGGCACACGAATCTCCGGCCGCGAGCCGGCGCAACCCTGGGTCATGAGGTACCCACGTTGTGGTTGTACGGTCCGGCGGATGGCGACACGCCATCCACGCCGGGTGTAGGTCCGGTTCATCGTGAGTGCGATGGCCGCGAGTGTCGGGGTCGGCGGGGATTGATACGCTCGCGGCCGGCATGGAATGACGCGAGGTGCCCCTACGAGGGGAGAATCGGGAAGCCGGTGAAATTCCGGCACGGGCCCGCCGCGGTAACCGGGGAGCCGCCGTCCACGCGCGCACGCGCAGCCACTGGCCGCCAGGCCGGGAAGGCGGATGGTCAGGCATCGATCCGGAAGTCCGAAGACCGGCCTCGCTCCACCGGCCACCGCCAAGGTGGCCTGACGCAGCGGGAGCCTGCCCATGAACGCCGGCATCTACGACGTGGTCTACCGTCGCCGTGACGTGCGCGCCCAGTTCACCGGCGCGCCGATACCAGAAGACGTCCTCCACCGGATCTTGGCGGCTGCGCACGCCGCGCCCAGTGTCGGGCTCTCCCAACCCTGGGACTTCATCATCGTGGAGGACCCGGCCGTCCGGCGCGCCTTCCATGACCACGTCCAGCACGAACGCACCACGTTCGCCGCCACCCTCACCACGGCCGCCGCCGACCGTTTCGCCCGGATAAAGATCGACGGTGTACTGGAGAGCAGCCTGTCGATCGTGGTCACCTACGATCCCGACCGGGGCAGCCCCGCGGTCTTGGGCCGACACGCCATTGCCGACGCGGGACTGTACTCGGTCTGCCTGGCCATCCAGAACCTATGGCTGTCCGCCACCGCCGAGAACCTGGGCGTCGGCTGGGTGTCCTTCTACCGCGAACCGCACCTGCGTCAGTTGCTCGGTATTCCGACCGGGATCCGGCCCGTCGCCTGGCTGTGTGTAGGGCCGGTCACCCATCTGGAAACCGTGCCGGATCTCGAACGGCACGGCTGGCGCCACCGCCGCCCCCTGGAGGCCGCGATCCACCACAACCGCTGGTGATCCCCCTCTTAATCCGCTCACTCGCCACTGCTCGTCCGGCAACGCCGCAACGATCGGTGCGAACTCGGTCGGCGTAACGATCCGCAGCGGCTTACTCGGCACCGGCGGTACGGCCACACCACTACACGGATGCAGGAAGATGATCTGGTCGTTCAGCGCTCGATCCGTCAGCGGCCGGTGGCGTGCACGAGGCCGCCGGGCAGCGGGACACGGTCAGCCGCGTAGTCGCACGCGATAAACCCGGTGACGTCGATGGTCATCCCCGCGATAATCGCCGACGTGGAAGAGGTCGAGGTCGTCGTTGCCCATCACGAGCGCGCGACCCTGCGCGTCGGTGACGTGTTCCTGAAGATCGACGCTGATCAGACGCGCACCGACGTCGAAGTCGAGGCGATGGCCATGGCGCCGATCCCGACTCCGGAGGTCCTGTGGCGGAAGCCGCCCGTGCTCGCGCTCGCCGCCCTCCCCGGGACGGCACTCGGCCGCCTCGGCGAGCCGTCGACCGCGTCGTCGGCGGCGTGGGCCGCGGCGGGTGCCGCCGCACGGATGCTGCACGACGCGCCGCTGCCGCCATGGCCCGGTCGGAGCCTCGACGAGATCGCATCGCACCTCGACGGCGAATGCGAGTGGCTCGTCACGAACGGCATCCTTCCCGCCGACCTGGTCACGCGCAACCGCCAGGTTGCCGAGGCAGCGCTCCGGCCGTGGACACCGGTGTTCACGCACGGCGACCTGCAGATCACCCACATGTTCGTCGACGTTGACGAGATCACCGGCGTGATCGACTGGTCCGAGGCGAGCCAGGGCGATGCCCTGTTCGACCTCGCCACCTTGACGCTCGGACACGAGGAGCACCTTGGCGACGTCGTCGCCGGCTACGGCACCGACGTCGACCTCGACGTGATCCGCGCATGGTGGTCGCTGCGAAGCCTGCTGGCGGTCCGCTGGCTGGTCGAGCACGGCTTCGACCCGTCCTCGCCAGGCTGCGAGGTCGACGTGCTGAGATCCCGGCTGTGAGGCTGCACGAGCCCCGACGGCCACGAGTGCCGTTCTGCCGCATCGAGCGGGCCATCTCCTGAAGCGCCTCGTCTTCCGGACCGACGAGGTCATGGTCCTCAAAGATCCCGGGCAGCCGGTCGCGACATCGGAAGCCGACGCACGACTCGAGTCGAAGATGCGCCTCAGCTGAGGACCAGCAACTGCCTCGAATAGACCCAGGACGAAAAAGCCTCAAGGAGCTACACCCGGCCTAATTAGGCCAACCGCGTCAGCGCGAAACGGGATACCGTGCTTCGGCTGTGGTTTTCATGAGGAGGGTCGCCGTGCTCGCCAAACTCGCCGCTGGCCTGGTCCTAGTCGCCGCGTTGCTGCCCGCTCCGGCCCAGGCGTCCGGAGCGCCGTCCGACCCGACCCGCGCGCAGCTTCGTACGATCGTGGAGAACGTCACCCAGGCGGACGGAAAGCGCTATGCGCTGCACGACGACGCCGGCCACACAATGGACACAGTCAAGGTCATCCAGGACAACACCGGTGGTTATCTGGCCGTCTCGCACTTCATGTTCACCGACGGCCATTTCCGGGTCAACCTCGCGACGTCGAGCGACCTGCTGACCTGGCACTGGGTACGCGAGCTCGCCGGTAGTAACACCGGCCCGGCCTCGCAGCCGACCATCGCGCAGGCCTCCAACGGCGGTTTCGTCCTCGCCTGGGAGCAAGAGAATCCGGGCGGCGGCAACAACCATCTCGCCTTCCGTTATTTCGCCAGTCGCACCGACCTGCTCGCCGGCAAGGTCTCCCGCTCGTACGACGCGCCGCGGCAGCTGTCGTCCTGCGCGGAAGGTACGCCGAACCTCTACTCGATCAAGCTGTCACCGGACATCGACCACTCGACCATCGACGTCGGCGGGCATTACTGGTGGAACTGCGACCGGGACCGTCAGCAGCGGGGAACGCTCACGAACTTCGGCTCCTGGACGACCTCGGCACAACCGAACTTCGACAACGCCCTGCTTTACTGGGGCGTGGGCGGGAACATCGGCGACCGCGACCAGACCGTCTTCCTCGGCTACAGCTTCGGGCTGATCGAAGGTCAGTACACCAAGGGAGACTTCGGCTCCTGGCGGGTCTTCCTGTACGACTACCAGACCGGCAACGCCGACCGCACCACCATCCAAACCGACGGCGGCAGCACGGCGTTCGCGAATCCCACGCTGACGGCGCTGAAGACACCAAGCGGTCAACGCGCCATGCTCGTCACGCTGTTCGTCCCGAGCGAAGGCGCGGCGCCGGGAGAATCCGGCGAGCTGCTCTATTACAAGACCTATTAGTACTGCGACGGCGCCCTTAAAACTGCCGGACCCACCAAGATCAAGTCTCAGGAATCACGATAGGACGTCGCAGCGCCAGGGCCGCATTTCCCCGCTCGCACGCCAGGCCAGGGTAATCAGTCGAACAGGTCGGCGATGGATGTGGCAATGACGGCGCGGTCGAGCCAGGTGTCGAGTTGCCGCAGATCGATCCAGGCTCGGCGGCCCCCTTCACGGATACGCCCAGGTCGCGTGAGGTGACGCAGTATTCGGCACCCACAGGCACGGTCCGGCCCTGGAGCGACTGCCCGTCGGTCACGGTCCGGCTGCCGACCGTTTCTTAGCACTATTTAGCCATACAAAGCTATCTTTCCCACCTCTATAATATATCCACCCGGTTTCGATTGACCGGGCGGTCAGTCAGGGAATCCTTGAAGGGACAAAACCTCCACATCGGATCTCCCGGAGGCGGCCCAATGGGTAAAATCACTTGGCAGAACGCGGTCGCGTTTCTGGCCGGACTCGCCGCACTTCTCGCCCCCGACCTGTGGGCGGACGACGCGGGCAAGCAGCCCCTCATGGTGCTCGGCGCCCTGCTCACGCTCTCGGGTCTGTACGCGCTCCTGTCGGCGGCGGGCCCGCTGCCGTGGACGACAACAGCCTTCGCAGCGCTGATCTTCGTCTCGCCGTGGGCCTTCGGATTCACCGGTTCGGACGCCGCGGCCTGGACGGCATGGATCGCCGGCGGTGTCGCGACTATCGTCGGCGTGTGGGACGCGATCCAGGTTCGGAGCACGTCAGCGGCGACGTAACCCAAGGCCCCGAGACGGCCCCTGGGCGCACCCGCCCAGGGGCCGCGACTCATTTTCGGCGGTTCCACGAAAGAACACCGGAAGGGCGTATGAGACGGTCACATGACGTATCCGCCGATACACGCACCCGGATTCTCGACGCCGCCGAGGAGCTCTTCGCGGAGGCCGGTTACAACGGCACCTCCACCGCGGGGATCGCCAAGCGGGCCAAGGTCCCCAAGGGGCTGGTCTTCCACTACTTCCCGCAGAAGATCGACGTCCTGACCACACTGATCCACGAGCGAACGTTCGTCGAGGAGGTCTCCGACGCCGAGACCGTGCACGGTGACCCGGCCGATGCGTTGTCCGGGCTCGCGCGGAGGTTTCCGCTGCGGGCCTCGCCGGCCATGCGCCGCATCCTCTTCCGCGAGGCCGACACGCACGGCTCGGCCCGTGAGCGCCTCAGGCGGGTCAACGCCGAGGTCGTACGCCGCGCCCGCAGCGCCCTCGAACTCACCCTGCCCGGCAGCCGCGGCGACGCCGCACGCCTCGAGGCCGCCGCCGCCACGTTCGCCACGGTCCTGCTCTACCAGGAGGGCCTCCAGCACCTCACCGGCCAGCACGTCGATCCCGACGCGGTCGCCGAGCTCATCGTCCACGCCCTCGGCGCGTGACTTACTACAGCAGGTGAAAGCTCGGGGTCTGGTTCTTCAAGGGCACCTCCCTGGCCACCGCCCAGAAGCAGGCCAACCAACTTCTCGGCAGTCAACGCGCCCCCGTCGAACGCGGCTTCGCCGACTTGAAGAACTGGCGGATCCTCACCCGGCTGCGGATGAACACCCGCCACGCCGCCCGGCCGCCGTAGACCACCCAAACCCGACTTCGAGACAGGCCCTAAGCGACGTCGGTAAGCATGACCCCTTTTCACGTCCGGCGGCGCGTCCGGCGGCGAGGCTTGGGAGTGGAGTGCTTTTGCGGGGGCTTCTTACGGGTGGGTTGTTGTTGGGGGGTGCGGCCACGGGAGCTGTTGGGGGTGCGGCCGCGGACGATGCCGATCAGTTCCTCCATGAGGTCGGTCGTCGCGGCCTCGAGCCAGGCAAGGCCGATTTGGGACTGGGGGGCGTCGGTCACGGTGCGGTAGGTGAGGTCTTTGCGGTGGTGGAGGCGGGCCAGAGACTGAGGGAGCAGTAGGACTCCGGCCCCCGACGCCACCAGCTCGATCGCGTCCGCCGTGCTCTCGGGACGGGTGAAGGCGGGCTGCCCGGGGCGGTCAACCCAGGCCAAGACCTCGTCGAGCGGCTCGAACACATCCTCGTCGGCGAGATCGGCAAGCTCCACCTCCTCGACCGCGGCCACCGCGTGATCCCTCGGCACCACCACCACGGTCGTCTCCAGGTACAGCGGGATCACGTGGAGGGCCTCGCGGTCGACGGGCAGGCGCACGAACGCCGCGTCCACGCCGCCGTCCCGCAGCAGGGGGACAGTCTCGGCGGCAGGCATCTGGATCAGCCGAAGCGGCACCTCACGCACCCGCTCGGCCCACACCCCGGCCCATTTCCCGGGCGTCACCCCCGGCGCGTAGGCCAGCCGGAACTCACCCTTGGTCACCCGCTCAGCCTAGCCGCGTCCAGACGGCTCCCTCCCGCTGGCTACCCTTGACGTCATGAGCACGCCCAAGGCGAAGACCCCGCAGACCATGAAGCCGGCGACCGCGGCCAAGAAGCTGGGGATTCTGCTGTCGGCAGCGCCCGCCGAATTCCAGGAGGGCGTCGTCTCCCGGGACGAGCTGAACGCGCTCCAGGCCGATCCGCCCTCTTGGCTCGCCGACCTGCGCCGCGTGGGCCCCCACCCCCGCCAGGTCGTCGCCGCCAAGCTCCGCGTCTCCGCCTCGGGCCTAGCCCGCGCCGGAATCGCGGGCCCCCTCACCACCGCCGAGATCGAAACCTTGAAGGCCGAAAACCCCGACTGGCTAGAACGCGAGCAGGCCATCCAGACCAAGGTCCGCCAAGAGGAGCTCCGCCTCAAGCAGCAGCGTGCCAAGGCCTGACCCACGGGAACGAGCTAGGACTCTGCAGCTAGATGCCCCGACCAATCTGCCCGACGTGTCCCTTGGGCTGACAACCAACGCCAGGGGCATTTGGCGCGGAAACGGCGATCGATCTCATGCACGACCGGCTTCGCGTCCGGCCCGAACACGTAACTGGGAAGCGATCCGCGGCCGGGAACCGGCGGTCGTCCCGCACGCGTGGCGGCACCAGAGCCCCCACGCCCACCGACCGGCGTACGCCCGAGGAGCGCACGGTGATCCGGCACAACTCCCATGCCCTCAGACGTCAGACCCCGCATAAAGCCGTCGCCGACATGGAATTGCGCTCACTCAGGCCACGACGCGTCTGGAAGCGTTCGAGCAGCCGTTCCTGTTCTTCGTTGACGAAGCGACCGGCCGCAGCAACCTGATCTACCACCGCTACGACGGCCACCCCGGGCTCATCGCGCCCGCAGACGCCTGACGCCGGCCTGGGACGGCGACGCTCGGAGCCACTCCACAGCTGCCTGAGACGTCGTCAGTGTGAGGTGCTGGAGATGGCCCCTACCAGTTCGCCGACCTTGTCCTGGGGCAGCTTCGCCGCTAGATCGGCCTGGCTGATGATGCCGACCAGTTCTTCCCTTTCCAGCACCGGCAGGCGGCGGATGTGGTGTTCGGCCATCTGATGCAAGACGTCCTCGATGTCCGAGTTGGCGTCGGTGTACCAGATCTCGCCGTGGATGAGGTCTCCCGCCCGGACCTCGGACGGGTTCCTGCCTTGCGCGATGGCCTTCACCACGATGTCGCGGTCGGTGATGATCCCCTTCAACCGGCCGTCCTCGCCGCATACCGGCATCGCGCCCACGTCCAGCTCAGCCATCCGTCGGGCCGCCTCAGTCAGATTCTCGTTCATCCCCAGACACTCGCAGCCGTGGTGCATGACCTCACGCGCGGTCGTCATGATCGACCCCCCCTTAGTCCCCTTACTCGAATCCTGCTCTCGTTCAGTCAGGGCGAAACCTTCCGAATATCATCTTGAATGCATGCTTATCCCGACATGCGGGCCAGGGCCGAACAGTCCGGCGCAGCATAAAAAGCCGACCTTCCGCATGAGAGGCGAAGGTCCCTGATGGCATACCGGCCGGCGGACCGACGATGAGGTCGAAGAGACGAATCATGGCCGATGCCGTGCCAGTCCGTCCGCGCGGCATCCGGCCGATCACACCGGGGGAGGAATTCGCCGTGCCACGGCATTCGATCGTGGTGGGAATCGACGGCTGCAGACCACCCGTCGAGACCACCGCCATGACATCGCCGGCCGCTCCGGAAGCAGCCGGCAGCGCCGCGGCGGCACCCGCGCTCCTCCCGACAGACGAAGTCCCTGGTCGTGGCCGGTTTTCCGTTCGCTATGCTCGACGCGGTCCCCCAATTCGACGTCGTCCCGGGGCGGGAGTCTCACGTGTCACGCATGGCCGGGTTCTGCAGATCACTGGTGCGCCGATCCGTCCGCGCCTACCGCATCGCCTGCGCGCGTGACGACATGGCGACCCAGAACCTCGTCTTGCCCGACGGCGTGTGGGCGTGTCATGGGTGCAACGCTGTCCTGCTGGGGGCCGGCGCGCCGTGGCAGCACCTGTGCACCGGCCGTCCGGCTTTCTGAGCGGCCGCTCACCCGCAGCGTCGTCCGCTTCCGACCAAGGAGGGCAGCCGCCCGACGGCTCCGGACACGGCTGGTGAGACCCTCTCCTCCACCGCCCATCGTGGTGGGAACCAGGAATGTCGTCTTGTTCGGTCTGCCGAGCCTTAGGGCAGCGCGGCACCGATCGTACGGCCGATGAAGGACCGGAGAGAAGATGGGGTGTGGCTCCCTGGGTGCTACACGTTGATCTTGATCAGTTCCTGGCTGCGGTGGAGATGCTGCGTCGGCCGGAGCTTCGCGGGCGGCCGGTCGTCGTCGGGGGTGATGGCGATCCGACCAGACGCGGCGTGGTCGCCACCGCCTCATACGAGGCCCGTTCCTACGGTGTGCACTCCGGGCTGCCGTTCCGCGCGCGCGTCCGCGAGGCGACCGGGCTGGAGTGCACCGTCGGGATTGGGCGCAACAAGCTGCAGGCGAAGGTGGCGACCGGCCTGGGCAAGCCGGCCGGTGTCTTCCGGCTGACCGGCGAGAACTGGTACGACGTCCTCGGCGACCGGCCCACCGACACCTTGTGGGGCATCGGCCGCAAGACCGCCGCGCTGCCGAAACCTCATCCGCACAGCGGCACGGCTCGTCCGCCCACCACGGTGTACGTCACGGAGCTCAGGACCTGGGGCCCGAAACAACCGGACGATAAGCACCTGAGGCCGCGAACGGCGACGAACCCGGCGAGTTGCTCCCACTCACCGTCAACGAGATCCGCCGCCCGCACGCCCACCTCCACCAGCCCCAGCACCCCGCCGTCCACCGGATCCACTGGTCACACTGGCGGCGCCGCCACCAAACCCGCCCGACGCTGCCACTACCAACGCCGGCAACGCATCATCGAGCACCAAATGCGGCTGGAGTACTAGAACACCATCGAGAGCAGATCAGCGAACAGTTCCTGCTCGTCGACCTCCAGGCCGCGGTTGGTGAACCAGGTGGCCATGTTGTGGCAGTCGCGCATCAGGAAGTCCATACCCTTGGGGTTGCCGACGATGTCGACCACCTGCGGGAGGTCGATCATCACGATCCGCTCTCCCTGGGCGAGGACGTTGTACGGCGACAGGTCGCCGTGCGCCAGCCCGACGCGGGCCAGCTCACGCATCCCGCCGCGGAGCTGCTCGAAGTACTGACCGAGCAGTTCCTTCGGCGGCCGGACCTGGGCGAGCCGTGGCGCGGCACCGCCCTCGCCGTCGTCGATGAACTCCATCAGCAGCTCGGTGCCGTCCACCTGCACGGGGTACGGCACCGGAACGCCGGCCTTCCAGAGTCGGTTGAGGGCATCCCATTCGGCGTACGCCCACTGGCCGGCCGCGACACTGCGCCCGTGCGCGGTCTTCTTCGCCATCGCCCGGCTGTCCCGGCTGTTGCGGGTACGGCGGCCTTCGACGTACGCCGTACTGCGGTGGAAGGACCGGTGTTCCTCGGTGCGGTACCGCTTCGCGGCCAGCAGCGAGGACTTCGCCGGGTTGTCGCCGATGGCTTCGACGGCCCGTTCGAGCAGGAAGACGTCCGCTTCCTTACCGGTTTTGAGGACGCCGAGCTCGGTATCGATCGCAGCCTGTTCCGTCACAACCCACGAGGGGCGTGGTTCCGGGCCGCGAGAGCCGCGCTCGACGTCCAGCCAGGTGGTCCACCGCTGATCCGGCCCCAGCTCCTCGTCGATCGAGTGGAACTGGAAGGTGTACGCGTCGGCCGGATCTGGTTGGGACTCGTCGCCGGTGAAATCGGCCCAGCGGGAGTCGAGGGCGGAGTAGGCATCAGAGAGTTCGTACTCGGAAGACAACGGAGGTGCTCCTGAACGGTGAGGTGGGACTGACGCGGACATGCCGCAGCACAGTGATGGCCATCCGTCAGCCCTCCTTAGGTCCAGGCAGCGCTCGCCGCCGCTCGGTCAACCCAGGATGCCCGCCGTACCAGGAACCTCGCAACGTATTTACCGCAGCCGGGACCGCGCAGTCGGCCGGAGCCGCAGCTCCTGGGCCGGTTGCGCCGACCGGCAGACCGGTTCCGGGAGGGCGGGGAACCCACCCCAAGAAGTGGGATCAGCAGATTGACCCCGATAACACAGCCGCCATCTTTGTCATTTTTAGAACCCAACTTTTCGCATTAGGGGGCGCGCTCTCAAATCTTGCCACCCGCGCAATATTCGCGACGCAACAGAAGGGGCCATTGGGATTTTTGAGGCGCATTGCCACCACTTGCTGTATCTAGCGCCGTTTCGACCAGCACGATTGCGGTATGGGGAGATCGTGCATCCGTGAACGGGGGGAAGGATGTCATGACGGAATCAAGAGGCCCTGGCGCCTACGAAAGACCGTCCGGACCGGAATCCAGAGGGCAGGAGGCCGGCAGGACGCCCGGCCCGGCGACGGGCGAGATGGCGGCCGAACGCGAGTTCTGGCAGGACAGAAGCCGTGTGTTCCTGCAGCCGATCGCCGCGCCGTCGATCCTCGGCCTGTTCGGGCTCGCGACGGCGACGATGATGGTCGGCGCGTGGATGGCGGGTTGGTACGGCACGGCGTTCACCCCGCTGGTTCTCTTCCCGTTCGTGTTGACCGCGGGCGGTCTCGCGCAGTTCCTGGCCGGCATGTGGTCCTACCGGGCTCGCGACGGCCTGGCGACCGCCGTACACGGGATGTGGGGGTCGTTCTGGCTCGCCTTCGGCCTGATCTTCATGATGGTCGCCGCAGGGGCTTTCCCGGTCCTGTTGGCGCCGAGGATCGGGGCCGTCAACCCGGCGTTCGCGTTCTGGTTCATCGCGCTGTGCGTGATCACCGGGCTGTGTGCGATGGCCGCGATCGCCGAGAACATCGGCATGACGGTGATGCTCGCCCTGTTGGCCGTGGGTTCGGCGTTCACTGCGGCCGGCTTCTTCGCCGGTTCGTCCTGGCCGGTGCGCATCGCCGGTTGGCTGTTCGTGATCTCCGCGGCGGCGGCCTTGTACACCGCGGGCGCGATGCTGCTCGAGGCCTGCTTCGGGCGGACGATCATGCCGCTGGGTAAGTACCGCGCCGCGGCCGACATCCCGGGCCGCAGGATGAGCCGGCCGCTGGAATACCGGTACGGCCAGCCCGGAGTCAAGATCGGCCAGTGATTCCATGGACCATCCACCCTGCCCGCGACCGAGTCGTTGGGCGGGGTGGTCGGACAGTCGACGGGACCATCGCCCCTATCGGGCCGGTCGCCGAGAACGCACGATGCCAGAAAGGCCATCCGGCGATCCGGAGAAGGCGTTACCGGCGCTCGGTGGCCGAGGCGGAAAGGCGGGCGTCATGCGGAAACCCATCGTGGTCGGCGTCGACGGATCACGCCAGGCCCTGAACGCCGTGGACTGGGCCGCGGCCGAGGCCGGGCGCAGACGGCTACCGCTGCGCATCGTGCACATCACGACCGAATGGGAGCGCGGGGACATCCCGGCAGATCGCGGCCGTGGATCGATGGCCCCACGCACGGAGAGCCCTGGGCTGAGAGTCCTGGACGTGGCCGAAGAACGCGCCCGAACGTTCGCGTCCCTCGAGATCGAACGACGGCTCGGCGTCGGTCCCGTTCCCGGCACGCTCCTTCAGGAGTCGGCCGGCGGCGCGCTGCTCGTGCTGGGACAGCGCGGTACCGGTTCCTTCGCCCGGCTGCTGCTCGGCTCGGTGAGCCGCCAAGCGGCCGAACACGCCCCCTTCCCGGTCGTCATCGTGCCCGCGGACACCGATCACAGGCCCCGGCGGCCGGAGATCGTCGTCGGGATCGACGGCTCCGAAGCCTCTGTCGACGCCGTCGCCTTCGCGTTGGAGGAGGCGGCCATGCGCGCGATCGGTCTACGCGCGATCCACGCGTGGAACCGCCCCGACTATCCGGTGGAGATGCGGCCGGCCTCCTACAACGCGTTCACGATCGAGGAGGAGGGTGCCAGAGTCCTTTCGGAGTCCCTGGCCGGGTGGACCGCCAAGTACCCCGATGTATCGGTGATCCAACAGGTGATCGAGGGCAGCCCGGCGGCGGTCCTCACCGAGGCCTCGCACACGGCCGAACTCCTCGTGGTCGGCGCCAGAGGGCGCGGTGGGTTCCCTGGCCTGCGCCTCGGCTCGGTCAGCCACGCGGTCCTGCACCACACCGAGGGACCGCTGGCCGTCGTACGGCGGTCCAGCGGTGACGTCGGAAGCGACGGGTGATGACCGGGGGCGTGTTCCCAGGGCGGGAGCCGGTCTTACGGGTACCTCCGTGCGGGTGCGTCCGGCGCTCGCCTGACACCGGCGTCACCCCGGTCTGAACGGCCCGGCGGCACGGGACCATCGCCCCTGGACGCATCGGCTGGCCCTACGCAGTCTGGGCGTAAGGGGGCAGAGCCATGGTCTTCATCGATCGAATCGACGCGGGTCGACGTCTGGCGGCGCGGCTTCGCCATCTGAGAGGCCGGGACCTCGTGGTCGTCGGTCTTCCACGAGGAGGCGTGCCCGTCGCCGCGGAGGTGGCCCGCGCGTTGGATGCCCCATTGGATGTCATCGTGGTCCGCAAGCTGGGGGTGCCGTTCCAGCCGGAGCTGGGCATGGGGGCGATCGGCCAGGACGGCGTGCGGATCATCAACGAGGACATCGTCCGAACGGCGCATGTGTCTCCCAATGAACTGGCCGCGGTGGAGGCGCGTGAACGCGCCGAGTTGGAACGGCGCGGGCGTCGGTATCGCGGAGGCCGGGCTCGGGTGCCGCTGGAGGGGCGGGCGGTGATCGTGGTCGATGACGGCATCGCCACCGGATCGACGGCACGGGTCGCCTGTCAGGTGGCGCGCGCCCAGGGGGCGGTACGCGTCGTCCTCGCCGTCCCGGTCGCACCTCCTGGCTGGACCGCCGTGCTAGTGGATGAGGCCGACGAGCTGATCTGCCTGGAGACGCCCGCGGGGTTCGCGGCGATCGGGCAGTGGTACGCCGACTTCTCCCAGACCAGCGATGAGCAGGTCGCGGCCTGTTTGCGGCAGGCGGGCGACCCCGCGCCCGCTCCGGGCGTGCACGCATCGCCGAACGCCGATCTGCAGCGGGCTGAGGAGGTCGAGATACAGGCCGGGCCGGTGCGGCTGGCCGGCCGCCTGACCATGCCCGAGGATCCCTGTGGGTTCGTCATGTTCGCCCACGGCAGCGGCAGCAGCCGCCACAGTCCGCGCAACCGATATGTGGCCACCGTGCTGAACCAGACCGGGCTCGGCACCCTGCTTTTCGACCTGCTCACCGTCAAGGAGGAGGTCGACCGGGCCAATGTGTTCGACATCGAACTGCTGGCCCGCCGCCTGGTCGACACCGCCGCCTGGCTACGCGACCTCCCTGAGGCCGACGGGCTCGGGGTCGGCTACTTCGGTGCCGGCACCGGGGCCGCCGCCGCGCTGCGGGCCGCCGCCGAACCGGACGCGGATGTCACCGCCGTCGTCTCCCGTGGCGGCCGGCCCGACCTGGCGGGCCCCCGGCTGGCTCACGTGTCCGCACCCACCCTGCTCATCGTCGGTGGGCGGGACGAGGTCGTTCTCGAACTCAACCGCCAGGCCCAGGCCTTGTTGCGCTGCGAGAACCGGCTCGCCGTCGTCCCTGACGCAACGCACCTGTTCGAAGAACCCGGAGCCCTCGAAACGGTCGCGGAACTCGCGCGAGAGTGGTTCATCGATCATCTCGCCCCGCTCCCCCAACCCTCCCCCGGGGCATGAACCGCAACACACGGAGACGGGAGCCGAACGCCATGGAGACCAAGCAGTGGAGTGTGCGGATCGACATCAGTGAGAGCGGCAAGGAGACCCACGTGCGCGCCGTACTGACGACGATGAACGGCACGGTCCTGGAGGGCCACGGCCAGGCCCGGCGCCACCCACGCGACCGGGCCGTCCCGGAGATCGGCGACGAACTCGCGGCGGGCCGGGCCCTCATCGACCTGGGCAGCCGGCTCGTGCAACTCGCCACCGCCGACATGGCCGAATCCGCCCCGTGGTGACCGTTCGTACGGGTCACCCACGGTGCGCTCATGGACCACCTGGACCACACGATTCCCCGCGGCCCGAGCCGCGGGGCGGTCTGGTCCCTCAGCGGCCGCGCGCAGCCTGCTGGGCCGTCTCGATGACCGGTGCGTGGCCGCCGACGCCACCGGTGAACCGGATCGGCCGCCGCCATCCCGCGGCGTCGGCGGACAATCAGGTGAGCGCGGTCCGCCCACACCGGGAACTCCCAGAACTCCGGTGCCCAGACGACGCGGCGTCTGCCGTCCTGGATCAGGTAGCCGAAGGCGCCGCACGTCGCACATCGGTCACAACGTCTCTTTCAATCCGGCTTACAGAACCGGCCGACCGATCACTGGTGGTGGACGACACGCACGACGCCGGGAACGGTACGCGCGATCACGTCGGCGATCCGCGCCGTCCTGTCGTCGCCGTCGCCGCCCAGCTCGACGATGCCATCGTGGACGGCCACCCGGGCGGCCGCCGTCTCGGCGGACAGTTCTTTGAGAGCCGTCAGCACGTCGTCGCGGATCCGCTCGTCTCCGTGGGCCAGGATTCCCATCAGGTCACGTCGGCTGACGATGCCGGCGAGGCCGTCGTCACGGATGACGGGAACGCTCTTCACCCCGGTCGTCATCATCAGGTCGACGAGTTGTAGGACGTCGTCGGTCTCCCGGACCGTCCGCACATGCGGGGTCATGACCTCCTCCACTGCCGTCGGCGGCGCCGACTCCGGTTCCGCCGCCGGGCGAAGATAAGCGCGCGGATCCGCCTCGAACTCCCCGCGCAGGAGATCCATCTCGCTGACGATCCCGACCATCTGCCCCGCTTCGTCGACGACGGGAGCGGCGGTGATGTCCTGCTCGTACAGCAAACGGACCGCCTGCTTCACCGTCCACTCCCGTGGCACCGTCACCACAGGCGTCGTCATCACCTCGCGGACCAACATCGTTAACACCTCCCGAGTTCATCGCACCGGTCGACGCCGCCGGGTGCCAGAGGCCGAAGGTCCCCGAGACGCGACCATGCGTACTCGCGGCCCCTCGCCCGGCTGAGGTGCGATTCCTCCGCTCCCTGCCGCCGAGCCGCGCGGTCAACAGGTCGGCGAAATGACCCTCGCTGTTCCTGAACTGTCGGCGTCGCCCGCAGGCGCGCCGGGATGCAGTTTCCGGTCGAGGCGGACCGCGACGAACCCGAGGATGGAAAGGACGATGACGACCAGCAGGTCGGGGCCGTTGAGCGGCTGGGTGCCGAGCATCTCACGCAGCGGCGGCAGGTACAGGCCCGCCAGTTGTAGGACGAAGGCGGACGCGACGGCGGCAAGCAGCATGGGATTGGCCCAGGAGCGGAGCCGGGAGCGGGAGCCGAGCGCGACGCCGAGCTGGGTGGCGCCCAGCGCGAAGAACGCCATGCTCTGCCAGGGCCGACCGCTCTGATGTGCCCAGACGGCCACCCCCAAGGTGACGGCCGCCAGGACGATGGCGATCCGGATCACGCGCTGCCACAGGCCACCTCCGAGGATGCTCTGGGCCGGCGGCCGGGGCGGGCGGGTCATGACGCCGCTCTGCGCGGGCTCGCCGCCCAGAGCGACTCCCGGCAGGCCGTGGTTGACGCCGTCACCGGTCATCGCGACGATCTCACCACGTTCGCGAAGTGTCTGGATGATGTGGAGCTTGTGTTGCGGGGTGGCCCGTGCGAAGACCGTGATCTCGCTCAGATCCCCCGCGGCCGGTCCGGATTCGCCGAGGGGCCGGCAGTCGAGCAGCCGGTCGCCGGCGCCCATGATGCCCAGTTCGGTGGCGATGGCGCGCGCGGTGCCGGGATGGTCACCAGTGATGAGAATCGGCTTAATTCCGGCGCGACGGCAGGCCACGATGGTCGCGGGTGCCGCCGGGCGCGGCGGGTCCACGATGGCGACCAGGCCGACCAGGCGCAATCCGCGTTCCAGCTCCTCATCTGCGCGGGGCGCCGGGTCGCGCTCGGCCTGCGCGACGGCCAGCACTCGGAAGCCGGCTTGGGCGAAAGCCTCGGCGCGGTCGGCGGCCTCGGCGAGGAGCGCCGGGTCATCGGCCAGGACAGGCGGTCGCAGAAGCGACTCGGGCGCTCCCTTACAGATCACGCGGAAGCCGCCGTCGGGGAGTCGGTGAACCGTGGTCATACGTTTGCGGTCGCTGTCGAAGGGGCGTTCACCGGACCGGGACAGCCGCGCCTGCAGTTCCTCGCGGTCCAGACCCAGCTTGGCGGCGGCGACCAGAAGGGCGGCCTCAGTCGGATCGCCCAGCGCCGTCCACTCCCCATCGGCGGTCTCCGGCGGTGACAGCCTGGCATCGTTGCAGAGCACCACCGCGGACAGCAGATCGGTGACCGCGTCGCCGCCGGTCGGACACAGCCGCCGATCATCCTGCAGAACATCGCCGTCGGGCGCATACCCGGAACCGGTGATAACGGCTTCCGCAGTGGGTGTCCAGACGCGGCGCGCGGTCATCCGGCCTTCGGTCAGGGTCCCGGTCTTGTCGGTGCCCAGTACAGTGACCGACCCGAGCGTCTCGACGGCCGGAAGCCGGCGGATGAGGGCATTGCGGGCGGCCATCCGGCGGGCACCCAGAGCCAGGCTCAACGTCACGACGGCGGGCAGTGATTCGGGGACCGCGGCCACGACCAGGCTGATCGCGGTCACCACCATCAGCTCCACCTGCTGCCCCCGTGCCAGTCCCAGGGCCAGGACGACCAGACACAGCACGACCGTGACACCCGCCAGCATCCGGCCGATACCGACGAGGCGACGCTGCAACGGCGTCAGGCCACCACCTCTGCCCATCATCGACGCGATCCGCCCGGTGGCGCTCGCCGCTCCGATGGCGGTGACGAGCGCCCGGCCGCGGCCCTTCACCACGACCGTTCCCGCCGACACGACCCCGTCGCCGCCCATCCCTTTGTCCACGGGCACGGCCTCGCCCGTCAGTGAGGACTCATCGACGAGCAGCGCCACCGCTTCCACCAGCCGGGCATCGGCCGGAACGATGTCGCCTTCTGCCAGGACCAGCAGGTCCCCCACCACGACCTCGGCCGCGGGGACCGACCGCTGTGTTCCGTCCCGGACCACACGGGCCGTCGGCGCGGTGAGCTCCGCGAGCGCGGTGATCGCCCGGTCGGCACGCACCTCCTGACCCACGCCCACCGAGGTGTTCACCACGATCACCAGGACGATGACGGCCATGTCCGTCCAGTCGCCGGTGGCAGCCGTCAACACCGCCGCGACCAGCAACACCACGATCAGCGGATCGCGCAGCTGGGCGGCGACCCTGCGCCACAGCCGGGTCGGGGGCGTCTGGGGCAACAGATTCGGCCCATCACGCCCGAGCCGCGCGGCCGCCTCGGCCGAGGACAGACCGGCCGCGAATTTCTTGTTTCCGATCGCCTGTCCCCCATGGGCACTTGGTGCCAGGCGTCATGCTCCAGCCGCTACCCGGGCAGTCAGGTCGTGAATCGTCACGGCTCTCGCGGATCCGGCGACTGCCGTACACGCACGCGACGCCCTCTTACAGCAGCCACCGTCGACCCTTGATCCGTTCAGCGGCGTTCTCCCACGGAAAAGCAGACCTTCGACTCGAACCGCTGATCGCTGGCGATTAGCACCGCCGGGTGACGGGGACGATCCGGTCGTGACCCGTACCTTGCTCGAACCCACCACTGGCGGGATCACCCATGACTGATCACGCGCACGGCGGAGCACACGAAATTCCTGACCCCGAGCGTGAAACGCAGACCAGGACCGTCGAGGAACTGGGTGGGACCGAGTGCCTGCGGCTGATCTCAGAGGGCGGCGTCGGCCGAATCGCCTACACCGGCAGGTTCGGGCCGGTGGTACTTCCGGTCAACTACAAGCTCCATGACGGAGCCATCGTCTTCCGCACGGCACCCGGCAGTCCGATGGACGAGGATCTGAGAACCGGGATCTCCGAGGCCGAGTACCTGGTGGCCTTCGAGATCGATGAGATCGACATGGCGGCCCGGGAAGGCTGGAGCGTCCTCATCCAAGGCTCCGCCCACCACGTGGACTCCGAAGCCGAGCGCGCGTCGCTGGCGCAGGCGGGTGTTGAACCCTGGCCCGGTGGCGAGCGCGAGCTCTTCCTTCGTATCGTCCCCAGCCGAATCACTGGACGCCGCATTCGCCGAGCCGACAGATCGGCGTCTGGATAGGCGGCCACACCCATGACGCACGATGCCGGCGCAGCTCAGCCCCTTGACCGTGACACCTGCTTGAGGCTGCTGCGGAGCGTGGTGATCGGCCGTGTCGCGTGGGCCGACGACGACGGCCGCGTCGTCGTCCTGCCGGTCAATTTCATTACGGACGGCGATGACATCGCCTTCCGCACCTCGGAGGGTGGCAAGCTGTCCGCTGCACGAGAAGGGCGTCTCTTCTCGTTCGAGGCTGACGATGTGGAACCGGGTCTTCGAACCGGATGGAGCGTCCTGGTCAGCGGCACCGCGCAGGTCGTCGCCGACAGCGCGGTGGTCGACCGCCTCGAACACTCGCCACTGGCTCCGTGGTCGCCCATGCCCGCGTCCTGTTTCGTGCGGCTGCGCCCAGACCAGACCACCGGCCGTCGGCTTCCCCTTCATCCGGGTGGCGTGACCCGCGAACGCATCGGCCCAGAAGGCGATATTCCCTGCTGAGCCAAGGCCGCGACCGACATGGGAGGTGCCGGATGAGCCTCAGGCGACGTTTCGTCAGAGACGTGATGACAACGGCCGTCGTGAGCGCGTACCGAGGTGTGACTCAGCGCGCCGCAGAAGGACGTCCGACGCCCCTGGTACGGCCGCGTTCCCCACGCCAGGCTGCCAGTGCGGGAGGTGGGGTCATGGAGACGTGGGCGGCGGACGTCGCCGAGACCCATGCCGGGGTGGTCTTCTTCGCCGGAGATCGGGCCTACAAGCTGAAGAAGCCGGTGGATCTCGGCTTCCTGGACTTCTCCACCCGTGAGCGCCGGGAACGAGCCTGTCACCGCGAGGTCGAGCTCAACCGGCGGTTCGCCCCCGACGTCTACCTGGGCGTCGCCGACGTGGTCATGCCCCCGGGAACGCCCTGCGACCACCTCGTCGTCATGCGCCGGATGCCCGCCGAACGCCGCCTTTCCGATCTGGTACGGGCGCACGCCCCGGTCGACGACGCGTTGCGGGCGATCGCCCGACTGCTCGCCCGCGTCCACGCCGCCTCGCCACGCAGCGCCGAGATCTCCGCCCCGGGAACCCGGGACGCCCTGCGTGAGCGGTGGATCGCGAGCTTCGACCAGGTCCGGCCATTTCACGGGCGCGCTATCGATGCCTCCGACGCCGGCGAGGTGGAGCGACTGACGTTGCGCTTCCTGGAGTCGCGTGAACCGCTCTTCACCGCGCGGATCCACGAAGGACGCATTGTCGACGGGCACGGCGACCTGATGGCCGATGACATCTTCTGCCTCGACGACGGGCCCCGCGTGCTGGACTGCCTGGACTTCGACGACCGGCTACGACGACTCGACGGGCTCGACGACGCCGCTTTCTTGGCCATGGACCTGGAACGCCTGGACTCCCCGCACCTCGCCGAGCACTTCGTCTCCTGGTACGCCGAATACGCCGACGACCCGGCCCCTCCGTCGCTGCGCCACCACTACGTGGCCTACCGGGCGTTCGTCCGCGCCAAGGTCGCGTGCCTGCGCTGGGGTCAGGGTGACACGCACGCGGCCGGCGACGCCGGCCGATACACCGGGATCGCACTGCGTCACCTGTACGCCGGCTCGGTCGGCCTGATCCTGGTCGGTGGCCTGCCCGGCACCGGCAAGACCGCCCTCAGCGAAGCCCTCGGCGACCGGCTCGGGTACACCGTCCTGGGCAGTGATCGCATTCGCAAGGAACTCGCCGAGCTCTCACCCGACACCCCTGCCCCGGCACCGTACGGCACCGGCATCTACAACGCCTTCTGGACCCGGCGCACCTACACCGAACTCCTCACCCGCGCCGCACGCCTGCTCTCTTACGGCGAATCCGTCATCGTCGACGCCTCCTGGACGTCCGCCCGGCATCGTGCCGATGCCGCCCGCACCGCCGAACAGGCGCACGCGGACCTGATCTCCCTTCGGTGCGACACACCGCTGGCCGGCGAACGCCTGCACACCCGCCCCCGCGGGGCGTCCGACGCCGACCCGACAATCGCGGCCCAGATGGCGCAGTCGGCCGACCCATGGCCGGAAGCCATCACGATCGACACCTCCGGGCCGATCGACGACTCGGCCGAACGGGCCCTGAGGGTCATCCGCCCCCACGGCCCCGACCATGCCTGGCAGCGCCGCCCGCGCATGGCCCCCGACTGACCGATGAAGTGAGGCCGGCCATGGCCACTGGCTCAGAGCCCCTTCGGTAGTCACGAAACACATCGACAAGTACAGGTCTCAAGGTTCGCCGAGTGTCGCGGAGTGGTCCGGGACGTAGGTCTGGGTCTCGCGGGGCGGGCGCCGGTAGCCCGTGGACAGAGGCCGGGCCGGCAATGTGAGGCGGGGCGGCTCGATCTCGTCATACGGCACGGTCGAGAGCAGATGCGCGATCATGTTGATTCGCGCCCGCCTCTTGTCCTCGCTCTCGACCACATACCACGGCGCCTCTGGGGTGTCGGTGTGGCGGAACATCTCGTCTTTCGCACGTGAGTAGTCCTCCCAGCGGAGGATCGACTCCACGTCGATCGACGACAGCTTCCAGCGCCGCATCGGATCCTCGAGCCGTTCGTGGAACCGGGTCTCCTGTTCGGCGTCGCTGACCGAGAACCAGTACTTGCGGAGCAGGATGCCGTCTTCGATGAGCAACCGCTCGAAGACCGGGCACTGGCGGAGGAAACGCGCGTACTCCTCCTCCGTGCAAAGGCCCATGACATGCTCGACGCCGGCCCGGTTGTACCAGCTACGGTCGAACAACACGACCTCGCCGGCCGCCGGCAGATGTTCGACGTAGCGCTGAAAGTACCATTGCGTACGCTGACGCTCGGTCGGGACGGGCAGTGCCACGATCCTGACGACACGCGGGTTCAGATACTCGATGACGCGCTTGATCGTGCTGCCCTTGCCGGCCGCGTCACGCCCCTCGAAGACCACGACCAGGCGGGCCCCGGTCACACGGACCCATTCCTGCAACTTCACGAGTTCGCCCTGAAGCCGGTAGAGCTCCCGTGCGTAAACCCGCCGGGGAAGCCGTTTCCTCTCGCCGCCATTCCCCATGCACGATCCTCCCCTCTTCGATGGCCGCGCCCCCTCCGGGCTACCGATCAGACACCCGTCGAAAGCGAGAAATACGCCTCTTCCCCCTGAACGAAATGCAAGGTCGGTACGGTACGCGGGCCGCAGAGGCGCTCTTCCAGGTCATCGCGCTGATCCGGCCAGAGCCACCGTCGTCCGCCAGGTCGAGGTGGCGGCCCGTCTGACGGGCGAGCCGCCCGATCTCGGCGTGTACGCGCCTCATCGCGGCTCACCTCCGTGCCGCCCAGCGCCCGCGCGCCAGCCGGGTACAGGCGGGTCTTGTCGGCGCGTTCGTGCGGTTGTAGCGTGCTCGACGAAGAACCGGTGCGCCGCACGGAGTTGCTTCGGAGACTCGGTTCTCCTCACCATGCTCCGCCGGCTGCGGACCCGCAAGCCTGGGCGAGGTCCGGGCGTACCTGAAGCACAGCGTCTCGACCTGCTGCGTGCCCGGCGATGAACGCCACCCGCAATCGTGGAGGGTGATCGCGGCCGAAGGGGGAATGTCTACGCCCGACACGGTAGAAGACGATCAGCCCCAGGACCGGTCAAGCCGCAGACGCAGTTCAGCCGGGGCCCCTCAAGAAGAGCCGGACCCTCGGCTGAACAGCCACACGTTTACTGATGCGGAGCAGTGTGTCAGGTGCTGATGGTGGCAGCGGGGTCGACGTGGTAGCTGCGGGCATAGCCGTTTTCGGTGCCGACGAGGATGTCGACGACCTCGAAGTAGCGGTCCCAGAACGGGGTTTCGCGCAGTGCGTCGATGAGGAGCTGGTAGGCGTGGTGATCGTCCGCTTCCCAGACCCAGACGTCGGTGACACGCGCGGAGTAGAACTCCGTGTCGTAGAAGCGTGACCGGACGCCGCTGGTCCTGGCCTCGATCGTGGGGACGACCTGGGTGGTGAAGGCGTCGATCCGCTCCGGGACGGTCAGTGCGAGCCACTCGGGCGTGGTCTTCACGAGCATGAACGCGGTGACCGGCGGTTCGGTTTCCGCAACCGGCATGATGGGTGTCTCCCCAGTGGTGGGTGGTCTTGACGCCATCGGCGCCATGGGCGATGGCGAAAGGGCTGGTGGCTTCAGGAGAGGACGGCGGGCTTGAGGGTCTGGGCGCACCAGTGCTCGAAGGTGGTGGGGCCGGCGGTGTCCGGGGTGCGGGCGACGCCGGCATCGAGGCCCTCGTCCTTGGCCCGCTTCATGTCGACGATGCCCTGGACGAACGCCTCGTCGAGGCCGTAGCCGACGAGGTCGGCGCGCAGCTCGTCGAGCGGCTGGTGTTCATAGCGGACGGGGCGGCCGAGCTGCTCGGTCATGATGCGGGCGAGGTCGTTGGGGGACAGGTCCTGCGGTCCGAGGACCGGGACGCTGCCGGTGCCGGTCCACGAGCGGTCCAGCAACAGGCCGGCGGCGACGGCCGCGATGTCGGCGACGGCGACCAGGGGCGCCTTGCGGTCGGCGTCGACGGCGTCGGTGAAGACGCCCTTGTCGCGGATCGAGGCGGCCTCCTCCAGGAGGTTCTCGAAGAAGGACGGGCCGGCCAGGGCCCGGTAGGCGACGCCGGTGCCGGCCAGAAGGTCGTCCATCGCCAAAGAGGCGGTGACGAGTCCGGCGCGGCCGGCCAGCGGGGTGCCGCGGCCGAGGGCGGAAACGCCGACGACGTGGCCGACCCCGTGGGCGGCGAGCGCCCTCGCAGCGGGGCGGGTGAAGCCGGTCCAGGCGTCCTCCGGGGTCAGGGAGGCGTCCGGGGGGACGAGCCAGAAGACGGCGTCCGCGCCCTTGAAGGCCCTGTCGACCACCTCGGCGTCGCCGTGCGAGCCGGTGACCACCTCGACGCGTCCGCGTGCCGCGTCCGGCAGCCGTGCGGGGTCACGCACGATCACGCGCAGCTCCTCACCGGCGGCGGGGGCGGACTCCAGGAGCCGGGTGAGCAGGTGGCGGCCGATGTTCCCGGTGGGGGCAGTGATGACGATCATGAAAACCTCAAGGCTTCGTGTCGAGTAGGTACGCCTCCATCCTGAGGAGCGCCACCGTGATGCCACAATGGGAACCTCAGCAAGGACACATTGCCTGAAGTGGAATTACGCTGGTGAGCAGCCCGCATTCGGCCCTTGACGCCAACCTCGTCGTCGCACTGGACGCCCTGCTGACCGAGCAGAGCGTCACCCGCGCCGCAGCCCGCCTGCGCACCTCCCCCGCCGCCATGAGCCGCACCCTCGCCCGCCTCCGCCGTACCCTCCAGGACCCACTCCTGGTGCGGGCCGGACAGGCCATGGTCCCGACCCCCCGCGCCCTGGCTCTGCGCGACGAAGCCGCCGCAGTGGTACGCCGCCTCGGATCGCTGCTCAGCCCCGCCGACGGAACCGACCCCGCCACCCTGCGCACCACGTTCACCCTCCAGGCCGCCGACCTGGTCGGTGCGGCGCTGGCCCCCGGACTGCTGCGCCTGGCCCGGCAGGAGGCGCCGGGCGTCTCGTTCCGGCTCCGGGCAGAGGAGTTGGAGGCCGGTCCGGCCCTCCGCGACGGCCGGATCGATCTGGAGGTCGGATCCATCGACCACGTGGACCCGGAGACCCAGGTCGAAGAACTGGTCACGCTCCGGATGGTGGCGGCCGTCCGCCCGGGCCACCCCCTCGCCGAGGAGGCCCTGGACCCAGCGCGGCTCGCTGCCGCCGAACATGTCGCGGTCAGCCGACGAGGCCAGTTCACCGGCCCTCTCGACACCGCCTTGGCCGAGCGGAACCTCCACCGGCGCGTCACCGCCGTCCTCCCCAGCCACCTGGCGGCGATGACCCTCGCGGTCCGCAGCGACGTCGTCTGCCTCGTCCCCGCCGCACTCCCCGGCGACCCCGAAACGCCTCTCACCCACACCGCCACCGCCCTCGGCCTGCGCCTCCTCGACATTCCCCTGCCGCTGCCGCCCCTGACCATCGGCATGGCCTGGCACCCCCGCCATGCAGCCGACGGAGCCCACCACTGGCTCCGCGACGCAGTTCGCCGCACACTCCACGCGCCCGGGGTCTCCTGACGTGATCTCAGGGGTGCGGCGTGGGCCGGAGACTGGCAGGCCTTCGACGGCCCCGACGAGGTGACCAACGGCATCTGCCTGTGCGCGCTGCACCACAAGCCGTTCGACAAGGGCGTCCTCGGCATACCCCCCGCACGCGCCGCCTGACCTGTCGGCGATCCACCTCGATCAACGTCGTCTCGCACGCGGATCTGCTTGAGCATCCCTTATCGCCCGGTCGACTTGCGTGCGAAGACGCCCACCCACAGTGGGTGTGCTGTCGTTGCGCGCACTTTGGATAGGACGAGCTTTTTAGAGGTCGTTTCGCGGGTTGATGTCCTTTGGGCGTAGTTCGATTTGAGAGAAGGAAGCACCGTCACGAAGGGAGTGTGATGGCCGTTCTACCAGTCGTCCCCGTTGGCTCGCACCTGGCTCATGTCGCCTTCCCGGAGTGCTTTGGCCGGTGTGACGAACCGCAGAATTCCCCCGTCGCCCCACTCCCACATGTCGGTGCCGCCGAGAGTGAGCAGGTGAGCGTAAGGCTCGTCCTGCGACAATTCCTGCAACAGGTCAACGCCGTAGCTGCGGATCGGCGGCCAGCCGAACGCCTGATTGCTCATGCCGCCCCACTCGATGCCCTGCTCGTCCGCGCAGTACCGCTGCCAGGCGTCCTCGCCGAACTTGTCGACCACCAGCCAGGCGGGATCCGCGTGGTAAAGCGATGCCCCCTCGATCTCGTCTCGGTAGTCGAGGGTGCCGAGCACCGGGTCGCAGTCGTAGGACAAGGCAGAGGGCAATGTGACGACAGGGTTGGCATGCAACCGAACACGGTCGAACCTCGGAGCCGGATCCGGTGGCGGCACCTCAACGGCGCGTTGCGGGTCAGCAGGCACGACCCGGCATACCTGCGGATCGTCATAGCTGAAGCCGCCGGCATCCTTCGGAACCTCCTGGGACCCGGTCCATGGATCCAGGAAGAAGAAATTGAGCAGCGCGGAGCCGGTCGCCGGGATCTGATCACCGAGCCACGGGCCGAGCGCGCCGACATCGAGCACGGCATACAGGCTGAGCGGCACGCCCGCGTACGCAGGCCACTCCGTGCCGGGCTCCAGCAGCGCCGGGCCGCCCCACCGGCACAGCCCGGTCGCCGCGGCATCCTCATCCGCCGGCTTCAGATCGAACCCGGGCCGCGCCAACGCCGCCAGCTGGCCCCCCACGTGTTCGCCCAGATGTTCAACACACAGCTCACGCACGCCGGACAGCATCTCTTCATACCTCACCCGACCATGAAAACATCGCAATGACCCTGAAGATCACCAGTTCCGCCCTCTCAGCTCGGGAGATGGACAGGTCTCCGGCCCCCGCCGGCAGAAACACGGTGCACGATGCCCCCCGCTCAGACCCGTAACCGTGCCGCTCAGCCACTCCCTCAGACCGAGCTAGACCCATGTCCTTTCATCGTTGTCGGGGCTGGATGAGGTCGGCTGGTCAGATGCCCCGTGGTTGGGTCATGGGCGTGGCTGGGTGAACAATCCCGGTTCGGTCTCGGTGAGGATGCCGCGGCTGACGCGGCACCGGCCCGGACGGCTTCGACTGCTCCGGGTTGGCGATGATGGCCTACCGCGCCGCCCACATCACAGTCTTATAAGACCCATCCCGGAGGGGTAGTCGGGTTCACCCGCACCCCAAACAGGTTCGTGATGTCGGTTCCACGTCTGCGCGAGCAATTCCACGGGACGTGAGCAATGAATGAGCAATTCCGCGTTTGGGTGGACAGTCCTCAGCCCGGCGTGCATCGTATGCCAAATGATCTTGTAGGGTGTCGGCGCCGCACTACTCCGCGACCTGGTCCGGCCAGACATCAACTCCCTCATCACCGACGCCATCAACGCCCACACATCCAAGAGCACAATCTGACCGCTGACCAGCAGGAAATCTGACCGTGACTCTCAACATCACTCGGCCAGCAATGGTCCTCGCGGCACTGCTGTGCCTGACGGCCGGCTCCGGCGCAGCGTCCGATTCCCACGCAAACCACGCCGTCCCCCAGCCTCTGGCCGCATGCCCGCCGTACGGCCCGAAGAGCTCACCTGGCGGACGTCCTTCCAGGTCCGCGGCCTGATGAGCCTGCCCGTGAGATTCTCTCCGACGCACCCCGTCGGCGGTTTCTCATCGACACTGTGGAAAGCACCTCATGACCGACCCTGCCGAGCTCCCCCAGGGTGAGCTCGACGGCGCTTTCAGACCCGTGGCCTGACCGCGCCGACCATGAAATCCTCCCCGGCATCGAGCGCCGGGGGATCCCGATCGCAGTCTCCTGGAAAGCAGGCCATGTCTCCACTGGACCCGACCACCGGCGCGACGATCCGGCCCCTGGGCCCTCCGTCCCCGGCTCACCCGGACGCCGTTCCCCTGTACGGATCGAGTTACGAGAGGGAAGACCCCGCCCGGATGTACAGGGAGCTGAGGAAGGATCACGGGCCGGTCGTGCCCGTGCTGCTCGTGGGTGACATCCCCGCCTGGCTGGTGATCGGGTACCGCGAGCTCCACCACGTCGTCGGCGACCCGACGCTGTTCGCCCGTGACTCCCGCCACTGGAACCAGTGGGATCGGGTCCCGCCCGACTGGCCGCTGATGGCGTTCGTCGGCTACCAGCCCTCCATCCTGTTCACCGCGGGGGCCGAGCATCGGCGGCGCAGCGGGGCGATCAGCGACGCCCTGGCCGAGGTCGACCAGTTCGCGTTGCGGGCTCAGTGCGAACAGTTCGCCGACGGGCTGATCGACGAGTTCGCCGGCAACGGCAAGGCGGAACTGCTGACCCAGTACGCGTACGCGATGCCGGTACTGGCCGTCGCGGGGATAATGGGCATCCCTCCGGGCCGGATCCAGGCCGTCGCCCGGGACGTCGTCACGGCGCTCGACGGTGGAGAGGGCTCCCTCGAGGCCTTCGGGCGGGTCGCTGCCGCGATGTCCCAGCTCGTGCAGACCAAACGCGTCGAGCCCGGCCCCGACGTCGCCTCTCGCATGGTGGCCCACCCGGCGGGACTCACCGATGAGGAACTCGCTCAGGACCTGATCATCATGATGACAGCGGGACAGGAGACCACGTCCAACTGGATCGGCAACACCCTCCGCCTGATGATGATCGACGACCGGTTCTCCCTGACTCTGTCGGGCGGCCGCCAGAGTGTGGGCCAGGCGATGAACGAGGTGCTGTGGGATGAATCGCCCGCGCAGGGCACCGTGGGTCGCTGGGCCACCCGCGACACCCAACTGGGCGGACGGCACATCAAGGCCGGCGACCTGATGGTCATCGGGCTGGCCGGAGGAAACGCCGATCCGCAGGTGCGGTCCGGACTCGACGTCGGCGCAGGGGGCAACCACGCCCACCTGTCCTTCTCCCACGGCGACCACGGGTGCCCCTACCCGGCTCCGGAGATCGCCGAGGTCATCGCCCAGACCACCGTCGAGGTGCTGCTGGACCGCCTTCCGGACGTGAGGTTGGCGCTCCCGCCGAACGAACTCCAATGGCGGTCGTCCTTCCAGGTCCGTGGCCTCACCGCGCTGCCGGTGGAGTTCTCCCCGGCGCCCCCCGTCGGCGCTTCCCGATAGGCCGAGCAGTTCACCCCGGATGCGCCGGTGCCCCCATCTCGGGTTCTCCCGGGCCGGCCGGACCACCAGGTCCCGAAGCTCGTCCGGGATCGGCGGACGCCCGACCGGGTTCGGGCTGGGTGACCGGCCGGCGGTGCCAGGCCAACAAGCCACTTCACGGAAAGGCCGCTTCCTGAAAGGATCCCGTTACGCGTACACAAATGTTCTTCTGACGGAAGGGACGCGGACGGTGGATGCTGGTTATCTTCTGGGCGGCCGGTACCGGCTGGTCCGGGAGATAGGCGCTGGGGGGTTCGGCCGGGTGTGGCAGGCGTGCGACGAGGAACTGCGCGTCGATGTCGCCGTCAAGGAGGTGTGGCTGCCGCCGGCCACGTCGGCCGCCGAGCACGGGGAGCGGCTGGCCCGCGCCAAACGTGAGGCCCGCAACGCCGCGAAGCTGCGAGGCCACCCCAACATCGTCGCCGTGCACGACGCCCTTACCGTCGACGACGCCCCCTGGATCGTCATGGACCTGGTGCGCGGCCACTCACTGGAACAGCGCATCGCCAAGCGGGGACGGCTGCCCGCCGACGACACCGCGGGGATCGCCGCCGCGCTGCTGGGCGCCTTGGCCGCCGCCCACGACGCCGGGATCACCCACCGCGACGTCAAGCCCGCCAACATCCTGCTCGCCGACGACGGCCGTGTGCTGCTCACCGACTTCGGCATCGCCGAGCACCACGCCGACACCGGCCTGACCGCCTCCGGCACCATCGTGGGCTCCGTGGAGTACATCGCGCCCGAACGCCTCGACGGCAAGGCCGCCGGCCCCGCCAGCGACCTGTTCTCCCTCGGCGCCACGCTTTACCACGCCGTGGAGGGCGCCTCCGCGTTCCGCCGCGACACCCCCACCGCCACCATCACCGCCGTCCTCCTGCGCAATCCCCCGCCCCCCGCCCACGCCGGGCCGCTCACCACACTCATCACACGACTGCTGGACAAGGATCCCCACGCACGCCCCGACATCGCCGAGGCCCGCCGCCTCCTCGACACCCCCCACGCCGGCGAGTCCACCAAGCCCGCGACGAAGCGACTCACCACATCCACCGCGACGAAGGCTTTGCCCACCACCTTTGGGACCAACCTCGACGACAGCAAGTCTCCAGCCCGGCCGAGCCCGGCGCCGGAAAAGGCGCTTCCGCGGAAAAAACCCGATCTCCTCCGCAGTGCCTCAGGTGTCATCGCGCTCATTGTTCTCGGGATCATCTTCGTGCCTAAACTCATCCACCACATCGATACGTCGGGGATGCCCGCCGGATGCGCAGAAGTCAGGACCGCCTGGGGCCGTCACAACCAGACGGTCAGAACCAGGACTGATCTTAATGTCGCTCCGGGCTACCGACAGTTGGGCGATGACATGGATGCGGCGGCACAGAAGGCTACCGACCCTAACGTCAGATCGGTGATCCAGGATCTCGCTGACGCCAGCCACGCAATGGCCGATGACGTGGAACGAGAACATGCCAGCAGCAACCCGGATGCCAGTGATTCCAACCGTGACATGACGAAATGGGCCGCTGCCAATAACAAACTCATAGGGCTCTGTCAATGACTGCCGAACTCCGGCCCGCCACGTCCTCTTGGGCGTCTTGATGGGGCAGGCCGGCGTGGCCGAGTCGTTCCCGGACAATCTGCAGGTCCGGACCCCACCACTCGCCAGGGCGGCATCAGCAGACGGCGCGACAGAGCTCGTAGTACAGATAGCCGCCGATCTCCCGAACGATGTATCGAGACTCGGTATCGCGGTTGTCGACGGTCGGGCCGCTTCGGTTCGGCGACGGGTGGGCTTGGATGCCGTTGTCGCGTGCCATCGCGGTAGAGCGGAATTCGTGCCAGGGATCGGTAACGATCACGGCTGACTTCCAGCCGTGGTCCCTGAGTTCCTTGCCGACCGCGACGATGCTCTGGCGCGTGTCGTTTCCTATCGGCACGGCATGCAGCGCCGAGAGAGGCACGCCCTGATGGTTGAGCCAGTGTCGGCCGGTGCCCGCTTCAGTGAAGTGATCGCCCGGTATGTTGCCGCCAACCGTGACGATTCGCGGAGCCACTCCCTGCCGGTAAAGCTCCAGCGCGTGGGTGAGCCGGGCCTCGAGAACCGAGGACGGTCGGCCGTTGAACTGCGCGGCGCCCAGCACGAGGATCACGTCCGAAGACGTCCGGTCGTCCCGGCGCGCCGTAGACCAGACCTGAAAGGCGACCAAGACGGGTATCCCGATGGCCGCTGCCAGCACCGTGGAGAGTACACGGCGAACCGACCGCCACCGGGACTTCTGTGGCGACCGAGCGTCGAGCGGAGACCCGCCGTCGTGATGATCGTCCCGGAAGACGGGGTCCTCGAGGCACGCTCTATGGAGCCGGTCAGGCGATGCGACAGCGTGTGCGCACGCCTGGTCGTCGGTCCTCTTACGAGGCACCTCATCCGATGCCGGATCAGCATGCTTGGTGATCGAATCGGTGTCGGGGCGGACAGAGGCTCGCCGGCCTCGGGGAGAAGCAGAGCCGCATCCTGAGGCGTCAGACCGTTCACCAGGCTCAAAGACCACGTTTCACTCCGTGTTCTCGACCGAGGCATGATGTCGGCTCAGGCACGCGCTCTGTGGTTCGCGCAACCCGATGCTACTACAGAATGTAGGAGAACTATCCTAGTCCGGGCGTTCCCTCAGAAGGGGAGAGCCAACTCACTTGCTGGTTCTCAGCGCGTGCGACGCCGGACGATTCGAGCGATCCAAAAGCGACGTTGCGCCGTCCAACTCCTACAAGTCGTAGTGAATGTGGAGGAGCGCGGATGCCGGGTCAGGCAAGCCCATGGATTCGACTGCTGGCAGCACGTCGCGGTGAGGTAGCTGCGGACGCCCTGGAGAACAGTCGACGGAGCGGCCGCATCGTCTACGAAGAACTTCGCCACGCCGAACGATCATGGCGCGAAGACCTCAGAGTCAAAGCGGCATCATCGCCCGAAGCAACCGAACGACTGATCGTCGTCTGGTACGCCTACGTCCTCCAGGTCGTCGGAGAGCACATGCTCGATGCCGACTATGCCGCTCGCCCGCAGACGGCCGGTTTCGTGTCCATGACGACGGCAGAGCAGGTCGCGGTTTTCTTCGACGGGGCCGACTCTTGGATGGCCCGCTCAGGAGGGCCGGCCACCGATCTCAGCGATCGGGCCGTGCAGATGCGGCCTGCCCCGTTTCCACGTTGGGTGAAAATCGATCCTTGTCCGCGCGCGCACCTGCTCGCCATGGTGGCAGCCGGGAAGGAGATCATCGAGTGCGCCGGTCGCCTGCTGACCCAGGTTGCGCGCGTTTCACGTACGCACACGGAGCCCGTCGGCGATGCCCGGCACATACTGGCCGAAGCATCGGCGACGATCTACTTCGCGCAGGAGATGCTGGCCGATGGCCCCAGACGCGGCGATCGGGCGGCTGTGGCACACCACTTGCGGCGGGCCATCGAGACGCTGTACGGATTCGGTCGGGTCGCAGCCGCGCCTCATCTGCTCAATGACGATGAATAGGCGCGTCACCGGCGGCCGTGAGAGTCGAGCGTCCCAGAGCAGGGCCGGTGCCCCGGCTGCCTCGGGTATGGTCGGGGCCATGAGCAGCAGGCAGCGGTGGTCGCGCGCTCTGGCACCGGGCCACTTGCTGCTCTTGGCTCTGACGATGCTCGGCCTGTTCGCGATGCATGGGCTTCAGTCGACCACCGGCCCGGTAGAGACGCACCCCGCCACGGTCGCCGCCGCGATGCCCGGCATGGCTCACACGAGCGCCGAGACCGGGCACCACATGGGCGTACCGCCCTCCCACGACTCGCCTGGCCACAAGCACCCTGGCGGCCAGATATGCCTGGCGCTGCTGGTCGTAGCCGGGCTGCTGGTCATGGCCGCCGTCTTCGTCGGCCGCAGTAGGTCGCCCCTTGCGATGGACAGCGCCGCCAAGCGGGGACGCGACGACCAAGGCCGGGCGCCGCCTCCACCATCGGTCTTCCAACTTTCCGTACTACGGCTGTGACAGGCGTCCGGGTCCACCGATGACCCGCAACGCCTGATTCAGCACACCCCGAGTACGGAAGGGCGAATGGGCGCCATCATCATGGCCAAGGTCGAGCAGGCGCAGGGCTCGAACGCCGATGCCAAGGCCCTGGCCGACTCGATCATCAGTTCACAGAGCGCCGAGATCACCACGATGCGGAACCTGCTCAAGAACCTGTGACCCCGGGAGGGCGGTCGGCCTGTCGACCGCCCTCCCCCGCAAGACAACTCGGCGAGCCGTCCGCCGCGGTATCGCCTGAATGAGCGAGCCACTCCGAGTGGCGCTTCGCGTACCCCGGCATGCCTCATGGCGGGGTACGCGCAACGCCTCCGCGCGCCCGCGCATGCCTTCACTTCGGCTGATCCCCCATCGTCCCCTCCGGCCTGCGGACGGGACTTCACCGACGAGGTGTCCACGATGTCCTCTATAGATCGCCGCACCCTCCTGCGTACCGGCCTGGCCGTCTCCGGAATGGGTCTGCTGGCCGCCTGCGCCCCCTCCTCTACCAAGCCGCGCTGGATTCTGCCCACCGACGCGCGGGTCAAGGCGGCCGAGGCGGCTCGGCGTACCACCGGCCGTACTCACGCCTTTACTCTGAGCGCCGTCTCCGGGCGCGTGGACCTGGGTGGACCGACCGTCACCACGTGGACTTATGGCGGCGCACTGCCCGGCCGGGAGATCCGCGTCCGCGCCGGAGACATCGTCGAGGTACGGCTGACCAACCACCTCCCTGCGGACACCACCGTGCACTGGCACGGCCTCACGCTGCGCAATGACATGGACGGGGCCCCGGACCTCACCCAAAGCACCGTCAAGCACCAGCAGACATTCACCTATCGGTTCATCGCCGAAAATCCCGGCACGTATTGGTTCCACCCGCACACCGGCGTGCAGCTGGACCGTGGGCTCTACGCGCCGCTGATCGTTGAGGATGCCGCCGAACCCGGCGCCTACGACCACGAGTGGACCGTCGTCCTCGACGACTGGATCGACGGCACCGAGAACACCCCCGACCAGGTGCTCAGCATGCTCCGCCAGGGCATGGGCGGCATGAGCGGGATGGACGGCATGGACATGGGCCCGATGTTGATGGGCGCCACGAGCGACCTGCTCGGCGGTGACGCGGGCGACGTGAAGTACCCGCACTACCTGATCAACGGGCGGGTGGCAGCAGCACCGGCGACCTTCCGGGCCCGTCCCCGCCAGCGTGTCCGGCTCCGCATCATCAACGCCGGCAGCGACACCGCCTTCCGGATCGCGCTGGGCGGGCATCGGATGCGGGTCACCCACACGGATGGCTTCCCTGTCGTCCCCGTGGACACCGACGCCCTGTTGGTCGGAATGGGCGAGCGCTACGACGCGGTGGTGACCCTCGATGACGGTGTCTTTCCGCTGACCGCGTTGGCGGAGGGCAAGAAGTCCGCCGGGATGGCGCTGATCGGCACCGGCTCGGGGAGCCGGCCGTCGCCCTCGGCCCGGCCTCGCCAGCTCAACGAGAAGGTCCTGAGGTATACCGATCTGAAGCCGGCCGACCGGGTACGCCTGCCATCGAAGAATCCTGACGTCGAGCACCGGCTCGATCTCACGGGCTCGATGACACGCTACGACTGGGGAATCAACGGCCACCCCTATGATCCGGCGCGGCCGCTGCCGATCCGGACGGGTCAGCGGGTCCGCGTCACGTTCCGGAACCGGACGACGATGTGGCATCCGATGCACATCCACGGCCACACGTTTCAGGTAAATGGCACCGGGCCTCGCAAGGACACCGTGATCGTGCTGCCGAACCAGACGGTCACCTGCGACTTCGACGCCGACAACCCGGGCCAGTGGATGACCCACTGCCACAACGCCTACCATCTCGAAGCCGGGATGATGACCGTGCTCGGCTATCGCACCTGACCGCCTCCTACGCCGCCGGCGGTGGCGACGTACGGGGCCGTCCAGTCCGTTCTTCATCCCGCCACGCGTCGGGCTCTGGCACTCCGGAACCTCGGCGTGCCAGAGCCCGACCCCGTGTCCGTTCAGGCGATGGCCCGGCCCATCTTGCGGAGGGCGGTCTCGACTTCGGCCTGCTCGTCCCACGGCACTGGACCATTGGCGAGCAACATCGTCCGTTCGGGGCCCTTGCCTGCCAGGACGACCACGTCGCCCGGTCGCGCCACCTCAACGGCTCGCCATATCGCGCTGCGCCGGTCGAGGATCACCTCGTAGTCGGTACCGCGGCGCCGTCCCGTGACTCCGGACTCGATCTGACCGGCCAGATCCCCTGGATCCGCGTCGGCCGGGTCGTCGGTCGTGATGATGAAGAAGTCGGCATGATGCGCCGCCGCGCGCCCCATGCCCGCCGGATCGTGATCGGCACGACCGGTGGCGCCGAAGACGGCGATCAGCCGCCCGGTCGTGTTCTTTCCCAGCTCGCCGAGCACGCTGGTAAGCCGGAGCGAGGAATGGGCGAAGTCGATGTAGACGTCGAACGGCTGTCCCCGGTCGATTCGCTGGAGGCGCCCGCGTACGCCGTCGAAGCCGGACAAGGCATCGGCCACGGCCTCGACCGGCACTCCGAGCGCCAGGCAGGATGCGGCGGCGCACAGTGCATTGCGGACGTTGAACAGGGCCGGGAGGCCGAGACGCACCTGCGCCGTCCCCGCGAAGGTGCGCAGGGTGAATCGGGCGTCGTTTCCGCTGACGCACACGTCGGTAGCGCGTACGTCGGCGGCGTGCTCGATCCCGTAGGTCAGCCGCCTCTCCGTCAGGCAGTGGGCGCTGAGCGCCTCCCAGGAGGGGTCGTCACGATTGAGGACCGTCGTCTTGGGCACACCCTTGTCGGCCGCTCGCGCGGCGAGCTCCATGAGACGGGCCTTCGCGAGGAAGTAGTTCTCCCAAGTCCCGTGGTAATCCAGATGATCCGTGCCGATATTGGTGTAGGCCGCGACGTCGAAGTCACACGCCGCGACACAGCCCTGCTCCAGCGCATGGGAACTCGTCTCGATGACGGCGGCGCGCATGCGGCGCGCCGCCATCCGGGCCAGCCATTCCTGGTTGTCCGGCGCCGCCATCGTCGTCTGCCCGGACCGGTTGTCTCTGCTGCGAGACCCGGTTCCGTGGGCGACCGTGCTGAGGTAGCCGGCCGGAACACCGGCGGCGGTGAGAATGTGGGCCGTCATGTGCGCGGTCGTCGTCTTGCCGGCCGTGCCTGTCACCGCGGCCATGAGGAGCCGCCTGGCAGGTCTTCCGTGCAGGGCTGCGGCGACCTCGGCCAATCCGGTTCGTGTGTCCGGCAGCCTCAGCACCGGCGCGGCGGCCGAGAGCCGTAGCGGACGTTCGATCGCGACCGCGATGCCCTCCCGCGCGAGGCGAGCGGCGTAGTCGTGCCCGTCGGCGCGTAGACCACGCACGGCGACGAACAGGTCACCTGGCCGTGCCTGCCGAGAGTCGTGGATGACGCGGAGCACGTCGTAGTCACCGTGGGCCTGGTCAAGGGTCGCATCGGGTAGGTACATCGCGAGGTCGGACAGACGCATCAAGAACACTCCATGGCTGAGGTGTGGATTGAGGGGATGGACGAAACGGCTCGGTGGGAGGTGAGCCGTCCGATCCCTCACAGCCGCAGCACGGACAGTTCGAAGATCTCCGGAGGCCGATACGCACGGTCTTCGCGGTGCAAAGCGCCTGCCGAAGCCGGGGCACCGGTGGGGAGGTGTTCGCGCCTGGCGCCGACTCCGGCAGCGATCAGGAGGAACGTCAGTGCGAGCAGTGCGAGGCAGACCTGCCCGGACGGCTCCAGTGACTTCGCCGGGCGGTGGGGGTGCCCCGCGCGTTCGTGACCTTCAGCGACCGTCGTCCGCGCGGCCGACGGCCCGATATTCGCAGGGCGGATCGCCAGGCTGAGGACGACCGACTCACCCGATGCGGTCGTCGAGGCCGAATCCTCCGGTCCGTGTACGGCGAGCAGTGCCGACAAGAGGAACAGACCGACGAGCACCAGCCACTGACGGCTTCGGGGACGACGAGACGCGACCGTGGATTCTCCGGCGCGGGACCGGTCCTTGCGTCCGATCTCGCTGCCCACCGCGCGTGGGGTGGGTCTGCGGGAACGAGCGAGACACCGCAGGCCGCGCCGACAAGGGCCGCCTGGGATCTGCCCAAGGAAGCGAGCCGGTATCCCCATGGAGACTCTCTGGTTCGTGGCCATCATGCGCTGGTTCCGCCCATGTGCGACGGGTCGGCCCCGAACGACGCACACATCGGACTCCTACTACTCTAGATAGTAGATCCTTGAGCAAGCGTACCGCGAACGCCGGACCGTCGAAGTGGAGGCGGGACGGTTTAACACCTGCAAACAGGGTGTCGCGCCATTACGAAGAGAACGACCCCTAAGAAGCAAGAACTATGTGGGGTAGTAGCTTTAGAGGCGCAACGAGCGGCCTCGTCCGGTCGCCGACGCGTGCAGACGGCAGGCGGTTCAACCTACCGGGCAGTGGCGCTCGAAGATCGCGACGATCGCGGGATTGGCGGCAAGCCCCAGCGGCAGGGCGAGAAGCAGAGCGATCCCCATGGCGTTGATGCCACGAGCGGCACGGCTCAACGGACGCGCCGGGTTGAGAAGCCTTCGTACTCGCGTCAACAGGGCAGTGCTGCCGGCTCCCAGTGCCGCCGCCGGAACCGGGCCAGCTGCGACAGAGACCAGCGCGGCGGCCACGACCGCTCTGTCATGGCGGCGCACGGCCGAATCGTCGGCTATGAGTTCGATCAGGCGGGCGATCTCGAGCCGCGCGTCCCGGAAGAGGCGAATTCGGGGGAACGCTCTCGCCAGCGCGACCGCAACGTTGCGCACGATGTCGTGCCGTCCCCGCAGATGAGCCTTTTCGTGCTCGAGCACGGCCGACAACTGTGCGCCGTCGAGCCGATCAAGCGTGCCTGTGGTGAGCACGATGCGAGAACGCCGGCCGGGGATGCAGTAGGCGACCGGTGCGGCATGCTCGACCACGACGATGCCCTTCTCCGGAAGCGGCCGGGCGACCAGGGCCAGTGCACCGAGGTGAGCTCGTTTACTCCACCAGGCGCGGGCAAGGCTCGCTATGACGTGACCGCCGGCCCATAGAACGAGTCCCGCCGAGCTGAGCAGACCGGCGACCGCCCCGACAGGTTGCGATACACCTGAGTAGTGGTCGCGCATGGCCGTCACGCATGCGTCGAGGACGTGGGTGAGACCGCCCGCGTCACGGATCGCCGGCACGACAAGAACCAGCCCGCCCAAGGCGAGGGAGATAAGCGCCGATGCCGTCGCCGCCTGCCACATCGCGAGTCCGAGCCGTGGCGCCCGATCGACCCAGTCGAGTCTCTTCAACAGGCGGGGTCCTGCGGTGAGAAGTGCCGCGGCGTAGATCAGCAGCGCCAGGGCTGCGGTCATGAGTTCTTCTCCGGAGACACGATCCGCATCGCCGCCTGCAATGCCTGCGCTTCGTCAGTGGATAGTTCAGACAGGAAGTGAACGAAAGCAGCGGCCTGATTGTTGCTGGTCGCCAGCGCCGAACGCATCAGGCGTGCCGTATAGGTCTCGCGACTGACCAGCGGCTCGTACAGATGCCCTCGCCCTGCCTTCTCCCGCCGCAGCCAGCCCTTCTTGTGCAGCTTGTCCATCACCGTCAGGACCGTGGTGTACGCGATGGTCCGGTCTTTTTGCAGGTCCTCCACGACCTCGCGCACCGGAACCGGCCGGCCATAGCGCCAGAGGCAATCCATGATCGCTGCTTCGAGTTCACCGAACTGCCGTAGTGCCATCGCCTACTCCATGTCCCCGGACTGCTGTCGCACCCCCATTCTACTATGGACCATAGTACATGTAGGGACGGTCAGGATTGGGCCCGCACCAAGTGTTAGGCCGTGCAGGCTCGATCACGGAGCAAGAGCGGCTTACACCTACTGCGTACCATAGGAGGAGACCGGCGCAGAATCGTCACCAGCCGATCGGCCGATCCTCTGCGGGGGTGAAGACCGACACGAGGATGCGACGCGCGAACAGGTCCGTTTCGCGCGGACCCGTGACGTCGTAAGTGAAGTGCTGCAATGGCCAGAGCTGGATGCCGCCGATCGTCACCGGACGCCGCACCTCATATACGGCCGGCCACGGACAGCGGTGAAAACATCCCAGCCGTTCACCGGCCCGGTCGACCGCGAAAACGATCGCTCCCAGGCGCAGCGCCGCGGCGATCTGGGCCTGAACGCGCACGGTCGCCGCCCGGCAGCTGTCCGCCGCCCACATCCGCTCGAGAACGGCGTGCGCTCCGGGGAGCGACTGAAGGATGGGGCGTTGGTCAGGGTCCGTGAGGCACCATGGATCGGTCTTCTCCACGACGCGGGCGGCCAGGGAGACCGCCCTCGTAGCGTCTCGGCCATCGAGCAGATGCGGCATCGCGAGGTATTGGCCGAATGCGTACAGGGTGCGGATCGCGTACCGCAGGTGCACATCGGGAGGTGTCGGCATGGTCGCCGGATCACCGTCGAGCGATGCTCGCGCCGCATACTCGATCGCATCGCCGGCACGGCCGAGGATTCGCCTGAGGCGGTCGCGGTCCTCAGACCGGATTCCCGGCACATCCGCATGGCGGACCAGAGCGACCAGGCCTCGCGCGTGGATCGCCCGCGCGGCCGTCGCCGTCGCCGCCAGCAGCCGACGATCGCTGGGCTCATCCACGCGCCAGGTCGGAGGGTCCGCGGGAAGGTGAACGTGGTCTTCGATCCGGTAGGTCGAATCAATCGCTATTCGGCGCGCATGAAAGAGCCAGCGCTCGACCTGTCCGAGGAAGGCGAGGGTCCGAGCCGCCGCTCCGGACGGCAGGTTTCCGTCGTCGTAGGGATGGATGGCGTCGAGTAGGTGTTCACCGAGCGTTTGCAGCGCATAGGCGTTCCAGACGCAGAGCAACCGTCCCGCAGCGGCGGATGTCTGGTCGGATGATCCGGTCGGCCGGCCGAGGAGGTCACGTCGCCATCGTTCCGCGTCTTCGAGTTCTCGACGGACGACAGAACCCCCACGGCGGTAACCCTCAAGGGTCCGTGCGGGAAGTTGACCATCGAGGGCTCGTACCGCCCGAATGTCTCCGCCAGACACACTCATCGCGCTCGGTCCGCCCCACGCCGCCACTGGAAGTCGTTTCATATTCGGAAAGGTGTGATCTCCACGCCGACGACGCCCCTGTTGGTGATGACGGCACCGCGCCGGACCTCAACCGCCCAGAGCGGCGCATGGAAGGCCAGGTCGTAGCGGCCCGTCCCGACGAATCGGCTACGGCTCGACGTGGCCGACCACAGGGAGAAGAGCCTCGTCAACGGCCGGAGGACACTGCCGACCTTGATGAGCCTGCCTTCTGACTCGTGTCGGCCACGACCGAATGAAGCGAGTCCCAGAACGCGAGTTCCGTGTCCTCCTCCAGCTCAGAGATCTTGCCCCAGAATTCGCGATCCTCGGCCTGCGCCGCCGCGTGCGCGGTGAGCGCAGGCATGACGGTCGTACTCGCGTCGGCGTCCTCGAGATGAGCTACGGTGACATCCGCCGGCAGCTCGGCCGGAGTGCGGTGGTGCCTTCCGCGTTTGCGAAGCTGCACTCCGGAAGAGGGCACCGGCACCTTGACCTTGGACTTGGCGATGGCCAGCGCGGCCGTTCCGAATACGACGACGGCCAGGAGCCCGGTCAACGCGGCACCTTGCTCGGCGAACGCGGATGGCTTTTCCGGTGCTGAGTGAGTCGTCTGGACGGCATGCGTCGCCGGCCCGACGTCGCTGACGAGCGACCCGACCGAGGGCGGCGGAGCGGAGTGCTTCGGAACGTACTTCTCCCCCGTCTTCTGCTCTGCCTTCTGCTCCGTGCCCGGGATCGACTTGCCCTTGACCTTCACCTTCGCCGGATACCCGAACCCGACGACCTGGCTGATGTCCCGGGTCGCGCGCAGCAATGCATTGTTGTGGTTGGCCTCGATGGTGTGCAGCGTGTGGCCGTCGACCTTCTCCACGATGCCGACGTGTTCGATGCCGCCGATGCTCTTGTTCCCGGAGAAGGAGAAGAAGACGATCGCTCCTGGCTCGGGCTTGTGTCCCCAGGCATGATGCTTCTGGAACCACAGCGCGTGCTGGGGTGTGGAGGCGAACTCGCCCGCCCAGTCCTCAACACCGGCCTTGTCGGCAGCCCAGGCCAGGAACATGTCGCACCAGGGGGCCGTCTTGTAGTAGGAGCCCTTGTCGACATGCTTGCCGTACCAGTCGCCGTACTTGGTGTAACCGCCGCTCTTCTCGGCGTACCCGAGCTGGCTCTTGGCGATCTGCAGCAGCTTGTGTCCTACCGGATCCATCGCTCTCCCTATACCGCCGACCGGGTTAGCTGACGGGTTCGGGCCAGGGAAGCCCTACCGCACAGGCGGATTCACCCCAGAGACAGATGGGTCCCCGGCTCCCGCGCCGCCGGCTGCGGCACAGGACTAGGCGGATCAGACCGTACCTCCCTGGTGGGAGGTAGATCGCAGTCCGACTCCGACGCAATGTAGTAGCAATGTCGCGGAAGCGGCAAGTGAGCCTGGAGATAAGAACTGAGAGAATCAGCGGTCTCACCGATCGCGTCTCACCCAACCACCTAGCGTCACGCTGGAGCGATGTTCCACCGCACGACTCACCCGAAGGCCACGGCGGCGAGTCGTCATCTCGCCGTCACCGCTGCCCCAGATCGCTCCGCTCGCCCTCGCTTACTACTCTCTGTAGGAGATGTTCAACGATCATCCCTGCATCGCGGTATCGCTCCCGCCGCGAGGTGCCGCCCCGTCATCGGATATTGGCGACATCCCGATCTGAGGAGGTACCGCTTCGTCTCGAGACATCGAGCAGAAGCTGAACGCCGGCACCTGACATTCGAAGGCGCGAGCTGGTAGATGGACCTCGGTTAAGGTCCCACGCCCGAAACTCCAACAGTCGAAGGACTGACACATATTCGGTCCAACTTTTTTCGGGTTGCCAAACCATTAAGGAGTTACCACCCTCACCTTAAACAGCTATGGCGATCTTCTGGCTATGGTTACACCCGTGATGGCGTTCGCCAGGATCCCCGCGTTAGGTCGAGATCGCACCGGCCTGCTTATCCACGGTTTCCTGTCGCTGTTGGTCTTCATGGCATACGGATGCCCATGCGTTCCAGCAGGACATCTTCATAGCGATTTCCATCGCACTTTCACCATCACCTCCCCCTCGCATTCGATGCCCACGTTCGGACACGGGACCTGCGACAACAGCGGGCATAGATGCCACGACGATCCGCCGATGGGATCGACCTCTGACAGTCAGCTACGGATGGGTCTTTCCTGCCAACGTGCTCCCATGTCTTCGCACGTCATGCCCATGTTCGCGTGGGTGAACGCCGAGGCGAACGGGCGGGAGCGGTCACCGCCGATATCGGCACACACAGGTCACTCAGTACGCCACGACTGGGCTGCCGCCCTGGCCGTTCTGTGCGTTTTCCGATCCTGATCAGTCGCGCGCGTCGGCACCACGCCGGCGCAGAAGGCCCACTGTCACGCCGCGCGACCGATAAGGACCATCACCCATGCGAACAGCGCATACGTATGTGCCGGAGCTCCTGGACGTCATCGGGTGCACACCCGTGATACGTCTTCGCAACCTCACGACTCAGGACGAGGCGCAACTCGTCGTCAAGCTGGAAGGCACGAATCCGGCCGGCAGCCTGAAGGACCGACCGGCCTGGTACATCATCGAGCATGCCGAGCGGACCGGGCAGCTGTCCGCCGGCGGCACGATCATCGAGTCGTCCTCGGGGAATTTCTCGATCGCACTGGCGATGATCGGCGCATCCCGCGGTTACCGAGTGATCGCCATCGTCGATCCCAAGCTCACTGCCACCAACCGCGGCCTCCTGGAGGCTTACGGGGCAGAGATCGTCGTCGTCGACGAGCCCGATGACTCCGGCTCGTACCACAAGACACGGATCGCGCTCGCCAACAGGCTGAAACGCGAGATCACGAATTCCTTCCGTCCCGATCAGTGCTTCAACCCGCTCAACGGTCAGGCGCATTACCGGACCACCGCCCGTGAGTTGCTCGACCAGACCCACGGCCTGTCGGCGGTCGTGTGCACCGTCTCCACCGGCGGCCAACTCGGCGGTATCGCCCGTGCGGTCAAAGAACGCTCGCCGTACGTGGAAGTGGTCGGTGTCGATGTCGAAGGCTCCGCGGTCTTCGGCGGCGAATCACACGCCTACCTCACCCCCGGCGTGGGGCTGAGCTGGACTCCGACGAACCTCGACCTGTCGCTGGTGGACGAGGTGTACAAGGTCACCGACGAGGACGCCTATCAGGCATGCCGCACCCTGGTGCGTTCGGAGGGACTGCTCGCGGGTGTCTCCACCGGTGCGGCGCTCGCTGTCGCTCTCGCCAAGGCGATACGTGCCCGTTCCGGTCGGCAGGTCGCCTTCCTCGCCTGCGACCGCGGCGAACGGTATCTGGCCACCGCCTTCAACGACAACTGGCTACGCGCCCACGGACTCACCACCACGGCCGACCCGGAGACCCTGCGTAAACGCGTCGAGGAGCTGGCGCCGTACTCGACCAGGCCGGCCGAGGAATGCGCGAACCACCAGCCCGAACTGGCGGCCGAACTCGGTTCACCCAGCCCCGTTCTCGCCCGCTCGGACTGGAAAGGGAATCGATGCTGACGTTGCTGCGGGAGAGGATGTTCCGCCGTCTATGGCTGAGCTATTCGGCGTCGGCCGCCGCGACAGGCATGATGCCCACCGCGCTGACGCTCGCCATTCTCGACCGGCCACACGGCCTCACCGCGCTCGGCCTGGTGCTGGGCGCGCGGACACTCGGATTCGTCATCGGTTCCCTGCCCGGCGGCATCATCGCCGATCGTTACCCGCGCGCGGTCGTCCTGACGATCTCAAGTGCGGTGCGCGGCGGCGCCACCGCGGTCGTCGGGCTGTTCGCCGATCTGCCCCTCATTGCCCTCTGCATCGCGATCTGCTGCGCCGGTGCGGGCGAGGGCATGTTCCGCAGCGCCTACCAAGCGATGATCGGAGAGTTGTTCGGCGAGGATCGGCTGCAGGAGGCCAACGCGATCACCACGCTCAGCCTGCGAATCTGGCTGGTCGGCGGCCCGACCACAGCGGTGGCCCTGTACACCCAGGTCGGCCGGGACCTCAGCCTCACGGCTTCGGCGGCCCTTTGGATAGTGTCCGCGCTGCTCGCCGCGACCGTCGCCACCAGGCATCGCGCCGTGCCGGCACCGGAAGCGAAGGCCGATGCACTGACCGAGTTCCGCGAAGGGCTTGCCGAAGCGCGCCGCCACCGCTGGTTCCTCGCCGGCCTCGCCGCTCTGGTCTTCTGGCTCGCCTTCGGTGAGGCGGCCAAGTACGTGATGCTGCCCGTGGTGAGCCGGCAACGATTCGACTCCACCGCGCTCATCGGTCTCGCCCTCGGTGCCTACTCCGCCGGCGCGATCGTGGGCGCCCTCGTGATGAGCCGCTGGAGGCCCCGACGCGTCGGCATCCCGGGCATGGTCATGCTCGCCGGTTACGGGCTCGTTCCGATCTCTCTCGCGTACGCATCGCAAAGCTGGATCATCGTGGCCGCCTGCGCCATCGGCGGTATGGGGATCGAGATCTTCAACATCCCCTGGTTCACCGCGATCCAACGCGAAGTGCCCAAACGCCTGCAGGCCCGGATCTCTTCGCTGGACTTCGTCGTCTCGTACGGAATGAGCCCAGTGGGCTTCGCCGTCATCCCGATCATGGTCCACGCCGCCGGAGCCCGGACCGTGCTCACCGGCGCCGGGTTACTGGTGATCTGCAGTGCCCTGCTGACGCTCCTCGTCCCCGGAATGACCGAGTTCAGCGACCCACGGAGCAGAGAGCGGAAGCAGGAACCGGTCGGTGTCACCGGCTGACAGGCCGGCTCCCGACCCGCACACGCAAGACCTCGCCGGACGTGCGTGCGTCTCGGCGAGGTCTTGTGCGCAGAGCCTCAGAAGCCCTTGAGGCCCTTGGGCTTGATGATCCAGCATGCCTCCTGGCCGGGCTCAAGGCGGCCCTGATCGTCCCCGGCCCTGAGACGAGCGCCGACGTCCACGAGGAGGTGAGCGAAAAGGCGGGGTTGTTCGGCGTGCTCAGCACGTCCGGATCGTCGATGCCGCTCGTGGTGAACGGGCATCGAGATCGACGAGTCGAGCGCGAGAATCAGCAGGGTTCTCCACCGTACGCATCAAATCCATCTCGGTCTCGTCGCCCGGCACGACGTCCAGGCCGTGCGCGACGCGCAGGAACGCCTCGGTGGCCATGTGCTCCTCGACCGCGATGACCCTCATGCCCGCCGCCCGCCGTCGACCGACAGCGCGATCCCGGTGACGAAGGACGCAGCGTCCGAGCAGAGCCAGACCGCCGCCGCCGAGGCCTCTTCCGGCGTGGCCAGTCGGCCGAGCGGCGTGATCGCCGCCTGCCGAGCGATCATGTCGGTGCCGGCCGCCACCCTCTCGAACCCGGGAGTGAGGGTCGGGCCAGGGCAGACGGCGTTGACCCGGATGTTGTCCGGCGCGTAGTCGATCGCGGCGACCTTGGTGAGCCCGACGATGCCGTGTTTGGCGGCCACGTAGGCGGGAGCGGTCGGGATCGCGTACAGGCCGCCGTTGGAGGCGATGTTGACGATCGCACCGCCGCCGCGCCGCCGCAGGACGGGCAGTTCGTACTTCATGCACAGGAAGGTCCCGGCCAGATTGACGCGGACCACGCGCTCGAACTCGTCCAGGGTCATCTGGTCGAGCTGCCGGTGGTGGGAGTCCAGGCCGGCGTTGTTCACGGCGAAGTCGAGGCCACCGTACGCCGTGACCGTGCGCTCGACGGCCGCCTGCACGGAGCGTTCGTCGGCGATGTCGACGGTGACGGTCAGTGCTTCCCCGTTGTCTTTCCTGATCATCTCGGTGGTCTCGGCCGCCGTGCTCTCGTCGATGTCGAGCACGGCGATCGCGGCGCCGCTCCGGGCGAACTCCAGCGCCGCCGCGCGACCGATCCCACTGCCGGCGCCGGTGACCAGTCCCACCTTCCGGGAAACGGCGCTCATGCCAGCGGCTCGTGGTTCGCCCAGGCGACCTTGTACGGGTGCCGCGACTGCCAGCGGTCGATGACCTCGTGCATGCCGGGCGCGCTGAACCCCTTCGCCAGCGCGTCGGTGTCGGCCACGGTGACCCGCACGATCGTGGTCGCGATCAGCGCCGGAATGGCCTCCTCACCGGGGATGGGGATGTGGCGCCGGGCCACGACCGACTGCACGAAACCGGAGTCGAGCATGACCCGTTCGATGTCCGCGAGGTATTGGTCGAGCTCGATTTCGGGCAGGGGCTGATCGAAGGAGACGATCATCGTGTGGTTGATCACGTGTCGATTCTTGATGGCGTACGCCGCTGATGTCCAAGACCGGCTGGATCTTCAGCGATAACCTGGAGGCATGGTTGAACTGGAGACCCGCGAGCTCGAGTACTTCATGGCGGTCGCCGACGAGCTGCACTTCGGCCGGGCCGCCGTCCGGCTCTCGATCGCCCAGCCGGCGCTGTCGAAGGCGATCCGGCGGATCGAGACCCGGCTCGGCGTCCCGCTGTTCATCCGCTCCAGCCGGCACGTCGAGCTCACCCCGGCCGGGGAGGCGTTGCAGGAACACGGGCGGCATGCGCTCAACGCGGTCGGCGCCGCCGTCCGGAACGCCCGGCGCGCCGGCGACCTCCAGGCCCCCCTGCGGCTCGTGCTCAAGCCCGGCGGCGACGCCGGCCTGCTGTCCGGGATCCTGGCCGAGTACGCCCACGAGCCCGACGCCCGCCGGGTGGACATCCTGTTCAGTGGCCCCGCCGACCGCGCCGACATCCTGCGCGACGGCCGGGCCGACGTCGGCCTGCTCTACGCGCCGTTCGACGATCTCAACGGCCTGGCCCACGAGACGCTGCTCACCGAGGACCGCGTGGTCATCGTCCCGTCCGGGCACCGGCTGGCCGAGCGGGTTTCGGTACGCATGTCCGATCTGGAGGGTGAGACGCTGCCGCGCTGGAAAGGGATCCCCGGGGGCGACGGCACCGGTCCCGAGGTCGCCGACGTCGTCCAGTTGCGTGACATGATCGCGGTGGGCCGGATGATCGGGGTGCTGCCCCGCTCCCTGGTCGAACCGGTCCCGGACGGCCTGGTCTGCATCCCGGTGACCGACGCGCCGCCCAGCCGCCTCGTGCTCGCCTGGAACGAGCAGGACCGCCGACCGCTGGTCGCGTCGTTCGTGGCCGCCGCGCTCAGGCGGCGCCGGCACGAAACCCGATCCGGCCTCGACAAACCTGAAGTGCCGCCCGGTTCGGACGACGAGCGGCTCGTGCCGGAGGAGGTTCGGTGACCGAGGCGAGCGTGCCGGCTCCGAGGAGGACGCCCACGACGGCCATGCTCCGCATCGTATCGATCCGGTTTCGGGTCCCGTCCGGCTCGGCATGGCATGTCGGTGGCCTCTGTCCTTCGGGGGTGCCCGGCGGTCAGGTACACGCGCGTCTCGGGGCGAACACTAGGCTGCCTCGTCGTGTATCGCTGCGGCGTGCGCCCCGAGCCCGCGAGCCATCCTCGCCATGAACTTGCTGAGGTAGCGCGGGAGGTACCAGCTCGCAGGCCACGACGTCTCGTACTCGCCGCGCCAACGGATGCGAGTGCCTCCGGCGGGTTCCTCATCGAGCTCGATCCGCGCCCGGTAGTGGCGCAAGACCGGGTTGAAGGCGTCCTCATAGGCGAGAAGGCGTTCCTCGTACAGTTCAGTCAGCCGCTCCCCCGTCACGGTCCGGCCGGTACGAAACGCGCGTATCGCCCCGACCCCGTCGCGGCCGTCGGGGTCGAGGCCGACCGACCGTTCTCGATCGAGACTGTCCACGGGCGACCAGGTCGGCCAGGTTTCGGCGTCGAGCAGCAGCTTCCAAACGACTGCCGGAGGAGCCGTCGTGGACACGGTCACGTCGTATGTGGGCATCGGGAACTCCAATCGGACTTCATCGCAACTTCCGCCACTTCCTCGGCCCGTCCCAGCCGGCCCTGCGGATGCAGCGACACCACGGCCTCCTTGTCGGCATCAGCCAAGAGCGGTGTGTCGATGAAGGCGGGGCCGACCGCATTGACCCGCACTCCATGTCGCAAGAACGTCGGTCATAGCCGCAACCCTAGGCACGGGTTGTCGCTGCCCCCATGCTCGAGATTGCGGGGTAACGGTCAGGAATTGCGATATAGCGAGGGGCGTACTCCGGTGTGTCGCAAGAAGGCAGCCGACAAGGCGCCGGGGCTGGCGAAGCCGCACCGCAGCGCGATCTGGGCGATCGCCAGGTCGGTGTCGCGCAGCAGCCGTTTCGCCTCCTCGATCCGTAGCCGGGTGAGGAACCGGTACGGGGTCGCCCCCGTCGCCTCCTTGAAGACCCGGACGAGGTGGTAGACGCTGAGGTGCACCTCAGCAGCGATGTCGGCCAGGGTGACCGGATCGGCCAGCCGCTCGCGCATCATCGCGGCAGCCGCGCGGACGCGCGCGTCTTCCCGCGCCGGCGGCCGAGGAGCCGACAGCCGCGAATGGCGGGTGAGCAGGTGCACGGCCAGGAAGGCGGCCGCGGACTCGGCATACAGATCATCGGCCTCGCCCGTGGAACCGACCGCCCGGACGGTCTCCTCGATCAGCGGGTCACCCGCGGCCAAGGACGCGGCCATGGCTTCGTGGTCCGCCGCGCGGCCGCCCAACTGCCCCGCGACCGAATCGACGGTGCCACGTGGGATGTGGACCTGCACGCTCCGCATCGATCCGTCCCCGCGATAACTGCGAAGAACAGGTTGATCCGGGATCTCCAGCGCAAGCCGTCCCGGCTCCCACGCGGAACGGCTCCCCCGGCCACCGCTTCGCGTCTCCATTACCGCCCGTCCCGCGACCGGCAGCACCAGGTGCAGATCCGCCGTGCCGGGCAGCTCCATGTCCTCGACGACAGGGACGTGCTCGAACCGCTGAACGAGCAAGGACCGCCAGCCGGCGTCCTCCCAGCTGCAATACGTCCGCCGAACGTAACGAGCCATGTCGAAACCCACATACGGCTGAAGATCGAAAAGAGCGGATTCGAACACCACGACATCGAGGCTATCGACGGGGATCTCGGTAAGAGGTCGGCACGCGCTCGGTCTCACCAGGTGTCCCGCGATCTGGCACGGAAACTTGCGGTTCTGGCAAGATGCCCGTCGTGGACCGCGAAATCGAAGACGTGCTCGACGCGGTGGGACCGCGCCTGCGCGCGCTGCGCCGCGACCGCGGCATCACGCTCGCCGACCTCGCGGCCACGACCGGCGTATCCGAGAGCACGCTGTCCCGGCTGGAGAGCGGGCAGCGCCGGGCGACCCTGGAGCTGCTGCTGCCGCTGGCCCGTACCTACGACGTGCCACTGGACGACCTCGTCGGCGCCCCGCGCACCGGCGACCCCCGGATCCACCTCAAGCCGATCCAGCGGTTCGGGATGACCTTCGTGCCTCTGTCCCGCCGCCCGGGCGGAGTGCACGCGTTCAAGATGATCATCCCTGCCCGGCCGGAACCGCTCGAACCGACCCCGCAAACCCACGAAGGCTTCGAATGGCTGTACGTGCTCAACGGGCGTCTGCGGCTCGTGCTCGGCAAGCGCGACCTGACCTTGGCATCCGGTCAGGCAGCCGAGTTCGAGACATCTCTGCCGCACTGGCTGGGCAGCGCCGACGGCGGCGTCGTCGAGCTTCTCATCCTGTTCGGCCTGCAAGGGGTGCGCTCACACGTACGCACCGACCCTGATCGGCCGTCCCACGGCGGGAACCAGCGATGATCCTCCTCCCACCACGTCCACCGCGGCCGGGTCCTCGGACGCTGGATGAGGCGGAGTGACCGTCTGAGGCCGCGGACGCGGTCGGTTGAAGGTCAGGGTTCATGGGGAAGGACCGCGCCCGTCGTCCTTCGCCCTCCCGCCTCCGCACGGCGGAAGAGCACCTCGGGCAGCAAGGCCAGTGTGCTGAGGGCGGCGGCGGCCAGGCCCAACCGGCCGCCGTTCATATCCCCGGTCACGCTTCCGAGGAGCAGGCCTCCCATCGCGCCGCCGAGGGCGACGCCGACGTAGATGACGGAACTGTTCATCGCCACGGCGAGCGGGCCGCCGGGGCCTGCCAGGCGCAGCAGCCGATGCTGTTGTGGTGCCGCGTACATCCATCCGCTGACGCCCCACACGGCCATGGCGATGACCGCGGACGTGAAGGATCGGCTCGTCAGCGGCAGCAGAAGGAAATCACCGCCCAGTCCGATGACCGATACGAGGACGATGTGACGGCCGGCGGGGCGGTCCGTGAGCGCGCCGGCGATGGCGTTGCCGACCAGGCCGCCAAGTCCGAAGGACAGCAGGAGCGCCGCCAGGAGGCGGCCGTCGCCGTGGGTCGCCTTGGCGAAGACCGCGCCGGCGTAGGTGTAGACGGAGTACTCGGCGGTCACGATCAGTCCGGTGATGACCAGGACGAGCCGAACCTCCGGAGTCCTCAGGGCGGTGAACCGTGCCCGCGCGCCGACGCCCGGCCGAAGCCCTTCAGCTCCGCGAAGAGTCGCGCTCAACGCCACGGCCACACACGCCGTGCCGAGGGACAGCGACAGGAAGGTGAGCCTCCACCCGAACGCCGAAGCGGCCCACGTGCCCGCCGGGACTCCGAGGACGGATCCCATCGCCAGCCCCCCACTGACCCACGCCAGTGCCTTCCCCTGCCGGTTTTCAGGAACGAGCCTCGCCGCGAAGGCCGATACGTGGGGCGTGAACTGTGAGGCGCCGGCGGCCACCAGAACGCGGCCGGACATCGCGATCAGGAGTGAGTCCGCGCCGGCGCATATCAGGTTCCCGAGGGCGACCGCACCGAGCGCGACCGACAAGGTCGTACGCGGTGACCAGGCACTGAGAAGACCGGCCAGCACAGGGCCGAGCAGGACGTAGCCGATCGAGAAGCCGGTGGTGAGCTGCCCGGCGGCCGCCATGGACACGCCGAGGGAGTCACCGATCTCGGGGAGCATCCCGGCGATGACGAACACATCGGTACCGATGCAGAACGTTCCCGCCACCAGCAGGAAGAGGCGCACGGGCACGTCGGTTTCCTCTTCTTCGATGGGGATTCAGGGGTGGGGAATCTCGGATTTGACGGCGTCCACGACGTCCGGCGGGAAGCCGTTCAGGTAGAAATGGTCGCCGGAGAACATCCGCACGGAGAGGCCGGATGACGTGTGGCCGGCCCAATGAGACACATCACCTCGCGAGACGCGAGGGTCCGCTCGCCCGAGGAATGCCGTGATCGGGCAGGACAGAACGGTATGGACATCACCACGATAGGAGCATACCGCCTTGTAGTCGCTGCGCAGCACCGGAAGGAACAACTCCCGAAGCTCTTCATTTTCAAAAAATGCCGGATCGGTGCCGTGGAGCAGCCGGATCTCGTTCACAAGAGGTTCGTCGCCGTCCCAATGCCGAGTGCCGCGGTGTCGCGAGGGCGCCTGCATCCCCGAAACAATCAGCTTGACAGGTGCGACGCCGTAGTTCAGTTCGAGGCGCTTGGCAGTTTCGAAGGCGATCAGAGCTCCCATGCTGTGCCCGAGAAGGACCAGTCGCGAGTGGTTCTCCGTGCCGATGAGGCTGGCGACCTTGTCGGCGATCTCCGCCAGGTCCTCGATGGCGGGCTCGGTGTACCGGTCCTGTCTTCCAGGGTATTGAACGCCCAGCACCTGGACGGCCGGAGAAAGGGCGGCGGATAGGGGAAAGAAATAGCCTGCGGATCCACCCGCGTAGGGGAAGCACAACAAGCGGTGCGTCGAGTCGCCGGCGTTGTGGAAGGAGCGTATCCAAGACGCGTAGCCACCGAAATGTGTCACGTGCCCATCCTTTCTGTGATCAGGGCGCTCAGCTCGGCGACGGTCGGCCGTTTCAGGAACTCATGCATTTCTATTCTTACTCGGAAGCGCGCGTGAACCCTCGTGATGACGACCGCCGCAGAAAGAGATGTTCCACCCAGTTCCGCGAACGGCCGGTCGTCGGCGATGTCTTCGAAACCCAGCACTTCGGACCAGATGGCGGCAACGCGCCTCTTCACATCACCTGCATCGTCGTCTTCGCGCCGCGGCGCGGCGGCCGCCGGGCCGCTCAAACGCCGACGGTCGACCTTCCCGTTAGGGGACAATGGCAAGGATCCGGCGGTGACGAAGTGCCGGGGAACCATGTGGTCGGGCAGCCGCCTGCTCAAATAGGAACGGAGTTCCCGTTCATCAGCGGAGCAACCTGGCTCGGTGACCACATGAGCGACCAACCGCCGTTCCCCCTGCGGGGGCGTCCACGCCACGACGGCGCACTCGTTGATATGCGGATGACGGCGCAACTCTGCCTCGACTTCGGCGGGCTCGATGCGATATCCACGGATCTTGAGTTGATCGTCCGCCCGGCCAACGTAATTCAGGACCCCGTCCGTTTCCTGAACGACCAGATCTCCGGTGCGGTACATACGTATCCGCCGGCCGTCCACCTGTACCACGGGAAAACGCTCATTTGTGAGTTGAGGATCGTTGGCGTACCCAAGGGCCAGGCCCACACCCGCCAGCCATAGTTCACCCCCGCCGTCAGGGGCCATCTCGCGGTCCTCCGGCGCACGGACATGAGCTTCGATCCCGGGGATCGGCAGACCGATGGGAGGAGTATCCGACCACGATCGCGGCGGGCCGGCGAGCGTGTGGGCGACCGCCACATGCGTTTCGGCGGGGCCATAGTGATTATGCAGACGGCACCCCGGGATCCGGCTGAAGAACTCGCGAACGCGAGCGGTGATGTGCAACGCCTCGCCCGCGACGGCGACCTCCCGAAGAGACGTGGGGAACCGATCGAACTCAACGGCCAGATCGGCCAATCGGCTCAGGACGACCGGCGGCACGAAGAAACGCTCGATCTCCCAGGTCGCGAGTAGATCGAGTATGCGCGGCAGATCAGTGCGTTCGTCGTCGGCCGGAGCGTGGAGGCATCCTCCGCTGCACCACGCCGTGAACATCTCCTGAACGAAGACGTCGAAGCCGAGCGGCGCGAACAGCATGGTTCGGAGGGGCTTGGAGGAAGTGCTCGCGAGGGTCCACTCGATGAGGTTGTCCAGACACCGGTGTGGCATCGAAACAGCCTTGGGACCACCCGTGGAACCGGACGTGAAGACCATATAGGCGGCGTCTTCACCTCCCACGTCATGGACCTGTGGCGGCCCTGCGGGCTCTGCGGCCTCATCGTCGGTCATCGCGAGGACACGCGGCGCGGGCCCCGTCCGAGCCGGAACCTGGTCGGGTGTGAGCAGGGCGAACCGGGCGCCGCTACGCCGCCACATATGACGGATCCGCTCTGCGGGGTATCGAGGATCGACCACGCAGAAAGCCCCGCCGGCCCGGAGAATCGCCAATACGGCCAGCCCCAGGGCGAGGCCGCGCGGAGCCTGGACGAGGACCACGTCACCGGGACGGAGCCCTTCCCGGATGAGACGCGTGGACAGTACTCTCGCGCGCCGATCCAGTTCGCCATAGGTGAGCCGGCCGTCTGATGCGATTAGTGCGGGTGCGTCTGTGCGATGTCTTATCTGAGTCTCGATCAGGTCCACGATGCGGCTGGCCAAGAGTCGCTCCTCTCTCGCATGGCAGCTGGCTTTCCGACTCCCGGGCACCTCTGGTGTGGAACGATCCAGCTCGCTAGACTGACGGCCGGGAACCGGACGACGGTCCGGAGTTCGCACAGTACCACTCAGTGATTAATTCCCGACGTTCCGATTGTCGACCGGCAGAGCAAGCAGAAGTCACTTCCGATTCCACCCGGCGGCCAATTTCCAGTCGGCTGGGCGTCGCCCGAACGCCCTTGATCCAACACATCCCGAAGACCTAACATCATCACGAGCGCAATGGGCTCGGATTCGCGAGCGGTCACGACTCTGCCCTTTGGTCGTCGTGACACTCGCCGCATATTGGTCACTCGACACACAGGCAGGTGAGTCGTGGCGCGGAGGGCTGTGACGTGCAAGACGCCGTAGACCTTTATCTGGATCTCATGAAGAAGGTTCTGGCGAACACGATCTATGAGGATCCGCCGATTCCTGCGAGCTGGGCACCGGCCAAGGAATACGACGAACTTAACCGCCGGCTGGGAGTCGACTGGCCCAGCGTTGCGCATACGATGATCGGGATTCGGCGTCTTGAAAACGTGGAGAACTGCATGGCCACGGTACTGAAAGACGATATTCCCGGCGATTTCATCGAGACCGGCGTATGGCGTGGAGGAACCTGCATATTCATGCGGGCCGTACTGAAGGCGTACGGAATCGAAGACCGCCGGGTCTGGGTGGCGGACTCCTTTCAGGGAATGCCGCCCACACATTCCTCTGCTCACGATGGCGACCGCCGGCTCGGGACCGATCGATACAATGAGCTCCTGGCGATCGATCTGCCCACGGTGCGACAGAACTTCGAGCGCTATGGCCTGCTCGACGGGCAGGTTGAATTCTTGCCCGGCTGGTTCCGGGAAACACTGCCGAGCGCCCCGATAGATCACCTTTCGGTCCTTCGTCTGGACAGCGACCTCTACGAGTCCACGATGGAAACGCTCGTGCATCTTTATCCAAAACTTTCTCCCGGCGGATTCGTGATCATCGACGACTACCACGTTCCGGTTTGCAGAGAAGCCGTTCATGACTGGCGTGCCGAGTTCGGGGTCACTGACCCTATCGAGGACATCGACGGCTTGGGCGCCTTCTGGCGGCGCGGCGGATGAAGCGGAGCATACGGCGATGACAGGCAACAAGGAAGACCTGGTGGCTCTCATTGCCGGCCAGCTCGGACGTCCGGTGGACGAACTCGACGTCCACAAGACCTTCATAGAGTCGGGAGCGGACTCGCTGAGTCTGCTGGCCGTGACCAGGAGGCTTCAGTCGGACTTCGGTGTGCGAGTATCAATAAAAGACCTCTTTACCGAGTTCGATACGCCGCTCAAGTTGTCCCGGATGCTTTTCGGTGACACTCCCGGGCACGAACCGCGACCGGCCCCGGCGACCACGGACGCCCAGGAAGAGGCCCCTGCCGTCACACACCCACGCATGCCGGCGGTGACATCCACCTCGAGCCCGGCGTACGAATCGACCTCCGCCACGGCCGGCGCCTCGGAAGCCGTCATCTCAGTGCTCAACGGCCAACTGGAGCTGGCCGAGAAGATGATCTCCAGATTCTCGGAACTGACGTCCCAGCAGCTCGATGTCCTGGGCCGGCTGCGGTCCGCCCCGGAACCACGGAAAGAGCCGCCGCGGGCGGCTCCATCCTCCGCGCGGGCGGCGCCGCCCACCGCGGGACGCCAGGCCCCCCGGGGTCCCCGGCCGCCGGATCCGGACACGACGAGCCGGCCTCGTCCCACCGCTCAAGCGGCTCCGCGGAGCCGGACCCCGGACTTCAGCCTGTACTTCTTCGGCGACTATCCCCAGCAGGACGCGGCGGCCGCTTATGAGCATCTGCTGAGTGCCGCGACCTTTGCCGACGAGAACGGATTTCACGCGGTATGGATTCCTGAACGTCACTTCCATTCCTTCGGGTCGTTGTTTCCCAGCCCATCGGTGCTGGCCGCTGCTCTGGCGAGCCGCACGTCCCGCGTTCGCCTCCACGCGGGTTCCGTGGTCCTTCCGTTGCACAACCCCGTTCGAGTGGCTGAAGAATGGTCCGTGGTGGACAACCTGTCCGGCGGCCGCGTGGGAATCGGCTTTGCCAGCGGATGGCATTCCAACGATTTCGTGCTCGCTCCGGACAACTACGGCCGCCAGCGCGAAGTGATGTACGAATACCTGGACACTTTCCGGCAGCTGTGGGCCGGCCGTCCCATCCGGGCCGCCTCCGGTAGCGGCGAACAGGTCGAGGTGACATTGCATCCGGCTCCGGTACAGGAGGAGCCGCCGCTCTTCGCCGCTGTCCTGTCGAATCCCGAGAGCTACGAGAAGGCTGCCCGGAACGGTCTCGGAATCGTCACGAACCTCATGTCACAGAGCATCGATGATCTGCGTGAGAACATCGCCCTCTACCGCCGCACGAGAGCCACGCACGGCCTCGATCCTGAGACGGGTCGCGTGGTCGTGCTCGTTCACACGTATCTGGGAGATGACGCCCTGCGCGCCAAGCAGGAGGCGTTCCGGCCCTTCTGCGACTATCTGCGCTCTTCACTCACCCTCTTCAACAATGTCGCCAACAGCCTCGGCATCGACGTCGACCTGGGCGAAACCGATCAAGATGATCTGGACTTCGTTCTGGAACAGGCGTACGAACGGTACTGCAAGAGCCGGGCACTGATCGGAAGCGTTGCCGGCTGTCGCGCGGTCATGGACGCCCTGATAGCGGCGGGTACCGATGAGGTCGGGTGCTTCATCGATTTCGGTGTGGCACCTGATCTGATGCTGGCGGCGCTTCCGGAACTGGACGCGCTCCGGCGAGAGTACGGTCCGCGTCCCGGCGAGAACTCCGGCCCCTCATGCTCGCTCGCTCCGGGCGAAGGTGCCGGCCCCGCATCCGCCGTCGCGCCGGCCTCATCGCTTCAGCGTCGGCTGTGGCTGCTGGACCGCATGTACCCAGGCAACAACACCTATCTCGAGCCCAAGGCCATCCTCTTCGAAGGCCCACTCGACACTGCGGCTCTTCAGGCGGCACTGCGACGGGTGGTCGACAGACACCCGAACCTGCGCACGGTCTTCCGGGAGGACGATGGCGTTCTCAATCAGGTGGTCCTGCCGACGGTCCCGGTCGAGTGTCCCATCACGGATCTCACCGGACTCGGTGACGAGGACGCTCTGATCCGGCTCAGGGACATGGAGGATGAAACCGGCTTCGATCTGAGCAGCGGACCGTTGCTACGCGTCAGGCTCGGCGTACTCGGTGCCGAACGCCACCTGTTGTACATCGCGGCGCACCACATCGTCTTCGATGCGCAGTCCACCCAGGTGTTCGCCCGGGACCTCGCCGCGTTCTACGGCTCGTGGCCCGGTGAACCGGCAGGCCTCACGGTGCCGGCTCCCTGGCCCGGCGCGCCCTACGAGCGACCGGCGGAGCACCTGGCGGAGAGCATCGAGTTCTGGAAACGGCAGTTGGCGGACGTGGCTCCGTTGACGCTGCCCGCAGACCGTCCACGACCGGTGAGTCCGAAGAGCAACGGCGCGAGTCTCGTGCACGACCTGGATCGTCTGCTCTCCGACGAGATCCGTCGTTTCAGCAGAGCCAACGGACGCACGCCGTTCATGACGCTCCTCGGAGCGGTCGGCTCGGTCCTGGGGCGCTTCTCCTCTCAGGAGGACGTCACCCTGGGCACGGTCGTCAACAACCGGCCGAGCGGATCCGAGCATGTCGTGGGAATGTTCGTCGAGACGATCGCGATGCGGCTCGACCTCTCCGGCGATCCCGGCTTCCGCGAACTGGTCGGGCGCGTGGGCGCCTGTTCGACTCAGGCCCTCGACCACTCCGACGTCCCATTCGATCAGGTCGTCGAAGCGATCAACCCGGACCGGGTCGCGGGCGAGAACCCGCTCTTCCAGGTGATGGTGACGTTCGAGGAACAGGCCACGCTCGACTTCGACGACAGGGAACTGTCCGCCGAACTGCTGGACGTTTCCAGGACCGTGACCCCGTTCGATCTCACCCTGTACTTCTCGGATCGAGACGACGGCATTCGCTGCACGGTCGAATACGACGCGGACCTCTTCGACGCGGCCACGGTACGCCGCATCATGGAGTACGTCGACGACCTCCTACGCCGTGCCGTGAGGTCTCCCGACACTCCGCTGTCCCGGCTACGGGCCCTGACGGAGAATGATGAGCGCCTGCAGGCGCAATGGCAGGGAGAGCGCACCGCCGCGCCCTCTGCCGGCCTGCACGAGCTCGTCGAAGAACAGACGCGCAAGACACCCGCCGCGATCGCGATCGCGGGCGACGGCGACGCGGTGAGCTACGGTGACCTCGACGCGTCGGCGAACCGTCTCGCACACCATCTCGTCTCCCGGGGAGTATCCCGTGGCGGTCGGGTGGCCATATGCCTGCCTCGTGGCGCGGCGCAGGTCACCGCCATCCTGGCCGTGCTGAAGTGCGGTGCCGCGTACGTTCCGGTCGATCGATCGCTGCCCATCGAGCGTCGCAGGTTCATGATGGAGGACAGCGGAGCCGGATTGGTCATAGCGAGCCGCGCTCTGGACGCATCGGCGGAGAAAGCGCTTCCGTGCCCTGCTCTGTGGATCGAGGACGTCGGCTCCGATGGGACGACCGCCTCCCCGGGGCGGCCGGTCGACCCCGAAGACACGGCGTACTGCATCTACACCTCCGGATCGACCGGCCGGCCGAAGGCCGTGGCCGTCCCGCACCGCGGCCCGGTGAACCTCGTCCGCTGGCAGGTGCGAGCCCTGGGACCGCTGGACACCCTGCAGTGGACTTCGGTCGGATTCGACGTCAGCGTTCAGGAGATCTTCACGACCCTGGCGTCCGGAGCGACACTGGTCGTCCTCGACGACCAGACCCGCCACGAACCATCGGCCGTGGCCGAGCACATGCGGCGGCACAACGTTCAGCGCATCAGCGTGCCTTTCACACCGCTGAAGTACCTGGCCGACCAGTTCGAGGAGGTTCCGTCTCTTCGGCAGGTCCTGATCGCCGGTGAGAAGCTCAGCATCACCTCCGGGCTGCGTGGTCTCGCCGAGGAGCGCCCGGATCTCACGTTGTACAACCAGTACGGGCCGACGGAGGCGTCGGTGGTGGTGACGTCGCACGAGATAGACGTGGCCACCGAGGCGGTTCCCCCCATCGGCAGGCCGATCGACAACGTCTCGATACGCATCGTCGACGGCTTCGGACGCCCCTCGCCGGTCGGCGCCGTCGGAGAGCTCCTGATCGGTGGTAGCGCGCCGGCGCACGGATACCTCGGCGACCCGGAGACCACGAACGAGAAGTTCGGACCCGACCCCATGGGTTCGGAGGAGCGGTTCTACCACACGGGGGATCTGGCGCGCTGGCAGGCGGACGGCACGCTGAGCTACCACGGACGTATCGACGGCCAGGTGAAGATCCGCGGGAACCGGGTCGAGCCTGGAGAGGTCGAGTGGGCGCTCAGCCGGCTGCCGGAGGTCCAGGAGGTCGTCGTCCTCGCCCGCCCCGACAGGGCAGGAGAGAACCAGCTGGTCGCCTATGTGGTCCTGCGGGGCGGAGCGGCCGGTGAGGACGACTGGGATCCGCTGCGTACGCAACTCGCCTCCGTATTGCCGCACTATCTGGTTCCGCAGGTCTGGGTACGCCTGGACCGGATCCCGACCGGTCCCAACGGCAAGCTCGATCGGGAGCGGCTCCTGGAGATGGAGGTCGCGTCCGCTGCCGGCCCCGGCGAATCCCCGTTGACCGAGATGGAGCTGTCCGTGCAGAAGCTGTGGGCCGCCGAGCTGGGTGCTGACGCCGTTCCTCCGGAGCGGTCCTTCTTCGACGTGGGCGGAAACTCGCTGTCGGCCGTCCGTCTCTTGGAACGCATCAGAGCCGCACTGGGCCACAAGATCCCCATGGTCGACTTCCTCGGCGCACCCACGATCCGCGCGGTGGCGGCATGGCTGGAAGAGCGGGAGCGCTGACATGCCGGACCATCACATCGGCCCGGCGCCTCGCGCACTGACGGAACGGGAACTCGGGCAGCGCGTCCGGCAGATCGTCGAAGACGTGTCAGAGCGCCCCGTCGACATGCACACGTCCTTCCTTGATCTCGGGCTTACTTCGCTGATCCTCGTGCGTGTCCGGCTCCGTCTCGAACGAGAACTCAGCCGTCCGCTCTCCGACGTCGATCTCTTCGAGCACCCGACCGTGGCGGCTCTCGCCGCGTACCTCGCCTCCTCCGGCGGGCCGGTGAGCAGGGACGTGCCCGCGGTTGACGGCGGGGCGCGCCTCGATGGCCCGGACCGGCGAATCGCGGTCGTCGGTATGGCCGCGTATCTTCCCGGTGCCCGTGATGTGGATCAGTACTGGGAGAATCTGCGTTCCGGCGTTTGCAGCGTGAGCACCTTCCGCTCCACCGGGGTGGATCCGGATCACCGGCCCGTGGCAGGCGTCCTGGAGGACGTCGACTGCTTTGACGCCCGGTTCTTCGGGATGACTCCGCGGGAGGCGCGGGTCACGGATCCAGCCCACAGGCTGTTCCTGGAGTGCTGTCAGCACGCGCTGGAGCACGGTGGCTACGCGGACGCCCGCCATGAGCAGCGTATCGGCGTCTACGCGGGTGGCGGGATGAATCTGTACGGTCCGCAGCCGCCGTACTACGCACGATCCGGGAAGGACACCACCGTCGGCCGGGAGACCGAGAACGCCCCCGAGGACATGCAAAGGCTGATCGGAGGCCAATACGACTTCCTCGCCTCCCGCGTCGCCTACCGTCTCGGTCTCACCGGAGCGGCCATCGGCGTGCAGACGGCGTGTTCCACCGGACTCGTGGCGGTCCACCTCGCCATGCAGTCACTGCTCACCGGCGAGAACGACCTCGCCCTCGCGGGCGCGGCCGCCGTGCACCTGCCCCAGGAAGAGGGGTATCGATATGAACCGGGTTTCATCTTCTCGTCCACCGGTCACTGCCGCGCCTTCGATGCCGCTTCCGACGGAACGGTCGGCGGCAACGGAGTCGCGGCCGTGCTGCTCAAAAGGCTCGACCGGGCGCTGGCCGACGGCGACACCATCCACGCTGTCATCCTGGGCTCAGCGGTGAACAACGACGGTGACGGAAAGGCGGCTTTCACCGCGCCCGGTGTCCAGGGCCACGCGGACGTGATACGCCAAGCGCTCTCCCACGCCGGCATCGAGCCCGACTCCGTCGGCTATGTGGAAGCGCACGGGACGGGCACGGAATTGGGCGATCGAGTGGAGTTCGAGGCGCTGTCCCGAGGTTACCGGTCGAGTCGGGGCACGACCGGATTCGCCGCTCTGGGGTCGGTGAAGCCCAGCGTAGGCCACCTGGACACCTGTGCCGGAATGGCAGGACTGATCAAGACCGTCCTCATGCTGCGGCAAAAAGTGATCGCGCCCACGGTAAAGGTCACGCGGCCGAACCCACGGCTCTCGTGGGATGAAAGCCCGTTCCGTCTCGCTACTGAACTCGAGGAATGGAAGACAGGGGACGCGTCACCGCGGCGTGCGGGAGTCAGCGCGCTCGGCTTCGGCGGCACCAACGCCCACGTGCTGCTCGAGGAGCCGCCCGCTCCCCCGGTCACGCCACCGGCGACGGCCCCCCTGCTGGTACCGCTCAGCGCGCAGAGCGAAGATTCCCTGCGGGAGCTGGCGGAACGACTCCGCGATCATCTGCTCGAAAACCCCGAGGTCTCCGCTGCGGATGTGCAGTTCAGCCTGGCGCTCGGCCGGCCGCACCTGAAACACCGTGCGACGATATACGGCCGGTCGCCCGCAGAACTCGTCAGTGCGCTCGAGAATCTTCGCGGTTCATGGAAGCGCGAACCGGTACGGGGTTCAGGGCCACTGGCCTTCGCCTTCTCGGGACAGGGAAGCTCCGTCTCCGGGGCCGCACGGAGCCTGTATGCCGAGTTCTCTGTCGTCCGCGATGTCCTTGACGAGTGCGAAGGCCTGTACCGCCGGCATGAGCGAGGAGGCCTGCTGGACGTCCTACTGCAGGAGTCGGCAGGACCGCCGCCGACCGCCATGGCACAACCAGCCTTGTTCGTCTTCCAGGTCGCGCTCGCGCGGCTATGGAGATCATTCGGAATCGAGCCGGACCTCATGGTCGGGCACAGCCTGGGTGAGATCGCCGCGCTCTGCGAGGCGGGGGCTCTTTCCCTCGCCGACGGGTTGCGTCTTACGGTGATCCGTGGGCGGCTCATGAGTGCCGGTACGGCTCCGGGCCGGATGCTCGCGGTGGCCGCCGACGCCGAGACGGTTCGGCGCGTGTGCCGTTCGACAGGCGTCGAACTGGCCGTGGTCAATGGGCCGCGCGCCCATGTGCTCTCCGGGTCTGCGCAGAGTGTCGACAAGGCGGAGGAGTTCCTTACCTCCGAAGGCGTGATGTGCCGCCCACTGGCGGTGAACCGGGCTTTCCACTCGACTTTGATCGACCCGGTCCTCCCGCGGCTACGCGATGCCGCCGCCGAACTGCGCTTCATGCCCCTACGGATACCGTGCGCCGGAGGAGCGGAGGGAGAGTTGCTGCCGGCGGGGACGGTCTTGGACGCCGATTTCGTCGTCCGTCAGGCCCGTCGCCCTGTCCTCTTTCACCGGGCGTTGACCGAACTGGACGCCGTCGAGTGCCACGACTTCCTCGAAATCGGCCCAAGCGATGTCCTGACCGGAATCGGTCGTAGTACCTTCCCGCATGCCCGGTGGACGGCCGGCCAGGTACGCGGTGTGGAGGGAGCTCGCGGGATCTGGGACGCCCTGGCGACCCTCTATCGCCGTGGTGCCTCCGTTGCCTGGGAACAGATCGCCGCACGGGGCAGACGTATCCCGATGCCCGGTTATCCGTTCCGCCGCGACCGGTTCGCACCGCCCGGCATGCCCGAAGACGACGTGGAGACGGAGCGGCAGTCCGTGGATGACGCGGTTTCCGGGTCGCTCATCGCCCGGCTCGCCGACCGCCAGCTCACCCTTATGGGCCATTTGGTGGATGAGGTGTCAGACCTCATGACGACTCAACTTCGCACGCTGTTCGACGACGTCGAACGGCGGGGATGACGGCGAAAGATACAGAGGTCCATAAATATGCGTCACGAAGATGAACCGCTCCTCTATGTACTGGATTACCCCGGATTTCGGACGGAAGCGCGGGTCGACGATCTACAACTAGATCAGTATGGCGTGCGTGTTCGCAACCTCCTGCGCCACCCTTTGCCGCGTGCGGTCGATGCCACCGCATATGCCTCACGAATTATTGCCGGCGTCTCTCCGGGCGAGGGGCCCGTCGCAGCGGTCGCCGCGTACTGCACGTCGGCCTCTTTCGCATTCGAAGTCGCCTCCGCGACCGCCCGATCCCAACAGAAACCGCCCGTGATCATCCTTTTCAACGCCGAGGCCGGCACACCAGAGATGATTCTCGACAGCTATCGGACCGCGCTTTCTGGGATAGGCGCGCGATCACCCGAACAAGACCTGTCGAGTAGGGCTGACATGTCCCTTCTCTCCGAGGATCCCGAGCGTTTCGTGGACGCACTGGTGCAGAACGTCGAGCGTGCGGTCGTCGCCACCCTGCGAACCGCCGGGAGCAGCGAGGAGGAGGCGACGGAAAGCGCCAGGCACATGGCCAATACATATGCCGACTGGCTCAGTCACCTCGTAGCAGCCTGTCATTCCAGCGTTTGCTCCTGGAGCGGGAACGTCGTGAACATCACCTCGGCCGACGGGCCACAGAAGGAATTCGCGTTCGAGTCGGACACCGTCCGAAACGTACGCATGGCCTGCGATCGGGCACAGCTGCTGCGCAGCGAGGCGACACGTTCCGTGGTGCTGTCCGCCTTCGAGGCGCATAGGACTCTCTCCTGAGACCGAAGCGTCCGGGGCATCACGCCGCGCCCCCAGCTTCGGGTCGGAATACCAGGCGGCCGTCATGAGCGCCTGCGTCCTCGTACGGTCGAACCGGTCCCCTGGCTCCATGCCGCTCTCCAGCAACTACTGGATGCCGTCCGCAAGAACTGCCGCCAAGTCGGTGAGGGCCCGGCGTTGTGGCACCGCACAGGCCGTTACCGGGGCACTGAGGCGTCCCTTCGGTGCGGCGTCGGACCGGCGTACGACGATCCCGGCGACGATCAGGCCGGCGATCAGCACCAGGCCACCGCCGGCGGCGGCGAACGTCCGCCCTCTGCGCCTCCGCGGACCCGAAGGAACCGCGACACCGTCCGGCGCAGCGGTGCGGCAGAAACCAGCGAGGAAACCCCTGTGCGAAGGCAGCGATCGACGTATCGATGCCTTCGTTCACCGCCGTCCGGTCATAAGACGATCCACACCTGATCTCAGTTGTCATCCACCCTGCATACGACGCCCCACCGGTCGACACCAGCGGGCGCGGAAGCCCTGACGTTGACGCCCACCCCTTGGCGCCCGCCCGCCTTCGGCTTAATGTATGAGCAATGGTTCAGATGATCAGGCGCGTGGCGTCAACGGCCTCCGAGGTACGGTCGAAAGGCCGGGCGGCAACCCGGTGATTCCGTTCACCCGTCCACTGTCCGGCAGCGAATCGGAAAAATGATCATGGTTCTACCGCCGCAAGACTCACAGGCGACGCCCACAGGCGAGGCGACATGCGAGGACGGCTGCTGCGCCGTTCCGGTGGTCGAACCAGAGGCACACGAGCGGTGGTTGCGAGCCGCCCGGGCGGCCAAGGCCCTGTCTTGGGCAAGTCTCGTCTGGATGACTCTCGAGGGCGCGGCCGGTTTGGTCGCGGGTGTCGGCGCGGCGTCGATCGCGCTGATCGGTTGGGCGCTGTCCTCAGTCGTCGAGGGGCTGGCCAGTGTCATCGTGATCTGGCGCTTCACGGGGTCCCGCACCCTGTCCCCGACCGCCGAGCACCGAGCGCAAAAGGCGGTCGCCGTCTCGTTCTGGCTGCTCGCCCCCTACGTCGCCGTCGAATCGGGCCACAAGCTCATCAGCGGTCAGCGCGCCGACACCACGGCCCTGGGAATCGCTGTGACCGTCGCCAGCCTGCTGATCATGCCGGCGCTCGGCAAGGCGAAGCACCGCCTCGGCGCCCGCCTCGGTTCCGGAGCCACCGCGGGCGAGGGCACGCAGAACCTTCTCTGCGCCTACCTCGCCGGCGCGGTCCTTATCGGTTTGGGCGCCAATACCTGGTTCGGATTGTGGTGGCTCGATCCCCTCATCGGCCTGGCCGTCGCCGCCGTCGCCGTCCGGGAAGGCCTCGAGGCGTGGCGCGGTGAGGACTGTTGCTGACCTGACGGCTACTCGCTGAGATGATGTCCGCGGTCATCGGCCGACACGTACCTCAGTCGCCAGCGACCCGCCCGTCCGCTCAAGAAGACGCCGGCCAGAGGCTCCACGTCGATATGCCAAAAACGTGCCGGTGGCGCCTCCACGGCGTGGACGACGGCGGCCCGGATGACGGCCGGGTGAGTGATGGCCGCGATGGAGCCTGAGGTGAGGCCGCTGAGCCATGCGGTGACGCGTTCGATGAGGTCGAGGATCGACTCACCGCCGTGCGGGGTGGCGGCCGGATCGGCCAGCCATTCTCGTACCGCCTCAGGCTCGCGCGCCTCCGTCTCCGCGAGTGTTCGCCCGCTCCACCGTCCAGAATCCCAATCGCGGAGCGACGGGTCGACCATCGCGGTCAAACCCAGCGCCTTCGCGGTCTGCGTGCAACGCAACTCCGGGCCGGTGAGCGACGACCGAGTGCCGGTGACCCTGCCGGCGAGCGCTTCGGCGCGCCGAAGGCCGCGTGGGTCCAGCGGCTCGTCGCCCGGGAACGCCGCCCGGGCGGTGGCGGCGGTCGAGGCGTGACTGATCAACTGGAGCCTGGTGGTCATGAGGTGATCATTGTCGCCTGTCACCCTCGTTGACGCGGTACGACTGGTGGGTTACGTTCCATGCGACATCGTGACGGTGTAGGAAGCCAGCGAGACTCTGGCACGGCCGCGCCACTGTGACCGGGCATGCCCCGGAAGTCAGACCCCGCCCTGTCACGGCCCCATCGAGCGGGACGCGTGATCCCGAAGGAGGCCGACCGTGGCCCAAGCCGCTGTCCCTGAATCCCACTCCCAGCCCGTCCCGGTACGCATCCCAATCCGGCAACTGCTGCCCTGGGCGATCTTCGCCTCCGTTCTGGCCCTGCTGTTGATCTACTTCGTCGGTGCCGAACAGGGCGCCACTTCCCTCATCGGCGGCCACTACGTGCACGAGTTCGTGCATGACGGCCGTCACCTGCTCGGCTTCCCCTGCCACTGAGCGGGCACGAGCGCATGGTCAGATCCCTTCTGGTCCGCGGCATGCTCGTCGGGCTTGCCGCGGCCCTCCTCGCCCTCGTCGTCGCATGGATCTTCGGTGAGCCCCAGGTCGGACGCGCGATCGGGTTCGAAGAACATCAGGCCGCCCTCGCCGGCGAGCCGCCCGAACCCGAACTCGTCAGCCGCAGCGTGCAAAAGACTCTCGGCCTGGCCACCGGCGTCGGCCTGTACGGCATCGCGCTGGGCGGCGTCTTCGCCCTCGCGTTCGCGTTCGCCTACGGCCGCATCGGCTCCTTCGGGGCACGAGCGACCTCCGCACTGGTCGCCTTCGGAGGCTTCATCGCCGTCGAGCTCGCCCCGTTCCTGAAGTACCCGGCCAACCCGCCGTCGGTCGGCAACCCCGACACCATCGGCAAGCGCACCGCCTTGTACTTCGGACTGATCCTCATCAGTGTCCTGTTCGCCATCGCGGCCGTACTGATCGGCCGGCGGCTGGCGCCACGATTCGGAAACTGGAACGCCGCCCTGACCGCCGCGGGTGTCTTCATCGTCCTGCTCGGCGTCGCCTACCTGACCATGCCGGCCGTCCAGGAGGTCCCCAAGGACTTTCCCGCCGTCGTGCTCTGGCGATTCCGCCTCGCCTCCCTCGGCATCCAGGCCACTCTCTGGGCCGCCCTCGGGCTGCTCTTCGGCCCCCTGGCCGAACGGCGGCTCTCCCATCGCCGCTCAAACGGAACCCACGTGATGCCGGCGGGTACCGCGCTTCGGTGATCCGTTACTTCGGCGTGCGGCCGTCCGTACCCCGTTGCCGATCCTGTGCAACTCCAGTGGCCCCGATCCCAGGTGGCGATCGGACTCGGACAGCCGTCGCGCCGCGACCGCATTGGCCGCCAGAGCGATCACTGCGGCGGTTGCGGCCGGCGCCAACCCCGCGATCGGCGCTGGACGGCGCCAGTGAGGCATGGTTCGGTACTGCCCGAGATCTCGAGCAGGGTCAGCCATGTCATCGCCGTCCCGCGCCGTCGGCCGTCGCGACGCCCTCGCGCTGAGGAACTGCGAGGTCATCAAGGTGCGCGGTACGGTACAACATATGAACGATCGTGCAGATGTTGTAGCGAAGCCCTTGACGGGGATCGGCGATTGCAGCGTCCGGATCGTCGACCGTGACCGGGTGGCCGTTGTGGCCGCGTCGATGCCCGCCGAGAACGACGTCGCCGAACTGGCGGACGTGTTCGGGCTGCTCGCCGATCCCGGTCGGCTGCGGGTTCTGGTCGCGCTGCTGGAAGGCGAGATGTGCGTGTGCGACCTCGCCGCGGTTTCCGGCGCGAGTGAGTCCGCGGTCTCTCATCACCTGCGGTTGCTGCGCGCGCATCGGGTAGTCCACGTACGCCGTAAGGGCCGGATGGCCTACTACCGGCTCGCCGACGCACATGTGCGCATGCTCTTGGACGTGGCGCTCACCCACATCGGGCATGCTCCCGCAGCCGCCCACCCCGAACACGACCCCAGCTCTGGAGAGCGCTCATGACCGGCCGGTCCGCCGACACGCACACCGATCGACATGCCGTCCATGACCATGAGGACGGACACGACCACGAGGCGGACCACGGCGGTGGCCACGCCGGTCATTCCCATGGCGTGAGCGCCGACGCGGACAAGCGTTACCTGACCGGCGCACTCGCGCTGATCACCGTATTCATGGCCGGCGAGGTCGTGGTCGGCATCCTGGCGAGTTCGCTGGCGCTGATCTCCGACGCCGCGCACATGCTGACCGACGCGGCCTCGATCGTGCTGGCGCTGGTGGCCATGCGGCTGGCCGCCAAACCGCCCGAGGGCGGGTACACCTATGGGCTCAAGCGCGCGGAGATCCTGTCGGCCCAGGCCAACGGGCTGTCACTGCTGTTGCTGTCGGCCTGGCTGGGATACGAGGCGATCCGCCGTCTCGTCGAACCGCCGGAGGTCACAGGCGGGCTGGTGCTGGGTACGGCGCTGGTCGGCGTCGCCATCAACGTGGCCGCGACCTGGCTGATCAGCAAGGCCAATCGGTCCAGCCTCAACGTCGAAGGCGCCTTCCAGCACATCCTGACCGACCTGTACGCCTTCATCGCCACCGCGGTGGCCGGTCTGATCATGGTGCTCACCGGGTTCGCCCGCGCGGACGCGATCGCCTCACTCGTCGTGGTCGCGCTGATGCTCAAGGCCGGTATCGGGCTGGTACGCGAATCCGGGCGCGTCTTCCTGGAGGCCGCTCCTGCCGGGCTGTCACCGGAACAGGTCGGCCAGGCCCTGGCCGCCCGCCCCCACGTCACCGAGGTCCACGACCTGCACGTCTGGCAGATCACCTCGGGGATGCCCGCCGCCTCGGCCCATGTCCTGGTCGACTCGGGGAAGGACTGCCACGCCGTACGCGCCGACCTCGAAGCGGTCCTGGCCACCGAATACAAGATCACCCACACCACGCTTCAGGTCGACCACGCGCCGGACCCGCTGTTGTCCATCACCAACGCGGACGGCAAGGCAGAAGAACACTGCGACGAGTCCCACGGTCCCGTACACCGCCCCGAGCCGCCGACGACCGCGCCCGAGACCGGCCGGTGACGCGGCACCACAGTCACGACGCAGACAGCCCCACCACAACTGCGAAGGTCAAGCATCGGCTCGATCGGCGGCCTCGATGGGACCGGACCGTTCGGCGCAAGATCATAAGTCTCAGGAAACGGTCGGCCGGGTGCTGAACGCACCGGTGAGGGTGGCCAGCACGGAGGCGAGCATCCAGGCGGCGGCATAACCGAATCCCGCGGCGGGCGACACCGTGGTGTACAGGACACCGACGACCACGGTCGAGATCAGGTCGCCGAGGGCTTGGACTGCCCCAAGCACGCCGAATCCGCTGCCGCGCAGCCGGTCGGGCAGCAGTAGCGCGACGAGCGCGGACTCGGCCGTCTCAGCGAACCCGATTCCAGCGCCGGCGAGGCTGAAGGCGATCAGCAGCGCCCACGGCGAGTGGGGGCCGATGGAGAACCCCGCGTACGCCAGCACGTAGACGACGGCGCCGGCCCCGAACACCAGCCGAGGGCCGGCCCGGTCGATCCAGTGGCCACCGAGGTAGGCGATGACGGCCCCGAAGGCGTTGTGGGCCGCGTAGATCACGATCGCCAGTGAGGCCGCGGCGGCGGCCGACCGGCCCGTGCTGTGCAGAAGCTGGGTGGCGCGCAGGATCAGCAGCGTGACGGCGACGTTGCCGAACTCGAACGCCGCGATCGGCAGGAGCGGCCGGACCAGCCCGGCCCCGCGCAGACCTTTGAAATCGAGCCGGATCGGTCGGCGCACACCATCGTGCCGGCGCGCTTGCCGGGCGGCGATGGTGATCGCGACCGCGGCGAAGATGCCGGGAACGAAGGCGAACCACAGGGCGGGACGAATCCCCAGCCAGGTGACCAGTCCGGCGGCCAGGAGGGGGCCGGCGACCGCGCCGAGGTTGTCACCGGCGCGTTCCAGCCCGAACGCGCGGCCGAACGCGCGGGGAGGAGCCAGTGAGGCGAGCAGGCTGTCGCGGGCCGGTGAGCGGATGCCGCGTGACCACCATGCGATGGCCCGCAGGATCCCCGCCTGCCACACCGCGGTGACCAGGCCGATCGCGCCGGTCGCCAGCGCGGTGCCGAGATACCCGCCGCCGGCGATCCGGCCGCGGCGGCGTGGATCGTCGGCGAGCGGCCCGCCGACCAGCTTCGCCACCCCGATCAGCGCGTCACTCAGCCCTTCGATCAGTCCCAACGCCGACGCTGAGGCGTGCAGCACGTTGGACAGAAAGGCCGGGAGCACCGAGGTGGCGATTTCGTGGCCGGCGTCAGAGAAGAAGCTGGCCAGCCCGACACCACCGACCCCAGGGCTCAGCCAACGCCCCTCATCGGGTTCCTCGGGGGCACCGCCCCGCTCCGGTTGCGGCTCAGCCATTCTGCTCGCCTCCCCGCCGCCACCGGATTCGGCACTCAGACCCGTCCCTACATCATCGGCCAATAGTCGCCGAGCGGCACAGGGGCACGCCGCCACCCGCCGCGGCACCGAGAATGTGCAGCAGCGGCATGGCGGCGTCACCTCATCGTGTCGACAGACAGGTGGCGGATATCTCTATGGACGTCTTCACGATTTCGTGGGCGGCAGATGGATCTCGTGCCGCAGGCGGATGTCCCGCGATCCGGTACCGAGCATGATGCGGTACGTCCCGCCGGTCACCGTCCACCCGTGTGAGGCCGTGTCCCAGGAGGCGAACGACCTGGAGTCGAGGGTGAAGGCCACATGCCGCGTCTGCCCCGGCCGTAGCCGGATCTTGATGAATCCCTTGAGCTGTGCGGGGGGTTCGTCCGGCGCGCCGATGTAGAGCTGCGGCACGGCGGTGCCGATCCGGTGACCGATGTCGGTGACGTCCGCGCCGACCGTGATGTCGGTGCCGTGCCCGTGGACCGTCAGGTTCCGGTACGCGAACGTGGTGTACGACAGGCCGTACCCGAAGGGGAACAGCGGCTCGATGTTCTTCGCGTCGTAGTGGCGGTAGCCGACGCGGAGCCCCTCGGAGTACGTCGCGACGCCGTTCACGCCGGGGTACTGCTCCGGCGTGCTGGCCGGGGTGTCCGCCAGGCTCTTCGGGAACGTGATCGGCAGCCGGCCGGACGGATCGGTGTCACCGAGGAGCACGTCGGCCATCGCGTTGCCGTCCTCCTCGCCCGGGTACCACGCCTCCATCAGCCCGGCGACCTTGCCGGCCCAGGGCATCGACACCGGGCCGCCGGTGTTGAGCACGACGATCGTGCGCGGGTTGGCCGCCGCGACCGCCTCGACCAGCTTGTCCTGGTAGCCCGGCAGTGCGAGGCTCGACCGGTCGATCGCCTCGGTGTCCTTGTTCGCCACGAACACCACGGCCGTGTCGGCCTTCTTCGCCGCCTGGACGGCCTCCGCGATCTGGACGTCCGGTGTGTTCGGTGGGGGCGCCCAGGACAGCTCGATCATGGCCTGAGCGTTGGGCTTGGCCCAGTCGACCCGCATCGAGTGCCGCTGCCCGGCCGTCAGGTGCACGGTGACCGACTTGGTGACGCCGGGGAAACCGCCGTTGTTGTCGAGCACGCTCGCGCCGTCGAGGTAGAGCGTCGCGTGTGCGTGGTTGGTGAGGTTGAAGGTGTAGTCGCCGTCGACCGGTGCCGTGAACGTGCCCGTCCACCGGATCGACCAGCCGTTCGGCGGCAGTCCCGGCGCGGGGATCCCGCCCGTCGGATCCATGTCGATCCACGGATCGACGCGGGTCAGCTTCGGCTCGCCGGTCCACGTGGTGTTGTCGTAGTGGCGGGCGGTCCAGCCATGCCCGCCGTCCTCGGACGTCATCGTGTACGACGGAAGCGCAGGCTGCGGCCCGAGGTCCACCGGGGGCATGCCCTCGGCGTACTCGACCGTGACTCCGCGTTTCTTGAAGGCGTCCAGCGGGCTGACCTTGTAGAGCGGCGCGACGCCGACGCTGCCGCCGCCGGTGGCGGCCGCGTTGCCCGCGCCCGGGCCGATGAGCGCCACCGACCTGTCCTTGCGGAGCGGCAGCACGCCCCCGGAATTCTTCAGCAGCACCGTCCCGGCCTCGGCCGCCGTACGGGAGACCGCGCCGTCCCGCCGCGCGTCGATCGGCCGCGTGGCCTGCGGCCGGTCGAACAGCCCGAACCGGAACATCGTGCTGAGGATCCGGTGCACGTGCTCGTCGACCGTGGCCATCGGGACCTGCCCGGACTGCACGGCCGTCTTGAGCGGGTCACCGTAGTGCGCGCCGTTCGGCAGCTCGAAGTCCAGCCCACCGGTCGCGCAGCGGACAGTGTCGTGGCAGGAACTGAAGTCCGAGACCACGAACCCCCGGTAACCCCAGTCGTTCTTCAGCACGCCCTGCAGCAGGGCCTGGTGCTCGCACGCGTACGCGCCGTTGACCTTGTTCTTCGAGCACATGATCGAGCCGGAACGCTTCGCGGACTCCTCGAACGCCGGCATGTAGATCTCGTGCAGCGTCCGTTCGTCGATGTGCTCATCGACCTGGTCCCGATCGGTCTCCTGGTTGTTGGCCAGGTAGTGCTTGGCGTCGGCGATGACACCCTGCGACTGGATGCCGTCGATGTTGCCGGCGGCGATCCGACCCGCGAGGTACGGGTCTTCGCCGTACGCCTCGAACGTCCGCCCGTTCAGCGGCGTACGTGCGATGTTGATGTCCGGGCCCTCCATCAGGTTGCGGCCCGTGTCGCGCGTCTCGCGCCCCTCGACGACGCCGTACGCCCGTGCCACCGCGGGGTCGAAGCTTGCGGCGAGTCCCAAAGGCGCCGGCAGCGCCGTCGTCTGCGCCTGTACGGGCCCGCTGGAGCCGACGCCGGCCGGGCCGTTGTTCAGCCGTAGCGCGGGAATGCACAACCGCGGGATCGGGAGCGTCTCGCGGTCGTGCGTGCTGTCAGAGACGGCGTGCATCATGCCGAGCTTCTCGTCCAGGGTCATCTGGGCGGTGACCAGGTCGGCGCGTTCGCTCGCCGGCAGATGCGTGTCCATCCAGGCCGAGCAGTCGGCGGGATCGGCGTGGGCGGGGCCCGCCGTTGTCATCCCGGCGAGGGCCAGCATGACGGCGGCGACCGCCCTGAGGGGGCGCCTCATCGGGCGTCCCCGTGGCCGACCGGGAGGCGGTGACCGACGTGGATCCCGCACGCGAAGGCCGCGGTTCCGCGCGTGCAGGTGTCGGCGGTGGCCGCGGTCAGGGACGGGGCCGCCATGCCGATGGCGAGCTTCCTGCGCATCGTTCTCGCTCCCAGGGTGAGGAATGTTGTTCGTCGCGCGCCGACGACACGGCCTATGCCGTGAGCCGGAAGTAGTCGAGGTTGAACCCGCCCGTCTCGCAGTAGACGGTGACCAGCTGATCGCCCTGCGGGAGGCCGACCCTCACGTGCACCGACTGGTAGACCGCCCAGCCGCCGGTGTCCGGCACCGAGACGGTCGCGAGGACGATGCCGGCCGCGTCGCGGAACGACAGCGCGTTCGTCGCGACGGCACCCGTGCCGTTGGCGACGCGCAACTCGAGGTCGTACGTGCCGGCCCGCGCCACGTCGATGCGGTACTTCAGCCAGTTGCCGGCCGCCGTCCAGCCGACGTCCTTTCCGCCGGAGGCGGCGGGGTTGCTCTCGACGAAGTTGCCGCCGCCTTCGGTCCAGCCATGCTGCGCGGCGTACGACTCGGCCTCGACCTTCTCCCCGATGGGCGCGCCGTGCGGCTTCACGGTCACGTGCACGGTGACCTCGTCGCTCGCCCGGCCATCGGTGGCGAAGAGGGTCAGGTCCTGCTCGCCGGCCACGGTCGGGTGGATCGTCACGAGCCCCGTCGTGGCGTCGACGCTGACGCCGTCCGGCAGGTCGGAGGCGTAGAAGGCGAGCGGATCGCCGTCGGCGTCGGTCGCTTTCAGCGGCACCCGCACCGTGCCGTACTGGTCGGCGACCACGTCGGCCACGTTGTCCAGCACCGGGGCGTGATCGCCCTTCGCCGGCGGCAGCAGGCCCTTCCAGCGGAACGTGGCGAACGAGTGCGCCGGCACCGTCTCGACGAAGGACCGTCCGGCGAGCAGGACGCGCACACGGGTGTCGGTGTCGTTGCCATTGCCGAGGACGGCGACGAAGTCGTTCGACCCGTGCCGGTAAACGACGTTGCCGATGCCGTTCGCCGTCGCGCTCGACTCCACCCGTACGTCGCCGGGGCTCAGGTATCGCGCGAACTGACCGATCGTGTAGAGCTCGTCGCGGACGCTGAACTCGCCCGTCCTCGTGTCGACCTTGACGAGCCGGTCAGGCCACTTCGTCGTCCGGCCGATCTCCTCCCAGTCGACGTTGTTGTCGCGCTTGTCCGTCCAGTGCAGCGTCCCGCCGTCCTGGTCCGTGGTCTGCGCCCACAGGATGTACGAGCCGGCGTCCAGCCGGAAGTAGTTGAGGATCGTGTTCGGGGACAGGTCGCTCGTCTCGGTCATCTGCACCGGCTTGCCGGTCTGCTCGTACGTGTCTCGCATGACCGTCGGGTCGCCCCAGTAGGGGTGGAAGGCGACGGCGTCGGCGGCCGCGCGGACCTGCGCACCGGTCACCGAGCCGTCCGGTGCGTCCTCGAAGATGCGGTGGTAGTTCTTGGTCTCCGTGCTGTTCGGGTCCCGCCAGTCCCAGAAGTTGAAGTCGTGCACGTACAGCCCGGTGCCGAGCCCGGCGGCACGGAACTCGCGCTTGATCGCGAGCGCCAGCTTCTGCTGCTGAGCCACGGTGATGTCCATGGCCGGGTAGACGACGTCCATGCCGGGCTCGTTGAGCAGTGTGATCGCGTCGATGTCGATGCCGTGCCGCGCGTACGCCTTGATGAACTTCACGTAGTAGCGGGCGAAGACGTCGATGCAGTCGTCGCGGAGCCGGCCCACCTGGTAGTAGCTCGTGGTGCTGCCCGGCCGCAGCGCGACCTCGCCGGTGAACCGGTTGTTCGTCTTCATCCACGCCGGAGCGCTCCAGGCAGAGGCGAAGAACGTCGCGTGGGGGTTGTAGCGCTGGATCAGCTTGATGGTGTCGATGATGTGCAGGTCGAGATCGTGCCGGATCGAGAAGTACTTCAGGCCGAAGTCCTCGGCGACGCCGGCGGGGGGCTCGTCCTCCGACCAGAACGGCAGGTGCTCGATGACGTCCGGGCTGCCGATCGTCACGCGGAACCGGTCAAGGCCGGCGCCCTTCTTCGGGTCGACGAGCAGCCGGATGGCCTCCTCGCGCTTGGCCGGGCTGAGCTTCCACAGGTTCGACACGCTCGTCTCGTCCAGGGAGAAGCCGATACCGGTGTAGCGCTGGCGCGTCCGGCCGGGGTCGACGACGACGGTCGCGTCGGCGGGCGCGCTCTCGTCGTTCCCGAGGCGAACGTCGGGCAATGGCCGCCACTGGTGTGCGGCACCGGTGGAGTAGGTGCCGGCCACGAGCGGGTCGTGATGGACCGGCCCCGCCGTGGCCGTCGCCGGCAGTGGAACGGCGAGCACGGTGACGGTCGCGGATGCGGCGGCCAGCGCAGCGGTGATGAAACGCCTCACGGCGCCTCCTGAGAATGGGGGTCCTCACGGCAGGCTCCGGTGGTGGCCGCCGCCGCTTCGATGCGCAGTCGTGGATCGGGGCTCGTTCTCGGGCGGAGGAAACTTGCGGAAAGGGTCTGGGTGCCTGAAGCCTAGTTTTGCTGAGGCTTAAGTCAAGCCTTGAATTTATCGACCGCGACTTCTCCTCGGCCGCCGACCGCCGCTGCCTGCATCGCGGCACCGGACGCTTCCTCAGTTACTGTTCACTGTCTTTACAATAGTCGGCCGCGTGCTTACCGTGACGTCATGGCCCGGGTCTGGCCCCTCCGTCAGGAGACCGACCGGCCGTGTTCCCACGGTCGCCTTCGGAGCTCCGCGCCGCCGGACAGGCGTGCGCCCCCGTGAAGGAGAACGTGCGTGACAGCAGAGAACGGCGCGACACGGCGCACCAGCGGCAAGAAGCTGGTGATCGCCGCGGCCGGCGCCATGATGATCGCCGCGGCCGGGTCCGGTGTCGTCGGCACCGCGGCCGCCTCCCCTCGCCAGATCACCGGACCGGGCGGCACGTGCGCGGACGCGGCGTCGGCCGGTACGGCCGGCGGCGCCGGAGTCCGGCCGAACGGCTGCGCCGGCGACCGAACCTGGACACCGCTGAGCAGCGCCGCCCTCGATCCGACCGTCTCGCCGGGTGGCAACTTCGACCTGTCGGTGTGGGAGCTCCAGCTTCCGATCGGGTCGCCCGGCTCTCCGACCACGATCCCGCCATCGCGGTTGAAGGGCGCCAACGGGTACACGAACCCCGCGTACTTCTGGACCGACAAGAACGACGGCTCGATGACCTTCTGGGACCCCGAGTCCGGGGTCACCACGCCGAACTCCAACTATCCGCGCTCCGAGCTCCGTGAGATGAACGCCGACGGCAGCGCCGCCGACTGGTCGCTGTCCGGCACCCACCGGCTGTCGGCGAGGCTGCGGATCGTCTCGGTGACCTCGAACGTCTGCGTCGGGCAGATCCACCTCGGCAGCGGCGGCTCCTCGACCAAACCGCTGCTCGAGCTCTACTACCACAGCAACGGGGACATCGTCCTCGGCCTGGAGAACTCCCCCGACGGCGGACAGACCCTCCACACGCTGGCCAACGTGGCGCTCGGCACCCAGTGGAGCTACATCATCGCGATCACCGGCGGCCGGATCCAGATCACCGTCAACGGCAGCACGACCAGCTACCCGATCGCCTCCGGCTTCAACTCCTACCACCAGTACTTCAAGGCCGGCGATTACAACCAGTCCGCGTCGGACAGCACCAGCAAGGGCGCGAAGGTGAAGTTCTACGCCCTGACCGTGGCGCACGGCTGACCGCACGGGAGGGCCCTGGTCGCCGGTTCGTGGGTCGGGGTCACCCGGGAGCACCGCTCCCGGATGACCCCGACCGTTGCTCCCGCCTGGTGCTCCCCCGCCGGCATGGTCCTGGTGCACGCGCCACGGATGCCGGCCGACCGGCTCGCCTCCGCCGAACGCGGCGGAGACCATCGCCCGGCCCGGAGATGGGTTTGATGTGAAAACCTAGGTATATGGACAGCAAGCACGGCCGCCCCTGCTCGATCGCCGCGGCGCTGTCGTTTCTGGGAGACCGATGGGCGCTCCTCGCGGTCCGCGAGGTGATATTCGGCAACCACACGTTCAGCGAGATCGTCCGCAACACCGGAGCCCCTCGCGACCGCGTTGCCGCGCGCCTGAAGAGCCTCGTCGCCGCAGGAGTCCTTGAGCAGCGCCAGTACCAGGAGCACCCGCCCAGGTACGACTACCACCTCACTCAGGCGGGCCGGGAACTCGTACCGGTCCTGTCGGCGCTGCGCGCCTGGGGAGACAAGTGGGTCGTCGAGGATCCCCCGCTCAGTGTCACGCACCACGGCCACCCGGTCCGTCCCCGAGTCATCTGTGAGACGTGCGGCGGGCCCGTTCACGAGGACGAGGTGGAGAAGACCTCGAACGCCGCGGACTGGGATCTCGCCGGCCCCGTGAGTGTCTCGAAGAACTCGAAGAAGCCGCCTGCGGCGCCGAAGGGATCTGCCGGCCGCTGAGGTACGGCGAGTCCCGCCCGGCCATGGTCCCGGTTCGCCGACCCCGCCCCCTCGGGCCCGGATGCCATGAGCCTGATACGCCGCGTCCCCGCGCTTCGACTGGTGGATTTAGGGAATGACCACAACGGTCAATTACAGACGCCACCCAAAAGGCCCTGCAGTCGCGGTCGGATAGCCAGGCAACATGCTCGGCGAAGCGGATCGCGCGCCGCAGATCACGAAGAAGCCGACCTCCTTCGCATGTGTGGTGAACCGGATCGTCCCCGTCGGCGGCCCCGACCACGTCGTCCGGGGTGAAGTCGCGCGGACCCATGTCAGGGACGGTCTCCATCCGGAGCGCGCCGAGTGGTCTGCCTCCGGAGCCACAGTGACTCCTGGGAAAGAGTGAACTGCATGCAGTTGGATCGCATCGCTGACACGGACATCAGGTTCCAGCGGAACGGCGCGGGTGATCGGGCACTGGTCTTCGTCCACGGATTCCTCGACGACCAGCATGTCTGGGACGCGGTGATCGGAGAGCTCAGGAGCGAGGGCGTCGAGACGGTGCAACTCGACCTGGCCGGTATGGGTGAGCGCACGGATGCGAGCGGTCCGTTCACGCTGGACCGGTTCGCCTCGGAGGTCGGGGCCGTGGTCGACGCCCTCGACACGCCGGCGGTGCTCATCGGGCAGAGCATGGCCGCGCCGATCGTGGAACTGGTGGCCGCCGCCCGTCCCGAGCGCACCCTAGGCGTGGTGCTGGTGACGCCCGTTCCGCTCGGCGGCGCACGGTTGCCCGACGAGGCGGTCGAGTCCTTCCGCGGGCTGGGCGGCGACCCGCGGGCCCAGCGGGCCCTCCGGCAACAGCTGTCCAGTGGGCTCGGCGAGGCAGACCTGGACAGGCTCGCGGTGGTCGGCGGGCGGGTGCGGCCCGAGGTGGTGCGCGCGCTGGTGGACTGCTGGAACGCCGGCCACCCGGACGGGGAGCGGCCCAGCCGCTACACGGGTCCCGTGCTGGTGATCCGCGGTGCCGACGACGGACTCGTCACCGAGGACATGGTCGCCGACGGGGTGCTGGAGCGGTTCGGCACGGTCGAGGCGGCCACGGTCGACAGGGCCGGGCACTGGGTGCACATCGAGCGGCCCGCCGCCGTCGCCGCTCTGCTGGACGCGTTCCTGTCCAAGGCACATCCCGCGGGCAACAGAACGCGCGGCGTGGGGCCGCAGCAGTGGACCCTGGCCTTCGCCGAGAAGTCCGCCGCCTCCTTCGCCGAGGCATTCGCCGAGGACGTCGTGCTGGAGGCGAGCACGCTCACCCGGCCGGTCGAGGGCCGTGAGCAGGTCAAGCAGGTGATGGGAGCGGCCAGCGGCATCTACGAATCGCTGGCGTTCACCCAGGAGAGCTCCAGCGGGCCGCGCACCTATCTGGAGTGGGAGGCCACGGCGTTCGGCGGGACGCGGATCCGGGGCGTGACCATCCTGACCAAGGACGAGCACGGTCAGATCGTCCGCGCGGCGGTCCATCACCGGCCGCTCGGCGTCGTACTCCGCTTCTCCGCCGAGCTGCGGGACCGCCTGCGCGGGCGCATCGACCCAGCGCACTTCTACGACGGCGACCGCTAGGGGCGCGAGAGGGACGGCACATGACGCGACGCACTGATATCGCCTTCACAGCGGAGGGCGGCGTCGTTCTGCGCGGCTGGCTGTTCGTTCCGGACGGTCCCGGCCCGCACCCGGCGGTCACCATGGCCCACGGATTCGCCGGCGTGAAGGAGCACGGGCTGGAGCGCTTCGCCGAGGCCATCGCCGGGGACGGCTTCGTGGTCCTCCTTCACGACCACCGCACGTTCGGGGCCAGCGAGGGCCTCCCCCGCCAGGACATCGACCCCTGGCAGCAGATCGCCGACTGGCGCCGCGCCATCTCCTTCCTGGAGAGCCGGCCCGAGGTCGACGCCGACCGGATCGGCCTGTGGGGCACCAGCTACGCCGGCGGCCACGCCATCGTCCTCGGCGCCACCGATCGGCGCCTGCGGTGTGTGGTCGCGCAGGTGCCCACCATCAGCGGATACGAGCAGGGCCTGCGCCGTGTCCCGCCGGATTCCGTCGCCGGCCTGGAGCAGGCGTTCTCGGAGGACGAACGGGCCCAGTTCCGTGGCGAGCCGCCCCACACGCAGGCGGTCGTCAGCGACGACCTCGCCGTAGCGGCGGCGTACCGGGGCAAGGACGCGATCGACTTCTACCTCCAGCCGCTGCCCTCAGGCGTCTGGGAGAACCATGTGACCCTGCGCTCCACGCGCGCCGCCCGCATGTACGAGCCCGGCGCCTGGATCGGCCGGGTCTCGCCCACTCCGCTACTGCTCGTGGTCGGCGACCACGACACCATCACCCTCACGGACCTGGCGCTGGCCGCGTTCGAGCGTGCCCTGGAGCCCAAGAAGCTGGTACTGCTGCCGGGCGACCACTTCGATCCCTATCTATCCGGGTTCCAGGAATCCAGCGGGGCGGCCCGTGACTGGTTCCACCGCCACCTGCGCTAGGGCCTCGCCGGATGTGCCTTTGCCATGCGCGATCAACCTTGCGGCGCGGGCCCGGCGTCCGGGGCTGCGGCACCTCGTTCTGCGGCGGCCCTTGCCTCCAGTCCGGAGACCTTGCGCAGCGGCACCTCCTTGGTCCATGTCGCGACCAGGAAGGCCAGGACCATCACGGCCGCCCCGAGCAGGAAAACGAGGTGCATCGAGTCCGTGAAGCCGACCTTGAACGGCTGGGCCAGCCGCGGGTCGAGGTGCTGGATGAACGAGGAGTCATCGACAACGCCCAAGCCGCTCCCGCCGCCCGACTGCGCATGCTTGAGCATGGTCAGCACCGGTGCGTTCGCCGGGTCGGAGAGCACGGCAGGGTCATGGACGGCTTGCTGGAATCGGGGCGTCTCGTACGCCGCCTTGAAGGCCGAGCTGATCTTGGTGCTGAGGGTGCTGAACAGCACGGAGAGGAAGATCGCCGTGCCGGCGGTGCTGCCTATCTGCCGGAAGAAGTTGGCCGAGGCGGTTGCGACGCCCATGTCCCTGGGCTCGACCGCGTTCTGCATGGCCAACGTGAGGATCTGGAAGCAGCCGCCGAGCCCCGCCCCGAACAGCGCCATGAAGCTCATGGTCTCCGGCAGGGGGCTGTTCCACTGCACGCGGTAATGGAAGAGCAGCATCGCCGCGATCATCAGCGCGGATCCGATGACCGGGAAGATCTTGTACTTGCCGGTCCTGCGGATGACACGGCCGACCGTGAAGGTCGCCAGAAGCATGCCGCCCACCAGCGGGAGCATCAGCAATCCGGACCTGGTCGGGGTGACGCCTTTCACGATCTGCATGTACAGCGGGATCATCATCATGCCGCCGAACCACCCCATGCCGACGAGCACGGAGAACAGGCTCATCTTGCTGAACACCGCGCTGCGGAAGAGCCGCATCGGGATGAGCGCCTCGTCGCCCATGGCCCGCTCGACGAAGATCCACACCGCCAGGCCCGCCACGCCGATCGCATAGCAGACGACCGATTCGGTCGAGGTCCATCCCCAGCTCTTGCCCTGCTCGGCGACGAGTAGCAGTGGCACCACGCCGATGGCGATGGTGATGGCGCCCCACCAGTCGATGCGGTGATCGCGCCTGGTGTGCGGGAGCTTGAGCACCTTGGCGACGACGAACAGCGCGACCACGCCGATGGGCACGTTGACCAGGAAGACCCAGCGCCAGCCGGTGATGGTCAAGATGCTGCCCTGCCCGGCCAGGAACCCGCCGATCAGCGGGCCGAGCACGCTGGAGGAACCGAACGTCGCAAGGATGTAGCCCTGGTATCGGGCGCGCTCGCGGGGCGGGACCATGTCACCGACGATCGCCAGCGCCATCGACATCAGACCGCCGGCTCCGATGCCCTGGAACGCCCGGAAGGAGGCCAACTCGATCATCGAGGTGGAGAACGAGCACGCGGCCGAGCCGACGATGAAGATACTGATCGCGGCGAGGAAGAACGGCTTGCGCCCGTAGATGTCGGACAGCTTCCCGTACAGCGGCGTGCTGATCGTCGAGGTGATCAAGTACGCGGTGGTGACCCACGCCTGATGACTGAGACCGTGCAGATCATCGGCGATGGTACGGATGGAGGTGCTGACGATGGTCTGGTCGAGCGCCGCGAGGAACATCCCCAGCAGCAGGCCGCTGAGGATGGTCAAGATCTGGCGATGCGTGAGTCTGACGGGTGATGCCGGACTGGCTATGCCTGAGACGGTTCCCCCTGGGGTGGGGGACGCGGCCTTCGTCATGCGTACCTTGCTCCTTGTCACGCCACGGCACCAGGGAGCGCACCAGCGCCGAGCCCGGTGTACGCGTTGGTCCACCAGGTCGTCGTTGAGACGCTTGATCAAGCGGATGAAGTGGTAGCGATCCTCTGCCGGCCACGGCCGCCGGAGGCCAGCATAGAGCTAACGGTTTGATTTTCAAACCGACCCTGTACACGAGGAATCCGAGGAAATGATCATGCCTGGAGCACCGCTGAACTGGAGCATCCACACCGCACCGTCGATCCCGACGGAGATCTCAGACCTGCCGCCCGACCTTCCCCGGCGCATGTGGTCGCCGATCACGGCCACGCTGATCACAGGCGAGCGGGACGCGGTGCTGGTCGACGCGCTGATGACCATCGAGCAGGCCGGCCGGCTGGCGGACCGGGTCGCGGCGAGCGGTAAGAACCTCACCACGATCTTCGTCACCCACGGGCACGGCGACCACTGGTTCGGGCTGGGCGTCCTCCTCGACCGCTTCCCACGCGCCCGCGCCGTCGCAGCACCGGCCGTGGTGGCACAGATGAAGAAGCAGATGGCACCGGAGTTCGTCGCATCGTTCTGGAACACGCGCTTCCCCGGTCAGATCCCCGACAGGCTCGTCGCGGCCGAGCCACTGGTCGGCGACCGGCTGGAGTTGGAGGGCAACGAACTCGTCGTCGTGGGGCTCGGGCACACCGACACCGACGACACCACGTGCCTGCAGGTGCCGTCCATCGGATTGGTCGTGGCCGGCGACGCCGTCTACAACGATGTCCACCTCTACCTCGCCGAATCGCCCGCCGAGGGCCGTCGAGCCTGGCTCCGCGCGCTCGACACCGTCGCGGCACTGAACCCGCAGGCCGTCATCGCGGGGCACAAGCGCCCCGGCCGGCCCGACGACCCGAAGAACATCGCCGAGACCCAGAAGTACATCCACGACTTCGAGACGCTCGCCGAGCGCACTACGACCGCCCTCGACCTCTACCGCGGCATGCTCGAACTGCACCCGACCCGAGTCAATCAGGGCGCACTCTGGGGCTCGGCCAGATCCGCCAAAGGCTAGCCGGTACCCACACGACGATAACTGGGTAGGGCTACCAACGGTGCCCATTCGTCACGGCGCTGCGGCTCTGACGAAGTCGATCGTCGATCTCGAGGGTATCTCGCCTTGTGGCGCGTACGGGGGGAGGTTGAGAGATGAAAGCCATCCGATTCGCTCAACATGGTGAGCCATCCAAGGTTCTTGAAACTGAAAACGTGCCTCTCCCGGAGCCTGGCGATGGGCAAGTAAGGGTTCGTATTCTGGCGACTCCAGTGAACCCGTCTGACCTCTTGTACGTACGGGGATACTACGCAGGCGTCGAACCCCGGTTTCCAGCGCCGGTCGGCTTCGAAGGCGTCGGCATTGTGGACGCCATCGGGCCTGGGGTGAAGACCCTCGCTACCGGGCAGCGGCTATCGGTTGTCAATGGCCAAGGGGGAAACTGGGCGGAATATGCCGTCGTCCCCGCGGGTGACCTGTTCCCGGTACCCGATGAGATCCCCGATGAGCAGGTGGCCTCCTTCGTCATCAATCCGGCCTCCGCGATCCTCATGGTCCGCCGCGTGTTGGCGGTCCCTAGAGGCGAGTGGCTCCTCCAGTCCGCGGCAGGGTCCGAACTGGGACGCATGATCATCAAGCTGGCCAAGCGCGATGGTATCCGCACCGTGAATGTCGTCCGCAGACGCGAAGCGGTAGCCGAACTGGAACGCTTGGGAGCCGACGCCGTCATCGTGTCCACCGAGGGGCCGATCGACGAACAAGTCCGACGAATCGTCGGGCCCGAAGGCGTCAAGTACGCCGTCGACCCTGTGGTCGGAGAAACCGGCACCCAGATTTTCAAGGCGCTCCATGAGGATGGACGCATGCTGGTTTACGGCTCTTTGACAGGCGAGCCGATCCGTGTTGGTGAGGATCCACGCTACATCCTGGCGGGCCGCCGTATTCTGGAAGTCTACTGGCTCGGCTACTGGCTTCCGAGGCTCACCGACGCAGAACGACAGCAGTTGGGTGAGGATATCGTGGCGCTCATGCGCGAGGGAATTATTGAAACCTCCCCCGGGCTTAAATACTCTCTCGACGAGGTCGGTGACGCCGTAACCCAAGCAGAGCAGAAGGGCAGACAGGGAAAGGTATTCCTTGTTCCCGGAAAGAAGTAGCGAGGACCGGTCTCACCAACCGAGCCAGGAGGTGTGACGTGACGGAGCTGCGCTACGACGTGCTGGTCTCCGACGGGCTGCGCCGTCAACGATCCATGCGATTGCCCGACGGAGGTCCGATCGTATCCTCGCCAGTGGCATCCACCCTGATCCTGGGCCAGACGGACGCGGTCCTGGTCGACCCGCCGTTCACCCGCGAGCAGGTGCAAACGGTCGGCGACTGGGTTGAGCAGTGGGGCAAACGGCTGGCTTACATCTACGCCACCCACGGGCACGGCGACCACTGGTTCGGCACCGATCTACTGATGCGACGATTCCCCGGCGCCGTGCCGTATGCGACCGAGGGCACGATCCGGCTGATGCACAAGCAGGCGACCGAGGGACGCGAACAGATGTGGGATGTGGACTTTCCCGGGCTCATTCCCGACAGTCCCGTGGTGTACCGAACGATTCCCGCAGAGGGGTTCGAACTGGAGGGCCACCGCCTACTGGCGGTGGAGACCGGCCACACCGACACCGACGACACCACCGTCCTGCACGTGCCATCGATCGGCCTCGTCGTGGCCGGCGACGTCGCGTACAACGGAGTTCACCAGTACCTGCTGGAAAGCGTCGGTGGCGGAATCGAGAAGTGGCTCACCGCACTTGACACCGTTGCCGCCCTGCACCCGCGCACAGTCGTCGCGGGCCACAAGAACAGAGACCTGCCCGATGACCCGTCGATCCTGGAACAGACCCGCGGCTATCTGCTCGACGCACAGCGCCTACTGGCAGCAAAACCGAGCCCGCGTGAGTTCTACGACCAGATGCTGCGGCTCTATCCGGATCGGCTCAACGTGAGCCCGGTCTGGTACAGCGCGCTGGCACTCCTGTCATGACCAGCCCGACCTTCGCGCCGCTGGACCACCTCAGCCGAGCGTGAACTCGTCCAGCGCCTCGAGCAGGCGATCGATCTCCTCTGAAGTGTTGTACGGGGCGAGGCCTATCCGGAGAGCGTGCGGGTCGTCGAGCCGGAGGGCCTTGAAAGGTTCGTACGCATAGAAGGAGCCGGCCGGAGCCGAGATGTTGCGATCGGCGAGAAAAGCGTAGGCATCCTGACACGAACGGCCCGGGAACGTAATAAGAGTGGTCGGGGTGCGGTCCTTGGCGCGGGAGTGCACGACGACGCGGTCGCCGAGTCCGGCCAGACCCGAGTCGAGCCGTTCGCGCAGCGCCAGCTCGTGGGCCTCCATCGCGTGCTGCGAAGCGATGAGCCTGTCGCGGCGTGAAGTCGCGCCCCCTGGTGAGACCTCTGCCAGGAAGTCCACGGCAGCGGTCGCTCCTGCCATGATCTCGTAGGGAAGCGTGCCGAACTCGAAGCGTTCCGGCACCACATCCGGTGACGGTACCAACTTGTCAGGACGAATGGTCTCCAGAAGCGCAGGGTCTGCTCCAAGGACTCCGCAGTGGGGGCCGAGAAACTTGTAAGGAGAGCAGGCGAAGAAGTCAGCGCCGAGTTCGGAAACGTCAACGGTGTCGTGTGCGGTGTAGTGCACGCCGTCGACGTACACCGTCGCCCCGGCCTCGTGGGCCCGGTCGGCGATGGCGCGGACGGGTGGTTTGGTTCCCAGCAGGTTGGAGGCGCCCGTGACGGCCACCAGCCTGGTCCGCTCGGTGATCTTCTCGTCGAGGTCGTCAAGAACGAGCTCTGATGTGGCGATGTCGAACTCCAGCCACCGGACGATCATCCCCTGACGCTCCGCCGCCTGCACCCACGGGCGAACATTCGAGTCGTGTTCGAGGCGGGTTACGACGATCTCGTCCCCGGGCTTCCAGCTGCGGCTCAGGTGCCGAGAGAAGTCGTACGCGATCTGCGTGGCACTACGTCCGTAGACAACACCGTTCGCTGGAACGGCGAGCAGGTCGGAGTAGGCGGAACGGAAGTCGGCGATCGCCTTCTCCGCGTTCTTCTCCGATGGCACCCGAAGACCACGATTGGACAGCGGCCCGGTGAGCGTTCGGGCGATCGCCTCACCGACCTCGACCGGGGTCTGCGTACCGCCAGGTCCGTCGAAGTGAGCAATGCCGCTCCGCAGAGACGGGAAACGCTCGCGAAGCGCATGAACGTCGAAAGCCATATTTGATCCTTCACTCAACGGTAGGGGGCCGGCGGAGAACAGTGGGTCCACCGGCTGGACCCACCTCCGGGGGGCTCGCAGTGCCCGTGTCCATGTTCACACTCCTCCGCGACCATCCGCTCGCTGCCCGAGCCGGGGGTGGTCGAGACGGGAAGGCACAGCGACACTGGAACGGCGTTCCCGCACCGGTCCGATCGGAGGAGTATGCATGCACTGGATGATCGAGCGGCGGGGTCGCGTCGCCGGAGAGCGAGCATGAACACCAGGCTGAGTTACGCGGCTGGTCCCGCCGACGAGCCGCTGCTGGACACGACGATCGGTGACAGCTTCGACCAGACCGTCTCGCGGTTTCCGGGGCGTGCGGCCCTGGTCGACATTGCGGCGGGGAGGCGGTGGACGTACGCCGAGTTCCGCGCCGATGTGGACGCATTGGCGCTGGCCCTGATCGAGGAGCGGATCGGCTGCGGTGACAGGGTCGGGATCTGGGCTCCGAACTGCGCCGAGTGGGTGATGGTGCAGTACGCCACCGCGAAGGTCGGCGCGATCCTTGTGAACATCAATCCCGCGTACCGCTCTCACGAACTGGAGTACGTCCTCAACCAGTCGGGGATACGGCTGCTGTTCGCCGTCGCGTCGTTCAAGACCTCCGACTACACGGCGATGATCAGGGAGGTCTCGCCGAAGTGCTCGAGCCTCGAGCGGGTGGTGTACGTGGGGGGCGAGGAGTGGACGGCGCTGCTGCACCGCGGCCACCTGGCATCACCGGACCGGCTTGCCGACGTGCAGGCCGGGCTCTCCCCTGACGACCCGATCAACATCCAGTACACGTCGGGGACGACCGGATTCCCGAAGGGCGCGACGCTGTCGCACCGCAACATCCTCAACAACGGCTTTTTCGTAGGCGAATTGCTCGGCTACACAGAGCAGGACCGGATCTGCGTGCCGGTGCCCTTCTACCACTGCTTCGGCATGGTCATGGGCAATCTCGGGGCCACCTCGCACGGCGCGTGCGTCGTCATTCCCGGCCCCGCGTTCGATCCCGTCGCCACGCTCAAGGCGTGCGCCGACGAACGGTGCACGTCCCTGTACGGCGTGCCGACGATGTTCATCGGCGTGCTCAACGTCCCCGACTTCGCGTCGTACGACCTGTCGTCGATGCGCACCGGAATCATGGCGGGCTCGCCGTGCCCGGTGGAGGTGATGAAACAGGTCACCAAGTGGGCACCCGAGGTGGCGATCTGTTACGGAATGACCGAGACTTCCCCGGTCTCGGCGCAGACGAGAGTCGGCGACTCCCTGGATCGGAGGGTCTCCACCGTCGGGCGGGTGCACCCACACGTGGAGGTGAAGGTCACCGACCCGGAGACCGGCGAGACGGTGCCACGAGGGCAGTCCGGCGAGCTGTGCACCCGCGGCTACTCGGTGATGCTCGGCTACTGGGACGATCCGGAGAAAACCGCCGAGGCCATCGACACCGACGGCTGGATGCACACCGGCGACCTCGCGGCGATGGACGAGGCGGGCTACCTCAACATCACGGGGCGGATCAAGGACATGGTGATCCGCGGTGGAGAGAGCATCTACCCACGCGAGATCGAGGAGTTCCTCTACTCCCACCCGGACGTGCTCGACGCCCAGGTGATCGGCGTGCCGGACGCCAAGTACGGCGAGGAGCTGATGGCCTGGCTGCGGATGCGTGAGGGTGCCGCACCTCTGGACGCGGCCGCTCTCCGCGAGTTCTGTACGGGGAGGCTCGCCCACTTCAAGATCCCGCGGTACGTGCATTGCGTCGACGAGTTCCCCATGACCGTCACGGGCAAGATCCGCAAGGTCGAGATGCGGGAGCAAGCCGTGGAGATCCTCGGGCTGCGGTCCGCGGCGCGAGCCCGCCACGCGTGACGAACGGGAGCCGGGCGGCCGGAAGACCATCGCGATGGCGAGGTCTCGCGGATGTAGCCGGTGGCAGCGCCGCCGGCCCAGAGGGTCAGTCGATGAAAACGCTCCATGCGACGGCGTTGAGGTTGTCGGCGAGGAAGATATCGGTCCCTCCGAGGCGCTCCTCCCAGGACGTCGGCATCAGCTCTACCGCACGAGCGACGACCGCGTCCATCCAGACCTTGAGCTGCGCCTGCCGGTTGTTCTCCGGGACACCGGCAGCGGCCTCCCTCAGATCCACCGTGCGCAGCGCCTCAGCAGCGGAGGCCCGCATGTCGCGTATGTACTCGCGATTCGTCTGCACGTCCTCGGGAGTGCCGAAGAGGGACATGTGGCCGGACACCACGGTCTCGAAGTCGTACTCCAGCATTTGATCCATGGCGTCGAAGTACGCGGGCACGTGGGCGGAGAAGACAAGGCGGAAGAACGGCGCGTTCTTGACAGTGAAGCTGTCGATCGCGGTCAGGATCTTCTGTTCCGGGAGGTGGATGAACAGATTGCCCGCCTGATGCCAGTCGCCGGTATATTCGAGGATGATCCTCTCTCCGTCGACGCTCAGCTCGTGCCTCCTCCCGCCGAAGGTGTCGTTGGGCAAGGGCCGATTGTCGTCCTGCGCCTCCTCGATGAACCGCGCGGTGAGCTCGTGGGCAACGATCTTCAGGCCATCCCGTGCCAACAAGTGAGCGGACCCTATGTGGTCGGCGTGCGCGTGACTGTAGATGAGGTGAGTGATCGGCTTCGGGGTGACCTCCTCGATGCCCATCAGTAGCCTTTCGCCGAGGTCCCGCGGGGCGTCCACGACGACCACGCCCTTCTTGGTCACCAGGAACATGGTGTTGTCCAATCCACTGGTGATTCCGTAGGCCCCACCGCCCAGCTCAGTGACAAGATAACCGGATTCGGGGATTTCCGGGCCCTGGGCAAAATCGGGCATAGGGGCGAATTCAACCATTGACGATCTCCTTTTGTGACCCGTTACGGATGCCGTTCCCCGCCCCTCATCCAAATATGCGAGACGCGCAAACCCCTGTCCCGGTAGACCAACTACGAGCCCGCGGATGGCCGGCAGTGGCGTCTCTCGGCACGCGGCGGCCCGCGATCACGTTCGAGCCGCTTCCGAAGGCACAGATTTTGGCCTTTAGGCGATGAGGTGCTACGGTGGACCTAACGCACAGATCAGTGCTTTAAGGGTCCGCCTCGCCGTGGCTGGTGAATCACCGTGTCCGCCCGCAGCGCCTCCTCGCGCTCAGGGCTTCGGGCGCGAGACGCAGCCGTCCAGCCGAGGCTCCCTTGATCGACTTTCATACTCGTTCCGTTGACCGGAGTCCCCATGAGCTTCACACAGCCCTTGCTGCTGCCGTACGACATGCGCGACGTCACCCTTGGGAACCGCGTGGTCATGGCGCCGCTGACGCGGAGTCGTGCCCGCGACCACGGTCTCGCGCCCACCGATCTCCACGCGGAGTACTACGCCCAACGGGCCTCGGCCGGACTGATCATCTCCGAAGGCGTCTGGATCAGCCGTGACGCCGTGGGATGGCACGACGTACCCGGCCTGTTCACCGGCGAGCAAGTCGCCGCATGGCGAGAGGTGACAGACGCCGTCCACCGTGCGGGCGGCACCATCTTCGCTCAGCTGTGGCACACAGGGTCCGCGTCCCACCCCGACTTCTTCGACGGCCGCCCGCCTCTTGCCCCATCGGCCGTGAACCCGGGACTGTCGTCGCCCACGCCCACCGGCCACAAACCGACCGTGCGGCCACAGGCGATGACGGCACACGACATCTCCCGGACCATCGCCGACTACGCGACCGCCGCGCGCAACGCGATGGCGGCCGGCTTCGACGGGGTACAACTCCAGGCGGGCTTCAACTACTTGATCAGCCAGTTCCTGAACCCGCGCACCAACCTGCGCGAGGACCAATACGGAGGCTCGATCGAGAATCGGGCCCGCTTTCTCTTCGACGTCATCGAAGCGGTCGGTGAGTTCGTCGACCTGCGGCGCGTCGGCGTGAAGGCCGGACCGGCCTGGTCGGAAACGGGGGAATTCGTCGCCGGGCCTGCCGCGGTGGCGGACAGCGAGTATGTGCTCCGGCGGCTCAACGACTACGAGCTGTCACACCTGCTCCTGATGGGAACGATGGTCGACCCTGCCGGAGGTCCGCTGGAGCAGCTGGCCGGCGACGGCATGTTCCGGCACTTCCGGAAGGTCTACCACGGCACCATCATCGCCAACGTCGGCTTCGATCAAAGGCGGGCGAACCGGATCCTCGCAGAGGACCTGGCGGACCTGGTGGCCTTCGGCACGCCGTTCATCGCCAACCCGGACCTCCCCGCCCGGTTCGCCTCCGGCTCCTGGCTGGCCGCGCCGAAAAGGGACCTCATCTACGGTCCGGCGGCCGCCGGCTACACCGACTATCCGCCTTCGCACCCGGGAGGGCCGGCCTCGGCGACGAGCGCGGCCGAATCGACCAGCCTGGCCTGAACAACAAAGGACCTCACATGTCGTACCCATCGTCCCCGGAACGGCTGGGGCAGAGCATCGACCTCTTCATGCGCGTGCTCACCGGCGTGTCCGTCGATCAGTACGGCGATGCGACGCCGTGCGCCGCGTTCACCGTGCGGGATCTGGTGAACCACACGGCCAAGATGTTCCTCATGACCGAGGCCGTCGGCGCGGGCACGGAATGGGATCCCTCGATCGCCGCCGCCGACCCCATGCCGTTTCTCGCCGGAACACCGGAGACTGGATGGCCGCCTCTCCTCTCCGAAAGAGCCCAAGCGGCGGCGAAGACATGGGCCGTCCCTCAGGCATGGGAGGGAGAGGCGAACCTGAGCGGTTCGCTCATGGCCACCGCCACCATCGGAGGGATACTGATCGCGGAGTTCACCATTCACGCCTGGGATCTGGCCGTTGCCACCGGCCAGAGCCCGCAGATCCCCGATCACCTGGCCGAGTCTTCGCTGGAGATCTACAGGCGGGAGGCTCCACGGATGCGCGGCCTGGGACTGCTCGCCGACGAAGTGACGCTGGACGCCGGCGCCTCCCTGTTCGACCAGGTCCTGGCCCTTTCAGGCAGGGATCCGCGTTGGCGCCCGCCGCCGAGGGCCGCCCGTGCGCACAGTGGTGAGGCATAGGCGCCCGGCCCTGCAATCGCCCCGATCGGTCACTGATGGTGGAGAAGAGCCGTAGGCGCACGTGTTCCGGTGCCGAACGTCAGAGTTCGTCGACGTACGTGCGCGCGTCCACCTCGGACAGCGTCCAGGGCAGGAAGATGACCCGGTAGATGATGGGCGCCACCACCCGGTCGATGACCTGGTCGCCGGTGAAGGTGCTGCCAGGCCGGGCGGCGAAGTCGGCCGCTTCCGCCCGCCGGTCGCGCAGGCAGTCCGACTCGCTCTCACCGGCCGCGGCGGCCCCGCCTCGCAGGAGGGCGGCGTTCACCGGGATGCTGTAGTGGCTGATCAGTTCCTGCGCCCATGCGGTCAGATCGGCTCGCAGATCTCCGGTGTCGGGAAGGCCACGGTCCGGATCGAGCCGGTAGGTCGCCAGGTCGTTGATCATGGTCCGCACGTCGCCCCACCGTCGGTAGATGCTCGAGTGGTTCACCCCCGCACGCTCCGCGACCATGGGGATGGTGACGGCCTCGCTGCCCTGTTCGGCGATCAGTTCCTCGACGGCCTTCCTGATGGACGCCAGCACCGCGGCGCTACGGCCGCCGGTGCGCCGCCGTGGGGACGATTCTGCAACCACGCTCTTTACTATAACGCACACCGCTTGGCATTAATCCCGCCAGGCCTGCATTGGCGGCAGTCGGCCGCCAGAAACCGCGTCCGGCCTGCATACGACGTTTGAAAGCGGCGTGAAAACTCGCCAGCAAGGACGAGCTCCATATGCCGCTATCTCCAAGATTTCGGCCAACGGCCAGACCGCGAATCGGCTGATGAAGGCCCACGGGGACCCGGCGACATCGATGCCGCACGAAAGTGGCCGGTGACGGACCTGCGACCTCGGGCATCCTCTCGCCTTGACCATCCGCGGTCCGAAATTTACCGTCACCGTGGTCGGTTGCCGTTCCGAGTCCCGAAGCCCGCTCATCCGGAGGCGACATGTCCGTCCCCAAGCATCGTCGTACCTCACCGAGGAGCCGTGCGCTCCTGTTCGGCGCGGCCGTCACCGGGCTCGTCTGCGCCGCCTGGACGAGCTCGGCCACCGCCGCTTCCGCCGCAGCCTTCCCAGGAGCCGTGGGCTACGGCGCCGGTGCGACGGGCGGCGCCGGCGGCACGACCTACCACGTGACCAACCTGAACGACTCGGGCAGCGGCTCGTTCCGCGACGCGGTCAGCGCCTCCCACCGCATTGTGGTGTTCGACGTCGCCGGCTACATCAAGCTGTCCTCCGCCGTCTCGGTCAAGGGCGACATCACGATCGACGGCACGACCGCTCCCGGCCAGGGCGTCGGTTTCATGGCCCGGGAGGTGTCGTTCGCGAACTCCTCCAACGACGTCGTCCGCAACGTCCGGTTCCGCGAAGGCACCCTCGACCCGGCCAGCGGCAAGGCCAGCCTGTCGCTCTACCAGAGCAGCAACATGATCTTCGACCACGTCTCGGTCGAGTTCGCCAAGTGGGACGACATCGACGCCGTCGGCGCCTCGAACATCACCATTCAGGACTCCATCATCGCCGACCCGATCGGCCAGCAGTTCGGCGCGCACACCGAAGGCGGCCCTTTCACCTGGTACCACGACGTCTTCGCCAACTCCCACAACCGCAACCCGCTGGCGAAGGCCGACACCCAGTACATCGGCAACGTCGTCTACGACTACCAGGCCGGCTACACCGCCGGAAACTCCAGCGGCACGTTCACCCACGACGTCGTGGACAACTACTTCATCACCGGCCCCAGGACCACCAATGCCTCCAACGCCTACTACCAGATGGGTTCCAACCAGTCGACCTACAACAGCGGAAACCTGCTCGACTCCAACCGGGACGGCTCGCTGAACGGCTCCACCCTCGCACTCGGCGGCGGCAGCGCCGCGCTGAGCGCCCCGTGGTCCTCCCTGACCCCGGGCCTGGTCTCCTCGGCGGGCAGCGCCGCCTCCGCGTACACCCACGACATCGCACAGGCCGGCGCCCTCCCCCGCGACCAGGTCGACACCCAGGTGATCGGGGACATCACCTCCCTGGGCGCGAAGGGAGACCTCTGGAGCAGCCAGACCGCGACCGGTCTCGGCAATGACGGCTACGGCACCCTGACCGGCTGAGCCCTCGGCCGTTCTGTAGGCCGAGATCGGGATCGTGTGGTCCTGGGCACCGAGGGAATATCACTGAGCGTGACCAGTGTGGTCGTTGACGTAATCCTGCCGTGCCTGGATGAGGCCGCGGCCCTGCCGTGGGTGCTCGGTCGGTTCCCTGACGGGTTTCGCCCGATCGTGGTCGACAACGGCTCCGTGGACGGGTCGGGAGAGGTGGCCCGGTCGCTGGGCGCCGTGGTCGTCGAGGAACCGCTGCGTGGGTTCGGCGCGGCGTGCCACGCGGGGCTTTCGGCGGCTGTCACCGAGGTGGTCTGCTTCTGTGACTGCGATGCGAGTCTGGATCCGCGTCAGCTTTCGCGGGTCACCGGACCGGTCTTGGACGGCTCGGCCGATCTGCTGCTGGGGCGCCGTCGGCCGGTCGCGCATGGGGTCTGGCCGTTGCCGGGCCGGCTGGCCAACCGGGCGTTGGCACGACGCATCCGACGGCGCACCGGCATCCGGGTGCGTGATCTCGGGCCGATGCGGGCGGCCAGGCGCGTGGACCTCCTCGCGTTGGAGTTGGTCGATCGGCGGTGCGGTTATGCGCTGGAGATGCTGGTACGTGCGGCGGACGCCGGCTGGCGGGTGCGTGAGGTCGAGGTCGACTACCTGCCGCGGATCGGCCACTCGAAGGTCACCGGGACGTTCCGCGGCTTCCGCCAGGCGGTCCAGGACATGAGCGCGGTGCTCACCCGGTGAAGGGCGGTCGCGCTTTCTCACCTGACGGTGCGGCGACGACTCTGCTGGTCATCGCGAAGCGGCCGGTGCCGGGGCGGGTCAAGACACGGCTCGTGCCTCCGTACTCGTTCGAGCAGGCGGCCGTGCTCGCCGAGGCCGCGCTGGCGGACACGTTGCGTGCGGTGCTCGCCGCGCCCGCCTGCCGCCGCGTCCTGGTCCTGGACGGCCGGCCCGGGGCGTGGGTTCCGAACGGATTCGAGATCGTCCCCCAGGTGACGGGAGGGCTGGACGAGAGGCTGGCGGCGGCGTTCGCGGAGGTGTCCGGGCCTGCTCTGTTGATCGGTATGGACACTCCGCAGATCACGCCCGATCTGCTCACCGTCGGCTGGGATGGCGTGGACGCGTGGTTCGGTCCGGCCGCCGACGGCGGCTTTTGGGCCTTGGGATTACGGGAGCCTGACCCGGGCCTGCTGCAGGGCGTGCCCATGTCCACTCTGGTCACCGGAGCCGTACAGCGGGAACGGCTGTGCTCCGCCGGCCTGCGAGTGGCCGATCTTCCGTTGCTGCGCGACGTCGACACCGCCGTGGACGCCGCCGCGGTCGCGCGTATCGCCCCACGGACCCGTTTCGCCGCCTGCGTACGCGACCTCGCTCCTGCCATCGCCTCGCCACGGCGGCGGTCCGGACCATGACCCTTCCCGCACATGGGGAATCGGGCCCGACGTTGTGGGGAATGGGAGGAAGAGTGGCTTTCGGGGGGAGCCGTGGCAGATCAACCATCGCCGCGAGACGCACGGAACGAGGCCCGTTCCGCTGATCGGCCGGGCCGGCGGACGATGCCTGGTGGCAGGCGGGGAATCGCCTGGCTGACCGCGCATCCACCGCCGGGGCCGTTTCGCCGTGAGTTCTGGCGCAGCCCGGTGCGCGGTCCGTGGCTGACGTCGGTGTTCGGTGTCGTCCTGCTGGTCGGTATCACGATGCTCGCGGTGACCGGGCTGCTGTCGTACGCCGCCTACGATCCGCGGTTGGCGGGGAACGACCTGACGCCGCAGAAGGGCGTGCTGGGCTTCTACCTGTTCGATTGGCCGACCCGGCCGGTCTGGTTGTACCGGCTGAGCCAGGCGATCCACGTCATCCTCGGGATCACGCTCGTTCCCGTGCTGCTGGCCAAACTGTGGTCGGTCATCCCCAAGCTGTTCGACTGGCCTCCGGCGCGTTCTCCGGCTCAGGCACTGGAGCGGGTGAGCCTGCTGCTGCTGGTCGGTGGCGGGGTGTTCGAGTTCGTCACCGGCATCCTCAACATCCAGCTGTTCTACGTCTTTCCGTTCTTCTATCCGGCGCACCTGTACGGGGCGTGGATCTTCTTGGGCGCGTTCGTCGTCCATGTCGCGTTGAAGCTGCCAAGGATGATCAGCGCGCTGCGTTCGCGCAGCTTCCGGCAGGAACTGCGTACCGGTCTGGCGGAGACCCGCCCCGAACCACCCGACCCCGACGGTCTGGTCGCGGTCGACCCGGCGGATCCGACCGTCTCACGACGCGGGCTGCTCGGCTTCGTGGGCGGCGCGTCACTGACGCTGTTCGGCCTTTCCGTCGGCCAGACGATCGACGGGCCGCTGCGGCGTACCGCGCTGCTGTCCCCGCACGGACGCGAATACGGCACTGGCCCCAACGACTTCCAGGTGAACAAGACCGCGGCCGCCAAGGGCATCACAGCGCGCGAGGCCGGACCGGACTGGCGACTGGAACTGCTCGGTCCACAGCGGATGCGCCTGGCCCGCCCGGATCTGCTGGCCATGCCCCAGTACACCTACGACCTCCCGATCGCCTGCGTCGAGGGATGGTCCACCCTGCAGAGATGGACCGGCGTGCGCCTGGCCGACCTCGCCCGGCTGGCCGGAGCCACGCCCGGCAGAGACGAGGTCTTCGTCGAGTCCCTCGAACGCGGAGGGGTCTTCGGCCACGTGACCCTCAGCGCCCGCCAGGTCGCGGACCGGGCCTCGCTGCTCGCGCTGCGCGTCAACGGCGCCGACCTGTCCCTCGACCACGGGTTCCCCGCCCGGATCATCGTTCCGAACGCGCCAGGCGTGCACAACACCAAGTGGGTCACCCGTCTCACCTTCCGGCCCGCACGATCATGAAAGCCAAACCGCCGTCCCAGAACGCCCGCCGGCGGATCGCCGTGCATCCCCGGGACGACCTCCGGCGTCCGCTCGCCGCCGTCCGTCAGCGGATCGCCGCGCACTATGGCGCCGATCCCCTGCATCTGCTCGCCCTGCTCGCCTGCTTCGCCCTGGCCGGCTATGCCGCGAGCCGGGTCGCCGCCGCCGGAATCTGGGTGGGCTTCGTGATCTGGTTCGTCGGCGCGGCGATCGTGCACGACCTCGTGCTCTTCCCGCTCTACACGCTCGCCGACGTGGCCGTACAGCGACGCCCGTGGGGACGGCGCCGACCGGGCCCGCACGTCCGGTGGCGGCCGTGGGTCAACTACGTTCGCGTCCCCGCCGGGCTGTCGGCGCTCCTGCTGCTCGTCTGGTTCCCGCTCATCCTGCGGCAATCCGGAGAGACCTACCGGAAAGCGGTCGGGCTGGGTCTCAGCCCCTATCTGGGGCGGTGGCTCCTGGTCACGGGCCTGCTGTTCGCCGGCTCCGCCATCATCTACGCCGTACGGCTGCGGACCGCGGCGGCCGCACGGCGCGGGCCGCGCCGGAGACGGCGACCGGAAAAACCCCACCGGAAGTAGGGGGGCCGCCTGATGAGCACACGGCCGATCAGCGACTACGCGTTTCTGGGGGACTGCCGGTCGGCCGCCTTGGTCGCCTCGGACGGCTCTGTCGACTGGCTGTGCTTCCCCCGGTTCGACAGTCCGGCGTTCTTCGCCCGTCTCCTCGACGACGACGCCGGCCACTGGTCCATCCGCCCCACCGGTCCCGCCGAGATCACTCGCAGGTACATCGAGGGCACGCTCGTCCTGGAGACCACCTTCCATACCCCCGGCGGCACGGCCGTGCTCGTCGACGCGCTCGCTTTCGGCAGGCGCGAGCGTGGGCACGGGATCGGCGCGTCCTCACCCGGTGTCCTTCTCCGCGAAGCGACCTGCGTGGAGGGCACCGTCACCCTCGCCGTGACGTACGCGCCGCGCCCGGAGTTCGGTCTCGTGCGCCCCCTGATGGAACCGGTGCGCGGTGGCCTGATCGCCCGTGGCGGCGCGCACGTCCTCACCCTGTCGATCCCCGCCGATCTGGAGACCGACGGTTCCACCGCGCATGCCACGGTCACCCTCACCGCCGGGCAACGCTTCGGCCTCGCGCTCCACGCCGGCGCGGCCTGGGAGACCGAACCGCAGTGCTGGAACCAGCGGCTCATTCACCGCCGGATCAAGGACACCATCGAAGGCTGGCGGTCCTGGTCCCGACAACACGCCCGCTACCAGGGGCCCTGGCAGAACCAGGTGGCCCACAGCGGGCGGGTGCTTCGCGCACTGACATTCGCCCCCACCGGGGCGATCGTCGCCGCGGCCACCACCTCGCTACCGGAGGAGGCCGGTGGAGTACGCAACTGGGACTACCGCTACACCTGGGTCCGGGACGCCAGCCTCACCTTGCAGGCCCTGGACAGCGCGGCGTGTGAGAAGGAGGAAGCGGCGTTCTTCGGCTTCCTCGCACGCGCGGCGGCCACCCGGCTCGACCACGCCTCCGATCTGCAGATCATGTACGGCGTCGGCGGAGAACGCGATCTCAGCGAACGCCCGCTGCCGCATCTGACCGGCTGGCGCGGCAGCGCCCCCGTGCGCGTCGGCAACGACGCATGGCGCCAGCGCCAGCTCGACGTCTACGGCGAACTGCTCGACGCCGCCCACCAGCTCCACTCCACCACGACGCACCGGCAGTACGACCCGATCACACGCACGTTCCTGCTCGGCGCCGCCGAGACTGCCGCCCGCCGCTGGCAGGAGCCCGATCAGGGCATCTGGGAGATCCGCGGACCGAGTCGGCACTTCCTGCACTCCAAGCTCATGTGCTGGGTGGCCCTCGACCGCGCCATCGCCCTGGCCCCCGCCCTCGGCGCGACCGACCGCGTCGGCGGCTGGGAACGGATCCGCGCCCAGATCCGTACGGCGATCCTCACGCAGGGCTGGAACCCGGACGCCGGCGCGTTCACCCAGGCCTTCGGCGACCCGCATCTGGACGCGTCCGCGCTGACGATCCCCATGGTCGGATTCCTGCCCGGCGATGACCCGCGCGTCCAGGCCACCGTGAACGCCATAGCGACGAACCTCACCGACGCCCGCGGCCTCGTGCGCCGGTACACCACCGCGGACGGGCTGCCCGGCGGCGAAGGAACCTTCCTCCTCTGCGCGTTCTGGCTGGCCCACGCTCTCGCCCTGACAGGCCAGGCCGCACGAGCAGAGCGGGTCTTCCAGACCGCGGTCTCGCACGCCAACGACGTTGGCCTGCTCGCCGAAGAGGTCGACACCGACACCGGCGAACCCATCGGAAACTTCCCCCAGGCGTTCAGTCACATCGGCCTGATCAACGCCGCATGCGCCATCCGCGACCGCCAGGACGCGCGCTTTGACGCCGGGCCGCAGCCCTGAGCCGAGGAGCCATGGAGCCTTGGGACCGGCCGTGCGCACTGTGGCAAGGACAGCACACGCCGCATCTCACATGCCGCCGGCGCTATGTGATGGTCGGCGGGCACCCATCGAATGCCGCAGTTATTACAGGATGCGTACAGCCGACCGCGCCACGGAACTCCGCGAGGCGCTCTCCGGTTAGCGTGCGGGCATGCGCGTACTCGTGACCGGATCCTCCGGCTTCATCGGCTCCCATATCGTCGACGCCCTGCGCGCGCGGGGCGACGACGTACGAACGCTCGACCTTCGGTCCGGCGAGGACGTCCGGAACGCCGACACGGTCGGGCGCGCGCTCGCCGGGGTCGACGCGGTCTGCCACCAGGCGGCCAAGGTCGGCCTCGGTGTCGACGTCTCCGACCTCCCCGCGTACGCCTCGGCCAACGCCCTGGGCACGGCGGTGCTGCTCGCCGAGATGGCCCGCGCCGAGATCGGGCGCCTCGTCCTGGCCTCCTCGATGGTGGTATACGGCGAAGGCGCCTACGACTGCCCGGACCACGGCCGGGTCCGGCCCGGCCCCCGGGCGGCCGGCGACCTCGCCGCCGGCCGTTTCGCACCGCGCTGCCCCACCTGCGCCGCGCCGCTGACCCCCGGCACCGTCGACGAGGACGCCCCGATGGACCCCCGCAACGCCTACGCCGACACCAAACTCGCCCAGGAACACCTCGCCGCCTCATGGGCGCGGGCGACCGGCGGGACCGTCACGGCGCTGCGCTACCACAACGTCTACGGGCCGAGGATGCCTCGCGACACCCCCTACGCGGGCGTCGCCGCCATCTTCCGCTCCCGCCTCGAACACGGCGAGCCGCCGCTCGTCTTCGAGGACGGTGGCCAGCGGCGCGACTTCGTCCACGTCCGGGACGTCGCCCGTGCCAACGTCCTCGCGCTCGACGCACCCGGCACCCCCGGCGGACCGCGCGCGTACAACATCGCCAGTGGGGAGCCGCACACGGTCGGGGAGATGGCCGCTGCGCTCGCCAAGGCCTACAGCGGCCCCGACCCGGTCGTGACCGGCGACTACCGGCTGGGCGACGTCCGGCACATCGTCGCCGCCCCCGACCGGGCCGCCGCCGAACTCGGCTTCCGCGCGTCGATCCGCTTCGAGGACGGCATGGCCGAGTTCGCTGAGCACGCCTGAACAGCTCCGCCATGCGACGTGCGCCTCACCATGGCGACCGCGCGAGGGCCTCGATCAGAAGGGCGGTCGCCGTTTGCCCGAGCAGCATCGCGCGAGCCGGTGGCCGGTGGACGGCCGTGACGGTCACGACCCACGCCGCGTAGGGGATCCAGATGCGCTCCACCTCGCCACATGTGACGCCGGACAGATCCAGCGCGAGGACCCCGGCAAGTGCGGCCGCGGCCGGCCACCCGAGTGTGTCCGGGCCGAGACGTCCTCGGCCACCGGGAGATGTGGTGAATACGAGACGGGCGGCGTGCCGCAGCGCGGCCGGCAGGGCCACGGCGGCCGCAGGGCCGACCAGAAGGGCCAGGACAGCGAGGTCACCGACGAGAAAGTAGGCGTACGGTCGCCTGGAGCCATGAGAGATGAGCCAGGCGACATGCGTCCCGAGCACCCCCTCCCACCAGGAGAACCCGGCGACGGTGAAGGCGATCGGAACGACCGGGCATCCAGCCACGAGCGCGATGAGAACCGGCCAGGCCGGCCGCGTCAGCACCAGCACCGCGAGCGGCAGCGCGAAGATCGGCAACAGGCCATAACTCAGATACGGCAGGGAACCGAGCAGCAACCCTCCCGCCAACGCGACCATCGCCCGGTTCAATTGCCCGATACGCACGCCCCGGCCGGCCATACGGCTCAGGGACGAGTCCGGCTCGACGGTCGCGACGGCGACCAGAGCCACCGCCGATGCCGCCACCCCGAGGAAGAGGGCGTCCATACTGGTGGCGACCCAAAGCGCGATGGGCGAGAGCACGAGGAACGGCACCGCCCGGCGGGCGACGTCCTCGCCCGCGATCACCCGTACGGTGACCGCGATGGCGGCCGCCGCCGAAGCCCCAACCGTGATCACAAGAGCAGCCGCCCACCCCGCGCCGGCCAGCCCTGTCCACTGGACCGCCCACAGAACGAGCATGGGCAGCGGCGGATGCCCCTTCACGTGCGTGGGAAAGGACGGCATCTCCATGGTGAAGGCACGCAGCCAGCCCAGGGGATCGTCACCCATGGCAGGCAGCCCGGCGAGGTACTCGGTCGGCGTGGTCAGTGGTCGCGCGATGCCATCGGGAAGCTGGAGCACCACCGCCCAGCCCGCCGAGCCGAGCCACGCGACCGCCAACAGCAGTCGCCAGGGCAACCGCCGCGTCATCACCGGGAGTACCGCCACCCCGACCAGTCCAAAGGCCACCGCGGGCAGCAGGGGACGGAGCAGTAACCGAGGCTCGGCGTGCAACGGCGGAAACGCGTCCACCGGTATCGCCCCAGCCCGGCGCAGCATCGCGCCCGCCTCGAACGAGCCCACGATCAACGCGGCCCAGACGACGAGGGACAGCCACTCCCCCCGTCCTGGTCGCCGCCTTTCCGGTCCATCGTGACCCCGAACTGGGCCCGGCTGACGATGATGTCCTACCTTCGAACCGATACGTGGAGACCGTCGGAGCCCGCCGCCTGACTCCGAAGACAGCTGAGACCGGTCATGGCCCGCATCAGCATCTGATGTCGCCAGCCGGAAACGAAGCACGCCTTCACCGTAGGGATGGCCGGGCACGGTATTCGGCTACACCACCACCGCGAACCGCGATTTGGGAGAACTCCGGCGAGCGCATAAGGATTGGACAGCGACCGCGGCGATGACCACGACACTGACGAGGAGCGCGCCACCGCCCGCCAGATGGCCGACGACGGCCCGTGCGTTTGAGCTCACCGAACCGCGCCATCCATCCGCTCCACCGCTGCCACTGCTGACCTCGGGCGGCGCCGACGCCGCGTTCCTGTGGACACCGGTGGGCGACGAGCGGCTGCGCTTCGCCGAGGTCCGTACCCGACCACCCCGCGCGAGGTACGCACCAGCAAGGTGACGCCGAGCGCCCGTTCGAGCTGCTGGATGTGGGTCGAGACCGCCTGCTGAGCCAGATGCAGCCGCTCCGCGGCCCGCGTGATGGTCGACTCCTACGCGACCATCGCGAATGACCGGAGGTGGCGCATGTTGACCTCTGTCACGAATGCACCGTAACGGTCGAGGCGTGGGCGGGGTGATGGCCGCCGAACAACGCCGACCACCGGGCGAAACCCGCACGCAACACTGCGGCCGGAAGCTCTTCTCGTCACCCCTCACGTCTCGGAGAGCGCAGCCTTCACCCCCGCAGAGGAGAGCAGACCGTGACCGAAGCAGTGGACAGCCGGGCGGCGACGCCCGGACAGGCATCGGAGAACCCCCCGGACGTCGCCTCGGGAACGACCTCCCGCCGATACAACGGCTGGACACAGAACTCCACGCTCGAGGACTACTCGCTTCGCTACGCGCCGAAGTCCTTCCGCCGCTGGACCCCTTATGTCGTCGCCACCACGGCGCTCGGCGGCATCGCCTACCTGGCGGACTTCGCCATCGGCGGATCCATCGCCATCTCCAACGGCTTCACCAACGCGCTCATCGCGATCCTGGCCGCCGCCGTCGTCATCTTCGCCACCGGCATCCCGATCTCGTACTACTCGGCCAAGTACTCCATCGACATGGATCTGCTGACCCGAGGGGCCGGTTTCGGATATCTGGGATCGACCCTCACCTCGGTCATCTACGCGAGCTTCACCTTCATCTTCTTCGCTCTCGAAGGCTCGATCATGGCCCAGGCACTCCAACTGGGCCTGCACATTCCGCTTCCCGTGGCCTACCTCATCGCCTCGCTGGCGATCATCCCATTGGTGATCTACGGCATGACCGCGCTGTCGAAGATGCAGGTATGGACGCAGCCCATCTGGCTGGTCCTGATGGTCGCCCCGTTCATCTCCATCGCCGTCCAGGACCCCCACAAGTTCGCGCGCTTCACCCACTTCGCCGGCAACTCACCCACCGGATCCGCGTTCAGCATGCTCGGTGTGGGCGCCGGAGCGGGCGTCGCGCTCTCTCTGATCGCGCAGATCGGCGAGCAGGTGGACTACCTGCGCTTCATGCCCGACAAGACCCCGGAGAACTCCCGCACGTGGTGGGCGGCCGTGCTCAGCGCCGGCCCCGGATGGGTGATCCTCGGCGCGTTCAAACAACTCGGCGGCGCCTTTCTGGCCTTCTACATCGCCGACAGCGTCGGTCTGGTGAAGGCGGATCAGCCGATCCAGCAGTACCTCGCCGGTTTCCGCACCTTCGCCGCACCCGTCGCGCTGGGCCTGGCCACCTTCTTCGTCGTGCTGTCCCAGATCAAGATCAACACGACCAACGCCTACTCCGGGTCCCTGTCCTGGTCCAACTTCTTCTCCCGGCTGCTGCACTGGCATCCCGGCCGGGTGGTATGGATCTTCCTCAACGTCGGCGTCGCACTCGCGCTCATGGAGGGCGGGGTCTTCGGCTTCCTCAACACGGTCCTCGGCTTCTACTCCAACGTGGCCATCGCCTGGATCGGCGCGGTCGTCGCCGACTTGATGATCAACAAGCCGCTGAAGCTCAGCCCGTCCTACATCGAGTTCAAACGAGCTCACCTGTACAACTTCAACCCTGTCGGCTTCGGCTCCATGCTCGTCGCCTCGGCCGTCTCCATCCTGGCGTACTTCAACGCCTTCGGACCGTACGGCAAGGCGTTCTCCCCCTTCATCGCCCTGGGCATCGCGATGGTCCTCTCCCCGGTTCTCGCCGTGGCGACGAAGGGCCGGTACTACATCGCCCGAACCGACGACCTGCCCGAGCCGCTCTTCGTCGACGGCCTGCCCTCCGCGGCCACCCTCACCTGCACCGTTTGCCAAGACGTCTTCGAACGTCCCGACATCGCCGGGTGCCCGTTCCACTCAGGGACGATCTGCTCGCTCTGCTGCAGCCTGGAGAAGAACTGCCACGACCAGTGCAAGAGCAGGAGCGCAGGACCGGTGGACCTCGCCATGCCCACCATCGGCGCGAGAAGCGCGCCGGCCCAAGACGCGCAGAAGGACTGAGCGCGGCCACCGGCGATTCCCCACCCGCCGCAGCCCCCGGCGTCCCGGTCGGCGCACACCATTCGCCGACCGGGACGCCACGCAAGCGGGCTACCGGCGCGCCGGCCTCTGCCACGACCGGTCAGGGATCATTTACTTTGCGTCATCGGACGCATTACTCTATTTTAGCCGTCTATCTTGCTTGCAGTCGACTCCACTGCGGGTCAGGACCTTCGGCCCTATTCACTCAATCTGAATCATTGCGTCATAGAGACATGCCGGATATTCAACACGTCATCGTCTTGGCCTTGGAGAATCGGTCATTCGATCACATGCTCGGCTTTCTCCGTCACCCTGATTCAGCATTCGATGGCCTCGACGGCGGAGAGTTCAGCAATCCAGCCTGGCCGCCAGGGTCGAAAGTGAGAGCCCGACCCACGGCGAAGATGGTCCTGCCCGTCGATCCGGATCATTCGCATGATGCGGTGATGGAACAGCTCGCCCTCCGCCGCATCGGGAGGCGGCCGACCAACACCGGCTTCGTCGCCAGCTACGAGAAGAAGGGCCGCGGCTTGTGTCCGCCGACCTTCGGTGGGCTGGCCGGCGGACTGCTCAACTGGTGGGCCCGTCATGCGTCGTCCCGGAAGGCTCCGATCACCGGACGCGGGCCGCTGATCATGCACTGCCAGCGCCAAGAGCGAGCGCCGGTGCTGAGCCGCCTCGCTCTCGATTTCGCGGTCTGCACCCGCTGGTTCTGCTCGGTTCCCGGCGAGACCTGGCCGAATCGCAACTTCATGCATGCCGCGACCTCTGATGGCGAGACCGACATCAACGTCCGTTCCTATACCGACCGCACGATCTTCGAACTACTTGAAGAGCAAGGGAAAACCTGGCATATCTATCACGATGACACCCCACAGGTGTGGGCCTTCCCCCATCTGTGGAACCTCCCGGAACGTCACGCGCGCTGGTTCCCACACGCTGACTTCATTCGGCATGCCAAGACCGGGTCGCTTCCCACCTACTCGTTCGTGGAGCCGAATCACCGCCCACCCGTTCACACGCTCGACCACACTCCGCTCATCGGCACTCGCGACCGCAGCAACAGCCAGCACCCCGGCAACAACCTGGTCGACGACAACGCGTACGACACCTTCGCCGATGGTGGGGACATCGACTTCGCCCGTGCCGAGACCCTCATCGCCACGATCTATGAGGCGCTACATGCGAACCGGGACGTGTTCGAACGCAGCATCCTCCTGATCACGTACGACGAGCACGGCGGTTTCTACGATCACGTTCCCCCGCCGACCGGGGTTCCGGCGCCCGGCGATCCCATCGGCCGTCTGTCCCGCCTGTGCCATCTGCTCTACCACCGCAAGGCCGCGGCCTTCGACTTCACGATGTTGGGTCCGCGTGTTCCGGCGATCGTGGTCTCGCCTTACATCCCAAAAAGCACCGTCGACGCCGAGGTCCGCGACCACGCGAGCATCCCCGCCACGCTGCGCGCACTGTTCGCACCGAACGCCGCGCCTCTCACCGACCGCGACGACTGGGCCGCCCCGTTCCATTCGATGCTCAGCCTCCCCGAACCGCGCCGCGACGACCTCCCTGACCTGTCCGCGTACGCAGCCTCTCCTCCACGCCTGTCCGAGGAAGCCGCGCCGGCGGCGACCGGGCCGGTTCCACGCCACTACCAGGACTTCGCTCGCCAAGCCGACCTGGTGCGGCAGATACTCACCGACGTCGGGGAACCCGAGATCCTCCGCGTCACCGCCGACGATCCTCCGATGCGACGCGCCGGCGAGACCAGTGCGGCCTTCGCCGACGCCGCTCACCGCCACCGCCGATAGAGCCGGGTCACACCTCCCCGGCGCGCCCGGCCTTCGGCCGCCGCAGCACGAGGTACACCAGAGCCGAGATCACGAAGCCGACCTCGAACGCGATGTCGCCGACCGATTTGACGTGCTTCGGCACTGGCCCGACGTACTTCTGCTGGTTGGAGAAAAGCCACACCGACAGCACCACGCCGACCAGCATCGCGACCGGCCCGGCCCAGTTGCGGTGCCGCCTGTCGAAGAGCAGGCCGTCCACGTCCGTACCGCGTCGCAGGTACTGGTCGAGCAGGACCACGGCGAGCCAGGGGCCGATCCAGTACGAGATCACAAGGAGGAACGCCTCGTACTTCTGCCCGGCGTCGTGGAGGCCGGACAGCGCGACGACGAAGCCGATCGCGCCGAACACGACGGCGACGATGGCCCGCCGCAGTGTCATCGGCAGCTTGATGCCCAGGGCTACGAAGGACATCGCCCCCGAGTAGACGTTCAGCGCGTTGGCCGCGATGCCGCCGAGCGCGATCGCCACCAGTGTGAGGTCGGCGACGGCCGTCGGGAGGTGACCGGTGAAGGCCGAGGTGGGCTGGCCCAGCGCGTCGCCGCCGATCGTGACGGACGCCGCTCCGACGATCTCCAGGACGACACAGGAGACGAACACGCCGAGCCCGGCGTACAGACCGACGGCCTTCCGGCTGCTCTCCGCCGGGAGGTAGCGCGTGTAGTCGGCCGCGTACGGGTTCCAGCCGGCCGCGTACCCGAATGTCGCGCCGACGGTCAGCAGGAAACCGCCCATGCCTCCGCCGTGCCCCGGGGCGCCAGGGTGAGACTTCGCCAGAATGATCACAGAGGCCACGGCGAAGACCACGGCGAGCACCGGCAGGGCGTATTTCTCGAAGGCGTGCACGAGGTTGTGCCCGAAGAAGGCCAGCACCACCATGGCGACGACGACGATGACCAGGCACAGCGCCTGCGGCCAGCCGGTCAGCGTGTTCAGCGCGAGCGCGCCGCTGACGCTGTTCACGGCGAACCAGCCGATCCCCGCGACGACGGCGTTCAGCCCGGCCGGCAGCGCGTTGCCCCAGTGGCCGAAGGAGATCCGGCTGAGCACCATCTGGGGCACCCCGTGCGCCGGGCCGCGCGCCGACAGCACGCCGTGGGTCACCGAGCCGAGGGCCGTGCCGACGACGATCGCCAGCGCCGCCTGCCAGAAGCTCAGCCCGAACGCGCCCACCGCGAGCACGCCGAGGAACACGGTGGCGAACTCCAGATTCGGCGACGTCCAGGTCCACAGCAGCTGCCGGGGCCGGCCGTGGCGCTCGGCGAGGGGGATGAACTCCGCGCCGCCTGGCTCGACCGCCGCGACCTTCTCACCGTACGTGCCCTCCCGTACGTCCAGGGAGGGAGCGGGCTCCTTGAGCACCGTCATGGGCGTGCCTTTCGATCCAGCGGGGAGTGCTCAGCCCACCGTGATGGCGTTGAGCCTGTCGAGGAGATAGTCGGAGGCGCGCACCGGCTCATGGGTCACCCGGCCGATCGGCGGCGCGATGGACTCGATTCGGGCGCCGGGATCGCACTCGTAGAAGTAGATGAGCGAGACGAGTTCCTCGTCCGGGGCGCTGGGATCCGGTGGCAGGACCCGGTGCCGGTTCGACCGCCAGCGGTCACCGGTCCAGCGGGCCAGCAGGTCCCCGATGTTGATGGTGAAGGAGTCCTCGACGTACGGCGCGTTCACCCAGCCGCCGTCGGCGCTGTACACCTGCAGGCCGCCAACGCCGTTCTGCCGGTCGAGGATCGTGACGGTGCCGAAGTCGGTGTGCGGGCCGATGCGGAACTGCCCCGGCTCGGCCGGGCCCACCTGGGACAGCGGCGGATACCGGTTGATGTTCAGCGTGTACGACGGGTGCCCCGTCTCTGCCGTGAAGAAGTCCGGCGCGAGCCCGAGCGCCGCCGCGCACAACCTCAGCAGCTCGTCGGCGAGCGCCCGCATCCGGTCGAGGTAGTCGGTGAGCAACGGTTCGAGGTCAGGCTCCTCGGTCGGCCAGACGTTCGGCAGGAACCACTCGGCGTCGATCTCCGCGTCGCCGGTCGGCCGGTCGGCGCCGACCGCGAACGTCTCCTTCAGGTCCGGCGGGGTCGGCGTGCCCTCGGCGTAGCCGTTGGCCTCGACGCCGGGCGGCAGCCAGCCGCGCTCGCCGACCGTGACGGCGTACGGTTCCTTCACCGCGTCGGGGAGCGCGAAGAACCGTTTGGCCGCCGAGCGGATCCGTTCACGCAACGGGGCCGGCACTCCGTGCCCGGTGACCACCAGGAAACCGATCTCCCCCAGGGCGGCGTCGACGCGCGCCGCGACGTCCGCCCGGGCGGCGGCGTCGCCCTCGAACCAGGCGGTGAGGTCGATGACGGGAACGACGCCACTCGTACTCATGAGCTCTCTCCGATGTCCTCGTTCCAGATGTCGGGGCGTTCCTTGATGAAGGCGGTCATGAGCTCGGCGCACTCCGGATCGTCGAACACGGCGACCTCGACACCGTGCCCGGCCAGCCACTCGTGGTGGCCCTCGAACGTCCGCGCCTCGCCGACGACCACCCGGGAGATGCCGAACTGCAGGATCAGCCCGCTGCAGTACCAGCACGGCGACAGCGTCGTGGCCATGGTGGTACCGCGGTACGTGGACTGCCGGCCGGCCGCGCGGAACGCCGCGGTCTCGCCGTGCGTCGACGGGTCGTCGTCCTGCACCCGCCGGTTGTGCCCACGCCCGAGCAGCCGCCCGTCGGCGCCGAACAGCGCGGCCCCGACCGGGACGCCGCCCGCGGCATACCCGGCGCGCGCCTCCTCCAGCGCGACGCTCAGCATCGCCGCGTCATCGACGACATCACTGGTCATGGGCTCACTATCGCCGGGCGACCCGGGAAGGGGGAATGGACATGACGTCCGTACTATTAGCCTCTGAACTGGACGATCCGTCAGGAGAGGGTGTGATGGCCCTCACGCTCCGCGAGATCCTCGCGTTCGACGTGATGCGCGAGGCCTGCCCCGTGGTGCTCGCCGGCGAGACTGCGCTCGACCGCATCGTCCGCTGGGTGCACTCGAGCGAGATCTACGAGATCGGCCCGCTGCTGACCGGCGGCGAACTGCTGCTGACCACCGGCCTCGGCCTGTCGGGCACCGACGCCGGAGCGCGGCGGCACTACCTCCGGGAGATCGCCGAACGCGACGTCGCCGGCGTCGCGCTGGAGCTCGGCCGGACGTTCCCCGAGGTACCGGGCGAACTTGTGACCGAGGCCCGCCGGCAGGCACTGCCGTTCATCGCCCTGAACGCCGTCGTCCCCTTCAGCCGGATCGCCGAGGTCGCCAACACCCGCATCGTCGACCAGGCGGGCCACCGGCTGCGGCTGGGCGATTCCATCAGCCGCGCGCTCAACGACGTCCTGATCGCGGGCATCGGCGTCCCCGGGCTTCTCGCGGCAGCCGCCGGGGTGGTGGACGGGCCGTTGATCCTGGTCGCCGACAACGGGGCGCTGGTCGCCGCGCACGGCGTCGCCGGCGACCGCGAGGCGTGGCGGGCCGCGGAGACGCCGCTCGCCGAGGCGCCGGTCACCGTGCTGGGGACCACGTGGGGACGGCTGATCGCCGGGCCGGGCTCCCCGCTGCCCGCCGAGGACCTGGCGGTGGCGCTGGAGCGGACCACGGTCGCGCTGGCGCTGGCGATGCTGCGCACCGGCGACCCGCCGCGCGAACCCGACCGGCTGGCCGCCGCCCTGCTCACCGACCTTCTGGAGGGCACCGCCGAAGGCCAGGCCGAGTCGTCGGTACGGGCGGCGCTGGCGGGCTTCCGCCCGGCGGCGGATCACCTGCTCATCGGGCTCGCGGCCGACGCGCTGGAGACCGCGGCGGCGCTGGCCGTCATCGACCGAGCCGCCCGGGTCCTGCACACGCCCGCGCTGCGCGGCCGGGTGTCCCGGCTCGTCCTGGGCGTCCTGGCCGTCCCCCGCAGTGTCGGCGACGTCGTGGGTGCGGCGCAGCAGGCGCTCGACGAGGCTCTCCGCCGGCTGAGCGCGCCGCAGGTGCGGATCGCCGTCGGACATCCGGCGACCGAGGTCGGCGAACTCGGCGGTTCGCTGCGCGACGCCCGGGCCGCCCTGGACCTGCGGCCCGGCTCCCGCCTGATCAGCGCGCGCTCCATCGCGCTCGACCTGGAACTCACCCGCCACGGCGGGAGCGGCCACCTCGGCCACCTGGTCCGCCACACCATCGGCCCGCTCGTGGAGTGGGACGCCGCACACCGTACGGACCTGGTGCGCACCCTGGAGACATTCCTGTTGCACGGCTGCAGCGCCACCCGGACGGCGGCAGTGCTCCACCTGCGCCGCCAGTCGTTCTACCAGCGTCTGCAGCGCATCGAGGCACTGCTCGGCCACACGGTCACCGACCCCGACGTGCACGCCGCCCTGCTCCTGGCCACCGCCGCCCACCGCGTCACCGGCCGCTGACCGGGCCCGGTCAACGCTTCCGGGTCTCGATCTACCCTTGGGGGACCGCGCGTCAGGTGAAGAGGCGGCGGCCCCGGTCCAATCGCTCCCGCAGCCGTACGGTGTCGGCGGCCATGGCCGTCACCAGGACGCCGGAGCCGGCCAGCGGTAGCACGGCCAGCCCTTCGTCGGCGTGCGGCTCCGCGGTGACGCCGGTGATCAGCAGGGTGCCGACGGCCCCCGCGTCGCCGAGCACGGCGCCGCTCGTGGCGTTCTCGTCGATCCGCAGTTCGTGGCGGAGCAGCGGCGTCGTGCCCGCCGTGACGTCGAACCGGCTGACATAGCGTCCCGAAGGCTCACCGTGGCGGCCGAGGACGATCTCCTCCCGCCACACCAGCTCCGCGCCTTCGTCGAGAGTGACCTCCGCCAGCGCGTGGTGGTCGCAGCCGGCCGCGGCGATCGTGGGTTCGGGGGCGAACACGAGCCGCCCTCCGGCCGCGACGTCGGCTCGTACGATCAGGCGTGACGCCCCGGCGTCCCGGCGTCCCGGCAGAACGAGCGCCGCCGCGGCCGAGCGGACGTCGAGCCGCGCCCCCGGGCCGACCCCGATCGTCAGCTCCAGGTCGTCGCCGCCCAGCGGCCCCGCCCCCGCGCCGACCAGGTAGACCGAGTCACCGGACTCGCGCAGCGCGAGCGGGCCGTCCGACCTCAACCGCGTGATCCGGGTCCGCCCGCCGGGGCCGCGCTCGGCGCGCACGGCGGCGCGGGCCGCGAAACCGGTGCGCCCGTCGGCACCCGCGCCCCGGCCGGTGTCCGTGGGAACGGCCGTGCGGGCCCGCGCGGCAAGAGTCACGCGGGGGCGCGTTCGGCGAGGGCGGAGCGGACCCAGGCGGTCACCTCCGGGACGTCCGGGCGTTCCCGCAGCGAGGTGAAGGCGATCGGCAGGCCGGCCCGCACGCGTTCGGCGTCGCGCGCCATGACGGTCAGGTCGGCGCCGACCAACGGCGCGAGGTCGGTCTTGTTGATCACCAGCAGGTCGGCGGTGGTGACGCCCGGTCCGCCCTTACGGGGGACCTTGTCGCCGCCGGACACGTCGAGGACGAAGATCTGCCGGTCGACCAGCCCGCGGCTGAACGTCGCGGTGAGGTTGTCGCCGCCGCTCTCCACGACCACCAGGTCGAGCGGGCCGTGCCGGTCCTCCAGCGCCTCGACGGCGTCGAGGTTGGCGGAGATGTCGTCGCGGATCGCCGTGTGCGGGCAGCAGCCGGTGCGTACGGCCGCGATCCGGTCGTCGTCGAGCACGCCGTTCCGCCGCAGGAAGTCGGCGTCCTCGGTCGTGTAGATGTCGTTCGTGACGACGGCCAGCGCGACCTCGTCGCGGAGCAGGCGGCACAGCGCGGCGACCAGGGCGGTCTTGCCGCTGCCGACCGGGCCTCCGATGCCGAGCCGCAGGGCGCGGTGCGACCGCGGCTCGTGCGGGTCGTGGCTGTGGTCCAGTCCCAAAAGAGGGCCTCCGATCTCAGGATTCGAACAGGCGCAGCTCGGCCTGCTGGTGAAGCTCGGCGAACACGTCCAACGCGGGCGCGGACGCCGCGGGCAGGTCACCGGCGCGTACGGCCTCGGCCGCCTCCTCCGCGACGGCGTCGATCCGTCCGGCGAGGCCGGCGAGCACCCGGTGCACGCCCAGGGGATCGAGCCCGAGCAGGCGGACCGCCGCGGAGGCCGGACCGGTCACCGAGCCGTACGCCGCGATCTGCGCCGCCCGTTCCGGAGCGCCGCCCGCGGCGGCGACCGCGGCGCCGAGCGCGACCGGATGGTGCGGGCCGCCGGACGCGGCGGCCAGGGTCTCCAGAACGGGACCGGGCCAGGTGACGCGGGCGACGCGCAGCAGCGCCCGCCCCTGCGCCCGTGAGGCCCGGCGCTGCGCGGGCGACGGGGTGCGCGCGTCGGCCTCGGCGTCGAGCCGCGCCCAGCCGGCGAGGTCCCCAGGCGGCGCGCCGGCATCCGCATCGGGCCGTACCCGGGCCGCGGACTCGCAGGCGGCCGCCGCCAGGCCCGCCGTGACGAGGCCCGTGGTCGCGAGCCGGCCGCGCAGGAATGTGGCGAGGGTGGCCAGGTCGCGGACGACGCCGGTCGCGGCGGCCGTCTCGAGGCCGCCGGAGTGCGCGTGCCCACCGGCGGGAAGCCGCGAGTCGGCGAGCAGCAGCAGTGCGGCGTCCATCAGCGGTCCATCAGAAGAGGAAGTACCGCTGGGCCATGGGCAGCTCGGACGCGGGCGCGGGCTCGACCTCGTTCCCGTCGACGCTGACCGTGAAGGTGTCCGGGTCGACCTTGATCTCCGGGAGTGCGTCGTTGAGCGGCATGTCCGCCTTGGCCAGCCGCCGGGTGTCCTTGATGGCGATCAGGCGCCGCCGCACGTCGAGGCGCTCGGCGAGGCCGTCCTCCAGCGCGGCCGGGGCCACGAAGTGCACCGAGGTGGCCGGGGCCGCGGTCGCGCCCCACATCGGGCGGGGGAACACCGGCTGCGGCGTCGGGATCGAGGCGTTCGCGTCGCCCATCTGCCCCCAGGCGATCATGCCGCCCTTGAGCACGACGTGCGGCCGCACGCCGAAGAACGCCGGATCCCACAGCACCAGGTCGGCGAGCTTGCCCACCTCGACCGAGCCGACCTCCGCGTCGAGACCGTGCGCGATCGCCGGGCAGATCGTGTACTTGGCGACGTAGCGACGGGCGCGGAGGTTGTCGTCCAGGCCGCCGCGGTGGCCCTTCATCACGTGCGCGGTCTGCCAGGTGCGGATCACGGTCTCGCCGATCCGGCCCATGGCCTGGGAGTCCGAGCCGATCATCGAGATCGCGCCGATGTCGTGCAGGACGTCCTCGGCCGCCATCGTGGTCGGGCGGATCCGCGACTCGGCGAACGCGAGGTCCTCCGGCACCGATGGGTTCAGGTGGTGGCAGACCATGAGCATGTCGAGGTGCTCGTCGAGCGTGTTGACCGTGTGCGGCCGGGTCGGGTTGGTCGAGGACGGCAGGATGTTCGGGTACCCGGCGGCCGTGATGATGTCCGGCGCGTGGCCGCCGCCGGCGCCTTCGGTGTGGTACGCGTGGATGGACCGGCCGCCGATGGCGTTCAGCGTCGACTCGACGTACCCGGCCTCGTTGAGGGTGTCGGAGTGCAGGGCCACCTGGACTCCGGAGGCGTCGGCGACGCGCAGGCACGCGTCGATCGCCGCCGGGGTCGATCCCCAGTCCTCGTGCAGTTTGAAGCCAGACGCGCCGCCGCGCAGCGCCTCCCACATGCCCTCCTCGGACACCGTGTTGCCCTTCGCGAGCAGCGCCACGTTGACCGGGAAGGAGTCCATCGCCTCCAGCATCCGGGCGAGGTGCCAGGCGCCGGGGGTCACCGTCGTCGCCTTGGTGCCCTCGGCCGGGCCGGTGCCGCCGCCGATGAGCGTGGTGATACCGGCGCCGAGGGCCTCGCCGACGAGCTGCGGGCAGATCAGGTGGACGTGCGAGTCGACCGCCCCGGCCGTGAGGATCCTGCCGTTGCCGGCCAGGATCTCGGTGGACGGGCCGATCACCAGGCCGGGATGGACCCCGTCCATCGTGTCCGGGTTGCCGGCCTTGCCGAGCGCGACGATCCGGCCGTCGCGCACGCCCACGTCGGCCTTGACGACACCCCAGTGGTCCAGCACGACGACGCCGGTGATCACCAGATCGGGCGCCCCCTCGGCGCGCGTCGCCACACCTTGGCCCATCGACTCGCGGATCACCTTGCCGCCGCCGAAGACCGCCTCGTCGCCGGCCCCCGCGCCCCGGGACAGATCCTCGGTGACCTCGATGAACAGGTCGGTGTCGGCCAGGCGTACGCGGTCGCCGACGGTCGGTCCGTACAGCTGGGCGTAGCGAGAGCGGGAGATCTCAGTCATGGCGCAGCCCCGGTACGACCGCGCGCCCGCCGAAGGGCACCAGCGACACCTCGCGCGCGATGCCCGGCTCGAACCGCACGGCGGTGCCCGCGGGCACGTCGAGCCGGTGGCCGCGCGCGGCCTCCCGGTCGAAGTCGAGCGCGTCGTTGGCCTGCGCGAAGTGATAGTGCGAGCCGACCTGCACCGGCCGGTCCCCGGTGTTGACGACCGTGATCGTCGTACGCGGACGGCCGGGGTTCAGCTCCACCGCTCCATGTCCGGTCACGATCTCGCCCGGGGCGGAACCCGCGCTCATCCGAACCTCTTCTCTGCTCCGGGCAGGACCGGCACGGACCGCCGGCCGCGGGGCGACGTCATGGAATCGGCCGGTGGACGGTGACGAGCTTGGTGCCGTCCGGGAAGGTCGCCTCGACCTGCACGGAGTCGAGCATCTCCGGGATCCCCTCCATGACGTCCTCGCGGGTGAGCACGGTGCGCCCGGCCTCCATGAGCTCGGCGACGCTCCGCCCGTCGCGGGCGCCCTCCAGGACGTACGAGGCGATGACCGCGGTGGCCTCGGGATGGTTGAGCCGCAACCCGCGGGCACGCCGGTCGCGGGCGAGGCCGGCCGCCACATGGATCAGCAGCCGCTCCTGCTCGTGTGGGCTGATCAGCACAGCTGGACGCTACCTTTCGCTTGAGCCCGCGGGAACGGGACGGTCAGGGATGTAACAGGAACTTCACGTGAGCCGGCCGCGGCGGAGTCAGGCATCGAAGGCGTCCCAGCGGTCGCGGAGAGCCCGCTCGCCGTCGGCCGTCAGCTCACCCCAGACACGGAGCCGGCCCACACCCCCGTCGGGGTAGATGTCCAGCCGTACGTGGGTCACCTCGGCCGGTGGGGCGGCAGAGTCGAGCCGGAACCGGTGGCGGCCGTCCGGCTGGATCCGGGTGGGCGGCAGGAGAGGGGTCCACTCCTCCGACACCCGGGCGTCCCGGCCGGAGAGCGCCGCCCAGCCCGGGGCGTTGAACTTCAGGTGCGTGGTGTCGATCTCGACCAGCCTCGGCGTCCCTCGGGCGGCCAGCTCCACCGTGACCCAGTCGTTGCCGTCGTCGCGCCGCCGCGCGGTCTCCCAGCCCTCGCCCTGGTGGCGTGGCAGGCCTGGGGCCAGGATGTTCGCCGGCGCGGAGTAGAACAGATTCGAGCAGCCGGTGACGCGCGCGCCGTTCTCCAGCGCGGCCAGGTCCACCGTCAGGCCGGTCAGCAGCCGCGGATCCGGGACGACCTCGCCGTGCACGCGGAGCCGCGCGACACCGCCGTCCGGGAAGATGTTCAGGCGGACATGGGTGAACCGCCGCGCTGCCAGGACCGGGAACCGGTGCTCGGCGTCCCCGGTCAGCGGGCTCCGCGGCACGATCTCCACCCACGCGCGGGCGGCCAGTTCCTCGGCCGACGGATGGCCCTCCGCCGCGCACGCCTCGACCGAGGCGTACGTCGGGAAGTTCCCCCGGAACCAGGCGGTGTCGATGACGACCCCCCGGATCACGCCGGGCAGTCCGAGCCGGACCAGCGCCCAGTCGTGGCCGCGGTCGTCGACCTTCAGCCCGAGCGCGGACGGCCGCCGCCGCGCGGTCTCCCAGCCGTCGTAGACCTGGCCCTTCCGCCCGAAGGTCTCCGCCTGGTGCCCGGCCGGCCAGGGGTTGATCAGGTTCTCCCGCTCCGCGAAGGACTCGTCGCTCGCGGCGATGACGGATCCGCCGAGGTTCCGGACCGCGAGATCCGGCAACAATGTGAAATCGGCCATCGGTCACCTCTCCAAGAGACGCCCGCGCGGCGTGTCGCCCACGACCTCGCCGCGCAGCCAGGTGGCCCGCACGACGCCGGTGAGCTCGCGGCCCGCGTAGGGCGTGACGTGGTGACGGGTCCGTAGCGCCGCCGGGTCGACGGCGAACGTCTCGTCCGCGGCGAACGCCACCAGGTCGGCGTCGTTCCCGACCGCGATGGCGCCTTTGCCCGGAACGCCCGCGAGCGCCGCCGGCGCGGCCGACATCCACCGCGCCACGTCCGCCAGGTCGTGACCGCGCCGGCGCGCCTCGGTCCAGACGGCGGGCAGGCCGAGCTGCAGGGAGGAGATCCCGCCCCAGGCCTCGTCGAACCCGCCGCGCTTGAGTTCGGGCGGGCACGGCGAGTGGTCCGTCACGACGCAGCCGACCACTCCGGCGGCAAGGCCCTGCCAGAGCCCGTCCCGGTTGGCGGCGTCCCGGATCGGCGGGCAGCACTTGTAGTGAGTGGCGCCCGGACGGATCTCGGCGGCCGACAGCGTCAGGTAGTGCGGGCAGGTCTCGGCGGTGATCCGCACGCCCCGGGCCTGTGCCCGGGCCAGCGGCTCGACGCAGTCGGCGGCCGACAGGTGCAGGATGTGCGCCCGCGCCCCCGTCGTCTCGGCCAGCCGGATCACCTGCTCGACCGCCTTGTGCTCCGCGCTCGGCGGCCGCGCGGCCAGGAAGGCGTCATAACCGCCGTCGGCCGGGGCCGACAGCGCCCCCGGGTCCTCGGCGTGCACGATGACCAGCCCCCGCAAGGACGCGATCTCGGCGAACGCCTCCTCCATCTCGGCATAGGACAGCGGCGGGAACTCCGGGACGCCGGAGTCCGCGGTGAAGCACTTGAAGCCGAAGACACCGCCGTCGTGCAGGGCCCGCAGCTCCCGCGTGTTGCCCGGAACCGCGCCGCCCCAGAAGCCGACGTCCGTGAAGCACCGGCCGGCTGCCGCCTCCTTCTTGACGGCCAGCGCGGCGGCGGTGGTCACGGGCGGGAGCGAGTTGAGCGGCATGTCCACGATCGTGGTCACGCCGCCCGCGGCGGCCGCGCGGGTCGCCGTCGCGAAGCCCTCCCACTCGGTACGTCCCGGCTCGTTGACGTGGACGTGCGTGTCGACGAGTCCCGGAAGCAGCGCGATGTCGCCGAGGTCCACCCAGGTGCCGGCCGGCGGAGGGTCATCGTGGTCACCGACGGCGGCGACCCTCCCGCCTCGCACGGCCACGGCCGCGGGCCGCTCCCCTTCCGGGAGCAGCGTGCGACGCGAGCGCACGACCAGGTCGAAGACGGAGTCCGGGCTCATGGGGACTTCGTTCTCCGGTATGCGGACCAGTCGCCGTGTTCGGTGATGTCGAGCAGCTCGGGGAAGGACGTCGACGGGCGGCGGAGCACCATCGCCAGGGACGACGTGCCGTCGACCAGCTCGATCACGCCCAGCTCCAGCTCGGGCGGCTCGGCCGGCAGCAGCCGGTCGCGCAGCACGTCCATCGGCACGTCATAGACCTCGCCCGCGATGCGGGCCCCACCGTGTGCGACCGGAAGAAGCGCGGGGAACCGGTCGGCGACCGAGTAGAAGCGGTATCGGGGTGCGGTCGTGGTCGCGGCGGCCAGCGGCGCGCCGTCCAGGAGGTGATGCAGCGGCCCGCCGCGCATCGCCCCGCCATTGAGGAACATCAGCGGCATATGTGCTCCGGTCGGATCGGTACCCGGGTGAGCGCCCTTCCGGTGGCGTCACGGACGGCCGCGACGACGGCGGGCGTGGAGGAGAGCGTGGGCGGTTCTCCCGCGCCCCGCAGCCCGTACGGGGCGGCCGGGTCGGGACTCTCCAGGATGTCCAGCCGCATGGGCGGCATGTCGAGGATCGTGGGGATGAGGTAGTCGGTGAAGGACGGGTTCCGGACGAGGCCGTCCTGGACGACGATCTCCTCCATCAGCGCCAGCCCGAGGCCCTGCGCGGAGCCGCCGTGGATCTGGCCTTCCAGCGAGAGCCGATTCATGATCTTTCCGACGTCCTGGACGGCGGCCAGCTCCACCACCTTGACCAGGCCGAGCTCCACGTCGACGTCGACCACGGCGCGGTGCACGCAGAGCGCGAGCTGGACATGGGTGTCGCCCTGTCCGGTGACGGGGTCCATGGCGACGGTGGGCCGGTGGTGGTATTCGCGGGTCCGTTCGACGACCCGGTCGCCGAGGACGTCGGCGACCGTGGCCAGCGTGCCCGCCGAGGCCGACACGACCTTTCCACCGGCCAGCGACAGATCCTCGTAGGTCCCGCCGAGGCGTTCCCGGGCCAGCGCGAGGACGTCCGCGCGGACCGACTCGCAGGCCGCCTTCACGGCGCCGCCGGTCATGTAGGACTGGCGTGAGGCGGAGGAGGAGCCGGCGTCGCCCACCCCGTTGTCCGCCGGCTGGATGACGACCCGGTCGACGCCCAGTTCGGTACGGGCGATCTGCGCCTGCAGTGTGACCAGGCCCTGGCCGACCTCGGCGGCGGCGGTGTGCACCACCGCCGTCGCCTCACCGCCGACGACCTCCAGCCGTACCCGGGCGGTCGAGTAGTCGTCGAAGCCCTCGGAGAAACAGATGTTCTTGATGCCCACGCCGTAGCCGACGCCGCGGGCCACGCCCTCGCCGCGGGTGGTCTGGGAGACGCCGCCCGGCAGGTTCCGCAGGTCGGCGGTGTCCGGCGGCGCGGGCAGCGGAATGGCCTCCAGCCGGGTGAGCATCTCGACGAGAGGCGCCGGAGAGTCGATGACCTGGCCGGTCGCCAGCTTGGAACCCTGGCTCACGGCGTTGATCCGGCGGATCGCCACCGGCCCGACGCCGCACGCCTCGCCCAGCCGGTCCATCATCGACTCGTAGGCGAAGCAGGCCTGCACCGCCCCGAAGCCCCGCATCGCGCCGCACGGGGGGTTGTTGGTGTAGACGCCGTACGCGTCGATCTCGAGATTGGGGATCTCGTACGGTCCCACGCCGAGCGAGGCCGCGTTCGCCACCACGGCGAGCGTGGAGGAGGTGTACGCGCCGCCGTCGAGGACGATCTCGGCGGTGGCGTAGAGGATCCTGCCGTCGCGCGTCGCGCCGTACTCGTAGCGCATCAGCGCGGGGTGCCGGTGCACGTGGCCGAAGAACGACTCGTACCGGTTGTAGACGATCTTGACGGGTTTGCCGGTGTGCAACGCCAGCATGCCCGCGTGGATCTGCATCGACAGGTCCTCCCGCCCGCCGAAGGCGCCGCCGACGCCGGCCAGCGTCATCCGGACCTTCTCGTCGGGCAGACCGAGGCAGGGCGCGATCTGGCGGAGGTCGTTGTGCAGCCACTGGGTGGCGACGAACAGGTCGAGCCCGCCGTCCTCGCCCGGCACCGCCAGGCCGGACTCCGGCCCGAGGAACGCCTGGTCCTGGATGCCGACGGAGAAGTCGCCGGAGACGACGACCTGCGCCCGCGCGCGGGCGGCGGCCACGTCTCCGACACGGACCGGCTGGTGGCGGGCGATGCCGCCGCGTTCCTGGACCCTGAGGCTGGCCGGGTCGGCGATCACGGCGCGCGCGTCGGTGATCGGCTCCAGTACCTCCCAGTCGATTCTGATCTTCTCCATCGCGCGCCGGGCCGTCTCCGGATGATCGGCCGCGACGAGCGCGATCGGCTCCCCCTGGTGGCGGACCTCGCCGATGGCGAGCACGGGCTGGTCGGGGTGGTCCAGTCCGTACACCTTGCGCCCGGGCACGTCCTCGTGCGTGAGGACCGCCTCGACGCCGGGCACCGCGAGTGCGGGGCCGATGTCGATCGAGCGGATCCTGGCGCGCGCGTGCGGGCTGCGCAGCGTCGCGCCGAACAGCATCCCGTCGATCCAGAGGTCGGAGGCGTAGGCGAACTCGCCCGTGACCTTGAGCGTGCCGTCGGGCCGGAGCACGCTGTCGCCCACCCCGCCCCGGCCGGGGGCGACGACGTCCTTCGCCGCGGATACCGGAACCGTCGTCACAGGACCTCCTCCGCCAGTTCCATCAGGCGGCGGCGCGCGGTGGCGCCCGCCTCGGCGATCTCATGCTGCGGCGCGGAGACGAGCACGTCGTCGGCCACCACCGTCCGGCCGCCCACCAGCAGCCTGGCCAGCGGCGGGGACTGGCCGTGGACGAGGGCGACCACCGGGTCGCCGACCGCCGCGTGGAAGCCGTCCACCCGCCAGACGGCGACGTCGGCGAGCTTGCCGACCTCCAGGGAGCCGATCTCGTCCTGCCGGCCGAGGAGCCGGGCGCCGCCGAGAGTCCCGAGTTCCAGGGCCTGCCGGGCGGTCAGCGCGCTCGGGCCGTACCGGGCCCGCTGCAGGTACATGGCCTGCCGGAGCTCGCCGACCATGGGGACCATCTCGGCCGACGCCGGGCCGTCCACTCCCAGGCCGACCGGGACGCCGGCGCCGAGCAGGTCGCGGACACGGGCGATGCCGGCGCCCAGCCGCGCGTTGGAGCTGGGGCAGTGTGCCGTGCCGGTGCCCGTGTCCGCCATCGTGGCGATGTCCGAGTCTCTCAGGTGGACGGTGTGCGCGAACCACACGTCGTCGCCGAGCCAGCCGACCTGCTCCATGTACTCCACCGGAGTGCGGTTCAGCTGCTCGCGGCAGTACTCCTCCTCGTCGAGGGTCTCGGCGAGGTGGGTGTGCAGCCGTACGCCCTTGGCCCGCGCCAGGGCGGCCGACTCGACCAGCAGGTCCTTGCTGATTGAGAACGGGGAACAGGGGGCCACCGCGATCCGCAGCATGGAGGAGAACGAGTCGTCGTGGTAGGTGTCGATCGCGGCGGCGGTGGCCTCGAGGATGTCGTCGAGACTCTCCACCACCTCGTCCGGTGGCAGCCCGCCGTCCGACCGGCCGCGGTCCATCGAGCCCCGGCAGGGATGGAAGCGGACGCCGACGCGCCGGGCGGCATCGATCTCGGCGGCGAACAGGTCGCCGCGGCCCTTGGGAAAGACGTAGTGGTGGTCGGTGGTTGTCGTCGTGCCCGACCGGGCCAGCCATCCGAGCCCGGCGGCGGCCGCTCCACCCACGACGTCGGCGTCCATCCGCGCCCAGGTCGGGTAGAGCGTCACCAGCCAGTCGAAGAGCGTGTCGTCCTTGGCCAGCCCCTGAGAGGCCCACTGGTAGAGGTGATGGTGGGTGTTGACCAGCCCCGGGGTGACCAGGCAGCCGGCGGCGTCGATGCGCTCCGCCCGGTCCGGGTCGGCGACGGACGGTGCCGGGCCGGACCCGATCGCGGTGATCCGGTCGCCTTCGATCACCAGATGGCCGTCGGGGATCTCGGCGCCGGCGACCGGCGCGAGGTAGGCGCCCTCGATGATGACGGTCATCGGCCGGCGGCCTTCAGCTCGGCCGCCCGCCGTACGGCGTCCAGGATCTTCTCGTAGCCGGTGCAGCGGCACAGGTTGCCGGCCAGCGCCTCGCGGATCTCCGCGTCGGAGGGGTCGGGCACCCGTCTGATCAGGTCGTCGGCCTGCACGAGCAGGCCTGGTGTGCAGAAGCCGCACTGCACGGCTCCGCACTCCACGAACGCCTGCTGGACGGGCGTGAGCCCGTCGGCGGAGGCCAGGCCCTCCACCGTCCGCACCTCCCGGCCCTGCGCCTGCCCGGCGGCGACGAGGCACGCGCAGACCGGCACGTCATCGAGGTAGACCGTGCACGAGCCGCATTCGCCCTGCTCGCAGGCGTTCTTGGCACCGGGCAGGCCCAGGCGCTCGCGGAGCACGAACAGAAGGCTCTCGCCCTCCCACACGTCGTCGGCGACCTGTTCCCGGTCGTTGACGCTGAACCTCACGCGCACTCCAGGGCTCCCTTCCGGTGGTCGTTCCACGCCCAGGTCAGGGTCCGGCGCGCCATAACGCCCAGCGCGTGCCGGCGGTATTCGGCCGTGCCGCGCACGTCGTCGATCGGGCTCGCCGCCGCGCCGACCAGCTCGCCGAAGCGCCCGGCCACCGCCTCGTCCAGATCGCCGTCCCAGTCCGCCGCGTCGGCCAGGAACTCCTCGGCCGCGTACGCGCGGAGCGGGGTCGGAGCGGCGGAGCCGAGTCCGGTGCCGACACGCCGCTCGCCCGGGAAGAGCGCGATGGAGAACGAGCAGACCGCGATCACCATCGCGTTGCGGGTGCCGATCTTGGAGAAGTACTGCGGGCCCGCGACCGGAGGCAGCCGGAACGCGCGGATCAGTTCGTCGGCCCGCAGCGCGTTGCGCTTGACGCCCAGGTAGAACTCGGTGGCCGGGATCGACCGGACGCCCCGGGCCGCCGACTCCACCTCGTACACCGCGCCCGCCGCCAGCAGCGGCGGATGCGCGTCGCCGGCCGGCGACGCCGCGCCGAGGTTGCCACCGACCGTGCCGCGATTGCGGATCTGCGGCGAGCCGACCGTACGGGCGGCCTGGGCGAGACCGGGCAGCCGGTCGCCGAGCTCGCCGATCAGCCGGGCGTACGGGACGCCGGCGCCGACGCGCACGGATCCATCGGGCAGCGGCTCCCAGGTCGCGAGCTCGCGGACCGGGCCGAGGTCGAGGAGCGCCGCCGGGCGGCGCGCGTCGAAGTTCAGCTCGACCATCACGTCGGTGCCGCCCTGGATGGGCAGGGCGTCCGGGCGCTCGGCCTTGGCGGCGAGCGCCTCCTCCCAGGTCACGGGGCGCAGGAAGTCCATGCTCACTCCCAGGCGAATCCGGCGTCGGGAGCGTCGTCGGTGAGGACGGCGCCCTCGATCAGGCCGTATGGACGGTCGGCGGCGAAGAACACCTCTTGCGGGTTGTCCAGGCCGAAGGGCTCCAGGTCGACCGTGAAATGGTGCTTGTTCGGCATCGCGAGGTGGATCTCGCAGATCTCCGCGCAGGCCTCCAGGACCTGGCCGCCCATCGCGTACAGCGTCTGCTGGAGCGAGAGGCTGTGGGTCCCGGCGAACGCGTCGAGCAGGGCCCGGCGCGCCCGCTCGTACGACGTGCCGAAGTCCTCGTGCTCGCCCCGATGCCGCCACGCGGCGTTGACGTCGGTGGCCAGGACGCGGTCGCGGGTCGGCCGGAGGGTGGTGTACTCGTCCTCGATGAAGCCGTGGAACTCCGAGCCGGTGGAGTTGAGGACGGTCAGTCCTTTCAGCCCGGACACGATCGTGGCCTGGCTCGACGGCCCGTCGTGGTGCACGACGCAGGTGCGGATCTCGCGGCCGGACCGGACGAAGGAGTGCTGCCCCTGGTCCGTCGCTCCCTCCGTACGGACACGGTCCCAGAAGTACTCCTCGACCTCGACCCGCGCATGGTGAATCGTCGGCTGCGAGTCGACGAAGTGCCGCGCCAGCAGCAGCGCGAACTCCTCGATCTCGGCGATGCCGTACTTCCGGGCGAAGGCGAAGACCGTGTTCTTCTGGCTGTCGGTCGGCAGGACCGCCGCGTTGTCGCCGACCCGATGTACGGCCCCCATGTCCCCGGAGAGGGAGACGCTGACGTTGCAGTCCTTGAGGTGGTGGACGCCACCGTCTCTGGTGATCCGGACGACCCGGGTCTCGGCCTTGCCGTACCTGTTCGGCCCGAGCACGACTGCCACGGTCTAGCTCCCTCGATAGGTGGAGTAGGCGAACGGGCTGAGCAGCAGGGGAATGTGGTAGTGCCGCTCGGGCTCGGTGATCGTGAACGCCACTGCGACCTCGGGATAGAAGACGGAGATCCCCTCGGTCTCGAAGACCAGCCGGTGGACGCCCGCGCCGGGGGCCGGCCAGTCCCGGAACCGCCCGTCGGCGTCGGTACGGCCCGTGGCCACCGGCTTCCAGGATCCGTCGGCCGCGCGGCTCTCCAGCCGTACGGGCACGCCCTCGGCCGGCCGTCCGACCGCGGCGTCCAGGACGTGGGTGGACAGGGACATCTCAGCGATCTCCTTCCGTGACGAGCCTGGCGAGACGAAGATCGACGATCTTGGACAGCTCGGCGCGGACGACGCGGCGCTCGGTCTCGACGTCGTGGTCCAGCCGGGCCCGCAGCTCGGCGAGCAGCTCGGCGGCGCTCCGCCCGGTGGCGCAGATCAGGAAGACATGGTCGAAACGCTCCTCGTACGCCAGGTTGCCCTCGACCATCGCCCGCCGGATCTCCGCGGCGGCCGCGTCCATCCCGGACTGCTCGCCACGGGACCACCGGGCCTCGCGCCCGGCCCCGTCCGGCCGGTCCCCGATCCGGGGATGGGCGGCCAGCGCCTCGAGGACGTCGTCCCAGCCCAGCTCGGCCAGGGCGCGGGCCGAGGCGGTCCGCAGGGCGGCCAGATCGTCGTGGCGCCCCGCCGCGACCGCACGGACCCATCGGCGGGAGGCGCAGCAGGCCAGCAGCTCCGCCTCGGACGGCACTCGCGTAGAATCGCCTGGCCTCCCTTGATCGGACCGTACCGCCACCGTGCCTCCTCGCCCGTTCGGCCTTTCGCCCGGTTCCGGCAAGTACACACAGGCCGGGCTGGGTAGGTCGAGACGCAGGACCTCCGAACAGTGACCGCCGGCCTCCGCGGTATTCCGTAGGTTCCTCCAACCTCGGCCGTTCGCGCCGGCCGTCCGGCCGCGACTCCGAGGGTGTCCACCGATCGGAGACGACCGACGAAGGGAGCCCTCATGCGGCTGCGGAGTCTCCTGGCCATCCCGGATCTGCGGCTGGAACTGGTCACCGGACACGGTGAGCTCGACCGAACGATCCGCTGGGTGGTCACCACCGACCTGAAGGACCCTGGCCGTTACCTGAGCGGCGGCGAGCTGGTCCTGTCCGGCCTCGTCTGGCGGGCCCGTCCCGCCGACACCGAGATCTTCGTGCGGGCCCTCACCAAGGCCCGGGTCTCCGCCCTGGCCGCCTGGGACGCCGAGGCCGCCACCATCCCCGCCGACCTGATCGAGGCCTGTCGCCACCACGGCCTGCCGCTCTTCCGGGTGCCGGAGGACGTCGCCTTCGCCAGCGTCACCGAGCAGGTCATGCGGCGCCTGTCCACCGCCCGCGCCGCCGACCTGACCGCCGTGCTGGGCCGCCACCGCCGCCTCGTCGCGGGTGCCACCGAAGGCGCCGGCCTCGGTCCCCTCCTTGATCTCGTCGGCCGTGACCTGGGCATGCGCTGCTGGGTGCTGGCACCTCCCGGCCGGCTGGTCGCCGGCTCCCACGACCTGCCCGACGCCCTCTCCCCCGCCGACCTGGTCCGCGCCTTCCTCACCGCCCCCCGCCTGCCGGCCCCGCTCCCGGGCCAGGACCTCTCGATCCTTCCCGTCGCCCGGGACACCACGTCACGCGTCGCCGACTGGTTCCTCGTCTGCGAGGGTGACTGGACCGAATGGTCCGCCGAACGCCGGGCCCTGACCTCCGAGCTGACCGCGATCGTGGCCATCGAGCGGGCCCGCTCGGACGATCGCCTGAGCGCCGGGAGCCGTCTGGCCCAGGAGCTCGTACGCCTCGTCGTGGCCGACGCCGCCACCACCGAGATCCTTCCCCGCCTGGAACTGGCCGGGCTGGACGCCGCCGCCGTCATCGCCGTGGCCGCGAGCGCCGAGCACGCACCACGTCCGGACGAGCTGTGCCACCTACTCCGCGAGATCCTTCCCACCGGGTCCGCCGTGGGACTCCTCGACGACGAGGCGGTCGCGCTGGTCCCGGCCGCCGGGCCGGATCACGACCTCGCCGGAGAGATCCGGCAGGCGCTCCTGGTCCTGGCTCCCGGGCTCACCGACGGCGGCCTGGCGGTCGGCGTCGCCAAGGCCACCACCGCCGAGGGACTGCGCGGCGCCGTCAAGGAGGCCCGCCATGCCCGCGCGCTGGCCGCCGGCGGCACCGACCCGGTCCGCGTCGTCGGCCCCGGCGAACTCGCCACCCACGCCCTGCTGCTGGCCAGCGTTCCCGACGACGCGCGGACCCTGTTCAGGGATCGCGTGCTCGGGCCGCTCCGCGCCTACGACGAGGCGCACCGCGCCGACTTGATCCGTACGCTGGAGACCTTCCTTCAGGTCTCCGGCTCCTGGAGCCGGTGCGCCGACCAGATGCACCTCCACGTCAACTCGGTGCGGTACCGCATCCAGCGCATCGAGGAACTCACGGGCCGTGACCTCGCCCGCCTCGAGGACCGCGTCGACCTCTTCCTGGCCCTCCGCCTCCGCTGAACGAGAGCAGGCTTCGGCCGCTTGCCCGACAGCAGGGGCGCTCTAGGCGTCGCGTATGCGTAGCAGCAGGCCGCCGGCCACGAGCGCGGCGGCGGCCCATCCGGCGGTGACGCCGAGACCGGCCCATGGGCTGAGGGGCAGACTGTGGAGATCGGTGGTGGCCTGAATGGTGAGCCCGGCGCTCATCGGCGCGATCTTCTCGAGCAGGCGCTGCAAGTCCGGATCGCTGATCGTCTGGGAGAGGATGGGGAAGAGGTAGAGCAGGCCGAGGACGATCCCGATGCTGGTCGCGGAGTCCCGCACGGCGGTCGCGACACCGAGACTCAGAAGGCCGATCAGAATCAGGTAAAGGACCGTCCCGAAGACCGCGCGCAGCGTCGGCCCGTCGGTCAAGGACAGGGCCTGGTCGCCGACGTCGGGCAGGACGAGCCGCCCGGCGAGCACGGACCCGAGGACGGCGACCGTTCCGCCGACGGCCACGGCGCCGGTGAGAGTGATGGCCTTGGCCGCGAAGGCGGTGGCTCGCCGCGGCACCGCCGTCAGGGTGGTGCGGATCATGCCCGAGCCGTACTCCCCGCTGATGATCAGCACTGCCAGGATGGCGACCAGCGCCTGGCCGATGTAGACGCCCATAAGGCTGAGCCTGGTCGTGTCACCGCCGCAGCCGCTGGCCGTGCAGTGCGCCACCGAGGTCGCCCCGGTGCTCAGGGCCACTGTCGCCGCGATCATGCCGAGCAGCAGCCATAGTGGGCCGGCGACGGTCCGTATCTTCGTCCATTCCGCGTGCAGGGCCGGTCTCATGCGTCCCTCCTGTTGAGAAGGACGGCTGCTACGGCCAGGCTTGCCACCGCGTAGCCGGCCAGGACGGCGAGCCCGGCCCACGGCGCCAGCGGGTAGTAGTCGTTGTACGGCGTGTAGGGGTTTGCGACCTGGGGGTACCGCACAAGCGTCTGCTGGACGGCGAAGGCCGCGGCCGGCGTTACCCGAGTCAGCCAGTTCGCCACGCTCGCGGGCATGAACGGGTTGGCGATCAGGAGGTACGGCAGCACGATGGCCACGATGACGGTGGTGACCGCGCCGGCGCTGTTCCGGAAGATGGCACCGACAGAGAGGGCGAGGATCGAGGCGGCCGCGAGCAGCGCCGCGGTTCCGAGCGCCACTCGCAGTTCGGTCGAAGGCGTCACCGGGAACATGTACACGCCGTGGGCCCGGGAGAGCCGCTCGCCGAGCGGAACCGCGAGGACCGCTCCCGCCAGCCCGGCGACGAAGGTGACGGCTCCCAGCACGATCGCCTTGGCCAGCAGCACCCGGCCCCGTCTCGGGCTGGCGGCCAGGGTGACGTAGATCAGGTTCTTCCGGTATTCCGTGGTGATGAACAGCGCCCCCACGACGATCACCGCGATCAGCGCGGCGAACGTGCCGGTGAGGACGCCGCTGAGGGTGCCGGCGGCCGGGAGGGAATAGCGGACGGCGGGCGCTATGTCGCCGGCGCCGGTCACCGTGAACCGGCCGCCGGACCGGGTGAACGAACCCGACCCGTTCTCCGGGAAGCCGGCGAAGGTGGGTGAGTGGGCTCCCAGCTGCGCACCGGTCCACTCATCACCGGTCCAGCCCCCTTGGAAACGAAGGTCCCCGAAGGCGGCCGTCGATACGCTGCCGGTCGTGCCCAGGCCCACCACGGCCTGCGGAGAGGCGACGAACAGCCCGACCTGCGCGGTCGATCCGAGCCCGCTCACCTGCGCGGTGCCCACCTTGGCCCAGTTCGTACCGTCGGTGGAGGCGTAGCCGGTGATCGTGTCGCCCGAGCGGTCCAGCCGCAGCCATCGGGGGGACTCGGCGGAGGCCGGACCAGGGGGGCCGGCCGTGTCGTTGACGTAGTCGTCCTGCATCCGCACGCCGTGGCTGCCGGTGGCCATGATCGCCGCGTAGGGTGATCCCTGGCGGGTGCCGTCCTTGATGATGAGCCCGGCCTTCGCCCACGGCACGGTGCCGGGCCGCAGGTCCCCGGGGCCCTTGGGGATGCTGCTCTTGAGCGCGGAGACGGAGACGGTGATGCTGCCGTTTCCGGCGAGCGGCTGGTGCACGAAGTAGAAGCTGTCGGTGACCGGCTCACCGCCCGGTCCGGTCGGAACGGCTGGTGAGCCCTTCTGATCGCTGCTGACCCCGGTGAGCAGGGCGACCAGCACCACCAGCAGTGCCGCCACCACCATGCCGGTCACCCAGCCCAGAACCGTCCGGAACTTGGTCCATTCCGCGTGCAGCAACTGGAGGAAGCCGTCCCGCCCGGCCCGTTGCCCGGGGCGGTGAGGCGCAACGGTAGGGGCGGTCACCGTGATACCTCCGTGGGCGTCGCGGAACGGAACTCGACCGCCCCGCGGGTGAGCTCCAGGTAGACGTCCTCCAGGGTGGCGCGGTGTGCTGATACCTCGGAGAACGGGACCGCGCTCTGGTTGAGCAACGCCACGATGCGATCCGCCGGCAGGCCGGAGACGGTGATGGTGTCGCGGCCGGTGGCCGCCACGGTCGCGCCGGCGTGCGCGAGCACCCTCATCGCGTGCGTCCCGGCCGTGGTCCGTAGGGCCACCCGGTTCCCGGACGCGGCCGCGATCAGGTCGGCCACGCCGGCGTCGGCGATGGCCTTGCCGCGCCCGACCACGATGAGGTGGTCGGCGGTGTCCTGAACCTCGCTCATCAGGTGGCTGGACACCAGGACGGCGCGGCCCTCAGCGGCCAGCGACCGCAGGAAGCCACGCATCCAGATGATGCCGTCGGGGTCCATCCCGTTGAACGGCTCATCGAGCATGATGATCGGCGGGTCGCCCAGCAGGGCCGCGGCGATCCCGAGCCGCTGCCGCATGCCGAGCGAGTAGCCGCCGGCCTTGCGCCGGGCCGCCGAGGTCAGGCCGACCTGCTCGATCACCTGGTCCACCCGCCGCGCGGCCAGGCCCTGTGAATGCGCCAGCCAGAGCAGATGGTTACGAGCGCTCCGGCCGGGGTGCAGCGCCGCCGCGTCCAGCAGTGAACCGACGTGGCTCAGCGGATGCCGAAGGCTGTGATACGGCTTGCCCTCGATGAGCGCGGTGCCCTCGTCGACCGCGTCCAAGCCGAGGATCACCCGCATCGTGGTGGACTTGCCGGCCCCGTTCGGCCCCAGGAAGCCGGTCACCAGTCCCGGACGGACCGAAAAGGACATGCCGTCGAGAGCCAGGGTCGCCCCATACCGCTTGCGCAGCCCGGCGACGACGATCCCCGGGGCGCTCACCGCAGCTCGCTCACGGTTCGAAATGGATTCATGCCGACGGTTGTACGCGGCACCCGGTTCCAGCCCGGTCGCAGCGGCTGCGACCCGGCTGCGACCGGTGAACTGGCATCGTTGAACACATGGCACCTCGAACCGGCGGCCCGCCCCGCCGTCCTTCCCGTACGACAGGCGGTGAGTGGCGGTGAGGGTCCTCGTCGTCGAGGACTTCGAGGTCCTCGCCCGCTCCATCGGAACCGGGCTGCGCCGCGAGGGCATGGCCGTCGACGTCGTCCTGGATGGAACCGACGCCCTCGACCGCCTGGCCGTCACCCGCTACGCCGTGGTGATCCTCGACCGCGACCTGCCCGGCGTCCACGGGGACGAGATCTGCCGAAAACTCGCCAACGACCGCTCCGACACCCGCGTACTGATGCTCACCGCCTCCGACACGATCGAGGACCGCGTCGACGGGCTCAGCCTCGGCGCCGACGACTATCTGCCCAAGCCCTTCGCCTTCGCCGAACTGGTCGCCCGCGTCCGTGCCCTGGCCCGGCGGGCCACCCCGCCGCTTCCTCCCACCCTCTCCTGCGGGGACATCACCCTGGACCCGGCTCGCCGGGTGGCGTTCCGCGCCGGCCGGCGGCTCGAGCTCAGCCCGAAGGAGTTCGCGCTCCTTGAATGCCTGCTGAGCTCGCCTGGCCTGGTCCTGTCCGCCGAGGAACTACTCGAACGAGTCTGGGACGAAGCGGCCGACCCTTTCACTTCCGCGGTCAAGCACACCATGCACCGGCTGCGGGCCAAACTCGGCGACCCACCGGTGATCGAGACCATCCGCGAAGGCGGCTACCGAATCGGGCCACCATGACCGACCCCCGGCCACTCCCCCGACGATCCCTGCAGGCCCGGCTCGCGCTCTTCTACGCCGCGGGCATCTTCGCCGCCGGGATCGTGGTCCTCGCCGTCGCCACCGTCCCTCTGGTCGGCATCCGGTCGACCCGTCCCGTCCACAGCTCAGCGCCAGGCACGATCGCCGGCACCGGGCACGGGATCGGCCCGCACCGACTCCTCGTCGGCTCCGTCGTCGCGCTCGCCGTCCTCATCCCCATCGCCCTGGCCGCCGGCTGGTTCGTCGCCGGCCGCTTCCTCAGGCCCCTGCGAGCCATCACCGCCACCGCCACCGCCATCTCCGCCGGAAACCTCCACCAGCGCCTCAACCTCGGCGAGCCCGCCGACGAGCTGACCGAACTGGGCCACATCCTCGACGACCTCTTCGCCCGCCTCCAGGCCTCCTTCGACGCCCAACGCCACTTCGTCGCCAACGCCTCCCACGAGCTGCGCACCCCCCTCGCCGGCCTGCGAACCCTCCTCGAGGTCGCCCTCGCCGACCCCGACGCCGACGCCGACACCCTGCGCTCGGCCTGTCAGGAGGCCCTCGCCCTCGGCGGACACCAGGAACGGCTCGTTCAGGCACTGCTCGCCCTGGCCACCAGCGAGCGCGGCGTCACCCGCTCCGACACCCTCGACCTCGCCCACGTCGTCCGAGGAGTGCTCGCCTCACGCCGCGACCAGGCGACAGAAAAGGGCATCGACCTCGCCGAGCACCTAACGCCCGCAGTGACGGCCGGGGACCCGAGACTGGTCGAAAGCCTCATCGCCAACCTCATCGACAACGCCATCCGCCACAACCACCCAGGCGGGCACGTACAGATCACCACTCAGACCGCTGGCACGCGGGCGATTCTGACGATCACCAACAGCGGGCCGGTCATCCCCGACGACCAGATCCAGCGCCTCTTCCAACCCTTCCAGAGACTGGCGCACGACCGTAACAGCCGTCGTGAGGGCTACGGTCTCGGCCTCGCCATCGTCAACGCCGTCGCCCAGGCTCACCACGCCACCCTCACCACCAGCGCACGCCCTGAGGGCGGCCTGGCCATCACCGTACGGTTCGCGCACTAGGCGTGCAGCCCGTCGAGGACCTCGTCGGCCGCCTCCGGGCGACGTCGCACATCACCATGTCGCCGGGCGGCCGTCGCTCCGCGGTCCAGCGGCGGCTGATGTACGGCCCTCGATCCTGTGCCACAGGGTCTTCGCCGCGCCGATCAGTACGCAGTAGAGAACGAGCACGAGGATCAACGACAGCAGGCAGATCATGGGCAGGGCCGTCATTCCCAGAGGGGCCGCCAGCGGAGACCACGGCAGGGTCATGGCGATGGCGCCGATCGCGGCCGTGCCGAGCAGGACGGGAAGCGCGGCGTGGTCGCGCCGTGAAGGGAGTCGGCGGCTGCGCAGGAGATGGATCGCGGCCGCCTGGGTGAGGAGATTCTCGACGAACCAGCCGGTGTGGAAGAGCGCCTGGGCGGCCGGCGCGGGATGGTCACCGGTGATGTGCAGCAAGATCCCGAACGCGACCAGGTCGGCCATGGTGTTGACCGGCCCCAGCCACAGCACGAACCGGGTCAGGCGGGCCGAGTCGAAGGTACGCGGCCGCCGGAGCGCGCGCTCGTCGACGTGGTCGAAGGCGAGCGGGAGCAGGCACAGGTCGAAGCACAGGTTCTGGACGAGGATCTGCAGCGGCAGCATGGGCAGGAACGGCAGCAGGACGCTGGCCGCCAGCATGGACAGCACGTTGCCGAAGTTCGAGGAGATGGTGATCTCAAGGTACTTCTTGATGTTGGCGAAGGTCCGGCGTCCCTCGGTGATGGCATCGGTCACCGAGAGCAGGTCACCGCGCAGCAGTACGACGTCGGCGGACTCGCGCGCGATCGCGACGGCACCGTCGACGGTGATCCCGACGTCGGCGTCGCGCAGTGCGGGTGAGTCGTTGACGCCGTCGCCGAGGAATCCCACCGTACGGCCGGCCGCCCGCAGCGTACGGACGATCCGTGCCTTCTGTTCCGGGTCGATGCGCGCGAACACGGTGGTCCGGTCGGCGAGGTCGCCGAGTTCGGCGTCGCCGAGCGCGTCGATGTCGTCGCCGAGCACGATCCGCCCGGCGTCGATGCCGGCGTCTCGGCAGACACGGGCGGCGACCAGCGGATGGTCTCCGGTGAGGACCTTGACGGTGACGCCGCGCGCCGCCAGGGACGCCACCGCGGCGGCCGCGGACTCCCGGGGACGGTCGCGGAAGCCGACGAAGCCGATCAGCGTGAGTTCGCGTTCGTCCGTCTGCCGGTAGGCACCGAGACGTGGCGGCCGGTCGGCGATGGCGACGGCCAGCAGCCGTACTCCGTCGGCGGCGTGCCGGTCTCCGAACTCGAGCAGCCGCTGACGTTCCGCCTCGGTCAGCGGGACGTCGCCGTCATCGCGGCGCAGCCGAGTGCAGCAGTCGATGACCTGCTCCGCAGCGCCCTTCGTGATCAGAATGTCCGTGCCCGGGCGGTCGCCCGCCCGCACGATCACGCTGCTTCGCCGGCGGGTGGAGTCGAACGGGATCACGTCGACGCAGGTGACATCGTCGACCGGGATGCCCGTCTGCTCGGCGTGGGCCAGCAATGCCTCATCGAGCTCGTTGAACAGGACGGCGGCATCGCCGTGCGCCGCCATGGTGCTGTTCAGCGCCGCCCAGCGAAGCACCCGAGGATCGGGGTGCCCGTCGGCGTCAAGGTGACGGTCGACGCCCACCTGGTCCTGGGTGAGCGTGCCGGTCTTGTCCGTGCACAGCACGTCGATCGCGCCGAGATTGTGGATGGCGGGCAGCCGCTTGATGATCACGTTGTGACGGGCGCCGGCCCTCGCCCCGCGGGCCAGCGCCGTGCTGACCATGACCGGCAGCATCTCCGGGGTGAGGCCGACCGCGACGGAGATGGCGAACCACAACGCGGCGTACCTGACGCCGTGCACGGTGGCATTGACGATGAACACCAGCGGGGCGCACACGAGCATCAGACCGATCAGCGCACGCGACACGCCCTTGACGCCCCGGTCGAAGGCGGTCTCGGCGCGTCTCGGCGCCAGGTGGGCGTGCATGGCCCCGAAGTACGTCGCGGTGCCGGTGGTGATGACCACCGCGGTGGCGGCACCGGCGGTCACCGTGCTCCCCATGAAGCACAGCCACGGGCAGTCGATGGTTCCGAGATCGCCGGTCGCCCGGCCGCCGGCCGAGACGTCCGGGACCGCGTCCTCGGAAGTGGCGTGCTTGGCGGCCGGGATCGCTTCTCCGGTCAGCACGGCCTGGTCCGCGGTCAGGCCCGACGACCGCAGCAGCCGCACGTCGGCGGGGATCATGTCGCCGGCGCTCAGGGTCACGATGTCGCCGGGAACGAGCTGGTCGATCGGTATCTCGCGGGCGGCCGGCGGTGCGTCGGAGCTCGCGCGGCGTACCACGGTGGCCGTGGTGACCACCATCGCCCGCAAGGTGGCGGCGACGCGGTCGAATCGTTGCTCCTGGCGGACCTGCAACCAGCAGCTGATCAGCACCATCACGCCGATCACCGTCGCCGCGCCGAACGCTCCGAGCACCGCCGACACGCCACCGAGCACCAGCAGGATCAGCACGAAGGGGTTGGTCAGCGCGTGCAGGAGCCTGGTGGCCCGGCGCGGTGCGGGGGAACCGGCGATGATGTTGTCGCCGTGACGCGCCAGCAGTTCCTGTGCCGTGTCCTCCTCCAGGCCCCGCGGTCCGCTGCTCAGCCGCCGGAGCACCTGCAGGACCGGCATCGAGGCGTACTCGCCGAGCCGGCCGCGTACCTCGGGGAGTCCTGGCTTCTCAGCCGCCTCAGGCTGCGGCGGAGGGAGGGCGGTGAGGGAGTCAGGTGCCCACGCCACGGCGGCGTCCCAGGCCGGTGGACCGGTCTCGCATGCGGTCGACCATCTGCCGCACGACCGTCACGATGTGCGGGTCGTCGACCAGGTAGATCTGGCGTCGCCCGTCCCGGCGCGACCGCACCAGCCCGGCGAGTTTGAGCTTGGCGAGGTGGTGACTGACCGTCGGGACACTTCCGCCGACGTGGCCGGCGATCGTCCCGACGTCGCAGTCCCCATGGGCCAGCACCCACATGATGTGCAGACGCATCGTCGAGGCCAGCAGCCCGAAGGTGCCCGCCATGTCCTGAAGGAACTCGGGCGACAGATACTCCGGCTCGCCGGTACCGGTATCCGTCACGACAACCTCCGCGTCTGTTCTGCCACCGCCCAATGGTCAGCCTTCCGGAGGAGACCACGGATGCGCAAACGACACCACCGCGTCATCGGATCTGTTCCGCAAGGCCGTCCGAGTGCATTGGCGCGTACATCGATGACTCCGATTCAACCGCAGACGTTCTTCAACGAGACGGCGCCGCCGCTCGTGCTCGGCGGCGTCGCCGTGGCGGACACCGTCCTGTGCGCCGGGTGTTTCTTCTTCGCCGCGGAGGTCGGCGTACTCGACGGCTGCGGGTTCCCACTGTCCGCGACGGCCCTGGCGACCACCCCGCGCATGAGAGCGACATCGGGTTGGTACACGTGGAAGCCGGCGAGTTTGTAGGGGTTGAAGGCCAGGTTCCGGATGTCGGCACCGTGTTTGACCGTGCCGGACAACTTCACCAGGGCCGGCAGGAGCGCCGAGGGGATGTTGGTGAAGATGGTGTTCTGGGCCGCCCTGGCCAGCTTCTCGAAGTGGGTGACGACCGTCTGCGGGTCGGCCTGGTCGGCGATGTCCTTCAGCAGGCACTTCTGGCGGTCCATGCGGTGGAAGTCGTCGTCGGCGTGCCGGCTGCGGCCGTACCACAGGGCCTTTTCCCCATCGAGCCTGTGCCAGCCGGGTTCGAGGTAGCCGGTGGGTGGGATGCCTCGTTCGGGTTCACCGCCGATCGGCAGCCGTTTTTCGATGTGCACCCGTACGCCGCCCATGGCGTTCACGATGTCCTTGAAGCCGCCCAGATTCACCAGGACGTAGTAGTTGATCTTCAGGTCGAGCAGGTACCCGATCACGTCTTCGAGCAGGTGCGGGCCGCGCTGCCCCTTCGTGTAGCCCGGTTCGAGCTCCGGATGGCGCTCCCCCATGATGTACAGCTCGTTCAGCAGGCCCTGGTCCCCGGGATCCCCGGTGTAGCCGTTCGGCCACCGGGATCGCAGCCGAGGCGGCATCGCGAACTTCTGCAGGCTCCGGGGTAGACCGAACAGCACGGTGTCGCCGGTCTTGGTGTCGATGCTGGCGACGGTCATGCTGTCGGTGCGGATGCCGGTACGGTCCTGCCCGCCGTCACCGCCCAGCAGCAGGACGTTCAGCCGGGGCAGGTTCTTCCACGGGTTCGCGGCGTTCACCTGCTGCCCGGAATGATCTTCTCCGGGGAAGATGTTCGACAGCGTGTTGCCGAGCACGTAGGTGGTGTTCGCCGCGTACACCAGCGGCGTGCAGACCAGAAGCGTCATCACCACGACCAAGGAGCCCGCCACGACGCGTATCGCGAGCGGCAGGCCGACCGGCCGGACCACCTGATAGGAGCGGATGACGACCACCGCCCAGACCACGGCGAGCGCCAGGAGCCCGATGGTGATGGCGCCGAGCCAGGTGTGCTGAACCGCGATCTGCTTGAGCTTCTCCTGAAACCCCAGTACGGCCGTCACGGTGCCGGCCACCAGCGCGCCGAACAATCCCATGAGGGCGAAGCCGGCCAGGCGGCGTCCGGCCCCGATATGCGCCACGCCCCATACGAACACCGACGCGAGCGTGAGGCCCAGCGCCCGCCACAATCCGGCGACCGGAACGGACCCGTGTCCCGACACCACACGCTGGTCAGCCTGACGCAATGCCATGCAGTCTCCCGACCTTCCGCTCGCCGATGCCCCGGTCGAGCGTCCTGAGGCCGGATCGGGTGATCCCCTGCGGGCCGCGACCTGGCGCACCAACGTGTTCAGCGACCGTGACGGCCAAGCCGCCTGCTGGATAGTTGCAGAGTTGTACAAATATCAGATGCCGACAAAGGCCTCAAGCGATTGCAGACGGACGGGTGAACGCGCGAGCACCATGGGAACCGCGCAGTCATCCCCGCCCGACCGGGCCGGTTTCAGCCTCGGCCGATCCACCGGCCTGGTCGCGTGACGCGGGCGGCGGTCCCGCCGGATCCGGAGCGGCCGTGATGGGCACCTGAGGCGCAGCAGTCACGGTGGGCCGTGAAGCGTCGTCGTCGGCATGCAGGCCACCGACCTCGGATTTGAAGATCCTCAACGAGCGGCCCAGCGAGCGGGCCGCGTCCGGAAGCTTCTTGGACCCGAACAGCACGAGCACGACCACTGCGACGATCAACCAGTGCCACGGAGAGAACTCCCCCATCGTCGCCTCCTTGTCGGGACGTATCAGCACGTCAAGGGTAGGTCGCGGGCACGCGACCACACTCGCTGAGGCTAACGATAGTTGCATACTTGAACAAGTAATAGATATAAAGTGAGCGAGGGGGCGAGGTGTTCGTGTCTCCAGACACTCAGTTGCGGGATCTGCCTGATCGACATGGTGTGCCACAGCCGACCGAGGCGTGGAGATCCGCCATGGCCAGGCGACGCAACGCGTGGGCGGCGATCACCTTCTGGGCGTTCAACGTCCTTCTCGTCGCGTCCGATGTCCTCGGCAAGACGTGGACCACGCTGCGGAGCTCGTAGCCTTCATCACCGCAGCACGCTGATCGTCACTGTTCGGCCAGGACGATGACGCGGTCGTCGGCCGCCAGGGTGAGAGGTGCGGCCTTGTCGGGGTTCAGCACGACGCCATAACCGGGCGGCTCGTGGAACGCCTCGTGCCTGCGGTACCCCAGCGCCGTCTGCCCGCGTCTGCGGGCGGCCTCGATGACGGTCGCGAAGTTGGCCGACGTGCCGGGCAGGAGGTAGTCGGTGGCGGGTTTGAGGTAGATCTCCGACCCGGCGGGGTCGAGCAGATTGGCGAACACGTCCCGCAGGTGGTGGTTCTCGGCCATTTGGGTGAGCAGCAGGCTGATGAGTCTGGCGCTGACGACGAAGTCGTCGACCTTGGTGACCTGGGCGACCTCCCGGTTGCCCTCATCATTGATCTCGCTGACGATCGAGTACGGATCGCCGATGCGCTCCTCCATGTCGCGCAGGTGCAGCAGCGTGACCAGGGTGCGGGCGTCGGCGTGCTGCGGCTCGTAGGCGTCGTCGGACAGCACGATGACGTGCTGGTAGGAACCGACGTCGAGGGTCTCCAGCACGGCCCGGTCGGTTGGGTCGCAGCGGGTGTAGCCCATCGTGAGGTTCGCCGGAGCGGTGAGCTGCTCGCGCGGGTCGTCCCGGAGCGCCGCGACGTCCAGGACCGATCCGGGCCGGGCGAACGCGTCGAGCAGGCTGATGATCTTCGGTGCGCGTTGGTTCCAGCCGATGAGCAGCGTTCGGGCGGGCGTGGCGGGCTGGGGCTCGGTGGCGCTGATCGCCTCGGCGACGACCTGCGTCGGGCTGTCGGTGAGCCGGATCAGCAGGTCGTCCTCGGCCAGCACGATGACCTCGTCGTCGGTCTCGATGACGGTGTCCATGCGCGGATTGACCACTACGGCGCCGTCCCTGCGCCGTAGCCCGATCGGGATGCCGAGTTCGTACCCGTCGAGCGCGTCGCCGTACGTCCTACCCGCCAGGGCCGGTTCGGACCGGAGGTAGAACTCGTTGCCGGAGAAGTCCAGCAGGTCGGTGCAGACGGTGGACAGCCCGGACTGGCGGTGGGACTGCACGACCAGCCGGACGCCGATGTCATCGGCGTCGACCACGTGGGCGGCCGGGCCGCCGGCGAGCTTGGCCGCGGGGAGGTTGGCCGAGTTGGTCACGGCCGCAACGACCGGCGGCCGGTGCTCCTCCCATTTCCGCGCTCCGAGGGAGAGCAGCACCTTGATCACGTGGGTGTCGGGGTCATCGGCGGGCGGCGCGATGACCATGATGGACCGGGCGGTTCCAGGGCTGACGAGTTCCAAGTCGGCGCGGTTGAGCGGATTGCCGCGGCGGCAGACCACCCGGGTGCCGCCGGTGTCGCCGACGTGGTGACGGATCGCCTCTTCCATGTCGACCTTGTCCTGGTCGGCGAGGATCGCCACGCAGGAGCGGCGCTGGCTCTCGTTGGCCTTCACCAATTCGGACACCACCGTCAAGATCTGGTCCGACCAGCCCAGCAGCACGGTGTGGTTCCGCTCAATGATCTTCGAACGCCCTTTGCGCAGATCGGCGATCTTGGATTCCAGGCCGGTGGTGAGCACACCGATCAAGGCGCTGACGACGAAGATGCCGCCGACCGTGACGGCCAGCATCAACGCTAGATACATGTGGCTGCCGGTGTCCCCGCCCACGGTGCCCGGATCGATGGCGCGCATCAGGGTGCGCCAGAGCATCCCCGGCCAGTGCCCATCCTGCTTCGCGTCACCGGGCGCAAGCGTCACCGTCAAGGAGGCGATCACCACGATCAGGATCGCCGAGGCCAGGCCGAGCCAGCCGATCAGCGCCGGCGTGCCCCTCGACATGGTGTTGTCGAAGGCGTACCGCGCACGATCCCGCCACCGCACCTGAGCCACTCGGATCCCCCACGTCTCGCCGTATGCCGTGTTCTGCGCCGCATGAAGCTACCAGGCCGCACACACGGGACTCGGCGGGCCTCCGACGCGGCCGCCCGGCGTCGGCTTGGGTCGCACGCCTCAACGCTGGCTCACCCCCGGAGACGAGCTGGTGAGCAGCATCGACGGCATCGGCGATCTCCGCCAGACCTTCACCGCTTGAGGAGCAGACGCGACCATCGTGCGTCGGTGTGGCGGGTCATGAGGTCGTGCCCGCTCCGAGGATCGACCGCAGGGCCTGGGACAGCCGGGCCGGCGCGTCGGCGGCCTCCTGGGCACGCCAGGCGATGAACCGGTCCGGGCGGACGAGGACCGCGCCGCCTGGGCCGTGGCCTCGGTGGCGGGTCCAGGTGGAGCGCGGGTCGAGCAGATCGCCGTCCAGATGGCCCACGCGTACCGCGTCCAGCGGCCAGGCGCCGGCGAGCTCGGCGGCGGCCCGGCACCAGTCCTCGCCGTCCTCCCCTGCGATCAGCAGGAAGCGGCCGGGCCGGAGGAGATCGTGTGTGGACAGGCGGCGGCCGGTCTCGTCGTCCAGCCAGGCGTGCGGCAGCGGGTGGCCGGGGCGGGCGCAGGGCTGGTACAGGCGGATCGGGTCGGGGTTGCCGGGTTCGGGGGTGCCGTCGGGGATGACGGCGGCCGAAGTGTAGGTGTAGCCGTACTCGATGTTGTGCTCGTCGAACTCCATGGACTGGCCGGCGATGGCGCGGCGGACCGCGCGGGCGTGTTCGGCGTCCTCGGGCAGGCCGCTCCACAGCCGGCGCGTCTGGCGCCAGTTCGTCTCCGGGTCGGCGTCGGGAGAGATGCCGGCGGTCTGGGCGGTGACGATGTGGTTGAGGGCGTTCTCCACTGAGCGTTGCACGTTGCGGGCGGTGACCGGCCTGCGCTCCGGCTCGTAGGTGTCCAGCAGCCGCTCTTCGGCCTGACCGTGCAGCACGGCGGCCAGCTTCCAGGCCAGGTTGGCGGCGTCCTGGATGGCGGAGTTCAGGCCGAGGCCGCCGGTGGGCGGGTGGCGGTGGGCGGCGTCGCCCAGCAGGAAGACGCGGCCGTCGCGGAAGCGGTCGGCGACCACGCCCTCGATGGACCAGCGGGTGATGAGGTGCACGGTGATCGGGTGGTCGGCCAGGCCGAGCGCGGCGCGCAGGTCGGCGATCACCTGCTCGTCGTCGAGGCCGCGCGGGTCGTCGGTGGCGTAGTTGAGGTGGACGACCCATTCTTCGGACTGCGGGCCCCAGCGGTCGGGGCCCATGGGGACCATGGTGGCGCCGCCGCCGGTGTGCGGGAGGGTCAACCAGCGGATGAGCACCTCGGGGTCGCGGGCCCACGCCGACAGGTCGGCCGACAGGTGGACGGTGGCGATGCGGGCCAGGTCGCGGGCGCCTTCCATGCGGATGCCGAGCCGCCTGCCGACGGTGCGGCCGCCGTCGCAGGCCAGCAGGTAGCGGGCACGGATGTGGGAGGAGCGGCCGGTGTCGCGGTTCAGGACGGTGGCGGTGACGCCGTCGGTGTCCTGTGTGAAGGCGGTCAGCTCACGGTGGAAGCACACCCGGCCGGGGGCCAGTTCCTCGGCGCGTTCCTTGAGGACGGGCTCGAGCCGGATCTGTGGCAGGTTGGTCTGGTGCTGCGGGCTGGCGGCGGCCCAGTCGGGCGACGACCCGCCGCAGCCCCAGGATTCGACCAGGCCGAAGCGCCTGCCGTGGTCATCGGTGGGTCCGGCCAGCCCGGCGTACCAGCCGGAGTAGCGCATCTGCTCGGGCGGTGTGGCGCGCCGGTAGACGGTCTCGGCGATGCCGAGGTCGGCGAAGATCTCCATGGTGCGCTGGTTGAGCACGTGCGCCTTGGGCAGCACCGAGGTGGTCGGCAGCGCGCTGACGAGCAGATGGTCGACGCCGAGCCGGGACAGCAGCATGGAGGCGGTTAGGCCGGCACCGCCGCCGCCCACGATGAGCACGTCATGCACGGGGTGCCTCCTTCAGGCGGGGGAAGAGTTCACGGGCGTTGCCGTGGTCGATCGCCGCGTCGTCGGCCCAGGTGTTGAAGTACGCCACGGCTGGTTCGGGGGCGAAGGGCCAGTCGCTGCCGTACAGCACGTGGCCGGGTCGGGCGAAGGCCAGCAGCGAGGGCAGCGCGGCGGGGCTGGCCGACAGGGCGGTGTCGAAGTAGAAGCCGCCGAAGTCCTCCAGCACCTGGTTCGGATCGCGGCCGGTGTCGTTGAAGACGGTGATCGCCAGGCGGTGCGCCGCGTACGGGACGAAGCCGCCGGCGTGGGCCAGAATGAAGCGGATGCGCGGGAAACGTCGTGGCACATCGCGCTTGACCAGGTTGAACGCCGCGCGGGTGGTGTCGAGCAGGAAGTCGGCGGCGAACGGCGGGATGCCCTCGATCGCGGGGCCGGGCAGTTCGGCCGGGTGGACGAAGACGACCGCGGCGCGCTCGTCGAGGATCCTCATGAGCGGGTCGAAGGCCCGGTCGCCCAGGTACACGCCGCGGCTGTTGGCCAGCAGCGTCACCCCGTCGGCGGACAGCTCACCGAGTGCGTGCTCGGCCTCGGCGATGGCGGCCTCGACGTCGGGCAGGGTCAGCGTGGCGAAGAAGCCGAACCGGTCGCGATGGGCTTCGGCCAGCCCGGCGCCGTACTCGTTGGCCTGCCTGGCCACGGACGCCGCGTCAACGCCGTCGCCCAGGTAGGCGCCCGGCGTGGTCAGCGACAGGATGGCGGTGGCGATGCCCTGCCGGTCCATCAGCTCCAGCGCCTCGGCCGGGCTCCACGCCGGGAGCGGCCGGCCGCCGGGCGCGTCGACGCCATGCGACCGCAGCCGGCGGGCGTACGGCTCGGGGACCATGTGCTGGTGCACGTCGACACGGTGGTTCATCTGGGCTCTCCCTGCACCGTGCGGTAGTGGATGGGGTAGCGATCGAGCGCGGCGGCCAGGTTCGGATCCGGGCCGATCAGGACGACGGCGCGGCCGTCCTCCAGGACGACGTCGAACGCGTGGCCGGGCACGAGCTCAGTGAGAAGCCGGCGGATGGAGTCGGCGACCAGCTCGGGCTTGAACAGCTTGCCGACCGTGGTCGTGGGCAGCGCCTCGACGACGTGGACGGCCTTGGGTGCGGCGGCCGGCTCGGAGGCGCGGGTCTGCGCCCAGGCCAGCAGGTCGGGCTCGGCGACCGGGCCGGTGACGGTCACGTACGCGACGGGCACCTCGCCGGAGTGCGCGTCGGGACGGCCCACCACGGCCGCGCCGCTCACGTGCGGGTGGGCCAGCAGGGACTCCTCGATGGGCCGCGGGTCGATGTTGTGGCCGCCGCGGATGATGAGGTCCTTGGCCCGGCCGGTGAGGTGGACGTAGCCGTCGGCGTCCACGTGCCCGAGATCACCGGTGACCAGCCAGCCGTCGAAGACCTTGCCGGTCGGGTCGGGACCGTCCGGGCCCAGGTAGCCGGGGAAGACGGCCGGGCCGCTGATGGCCAGCACACCCGTCCGGCCCGGCGGGCAGTCGCCGGTCGGGCGGTCGTCGGCGTCCACGGTGACGGCCTTGATGTGCTGGTACGGCAGGCGCAGCCCGACCGACCCGGCCCGGGGCGCGAAGGCCGGGGTGGCGGCACTGGCGCAGGTGGCCTCGGTCAGCCCGTACCCCTCGAGCATCGGCACCTTGACCGCCTGCTCGAAGTCGGCGCGGACCCGTCCGGGCAGCGGGGCGGCGCCGACCGCGCCCGCGCGCAGGCTGGAGATGTCCACCCCCTCGGGTACGGGCGGCAGATTCGCGTACACGGTCGGCACGGCCGAGAACGCGGTGACCCGATAGCGCTCGACGATGCGCCAGAAGCCGGCCATGAGCGTCTTGTCGCGGTAGCCGAGCGGGCCGAGGCTGACCACGCTCGCGCCGTGCATGAACGGCGCCAGGCCGGTGACGTGCAAGGCGTTGACGTGGAAGAGCGGGAGCCCGGCCAGCGCCACCCCGCCTCCCACGTAGGCGCCCGAGCAGCCGAGCGCCCAGGCCATGTAGACCTCCATCGCGTGGGTGTGCGGGGCGACCTTGGGGATGCCGGTGGTGCCGCCGGTGTGGAAGTAGGCGGCGAGCTCCTGTGGTCCGGGCCCGTAGGAGGTGATCAGCCGGTCGCCGGGCTGTTCGGCGGCGAGCCGCTCGAAATCGCCGCCCGGCGCGTCGACGGCGTCTCCGCCGGCGACCAGCAGCGCGCGCAGGCCCGGCAGGCGCTCGGCGACGCGCTGCGCCTTCTCCCCCAGGGCCGCGGACACGACCAGGATCTCGGCCTTGGTGAGGCGGAAGATGTCGACGATGTGCTCGTCGGCCAGCATCGGGTTGACCGGGTTGGCGATGCCGACGGCCTGGGCTCCCAGCAGGGCGGCGTAGGTGTGGCCGGAGTTGGGCAGCAGCAGGCCCACCGTCCCGCCCGCGGCCAGCCCCAGGCCTGTGTAGAGGTTGGCGGCCCGGTGCACGCGGGCCAGCAGCTCGGCGTAGCTCCAGGTGACCTCCTCGCCCTCGCCCAGCAGGTGCAGGGCGGGCGCGTCCGGGGTCGTGGTGGCGGTGCGGCGCAGCAGGTCATAGGTGGAGGCGGGCAGGCTCCGCTCGGCCAGCGGGACCGTCTCCACCAGCGGCAGGTCTCCGGGCTCCAGGACCAGGGGGCGGTCGCCCACGGTGTGGTGAGTCACGTGGCCTCCCCTGTAGGCCCCATGACGGTCACGCTGCGCCCTCTGATGCCCTTCTCGATGTCGATCGTGCCGCCGCCGGCGAGCAGCACCGCCCGGCCGGCGAGGTTGGCAACCCGCATGAGCTTCCCTTCGTCATCGGCTCGTCACGCCGATTTAACGAAGGCACGGTGTCCGGCCGCTTGTGCTCGCAGCCTGAAAACACCGCCGGTGATTGGGCTCGGCGCGCAGGTCGGGCTCAGGGCGGAGTACGGGCGATCTCCAGGGCCAAGCGCAGGTCCAGCAGGTCGTCCGGCAGGGCGTGTCCGAGCAGTTCCTCGGCCCGTTTGATCCGGTAGGACACGGTGTTGCGGGAGACGTGCAGCAGTTCGGCCGCGCGCTGCGGACTGCGGCCCGCGGCCAGGTAGACGCGCAGGGTCTCGCGCAGTTCCGCCGTCCGCCTGTCTCCACCGAGCAACGCGCCCAGCGTCTCCTCGGCGAACCAGCGGGCCGGCTCTCCTCGCGCGGCCAGCAGCGACCGTACCCGGATGTCGGCGTACCGGCAGAGCCGCACGTCCTCGCCGAGGAAACCCTGCGCCTCCCGCGCGCCCAGATGGCTGCGCCGGAACCCCGCCACCCCGTACGCGGGCGGCCCTACCGCCAGCCGCAGCCCCTCCGGCACCCGGATCTCCAGCGCGGGGGCGGCCGGCGCCGGCCAGGCCGTCCAGGCCCACACGTCCGACGGACCCGCCTGCACGGTCAGCACCCCCTGCCCGCCGACGGACCGGCTGACCTCCGCGGCGAAGCGCCGCAGCACCTCGGCCGGGGTGTCGAGCTCATCGGCGGCGACCACGAAGGCGAGATGGTGCCGGGCCAGCTCATAACCCAGGGTCCGGCTCGCCGCCTCCTGATCGATGCGCCGCCCGGCCAGGACGTCCTCCACGATCCGGCGCCGCGCCGCCTCCGTGCTGGCCTGCCAGCGGTCCCGCTCGGCGATGTACTCCTCGGCCATCCGGCTGGCGTGCGCGTCGGCGTAGGAGAACAGCAACTCGCTCACCCGATGGCTCTCCGCCGGCCGCACCGGTTCGCCCTGGGCGTCGATCGCGTCCATGAACCGCTGATGCAGGCACGCGTGCCCGATCCGCACCCCGCGCAGCACCAGATCCAGCGGCACCCCGCGCCGTACCAGCTCCGCGTTGCCCTCCACCGCCTCCACCGGCACCATCTCCGGCGACGGGCGGACGTCGAGCAACAGCCCGACCAGCGCGGCCAGCACGCTGGCCTCCACCGAACGCCGCAGCGTCTCGAACGAGGTCCGCCCGCCACCGTAGGCGGGTACCTGCCGGATGACCTCCTGGGTCATCCACACGGCCGTCTCCACCGCCCACCCCGTCGGGCCCTCCCCGATCGTCTCGCGGGCGAAGGCCAGGGTGACGGGGGACGCCGCAGGCGCGTGCCCGCCGCCCTCCGCCCGTAGGCCCAGCAGCCACTGGTACGGCATCTCACTCACCTGGCAAGTCTTAACACCACGTCAGTGGACGACGGACGCCCGAACACGAGGATGATCATTTCGTTAGGACAACTAGGAGGGGTTGTACGGCAGCGCCCGAAAGGTTACAACCTGGACAACGTTGTCATAGGGAGAGGTTCCCCCGCATGCCCCTTCGACACAGACCTTCGCGAAGCCGGCTCTTGAGGGCCCTCGTGGTCGTCATCGCGGCCGCCGGGACGCTCGCGGCCGGCGGCGGCGCAACGGCCGGGGCCCGCGCCCTGGCCGTCTCCCCGCCGGGCGGCTCCGCCGGGGACGCGCTCGTGAGCGACCCCGCGTCGCTGGTCGATCCCCTGATCGGAACCGGATCCGGCGGTGCCACGGTCGGACAGGTGGACACCTATCCGGGAGCGACGGCCCCCTTCGGCATGGTGTCCTTCAGCCCGGACACGCCCTCCCGACCCGACGGTGGCGGCTACAACTACGACGACTCCGCCATCACCGGCTTCAGCCTCACCCACATGTCCGGCCCGGGCTGCGGCGCCTTCGGCGACTTCCCCATCCTGCCGACCGTGGGCGCGCTGGACGACGACCCGGCGAACACCACCGCGGCGTTCCAGCACGGCGACGAGCACGCCGCGCCGGGCTCGTACTCGGTCGGGCTCAACCCGGGTAAGCCCACGGCCGTACGGGCCGACCTGGCGGCCACCGCCCGTACCGGCATCGGGCGGTTCACCTATCCCGGCACCACCGCCGCGAACCTGCTGTTCAAGATGGGCGCCGCGCAGTCCGGCAACCAGTCGGCGAGCGTTCAGGTGGTGGGCGACGACGAGGTGACCGGCACGGAGACGGCCGGGCAGTTCTGCGGTTCGCCGGGGACGTATCCGGTGCACTTCGTCGCCAAGTTCTCCCGGCCGTTCTCCTCGTACGGCACGTGGCACACCGCGCCCACCGGGCCGAACGTCTTCACCCAGCAGGCCGGTGACCTTCCCTGGAGCTACCACGAGGTGGCGAGCGGCGGAACCGCGGCGAGCATCACCCCCGCGAAGACGCCCGACGGGAGCAGCGCCGTCGCCTGGAAGCAGAGCAACGCCCTCGCCAACACCTGGATCGAGACCACGCCCCCGGCTCTGCCCCAGGGCGACACCTACCAGGCCACCGTCACCCTGCAGGGCAGCGGCAACGTCTACCTCAACTTCTACAACGGGCGGCAGGACGTCGGCGGAAAGGCCGTCAAGCTCACCTCCACCCCGGTCACCCTGACGGTGGACGCCCCGATCCCGACCGGCTCCATCGGCAGGCCGCAGTTCCAGGTGCGCACCGCGGGCGACGGCCCGGTCGACCTGCTGGCCTCGGCGGTTTCGATCCGCCAGGAGACCGTCGTGAAGACGCCCGGCAGCACGAAGATGAGCACGCACGGCACCGGCGCTCCGCGCGTGCCCGCAGGGCCCGACGGCAGGCCGGCCGGGGAGATCGTGCACCGCCTGCTCACCTCGGTGTACGCGGACACACCCGGCGGTGAGCCCGGCAACGACGACCTCGGCTCCATGAGCTCCTGGTACGTCTGGTCCAGCCTCGGCATGTACCCGGCGACCCCGGGCACACCGGTGCTCGCGCTGGGCGCGCCGATCTTCTCCCGGGCCGAGTTCGACCTGCCCGGCGGCCACCACCTCAAGCTGACCGCGCCGGGCGCCTCGACGACCGCCTACGTGCACGGCGTGTCCGTCAACGGGAAGCCCTGGGCTCCGGCCTGGCTGTCCGCGTCGCTGCTCACCGGGGCCGACGCCCCGTCGAGCCGACCGGCCACCACCGAGCTCGCGTTCACCCTCACGCCCACCGCCGACACGTCGTGGGCGGCCACGGCCTCCGACGCACCCCCGTCCTACCCGGCCGGGCCGCTGAAGTTCCCGCCGGGACGCAAGCCGGTCATCCTCACCCCGACCGGACCCAACCTGCTCGGCAGCGCGCCCACCGGCGAACTGTCCTGGCACGGGCCGGTGCAGAACGGCGTGGGCTCGGTGCCCGGCACCGTCGACTCCGCCACCTCACCCGAAGGGAAGAGCGCGGTGCACTGGACCGAGACCAACGCGGCGCCCAACACCTGGATCTGGGTCGATCCGGAGTCCGGGCTGCCCGCGGGCCAGAGCTACCAGGCCTCGATCACCCTGGAGGGCACCGGTACGGTCTACCTGGACTTCTGGAACGGGCAGCAGGACTTGACCAGCCAGACCGTCCAGCTGACCGGCACGCCGCAGACGCTGACCATCCAGGGCGCGGTCCCGTCGGCGGCGGACACCCACGTCCAGATCCGTACGGCGGACACCGGCCCGGTCAACCTCTACGCGAGCGACGTGTCCCTCCGGTTGCTGACACCGCAGCAGAGCTGACAGACCGCTGAGCGCGTACGCGCGCCTTCGTCCATCCTCAGCGTGATTTCGCAGGCATGCGATCGGCACAGCGCGCCGATCGCATGCCTGCTCATGAGTCGAGTGGTACCGCGGTACCACCGGTGTCCCGTCATTGTCCCCCTCGGTACCAGGGTTTCCCGTCCACGGCTTCTTACCGTGTGAGCACGAATTCTCGGCGAATTCCCAGCTCGCTGTCGCGGGTTTCCCTGCCGGGGCCGCGATGGTTCTGCACGGCTCACGGCACATGGCATCACCGCTCCGGTCGGCGACGCCACGTGCCGGGGCCTCGGCGCGACGCGTCGCCCCATCGCCGCCTCTCCGTACGAGGAATCCATGCCCCAGACTTCCAGTGGACTGAGCATCGCTCGCGGCTTCCAGCCCGCAGCCCGACCTGGTCACTCCGACCCGTCCGGTACGAACACCGCCACCGTCGAGATCGTCGTTCCCGTCTACAACGAGGAGCGTGCGCTGCCCGGCTGCCTGCGCACCCTGCACGCCAGGCTGCGTGAGCAGCTGCCGTTCCCGTGGCGGATCACGGTGGCGGACAACGCCAGCCTCGACCGGACCTTCGAGGTGGCGGCGGAACTGGCCGACGAGCTGCCCGGAGTAGGGGTGTTCCACCTGGACCGCAAGGGCCGCGGCCTGGCGCTGCGTACCGTGTGGGGCGCCAGCGAGGCCGACATCGTCGTCTACATGGACGTCGACCTGTCCACCCGGCTCGATGCGCTGCTGCCCCTGATAGCACCGCTGGCCAGCGGTCATTCCGACCTGGCCATCGGCAGCCGTCTCGCGGCCGGCGCGCGGACCGTACGCGGGCCTCGCCGTGAGCTGATCTCCCGCTGCTACAACGGGCTGATCCGGTTGACGCACGGAGCGCGGTTCACCGACGCGCAGTGCGGTTTCAAGGCGGCCCGTACGGAGGTGCTGCGGCCGCTGCTGGAGAAGACGCAGGACGACGCCTGGTTCTTCGACACCGAACTCCTGCTGCTGGCCGAGCACAACGGACTGCGCATCCACGAGGTCCCGGTCGACTGGGTGGAGGACGTGGACACCCGGGTCGACGTCGTCGGCACCGCGGCCGACGACCTGCGGGGTCTGTACCGGATGGCGCGACTGAAGGCGTCCGGCGCCGCCCGGGTCGCGCTGCCGCGCCGTCCCGCTCCGGCCGCCGAACATCCGGACGCGGTGCTGGCCTCCGGCACCGGCCGTTCCCGGTTCACCTGGGAGGTCGGCTGCTTCGTCGCGATCGGCGTCGCCTCGACCATCGGGCAGGCGCTGCTCTACTGGCTGCTGCGCGGCTGGTGGCCGCCCGTGCTGGCGAACCTCGTGTCGCTGCTGGTTCTCACCGTGTTCAACACCGAGGCCAACCGCCGCCTGACGTTCCGCTGGTCCGATACGGGAGTGGGACGGGCGCACCTGGGCGCGGGCGCCTTGTTCGTCATCGGATACCTCGTCACCTCCGCCGCCGTACTCCTGTACCGCCAGAGCAGTCCGGACGCTTCGGCGGCCGCCGAAACCCTCGTGCTGACGGCTTCCTCCGTGCTGGTCACCGCCGTGCGCTTCCTCGTGCTGCGGCTGGCCGTCTTCCGGCGCTCCACGTCCTGAGCCCGACACCACCGTCAGCCCGGGCCTGATACCCCCGTCTCTTCCAGGAAAGCGAATCGCACCTATGACGCAGATATCACCAGGGCCGTCGACCACGCCCGCGAGCGCACCGCCGCCGGTCGTCGCCGGCCGTGCGCTGCCCCGCTGGGCCGCCCCTGCCGCACTCGGAGCGATCCTGCTGCTGGCCGCGGCGCTCTACGGCTGGGCCCTCGGCTCCCTCGGCTGGGGCAACAGCTACTACGCGGCCGCGGTGAAGTCGATGGGCCGCGGCTGGACCAACTTCCTCTTCGGCTCGTTCGACCCGGCCGGGGTGGTCACGGTCGACAAGCCGCCGGCCGCCCTGTGGCCGCAGGTGATCAGCACCAAGATCTTCGGCCTGCACGGCTGGGCGATGATCCTGCCCCAGATACTCGAAGGCGTCGCGGCGGTCCTCGTCCTGCACCGGACGGTACGCCGCTGGGCGGGCGAAGGCGCCGGGCTGCTCGCCGCGCTGGTCATGACGCTCACCCCCATCACGGTGGCGATCAACCGCGACAACAACCCGGACACGCTGCTGGTGCTGTCCCTGGTCGCGGCGGCGTACGCGCTGACCCGGGCCCTGCAGGCTCCGGCCGGCCGGACGGCCCTGTGGTGGCTGTGCGGCAGCGGCTTCCTCGTCGGCGTCGGCTTCCTGACGAAGATGCTGGCCGCCTGGATGGTGATCCCGGCCTTCGCGGCGGCCTGGCTTGTCGGCGCGGCCGGGACCTGGCTCGTCCGCGTGCGCCGTCTGCTGATCGCGGGGGCGGTGCTGGCGGTGACCTCCCTGTGGTGGGTGGCCATGGTGGCGCTGTGGCCCGGCGACCGGCCGTACATCGGCGGCAGCGAGGACGGCTCGGCCTGGAACCTGGTGATCGGTTACAACGGGCTCGGCCGGATCTTCGGCGAGAACGGTGCCACCGGCGGGATGGGCGGGATCTCCTTCGGTGGATCCGCCGGGCTCGGCCGGCTCTTCAATGACCAGGTCGGCGGCCAGATCAGCTGGCTGCTGCCACTGTGCGGGGTCGCGCTGGGCGTGGCGGTGACCGTCGTGGTGCTGCGCCGACGCGGCGGCACGACCACGGGCGAGCCGCTGGCCGTCTCCGGGTGGATTCTGTGGGGAACCTGGCTGGTCGTGTGCGGGCTCGTGTTCGCCACCCAGGAGGGCACGTTCCACCCGTACTACACGACGCAGCTGGCCCCCGCCGTCGCCGCGCTCACCGCGGGCCTCGCGACCGCGCTCTCCCGCGCCCATCGGGCCGGTGCCCGCTGGGCCCTGCCGACGGGGGCCGGCGCCGTGCTGGTCACGATCGTCTGGGCGGTCGTCATGATCGAGCGGCAGTCCTCCTGGAACGGCTGGCTGGCGTGGCCGGTGGTGCTCGCCGGACTCGGCGCGATCGCACTCCTGCTGTTCTCGGGCCGGCGGCACCGACTGCTGCCGGCCGCCCTGGGCGGTGCCGTCCTGGCCGTACTGCTGGCGCCCGGTGCCTGGGCGGTCAGTGTTCCCGGGTCCAACTCCGCGATGGGCGGCGCGAACCCCACGGCCGGCCCGGCTTCCTTCCCGGGCGGGGGCTCCGGCTCCGGGGGCTTCAAGCCGCCCAAGGGTTTCAAGCTGCCCGAAGGCTTCGAGCTGCCCGAGGGCTTCGGCGGCGGCACGGGTGGCATGCCCGGCGGAGGCTCCGGCGAAATGCCACAGGGTGCGCCGTCCGGGATGCCCGGTGGAGGACCAGGCAGGATGCCGGAGGGCATGCCCGGCTTCGGCGGTGGCGGTGGCGGCGCGGGAGGCATGGGCGACATGCGCGGGCTCTTCGGAGGCACCGGCCTCTCCACCGATCAGCGCAAGATCCTCAAGTACGCGGTCGAGCACTCCGGCTCCGCCCGGATCAGGCTCGCCGTCGATGGAGGTGCCATGGCCGCGGCCTCATTCATCCTCAACAGCGACGCCACGGTCATCGGCATGGGCGGCTTCATCGGCACGGACGACGCGCCGTCCGTCAAGCAGCTGGAGACGTGGACCGGCAAGGGCGAGCTGCGCTACGTCCTGGGCTCGGGCGCGGTTGGCGTCGGCTTCGGCGCGATGGCGGGCGGTAAGAACAGCCACGCCGCTCAGCGCTCCAAGTGGATCAGCGACCACTGCACCAAGGTCCCGCCCTCCGCTTACGGCGGCAGCGCCGGCGGCTCGACCGGCAACGGTTCCGGATTCCTCGGCATGATGGGCGCCGGCACCACCCTGTACGACTGCGCCGCCAAGAAGTAGGCGACGGCAGAACGGACCACGACGCGACATGGCCGAGCAGCCCGCAACCCAGCGCATCCTCGTGGTGGAGGACGACCCCGGCATCCGCTTCCTGCTGGAGTCGGCCCTGGGCCTGTCCGGATACCAGGTGAGCAGTGTCGCCACGGGGCACGGCGCCCTGCTGGAGGTCGAGCGCTTCCGCCCCGACCTCCTGTTGCTCGACGTGATGCTGCCCGACCTCGACGGCTTCGAGGTCACCCGAGGCCTGCGCGCGGTCGGCGTGCGGACACCGGTCCTCTTCCTGACGGCCCGCACGGAGATCGACGACCGCATCGCCGGCCTCGGCGCGGGCGGCGACGACTACGTCGGCAAGCCGTTCAGCGTCGAAGAGGTGATCCTGCGCATCCGCGCCATCCTGCGCCGTACGGGGCACGACGTCCCGTACGGCGCGGGAGAGGCCGAGGTGCTGCGCTACGCGGACCTCGAACTGGACGAGGGGGCGCACGAGGTCCATCGGGCGGGGCGGTACATCCCGCTGTCCCCAACCGAGTTCAAGCTGCTGGCCTTCCTGATGGAGAACGCCAACCGGGTGTTGAGCAAGAGCCAGATCCTCGACCGCGTCTGGGGCTATGACTTCTCCGGCGACGGCCGCATCGTCGAAACGTATGTGAAGTACCTGCGGCGCAAGATCGACAGCCTCGATCCGCCGCTGATCCACACGGAGCGGGGCGTGGGGTACTGCCTGCGCCTGCCGCGCGACCACACCCCGCGGGCCGAGGGGTGACCCGCCGGATCCGGCTGCGCGCCGCACGGCCCAGATCGTTGCGCAGCCGCCTGGTGTGGGGTGCGGCGCTGCTGGCGGCCGTCGCGGTCCTTGCCGCTCAGACCATCGGATTCCTGGTGCTGCGCTCATGGCTGCTGAATCGCGTCGATGAGCAGCTCGACGACTTCTTCCTGCCGCAGCAGGCCTTCTCCCGTATCGCCGAGATGCCCCGGCCTCCGGATCCCGGCTCGGTGAACCTGCCCTCCGACTTCCGCCTCACCTTCTACGACGCGGCAGGCCGCGAGCTGGGCATCCTCGGCACCGGCAAGGCTCCGGGGCCGGATCTCCCCGACTCCGTCGGCCGGTCGCGTCCGGCCGACCGCCGGCCGGCCACCGTCCCGGCCGTCTCCGGTGACGGGCGCTGGCGGATCCGGAAGAAGACAGAGCCCGATCACACCTGGTACGTCGTCGCGCTGCCCCTGGACACGTTGGACGGCGCGACCTCCAAGTTGTTGTGGCTCAACGGCATCGTGCTGGCCGCCACCCTCACCGGTCTGATCGCGCTCAGCCGTTGGGTCGTCCGGATCGGCCTGCTGCCGCTGACGCGCATGGAGCGGTCCGCGCAGGACATCACGGTCAGGGACCTGAGCCTGCGGCTGCCGGACACCGACCCCCGTACCGAGGTGGGCCGCCTCGGCACCGTGCTGAACACGATGCTGGACAGGCTGGAACAGGCCCTCCGCGAACGCGAGGTCTCCGAGGCCCGGCTGCGCCGGTTCGTCGCCGACGCCGGACACGAACTGCGCACACCGCTCACCTCCATCCAGGGCTTCGCCCAACTGGCCCTGCGCCATGAGGGACGGTCGAGCTCCGAACGGCGCGAGGCCGACCGGCTGATCGCCCAGAACGCCGAGCGGATCGGCCTGCTCATCGACGATCTCCTGCTGCTGGCCAGGCTGGACAAGGAACCCGCCTACCGCAGCGAGCGGGTCGACCTGCTGTCGGTCGCCGCCGACTCCGTGAGCGCGGCGGCACACCAGAGCCACGGGCACCCGATCCGGCTGGGCGCCCTCGGCACCGGGGCGGCCGCCGACGAGGACGAACTGGAGCTGGTCGAGGCGACCGGCGATCCGCACCGGCTACGGCAGGTCGTGGGCAATCTGCTGTCCAACGCGCTGACGCACACTCCGCCCGGTACGAGGGTGGACGTACGCGTCGGAAGCGGGCGGGCCGGCCCCACGACCGGCGGCACGAATCGGCCCGGCCGGACGAGCCCCTCGCCACCGCTGCGGGAGGGAACGCGGATCTGCGTACTGGAGGTGGCGGACCAAGGCCCCGGTCTGTCCCCCGAAGCGGCCGACCGGGTCTTCGAACGCTTCTACCGGGTCGACCCGTCCCGCTCCCACGATCACGGCGGCTCCGGCCTCGGCCTGGCCATCGCGAGCGCGATCGCCCAGGGTCACGGCGGCCGGCTGGAACTCGAGACCGCCATCGGACGCGGAAGCGTCTTCCGGCTCGTGCTGCCCGCAGGCTCCGGTACGCCCTGAGCCCGGCCTGGAGTGCCGACCACGGCCGTACTCGCAGTGGTACCGCGGTACCACCGCGGTGCCGAAGTGCCTCCCCTGGTCCCAGGGGTCCGGCCGGTTCCGTACCTAGCGTGATGGCCACGCGCTCCGGACCGGCCGGGGCCGCGAGAACAGAGGCGGGGATCGACGTACATGATCGACGTACATGAGCTGACGAAGCGGTATGGGGACAAGACGGCGGTCGACCGGTTGAGCTTCACGGTGCAGCCCGGGCAGGTCACCGGATTCCTCGGTCCCAACGGCGCGGGCAAGTCCACGACGATGCGCATGATCATCGGCTTGGACGCGCCCACCAGCGGCACGGTCACGGTGGGCGGCCGACGCTATGCCGAGCACGCCGCGCCGCTGCAGGAGATCGGCACCCTGCTGGAGGCCAGGTCGGTCCATCCGGGCCGCACCGCCTTCGCCCACCTGATGGCTCTCGCCCGCACCCACGGGATCCCTCGCTCCCGGGTCGACGAGGTCATCGAACTGGCCGGCCTGGGCAGCGTGGCCCACAAGAGGGCCGGCGCCTTCTCCCTCGGCATGGGCCAGCGGCTCGGCATCGCGGCGGCGCTGCTCGGCGATCCGGAGATCGTGATGCTCGACGAGCCGGTCAACGGCCTCGACCCGGAGGGGGTGCTCTGGGTACGGCAGCTGCTGTCCGGGCTGGCCGCCGAGGGGCGGACGGTGATGCTCTCCTCCCACCTGATGAGCGAGACCGCGCTGATCGCCGACCACCTGGTCATCATCGGCCGCGGCCGGCTGCTCGCGAACACCACCGTCGATGCCTTCATCGAGAACGCCGGCGGCAGAGGTGTGAAGGTCGCCACCGCCGAGGGCGAACGGCTGCGCCTGCTGCTGTCCGGCCCGGACGTCACGATCACCTCCACCACCGCGGAGGAGCTCGTGGTGAGCGGCCTGGACTCCCGTCAGATCGGGGCGATCGCCGTGGAGCACGGCGTACCGCTGTACGAGCTCACCCCGCAGACCGTGTCGCTGGAGGAAGCGTTCATGGAACTCACCAGTGACGCTGTGGAGTACCACAGCGCCCCCGCCGACACCGCCCGCCGGAGGGCCGCCTGATGACCGACACCGCGTTCGCCGACTCCGCGACCACCGAACCCCGCGGGTCCGCCAGGCCCGCCTACCGGGTCACCGGCCTGAGGGTGCTGCGCTCGGAATGGGGCAAGTTCTGGTCGCTGCGATCCAGTTGGATCACTCTCGGCGTGGCCCTGCTCCTGGTGGTCGCCATCGGGGCGATCGCCTCCGCCACGTACAGTCCCGACGCCGTCGCGAGCAACGGGCCGCCCGGCCCGGGCTCCAACTCCGGAAGCGACGCCGTCGGCCTGGCCCTGCTGGGTTCGATGTTCGCCCAGCTCGCCATCGGCGTGCTCGGAGTCCTCGTTTCCGCAGGTGAGTACAGTACTGGCATGATTCGTTCCACGCTGGCGGCGGTGCCGAGACGGCTGCCGGTGCTGTGGTCGAAGAGCGCCGTCTTCGGTGCGATCTCCGTGCCCCTCGCCACGGCCGGCGCGCTCGCCGCGTTCCTGCTGGGCAGTCTCGGCCTCCGCGGGGAGAAGATCGCGCTGTCCCTGGGGGACGACGGGGTGCTGCGCGCACTGGTCGGCGCGGGCCTCTACCTCGGCCTGGTGGGCGTGGCGGGCGTGGCCCTGGGCGTGCTGCTCCGCTCCAGCGCGGGCGCCATCGCCGTTCTGGTGGGAGTCCTGCTCATCGTGCCCGGCCTGACCGGGCTGCTGCCCGACTCGTGGTCCGACGCTGTCAGCCCCTACCTGCCCAGCAACGCCGGCCAGGCGGTGATGTCCCTCCATCAGTCGGCGCACCAGCTCGGCCCCTGGGCGGGCCTGGCGGTGTTCGCGGGGTGGGTGGCGCTGGCCCTGGCCGGTGCGGCGTACCGGCTGGTCCGTTCCGACGCGTGACCGGAGTACCGAGGACATGCACCCGATGAGAGCGCCGACGGCGACGGCGCCCGTTGCCGGTGGCCCGCCCCGCGCCCAGGGGGCGGAGGACGGGCCGCCGGTCGCCTGGGGGCATCCGGCTCTGGGCCGTGTGCTGTGGGTGCAGCGCCGCCTGCGGTGGACGGACCGCCGGCATCCGTGGCTGCTCGACTCGCTGATCGTGCTGATCGTCGCGGCCGGGTCCCTGCCGGCCGCCCTCGCCAAAGACGATCGCGGCCCGCTCGGCATGCACATCGACCGCGCCGCCGAACTGCCGCTCGGGGTCCTGCTCGCCCTGAGCCTCGGGCTCGCCCTGCCCTTGTGGTGGCGGCGCCGGGCGCCGGCCGTCGCCTTCACGATCGTCGCGCTGGGCGCCATGATCCCCTGGTCGCTGGGCATGTGGCTACTGGCCGGAGCCAGCCTGCTCACCGCCCTGCACAACCTGGCGCTGCACGGCTCCCTTCGGGTGCTGGGCTGGGCGGCCGCGGCGATATTCGGCGAACTGTCCATGGTGGTGTGGTTCCTGCAGCCCACCGACCGTCCTGTGGTGGGCCTGGTGATGCTGGCGGGCTGGGAGACCGCCGCGATCGCCCTGGGTCTGACGTTCCGCACCCAGCGGGTGTACCTGGCGGCCCTGGAGGACCGGGCGGCCCGCCTGGAGATCGAACGGGACCAGCAGGAACGGCTCACCGCCGCCGCCGAGCGCTCCCGCGTGGCCCGGGAGATGCACGACATCGTCGGCCACAACCTGTCCGTCATGGTGGGCCTCGCCGACGGCGGCGCCACCCTCGCGGCCAGCCGGGGCGAACGGGCCGCCGAAGCCCTGAACATCATCGGGGAGACCGGCCGCCAGGCGATGGGCGAACTCCGCCGCGTCCTGGGCGTCCTGGGCGATGAGCCGGAGGGCGTACGGCTCCATCCGCAGCCCGGCGTCGCCGACCTGGACACGCTGCTGGCCCGGGTGCGCGCCGCCGGTGTGAGCGTCTCCTACCGGACCGCCGGGGACCTCGCCGCCCTGGGCAGCGGGATACAGCTCACCATCTACCGCATCGTCCAGGAAGCCCTGACGAACACCCTCAAGCACGCCGGCATCGGCTCGGCCGCGCACGTCTCCCTGACCGCCGAGAACGCCGAGATCCGGGTACGGGTCACCGACACCGGGCCGCCGCCCGATACGGGGACGCCGCCGGAGCCCCGGATGGAGACCGGCGGGCCGGGACACGGACTGGTCGGCGTCCGCCAGCGGACCGCGATGTACGGCGGCACGGTCACCGCCGGACCGCGCGGCGACCGGCCCGGCTGGATCGTGGACGTCATCCTCGAAGTGCCCCCCGCATCCCCGCCGCCCACCGCGGGAGACGCCCCAGGAGACCACGCCTCATGACCACCGTGCTGATCGCCGACGACCAGCCCCTGCAGCGCCTCGGCTTCCGCATGCTGCTGGAGGGCACCCCCGGCATGGCCTTGGTCGGCGAGGCCGGACACGGCGCGGAGGCCGTCCGCATGGCCGCCGAACTACGGCCCGACGTCGTCCTCATGGACGTGCGCATGCCCGGCACGGACGGCATCGAGGCCACCCGGCGGATCGTCGCCGCCGGCGGCCGCACGCGCGTGCTGATCCTCACCACCTTCGACCTGGACGAGTACGCGTACGCGGCGCTGCGCGCCGGAGCCAGCGGCTTCCTGCTCAAGGACGCCCGGCCCGAGGAACTCATCGCCGGGATCCAGGCGGTGGCCACCGGCGACGCGGTCGTCGCACCCAGCCTGACCAGGCGTCTGCTGGACGCCCACGCCCATCAGGTCCTCTCCCCCACCGCCGGACCGGAGGCCGACCCCAGGCTGCGGACGCTGAGCGAACGCGAACACGAGGTGCTGGTCGCGATCGGCAGGGGATGGACGAACGCGGAGATCGCCGAACGGCTGGTCCTCACCGAGTCCACGGTGAAAAAGCACGTCGGCCGGGTGCTCGCCAAGATCGGTGCGCGCGACCGCATCCAGGCCGTGATCATGGCGTACGACGCCGGGCTGGTCAGGCCCCGTACCTGAGCGATTCCGAAGAACCTCTGAGCCGAGCCGACCATGCGCGAGTCGGCTCACGGGGATTCGAAGGCGCCGAGATCCGGCGCCCGGCCGCTGTAGGGCAGACCGACATCGACGCCTTTGTCGATCAGGGTGCTGTTCGCCGCGAGGCGGAGATTGGGCAGCACGGGCAGGCTGCCGTCGGCTTGGCGAGACGCGTCCCAGCCCGACGTCGACACGCTCTGGAACTGCGCGTCCGACAGGGTGACGCTCAGGTTCCAGGAGTTGTACGCGGCGTCGGTACCGGTCATGTTCGACGTCAGGGTGCCCGTGTAGGCGACGTTGTTGCGCAGCTTGCCCAGACCGACGGCGGCGCCGCTCGAGTTCACGCCGAGCATGTTGAAGTCCGGGTGATTCCCGTAGCCGGTGTTGTTGAAGTAGTCGTTCGCCAGCGTGTGGTGGTTGGCATAGAAACCCGACGCCCTGTTGGCGAATGCCACCGAGGAGCGGACCGTGTGCTTGGCGCCGCCGGCGACATAACCACCGCCGTAGCCGCCCGCCTTGAAACCGTTTCCGTTGCCGGCCGCCGTGGTCGTCTCCGGCACGTACCCGTTCCGCCACGCCCATGAGTTCTCGATGGTCACCGACGAGAAGGCGTTGATGAGGTCGAACCCGTCGTCGGAGTTCCACCACGCGCGGCACCCCCGGAACACGTTCCCGGGATGGCCGGCCGAGATGTGCGCTCCGAACCCGTCGGCGCTCTCGCCGGCCCCGTTGGAGGTGTGCAGGTCGTAGTTGTCGTGCGAGTCGGAGTTGAGGACGAGGTTGCCGCCCCCGTCCTGGATGAACAGGCCGGGCCCCATGTTGTTGTGGGCGTTGATCAGTTCGAAGACGTTGTCGCTGCCGGAGACCCAGATGCCCCAGGACTCGTGGTTCAGGTCGTTGTTCTGCGGAACGCCCTTGACCTCCAGCCCTTTGAGGTGGATCCGGTTCCCGGTGACATCGAAGCCCTTGATCCGGCAGTCGTCCGTCATGCGGGAGAAGTCGAAGACCGGCTTCTCCCCCGGGTAGGCCAGGTAGCTGATCAGACTGCCGGAACCGCCGCTCTTGTTCAGGGTGATCGCGTCGACTTTGTCCGTCTGGCTTTTGCAGCTGCTGTCGGCGTGTGCATAGGCGTAGGTGCCACCCCGGAAATACACCGTGTCACCCGCCGTGACGACGGACTGAGCATGCGCGATCGTGGCCCAGGGCGCGGCCTGCGTCCCCGCGGCGCTATCATTGCCCGTCGGGGCGACGTAATAGACCTTCCCGGCCGCCGCGCTGCTCGCGGCCGCCGTGATCGCACCGATCGCGCCGCTCAGGGTCAGAATCGCCGAGGCCGCTGCGACCCGGCGAAGGGCTCGCCACCGCGGTGTCGGATACATCGAGATCTCCCTCGCGCGAAGGTGCGAATGATCAACAGCGCCCGAGCGCAGATGTTACCGGTAACAAAACCGCAGTCAATGCCTCGTCGTCGGCTGCCCCGACCATCCCCTCGTTACCGCAGGCAGCCTGCGGCGAAGCGATGAAAGTTTCAGGGTGCCCGCCCGGACGTGGCGACGGCCCGCCGGGATCCCGGCGGGCCGTCGCGTCAGTTGTGCGGAGGTCAGTCGTTGTCCGACGAGGGGATGTACGCGCCGGGCACCTGGTCCGGAGCGTAGATCTTGGTCTCACCCGGGTAGGGCTTCGTCCACCCGTGCGCCTCGTACCACGAGAAGTGGTTCATCTGCTCGGGGTTGGCGGAGTCGGCCTTGGCGTTGGGCCCGGTGAACGGCTGCTTCGCCTTCCATGCCTGCCACTTGGCCGCCACCGGCTGCTCGGCCTTCGGCACCGTCGCCGACGGCACGGCCGCGGCCTTCACGTCCTGCGGCGCCGGGGTGTCCGAACCGCAGGACGGCTGGGTCGACAGCCCCAAGGTCAGCGAGGTCCGGTTGGGCAGAGCGGTGAACGGCGTGTTGTCGGGCTGGTTGGTGAACGCCGCGCTCATCGGGGTGGCGGCGCTGTCCTTCTGGTTCATCGGGTGGATCCCGAGGATCTGCTCGATGGTGCGGATCATCGTGATCTGCGAGTAGTAGTGGCTGTCGACGGTGCCGTGCTGGGCCCAGGGGCTGATGATCTGGATCGGGGCACGGTGGCCGTCGACGTGGTCGACGCCGGCCTGGGAGTCGTCCTCGACCACGAAGATCGCGGAGTCCTTCCAGTACTTGCTGTGCGAGATCGCGTCGACCACCTTGCCGGTCGCGAGGTCGTTGTCCGCGACCTGAGCGGGCCCGGTCGGCGGACCACCGGTGTGGTCGTTGGAGAACCAGAACATGTTCAGGTTCGCCGGGCCGTTCTTGTCGAAGTCCCGCTTCCAGATCTCGTACTTGTAGATGTCCGGGACGCTGGTGTCGAAGAGCGGGAAGCCGGGCACCGACACCTTGTTGAGCGACGGGATCGCCGAACCCGTCTGGATGGGGTAGGCGGTGTTCTGCGCTGGGTTCGCCGCCATGGTCTTGGCGTCGCAGTACAGGTTCTGCCAGGTCGCGCCGGCCGGCTTGCTCTCGAACGACTGGAACTCGCCGTAGTCCTTGACGGACTTGCCGGCCGCCTGCGCACCGGTCCAGATGAAACCGGTCCGCTGGTGGCCGAGAGCGTCGTCCTCGGTGTCGTAGCTGCGCGTGTACTCACCGGCCGAGGACTCGGTGTACTCCGGGTCGTCGGCCTGCATGAGCCAGTTGTGACCCTCGGCGGAGTTCGTGCCGATGTCGTACGTGTTGTCGTACAGCCCGAACTGCTTGGCCAGCGCGTGCTGGTTCGGCGTCACGTTCTCGCCGTACTGGGCCAGCGTCGGGCTGCCGTTGCCCTCCGGGATGTCACCGTAGACCTGGTCGTAGGTCCGGTTCTCCTTGACGAGCAGGAAGACGTGCTTGATCGTCGAGGGGTCGCCGAGATGCACCGGGACCGCCACCGGCTTCGCACCCCTGCCCTTGCCCAGCTGGACCGAGTTGGGGGTCCAGCCGTTCTGCTGGAAGACCCTGTGCGTGTAGGCCCTGATGATGCCGTCGGCCGGCAGTTTGAACCGCTGCAGGCTCGACGTGGTGTCGTGGGTACCGTGCCCGGCGCTGTTGGCGGGCGGCGTGCGGCGGGCGTCGATGCCACGGGTGTTGGAGACCAGCACGTCGTCGCCGACGGTGGTGATCTCCGAGGGGAAGTAGTCCGTCGGGAGCAGGCCGACGTAGCTGACCGGCTCCAGCGGCGACCTGTACCGGTAGACGGCGACGGCGTTGGCGCGGCCGAGCGTCACCAGCAGGTGACCGTCGTCGGTGAGCGTCACCGCGTCGGGCTCGTAGCCGACCGACGCCTCCGGCCACGGCTGGGTGGCGATGGTCTGGACGACCTTGTCCTTGGCCGTGTCGATGACGGATACGTTGTTGGTGGCGGTGTTGGTGACGAACAGCGCCCCGTTCTTGGCGTACAGGGCGGTCGGGTGCAGACCGACGTCGATGCTAGTGGCGGCGGCGGACGGGTTCGCCACATCGATGACGCTGACCGTGCCGGTGGTGGTGGCACCGGTCTCCGGGTTGGCCGGCACCTGGGTGTTGTAGGAGTTGATCGTGGTGTCGCCGGGCTTCGCCGGGCGCCCGCCCTCGTTGCTGACGTAGAGCTTGTTGCCGACCAGCGCCATGCCACGCGGGGCGTTGCCCACGGCCCAGCTCTGCTGGATCGCACCGGTCGCGGCGTCGATGGCGACCACGCGGTTCTGGCCGTTGACGGCGGAGTACACGGTCTTGCCGTCGGCCGAGAACACCGCCTTGGCCACCAGCGCGCGCTTGGGCCCGTCCGCCGGGATCTTGATGGCCGTCGGGCTGGCGAGGGTGCCGTCCGGGTTCACGGTGAACTTGGTGTAGCCGTCGCTCTGGCTCAGCCACAGCTGCGAACCGTCGGGCGAGTACGTGGGGCCTTCCTGGCCCACGTCGTTGCCGCTGATCTTCAGATCAGCGGCCTTGTTGTTGCCGACGAGCTGCTGCACCTTCCAGCTCTTGAGATCCACGATGGCGAGAGCCATCCCACCGTCGGTGATGTTGGCCGCGACGTGGGTGCCGTCCGGGCTGACCGTGGACGACATGATCTTGCCGTTGTTGATGACGAGGCGCTCGCCGATCGGCTTGATGTACTGGTCAGCGGACACGACCAGACCCTTTTTGGTGGTCTGGCCGACCTGGTCGGTGCCGAACATCCGGGTGGAGGCGTACGAGACGCCCCCACTGGTGATGGCGAGGGCTGCGGTACCGGCCGCCACCAGGCGGAACCGGCGACCGGTGAGTCGGCGGAAGAGCCCGAGGGGGACCTTCTCGACGCGCTGGCGGGTGACATGCATGAATCAATCAATCCTTTGGAGCGCTTGCGAGCAGATCGACGTTCCCGTCGAACTGCCACAGGGGGTTAGGTGCGTCCCCGGTCGGGGTGCGCACCTGGAAGTAGCCGTTCACCTCCTTCGGACCGTCTCCGTCCGCGACGTACCGCCCATCCGCGGTGACGTCGAGCTGGTAGATGGCGGTGCCCACGGCGGTCGCGCCGGGGAGGTGCCAGGACACGACACACCGCCAGTCGTTGCCCGGTCCCTGGTCAAGGACCCGGGAGCCGCCCTTGTCGCAGGACGCGGTGGCCTGAAGCTGGGCCTCGGTGACGGCGGGGCGATGGAGCTCCCGCGTCTGCAGCCGGTAGAGGTGGGCGTACGCCGTGGCGAGCGAGTCCTGCATCTTGGACTGCCCGATCCCGGAGCCCTTGGCCGGGGTCGCGACGGTGACCACAACGGCGGTGAGGGCGACCAGGCCGGCCAGAGGCAGCGCCCCCGACACGAGGACACGCCGGCCCGAGCCGTCGTACGCGAGGTCGGTGAAGTCGCGGCGCAGGAACAGGTGGTAGGCCAGCGCGGTGGCGACGACCGCCCATGCCAGGCTCACCGCGAGGCCGATGAGAAGGGGGCCCGCCTGCGCCGGGCTGGTGAAGAGCCCACGCCAGGCGAGGAAGGCGTGGCTCGGCAGGGCCAGCCGCACGGCCACCGGCAGCGGGAGCAACTGCGCGAGCTGCAGCGCGAACGCGAGGAGCGCGGGTATCAGCAGCCCCATCGTGGAGCGGCCCAGGGCCACCGAGCCGAGGAGACCGATCGCGGCGAACGCCAGCGTCGGCGCCAGCACGCAGACCCACGAGAGCAGGACCGTGCCGGCCGCGTCCCCGGGGGTGAGGAGATGGCCGTCCAGGCCGACGAGCGGCCGGTTGCCGACCGCGGCCAGGCCGCCGGCGATGCCCGAGGCGGCCAGCCCGGCCACCAGAAGCAGCAGCACCGTGAGGCTGGCGAGGCCCTTCGCCACGAAGATCCGCCTCGGCGAGCGGACCGCCACGAGGAGGTGGCGCCAGGTGCCCAGCCGGTCCTCGACCGCGAAGACGTCACCGGCGACCAGCGCCGTCAGCAGCGGGAGCGCCCAGCTGCGCGAGAAGTCCAGGACGACCAGCGCCCCCGCCCAGCCGGTCGCGTGCATCCAGCGGCCGAAGACCGTGTCGGCGGGCAGCTGGCTCTGCAGGCTCACCGCGGCCACGAAGCCCGCGGGGGCGAGCCAGCAGGCGAGCAGCAGCACGCGGATCCGCCACTGGGAGAGCAGCTTGACCAGCTCGAACCGGTAGCCACGCAGCACCGGTGCCGGCCGGGCCTCGACCGAGGGCGGCGCGACGGTAGCGGTCATGAGTCTTCCTTCGTCACGAGGTCCTCCTCGTCGATCTGCCCGGTCCCGGTCAGGGCCAGGAACGCGGCCTCGAGCGGTGCCACCACGGGCGCCAGCTCACGCACCGCCACGTCGGCTCCCACCAGCCGCACCACCAGCTCCTCGATGGCCGGCACCGGCCCGCGGACCACGAGGACGTCGGCGTCCGGCCGCTCGACGCCGCCGCGACCGGGCACGACGCGGAGCCCTGGCGTGTCCAGCGCCACCGTGTGGGCGGCTTCCGAATCGGAGGTGCGCACCCGGTAGTCGAGCTCGCCGCTCTCGGCGGCGAGCTTGCCCACCGGCCCGGAGAAGACGACCCTGCCGGTGGCGAGGACGGTGACCTCGGAGCACAGCGCGGCGAGGTCGTCCATGCGGTGGCTGGAGAGGACCACCGCGGTGCCGTCCGCGGCGAGCCCGCTGATGACGCGGTGCACGTGGTGCTTGCCGGCCGGGTCCAGACCGTTGGCCGGCTCATCGAGTACGAGCAGTCGCGGCGTGGTGAGCAGCGCGGCGGCCAGCCCGAGCCGCTGGCGCATGCCCAGCGAGAATCCCCGGATGCGGTCGTCGGCGACGTCGGTGAGCCCGACCTGCTCCAGCGCGTCGTCGACACCTGCGGCGCGACCGGCGTCCTGCCCGCGCAGGGCTGCCAGGGCCGAGAGGTTCTGCCGCGCGGTGAGCGACGGATAGAGCCCCGGCCCGTCCACGAAGCCCGCGACGCCGTCGGGGACGGCGAGGGTCCGTCCGACCGGCGTACCCAGGATCTCCAGGCTGCCGCTGTCCGCGACCGCCAAGCCCAGCAGCAGACCGAGGAGGGTCGTCTTGCCCGCGCCGTTCGGGCCGACCAGGCCGTGGACCTGCCCGCTCGCCACGTCGAGGTCGACCCCGTCGAGTGCGACCACGTCACCGAAGGACTTCCTGATCCCGCGACCCCGGACTGCGGGGCTCCTGTGCATGCCGGTCTCCTAGCTTCGATCTTCAGCAGAAGCAACCTAGAGATCGCGGTTTGCCTAAGGAGGGCGCACAGTAGAACTTTGGACAAATGACAACAAATACGCCAGCACGGGCAGCTAATGTGTTGATCAAACTGTCAACCCGGCAGTCACGGCGCTTCCGCCACGCGCCGGGGCGCGCGGACGAGGCGATATCGGCCTGGGTCAGGTCGCGGCGCAGGTGAGCGCGGGTATTTCGCCGGTGCCGGAGCCGAGGAACCCGAATTCCGTGCTGGCACCCGCGCCGAGTGCGCCGTTGTAACCGACGTTGCGGGCGGTGACCTGGGACCCGGAACTGGTGAGCGTCGCGTTCCAGATCTGGGTGACCGTCTGACCGCCGGCGTAATGCCAGGTGACGGTCCAGCCCGTGATGGCGGTGGTCCCGGCGGTCACCTTGACCGACGCCTGGAAGCCGCCGGACCATTGCCCGACCACGCTGTAGGCGGCCGTGCAGCCACCGGCCGGCGGCGTGGGGCCCGTGCCACCGGTGTCACGGGATGCTCGCGGTTCGGCAAGGGCGCTTTCGTGGCCGATGCGTTCGATCAGCGCGTCGCCCTGACCATGCCGATCGAGTCGGGTAGCGCCGGCGCTCCCATCTTCCGCGGGATCCCCGGAGAGAACGGCGCACAGCCGCTGAGCAGCGGAGCAACCGTGGCTGGGCGACGCGTTCGGCTCCTTCACCGGCAGCCCGGCCAGGCGAACAGCCCCGTCACGGTGACGACCGCCGGTCATTCGCCGCCGAGATCGAGTAGGACCTTCGACGCCAGGGCACGGTCTCCGGCCAGGTCGAACGCTTCGACCGCCCGGGCCAGCGGGATGGTGTGGCTGATGACCGGATCGACGTCCAGGCCCGAGGCCAGCAGCGACAGCGCGTCGTCGAACTCGTGGTCGAAGCGGAAGGCCCCCCGCATGGTGATCTCCCGGGTGACCACCACGTTGCCCAGGAACCCGGTCTCGCCGGGCGGGAGCAGTCCGAGGAGGACGACCGTACCGCCGCGGCGTACGCGCTGAACGCAGGTGCGAAGGCCGGCTCCGGAGCCGGACGCCTCGACGGCGACGTCGACCTCCTCCGGCCACGCCGGGTCGTCGGGGCGGTCCGCCCGGACGGTCGCCGTGGCGCCGACGCTCCTGGCGATGCCCAGAGGAGCGTCCAGCAGATCGCTCACGGTCACCTCGGCGGCTCCCGCGTGACGCAGTGCGGCGACCACCAGGGAACCGATCGGGCCCGCGCCGGTGACCAGCACCCGTTTCCCGGCCACCTCCCCGGCGCGGCGCACCGCGTGCAGGGCGACGGAGAGCGGCTCGGCGAGCACGGCCCGGCGAAGGTCGAGACCGGGCGGCAGCACGCGAACCTGGCCGGCGGGTACGACCAGACGCTGGGCGAAACCGCCTTGCACGTGGGGTGTCCGAGCGGCGCTGCCGAGATAGCGTGCCCGGCCGCACACGTTCCGCCGGCCGTTCGTGCACTCCGGGCACGCGCCGCACGGGGTGGCCGGGTGGATGGCCACCGGTGTACCGACGGCCGGGCCGTCCGTGCCGACGCCGAGCGCGGCGACCCGGCCGACGACCTCGTGGCCGAGCACCAGGGGCTCGCGGACCTGGAAGTCGCCCACCGAGCCGCGATGGTAGTAGTGCAGGTCCGAGCCGCAGATGCCGCCGAGGGTCACGGCCACGAGCACCTCCCCCGGGCCGGGAAGTCCGGGGGCCCTCTCCTCGACGCGGAGATCGCCCGCCTTGTGGACAACGCACGCAAGCATGTGATGCTCCCTCACAGGACTCAGAGGACGGACAGCATGCCGCCGTCGACGTACAGCACCTGTCCGTTGACGAAGTCGGACGCCGGCGCCGACAGGAAGATCAGGGCGCCGATCAGGTCGGAGACCCTGCCCCATCGGCCGGCCGGCGTGCGCCCCCGTACCCACGCGCTGAACTCTTCGTCCGCGACCAGCGCCTCGGTGAGCTCGGTCTCGAAGTAGCCCGGTCCCAGGCCGTTGACCTGGATGCCCGATGGTCCGAGGTCCGCGCACATGCCCTTGGTCAGCAGCTTCAGCCCGCCCTTGGTGGCCGAGTAGGGGGCGATGCCGGGCCGTACGGTCTCGCTCTGCACCGAGCAGATGTTGATGATCTTTCCGTGGCCGCGCGGGACCATCCGGCGGGCGACCTCCCGGCCCATGACGAAGGCGCTGGTGAGGTTGGTGTCGATCAGCCGGCGCCAGTCGTCGTCGGTGAAGTCCACCAGCGGCGCGCGGCGCTGCATCCCAGCGTTGTTGACCAGAATGTCGATCGGCCCCACCTCGGCCTCGATCGCGGCGACGTTCGTGGCCACGGCCGCGGAGTCGGTCACGTCGAAGGCCCGGGCGAACACCGTGCCGCCGGCGAGCTCGGCCAGTTCGGCGCGGGTCCGCGCGAGGGCCACCTCGTCACGGCCGTTCAGGACCACCGTGCAACCGGCCTCCAGCAGCCCTTGCGCCAGCGCGCGGCCGATGCCCCGGCTGGATCCGGTGATCAGCGCGATGCGCCCGGCGATGTCGAACAGCGGGCTGCCCGTCATGCCGGCACCGCCATCGTGCCGGGCAGCGGGGTACGGGCCGGGCGGCCGCCGAGGACGTCCAGCACGTTGTCCACGGCGAGGTCCACCATCGCGGCGCGGGTGGCCTCGGTGGCCGAGCCGATATGTGGCAGGGCGAACAGGCCGGGCCGGCCGGTCAGGTCGGCCACGTCCGCGCCGCGCGGCTCGCGTTCGTACACGTCCAGCCCGGCCGAGTGAATGGTGCCGTCGTCGAGAGCGCGCAGCAGTGCGGCCTCGTCCACCACCCCGCCCCGGGAGGTGTTGATCAGCGTCGCGGTCGGTTTCATGGCGCGCAGTTCCGCCGGGCCGATCAGGTGGCGGGTGGAGTCGGTGAGCGGGACGTGCAGCGAGACGATGTCGGACTCGGCGAGCAGCCGCGGCAGCTCGACCGGAGTCGAAGGCCCGTCGGCGGCCGGGCCGAACGGATCGTGGTGCAGCACCCTCATGCCGAATCCGGTGGCGCGCCGGGCCACCGCGCGGCCGATCTGCCCGTAGCCGACCAGGCCCAGAGTGGCGCCGTGCACGTCCAGGCCAAGGTGGTCGTCCATCCGGAACAGCTCCCACACTCCGGCGTGCAGCGAGTCACGGGCGGCGCCGAGCCGGCGGCGGGCGGCCAGGATCAGCCCGAAGGTCAGATCGGCGGTGGTCTCCGCCAGCACGCCGGGGGTGTGGGTGACCACGACCCCGCGCTCGGCGGCGGCCCGCCGGTCGACGCCGTCGAACCCCATGCTCGCCAGGCTGACGACCCTCAGCTCCGGGCCGGCCGCGTCCAGCAGTCCGGCGTCGACGCGGTCGTTGCCCAGGGCCAGGATGGCGCTCACGCCGCCCGTCCGTTCGGCGAGTGCGGCCAGTTCGGCCGGCTCCGGCTTGCCCGTGCCCGCCCAGGACACGACGTCCGTGTCCGCACGGGACGTCAGACGGGCCAGTCCGCCGCCGGGGAGAGTGTCACGAGTACTGAGCACACGCCTTTTCATCCACCACTCCCCTGATGCCTTTTTGGTACTGGCGGCGAAAACGTTAGTGCCGGCTCAGCCGACCCGACCAATACCTGATTCGTGTGACGTCATCGGCCACCGTGATTCCTGCCGAATTCGAGGATCAGCTCGTGAAAGAGATCGTGCACGGCGAGGGCGGGTTCCGACAGCGGCTGGTGGTCGGACGTGCACAGCGAGAGCTTGACCTCGATCGTGGGGTCGACGATCCGCCGCACCACCAGATTCCGCACGTCGAGGATGGCCTGTGCCGCCGACCAGGGCAGCACGGTGGCGCCGAGACCGGCGCTGATGGCGCTCACCAGTGTCAGGACGGACTCGATCTCGCCGACGACCTTCGGCTCGAGTGAGGCACGGCGGAAGGCGGTGTCCACGACCTGGCGGATGGTGTGGATGCGGCTCGGCAGCAGCAGGTCGACATCGGCCAGCTCCGCGATGGAGACGTCGTCCCCCTCGGACGCCGGCCTGGTGCCCGGCGCGGCGACCAGGCACAGGTCCTCGGTGCGCATCGGCTCGAACTGGACGCCGCGGATGGGGCCGGCGTCATAGATGAACGCCATGTCCATGCGGCCGGTCATGATCGCTTCGCTGATGACGCCGCCGAAGTTCTCGTTGATGTGCAGCAGGATGTCGGGGTAGCGCTCCCGCACCGCCCGCAACAGCGGCAGGCCCAGCACCGCGCCCGTGCTGTACGGGGCCAGGCCGACCGAGACGCTCCCGGCGGGCGCCCGGCCGCACACGTCGACCGCCGCCTGCGCGTGTTCGAGCTGGCGCAGGATCAGCTGGGCGTGCCGGTAGAGGGCGCGCCCGGCGTCGGTCGGCGCCACCCCGCGCTTGCTCCGGATCAGCAGCTGCTGCTTGAACTCGGTCTCGAGCACGGAGACCTGCTGACTCAGCGCCGGCTGCGCGATGTGCAGGATGTCGGCGGCGCGCGTGATGCTCCCGGCGTCGACGATCTTGACGAATGAGTACAGGCGCCTGGTGTCCATCGGCGACCTCCTGCCTGACCAGAGGCTTCATCGTACGGGGGCGGACACGGACCGTGTCGGCCCGGACCGGCGCTCGGTCATAGCAAGGCCTTATCACGTCACACCCAACACGTATTTGATGCCGTGATGCCGCAGCATTACCGTCATCGAAACGCGAAATTCCAACCTCGCGGCGAACTTCTGAAGGAATCGTAACGGCCGCGTAAATCGGCGCCGCGAACCGCTTTCCGAATGAAATATCCCCTCCTTTTCGCCGCTCGAGCGGAGGACGACATGACACACGTGATCGATCTCGTGGCCGACCTCGGCGAGGGGTTCGGCGCCTACACCATGGGTGACGACGAGGCGCTGCTGGACGTCCTCACCTCGGCCAACATCGCCTGCGGCTTCCACGCGGGCGATCCACGGATCATGGACGCCACCGTCCGCCACTGCGTCGAGCGCGGTGTCGCCGTCGGCGCGCACCCCAGCTTTCCCGACCTGGTCGGATTCGGCCGCCGTGCGATGGACCTGTCGCCGGACGAGGTCCGCACCGACGTGCTCTACCAGGTCGGAGCCCTGCAGGCGTTCGCCGCCGCGCACGGCACCCGCGTACGGCACGTGGCGCCGCACGGCCGTCTCGGCAACCTGGTCGCGACCAGGCAGGACTACGCGGGCGCCGTGGCCGACGCGGTCGCCTCCCTCGACCGGTCACTGATCGTCCTGGCGCAGGACGGGGAGCTCGCCGACGCCGCCCGGGCCCGTGGCCTGCGGGTCGGCATCGTCGGGATCGCCGACCGGGCCTACCGCGACGACGGCACCCTCGTGCCGAGGAGCGAACCCGGCGCCGTCATCCACGACGAGCGGCAGATCAGCGAGCGGACGGTCCGGATGGTGACCGAAGGCGTGATCCGCAGCGCCGGCGGCCGCGACATCCCGGTCGCGTGCGACACCGTCCTGCTGCACGGCGACACCCCCGGCGCCATTTCCCTCGCACACCTCATCCGCAGGGAACTGCTCGCGGCGGGCGTGGCGATCGCCCCGCTGACCGACGTGCTCGACGCCCGGTCCGGCGTCTCCGGAAACGGCGCCTGAGATGGACCACCACGGCATCCGCATCGCGGACTGCGGTGACTCGGCCGTCGTCGTCAAGGCCGCCGGCGCCGACGACCACGCCTGGCAGGTCGTGCACGCCCTGGCCGACGTGATCGAGGCGGCCCGGCTCGACGGGGTGTACGGCATCGTCCCCGCCTACGACTCGCTCCTCGTCGAGTTCGACTGCTCCACCACGGACCACGACACCGTTCACCGCGCCCTGCGGGGCGCGGCCGGGCGGCTCGCCGAGAGCCCGGCCTCGTCGCCCTCGCCCAGACGTTTCACGGTCTCGGTCGTCTACGGCGGCGAGTACGGCCCCGACCTGCCCGTGGTGGCGGAGCAACTGGGATTGACCGAGCGTGAGGTCGTCGAGCTGCACACCGCCCAGGACCTGACGGTGCGCTGTCTCGGCGCGCCGGTGGGGGCCCCGATGATGGACGGCCCCGCGTTCCCGAAGCCGGTGCCAAGGCTGGCCTCGCCGCGTACCAGCGTCCCGCCCGGGTCGATCGCGGTGGCGGGCAGGCAGGCCGTCATCTGCCCGATGCGCTCTCCGGGCGGATGGCCGCTGCTGGGACGTACCCCGCTGCGCGTCCTCGACCTCGACGCCGAGCCGCCGGCCCCGTACCGGCCCGGCGACACCTTCCGGTTCGTACCGATCACCGCCGGGGAGTGGCCCGGCCACGACGGCGCGATGCTGACGGCCGAGGCGGTGGCCCATGGCTGACACCCTCACCGTGGACCGCGCCGGCCTCTCGGCGGTGCAGGACCTCGGGCGGCTGGGCCGCTCCCGCTACGGCCTGCCGGTCAACGGCGCGCTGGACCAGTACTCCGCCCGCGTCGCCAACGTGCTGGCCGGCAACGACGAAGGCGCGCCGCTGCTGGAGATCACGGCGTTCGACTTCGGCTGCACGCCCTCGGCCGACGTGCTCATCGCCGTGACCGGCGCCCCCGCCGACCTCACCGTCGACGGCGTTCCGCGTCCACGGTGGGAACCCGTCGTGGTCCGGGCGGGCGAGACGATCCGCGTCACCGGCATCAGGCTCGGTGTCCGCGTCTACCTCGCCGTGCACGGTTCGGTGGAGGCGCCGTTCCTGCTGGGCAGCTGTGCTCCCGACACGATCCTCGGGTTCGGGCGCACGCTGCGGGACGGCGACCGGCTCGCCGTACGTGCCCCGTTGCCTCCGATCGGCCACCCGGTCTTCGGCATCCCGCTGTTCCGTCTGCACGCGGCCGTACCGCGCTTCGGCGACGCATGGACGATCGACGCCACCGACGGCCCCGACCGGGCGGAGTTCGGTGACTCGGCGGACCGGCTGTTCCGGTCGGAATTCACCGTCACCCCGCAGAGCGACCACATCGGCCTGCGAATGCGGGGCCACGTGCCGCGCCGGACGGCGACCGGCGAGGTGCTCTCCCGGGGAGTGCCCGTCGGAGCGGTCGAGGTGCCCGCGGGCGACGAACTGCTCGTCCTGCACCGAGGCCGTGGCGTCACCGCGGGCTATCCCGTCCTCGCGGTCGTCACGTCGACCGGCCTGTCCGCGCTGGGGCAGGCCCGCCCCGGCCAGTCGATCCGCTTCCGGCGCCGTACGGTCGCCGAGGCCGTGGCCGCGTACCGGTCGCAGCGCGCCTGCATCAACGCCCTTCGGACCCGCGTACGCACGGTGTTCGACGCACTCCACATTCCCGTTACCGTCAGTCACTAAGGAGGCAGCCCATGGCCACCCTGGCAGCACAACCGGTACCCAACGCGGTCGACTCGAGAACGGCACGAAAGATCACCCTCGCCGGCTGCGTCGGGATCTTCGCCGAGCTCTACGACAACGGCATCTTCGGCTTCATGGCGGGGACGCTGGGCACCGTCTTCTTCCACGATTCGAAGAACGCCGTCCAGCTCGTCTTCCTGGGCTACGCGGTGTCGTTCTTCTTCCGCCCCCTCGGCGCCGTCATCTGCGGTCACCTCGGGGACCGCATCGGGCGGCAGCGCATGCTCGTCTTCGTCATCCTGCTGATCAGCGCCGCGACCGCGGCGATCGGCGTCCTGCCCACGTACGCGAGCATCGGCATCGCGGCACCCGCCCTGCTGATACTCCTGCGCGTGCTGCAGGGCTTCTCCGTGGGCGGCGAGGCGTCCGGCGCGATGAGCTTCCTCGCCGAACACGCCCCCGAGGGCAAACGCGGCCTGTTCACCAGCTACGCCCAGATCGCCTCCTTCCTCTCCCTGCTCACCGGGACGCTGTTCGCCGCCGCCCTGACCGGCGGCCTCGGCGCGGACCGCATGGAGTCGTACGGCTGGCGGATCCCGTTCCTGCTGGCCGTGCCCCTGGGGATCACCGGCATCTACATCCGCAAGCGCATCAGCGACACGCCGAACTTCCTGCGCCTGCGGGAGGCCGACGGGGTCTCGAGGAACCCGCTGAAAGAGGCGTTCACCTCCGCCGAGCACCGCCGCGCGATGCTGCTCGCCCTGTTCATCCCGCTGATGAACGGCTCCGGCTACTATGTGCTGTTCACCTTCATGCCGACCTTCATGAGCGGCGACCTCCACTTCACCAAGGTGCAGGGTCTGCTCGTCACCGCGACCAGCCTGGTGGCCATCTCCATCGCCATCCCTTACATGGGCAGGCTCTCCGACTGGGTCGGGCGCAAGAAGGTCATCGCCGGCGCCGCGATCGCCATGGCGATCGCCGGGATCCCCTGTTACCTGCTCATCGGCACCGGCAGCGTCCCGCTCGCCATCCTGGGCGCGTGCGTCATGGCGGTCATCTTCGCGGGCCACACGGGCGTCATCCACATCCTGCTCGTCGAACTCTTCCCGACCCGGGTGCGCTACTCCGCCTACGGGCTCGGATACAACATCTCCTCGGCCCTCTTCGGCGGCACCGCGCCGCTCTTGATGACGTACCTCATCGACAAGACCGGCAGCGTCTACGTGCCCGCCTTCTACGCGGTCCTCACCGCGCTCGGCACGCTCATCGCCGTATCCCGGGTGAAGGACAGGGCCCACCAGCCGCTGCGCGACGCGTAACGGCCGGCCTCCTCACCCATCCGCCATCTTTCCGGGAGCAATTGACATGCCCTTCTCCGACTACAAGACCGCCCTGGTGACCGGTGCCTCCACCGGGATCGGAGCGGTGGTCGTCGAGCGCCTGGCCAAGCAGGGGCTCGAGGTCCACGCCGTGGCCCGCGACGCCGAGCGACTCGGCGAGCTGGCCCGGCGTACGGGATGCACGCCGCACGCCGTCGACATCACCGACACCGCCGCGGTGGCCGACGTCGTGCGGGGCATCCAGGTCGACGTGCTCGTCAACAACGCGGGAGTCTCCCGGTCGGGGAACATCCTCACCGCCGACGAGTTCGCCGTCGACGAGCAGATAGCCGTCAACATCCAGGCGGTGCTGCACCTCGTACGCCTGATCATGCCGGGGATGGTGGAACGCGACCTCGGGCACATCGTCAACATCAGCTCGATCGCCGCCGTCTACAACTTCGGCGGCAACACCATCTACCACGCCACGAAGGCGGCCGTGCACACCCTCTCCCGTCAGCTTCGCGTCGACGGGTACGGTCACCGGATCCGCGTCACCGAGATCTGCCCCGGCCGGGTGGAGACGGAGATCTTCGGCCGGCTGCTCGGCGACATGGAAGAGGCACAGCGCCGGTACTACGACGGGTACGAATCGCTCAAGCCCGAGGACATCGCCGACGCGATCGACTTCGCCATCTCCGCGCCACGCCACGTGAACATCGGGCACCTGGAGATCATGCCGACCTTCCAGGTGCCGGGCGGCCTCAACTTCGAGAGGCGGGCCGACTGACATGGCACTGGCGCAGCGGGTCGACCGCATCAAACCGTCGCCGAGCACGGCCGCCGCCCAGCGCGTGCGCGAACTCAAGGCGCAGGGCCACGAGATCCTCGACCTCACGGTGGGCGAGCCCGACTTCGACACCCCCGACCATGTCAAGGCCGCCGCGATCGAGGCGATCGGGCGGGGCGAGACCAAGTACACGCCTGTCAACGGGACCCCGCAGCTCAGGGCGGCCATCGCCGACAAGCTCGACCGGCGGCACGGACTGCGCTTCCCCACCGAGCAGATCACCGTGGGCGGCGGCGCGAAGCAGATCATCTTCCTCGCGCTGACGGCCACGCTGAACGCGGGCGACGAGGTGATCGTCCCCACGCCGTACTGGGTGTCCTACCCGGACATGGTGCTGGCCAACGACGGCACACCCGTCGTCGTCCCGTGCCCGGAGGCCGACGGGTTCAAGCTGACGGCCCGGCGGCTGGAATCCGCGATCACCGACGCAACGCGCTGGGTCATCCTCAACGCCCCGAACAACCCCACGGGCGCCGCCTACACCACGGACGAGCTCCGCGCCCTCGCCGACGTGCTGCTCGCCCACCCCCACGTCCGGGTGCTGACCGACGAGATCTACGACGAGATCTGGTACGGACCGGAACTCCCCCGCACCATCGTCGCGGTCGAGCCGCGCCTCGCCGACCGGGTGTTCCTCACGAACGGGGTCTCCAAGACGTACGCCATGACCGGCTGGCGGATCGGCTACGGCGCGGGCCCGGCGGAGCTGGTCGGGGCGGTCAACAAGCTGCAGTCGCAGATCTCCTCGTGCCCCTCCTCGATCAGCCAGGCGGCCGCCACCGCCGCGCTCACCGGCGACCAGGGCTTCATCCGCGACACCGTCGCCGTCTACCGGGCCCGGCGGGACGAGACGGTGAAGACGCTGACCGACGTCCCCGGCCTGACCTGCACCGCGCCGAGCGGCGGCTTCTACGTGCTCGTCGGATGCGCCGGGCTGCTCGGCCGGCGCACGCCTGCCGGCGAGGAGATCCGTACGGACGAGGAGTTCGCCCGCTACCTGCTGGAGTCGCAGCGGGTGGCGGTGATCCACGGGGCGGCCTACGGCGCACCCGGCTACTTCCGCATCTCCTTCGCGACGTCGAACGCCGTCCTGACCGAGAGCTGCGAGCGCATCGCCCGCGCCTGCGCCGACCTTTCCTGATCTGCAGAGAGGGACCCATGCCGCACGTCAACACCAAGTTCGACCGCCCCGACCCGGCACTGGTCGAGCGGCTGAGCGAGTACTCCTCCGCCACCATCCACGAGGCGCAGGGCCGGCTCGGCGCCCTGAGCTCGACGATCAAGCCGGTGGACGACGCGATGTCGCTGTGCGGGCCCGCGTTCACCGTGCGCTGCGCTCCCCGGGACAACATCATGCTCCAGGTCGCCATCGCGTACGCCAGGCCCGGCGACGTCATCGTGGTGTCCGCCGGCGAGTACGCCGAGGCCGGTTCGTTCGGCGACGTGCTGGCCAACGCCTGCGTGGCCAAGGGCCTCGGCGGGCTGATCACCGACACCGGCGTCCGCGACACCCGGGAGCTGCGCGAGCTCGGATTCCCGGTGTTCTCCCTGAGCGTCTCCATCAAGGGCACGGTCAAGGAGACCGTCGGCCCCATGGCGGAGCCCGTGATGATCGGCGGCGAGATCGTACGCCCGGGCGACGTGGTGCGCGGTGACGCCGACGGCGTCGTGGTGGTGCGGCGGGAGGACCTCGGCGAGGCCGTCCGCAGATCCCAGGAGCGCGTCGACGCCGAGGCCGGGTACATCGCCGCCTATCGCGCCGGGAAGAGCGTCATCGAGGTCAGCGGCCTCGCCGCCGTCCTCGAGGCGAAGGGCCTGCTCATCGACGAGTAGCACCGAGACGAGGAAGCGGCACCGGCACAATGGCGGCGGATGTGGCACCATCGCTTACAACGCCGGCGGGCGGATATGCCGCCGCGAAGCCAGGAAGCGAAGGACATGGGCCGGTCACCAGGCATGGTCGATGTGGCACGCGAAGCGGGCGTGTCACACGTGACCGTATCCCGCGTCCTGAACGACCATCCTTCCGTCCGGCCGGAGACCCGGGCTCGCGTCGAGGCTGCCATCGACAAACTCGGCTATCGGCCCAACAGCGTCGCCCGCGCTCTCAAGAGCCGTCGCTCCTCGACGATCGGTGTGGTGCTCGCCGGGACCGAACTGTACGAGCTGCCGCGCGTCCTGCGCGGCGTGCAGAGCGCGGCGCAGCGGGCCGGGTACTGGGTCAACCTGGCCAGCTGGCAAGGCGGCACCACGAAGGACATGACCGAGACACTGCAGCGGCTGACCGACCAGGCGGTCGAGGCCATCGCCGTCATCGCCGACCGCCCCATGGTGGTAGACGCCCTGGCCGACGTCGTCACCGGCGTTCCCATAACGGTGATCATGTCCGGCAACGTGCCCAATCCGGACCTCGGCTTCGTCGAGCTGGATCAGGAACTGGGCGCGCGGCTCGCCGTGGAGCACCTACTGGAGCTGGGGCATCGCCGCATCGTTCACCTGACCGGCGCGCTGAGCACCTTCGACGCCCGAGCGCGCGTCGAAGGCTGGCGAGCAGCGCTGAAGAGCGCCCCGGCGGCCCAGGGGGAGCTACTTGAGGGCGACTTCACAGGAAACAGTGGCTACCGGCTCGCCTCCTACCTCACCCGCTCGACGGCCGAGCTTCCAACGGCGATCTTCGCGGGCAACGATCAGATGGCCATGGGAGTGCTGGCCGCCTTCGCCGACCTCGGCGTCAAGGTCCCCGATGACGTCTCGCTCGTCGGATTCGACGACAGCGCCGGAACGGCCTATCTGGTGCCCGCGCTGACGACGGTCCGCCAGGACTTCGTCGCCTTGGGAGAGCGTTCGATCGAGCAGGTGCTACGGATGATGCGGGGCGAGCCGGCCTCATGCGAGCGGATCGCCCCCGAACTCGTGGTCCGGCGCAGCACCGCCCCACCGCGGCCGGAGAGCTAAGGGGCGTACGCCGCCTGCGCCGTTTCGCTCCGCACGCGCGGCTGGTATTCGAACCAGTGGACACGCACGCGACCGCCGCCGGCCCGGCCATTGCTGGTCGCGTAAAGACCCAGATAGACCCCCACGAACCCACCCGCGCACTCGGTGCTGAAGAAGGCTCGCTCGATGGTGGCCAGGGTGATCCACTGGTCCGCGCCCAGATGCGTGAGGCGGAAGGTGTAGCCGGCCTCATCCCCCTCGACCGCCAGCACCACCTCACTCGCCGTCATCGGAACGGAGGCCAGGCGGGTGCTCGTGCCCGCCTCCCGCGCGGTCAGCACCGCCTGCGCCCTTCCGCCGCCATCCGCCGTGAGGGCGAGAGTGGCGTAGTGGTCCTGGTTCTGGAAGACGGCCACGCCGGCCTCTTCCGCAGGATGGGCTGCGGTGAAGCCGATCCTCGTCCGCGCGTGGAAGCGGACATGCTGCTGGCGCCGGCCGATGAAGGCCGGCACACCGGTGGAACTGAGCGGCTCGGGTGCCAGGTCGATGTCGAGCCCTCCCCCGTCCGCCGAGGGTCTGACGCGGTCGCCGACCGGACCACGAAGGCTGTTCCACTCCAGGCCGAGCGCCGGCTCGTCGAAGCGCACGCGGCCCGTCACCGCAGTGTCGCCGTTCGGCCGTCCGGACGCGATCGACGGCAGCCGCTCCGACATCCGTACGCCGCCCGATTCCGGGGCGAAGACGGGTCCGTGAGCGCTCCAGGTGACAGGCACCAGGAACACCTCCCGGCCTAGTGTGTGGGTGCCCTCGATCGGCCGCACCCCGAGCGTCACGGCCCACACCTCACCGTCGGGGGTGTCCACCAGGTCCGCATGGCCGACGTTGTGAATGGGTTCATCCGGGCCGCGATGCCGGTGCGTGAGCAGAGGACTGCGCTGGTCCGTGAGGTAGGGGCCGGTGACGACGTCGGAGCGCGCGGCGGTGACGCTGTGATTGCTCTCGGTGCCGCCTTCGGCGGCGATCAGGTGGTATACGCCGTCGTGCTTGTACAGGTGTGGTGCCTCCACCCAAGCCCCGCGTACAGCGCCGCGCCAGAGCACATGGGTCGGGCCGGCGAGCTCGAGGCGTTCCAGATCGAGCTCACGCATCCACAGCTCGCCGGGGCCGTCACCGCTCGGATGAGCCGCGTCCCGGCAGGCTGTGAACCAGCACCGGCCGTCGTCGTCGAAGAACAGCGATGGATCGATGCCTTCGGCCTCCAGCGGGATCGGGTCGGACCATGGCCCGGCCGGATCGTCGGCGGTGACGACGAAGGTGAGGTCGCCTCGCCGCCGCCTGGCCAGGGTGGAGACCACGTAGAACGTGCCGTCATGGTGGCGGATGGTCGGTGCCCAGACGCCGTCGGAGACGTCCAGCCCCTCCAGCGAGAGCCGACCCGGCCGGTTCAGCACATGTGTGAGCTGGTGCCAGTGGACCAGGTCCCGGCTGTGGAAGACCGGGATGCCGGGATAGTAGGCGAACGACGAGGTGACCAGGTAGAAGTCCTCGCCGACCCGGCAAATCGACGGGTCCGGATAGCAGCCGGGCAGGACCGGGTTGCGGAAGGTGGTGGCCACGGGGCTCCGAAAGTTTCAGCTCTGTCACGAGCAGGGGCTTGACAACATGAAAACGTTAACAAGACATTAGTCCCCACGCACCCCCGCTGTGATGCTCTGTCTAACGAGGAGATCGTCATGACCCCACTCCCCTTCCCCTCACCTCGAGCCCGTGTGGGGCGCCGGCACCGTCCGTGTCGGCGGAGGGTGAGCGCCGCCCTGCTGGCGGCCGCCCTGGCGACGTCGCTGGCCGCCTGCTCGTCCGGCGACTCCTCCTCGAACGCCTCGTCCGGTGGCGGGCCGGTCACGCTGAACGTCTGGACCTGGAACCTCAAGGCCAGTGTTCCGGCGGCCAAGGCGATCACCGACAGGTACCACCAGGAACACCCGAACGTCACCATCAAGCTGTCGGAGGTCGGCGGGACCGACGACACCGCCGCCAAGCTGCTGGCCGCCAACCGGGGCGGCGACGCCCCCGACGTCGTGCAGTTGGAGTACCGGGCCGTGCCCGCCATGGTGGTGGCCGGCGCCGTCAAGGACATCAGCGGCGACGTGACCGGCGCCAAGGCCGGCATCGACCCCAACACCTGGGCACTGACCACGTTCAACAACCGGGTCTACGGTGTGCCCCAGGACCTCGGGCCGATGATGCTCACCTACCGCAAGGACCTGTTCGACAAGTACGGCGTCAAGGTCCCCACCACCTGGGCCGAGTACGCCACGGCCGCCGAGCAGATCCACAAAAAGGACCCCAGCGTCTACATCGCCAGCTTCTCCGCCAAAGAGTTCGAGTTCTTCGCCGCCCAGGCCGCCCAGGCCGGCGCCACCTGGTGGAGCAACAACGGCAAGTCCTGGAAGGTCGGCATCGACAGCCAACAGTCGCTGAAGACCGCAGACTTCTGGCAGGACCTCGTGGATCGGGATCTGGTCAAGGTCGAGCCGCTGCTCACGCCGGAATGGAACGCTCAGGTCAACAGCGGGAAGCTCCTCAGCTGGGCCGCCGCCGCCTGGGCACCCAATGTGATCGCCTCGGTCGCGCCGAACACTGCGGGCAAGTGGGCATCGGCACCGCTACCGCAGTGGGCACCCGGCAGCGCCGCGGTGCCGTTCCTGGGCGGCTCCGCCTATCTGGTGCCGGCCAAGTCCAAGCACGCCAAGGAGGCCGCGGCCTTCGCCGCCTGGCTGGGCGGTTCCGATGAGGGTTCCAAGCTGACTCTCAATCTCGACATCTACCCCGCCGGCAAGGCCGGCCGCCAGGCGACCCTGACGCACGAGCCGCCCAAGCTGATGCCCCAGCAGAAGGACTTCTACCAGGTCGCCGACCAGGTGGTGAAGAACTCGACGGTACCGGTGTCGTGGGGGCCCGACGTGAACGTGGCCTCCAACGCCTTCGGGGACAAACTGAACGCCGCCGCGCTCCACAAGACCTCCTTCCGCGACGTCTACCAGGCGACGCAGCAGGCCGTCGTCGCCGACCTGCAGAAGTCCGGCTTCACCGTGACCAAGTAACCGCCCTGGGCCCGGCGACCCGCCGGGCCCAGCGGCGTCGGCACCTCGACCACTCTGGACGCCTCATGCCCGTGACCTCCACCTCGACCTCCGCGCCCGCCGGTTCCGCCTCGCCCTCCGCGCCGGCCGGCCGGCTCCGACGCGTTCGAACCGCCGCCACACCCTGGCTGTTCGCCACGCCCGCGATCGTCTTCTTCACCCTATTCGTGGTCATCCCGATCGGTTACGCGATCTACCTGAGCTTCCACGGGTTCCGTGTCGAGGGCGGCGCCTTCGGGCGGCGCGTGCAGTCCTTCGTCGGGCTCGCCAACTACCACGCCGCGCTGAGCGACCCTCAGTACGTCTCCGGGCTCGGCCGGGTGCTGATCTACGGCGCCATTGCCGTCCCCAGTGTCCTGGGTCTGGCGTTGCTGTTCGCACTGCTGCTCGACACCCCGAGGGTGCGGGGCCGCGGCTTCGCCCGTACCGCGATCTTCGTTCCGTACGCGGTGCCCGGCGTGATCGCCAGCCTCATGTGGGGCTTCATGTACCTGCCCAGCACCAGCCCGATCAACTACGTCGCCCAGCGGTTGCACGCCGGGCCGCTGGACTTCCTCAGCCCGCCCGTCCTGTACTTCTCACTGGCCAACATCGCCCTGTGGTCCGGTGTCGGCTTCAACATGATCATCATCTTCACGTCGCTGCGTTCCATTCCCACCTCCGTCTACGAGGCGGCCCGCATCGACGGCGCCGGCGAACTGCAGATCGCCTGGCGGATCAAGATCCCGCTGGTCTCCCCCGCACTCGTCCTCACCGGGCTGTTCTCCGTCATCGGCACCCTGCAGTTGTACAGCGAGCCAGCGACACTGCGGCCGATGACGACCACCATCTCCTACTCCTGGGTGCCGCTCATGAAGATCTACCGGGAGGCGTTCATGAACGACAACCTCGGCGGCGCCGCGGCCGCCTCCGTCCTCCTGGCCCTGGGAATCCTCGTCATCTCGCTGGTGCTGCTGCGGTTCTTCCAGCGCCGGACCTTCGGAGACAACGCATGAACGCCACCGAAACCCCGCACCGCACCGGCGACCGCCGTCTCCGCGGACACGACCGGCCCGCCGTCCAGCGGCGGCCGCTGCTGCCGCTGCTCGTGCTGCTGCTCGGCGCGCTGTACTGCCTCACCCCCGTGGCCTGGGTGGTCGTCGCCGCTTCCAAGACCCCTCGCGAGCTGTTCAGCACGTTCTCCTTCGCTCCCGGTGGCGGCATGGTCCGCAATCTCGCCGACCTCAGCGGCTACGGCGGCGGCCGGTTCTGGAAGTGGGGTCTCAACTCACTGCTGTACGCGGGCGTCGGTGCGACGCTGTCGACGCTGGTGTCGGCCATGGCCGGCTACGCGCTGGCCAAGTTCCGCTTCTGCGGCCGCGAAGCCCTGTTCTCCGTCATCCTCGCCGGCGTGCTCGTGCCCGGCATCGTGCTGGCCGTTCCGCAGTACCTCCTGCTGGCGAGAGTCGGCCTGGCCGGAACCTACTGGTCGGTGCTCCTGCCGGTCATCATCAACCCGTTCGGCATCTTCCTGTGCCGGGTCTTCGCCGCCGCCGCCGTCCCGCAGAGCACCCTGGAGGCCGCACGCCTGGACGGCGCCAGTGAGCTCCGCATCTTCGGCCGCATCGTGCTGCCCATGATGGTTCAGGGACTGGTCACGGTGTTCCTGCTGCAGTTCGTCGGCATCTGGAACAACTTCCTGCTGCCGTTCATCATGCTCTCGGACCAGGACAAGTACCCCATCACACTGGGCCTGTACACGTTCCTGGGCCAGGGCGCGGGCGACACCGACCTGTACTCACTGGTCATCACGGGCTCGGCCGTGTCCATCATCCCGCTGATCGCCCTCCTCCTGGTCCTGCAACGCTTCTGGCGCGCGGATCTGTTGGCCGGCGGGCTGAAGGGATGAGGCCCGCTCGAGCCACACTCCCGTTGACGAGCTCCCAGACGGCGCGGCCTCCGCGACGCGGGATCAGCTCTCGTCGGAGATGATCTGCCGAAGCGCCTCGACCGCGTGGTCGCGGTGCTCGGCGAGCAGCTTCACGAGACGATCGCCGTCGCGGTCGCGTACCGCGTCCACGATGTCGGTGTGCTCGCGCTCGACCAGCTCGCGGTTGGTGGGCGCGTTGTAGTAGACCGTGCGGTACGGGTCGGTGGAGTCCCACAGCGAGCGGATCATACGGACCAGCCGCGGCATCCGCGAGGCCTCGAGTATCGAGAAGTGGAACCTGCGGTTGGCCGCGGTCATCGACAGCAGGTCGCCTCGAGCGGAGGCGACCTCCACCTCCCGCTGCGCCGCGACGATCCGCTCGATGTCGGCGTCGCTCACCTTCTCGACGGCGAGGCGGGCCGCCTCGGACTCCAGCAGCCCCCGGATGTGGTAGACCTCCAGCAGGTCCGGCAGGGACAGCTCGGTCACCATGTACCCGTGGTGCGGCCGGTGGACGACCTGGCCCTCACCCTCCAGGATCTTCAGGGCCTCCCGGACCGGGACCCGGCTCACGCCGAACCGCTCGGCGAGGAGCTCCTGCCTGATCGGCTGGCCGGGCTTGAGCTCCCCGGCGATGATGAGCTTGCGGACCTCGGCGAGCACGAAGCCCTGTACCGTCGGCGGACGCGAGACCCCGCCAACCGGCATCGCGCTCACCTGCCTTCCCCGGAGGACGTGGAGATCTCGGGCACGAGCCGCCGCGGTGCCATGAAATCCCAAGGGGCGCCAGTGCCCTTCACCACCATATCCGCGACGTCCGCGGCGAGCGCGGGAGCGTATTTGAAGCCGCGGCCGGAGAAGCCTGACGCGATCGAGAGCCTACCGCGACCGACCCTGCCGACGAAGGGTTCCCCGTCGGAGGTGTAGAGGTCGGTGAAGGCGTCTTCGCGGATCGGGTCCGGATGCAGGCCAGGGAGCAGCTCCGCCACGGCCTGGGAGATCCTGGCGGTCTCGGCCGCGCCGTGCCGCCGCTCGATCGCATCCGGCTCCGTAACGGGCATGCCCGGTACCGCGCCGGCCACCTTCACACCGACGCCGTCCACCGAGGGCGCGCCGTAGAGGTGCACGCCACCGCTCTCCCGGATGAAGATCGGGAACCGTTCCGGGGTGTACTCCTCCGAACGCCGGGCGGCGAACCAGCTCAGCAACAGCCTGCGGGGCTGCAGATGCCGCCGCCAGTCATCCGGGAGGAACCGGCCGGTCCACGATCCGGCGCACACGACCGCCTCGCGCACCCGCCAGGCCGTCCCGCCCGCGCGGATCTCGACGTAGTCGTCGCGCTCGGCGACCGAGTCGATCTCGGTGTGCCGGAGCACGGTCGCACCGTCCCGCTCGGCCAGATCGGCCGCGGCGACCACCGCCGCCTCGCATCGCACGAACCCGGCCTGCGGGTCGAGGACGCCGACCTCCCCGTCCAGCAGTCGATGCTGGGGGTACCGGTCCCGCATGGCCCGCCCGTCGAGCACCTCCACGGGTATGCCGGACGCCTCTGCGCTGGCCCGCAGGCCACGGATGTACGGGTGGCCGGGGTCGCCGATGGCCAGGCCACCGCAGGCGTTCAGCAGCGGGACGCCGGCGGCGGCCTCCAGCTCCCGCCACTGTCCGAGCGCCCGCCGCAACAGGTCGCCGTACTGCGCGCCCTCGGCATAGGCGACCCGGAACAGCCGGGTCTCTCCGCCGACCGCCGCGCGGTCGTGGCCGGGGGCGTACCGCTCGAATCCGATCGCCGCTCTTCCGCGGCGCGTGAGCTGCCACATCAGCATCGCGCCGACGGTTCCGACTCCGATGACGCCGATCTCGGCGTCGAGCGCACCGTTCATCCCGTCACAGCACCTTCGACAGGAAAGCGCGGGTCCGCTCGTGGGAGGGGGCCGCGATGACGTCGCGGGGCGGTCCCTGTTCCACGATCACTCCCTCGTCGATGAAGATCAGCGTGTCGGCCACCTCGCGGGCGAAGCCGATCTCGTGCGTCACGATGATCATCGTCATGCCCTCCTCGGCGAGCGACCGCATGGTCTCCAGCACCTCGCCGACCAGCTCGGGGTCCAGCGCCGAGGTCGGCTCGTCGAAGAGCATCACCTGCGGCCGCATCGCCAGCGCGCGGGCGATGGCCACCCGCTGCTGCTGGCCGCCGGACAACTGGGCGGGATAGCTGCCGGCCTTGTCGCGCAGTCCCACCCGTCCGAGCAGCGCCAGCGCCCGCTCGCGGACCTCGGCGGCCGGCTCCCGCTTGACCTGCCGCGGCCCCTCCATGACGTTCTCCAGGGCGGTCCTGTGCGGGAACAGGTTGAAGCGCTGGAAGACCATCCCGATGCCGGCGCGCTGCCGGGCCGCCTCGCGCACGGACAGCTCGTGCAGCCTGTTCCCGGACCGGCGGTAGCCGATCAGTTCGCCCCCGACGTGGATCTGGCCGCCGTCCAGCTTCTCCAGATGGTTGATGCAGCGCAGCAGGGTGGACTTGCCCGACCCGCTGGGCCCGATGACGCAGCACACCTCGCCGGACTGCACGTCCAGGTCGATGCCCCGGAGCACCTGCTGGGAGCCGAATGACTTGCGGATCCCGCGGGCGCGGATCAGCACGTCCCGCTGGGTCCTGCTCTCCTCGCGATCCTGGACGTCGGTCATCACGACACCGCCTTCGGTGAGTCGGCCTCCGCCGTCTCGGCGGCGTGCCTGCGCGGGAACAGCCGGCGCCGGGACGCGCCCAGGTCGCCTCGCTGGTAGAAGCGCTCCAGGTAATACTGCGCGACGCTGAGGACCGAGGTCATCGCCAGGTACCAGAGCGCGGCGACGATCAGCAGCGGGATGGTCTGGTACGTACGGGAGTAGATGATCTGCGTGGCGTGCAGCAGGTCGGCGGCTCCGAGCACGCTGACCAGCGAGGTGTTCTTCAGCATCGACAGCGTCTGGTTGGCCGTCGGCGGCACGATGGCGCGCATCGCCTGCGGCAGCACGACGCGGCGCAGCGTCTTGGCGGGCCGCATCCCCAGCGCCTGCGCGGCCTCGCTCTGGCCGCGGTCGATGCTCAGCAGCCCGCCGCGCACGATCTCGGCCATGTACGCGCCCTCGTTCAGCGACAGCCCGAGCAGCGCCGCCACGAACGGGGTGATGAAGGCGTTGGCACTGCCGGAGACGAACTCCGGCCCGAACGGGATCCCGAGCGAGAGCCGGGGGAACAACGCCGACAGGTTGAACCAGAAGATGAGCTGGATCAGCAGCGGCGTGCCCCGGAAGAACCACACGAAGGCCCAGGCGGAGGCGGACAGGACCCGGCTGCGCGACAGCCGCATCACCGCCAGCACGATGCCGAGCAGCACGCCGAGCACCATGGAGATCGCGGTGAGCTCGACGGTGAGCAGCGCGCCCCGCGCGATGGCCTCGGCGTTCAGGTAGAGCTTGACGACGCCCCAGTCGAAGTTGTCGTTGGTGACCAGCGTGTGGACCAGCATCGCGCCGAGCACGGCGAGGACCACGATGCCGACCAGGTTCAGTGGGTTCCGCCGGGGGACGATGGCGAGGTCCTCGCCGTCGTCCGCCCGCACGGCCCGGTCCGTGGCCGCCGTCATCGCCGGGCCTCGACTCTGCCGGACGGCAGCGAGGACAGGGTGTTCATCAGGTTTCCCTTCGGGCGGGCGAGGTGGTCAGGAGGCGGTCTTCTCCAGGTCGGGCTTGTCGGTCACGGCGTTCTTCAGCCCCCACTTGTCGAAGATCGCCTGGTAGGTGCCGGACTTCATCAGCGCGCCGAGCCCGGCCTGTAGCGCGGGGGTGAGGTCGGAGCCCTTGGGCAGGCCGATGGCGACCGGGCTGCGGTTCATCTCGCTGACGAGCTGGAACTTGTCCGGGGTCTGGACCGCCGCGTACGCGAGCACCGGGGTGTCGGCGAGCACGCCGTCGACCCTGCCGCTGCCGAGCTGCATCAGCGCGTCGGTCTGGCTCGGCAGTACCACCGGCTGCACCGCCGGTTTGCCGCCCGTCTGGCAGGCCTTGGAGAGCCCGGGCAGCCGCACGGCCTCCTGGATCGAGCCCTGCTGCACCGCGATCTTGTGGCCGCACAGGCCGTCCACCGTCAGCTTGGCGGGGTTGCCCTTGGCCACCGCGAGCGAGGTGCCCCAGGCGCCGTACCGCACCATGTCCAGGGCCTTCAGCCGCTCCGGTGTGGCCGACATGCTGGAGATCGCGAAGTCGAAGTGCTTGGCGCTGAGACCGGGGATGATGCCGTCGAGCTGGACGTCCTGGATCTGCGTCTGGACGCCCAGGACGCGCCCCAGCGCGCGGGCGAGGTCCGGGTTGAGCCCGATGATCGTCTTGTTGTCGGTCGCGTAGAACTTGGTCGGCGGGCTCGACACGTTCATCACCACGACCAGCTTCCCGGCCGACTTGATCCGCGCGGGGAGCTTGGCCGCGGCGGCGTCGTCCTTGGTCACGCCGGCGAACGCGTCGAACTTGCCGGTGGTGTCGGCGGCGGCCTTGGCCTCGCCCCCCTTCGTGGTGCCCGGCTGGCCGCTGCTGCAGGCCGTCGCGGTCACCGCGAGCGCGGCCAGCGCGACCGAGGCCCACCGGAGACGACGCATCCGGCCGTCCGCGCCGCCGGAGGTGTCCAGGCGTCCGGGTGAGTCCGTGCCGCCGTGGGAGTGGGTCATCGCAGGTCTCCTCAGGGGTGGGCGGCATGGTCTGCCGCGAGCGCGGAATGAGGGATTCGTTGTTTCGTCGGCGGGTGGAGCCACCGACAGCCGACTCGGTGGAGAGGGCGGGGACTTGCCGTCGGATCGGTGGTCGGGGTAAGAACTTTTGGCGAATGTATAGTGGATCCAATTTTGGGCGCAAGACCCTCCGCCAGGGCTTTCGAGGACCGTCAGGAATCTCGAGGCCGGTTCGTCGGCCGAAGATCGGAGAGGCTCACATGGAGCAGGTGACCGTCGCGGGCAGCGTCCTCGACGCTCTCGCGTCGATCGGGACGAAGCGCGTCTTCGGCCTTCCGGGCGTGCACAACCTCGCGTTCTGGCAACAGCAACGGCGCGGCCGGCCGGGCATCGTGGGGGTCAGGCACGAGCAGACCACCGTGTACGCCGCCGACGGCGCCGCCCGCGCCACCGGCTCGCTCGGCGTCGCGCTGACCACGACGGGCCCGGGCGCCGCCAACGCGGTCGCCGCCTTCGGCGAGGCCGCGGCGTCGCACAGCCCGGTGCTGCTCGTCGCCAGCGAGGTCGCGACCACGCTGCGCCGCCCCGGCGTGGTGCGCGGCATCCTGCACGAGAGCGCGGACCAGGCGGCGCTGTTCGAACCGCTGGCCAAGGCCGTCTACCGGCCGCGTACGCCCGGCGAGGTCGCGGAGGCGGTCGGTGCGGCGATCACCACCGCGCTCACCTGGCCGCAGGGGCCCGTTTACCTGGACGTGCCGACCGACGTCCTGGGGCAGCCGGGCACGCCCGTGCGGCACACCGCGCCGGAACGCGCCGCCCCCGGAAGCGACCGGCTCGCCGCCGCCGTGGCCGAGATCGACCGGGCCGAACGGGTCGTGCTGTGGGCCGGCGGCGGGGTGGTGCAGGCCGGTGCCGAGAGCGACCTCGACGCCCTGGCCCGGCGGCTGGGCGCCCCCGTGGTCACCACGTTCGGCGCGCGCGGAGTGCTGCCCGACGACCATCCGTGCCTGGTCGCGGCCCCGCCGCACGAACCCGAGGTCGCCGCGCTGATCGCCGAGGCGGACCTGATGGTGGCGGTGGGCACCGACTTCGACGGGATGAACACCCGCAACTGGTCGATGCCGCGCCCACCCCGGCTGGTGGCGATCAACTGCGACGCGACCGACCTCGGCAAGAACTACTCCCCCGACGTCGGCGTCCTCGGCGACGCCCGGGAGACGCTGCGGGCGCTCGCCCACGCGGTCGCCGCCCGCCCCGTGTCGTGGACGGACGCGGCGGGACTGCGCGAGAAGGTCAGGGAGCGGCTGCGCGGCGAGAAGTGCGACGAGCCGCTGAGCCTCGTCGAGGCCGTCGAGGACGCCTGGCCCACAGCGGGCGCGGTCGTGGCGGACATGGCCGTGGCGGGCTACTGGATCGGCGGGTACGCCTCGATGGGACGCCCGCGGCGGCTGCAGTACCCGGTGGGCTGGGGCACGCTCGGCTACGCCCTCCCGGCGGCGATCGGCCCCGCCGCGGTCTCCGGCACGCCCACCCTCGCCGTCTGCGGAGACGGCGGCCTGATGTTCGGCGTCGGCGAGCTCGCCACCCTCGCGCAGGAGCGGCTACCGGTGACGGTCCTCGTCGTGGACGACGCCTGCTACGGCATGCTCCGCTATGACCAGGAGCGGTTCGGGCATCCCGAGCAGGGCGTGCACCTGACGACCCCGGATTTCGTGGCGCTCGCGCGCAGCTTCGGCATCGGCGCCGCGGACGTGCCCGGCGTCGCGGAGCTCCCCTCCGCGCTGCGCGAGGCGGCGGGACACGGCGGCCCGATGCTCCTGCGGCTGCCGGCCGCGCTGCCCCCGCCCCGTACGACCTCCCCGCGCTGGCGCGACTGACCGGCGGGCGCCGGCGCTCTTACACCCGACCCGAGCACGAAAGCGAGCCCGACCATGACAGCGGTCTCCATCAGGAGAGGCCCGCGCACGGCCCGAAGCCGTGCGGAGACGTCCTCCCCCGAGGGCGGGGAGCACCGATGACGGACCGCGGTCCGATGTCCGGACTGCTGGTGGCCGACTTCAGCCGGGTCCTCGCCGGCCCGCTCGCCACCATGATGATGGCGGACCTCGGCGCGACCGTGATCAAGGTGGAGCGGCCGGGTGAGGGGGACGACACGCGCCGTTGGGGACCGCCCTGGACGCCGCGGTCCAGCTCGTACTTCGAGGGTGTCAACCGCGGCAAGCGCAGCATCGCGCTCGATCTGACCGACCCGGCCGACCGCGAGGCCGCGACCGAGCTGGTGCGCCGCGCCGACGTGCTGGTGGAGAACTTCCGGCCCGGAGTGCTGGCCCGGTACGGGCTGGACCACGAACAGGCCACCGAGCTGAACCCGCGCCTGGTCTACGCCTCCATCTCCGGGTTCGGCAGCGCGGCAGGGGCGGACCTGCCCGGCTACGACTTCGTCGTCCAGGCCGCGGGCGGTCTCATGAGCATCACCGGCGCGGCCGACGGCGATCCCATGAAGGTCGGCGTCGCCCTCATCGACGTCATCACCGGCAAGGACGCCCTGATCGGCATCCTGGCCGCCCTGCGTCAGCGGGACCGCACCGGCCGGGGGCAGCACGTCGAGGTGAACCTGCTGACCAGCCTGCTCGGCGGGCTGGCGAACCAGATCTCCGGCTACCTGACGACCGGGGAGGCTCCCGTTCGGATGGGCAACCGGCATCCGAGCATCGCGCCGTACGAGACGCTGCGGTGCGAGGACGGCCTGCTCGCCGTCGCGGTCGGCACCGACACACAGTTCCGCAGGTTCGCCGCCGAGCTGGGGCTGCACGGCATCGCCGACGACCCGCGGTTCGCCACCAACGCCGCCCGCGTCGAGCACCGCGCGGATCTGGTCGACCTGCTGGAGGGAGCGCTGTCGGCCCGCACCGCCGGAGACTGGCAGCGGCGGCTGACCGCGGCCGGGATCGCCTGCTCGCGGGTCAACGACATCCCCGCGGCCATCGACTACGCGACCGAGCTCGGCCTGTCCCCGCTGCTCCACGTCGGGGACGACCATCCGCCGCAGGTGCGACCGCCCATCACGTTCTCCGACACCGCCGCGACCGCGCCGACGCCGCCGCCCGACCTGGATGAGCACGGTGACGCGCTCCGGGCGTGGCTGCGCTCGGCCGATCCGGGCCCGATCCCGCCCCAGTCCTCCCCGACAGCTTCCTGATCCCCGACCGAGGAGCACCATGACCGCCACGTCCACGTTCCGGCCGCACGACCCGCTGGACATCGACTCGCTGCTGAGCCCGGAGGAACTCGCCGTCCGGGACACCGTGCGGGCGTTCTGCGCCGAGCGCGTCACCCCGCACATCGCGGACTGGTTCGAGCGCGGTGAGCTGCCGACCGCGCGAGAGCTGGCCCTGGAGATGGGGAAGATCGGCCTGCTCGGCATGCACCTCGAGGGGTACGGCTGCGCCGGGATGAGCGCGGTCGCCTACGGCCTCGCGTGCCTGGAACTGGAGGCGTGCGACTCGGGCATCCGTTCGCTGGTGTCGGTCCAGGGTTCGCTGGCGATGTACGCGATCCGGCGCTTCGGGTCCGAGGAGCACAAGCGCGAGTGGCTGCCCCGGATGGCCTCCGGCGAGGCGATCGGCTGTTTCGGCCTCACCGAGCCCGATTACGGATCGGATCCGGGCTCCATGAGCACCACCGCGCGCCGTGACGGCGACGACTGGGTGCTGAACGGCCGCAAGATGTGGATCACCAACGGCTCGATCGCCGACGTCGCCGTCGTCTGGGCGCGGACCGAGGAGGGCGTTCGCGGCTTCGTCGTGCCGACCGGCACACCCGGGTTCGACGCACCGCTGATGCACCGCAAGCTGTCCCTGCGGGCCTCGGTGACCAGCGAGCTCGTGCTCGACGACGTACGGCTGCCCGCCACCGCGGCGCTGCCCGAGGGGACCGGCCTGCGTGCCCCGCTGAGCTGCCTCAACGAGGCCCGGTACGGAATCATCTGGGGCGCCGTCGGGGCGGCCCGCTCGTCACTCGAGGCGGCGCTGGACTACGCCGGCTCCCGAGTCCAGTTCGACCGGCCCATCGCCGGCTTCCAGCTCACCCAGGCCAAGCTCGCCGACATGGCGCTCGAGGTGCACAAGGCGCTGCTGCTCGCCCTGCACCTCGGCCGGCTCAAGGACGACGACCGGATCCGCCCCGACCAGGTCAGCTTCGGGAAACTGAACAACGTCCGCGAGGCACTCGACGTCTGCCGCACCGCCCGCACGATCCTCGGCGCGAACGGGATCTCCCTGGAATATCCCGTGATCCGCCACATGACCAACCTCGAGTCGGTGCTCACCTACGAGGGGACCTCGGAGATGCACACGCTCGTGCTCGGTCAGGCCCTCACCGGCATCCCGGCGTTCCGCGGTTGAGACGCCGGGAATGAGCGCGTCACAGAGCCGGGCTTCGGCCGCCGTCAGCGGCCGAGTGCTCGGCCGTCAGCAGCGCTCAAAGGGCCGCCGGGACCTTACGGCGGGCGAGTTCTGACTGGTAGCGACTGCCGATCCGGTCGGCGTTCTCATACAGGTAGCCGGTCAGCGGCGTGGGGCAGGTGGCCTCGCCCTCGACCATGACGAGTTCCGCCATGAGCCCCTCGATCTCGTCCCGCGTGAGCACGACGTCCCGGGTCAGCATCGACATTCCGCGCAGGAGGACGGACACGACGGTCGCCGGGAGATGCACCGGCCGGAACGGGACTCCGATGGCCTGGGCGATCGTGCCGACCAGGTCCTCGAAACCGAACGACTCGGGGCCGATCGCGTCGGTGACGGTGTTCGTCCGCTCCTCCCCCAGGCGTACGCACAGGTCGGCGAGGTCCTGTACGTGCACCGGACGCAGCCGGTACCGGCCCGTCCCGGGAATGGCGAACACCGGGAACCGGCGCAGCAACCAGGCGATGTTGTTGATCAGGATGTCGTCTCCGCCGAAGATCACGCTCGGCCGGACGATGGCGTACGACATGCCGCCGGCCATGACGAGATCCTCGACCGCCGCCTTGCCCTGGTAATAGGTGTAGAAGGAGGCCGAATCCGGATTGGTGATGCTCAGGTGCACGACCCGCTCGACCCCCATCCGGGCGGCGGCCTCGAGCAGTGTCCCGGTATTGGCGACCGCGTCCAGATGGCTGGTGCCGGCCGGCGCGTATCGGGACCAGTAGGTGTTGTAGAACGTCGTGACGCCGTCGAAGGCCTCCGCCAATGCCTCCGGGTCGCTGAAGTCGAGCGGGAACACGTCGATGTCGGCGTCGGCCGCCGGATGGTTCGTCAGCGTACGGACCGTGTGGCCCGCCATCTCGAGCCGGCGCCTGAGGTAGGTTCCGGAGTATCCGTACGCACCCGTCACAAGATCTACCTGGCTCATGACCCATCCCTCCGTCGGCACGGTTCCGGCGGCCACCACCGGATTCATACATACGTATGATTGAGCACCTTGACCCTACCCGTCGCCGCCTGCTCGACGCCACCCTCGATGTGCTCCGCACCCACGGGGTCGCCCGAGCGACGTCCCGCCAGATCGCCTCCGCGGCGGGAGTGAACCTTCAGGCGATCACGTACCACTTCGGTTCCAAGGACGAGCTCGTGGCGCAGGCGCTGGTCCACGCCGTCCGCACCTGGATCGAGCCCGCCCGCACCGCGCTGACCGGCGTCGCGGACGATCCGCTGGGCCGTCTGTTCGCGACGGTGCTCGCCCTTCAGGAGGCCCTGGAGCAGGCACGCGAGCATTTCCCCGCCTACATCGAGGCCCTGGCGACCGCGTCACGCAACGAGACCGTCCGCGACCAGGTCGTCGGCCTGCTGGCCGAACTCCGCGCCGCTCTGGCGGCGAGCATCCGCGAACTGCGCGAAAGCGGCTACATCGCCGAATGGGTGGATCCGGAGCCGATGGCGTCGCTCATCATCGCGGCCGGTGACGGATTCGTCCTGCATTCCACGCTCGATCCCGACAGCTACGCGCCGGCGTCCACTCTGAATCAAGTGATCCAGCTGCTGCTCGCCGCAAGGCGTTCCGGGGCATCGGACTGAACGGCCGCCCGGCGGCCGCGGTTTGAAACTTTCTGATTCCGGGCGGCGTTCTCCCACGTCCCCAGCGGCCGCCATCGACGCTCATTGACATGGCGGCGGCGGCTCGTTCACCGTACTCGATTGTTAGCGCTCACATTCGACTGCCCAAAGGTAGTACGGCGCAGGTCGAGCCGCGATGGAGGAATGGGATGCACCAACGAGCACTACGTGGGGGTCTTATCGCCTGGATCATGGCGGCCTGCCTGGTCGGCGCCGCGGTGGCGACCACGGTCATGGCACGCGCCGCCTCGGCCGGTTGTCAGGTCACCTACACCGTCGGCTCGCAGTGGGCCGGCGGCTTCAGCGCCAACGTCGCGATCCAGAACCTTGGCGATCCCCTCAGCGGTTGGACCCTGCGCTGGAACTTCGGTTCCGGGCAGACGGTCGGCCAGGCCTGGAATGCCCAGGTGGCGCAGAGCGGCAGTGCGGTGACCGCCTCCAACGTGAGCTGGAACGGCTCTCTGGCATCGGGCGGCAGCACCTCGTTCGGATTCAACGGCACGTGGAACAACTCCAGCAATGACGTGCCGACCGCCTTCACGCTCAACGGCGTTTCCTGCACGGGCGGCACGACCACCACACCGACTCCCACTCCGACGCCGACACCGCCGACGGGCACCCCGCCGGAGCGGACGGTGCGGGTCTTCTGGCTCAAGCCGTCGGACGTGGCGTACGACCAGCGGTACCCGGACGGCATCACCAAGGTCCTGCAGGAGGCGCAGCGCTTCTTCAAACAGGAACTGGGCAAGACGTTCACGTTGAACAGCCCGGTCGTCGAGGTCGTCAACGGCGACAAGCAGCGAAGTTGGTACGAGAACACGCCGAATTGCGGCGACAAGTACTGGTGGTCGGTGTGCAACATGGAAGACGAACTGCGCCGTAAGTTCGGTCTCGGCGCACCGGACAACCGCTGGATCAACGTCGGTGAGATCAGCGCCGAAGGTGACGGCGCCGGTGGCGGCGGCGGCAACGGATGGGTGATCCTCAGCGGCCACGACGCCGACGGCGCGGCAGGCATCAACGGCCCGATGAACCGGTGGTACGGCGGAATGGTGCACGAACTGGGGCACGCGTTCGGCCTGCCCGACGCCACGTCCACCGACGGGACCTGCATGTCGGCGTCCCTCTACGACTACCCGAACTGCCACTTCAGCCCGACACAGAAGAACGGCATCCTCAACGGCCCCTTCGGCAGCTTCCTCTCCTGACCGATTCCGGGCGGCGTGGCCGGAGCGCCACGCCGCCCTCCGGCAGACCGCAGGACGTTCCATTCGGCGGGTTGACGCGTCGCGCGATCGAGTTATCCACAGCCCGTGATGACGCCTGGATGCGCCGGTTCGACGAACGCGATGATGAAGTCCCCGGTGGTCACCACCGCCGTGATGGCGGGCCACTCGGCCGCCACCGGGTGCCGCGTTCACGAAAGGGGTCGAAATGCACGGGGGTCTGCCCTTCATAGGGTTCAGCACCATCATTTACGGCGTCGTCGGGCTCGTCACGGCGGCCGCGCGGTTCAGGAGGCGCAAATAATGGCCTCCCTCACCGTCATCGTCCCGGCCCACAATGAGGAGGAAGGGCTTCCGGCGACGCTGGAGTCCCTTCTCCGCCAGACGGTCCCGCCCGACGAGATCATCGTGGTCGACGACGGCTCGGTCGACCGCACCGGCGTGGTCGCGCGGGCCCACGGGGTGACCGTGCTGACACCCCCGCACAACCTCGGCAGCAAGGCCAAGGCGCAGAACCACGCGCTGCCGCACTGCCGGACCGATCTCGTGCTCGCGGTCGATGCCGACACCGTGCTCGCGCCGGACTACATCGAGAAGATCAAGCCGGCGTTCGACGATCCGGCCGTCGTCGTCGCGGCGGGCAATGTGCAGACGCGGTTCACCCGCACCGTCTGGGAGCGCGGCCGGTCGACCGAGTACCTCTTCGGCTTCCACTGGAACCGGCCGATCCAGAACCACGCGAACAGCCCGGTGGTCTGCTCCGGCTGCTGCTCGGCGTTCCGACGGGACATGCTCGTGACCTTCGGCGGCTTCCCCGAGCGCACCATCGTCGAGGACATGGACATCACCTGGTCCCAGCAGATCGCGGGCCGGAAGGCCGTCTACGTCGGCGACGCGGTCGCGTGGGCGGCCGACCCCGAGACCCTCACCTACCTGCGCAAGCAGGTGTGGCGCTGGATGGCCGGCTTCTTCCAGAACGTGCGGCTGCACCTCGGAGGGCTGATCGTCCGCAAGCCCATGCTGGCTCTGTGGATCATCCTGGCGGTGTTCGAGGTCTTCACCGCGCCACTGTGGTGGGCCGCCCCGTTCCTCCTCACCCTCGGGATGCACCACCCGGTCGGCCAGACCCTGGCGTGGTGGCTCGGCTCCGAGCTGGTCTTCACCACGCCCCCGCTGATCTACGCGGCGCGGCGGCGGAGGCTGCCGGTGCTGCGGGTGCTGATGAACGTCTCGTTCGTCTACCTGACAAAGGCGGTCAATCTCTACTACGCGTGGAAGGCCCTCATCGTCGAACTGATCCTCGTCCCGCTCCGCCTCTCCCAGGGGCTCGTCGTGTACGAGAAGGGACGCGCCAATACGACTCCCGGCGCATAGGAATGACGTGGTCGCGTACGGCCGCCGCCGGCCGTACGCGACCACACCTCCTGCCGGAGATGGCGTTGACGCTGTGATCGGGGCGTCTGTCAAGTAATCGATGAAAGGCCGTTGACAGGCCACAACAGGCGTCTTAACGTCCAGACGACCGCTTCCGAACATTGTTCGATATATCGAACACGCAAAGGGCGAAGTCCGGAGGAGACGAAGAGAAATGCGAAGCAGACCGCCACTGCTCCCGGGCCGACGCCGGATGAGAGGCTCAGCATGAATGTTCTGTCACGGCTCCGCCGCGCGCGAAAAGCACTGATCTCGGCGGGCGCGGCGGTCACGCTCGCCGCCGGCCTGCAGAGCGGCATCTCCACGCCGTCCCAGGCCGCAACGTCGCTGCCGTGTGACATCTACGCCGCCGGCGGCACCCCGTGCGTGGCGGCGCACAGCACGACCCGTGCCCTGTACGCCTCCTACAACGGGTCGCTGTACCAGGTGCGCCGCTCTTCGGACAACGCCACGCGGAACATCGGCGTGCTGAGCGCCGGCGGGTACGCCGACGCCGCCTCGCAGGACTCGTTCTGCTCCGGCACGACCTGCCTCATCACCATCATCTACGACCAGTCCGGCCGGGGGAACAACCTCACCCAGGCGCCCGGCGGCGGAGCGGCCGGCGGCCCGGACAACCTCGCGGTCGCGACCGCGGCGCCGACCATGATCAACGGTCACAAGGCCTACGGCGTCTACGTGGCTGCCGGCACCGGCTACCGCAACGACCACACCTCGGGCATCGCGACCGGAGACCAGCCGGAGGGCATGTACGCGGTCTTCGACGGCACGCACTACAACGGCGGCTGCTGCTTCGACTACGGGAACGCCGAGACCAGCAACAACGACACCGGCAACGGCCACATGGAGGCCATTTACTTCGGCAACATCAAGGTCTGGGGCTACGGCACCGGCAACGGCCCCTGGGTCATGGCCGACCTCGAGAACGGCCTGTTCTCCGGCGTGAACGCGGGATACAACGCCAATGACCCGACCGTCAGCCACCGTTACCTGACCGCCATCGTCAAGGGCGGGGCGAATCTGTGGTCCATCCGGGCCGGCAACGCCCAGTCCGGCGGCCTGTCGACCTACTACAGCGGAAAACGCCCCAACGTCTCGGGCTACAACCCGATGCACAAGGAAGGCGCCATCATCCTCGGAATCGGCGGCGACAACAGCAAGGGTTCCGCCGGCACCTTCTACGAAGGCGTCATGACCTCCGGCTACCCGACCGACGCCACCGAGAACGCGGTCCAGGCGAGCATCGTCGCCGGCGGATACGCGACGACGAGCGGCGGCGGCTCCGGCGGAACGCTCACCCCCGGCTCGTCGGTCTCGCTGCGCGCGACGACCTCTGGCTATACCGACCGCTACGTCCGCCACTACAACGACCAGGCCATCACGTCGGTGATCACCTCGTCCAGCTCGGACCTCGACAAGAACGACGCCACGTGGATCGTGCACAGCGGCCTGGCCAGCAGTTCGTGCGTGTCGTTCGAGTCGAAGAACTACCCCGGCGACTACCTGCGGCACCAGAACTTCCAGGTGTACCGGCAGCACAACGACGGCAGCTCGCTGTTCGCCGCGGACGCCACCTTCTGCCCGCAGACCGGCAAGAGCGGCCAGGGCACCTCGCTCGCCTCGTACAACTACCCGGACCGGTTCCTCCGCCACTACAACAACACCGTCTACGTCGCCTCCAACGGCGGCTCGCACGACTTCGACAGTTCCTCATCCTGGACCGACGACGTGAGCTGGGCCGTCGGCCAGCCCTGGGTGTAGACGCGGTCGGCCCGAGCGGAGCCGTCCCCGGTCAACGGGGGCGGCTCCCCGCCGTCCTCCCCCAGACCGCGGGCTTCCTCAGTCCGCGTCGTGTCGCGTGATGCCGGCGCTCTCGCAGACGGTGTCGATGAAGGCGTGGATGAAGCGAGGGGCACGGGAGTCGGCGGGCCACAGGAGGCCGTAGTCGAGGGTTGGCGCGTCGCGGAAGGGCACGAAGGCGATGCCCGGACGGTCGTGGTAGTCGGCGGCGCGGGCGGCGGCCGGGGAGACGCCGAGACCGGCGGCGACCAGGGCGAGCACCTCGGGCCAGTAGGTGTAGGCCGGGCCACGTGGGATGGGGCGGCCGTCCGGGGTGTGCCGCGGGAAATGGAAGTCGAGCAGGGAGCCCGGAATCTGCCGGGCGGCGATCAGCGGAACCTGGGCGAGGTCTTCGAGCGACACCGTCTCCTGCCGAGCGAGGAGGTGGTCGGCGGGGACGATGAGAACGCGGGGCTCGGAGAAGACGACGGGCCCGGCGGTGATGTCGGGCTCGTCGATGGGGAACTCGCTGATCTGCAGGTCGACCTCGCCGCGCCGCATCGGGCCGAGGAGGTCGTTGAACTGGATCTCCTGGACCTGGACGGCGCACCCGGGATTCCGGTCGCGGAAGACCCGGCCGGCCTGGAGGAGGACGTCACCGGCCCACGGAATGGAGTAGCCGACGCGGAGCGTGCCGGTGATGCCCCGCGCGGCGGCGGATACCGCGTCGATCCCGTGCATGATCCGCCGGTAGCCGACGCTGAGCTCCTCGTAGAGCTGCTCTCCGGCCGGAGTGAGTCGTACCACGCGGGTGGTGCGGTCGAACAGGGGCGCGCCGATGCGGCGCTCCTGCTTCTTGATCGACTGGCTGACCCGGGCCGGAGTGACGTGCAGGCGCTCGGCGGTCCGGCCGAAGTGCAGTTCCTCGGCCAGCGTCAGGAAGATCTCGATATCGCGCAGGTCCACAGGCTTCTTCGGCTTCTTCAGTATTCGGCTAAGGGAGATTACCAGGGCGTTTCTCGCCCGCCCTCCGATGGTCGAGGTCGCCACGGCGCTCCGCGCGCACCTCGACGTACCGCGCGACCGGTGAGCGCGTAACGTCCCGGTCACCCGACGGCCATCGGCCGCTGGTGCGGCGGTCGATCGCGCGGCGGACAATGCCGTCAGACATGAGGCGGCTCATTTCCATGGCGCTGGCGGGGGTCCTCGCGGTCGGCGTCGTCATAGCGATCATCGAGGGACGCGGATCGTCGCACGGGGCGATCACGATCCGCGGCGTCATCGGTTCGGAGAAGCAGGCGTTCTTCGACGACCCACAGGTGCGGAAGGCGTTCACCCGTAACGGGCTGAAAGTCGAGGTCGACCCGGCCGGCTCGCGGCAGATCGCGACCTCCATCGACCTTGGGCGATACGACTTCGCCTTCCCTTCCAGCGCGCCCGCGGCCGACCGGATCCAGCAGGAACGCCGGATCACCACGAAGTACACCCCCTTCAGCTCTCCGATGGTCATCGCGACGTTCCAGCCGATCGCGGAGCTGCTCGCCCGGGAGGGCGTCGCCCGCCACGGCGCCACCTGGACCTTCGACATGTCGCGGTACCTCCGGCTGGTCGCCCGGAAGGTGCGCTGGGACCAGCTGAAGAACAACACCTCCTATCCGGTGCGCAAGAACATCCTCGTCTCCACGACCGACCCCCGCAGTTCCAACTCGGCGGCCATGTACCTGGCCATCGCCTCGTACGTCGCCAACGGAGACTCCGTCGTGCGCGGAGAGGCGGCGGAGAAGAAGGTGCTGCCCTTGTTGTCCGAGCTCTTCCTCGACCAGGGCTACACCGAGAACACGACCGAAGGCCCTTTCGAGGACTACCTGTCCCTCGGAATGGGCAAGACGCCCCTGGTCTGCGCGTACGAGGCACAGTTCGTCGACGCCGGCGTACGGGGGCGACTGCGGCCCGACATGGTGCTGATGTACCCGTCGCCGACGGTGCAGTCCGCGCACACGCTGGTTCCGCTCGACACGAAGGGCGACCGCGTCGGCCGGCTGCTGAGCAGCGACCCCGAGTTGCAGCGGCTCGCGGCCCAGCACGGCTTTCGCACCGCGGATCCCGCGCGGTTCACCAAGCTCACCACCGACCACCGGATCCCGGTCGCGACCGACCTGATCGACGTGGTCGACATTCCCTCTTACGACACTCTCGAGCACCTGCTCGCGGGCGTCGCCAAGTCGTACGGCTAAGGAGCCTCAATGGCAGATGAGGATCTCATCCTCACGCCCCCTGAACCCGTCGCCGCCGTCCCGGCGGACCGCGCGGAGACACTGATCCCTCTCGAGGACGCGAAGCGCGAAGAGCTGACGCGGCGGGCGCGGACGTACGTGGACGAGGTCGCGGCGCTCGATCCGCGCAGCCCGGAGTTCGCCGGCAAGATCGGCCAGGTGGCCGCCCTCGGGGACGGGGAGATCCGGGCGTCGGCCCAGGCCGCGAACAGGATGCTCGGCCGTTCGGTGGCGGCTCTCGCCGGGGCCAAGGGCGAGTCCGCGGATGCGCAGCAACGGGTGGCCAAGGGCCTGGTGGAGCTGCGGCGCACGGTCGAGGATCTCGATCCCAAGGACGTCGGCAAGGTCACCGGCCGGCGGCTGCTGTCGAAGCTGCCGTTCGGCAAGTCCCTCCGCGACTTCGTCTCCCGCTACCAGTCGGCGAACGTCAACATCAACAAGATCGTCGCCGCGCTGCGGTCCGGGCAGGACGAGCTGCGGCGCGACAATGCCGCCATCCAGAACGAGCGCGCCGCGCTGTGGGCCACGATGGGCAAGCTCCAGGAGTACGTGGTGCTCGCCCAGGCACTCGATGAGGCCGTCGAACAGAAGATCATGGAGACGGCGGACGAGGAGACGGCGAACGCGCTGCGCGCCGACGTGCTGTTCCCCGTACGCCAGAAGCGGCAGGATCTGCTCACCCAGCTCGCCGTCTGCGCCCAGGGGTACCTCGCGCTGGACACCGTGCGCCGCAACAACGACGAGCTGGTCAGGGGCGTGGACCGGGCCGCGTCGACCACCGTGTCCGCGCTGCGGATCGCGGTGACCATCGCGGCCGCGCTGTCCAACCAGAAGCTCGTCATCGAGCAGGTGAACGCCCTGCGGGCCACCACCGAGGACATCATCCGCACCAACGCCGAGATGCTCGCCGGGCAGAGCGGCGAGATCCAGCGGATCGCCGCCGACCCGGCCGTCGGCGTGCAGACCCTGCGGACGTCGTTCGAGCAGATCTATCGCACGATCGACGCGATCGACTCGTTCAAGGTGCAGGCCGTGACCAACATGCAGGCCACGGTCGACGCGCTCGGCACGGAGCTGAACCGGGCGTCCGCGTACCTGAACCGCGCCCATCAGCGGAACGAGCTCGAATCATGACGGGACCCCACCCACGGGTGTGGCGCGTCTTCGCGCGGCTCGCGGCCGCCGGGGTCCTGGCGGTCGCCGCGGGCTGCAGCGGCGGTGCCCCGGCCGACGCGAAAAAGGCCGGCACGCTGCGCATCCTCGCGGGCAGTGAGCTGTCCGACCTGGGGCCGATCCTCCGCGAGGCCACGAAGGCCACCGGAGTTCGCGTCAGCCTCGACTACGCCGGCACCCTCGACGGCGTTCAGCAGGTCCTCAGCGGTACGGCGGGCGCGCGGCACGACGCGGTCTGGTTCTCCTCCGACCGCTACCTGGCGCTGCGCCCGGACGGCCGGTCCCGGATGGGGCCCGCCGTGAAGATCATGTCTTCTCCCGTGGTGCTCGGCCTGCGCTCCTCGACCGCACGGCGCCTCGGCTGGGACCGCACCAGGCCGACCTGGGCCGCGATCGCGGCCGCCGCGTCGGCCGGGAGGTTCACCTACGGCATGACCGACCCGGCGTCGTCGAACTCCGGGTTCTCCGCGATCGTCGGCGTCGCCGCCGCGCTGTCGGGCACCGGCGCCGCGCTGGACGGCCCGGCCATCGACCGGATCGCACCTCGGCTGAAGGGCTTCTTCGCCGCCCAGCGGCTCACCGCGGGATCCTCCGGCTGGCTGTCGGACACGTACGCGCGCGACCCGTCCCGCGTCGACGGCCTGGTCAACTACGAGTCCGTGCTCCTCGGCCTGAACTCCTCGCGACGGCTCCCCGAGCCGCTCACCGTCGTCTACCCGAGCGACGGCGTGGTCACCGCGGACTACCCGCTCACGCTGCTGTCCTCGGCGTCCGGCGGTGCCGGGGACGCCTTCCGCAGGCTGACCGGCTACCTGCGACGCGCCGACGTCCAGCGCAAGATCATGACGCAGACCCACCGGCGGCCGGCCGACCCGGACGTACGGCCCGGGGCCGAGTTCACGGCCCAGCCGCCCGAGCTGCCCTTTCCCGCCCGCGCGGACGCCGTCGAGGCGCTCATCGACGCCTTTTTCAACCGGCTCCGCCGACCGGCGCGCACGGTCTACGTGCTCGACGTCTCCGGCTCCATGGAAGGCGCGCGGCTGGCGTCCCTGAAGGCCGCGTTGACGGCGCTGACCGGCGCGGACTCCACTCTCGCCGGGCGCTTCCAGCGGTTCCACGACCGCGAGGAGGTGACGCTGCTGCCCTTCAGCACCCGGCCCGAGGCCCCCGCGACGTACGTGCTGCCCCCGAGCCGGCCCGAGTCGGAACTCGCGCGGATCCGCGGCTTCGCCCAGAGCCTCACCGCCGGAGGCGCCACCGCGATCTATGACAGCCTGGAGCAGGCGTACTCGGTGGCCGTACGGCCGACGGGAGGCGAATCCGACCGGTTCACGTCGATCGTGCTGATGTCGGACGGTGAGAGCAACAAGGGCGCCTCGGCCGAATCCTTCCGCGCCTGGTACGAGGGACAGCCTCCGCAGCTGCGGCGGATCCCGGTCTTCACGGTCCTGTTCGGGGAGTCGGCGATCGGTCAGATGACCGCGCTCGCGCAGCTCACGCAGGGCAGGACGTTCGACGCCCGGTCACAGTCGCTGTCCGTGGTGTTCAAGGAGATCCGTGGCTATCAGTGACCGGGTCGTCCGCTACCTCGGGTCGACCAAGAACCTCGTCGGCTCGGTGGCCGGCCTGGCCGGGCTCGGCCTGCACCTCGCGGGCCTCGCGGGGCCGTACTGGCCGCTCGTCGTGGCCGGCCTGTACGGCGTGGGGGCACTGGCCGCACCACCGCAGAGGGTGAACCTCGTCGTCGACGACACGACGGCCGAGATCGGACGGCTGCGCGCCGACCTCGACGGGCTGGTCGCCCGGGTGCGCGACCATCGCGTGCCCGCGGAGGCCCTGGAGCGCCTCGACGTGATCGCGTCCATGCTCCGCGACGTCCTGCTGCGGTCCGACGTGCTGAACGGTTCACCCGACCTGCTGTACGAGGTGTCCCGCGCGATCCGGACCGACCTTCCGACCGGTTTCGAGACCTACCTCAACCTGCCCCGCTGGTACGCCGCCCGCCGGATCGGCCACGGAACGGCGGGTGAGGAGCTCGTCACCCAGCTCGACCTGATCACGGCGTCCGTCACGAAGACCGCCGAAGACGTCTACGACGCCGACACGCGGCGGATGCGCGACCACACTCGCTACCTGCGCGACCGCGAGCCGGGCGACGACCTCGGAGCCCCACCGGCGGCAGGGTGAGCGGCGGCGGACCTTCTTCGTCGAGTGTCTCTTCCAGGAGATGACGGCTGTCTTTTCCGGGAGATGACGGCGCCCATGGCGATTCCCGGAAGACCGGGGGTAGGTACCCCGTCGGCGACCGAGCGCTCCGGTGAGCGGATCACGGATCGCGGGAGGGCATGTCGCCGGAATGGTCGCGGGCGGTCCTTCCCGTGGCGTGACGGATGCCCGAAGTCAGTGCGCGGCGGCGAGGTGGCCGTCCAGACCATGGGGGCGGGAGTACGCGGATGTGCCTGGGGATCCCTGGAGAGCTGGTCGCGTTCTGTGACGATCCTCCGGACCTGGCGACCGTCGACGTGAGCGGAGTCCGGCGGCGGGTCAACATCGGCCTGCTCGAGGGGCAGAGCCTGCGGCCCGGCGACTGGGTGCTCGTTCACGTCGGCTTCGCGCTGTCCAAGATCTCCGAGTCGGAGGCTCAGGCCGTCCTGGACCTCCTCGAGGACATGGGCCAGGCGTACGACGACGAGGTCACCGCGCTTCGGGAGTCGAACCTGTAGGAGGGGGCCGGGATGCGCTTCGTCGATGAGTACCGGGATGCGGGAAAGGCGCGGGTGCTGGCCTCGCGGATCGCCGCGCTGTGCGAGCCCGGGCGGAGGTACCGGCTCATGGAGGTGTGCGGCGGGCACACGCACACGATCTACAAGCACGGCATCGAGGACCACCTGCCCGAGGCGATCCAACTCGTCCACGGACCGGGCTGTCCGGTCTGCGTCATTCCGATGGGCCGGGTCGACGACGCGATCGCGATCGCCGGGCAGCCCGATGTGATCATGACCTCGTTCGGCGACATGATGCGCGTCCCCGGCGGCCAGGGGTCCTTCTTCGACGCCAAGGCCGCGGGGGCGGACATCCGGATGGTGTACTCCCCGCTGGACGCCCTGAAGATCGCGCGTGCCAATCCGGATCGGCGCGTGGTGTTCATGGGGATCGGGTTCGAGACGACGGCGCCGTCCACCGCGATGACGGTGCTGCGCGCCGCGGCGGACGGCGTCGACAACTTCTCGGTGTTCTGCAACCACGTGATGATCATTCCGGCGATCAAGGCGATCCTCGACTCCCCCGATCTGCGCCTCGACGGATTCCTGGGGCCTGGTCACGTCTCCACGGTGATCGGCTGCGGGCCGTACGAGTTCATCGCCCGCGACTATGGGAGACCGCTCGTCTGCGCCGGGTTCGAACCGCTGGACATCCTGGCGTCGGTGCACATGCTGCTGCGCCAGCTCGCCGAGGGCCGTGCCGAGGTCGAGAACCAGTACGCGCGGGTCGTGCCGTGGGAGGGCAACCAGACGGCGCTGCGCGTCATCGGCGAGGTGATGGAGCCCCGCCCGTACTTCGAGTGGCGCGGCCTGGGGTTCATCTCGCATTCCGCGCTCCGGATGAGGGACGCGTACGCGCGCTTCGACGCCGAGCGGGTCTTCGACCTGCCGGGTGTCCGGGTCGCCGATCCGAAGGCATGCCAGTGCGGGGAGGTCCTCAAGGGCGTGCTGAAGCCCTGGGAGTGCAAGGTCTTCGGCACCGCCTGCACGCCGGAGACCCCCATCGGGACCTGCATGGTCTCCTCTGAGGGCGCCTGCGCGGCGTACTACAACTTCGGCCGCTTCAGCCGGGAGCGCGCCCGGGAGGCGAGCGGAACATGAGCGAGGCACGGGAGCACGCCGTCTGGGCGGAGCGCGCCGTCCGGGAGGCGGCGGCGGAGCACGTCCCCGAGGCGCCGCCCGCCACCGGCGATCCGGATCGGGAACGACGGGTTCTGGAGCGCATCGAGCAGGTACGGCGCCGCAGGCCCCGGCTCAGAGAAGAGCGCATCACGCTCGCGCACGGCGCGGGCGGCAAGGCGACGCGCACGCTGGTCGACGCGGTGTTCCTGGAGGCGTTCCGCAATCCGCTGCTCGAGGCGATGGAGGACGGCGCGACCGTCACCGTGGACGGCGCGCGGCTGGTATTCACCACCGACTCCTTCGTGGTCTCCCCGCTGTTCTTTCCCGGGGGCGACATCGGCGATCTCGCGGTGAACGGCACGGTCAACGATCTGGCCGTGTGCGGCGCGCGGCCGCTGTACCTGTCCGCGGGGTTCGTCCTCGAAGAGGGCTTCCCCGTCGACGAGCTCCAGCGCGTCGCCGGTTCGATGGCCCGGGCCGCCGCCCGCGCCGGCGTGCGGGTCGTCACCGGCGACACGAAGGTCGTGCAGCGCGGGAAGGCCGACGGCTGTTACATCACGACGGCCGGCATCGGCGTGCTCGGCCGTGGCCTGTGCCTGTCCGCGAGCGGTGCGCGCCCCGGTGACGCGGTGCTGGTGTCGGGGCCGATCGGCGATCACGGCATCACCGTGATGCTCGCGCGCGGGGAACTCGACATCGACGCGGATCTGACGTCCGACACGGCGCCCCTGCACGACCTGTGCGCGTCACTCCTGGAGGCGGCGCCCGGCACCCGGGTGCTCCGGGACGCGACGCGCGGCGGTGTCGCGACGGTCCTGAACGAGGTGGCCGCCGCGTCCGAGGTCGCGATCGTCATCGACGAGGCGGCCGTGCCGATCCGCCCGGAGGTCGCCGGCGCCGGCGAGCTGCTCGGCATCGACCCCCTCTATGTCGCCTGTGAAGGCCGCATGGTCGCGGTCGTGGACGGCGCCGACGCCGACGCAGCGCTCGCCGCCCTGCGCGCGGACCCCCTGGGCGCCGACGCGGCGTTGATCGGGAGGGTCGCGGCGGATCCGCCGGGTCTGGTGATGCTCAACACGGCGTTCGGCGGAACGCGAATCGTCGACCTCCTCGTCGGCGACCCACTTCCGCGCATCTGCTGACCCTCGCACCCGATCCGGGACGCGGATCCGGCACCGCCCTACCGCGAGACGCGGAACGCTCTACCGCGGCGACTCGGCTCGCCCGGTGCCGGCGTCCAGTTCCCGCCGGATGAGTTCCCACAGGACCTGGTACGTGGTCGTCTGGGCCTCCTGAATCCGGTGCACCGACGAGGAGGGCACGACGAACAGGTGGTCGACGGCGCCGCACTCGGCCATCCGGCCGCCGTCGTACCCGGCGAAGCCCACGGTCACCATTCCGAGCCGCCGCGCCTCCTCCAGCGCGTGGACGATGTCGGCCGATCCGCCGCTCGTCGACAGCCCGACCACGATGTCTCCGGTCCGGCCCAGGGCCGCCAGTTGCCTTGCGAAGATCACTTCGAAGGCGACGTCATTGCCGAGCGCGGTGAGCACCGCGACGTCGCTCGTGAGCGCCAGTGCAGGCAGCGGACACGCCCCGGGTCCCGGGTTGGTGAACAGCTCGGCGATCGCATGCCCGTCGGTGCTGCTCCCCCCGTTGCCGAACGCGAACAGCCGTCCGCCCTGCTCGAACGACCGGGCGAGCGCCCTCGCGCACGCCGCGATCCGGCCGGCGTTCCGCCGGCACATCTCCGCTCGCAGCGCGACGATCTCGTGTGCCTTCTCGACCGTGGAGCGGGTCACCTCCGCGAGCACCGCGTCGAAGTCCGCACCGCCGTCGTACAGCGACGGATAGAGCGACCGCATGTCGTCGGACGCGGCGCTGCTCATTCCGGCTCCCGGGACCATCGAGATCGCCTCCTTCGGCGTGGCAGGGCAGGGGCCGGCGGGTGCCCGCTCATCGGCCCGGCTCCGGTTCGAGGACGCCCGGCTGCTCGAGGAAGACGTGCACGAGCTCCCAGAGGATGTGGTACGCGGTGACGCTGATCTCCTTGACGACGCGCGGATCGTCCGCGCGGATCAGGAGAGTGTGGTCGATCGGCGGGGCGCCCGCGATCCGTCCGCCGTCGCCACCGAGGAGCGCGACCGTGAGCAGGCCCATCTCGTGGGCGGCCGCCAGGCCACGCCGGACGTTCTCGCACCGTCCGTCCGCCGACAGCCCGACGGCGATGTCGGCGGGTGCTCCCATCAGACGGACGCCGGCCGCGTAGATCTCCTCGAATCCGGCCCTGCGGGTGACGCCGGTGAGGGCGTTCGGGTCGGCGGCGAGGGACAGCGCCGGCAGCGCGCGTTTGCCGACGATGACGGGATGGACGAACTCCACCGCGATGTGCGCCGCGTCGGTGGCCTGTGCCCCGTTGCCGAAGACGATCATCTTGCCGCCCCGGTGGAACCGTACGGCCATGGCGTGGCAGGCCCGGGCGATGGGCTCCGCCTCCGCGGCGAGGGCCTCCGCCGGTTCCGTACGGCGGCCGAACGCCGCGGCGACCGCATCCTCCGAGACCGTCATCGCCCCTGCCCTCCGGCCTCGGCCGGCGCGGCGACCGACGCGTGGCGGACCAGGTAGTAGTCGAGGAGCGCGCGGGTCTCGGCCAGGACGCCGGCCCAGGTGCCCAAGAGGACTTCACCGCGGTCGGTGAGGTGGTAGGTGCGCCGTCGCGGTCCCGCTTCCGAGGCCTCCCACTTCGAGCACAGCATCCCCTGGCGCTCGAGTGAGCGGAGCCTGCGGTAGAGGTGCCCCGGGTCGCCTTCCGCGATGCCGAAGGGCTTGAGCCGTTCGAGCAGCTCATAGCCGTGCGCGGGCCGTTCCCGCAGCAGCAGGAGCAGGCAGCACTGCAGGAAGTTCCGGGGTTCACCGACGGGCCGGGCCACGACACGGTCGGCGTGCGCGGCGCGGGCCGTCGACCCCAGGTCCCGGCCGGACCTTGCCATGTCCACCCCCGGCTGATCGACGCGGCCGATACGGAGAGCGATATCTCCATCACCGGGAGTACCCATATGATCGTGATCACACCCACGCCCGCCCCTCGTTTCCGGCCGGCTTCGGGCGGCGGGGGCGCGGACGAGGCGCGCCCCCTCGCACCCGGGACTACCTGACGAGAGCACATAGAGGGAGGGGTCACTTACTCTCCGTGGCACTCGTGCCTTATACCGGTAACGCCGCTTTTCCGCGGTGCGAGGGACCACCTGCCGGACCTTCGCCGGTCGATGGTCGGCGTCCGCCCCGTCGGAGAAGGGAGCCAGCGATCATGACAGCTGAGCCGGTCTCCGCCGGCGCCGCCTTCGATCGTGCCCTCGCGGTCGCCGACGCGATCCTCTACGAGGGCTATCTGCTGTACCCGTATCGCCGCTCGTCGGCGAAGAACCGGGTCCGCTGGCAGTTCGGCGTGCTGACCCCGCGGGCCTGGACCGAGGCGCGCGGGGTGGACGACGAGGGGGTGGCCGGGTCCGCCGAAGGGTGGTGGCAGCAGACCGAGTGCCTGCTCGAGGCGAGTGATGAGTCCGCCATCTGGTGTCGTGTGCGCTTCCTGCAGCTGCGGAGCAGGTCGGTGGAGGAACGAAGCCCGGATGGAGGCCATCGCCCGGTCGACCGCATCCGGATCGGCACCCGGCTCGAGCTCGCCTTCGACGAGGCGATCCCCCGGGACTTCGACGTGCGGATCACCGTCGGCGAAGCGCTGTCCGGCGAACGGCGGTTCGCCGTTCGGGCTCCCGGTGGCGAGGACGTCGCGGCGCTCGCGGATGACGCCGGCCGCCCGGTGGGACGGACGGTGTCGCGGTCCTGGCCGGTGGACGCGTCCGTGGCGGTCTCCGCGACCCGCTGTTCCACCGCGCCCCGGCTCGTCCGGCTGCGCGTGCGCGTCGAGAACGCCGACCGTACGACCCCGCCGGACGCTTCCCGGGCCGAGGCGCTGCGCCGATCGCCGATCGCCGCACACACCATGGCGGCCGCGCGCGACGCGTCGTTCGTCTCGCTGCTCGACCCGCCGGCCTGGGCCGAGGCGGAGGCCCGTGCCTGCTCGAACGTGCGGACCTTCCCCGTGCTCGCCGGGCCGCCCGGCGAGCGGGGCCTCCTGCTGTCGTCACCGATCCTGCTCTACGACCACCCGGCGGTCGCTCCGGAGAGTCCCGGGGATCTGCACGACGCCACCGAGATCGACGAGATCCTCTCGCTGCGCACGCTGACGCTCACCGACGCCGAGAAACATGAGGCCCGCGCGACCGATCCCCGTGCCACGGCCATCATCGACCGGGTCGACGCGATGCCGCCGGAGGTGATGTCCCGCCTGCACGGGGCCGTCCGTTCCCTCGGCCCGGCCGGCGGTGGCGCGTCGCCTCCGTCACGCTGGAGCCCGCCCGACCTGACCGGCCTGCCCCCCGACGCCGACGTCGTCATCGTGGCCGGCCTGCGTGTCACCAGGGGCAGCCGGGTGCGCCTGCTGCCGCACCGGCGGGGCGCCGACCCGCAGGACATGTTCCTGGAGGGCCGGACCGCCAGGGTGGAGGCCGTGCTCCTCGACGTGGACGGCTCCCGTCAGCTGGCCGTCACCCTGGAGGACGATCCCGGGGCCGAGCTCGACCGATGGTACGGGCGGTTCCGCTACTTCTCCCCCGCCGAGATCGAGCCGCTCGCCGATGCGGAGGGCACCGGATGAGCGCGCCCGGCCGCCGGGTGCTCGTGGCGGGCATCGGCAACGTGTTCCTCGGCGACGACGGGTTCGGCGTCGAGGTCGTCGGCCGGATCGACGCGTCGGCGCTTCCCGCGACCGTGGACGTGGCCGACTACGGGATCCGGGGCGTCCACCTGGCGTACGAACTGCTCGACGGCCGCCACGACACGTTGATCATGGTCGACGCCGTCCCCCTCGACGGCCCGCCGGGGACGCTGGCCGTCCTCGAGGTCGATCCGCCGACCGGCCCGGAGCCACCGCCTCCCCCGGCTCTCGACGGTCACGGCATGGATCCGGAAGCCGTCCTCGGGCTGCTCCGTGCCATCGGCGGCGACGTCGACCGGGTGCTCGTCGTGGGCTGCCGGCCGGCCGTCATCGAGGAGCGGATGGGGCTGTCCGAGCCGGTGCGCGCCGTCGTGGACGACGCGGTCTCGCTCGTGACGGAGCTGGCGTGCGAAGAAGCGACGAAGCCCGGAAGGGCGGAAAGGCGACCGGCCGATGCATGAGATGGGACTGTGCGACGCGATCGTCGACGCGGCCGTACGCCGCGCCGGAGGGCGGCGGGTGACCGGCGTGCGGGTGTCCGTGGCCGGCCACCCGGTCGATCCGGGCGTCATCGACCAGGGCTTCCGGCTGGCCGCGGCCGGAACGGTGGCGGAAGGGGCGAGCGTCGAGCTCGTCGTCCGGCCACCGTCGGTCCACTGCCGCGGCTGCGGCGTTCGCACCGATGCCACCGACGCCCTCTCCCTCGCCGCCTGCCCGCGGTGCGGCGGCATCGACGTCGAGGCGATGGACGCCGAAGAGGTCGTGCTGGAGTCGATCGCGTTCGAGCCTGCCGAGGAGAGGAGATCGTGATGGAGCGTGACCGGCCAGGGGGGAGGCCCCGGACATGAGCACCGAGCCCGGATACCAGCAGACCGCCGAGAAGCCCACGAGCGGCCAGGGTTTCGAGCACATCGACATCCTGTGGATCTCCGAGGGGATGAGCTGCGACGGCGACACGGTCGCGATGACGGCCGCGACGCAGCCGCCGATCGAGGACATCGTCCTCGGCATCATCCCGGGCCTGCCCCGGGTCACCCTGCACAACAAGGTCCTGTCACCGGCCCAGGGCGGCGAGCAGTTCCTGGCGCCGTTCCGCGCGGCGGCCGCCGGCGAGCTGGAGCCGTTCATCCTCGTCATCGAGGGATCCGTTCCCAACCAGAACATCATCGAGGGCGACGGCTACTGGACGTCCTTCGGCAACGACCCGCAGACCGGCGAGCCGCTCACCCTGAACTGGTGGATCGACCGCCTCGCCCCGAAGGCCTGGGCGGTGGTCGCGGCCGGGACCTGCGCGACGTACGGCGGCATCCACGCGATGGCCGGCAACCCGACGGGATGCATGGGCCTGGCCGACTACCTCGGCTGGGACTTCACGTCGACCGGCGGGCTGCCGATCGTCAACGTCCCCGGATGCCCGATCCAGCCCGACAACTTCATGGAGACGCTGACCTGGGTGCTGCAGCACGCCGCGGGCGACGCTCCCCCGCCGCCGCTGGACAAGATGCTGCGCCCGCAGTGGCTGTTCGGCAAGACCGTCCACGAGGGCTGCGACCGGGCCGGGTACTACGAGCAGGCCGACTTCGCCAAGGACTACAACTCGCCCAAGTGCCAGGTGAAGGTCGGCTGCTGGGGACCGGTCGTCAACTGCGACGTGCCCAAGCGCGGCTGGATGGGCGGCGTCGGCGGCTGCCCCAACGTCGGCGGCATCTGCATCGGCTGCACGATGCCCGGCTTCCCCGACAAGTTCATGCCGTTCATGGACGAGCCCCCGGGCGGATCGCTGTCGTCGGCCCTCGCCAAGCCGTACGGCATGTTCATCCGCCGACTGCGCGGCTTCACCAACCAGACGGTGAACACCGAACCCAAGTGGCGCCACAACAAACGCGAACTGACCAGCGGATACGACCCGCACTGGCGTCCGTGACCGGCCGGAGGGCGAAGGAGACCGACAGATGGCACTGACCGATCGGACGCGAGCGCCGCAGCGCGCCGGCGAGCAGCTCGTCGAGATGGCCTGGGATCCGATCACCCGGATCATTGGCAACCTCGGCATCTACACGAAGATCGATTTCGCGAACCGGCGGGTGGCCGAATGCCATGCCACCTCGTCGCTCTTCCGCGGCTACTCGGTGTTCATGAAGGGCAAGGATCCGCGCGACGCCGGCTTCATCACCAGCCGGATCTGCGGCATCTGCGGGGACAACCACACGACCTGCTCGGTGTACGCCCAGAACATGGCGTACGGCATCAAGACCCCGCCGCTCGGCGAGGACATCATCAACCTCGGCGAGGCCGCCGAGTACATGTTCGACCACACGCTCTTCCAGGACAACCTGGTGTTCGTCGACTTCTGCGAGGCGATGGTCAAGGCGACCAACCCGAGCGTGCTGCAGCGGGCACGGCAGACGGAGGCGCCGGGCGCGGAGATCCACGGCTACCGGACGATCGCCGACATCATGGAGGCCTTCAACCCGTTCGAGGGCGAGGTGTACAAGCAGGCGCTGCGGGTCAGCCGCACGACCCGGGAGATGTTCTGCCTGATGGAGGGGCGGCACGTCCACCCCTCGACCGTCTATCCGGGCGGCGTGGGGACGATGCCCGAGCCGACCCTGTTCACCGACTACCTGAGCCGCCTCATCTCGGTCATCGACTTCGTCAAGAAGGCCGTCGCGATGAACGACGACGTCTTCGACTTCTTCTACGAGGCCCTGCCCGGGTACGAGGAGGTCGGGCGCAGGCGCGTCCTGCTCGGCTGCTGGGGAGCGTGGCAGGACCCCGAGGTCTGCGACTACCGGTACGAGAACATGACCCACTGGGGCCGGGCGATGAACGTCACCCCCGGCGTCGTCGTGGACGGCCAGCTGGTCACGACCGACCTCGTCGACATCAACCTCGGCATCCGCATCCTGCTCGGCAGCTCGTACTACGAGGACTGGGTCAACGAGGACCCGTTCGTCACGCACGACCCGCTGGGCAACCCGGTCGACATGCGGCACCCGTGGAACCAGACGACGCTGCCGGTGCCGCAGAAGCGGGACTTCGAGAACAAGTACAGCTGGGTGATGAGCCCCCGCTGGTTCGACAAGCGCACCGGTGAGAACCTGGCCCTCGACACCGGCGGCGGGCCGTTCGCCCGCCTCTACGTCACGGCGCTCGCCGGCCTGGTCGACACGCCGTACGTCAAGGCGACCGGCTCCAGCGTGCGCATAAGCCTGCCCCGCGGCGACGAACTTCCGGAGACGACCCTGGAGTGGAGGATCCCGCGGTGGTCCAACGCGCTCGAGCGGGACCGTGCCCGGGCCTACTTCATCGCCTACGCGGCCGCCATGTCCCTCCACTTCCTCGAGCGCGCCATGGGGCGCGTCCGCGCCGGGGACGTCAAGGTCTTCCAGGACTTCACGGTCCCGGACGAGGGCATCGGCTGCGGATTCCACGAAGCGGTACGCGGCGTCCTGTCCCACCACCTCGTCATCAAGGACAAGAAGATCGCCAACTACCACCCGTATCCGCCGACCCCGTGGAACGCCAGTCCCCGTGACATCCACGGCGTCCCAGGCCCGTACGAGGACGCCGTCCAGGACATGCCGATCTTCGAGGAGAACGGCCCGGACGACTTCAAGGGCGTCGACATCATGCGTGCCGTCCGCAGCTTCGATCCCTGTCTGCCCTGCGGCGTCCACATGTACCTCGGCAACGGCACCGTGCTGAAGAAGCTCCACTCGCCGACGTTCGGAGCGGGCCATGGCTGACCCGCCGGCCGCGGGCCTGCCGGAGGACGAGGTCCAGGACCGGCTCGTCCGGCTCGACACGCTTCTCGAACGGCTCGAGCAGGCCACCGGGCCCGTCGCCGAGATCGCGGCGCAGGCGGTCGAAGCCCTCACGGAGGTGTACGGCACCGCGCTCGCCCGCATGACGGCCCTGGTCGACGGGCTGCCGGAGCTCGCCTCGGCGCTGACCCGGGACGAGCTGGTGCACCACCTCCTCATCCTGCACGGCATCCACCCGCAGCCGGTCGAGGAACGCGTCGCACGCGTGCTCGACGACGCGCGCCCCGCCCTTCGGACCGGCGGCGCGGTCGAGCTGGCCGAGATCACCGGCGACGTCGCGCGTCTTCGATGGTCCGGGAGCCGGGGCTGCGCGTCGTCGGCGGCGGCGGTCGAACGGGCCCTCGCCGACGCCGTGCTCGCCGTGGCTCCTGAGCTACGGCGGGTCGAGGTCACGCCCGCCGAGCGCGCCCCGACGGTGATTCCCGCCGACTCCCTGCTGCGCCGGCCGGCCACCCGGATTCCGGATGGGACGGCGTGAAGAGCACGGGTGCGCTGCGGCGGGTTGTCGACCGTACGACGGCAGCGGGCCGGCCGGGGCAGCCGTGCGAACTGTGCTCCCGGCCGATCGCGGAGGACCACCGGCACCTGCTGGATCTGCGGGCGGATGAGCCACGGTGCGTCTGCTACGCGTGCTCGGTGCTCTTCCAACGGGACGAGGCCGGCCAGGGGCACTTCGCGCTGATTCCCGACCGCCGCGTCCCGCTGCCCGCGTTCGCGCCCGCGACGGTGGGCGTCCCGGTCGGGCTGGCGTTCTTCGTCCGGCGTCCGGACGGCCGCGTCATCGCGCACTATCCGAGCCCGGCCGGCGCGACACGGTGGGAGGTCGATCCACCGCGGTGGCGGTCCGCCGTCGCGGACGCCGAGCCGCTGACGTCCATGACGGCCGACGTCGAGGCGGTCCTCGTCAACACCGCCCGGGGATGCACGGAGGCCTGGCTGGTCCCCATCGACGACTGCTACCGCCTGGTCGCGATCGTGCGCCGGCACTGGACGGGAATGTCAGGCGGTGCGCTGGTGTGGAGCGAGATCGAGCTGTTCTTCGACGAACTGAGGAGATGCCATGGGACGGATCCGGGTCGGTAAGCCGGACGTCAGGCCGGACACCCCGGCCCACGTGCCCGGCATACGGGAGGGCAACGCGAAGCGGAGGCTCAGCAGGCAGATCGGTCACCGCAGGGACGGCACCGCCGACGCGCGCCGCTCCACGGGGATCAAGCCGAGGAAGCACAACGCGATCCTCAAGATCATGCCCAACCTGCCGCCGGGCTGACATCGATCGGAGGAAACGACCATGATCAAGAAGGCGCTGATCGGCACGGCGATCGCCGGTGTCGTCGTGCTGGCCGTCCGGCAGTTCCCCGCACTCAGGCGCGAGCTCAGGATCTGGCGCATGTGACACCGCCCAGCGACGGGCGTCATGAGGGGGCCGCGCCGCGACCCCGGCCGGGCGAGACGGCGTCGCCCGCCCGCGGCCCTCGATGACGTTTGGAACGGTGCATACGATGGGCGATCGAGGAGATCGCCGCTATCGCCACTGTGCATGTTCCAGGCCCGTATTCCGAAACTTTATGCATTATTGTCGCCATTTGCCGCATTACGGGTATTTCGTGGCGGCGCTTGCGCATGAAGATATGACAGTGCGCGTCGACTATGACCCCGAGATCATGCGCGGCGTCGACTTCTTTCGGCTGATGACGTCCCTCGTGATCCCTCGCCCGATCGCCTGGGTGTCGACCGTCACACCGGACGGATCCACCGAGAACCTCGCCCCGCATTCGTTCTTCACCATCGCCAGCACGGATCCCCCGATCGTCCAGTTCACCTCGATCGGCCGTAAGGACTCTCTGCGCAATGTCGAGGACACGGGCGAATTCGTCGTGAACTTCTCCACCGAGTCGATGCTGGAACTGATCAACCGGACCGCGACCGATTTCCCGCGGGCCGTCAGCGAGTTCGACCTGGTCGGCATCGAACGCGAACCGAGCCGCTACGTCCGGCCGCCCAGAGTGGCGGCCGCGCCCGTGGTCCTCGAATGCCGTTCTCACATCACGCTTCGCGTGGGCAACTCCACGCTCGTCCTGGGACGTGTACTCCACGCCGCCGTGCACGAGGAGTACGTCGTCGACGGCCGGCCCAGCGCCGAGCGGCTGCGTCCGCTCACCAAACTCGGCGGCGACGGCTGGGGCACGCTGGGCGACGTGCTGCACATGTCCCGGATCCCCTACGAGGAGCCTCCGCCCTGCGAACGCTGACGCGCGTGGCGGTGCGGCCGGGGCACGCGGTGCCCGTTCTCCGTGGCGGATCGGGCCGGACGGGCGTAACCGTCCGGCCCGGGTCCGGCTCGATCAGGGGCGCGTGGCGGCTCCGGAAGGCGCCGCGGAGGCGTCGACGCTGACGGAGAACAGGCTCATGTTGCCGACGGCCGGCAGGGTGACGTAGGCGAGCGTCCTGCCCGCCGGCAGCGGACGGACCTCGCCATAGAGGCTGACGTCGTGCGGGCCCTTGCCGCCGGTGAGCGGCTGGTTCCACTGTCCGGTCGACACGATCGAGCCGGAACCCGTCGGCGCGTTGGCGTACCAGTCGGCGAAGTCGATCGGCACGTCGGCCGACGTGCCGTCGGTGAACATCGCCTTCAGCGTGCCGCGTCCCACTCCGTTGTGGGCCGCGCCGAGGACCACCAGGGACCCGCCGGTGCCGCCGACCTTGACGACCTGCCCGGACGCGCTGACCGCGTCCGGCGTGCCGGGAGCCTGTGCGGGGAAGACGGTCGTGGCGGAGCCCACCTTCACCGTGCCGCCCGGGGTGACGCCGTCGGCCGCGAGGCTCTGCGCCGAGTAGCTGTACCCGCTGCCGTCGAAGTTGCCGACACCGGGATCCCCGTTGTCGGTGACGCCGACGGTGTCGGCGGCGGCCGCCATCGAGGCGTACGGCACGTTCAGCCGGACCGTCCGGATGGCCGACATCCTTCGGTCGTCCACGCGTCCGCTGAGGGTGACGGACAGGCCGGCCGCTCCCGGCGCGGCGCCGGCCGGCACCGTGACGCGGAAGGTCTGCCTCGCTCGCCGCCCGGCCTGGACCGTCCCGATGGAACCCTTCCCTGGGGCGACCCGCCAGCCGGACGGCGCGGAGACCTTGAGCGTGGCCGAGGTGAGCGGGACATCGGACAGGTTGCTCACCGTGGCGGTCGCCGTGTGGGTGGTCCCGGGCTGGACGACGCCGGGCAGCCCGTCGATCGTGATGCGGACCGGGCCGTCGGTCTTCCTGACCCGGTACGTCGCGTGCAGCGGCAGCGAGGCCGAGGAGCCACCGACCGCGATCGTGTAGGACCCGTCCTGGACGGTGAAGGCCTGGGCGCCGCTGTCCCAGTAGGCCAGTTCCCGCGGCTTCACCGCGAGGGTGACCGTCCTGGTCTGATGCGGGGCGAGCGCGACCTTGCCGAAGGCACCGAGCTCCTTGGGCGCGGTCGGGGCCAGCGTGTCCGGCTTGCCGACGTACACCTGCGGCGCCTCGGCGCCCGCCCGGTCGCCCGTGTTGGTGATCCTGAACGACACCGTCACCGGGTCGCGTGAGTCACCCGAGGAGTGGTGGAGCCGAAGGTCGCTGTAGCGGAAGCCGGTGTAGGACAGGCCGTGGCCGAACGGGAACAGCGGGGTCTCGTCGTGCTGGTCGTACCACCGGTAGCCGACGTAGACGCCCTCGGAGTAGGAGCTCTCGCCGTCGATGCCGGGGTACTGCGCCGGCGTGCCGACCGGCGTCTGCGCGTTGCTCGCGGGCCAGGTCTGCGGCAGCTTGCCGGAGGGGTTGACGTCGCCCCACAGCAATTGCGCGGTGGCCGCGCCGCCCCGGGCGCCCGGGTACCAGGTCTGCAGCACGCCTTCGACCTGCTTCAGCCAGGGCATGAGCACCGCCGAACCGGTCTGGAGCACGACCACGGTGTGCGGGTTGGCCTTCGTCACCGCGTCGACCAGGGCGTCCTGGTTGCCCGGCAGACTCAGGTTGGACCGGTCGCTGCCCTCGGCCTCGCCGTCCTTGACGAACACCAGGGCGACCTGGGCCGACTTCGCGATCGCCGCCGCCTGGTCGACGTTGGAGCCGTCCGCGTACGAGACGGTGGCCGGCGAGCCGGCGCGGGAGACGATGGCGTCGTAGGTGTTGTCCATCGACAGCGGGTTGACCTTGCTGCTGCCTCCGCCCTGTGCGGAGGCCTTCGCCGGGGCGCCGATGACGGCGATGTCATGCGTCGAGGAACCCAGGGGCAGGACGTCCCCGTCGTTCTTCAGCAGCACCGCGCTCTGGGCCTCGATCCGCTGGGCGGCCGCGTTGTCGGCGTCCTGGTCGATCGGGCCGCGGGCGGTGGTGTCGCGGTCGAACAGCCCGAACCTGAACAGCACGGTCAGCGTCTCGCGGATCCGGGCGTCGATGTCGGCCATCGTGATCGAGCCCTTGTCCAGCGCGGCCTGCACGTTGGGCAGGGTGTTGAACACCCCGGTCGGCAGCTCGACGTTCAACCCGTCCTTGATCGACGTGGTGGCGTGCGTGGCCGGGTAGTCGGACACTACGAAGCCGTCGAAGCCCAGCTGCGAGCGCAGCGACCCGAGAGTCTCGCTGTCGTCGCAGGCGTACACGTCGTTGATCCGGTTGTACGAGCACATCGCCGAGCCGGGCCTGCCGTCGGCGACGGCCACGCCGAAGTTCTTCTCGTAGATCTCGTGCAGCGTACGGTCGTCCATGTTGGCCGACACGGTCTTGCGATTGGTCTCCTGGTTGTTGGCCACGTAGTGCTTCACCGTGGCGATCACTCCGCGGCGCTGGATGCCGCGGACGTCCGCGCCGGCCAGCGTGCCGGACAGGTACGGGTCCTCGCTGAAGTACTCGAAGTTACGGCCGTTCACGGGCACGCGCTGGATGTTCTGGCCCGGGCCGAACACCACGTCCTGGCCGAGCGCCCGGGCGTCGCCGCCGAGCACCGAGCCGTACTCCTCGGCGAGCCGGGGGTCGAAACCGGCCGCGAGGGCCGACGGAGACGGCAGCGCGGTGCTCTTGTCGACGCGGTCGCGCACACCGGCCGGACCGTCGGTCATGGTGATGCCGGGAACGTGCAGGCGCGGGATCGGCGCGATGTACCCGACGGTGGGGACGGGGGCGTCTCCGCTCCCGTGCAGCATGTTCACCTTGTCGGCGAGTGTCATCGCCGCGAGCAGTTCGCCCGCCCGTGTCGACGGGCTCTGGGCTGCGTTCATCCACGGCTGTCCGGCATCGGCCGACGCGGACTGGACGGGGACGAGCAGCCCTCCGGAGGCGATCGCCACGCCGGCGATCGCCGCCCACAGGCGCTGGGGCTTGCGCCCGTGGGCACGTGATCTGGTCATGTTTCGACGCACATCCTTGGCGAGGTGGTGGTCGGGGACGCGGGTGCGTCGGTAGTCAGGAGGCCTACCGGAATGATCAAGCTAGGTTCGCCCGCAATTCACCGTCAAGATCTTGAAATTCACGCATTTCAGCGTTAAAAGCGGTCGGTGACGGGAGTCTTGACCATTGACACAGAAGGCGATTACATTCGTTAGGGAGTCTTCCTAACAGTTTCCCTCTGCCCCCGCCGGAGGAACTCGATGACCGCTGGACGCGCCCGCGCTCTCCTCTGCTCTCTCTGGGCCTGCGCACTCGTACTGGCCCTCGGCGGTGCGGCCGCCGCGGCGTCGGGCCGGGTGCCGCCGAAGCCGATCACGCGGATCTCCGCCGGCTCGGGCTCCGCGACCGCCCTGGCCGGATACCGGATCCAGTCGTCGGCCAAGGTGTCGGACTCCGGCGCCGCCATCTCGACCCCGGGATACGCGGGCGCGTCCGGCTGGTACGCCGCCGGCCCGCGCTCGACCGTCCTGGCCGCTCTCCTGGCGAACGGCAAGTACGGCGACCCGTTCTACTCGACCGCGCTGAAGTCCATCCCGGCGAGCGACTTCACCGTGCCGTGGTGGTACCGCGCGGACTTCACCCTCGGCTCGGAAGCGGACCTGCACACCTTCCTCGACTTCAGCGGCGTCATCTCCAGCGCGGACGTCTGGGTCAACGGCACGCGGGTGGCGACCGCCGCGCAGACCGCCGGCGCCTATCCGCGGTACCAGCCGGACATCACCGCACTCGTGCACCCCGGCACCAACTCCGTGGCGTTCTCTGTGAACCCCAACGACCCGGACAAGAACCTCACGACCGGCTGGATCGACTGGGTGCAGTCGCCGCCCGACCACAACATGGGCCTGTTCCGCGACGTCTTCGTCCGGCGCAGCGGCTCGGTGGCGCTGCGCAATGCACACGTCACGACGAAACTGGCCGTGCCCGCCCTGGACAAGGCCGACCTGACCGTCAAGGTGGACGCCCGGAACGACTCCTCCGCGACGGTGAAGGCGACGGTCGCCGGCACCGCCGGTCCGGCGTCCTTCTCCCAGGACGTCTCCCTCGCAGCCCACGAGACCAAGACGCTGACCTTCACCGCGTCGATCGCGAACCCGAAGGTCTGGTGGCCGTACGGGATGGGCGGCCAGCCGCTCTACGACCTCGACCTCACGGCCACCGTGGAAGGGACCGCGACCGACACGGCGCATGAGCGGTTCGGCGTCCGCGACGTGCGCTCCGCGCTGAACTCCGACGGCGCCCGCACGTACACGATCAACGGCAGGCCGCTGCTCATCCGCGGCGGCGGCTGGTCGCCCGACCTGTTCCTGCGCCCCGACCGCACCTACCTCGAGGACCGGATCCGCTACACCCGTGACCTCGGGCTCAACACGATCCGTCTGGAGGGGCACCTGGAGCCGGACGACTTCTTCGACCTCGCCGACGAGTACGGCATCCTGGCCCTGCCCGGCTGGGAGTGCTGCGACAAGTGGCAGAGCCTGAGCGGCTGGAGCTCCGCGGACCACACCGTCGCGAAGGCGTCGATGGCCGCCGAGGCCGCGCGGCTCCGCGACCACCCGAGCGTCATCTCCTTCCTCATCGGCAGCGACGAGGCGCCGACCAAGCAGGTGGAGCAGGAGTACGTCGACGCGCTGAAGGCGGCGGACTGGCCGAACCCGATCGTCCCGGCCGCGTCGGACGCGTCCGCGCCGATCACGGGCTCGTCGGGGATGAAGATGACCGGACCGTACGACTGGGTGCCGCCGAACTACTGGTACACGAAGAAGGAGGGCGGAGCGTACGGCTTCAACTCCGAGACGAGCGCGGGCCCGGACGTGCCGACCCTCGACACGCTCCGCCGGATGATGAGCTCGAGCGAGCTCGCCACGCTGTGGCAGGACCCCTCCGCGAAGCAGTACCACCGCTCGCCGTCCAGCACGTTCGGCACCCTGAAGATCTTCGACAACGCGCTCATCGGCCGCTATGGCAAGCCGACGAGCCTGGAGGACTACGTACGCAAGGCGCAGCTCGCCCAGTACGAGGCGGTGCGTGCGCAGTTCGAGGCATACGGCCGGAACTTCACCGACTCGTCCAAGCCGTCCACGGGCGTCGTCTACTGGATGCTGAACAGCGGCTGGACCTCACTGCACTGGCAACTGTTCGACTACTACCTCGACCAGGGCGGCTCCTACTACGGCGCCAAGGAGGCGAACCGGCCGCTGCACGCGCAGTACTCCTATGACGACCGGTCGGTCGCCGTCGTGAACTCGGATCACGGCGCGGCGTCGGACCTCACGGTGAAGGCCGACGTGTACAACCTCGACGGCACCTCGAAGTACACGAAGACCGCGACCGTGAGCGTCCCCGGCGACGGCGGCCGTACGACGGCGCTGACCCTCCCGTCGTCGATCAGCGGCCTGTCCACGACCTACCTGGTGCGCCTGACGGTCGCCGGCAAGGACGGCCGCGAGATCGATCGCAACGTGTACTGGCTGTCCACCAAGAAGGACGTCATCGACTGGTCGAAGAACGACTGGTACTACGTGCCGACGTCGAGCTACGCCGACCTCAGCGGGCTGTCGGGCATGACGGCGGCGCCGGTGAGCGCGACGGTCTCCTCGACGGCGGCCGGGGACGGCACCACCACGACCACGGTGACGCTCAAGAACACGGGCACCGGCAAGATCCCGGCGTTCTACGTCGACGCCCACGTCGTCGACGCCTCCGGCGACCCCGTGCTCCCGGTGCGGTGGTCGGACAACGCGGTCAGCCTGTGGCCCGGCGAGTCGACCACGCTGACCGCCACCTACCGCACGTCCGACCTGCACGGATCCACGGCCGGCGTCCGCGTCTCCGGCTGGAACGTGGCCACCCGGACGACGATGACCACCGGTCCCTGAACCGGGGAGGCCGGGACCGGTGGCGTAGCGTGGGTCGCACCACGCGGGCCGTTCCCCGACAAGGCGTCGGGGAACGGCCCGCCTGTCCTGGGAGGGGCGCAGGTGCCGATCGAAACAGCGGACTTCGGGCGTACCGGTCACAACAGCACGCGTGTCATCTTCGGCGCCGCCGCGCTGGCAGCGGTGTCCCAGAGCGTCGCGGACCAGACCTTCGACGTCATTCTCGAGCACGGGATCAACCACATCGACGTGGCCGCCTCCTACGGCGAGGCGGAGGTGCGTCTCCGGCCCCTGCTGCGGCGGGAACCGGACCGGTTCTTCCTGGCGACCAAGACCGGCGAGCGCACGGCGGCCGAGGCGCGCGAGGAGCTTCACCGGTCGCTGGACCGCCTCGGCGTCGACCACGTCGACCTGTGGCAGCTGCACTCCCTGGCCGACCCCATCGAGTGGGACATCGCTCTCAGCCCCGGCGGGGCGCTCGAGGCCGCCCTGGCGGCGCGGGAGGAAGGGCTCGTGCGGTGGATCGGCGTGACCGGCCACGGCACGCAGATCGCGGCGAGCCACCGGCGGAGCCTGGAGAGGTTCGACTTCGACTCGGTCCTGCTGCCGTACAACTACCTCACCCTGCGCAATACCTACTACGCGGACAACTTCGAGGCGTTGTACCGGACGTGCCAGGAACGGCGGGTGGCGATGCAGACGATCAAGTCGATCGCGCTGCGCCCCTGGATGGGCCGCCCGCACACCCGGTCCACCTGGTACGAACCGCTGGAGCGGCAGGACGACATCGACCTCGCGGTCTGGTGGGCGCTCAGCCGGCCCGGCGTCTTCGTCAACAGCGTCGGCGACGTCGACCTGCTGCCCCGCGTCCTCGACGCCGCGTCCCGCTTCGACGAAGCGCCCGACGACGCCGCGATGGACGCGCTGGTCCAGCGATCCCAGGCCGAGCCGCTGTTCGTCTGATCCCCGGCCGTCAGTGCAACTGGTCGGAGAGGCGCACGAAGTGGTGGCCGGCCGCCAGCAGGCGGGGCACGGCGGCGGCGATGCCCTCCGCCGTGCCGCCCTTGGGCCGATTCATGTGGCAGATCACGATCGAGCCGTCGGCGGCGGACCCGACGGCGTGGTGGACCTCTGCGGGGGTGTACGTGGCGCCCGCGTCGCCGTTGACGCTGAAGCCGACGAACCGCTCCCCCACGTTGGTGACGATCCGCGCCGCGACGTCGTCGCAGTACGCGGTGCCGGAACGGAAGAAGCGCGGCGGGAAGCCCAGTAGCCGGGTCAGCTTGACATGGTTGCCGGCGACCTCGTCGTACACCTCACCGGAGCTGCGCGTGCCGGCGATGCCGTACGCCGATCGCCCGGTGACCGACAGCGGACGGTGCCGGGTGCCGTGGTTGGCGATCTCGAACAGCGGTTCCCGGGCCAGCCGCCGGAAGACCGCCGGGTTGGCGTCGATCCAGCGGGAGTTGATGAAGAGGGTCGCCGGCACCTCCCGCCGGCGCAGGAAGTCGATCAGCTTCTGGTCGTAGCCGCTCCCGCCCGGTCCGCCGCAGGCGTCGAAGGTCAGCGCGATCGCACCTCGAGTGGGCAGTGCGCGCACCGTCCCGGGCGCGTCGAAACCCCAGGTGTGCGGTTTGCGCCGCCCGTAGCGGGCCACCACCTCGGAACGCGTCAGCGTGTGGGCGACCGCGGGCCGCGGGGTGAGACTCGGCCCGCCGCTCGCGGCCTCGGAGCGGGGCACCCCGGTGCCGGACCGGCCACCACGGGCCGTACCGGACGGGCCCGCGCAGCCGGCGAGCGCACCCGCCGCCATGGCCGCCAGCACCGCGCGGCGGCTGGGAGGCATTCGGTGGTCCACGCCGCAATCATCGTGCTCGTGGCGTTGACGCCAGGTTAAGCACCCTGCGGGGCGTCGGCCAGCCGGGAGCGAAGCCGGGCCACGTCCTGGCCGGGCGGGAGACCGTAGACGCGGCGGTACTCGCGATTGAACTGGGTCGCGCTCACGTACCCGACCGCGTCCGCGACCTGGGCCGCGGTCGCGTCACCGGCGATCAGTCGCCGCCGCGCCTCCTGCAGCCGCAGATGTTTCTGGAACTGCAGCGGGCTCATGCCGGTGGCCGCCTTGAAGTGCCGGTGCAGCGTGGCGGGACTCATATGGGCCACCGCCGCGATCGCGTCGACGCTGAGCGGTTCGGCGTAGTGCGCGCAGATCCATTTCGCCGCCTCGCGTATCCGGGCCGCGGCCGAGTCGGCCAGCGACCACTGCCGCAGGACGGGGCCGAGCGGGCTGCCCAGCAACCGGTAGAGGATCTCGCTCTCGATGCGGGGCGCCAGGAGGCGAATGTCCTCCGGGGCATCGAGCAGCCCGACCCACCGGGTGACCGCGTCGACGAGCTCCGGTGTCATCGGCGCGGTGGCCTGTCCGCCGGCGCCCGGTGGGGTGCGCGGGCCGCTCTCGTCCAGTTCCAGCAGCAGATCCGCGAGCGCCCGCCCGTCGAGCCGCATCACCGCGGACCGGTACGGCACCTTCTCGAATACGGCGGAGGCCGGGAGTTCGAGCGAGTTGAGGAACATCTCACCGCGTCTGGTGACCAGGCTGTGCTCTCCTGCGACGACGCGTTTGGCGCCGTCGGCGATGAAACAGATCATCGGCTCGTACAGCTGGTCAGTAGGGGCGATGAACTCGTCAAGCGCGACCAGCGAGAGCCGGGGCACCGCGCTCTCGGACCACAGGCCCGCGCAGTGCCGCTTGACGGCCGTGGCGAGCCGATCCAGCACAGGTACTCCTTACTGAGAGAATTAGGCAATCCTATGCGATGTCCGCCCCATGACTCCGTCGCGCCGCGTTCCTAGCGTTGACCGCATGACACAGCATGACGAGAAGCTTCAGCGCACGCTCGGCACACAGGGCTTGCAGGTCGGGGCGATCGGTCTCGGCACGATGGGCATGACGATGGCGTACGGGGCCGCCGACGAACCGGGCGGCATCGCCACCATCCGCCGGGCGTACGAACTCGGCGTCACCTTCTTCGACACGGCGGAGCTGTACGGCATGGGCACCGGCAGCAACGAGCAACTGCTCGGCCGTGCCGTGAAGGACTTCCGCGACGAGGTCGTGATCGCCACCAAGTTCGGCTTCGACTTGAGCGATCCGCAGAAGATCGGAACCGCTTTCGACAGCCGGCCGGAGCACATCCGCGAGGTCACCGAGAACAGCCTGCGGCACCTCGGCACCGACCACATCGACGTGCTGTACCAGCACCGCGTCGACCCCGACGTGCCGATCGAGGACGTGGCGGGCACGGTCGGTGAACTGATCGCCGAAGGCAAGGTGCGCTACTTCGGGCTCAGCGAGGCCGGCCCCGACGTCATCCGGCGCGCCCACGCCGTCCACCCCGTGTCGGTGCTGCAGACCGAGTACTCGGTCTTCGAGCGGGCCGTGGAGGCCGAGGTGCTGCCGGTCGTACGCGAGTTGGGCATCGGCTTCGTGCCGTACTCGCCGCTGGGCCGCGGCTTCCTCACCACGGCGGTCAAACCGGCCGCCGAATACCCCGCGGACGACATGCGCAGCCGGGACGAACGCTGGCAGCCCGGCAACTACGAGAAGAACCTGGCCGCCGTGCGTGAGCTGACCGCCCTCTCCGAGGCCAAGGGCATCGCGGTGACGCAGCTGGCGCTGGCCTGGCTGCTGGCCCAGGGCGACGACATCGTGCCCATCCCCGGGACCCGCAGCCCACGGCGTCTCGAGGAGAACGTCGCCGCGGCACGCGTCACCCTCACGGCTGAGGACCTGGCCCGCATCCTGGAGATCCTTCCGCACGGAGCGGCCGGCTCCCGCTACCCCGAGGCGATGATGCCGGCCTGGTGACATTCCGCCCCCTTCCTGGTCGATGGGCGGGCGGCCGTCCACGTGCTCGGAACGCCGACGCGACGGGCACGCCGGGCGGCGCCGGAGCATGGCGGCGCGACGGACCGGTGAGTCCCGCCGGACGGGACGACACGCGCCCTTGTCCGGTCCCGAGGCGCGACGGATACTGACTCGAGAATCAGTAAGGAGTCGCCATGTACGACGTCGTGGTGGTCGGTGGTGGGCACAACGGCCTCGTGGCCGCCGCCTACCTGGCAAAGGCGGGGCTGCGGGTCTGCGTCTGCGAGGCGCGCGAGGTGGTGGGCGGGGCCGCAGTGAGCGAGCATCCGTTCGGCCCGGACTACACGGTCACGTCCCTGTCGTACGTGGTGAGCTTGTTGCCGCCCGCCCTGGTCCGCGACCTGCGGCTCGACCGGCACGGCTACCACGTGTACCCGCAGGGCCCGTACTTCGCGCCGCGCGCCGACGGCGGGCACCTGCGGCTGCCCGACGACCCGGTGCGGCGCCGGGAGGAGATCGAGCGCTTCTCCTCCAAGGACGCCGCCGCGTACGAGCGGTGGGACTCCTGGATGGGCGGGCTGGGGCGGCTCCTCGGCCCGCTGCTCGACCAGATCCCGCCCAAGCTCGGCTCGCACCGGCCCGCCGACCTCCTCCGGCAGGCCGGGCTGCTGCGCGCCCTGCGCGGCGTGGACGAGCGCTCGGCGGTAGACATCACCCGGATCCTGACCGACAGCATCGCCGACCTGGTGGAGGACTTCTTCGACTCAGACGCGATGCGGGGCGTGCTGTCGGTGTCCGGCGTCATCGGCACCTGGGCGGGCCCCCGGTCCGCCGGGACGGCGTACGTCATGCTGCACCACCACGTCGGCGAGACCGCGTGGGGGTTCCCGCGCGGCGGCATGGGCGGGGTGACCCGGGCTCTGGCCGCGGCCGCCCGCGGGTTCGGCGCGGAGATCCGCACGGCCGCGCCGGTGGCCCGCATCGACGTCCGCTCCGGCCGGGCCACCGGTGTCACGCTGGAGTCCGGCGAGGAGCTGACGGCCGGCACCGTCATCACGACGGCGCACCCGAAGATCTCGTTCCTGCGGCTGCTGGACCGCCAGGACCTGCCGGCGGACTTCGTCGCGGACATCGAGCGCTGGAAGACCCGCAGCGGCACCGTCAAGATCAATCTGGCGGTGGACCGGCTGCCGGAGTTCCGCGGGATCTCCGGATTCGACCCGGAGGTGCACGGCGGCACGATCGTGCTCGCCGAGTCCCTCGACGACATCGAGGGTGCCTTCCAGGACGCCGTGGCCGGCCGGGCCGCCGCGCTGCCGTTCGCCGACGTGTGCATCCCGAGCGTGTTCGACGACTCACTGGCGCCCGAGGGGCACCACATCGTGTCGATGTTCACCCAGTGGGTGCCGCACACCTGGCACACCGCGCAGCCCGCGGCGGAGCTCGAGGCGTACGCCGACCGGGTGGTCGCCCGGATGGAGGCGGTCGCGCCGGGCTTCGCCTCCTCGGTCCTGCACCGGCAGGTGATCGGGCCGTACGACATGGAGCACCGGTACAACCTCATCGGCGGCAACATCTTCCACGGCGAGCTGACGCCGGGCCAGATGTTCCACGCGCGCCCGGCGGCCGGATACGCCGACCTGCGCACGCCGATCAAGGGGCTCTACCAGGCCGGATCGGCCACGCACGGAGGCGGCGGCGTCACCGGCGTTCCCGGCCGCAACGTCGTCGCGCAGGTGCTCAAGGACCGCCGGAGGCGCCGGTGACCCGTCTAGGGGGTGTCCGGTGGGTCTTTGTCCGGCTGCGCGGCGTCCAGAGCGCGCCTCGCCGCGTTGTCGTCGGTCGGCAGCCAACACCAGGCTGCCTCCCTCCTCCGCCTTGCGAGGCACACTCTGGACGCCGCTCGCTACGAACAAGACCCGCCGGACACCCCCTAGAGCGAGTCGAGTCCGAGCTCACGGGCCGCCTGCTCGTACGCCCACGTCTCGGCCTGCCTGCGGGTCAGCACGCCGCGGTGCACCGTCGTCTGCACCGACAGCCCGTCGATCAGCGCGGTGATGCGCCACGCGGCGGCCTCCGGGTCGGCGCAGGAGAACTCCCCCGCCGCGACGCCCTCCGCGATGAGACCCGCGATCGTGTCGCGCCAGCGCAGGTCGAGCCGGCGGCAGACGCGGCGCAGCTCGGGCGTGCGCAGCGCGGCCGACCAGCCGTCGATCCACAGCCGCCAGCCCGGCGCCGCCGACCCGCTGGGGTGGTACAGGCGCAGCGCCCGGACGAGGCGCCGGCGCGCGGAGTCGCCCGACCCGGCGACGTCGGCGAGCCGGTCGAGGTCGCGCCGCGCCGCGTACGCGAACGCCTCGGCGACCAGGCGGTCCTTGGACCGGAAATGGTAGAAGACGAGCGCGGTGCTGACCCCGAGTGCGGCGGCCACGTCGGCGACCCGTACGGCCGCGACGCCGCGCTCGGCGATCTGGGCGACGGCGGCGCGCAGGATCTCCTCGCGCCGGTCGAGGGCGGTCAACCGAGCCACGCGCCGACACTATCCCGGCCCGGAGGCCCCCGATGAGGTCGTGGCCGCCCGCACCGTTCGGTGACGAGGACCTCGACGACGCGCTCCGGCCGTTCGGCGAGGCGACGATGCTGCCGGGCCGCGCGTACACCGCGCCGGAGGTGCTCGCCTGGGAGCGGCGGCACCTGTTCGCCGGCACGTGGAGCTGCCTGGGGCGGGTGGACGAACTGCTGCCGGACGGAGTGACGCAGCGCGGGATCCTCGTGGGCGACGTGCCGGTCCTGCTCACGCCGGAGGGCGCCTTCGCGAACACGTGCCGGCACCGCGGCCACGAACTGCTGCCCGTCGGCGGCAGCGGGACGCGTGACCTCGTCGTCTGCCCGTACCACGCGTGGGCGTACCGGCTCGACGGCAGCCTGCGCGGGGCGCCCGGCTTCACGGTGACCGGGTACGACCTGCCGCGCCTGCCGCTCACGGTCTGGCACGGCTGGGCGTTCGTCAACGCCACCGGCGACGCGCCGCCCTTCGCCGAGCACGCCGGGGCGCTGACCACGCTGGTGGAGCCGTACGCGCCGGAGAGGCTGACGCTCGCCGCCCGGCACGAGTACGACGTGCGGGCGAACTGGAAGGTGATCGTCGAGAACTACCACGAGTGCTACCACTGCCCGCTGATCCATCCTGAGCTGTGCGCGGTGTCGCCGCCCGCGAGCGGCGACAACTACGACCTGCCGGGCGCGTGGGTCGGCGGATCGATGGACCTGCGCGACCACGCGGAGACGATGTCCCTGGACGGCCGGTCGGGCGGCGCCTTCATCCCGGGCGCCGAACGCCGTCGGGTGCACTACTTCGGCCTGGTCCCCGACCTGCTGATCTCGCTGCACCCGGACTACGTCATGGCCCATCGCCTGCGGCCGCGCGCGCCGGACCGCACCACGGTCGAGTGCTCCTGGTACGTCCCGGAGGGAGCGGGCGACGCCGGCTACGCGGTGGAGTTCTGGGATCGGACGAACCGCCAGGACTGGGCCGCGTGCGAGTCGGTGCAGCGCGGCCTCGCCTCCCCGCACTTCCGGCCCGGTCCCTTCGCCCCGAGCGAGGACGCCGTGCACGCGTGGGTGCGGATGCTCGCGCGCGCCTACCACGGCGTCCCCGTCTGGGCCTGACGCCGTCAGCCGACCGCGAGGCTCATCCCCAGGCTCCGGCCGCCGTCGACGCTGAGGTACGCGCCGGTGACCTGGCGGGCCCCGTCGGCGACGAGCATGGCGACCACCTCGGCGACGTCCTCAGGCTGGGAGACGCGCCCCAGCGGAGCCTCCGCCTCGGCTCGGGCGATCATGGCCGCCTGGTGCTCGCCGGCGTTGGCGTCGGTGGGCACCAGGCCCGGGGCGACGGTGTTGACGAGGATCCCGTCCGGACCGAGCTCCCGGGCCAGCACCAGGCCCAGCGTGTCCTGGGCGGACTTGGCCACGGCGATCTCGGCCAGACCGGGGGCGCCGCCGGCGCGGGATCCGCTCGCCCCGATGAGGATGATGGACCCGCCGCCGCGGGCGCGCATGCCCGGGACCACGAGGTGGCAGCAGTTCAGCGTGCAGGCCAGCTGGACGGCGGCCCGCCGCTGGATCGCCGCGACGGACTCCCAGGAGTCCACCGCCGGCTGCCGGCGGATGCCCGACGTGGGGCCGAACGCGTTGCACACGAGGATGTCGATCTCCCCCAGGGCCCCGGCCGCCTCGCGGACGACCCGCTCGGCCGCGGCGGTGTCGCCGACGTCGCCCTGCACGGCGACCGCGCGCGAACCCGCCGCCTCGATGTCGGCCACCACCTCTCCGGCCGGCTCCGGGCTGTTCACGTAGTTCACCGCGACCGCCGCGCCGCGGCCGCCCAGCGTGCGGGCGATGGCGGCGCCGATCCCCCGGCCGCCCCCGGTGACCAGCGCGACCCGGCCGGTCAACGATCCGTCTGCATTCGTTGCGCCCATGCTCTGCCCTCTCCTAGATTGACAGGATCCTGTCGAAAATCTAGCACTAAGGTACGGGCATGGACCAGCAACCGGCCCTGGATCGCCGAGACGCCGGCGGCGATCTGATCACCGCACTGATCGACGAGGTCTTCCAGCTCAACGGCAGGCTGCTGCGCGCGGGCGACGCGCTGGCCGCCGAGTTCGGTCTCACCGGCGCCCGCTGGCAGGTCCTCGGAGCCATCGGCGACGGGCCCGCGACGGCCGCTCAGATCGCCCGCCGGCGCGGCCTGCGCAGGCAGAGCGTGCAGGAGCTCGTGACGCGCCTGCGCGCGGACGGACTGGTCGAGGTCCGGCCCAACCCGGGCGACCGCCGCGCCCCCTTGGTCGCCCTCACCCCCCGGGCCGAACGGCTCCTGACCGCGATCGGGCCCGCACAGGCCCGCTGGTCGAACCACCTGGGATCCACGCTCACCGCCGAACAGCTCGCCAACGCCGTCCAGGTCCTCGCGGCCGTCCGCGCCATGATCGACGACTGAATCAGGCCGGCCGGTGGACCGTGCGTCCGTATCCGGCCAATGATCGGCGTTGTCGTCCTCGTCCGCCCCTGGAGCCGCGTCCAATCCCGGACGAACGCATTGAGGGGCGGTCATGATGACGAAGGACGCGGGCGGCCGCGGCGGCACCGCATTGGTACGGATCACGATGCCGATCGCCGGGGTGGCCCTGGTCGCGGCAGGGGGCACCGCCGGCGCCTCGGAACGGGCGGGCGGCGACGCGCCGGCACCGGCCGCCGGTCAGGAGGTGGCTTCCACGGCGCGTGAGGTGGCGCGCTTCTCCGAAGGGTTCGAGCGGCCGAAGGCGTCCGGGTGGGGGATCAGTCTGAACGACGGTCACACGCTGCCGTCGTCATGGCCGGCCGGCGGCCCGGTACGACGGGTGAGCGGCCGCTCGCGGGAGGGCCGGAACAAGGTCCGGTTCGAGGTCGTGCCGAGACCGAAGTCGTTCCGGTCCGAGATCACCCGCAAGACGGTGCCGATGGGCTCGGACTGCTGGTACGGCTTCAGCGTGAACGTGCCGAAGCGCTGGCAGCGCGATCCAAAGGGCACCATCATGGCCCAGTGGCACGCGCTCGTCGGCCGGGACGTCGACAACTACCCCGTCGTGGCCCTGTACCTGATCAATGACACCTGGCAGGTCCGGATGAACTGGAACGGCCAGGGCGACACCTCCCAGGGGCCGGGCTGGCACCAGAAGAAGTTCGTCATCGGCTCGGCGCGCAAGGGCGGCTGGACCGACTGGGTCGTGCACGCGAGGTGGTCCTACCGGTCCGGTGGCCTGCTCGAGGTGTGGCACGACGGCAGGAAGGTCGTCCGGCACCGCGGCCCGAACGAGTACGTCAACGCGACCGGGCCCTATTTCAAGATGGGCATCTATCACCCGGCCTGGCGGCACGCGGACGCGCGGATCCCGTCGGGCGCGATCCCCCTGGTGAGCTACGCCGACGCGGTCCGGTTCTCCCGGGGCGGCGGGTACTCGTCGGTGCGCCCCCGCTGACCCGGCCTCCCCGTAACAACGGCGTCCCGGCCCGTCCCGCCCTCATCGGGAGTGGGCCGCCCCCTGAGCCGGCCCCGTCAGAGGTCGGTGAGGCGCAGCAGCCGGGCGGTGTACGGCTCGGGCAACGTGACGCGTAGGGGCCGGGTGGACGTCCAGCACGGGACGGCGGCGACCGGATACAGGAGCGACACGGACGAGGCGGAGAGCGGCAGCTCGCACGTCGGGGACGCGCCGTCGCGGCGCCATATCGCGAGGAACGTCTCCCGCCCGCAGCCGACGGCGAGGGCGAGCCAGCCGTCCCGCCAGCCGGGAAGACCCAGCGGCCAGCGGGGAACCCCGCTCGCCAGCGCACGGCGGTAGGTCCGGTACACGTCGACGGCCTCGGCGACCAGGTCGAGTTGCCGGCCGGACAGGAGGTCGATCCGGCCGGACAGGTGGATCCGGCCGAGCATCGCCGAGATCATCGTGAAGATGATCCGTTCGTCCTCGAAGTCCGGCTGCGGGTAGGCCCACACCGCGCCCTGCTCGGGCGGAACGACGGTCGGCGCCGCGACGGCGATCGCCGGAAGGAGCGTCTCGTCCTGCTGGTCGGTGATCGACTGGACGGGCACCCGCGCGAGCGTGGCGGGGTCGACGCGCATCCCGCCGGCCGCGCAGGCCTCCAGCACCAGCCCCGGATGCCGGTCCTGCAGCCGCTCCAGCCAATCGAGGTAGGCGCGGTTGTGCTCCAGGAGCCCCGAGGCGGGGGCGATGGCGATGTTGTAGTCGAGTTTGAGGTAGCCGAGGCCGAATTCCCCGACCAGCCGGTCGACCGCGGTGTCCAGGTGCCGTACGGCCGCCGGATGGGTGAGGTCCAGCTGGTGCCGGCCCCACTCCACGAGTCTCCGGCCGTCGTGCCGGAAATAGGCCTCCTCCGGCAGGTCCAGCCCGCTCCGGACGCCGACCACCTCCGGCTCCAGCCACAGGCCGGGCACCATCCCCGCCGCGCGGATCGCGTCCGTCACCTCCGCGAGTCCCCGCGGGAACCGCTTCGCGGACGGCCGCCAGACGCCGACGGCGTCCCACCAGGCGGGCACCCCGCCCGGGCCCGGCGCGGCGCCGATCTCGTCGTCGAACCATCCCGCGTCGACGCAGAAATACTCGGCGCCCGCGCGGGCGGCCGCCCTGACCAGCGGCAGCAGCCGATCCGTCGTCGGATCCCCCATCAGGCAGTTCATGAAGTCGTTGAACACGACCGGCAGTTCGACGTTGTCGCGGTGCGGGCGCCGTACCGCGCGCCGGTGGTGGGTCAGCGCACCGAACGGGTCGTCGCTCAGCGTGATCGCGACCGGCACCGTGACGAACGACTCGCCGGGAAGGAGGCGCTTCGACCATCCGTGTTCCCGCCCCGACGGCCCGGCGAGCGACAGATAGAGGTCGCCGAAGCGGTCGCCGATCTCGAAGTGCCAGGAGCCGTTGTGCTCGATCTGCCAGGCGAGGCAGCCGCCGTCCCCGCGCAGGAGACCCATCGGCAGATGCTCGGAGGTCGGCCAGGACCCGGTTCCGGTGCGGGACAGCCGGTTCTTGGTGCCGGTCTGGCCGAACCGCACCATGCCCACGTCGTACAGCCCGAGCCGCCCCAGGGGCGCGCCCGACCAGCGGTACTCGCCACTCCAGGGGTTGTGGGCGGTCCACAGCTCGAGCTCACGCTCCCAGTCGAGCGTGCCCAGCGCGGTCGCGATCCCGGAGCAGACGAACGACGAGACATGTTCGACCGTGACCTCCCGCTCGGCCGTCAGCTCGGCCGACGCGCGCAGAACCGCACCGCGCAGCTCGTAGCGGGCGACGACCCGCAGGCCGGTGTCCGGATCGCGCATCCGGATCGCCAGCGTGCCCTCACCCTCCTCGTGACCGACCCACCGCAGCCGCCGGGACGCCAGGCCGTCGACGTGCCGGCCGCCGGCCGTGCCGGTCCTGCCGTGACCGGTCAGCTCGATCTCGACCAGCGGCAGCGCCGCGCGGCTCGGCCGGTTGATCCCGGCGAGGCGGACGCCGTCCTCGAACAGCAGCGTGATCGCGTCATTGCCCCAGCGTTCGATCACTGGACCCTCTCCATAGCAAGCGTGCACCGAGTGATAGAAAACGATTTCTATGGCCAATCGTACGAAGAGGAGACATTCGGTGTCGATGGGCGATCTGGGCGGCGTCCGGCTCTTTCACACCGACCACGGGTCGGGAAGCGTCGTCCTGCTCCTGGTGCACGGCTGGGGTGGGGACGGCCGCGAGTGGTCACCGCACGTGGAGGCCCTGGCCGGACGGCACCGCGTCATCGTTCCGGACCTGCGCGGCCACGGCCGCTCCGACGTGCCCGCCGACGGCAACACGCCCCGGGCGATGGCCCGGGACCTCGCCGCGCTCGTCGCGCGCCTCGCCACCGGTCCGGTCGTCGCGGTCGGCCACTCGATGGGCGGTCAGGTCGTCAACCTGCTCGCCGTCGAGCACCCGGAGGCGGTGTGCTCCGTGATCGCGCTCGACCCGGCGCACGGAGCGGCCGGCGACGAGGTCGCGGACATCCCCCGCCGGCTCCGCGCGTATCAGGAGAAGGGCGCCGAGGCCGCCGCCGAGTTCATCGCCGCCGCCTTCTCTCCGGACGCTCCGGCCGGTCTGCGCACGGCCCACGTCCGGACGATGCTCGGCGCGCCCGGCCACGTCGTCGCACAGGCGTACGCGGGGATGTACACCGATCCGGAGGCGGTGGGGATCCGCGCGCGCAGCGAGGCGTACCTGAGGCTCCGCGCGTGCCCGTCCCTCACCGTCTGGACCTCCGCCGAGCACGCCGCCTGGGAGGCCGGTCTTCGGCTACCCGGTGCCCGCGTCGAGCACTGGCCCGGCGTCGGCCACTACCTCCACGAGGAGCGCGTCGCCGAAACAGTGGGGCTCATCGACCAGTGGTGCGACCGTTGACCGGCGCGTCGGGGCGGGGGCCGGTTCGGTAGGTCACGTTCGTGAAGTCGGCGTGGCAGCCACCGCCGTCGAGGTCGAGGACCCAGAGGCCGAGCATCGCGCCGGTGAACCCGAGGACGCGCACCCGCCCGTCCTCGAACTCGTCGGCGTGCTCGTCGGACAGGACAGTGGCGTCGAGTTCGAGCGGGAGCCACTGCGGACCGGCGCCCAGGTCGTGGCCGAACCGCAGGACGGGTCCGTCCAGTTCGGCGTGCAGGCGGACGGCGGCGCCCGGGGGAACCGGCACCCGCTGGGGATGGACGGTCAGCTCGCCGGAGGCACTGCTCAGCACCTGGAGGACGGTGCCGCCGTCATCGGCGGCGGTGACGGCCAGGTAGTGCCAGTTGCGCGTGTTGTAGTACGCCGTGACGCCGGCGAGCCGGTCGGGCGTACATGGCGTGAACCGCACGTCCGCCGCGAAGCCGCACCGGGTCGCGGTCACCCGGCGGGCGACCAGGCTGGGCGCGCGCCTGCCGGTGGGCGACTGGCCACCGTGGATGCGCATGTGACCGTCCACGCGCAGCCAGTCCGGTGAGGCGGGGCGGCGCAGCGTGCTCCACTCGGGACCGAGACGAGAGCCGGAGGGCTCAGCGCGGTCGGCGGTGAACGGCACCGGAGCCAGGTCCGGCCGGCAAGACGGGTCCGGGATGTGAGACAGGCCCGGCGTGCAGGACGGGTCCGGTGCGAGAGGCAGGTCCGGTGCGGGAACCTCGACGGCGGCGAGCCCGCCGGGCACCCGTGGCCAGCCGTCCGGGGTCCAGACGACCCGTTGCAGTGCCGTCTCCCGGCCCAGCACGCAGCGTCCGCGCGGGGTGTACGGCCGGGCGCAGATGTGCGCGACGTACCATTCACCGCTCCCGGTCTCGACCAGGCACCCGTGCCCGACCTTCTGCAGCTCCAGGCCCGGATCGTGCCGGGCGGTCAGCATCGGGCCCTCGGGATCGGCCTCGTACGGACCGGTGATGGACCGGGCGCGGGCGACGGTGGCCTGATGGTCGTAGCCGGTGCCGCCTTCGGCGACCAGGAGGTAGTACCAGCCGTCCCGGCGGTACAGGTGCGGGCCCTCCGTGACCCCCGCCTCGGTGCCGGTGAAGATCCGTCGTGGTTCGCCGAGCAGCCGCTGGGACGCGCGGTCGTACTCCTGGAGCTCGATCCCGGCGAAGCCCGGCCGCTCCGGCCGCCAGTCGAGGACCATGCTCAGCAGCCAGCTACGGCCGTCGTCGTCGTGGAACAGCGAGGGGTCGAAGCCCCGTCCGTGCAGGGGCACAGGGTCGGACCACGGCCCTTCGATGGACGGTGCCGTGGTGACGAGGTTGGTCAGGTCCCGCCATCCTCCGGCGTACCCGTCCACGAGGGTGAACACCAGGTGAAAGCGGCCGTCGGCGTACGACAGGTCGGGCGCCCAGATGCCCCCGGAGTCCGGTACACCCGCCAGATCGACCAGCCGGCGGTCGTCGAGGACGCCACCGAGGCTGCGCCAGTGGACGAGGTCACGGGAGTGGTGGATCCGGACGCCGGGGTACCACTCGAACGTCGAGGTCGCGATGTAGTGGTCGTCGCCGACGCGCAGGATCGACGGGTCGGGTTCGAAGCCGCGCAGCACCGGATTGCGGATCACCTGCCGGGCCATCGGGTCAGGTCCTTTCGTCTGCTCTCGCGGACTCGGACGGGAGCGCCCGCTTCGGCCTGGCCGGTCGGCGACACGTGCCGCCGACCGGCTCCGGCTCCGGCCTCGGTCACCGGTCCTCCGCCTCCCGGCGCAGGACCAGCGTCATGAGCGGGCCCACCCTGTGGGGCTGCCGCAGGTTCACCCGCTTGCCGGTGCGCAGGTCGCGGGCCTGCCCTTCGCCGAGGGACGGCACGGTGTAGACCTTGTCGGTGGTCGTGTTCATCACGAGGACGTACGGCCCGTACTCGCAGACATAGAGCGGCGCCCGGCCGACCAGCATCTCCTCGACGCCGTCGAAGTGCACGCCGAGCGCGGGGTCGGGGACGTCGGCGGGGATCGGTGCCCGGTGGAGGACGTCCCCGGCCAGGGCCTGGTGCGGGGTCTCGCCTGGTGGCGGGAAGCCGCCGGGCGGGATGCCGCCGGCGGCCGGGTCGTTGATGGCGTAGTCCCAGGTGATCCAGTCGCGAACCGTGAAGGTGTCGCCGGTCAGGCCGGCCGATCGTTCGCGGATCGTGGCCGATCGCTGGTCGGCCGGGGTGAGGAGGTGGATCCGCGCGTAGTCGTTGACGGCCTGGCGGGCCCGGAAGTACAGCGAAGCGTAGAGGATCTCCGTACCGTTCTTGACCGCGACGGCGCCGTTCTCCTCGTCGGTGAACACGAAGTCGGGCCGCTCCCAGCCGGTGGGCATCCGGTCTCCGTGCCGCGGCAGCTTCTGGAAGGCGTCCCAGTCGCGGGCGATGAGCCGGAAGGCGTTGAGCCCGACGCGCGTCCAGGGGTGCGTCTGCAGCAGGTGGAGCTGGGGCCAGAGCTGACCGTCGGCCATCATCTCCTGGGTCCAGCCGATGAGCCGCGGGTCCTCGAAGGCCACGGCCGCCTGGAGCGGGTGGGAGTCCCAGGCGGTGCGCTGCGCGTACCCGGGCTGGCCCGGGTAGACCTCGTTGCGCCAGCCGATCACGGTCTCCAGCCGGGCCACCCGGCAGCCGTCGGCGTCCACGTCGAACGGGTGGAACAGGCCGCGCGTCCTGACCATTTTGACCATCTGGTCGCGCAGCTCGGGCGCCTCCTGCGCCCGGTACCCGCGGGTGACCGACTCGTACATCATGATGAGCCAGTCGGTCACCTCGCCGTAGTTACCGACGTAGCCGAGCTCGCGGGTCAGGCCCTTCCGGGTGACCTGCAGGTAGCCGGATCCGAGCGGCCGCGTCGGGGTGCCGTCGGCGTCCTCCGGCCCGAGCCACGGTTTCAGGCCGATGGACTGGTACAGGTAGTCGCGTGCCCTCTCCTCCGGCCACGCCTTGCTCTCGTCGAGCAGCCGCAGGCCGCGGTTGCACTGGTACAGGCCGATCGCGCAGATCTGCGACTGGTTGGAATAGTGCGGGAAGTGCCGCCGCCAGTACTCCCGGCTGGCGGCGAGCATCTCGACGTACGCGTCACGGCGCACCGGCGGCACGTGGGTGCCGGTCGAGGGGGCCACCAGGGTGACGTCGTCGATCCAGGCGGTGCCGCCGTCCGGCACGCCGATGAACAACCACGCCTGCGTCGCCGTGGGCGGGGTGTCCAGTTTGAGCGAGACGTACGCCCAGTCGTTGGTGCCGGTGGCGGAGTAGGCCTTGTTGTCGGTGCCGACGATCTTCCCGCCGGCGTCGTAGAACAGCACGTCGAGGTAGACGCCCTTGCCGGTGACGTCCTGGGTCTTGACCCAGACGCCGTACTCGTAGGTGCCCCGGTCGAGCGAGACCTTCGTGACGTTGCCGACCGCGATGGCGTTCGCGCCCGAGGAGCCCCGCACCAGCTTCATCGAGTACGAGCCGGAGCGGTGGACCGTCGAGTCGCGGGTGGCGGTGCCGTTCGCGACCCAGCCCATCACCGCCCAGCCGGTCGCCGTCGTGCCGCTGCCCTCCTCGAATCCCGGGTTGGCGATCGCGTACGGGGATCCGGTCACGCGTTCCTTCAACCGGTCGCCGAGGTGCTCCCAGAGCAGCGCGAGGACGAGCCCGACCCGGCCGAAGCCCTGCCACTGCTGGTCCGATCCGGTCAGCACGCCGGCGTCGGACTTCCAGGCGTGGTAGCGGCCGTCGATGGCCTGCAGCGTACGGTCCAGCGCCCGGTCGTCCTGGTAGGCGGGCCCGTCCGGCCACAGGTACGCCTCGGCGAGCTGCTGCATGGCCCAGCCGTCCAGCGCGGCGGGTGTCGCCTCGTTCAGCAGGTGGGCGGTGTCCTTGAGCACCCGTTCCCTGATGGCGGTGAGCACCTCGGCCCCCGGCGAGGTGCGCGCCCGCGGCGTGGGCGCCGGCCCTTGGACGTCGCCGGCCGGCGGGGTGAAGTACGGGTCGGTGTGGGTGTAGAGGCGGTAGACGCCGCGGGACGCCGTCGTCATGTCGTAGAAGAAGCTGGCGCTGGTGTTGCCGTAGGACCAGATCCGGCCCTCGGCGCGGATCTCCAGGGCGACCTTCGTCTTGCCCTTGGTGAGCTTCTCCGGCAGCGGGAGGGTGTGGAAGAAGAAGCGGCCGGGGGCGCGCGGCGCGGTGTCGAGGATGTCGAGACAGTCCACCGCGCCCTCGTCGGTGTGGCCGACCTGAAGGCCGTCGCAGAACAGCTGGAGCCGCCACATCCGGGTGCCGCTCGCTGTCTCCTGCGACGTCCCGTCGTTCTCGTCGCCCCACAGCTTGACGGTCACGTACGTCGTGCCGGTGGGGGCGCACGCCATGGTGAAGGCGAGCCGGCCGCCCCAGAAGCCCACCGGGTCGGTCGGTCGCAGGACGCGGGCGCTCTGGCCCAGTCCGCCCGTGGCGACGACGTCGGACAGCGCCGCGGTCAGGCCGTGCGCCTTCTCCGATGTCGCGTCGCCGAAGACGAGGGTGTCGAGCGGACCCGGTGCCCGGGCGGCGCCGGGGGCGGGCTCGGCGGCTGACGCCGTACCGGCGAACCTCCCGACGGCCGTGGCGCCGACGCCGGCGGCTGCGGTGTACTTCAGGACGTTGCGGCGGGAGACCGGGTTTTCGGGCATGCTTCGCCCTCCCTTGGAGGTCTGAGGCTTGGCGCTTGGAGGGGGTCCGGGACTCAGCGGAGGCTTCCGGCGAGGATCCCGCCGCGCCAGAACCGCTGCAGCGAGATCATGAACAGGGCGAGCGGAACGATCGACAGCAGCGAGCCGGTGACGACCATCGGCGTCATGTTCTGGGCGCGCACCACTTCCTGGTTCCACGCGTAGAGGCCGAGGGTGACCGGGAAGGTCTTCTCGCCGCTGAGCATGAACAGCGGCAGGAAGAAGTTGTTCCAGATGGCGATGAAGTCGAGCATGAAGATGGTGATCGCACCGGTGGTCATCAGCTTCAGCGCGATCGTGGCGAAGATGCGGAACTCCCCGGCGCCGTCCATACGGGCCGCCTCGATCAGCTCGTCCGGCACGGTGCTCTCGGCGTACACGCGGCCCAGGTAGACGCAGTACGGGTTGACGAAGTTCGGGATGAGGACCGACCACACCGTCCCGGTCAGGCCTATCTTGGTGAACACGAGGTACAGCGGCAGCGCGACCAGTGTGGTGGGCAGCAGCGAGGCGGCGATCGTGGTGGCGAACAGGGCGGCGCGCCCGCGGAACCGGTACTTCGCCATGCCGTAGCCGGCCGCGAGTGAGATCAGGGTGGCCCCGGCCGCGCCGACTCCGGCGTACAGGATGGAGTTCCCGATCCACCGCAGGTAGATGTGGTCGTGGTAGGTCAGCGTGTCCCGGATGTTCGCGCCCAGGTGGAAGTCGCCGGAGAACCACAGGCCGAACGACCCGTACAGGTCGGACAGGCCCTTGGTGCTCGACACCAGCAGCCACCAGACCGGCGCCACCGAATAGAGGAGGAAGAGGACCATCAGGACGGTGGTGAGCGCGACCGACCCGCGTGACGGGCGCACTCCGGTGGTGACGGGCGCCGAGCGGGTCCTGCGCCGCCCGAGCGCGGCCTGCGCCGTCATGCGGTGACCTTCCGGTTGGTGAGACGGTAGAAGACGAACGCCAGGATCCCGGTGACCACGGCGAGCACGGTCGACATGGCGGCGGCGTACTCGTAGTTGCCCTCCGCCGACGCGGCGTTGTAGATCATCTGCATCGGGGTGAAGTCCTTGGAGATGGACTTCCAGCCCACCAGCCGCAGCACGAACGGCTCGGTGAGCAGCTGCAGCGCGTTGATGACGGAGAACATCCCGGTGAAGACCAGCACCGGCCGCAGGTTCGGGATCTTGATGGACCAGGCGATCCGCCGTTCGGAGGCGCCGTCGATCCGCGCCGCCTCGTACAGCTCCCGGGGGATGGCCTGGAGCGCGGAGTAGATGAGGATCATGTTGAAACCGATCTGCTCCCAGACCAGCACGTTGCCCAGCGTCAGGTAGGTGGTGACCGGACCGAAGAAGTCGATGGTCACGCCGACGTGCCGCGCCGTGCTGTTGATCGGGCTGACCTCGGGGCTGTAGAGGTACAGCCAGATGAGCGCGGCCACGACGCTCGGCACGACGTACGGGATGAGGTAGCCGACCCGGAAGAGGCGGACGGCGCGGGCCGTGATGCCGTCCAGCAGCAGCGCCAGCAGCAGCGCGAGACCCAGCATGATCGGGATCTCCACCGCCCCGAAGAGCGCCACCCGCAGCAGGCCCGTCCAGAACAGGCCGTCGTGGAAGATCTTGACGAAGTTGCCGAGCCCGACGAAGACGCTCCGGGCCGGCCCGAATCCCAGCCCCGACCGCTGCTGCCGGTACAGGCCCCGGACGATCGTGTAGCCGACCGGGATGACGTAGACGGCCAGGAAGCCCACGATGTAGGGGACGCTGAACAGCAGGCCCTTCGTCGCCCCCGTGCGCGGGCTCCCGGGCCGGCGCCCGAAGCGGGGCGCTCGGGGCGCCGCGCCGCGGGCCGCCTCGGGTGTGGTCACCGGACGTCGCCGGTCCGCCTCGATGGCCATGGTCAGCCGGCCACCACGTTGATGCCCTGGGACTTCAGGTCGCCGACGACGAACCGCTGCATCTCGTTCAGCATGTCGGTGACCTTCAGCTGGCCGGACAGCACCTTCGGCCAGTAGGTCTGCATCTTCTGGTACATGGTCGCGTAGTCCGGGCCGAACTCCCAGGCCGCGTTGACCTGTCCGGCGGCGGTCGTGATGACCTGCGCGGCGTCGCTCTGCGGGATCATTTTCTTGGGCGCCACGTCGGCGACGTACGGCGTCACGTCCTTGAGCGCGGGGAACAGGCCCGACCCGGAGTTCGGATCGGCCAGCGCGCCGACCGGGGCCTTGTCGCCGCCCAGCCAGGCGGCGAACTTCACGGCCTGCTGCGGGTCCTTGCAGCCCTTGTAGACGGTGACGCCGCGGTAGCCGCTGTCGGTGGAGGACTCACCGGCCGCGTACTGCGGGACGGTGGTGATGGCCCACTTGCCGTCCGACTTGGGGAACGACTTGGCGTAGATCGGAAGCTGCCAGGTCGACGTGGTCATCGAGAGGGTGCCGCCGTCGTCCCACGTCTTCCACACGCCCGGGTCGGAGTAGGACACCGACGACAGCAGCTTCCCGTCGACGAACTGCTGCAGGACGTTCGCGGCCTTCAGGCTCTCCGGGGAGGTGAAGGTCACCTGCCAGCCGTTGCCGGACTGCTTGTACCAGTTGCCGCCGGCCTCCCAGACCAGACCGACGAAGCCGCTGGGGTCCTCCGGCGCGTAGTTCATCATCTTCAGCTTGGGATCCGCGGCCCGCAGCTTCTTGCCGCCGGCGATGAACTCGTCCCACGTCTTCGGAGGCGTCAGGCCGTACTTCTTGTACAGGTCGGTGCGGTAGGCGAAGAAGTTGGGCGACGCGGACAGCGGCAGGGCGTACGTGGTGCCGCCCGGGCTCATCGCCTTCCACGCCGGAGCGGTGAACAGGTTCTGGTACTTGCCCGCGTACTTGGTGATGTCCTGGACCAGCCCCTGCGAGGCGAAGGTGACCAGGTGCTCGGCGTCGGTCTGGCCGACACAGGGACCGTTCCCGGCCTTCACCGCCGCCGCGATCTTCTGATAGTCGGGGTAACCGAGTGTGACCTTGGTGAACTTGACCTGGATGTCGGGGTGCGCGGCGTTCCACGCCGCAGTCTGCTTGCTCAGCCCTTCGGCCTCACCCCAGAACGTGAGGGTCACGGGACCGTCGGCCTTGGCCGAACCTGAGCCACCGCCGCAACCCGCCAGGGCCGCGGCGAGCGCGCAGATGGAGACGACCGCTCCGGCGCGGCCCTTGAGTGTGGTGCGCATGAGGCCTCCTGGGCGTCCCACGCTGGAAACTGGGATAGAAAACGCTTGCTGTGGAATGTACGACTGCACGGTGCGTCGCCACAAGGGGTGGATGGCAGAGATGTTGCACCCCAGTTGCGCACGGATTTCCTTCTAAGCACTTGAACAGGTAGAACGCTTCTCAATCCGCCACAGCGACGACTTCTGCAGCCTCTCCGGAGAGGCGATTGACCCGTCGCGGGGGTTCCCCTAGCGTAGAAATCGTTTTCTATCGATCATGGAGCGTGATCTATGGCCGACCGGCCGAAGGCGCTGTTCGCCATGCGTGCGCAGTACCTGCCCCAGCTCTTCCCGACCCCCCTCATGAGCCGGCTCGCCACGCTGGTGGACATCGACCCGTCGCTCGTGGCCCGGCGGTTCGACCGGCCGGAGATCGCCGAGACCCTGGCCGAGGCCGAGATCCTCATCACGGGATGGGGTGCCCCCCGCGTGGACCGCGCTGTCCTCGCCGCCGCCCCGCGGCTGCGCGCCGTCGTGCACGCCGCGGGCACCGTGCGCCACCTGATCGACGAGGCGTGCTGGGACCGCGGACTGCTGGTCTCCAGCGCGGCGCAGGCCAACGCGATGCCCGTGGCCGAGTACACCGTCGCCGCGATCCTGATGGCCGGCAAGAGCGTGTTCGAGGCCCGGGAGCGCTACCGCGCCGACCCCGCGTACCGCCGCCGGGAGGACGACCCCGCCGTGGGCAACTACGGGCGCCGGGTCGGTCTCATCGGGGCCTCGCGAGTGGGCCGCCGGGTGCTCGAGCTGCTCCGGCCGTACGACCTCACCATGGTGCTCGCCGATCCGTACCTGAACGCCGCCGAGGCGGCCCGCCTCGGCGCGGCGTTGCTGCCCCTGGACGACCTGCTGCGCACCAGCACGATCGTCAGCGTGCACGCCCCGGACATCCCACAGACCCGGGGACTGCTGGACCGGCGCCGCCTCGCGTTGATCCCCGACGGGGGCGTGTTGATCAACACCGCCCGGGGAGCCCTCGTCGACCACGACGCGCTGATCGACGAGCTGGTCGCCGGCCGCATCAGCGCGGTCCTCGACGTGACCGACCCCGAGCCCCCGCCCGCCGGCTCTCCCCTCTTCACCCTCCCCAACGTCTTCTTGACGCCGCACGTGGCCGGCTCGATGGGCAACGAGCTGGAGCGGCTCGGCAGGAGCACGGTGGAGGAGCTCGAACGGCTGACGGACGGCCGGCCGCTGGTCCACCAGGTGCGGAAGAGCGATCTGGAGCGGGTGGCCTGAGGCCCGCCGTCGGCCCGACGTCCCATTAGCATGACGGTGGACAGTCCGGTAGGCGGGGAGGATCGATGGCGAGGCGCTCGGCCGCCGAGGGTGAGTCACTCCAACGCCGTACGATCAAGGAGGTCGCGGCTCGGGCCGGGGTCTCCCCGGCGACCGTCTCGCGGGTCATCGGCGGCACCTACCCGGTCGCCACGGCCACCCGCGCCCGCGTACGGCGGGCGATGCGCGAACTCGACTACGTCGTCAACGCCAACGCCCGCGCGCTCGTCGCCGCCACCTCGAACACCGTCGCCTTCGTCGTCAACGACGTCACCGGGCCGTTCTTCGCCCACATCGCGCAGGGCGTCGAGCAGCAGGCCACCGCCGAGGGAAGGCTGTGCCTGGTCTGCACGACCCACAGCGACCCCGACCGCGAGTTGGCCGTGATCAACCTGATGCGAGAGCAGCGCGCCGAGGCGGTGATCCTGGTCGGCGGCGTGCCCGAGACGCCCGAGTACCAGGAGCGCATGGGCAGGCTCGCCCATGCGCTGGACGCGAGCGGTTCACGCCTCGTGCTGTGCGGACGGCCGGCCCTGGACGGCGACGTCCCGCAGACGGTCGTCGAGTACGACAACGAAGGCGGCGCGTTCGCGGTGACCAGCTACCTGTTGTCGGCCGGCCACGAGCGCATCGCGCTGCTGGGGACCGTCGACGACATGCCGACCTCCACCGCCCGTGTCCAGGGCTACGAGCGCGCGCTCCGCGGCCGCGGGCTTTCCGCGGACCCGAAGCTCATGGTCGAGGGCGACTTCACCCGCCGATCCGGCTACCGCGCGACGCGTGAGCTCCTCGACCGGAAGATCGAGTTCAGCGCCGTCTTCGCCATGACCGACATGATCGCCGCCGGTGTGCTGCTCGCGCTGCGCGAGGCGGGAATCCGCGTGCCGGAGGACGTCTCGGTGGTGGGCTACGACGACATTCCCCTCGCCGAAGATCTCCTCCCGGCGCTGACCACCGTGCACGTCCCCCATGAGGAGCTCGGCCGGGCCGCGGTCCGGATGGCCCTCCACCGGAACGAGCACAGCGGGCAGTACCTCAAGATGGGCACCCACGTCGTCGTCCGCGACTCCGTCGGTCCCCCACCGAGCCCGCCGCGATAGCGGGACCGCTACCCGCGCCGGCCGGGTGGGGCCGCGCCGGCCGGTCTCAGCCGACGCGGATCGGGAGCGCGCGGGGGCCGCGGACCTGTCCCGGCGCCCACGTCACCGCGTCCGGGTCGTCGAGGGCGAAGACCGGGATCCGTTCGAGCCAGACCTCCAGGGCGACCCGCAGTTCCATGCGCGCCAGGTGGGAGCCCACGCAGCGGTGGATGCCCAGGCCGAACGCGGCGTGCCGGTTGACCTCGCGGTCGATGACGACCTCGCCGGCCCGGTCGAACTGGGCCGGGTCGCGGTTGGCCGCCGGGAACGACAGCAGCACCCAGTCGTCGGCCTTCATGTCGACGCCGCGCCAGTGCATGTCCTCCTTGACCAGCCGCGCCATCGTGACCGGGGCGTAGACCCGCAGGAACTCCTCGATCGCGGTCGGAACCAGCCCGGGCTCGGCGACCAGCCGTTCACGGTCGCCGGGCGTCTTGGCCAGATGCCACAACGACGCCCCGATCGCACTCCACGTCGTGTCGATCCCGGCGATGAGGAGCAGGGCCATCGCGCCGGCCACGTGCGACGGCTCGAGCTTGCGGCCGTAGAGCTCGGCGTTGATGAGGTAGGTGGTGAGATCGTCGCGCGGGTCGTCGACGTGGTCACGGATCTGCACGAGCAGGTAGTCGAACAGCCGGTCCATCCGCTGCAGGCGCTCTTCGGGGGGCAGGTTGATGCTCTCGAGCGCGTTCTCGACGAACTGGGCGAACTTCGGCCCGTCCTCCGGAGGGAAGCCGAGCATGCCGGCGATCACCCGCATCGGGATGTGCTGGGCGTACTCGCGCGCGGCGTCGACCACTTCCCGCCCTTCCAGCCCGTCGATCAGCGCGTGGCACAGCGCCCTCGTGTCCGGCTCGTACGCGGCGATCGCCTTCTTCGTGAACGCCGGAAGCAGCAGCCGGCGGGCGTCGTGGTGGAACGGCGGGTCGGAGGAGATCGGCGGGACCACGCCGACCGGCGCCAGGTCCAGTGGGGGCCGGTAGTTGCTCACGACGATCGCCCGTGAGGAGAAGCGCTCGGTGTCGTAGGCGATCGCGGCGACGTCCTCGTACCGGGTGGGCAGCCACGCGCCGCCGAACCGCTCGGTGTGCGCGATCGGGCAGCGCCCCCGCAGGTCGTCCTGGATCGGGTACGGGTCGGCGGCCCACTCCGGCTCGGTGTGGGAGAAGTCGGTCGCCCAGTCCGCGACGGGACCGGTGACGACCTCGTTGCGCTTTCCGGCGAGCCGGTCGTCCTCCGTCTCCCGGAAGTCTCGGGCGAAGCGGTCATCGACCGTCATCTCATGCTCCTTCGCGAAGGTCGATGGCGTGTTCGGGGCAGTTGGCCGCCGCGCGTCGCGCGTCCTGCGCCTGGTCCGGCGGCACGATGCCGTCGCCGAGGACCGTCCCGAAGCCCTCGTCGTCCTCGCCGAACAGATCGGGGGCCAGGTCATAGCAGCGGCCGTGTCCCTGGCAGCGCCCCGGGTCGAGGTGAACTCTCACGATGCCTCTCCGATCTGAAAGTGTGACGGTCGATCACGCGGAACGGCGGGCGGCCTCGCGGGGCACGGGCCTGCGGGAGAACCGCATGACGCCGTCGTCGATGGGGCCGTACCGCAGGTCGACCAGGTCGTGGGCGTAGCTCATGGGGATCCGCCACGGGGTCCGGGAGCCCGCCTTGGGGAACTCCTCGATGGAGCGCAGCACGTAACCGGCCTGGAAGTCCATCAGCGGCTGCTCCGTGACATCGGGGTCGTCGTTGACCGGAACACACTGATCATGACCGCGGGCGTCCAGATGGCGCAACAGCCGCATGACGTACTCGCTGACGAGGTCGGCCTTGAGGGTCCAGGACGCGTTGATGTAGCCGATCGTGAAGGCGAAGTTCGGCACGCCGCTGAGCATCATGCCCTTGTAGGCCATCGTCTCCGGCAGTGCCACGTCGCGGCCGTCGACGGTGAGCCGGATGCCGCCGAGGGCAAGCAGCCGCAGGCCGGTGGCGGTGACGACGATGTCCGCGTCGAGTTCGGTCCCGGATTCCAGGCGCAGCCCCGTCTCGGTGAACTCCGTGATCCGGTCGGTGACCACCGACGCGCGCCCGTCGCGGATCGCGGCGAACAGGTCGCCGTCGGGAACGATGCACAGCCGCTGGTCCCATGGCCGGTAACGCGGCTTGAAATGGGTGTCGACGTCGTAGCCCGGCGGCAGTCGCCGGATCGTCGCCTTGCGGATGATCGATCTCACGAGGCGCGGCCGGCGGCGGCTGAGCCGGTAGAACAGCGTGACCGCGGCGACGTTCTTCCACCGCACGATCGGGTACGCCCGGCGGGCCCCGAGCAGGCGGCGCAGGGTGTTGGCGATCGCGTCCTCGGCCGGCAGCGACATGATGTACGTGGGCGAGCGCTGCAGCATCGTCACGTGCGCGGCCTTGCCGGCCATCGCCGGGACCAGCGTCACCGCCGTCGCGCCGCTGCCGATCACGACGACCTTCTTGCCGGTGTGGTCGAGGTCCTCAGGCCAGTGCTGCGGGTGGACGACGGTGCCGCCGAACCGCTCGATGCCGGGGAAGTCCGGCAGGTGGCCGGCGTCGTAGCGGTAGTAGCCGCTGCAGGCGAACAGGAAGCCGCACGTGAAGCGGACCGGTTCGCCGTCGTGGATCGCCTCGACCGTCCAGCGGGCGTCCTCGCCGGACCAGGAGGCGCTCACGACGCGGTGCCGGAAGCGGATGTGCCGGTCGATGCCGGCCTCGGCGGCGGTGTCGCGGATGTAGCGCAGGATCGACGGCCCGTCCGCGATGGCCTTCGCCTGCGTCCACGGCCGGAACCGGTAGCCGAGGGTGTGCATGTCCGAGTCGGACCGCACGCCCGGGTACCGGAACAGGTCCCACGTCCCGCCGATGGTCTCGCGCGCCTCCAGGATGGCGTACGTCTTGCCGGGCAGCGCCGCCTGGAGGTGGTGCGCCGCGCCGATGCCCGACAGACCGGCACCGATGATCAGCACGTCGACGTGCTCGGTCATGACCGCGCTCCGGCGACCGTGGCCGTGGCGGGCGGGACCGGCGGGGAGTTCCGACGGCGCACGACCGCCCGGCCGCCCTTCGCCGGGGCGTTGGCGATGCCGCGCGAGTGCCATCGCTCGCCCGGCTCGGTGGTCGGTGTCAGGGTGAGGTCGCGCAGCAGGGTGCGCAGGACGACGTTCATCTCCATGGTCGCGAACGCGGCGCCGAGGCAGCGCCGGGCGCCGCCCCCGAACGGGATCCACTCGTACAGGTCCGGCTTGGCGTCGAGGAAGCGGTGCGGGTCGAAGGCCCGTGCGTTCGGGAACAGCGACTCGTCGTCGTGGATCAAGGTGATGCCGACCAGCACCGTGTACCCCTTCGGCAGCGTCCACCGCCCGAGCCGGAAGCCGTCGGTCTTCACGTGGCGTCCCACGAGGTCGATGACCGGGCGTGTGCGCTGCACCTCGACGATCGTCGCCTGGCGGAGCGCGTCGCCGCCCGCGTCCGCCTCCGCGACGAGTTCGCTCAGGACCTCGGGGTGGCGGCGGAGCCGTTCGACCGCCCAGGCGAGGGTCGTCGCCGTGGTCTCGTGCCCGGCGGTGAGCAGGGTGAGCAGCTGGTCGGCGATCTGGTCGCGGCTCATCGGCGAGCCGTCGTCGTAGCGGCTCTGCAGCAACAGCGCGAGGACGTCGTCGCGTTCGTCGAGGTCCTCCCCCGCCGCCTTGTCGATCAGCCGGTCGACGATCGCGTCGTACCGCCGGCGCGCCATCCAGAACCGCCCCCACGGGCTCCACCGCCCGAGGTCGATCTGCGGGATCGGCATCACTGCCAGCCGGGAGCCGGATGAGACCCACGGCGGCAGCAACTCCCGCAGTTCGGCGAGCTCGGCGCCGTCCGCGCCGAACACCGCGCGCAGGATGGCGTTCAGCGTGATCCGCATCATCGACGGCAGCGTCGCGAACGGCCGGTCCTCCGGCCACGACGCCAGCTCGCGCACCGTCTCCTCCTCGATGATCTCCTCGTACGCCTTGAGCCGGCGGCCGTGGAACGGAGGGACGAGCAGCTTGCGCTGCTTGCGGTGCTCCTCACCCGTGAGGGCGAACAGCGAGCCGGAGCCGAGCACCCGTCCGAGATTCGGCTGCAGGTTCTCGACGAGGTCGGGACCGGCCGTGAACAGCTGCTTGATCTCGTCGGAGCGGCTGATGACCACGGCCCGGCCGAAGATCGGCACGTTGACGGTGAAGGCGTCACCGTAACGGGCGCGCATCCGGCGCATCCCGCGGAACGGAGTGGTCAGCGCGAAGGCGCCCTGGACGAAACGCGGGGACGACGGGCCCGGCGGAAGCGTCACGGTCGTCATGGAGGAGCCCCCCTCTCGGCGTGGTACACGGCCGTACCGCGCACGGTACGCCGATGTACCATTCGATTCAAGGCCGGCCCCGACGGGAGGTATAGCGTGACGACGGTGACGACCGTGCGGCACCGGCGGGATCAGGAACACATGGCGACCGCATCCGACGACACCGGCGGGTTCCGCCGACGGCTGCTCGACGGCCTCGCCGCGTCGATCGCGGACAAGGGCTACCGCACCACCACGGTCGCCGACGTCGTGCGCCGCGCACGCACCTCGCGGCGCACCTTCTACGAACACTTCGCGAGCAAGGAAGAGTGCTTCGTCGCACTGTTGACCGACGCCAACACCGGGATGATCCGGCAGATCTCCGCCTCCGTCGACCAGACCGCGCCCTGGAGGGACCAGGTGCGGCAGGCCGTCGAGGCCTGGATCGCCGGCGCCGAGTCCGAACCCTCCCTCACGCTCAGCTGGATCCGCGACGTGCCGTCGCTCGGCGACGCGGCACGCCGTCTCCAGCGCGACATGATGGAGGCCTTCGCCACGATGATCCAGACGCTCTGCGACACCGACGAGCTGCGCGCCGCCGGCGTCGGCCCGGTGTCGCGCCAGCTCGCGATCATGCTGCTCGGCGGACTGCGCGAACTGACCGCGACCACCGTCGAGGACGGCGGACGGATCAGGGACATCACCGAGGTCGCCGTCCAGTCCTCGATCGCGCTGCTCGGCCCGCACGCCGCGACGTGACACCCGACGGCGAGCCGGGCCGATCACCGCGAGAGCGAACGGCCCCGGGCATGAAAGTGCCGTCCCCTGGCGGGCGGGGACGGCACTTTCGCCCGGGGGTGTCCGCTAGCTGCGGACGAACTTCCAGGTGAGCGGGATGTTGCCCAGGTTCGGGTCGGCGAGCTGGGCGAACGCCGGATAGCTGAGGTCGATGTGCGTGCTGGAGCAGCTCGGGCACTTGTCCTTGACCGGGACCTTGATCGTCCGCCCGTTGTAGGTCACCTCGACGGAGACGCCGGTGCAGAGCGGGTCGTTGTTCGGGTTGGCGGTGGTCCAGTAGGCGGCGGGAACGGCCACGAGCATCTCCGTGGCCGCGTTGACCTGCGTGCCGCAGGCGCCGTAACCGGCGTCGTTGTAGTACGTGGCGTTCCCGTTCATGGTCTGGCCGAACGGGATGTCCGCGTGCGCGGTGCCCTGCGCCAGGAGAGGCAGCGCCATCGCCGCGGCCATTGTCCCGAGCGCCTTCCTGATTTTCACCATGCTGAATCACCTTTCGCACGGACTTCGGAAATGGTCCGATCGGACCGATAGGGGCCGACAGGAAGTCGGCCCCGCCGCCGGTCAGGCGGGGTTTTCGGCGTGGGTGAGGGTCTCCCACGCGACGAACAGGTTGTTCGTCCCGGCCGGCCGCTGCTGCTCGGTGAGCTTCTGGGTGTTGGTCATCGCGGTGCCCATCCGGTTGTGCAGCGCGTTGAAGGCGACCTCCGTCACGGGCCCGAGGCCGCGCTTGAGCGTGCCGCCGCACAGCCACGACGGCACGGCCGCGCCGAGCTGGTACTTGGCCTGGAAGCCCAGCGCCTGGCGGAGTCGCTCGCCGACCTCCGGGTAGAGGTCCTCTTTCTGGATCCGGCTCGTCTCGGCGACGTGTGAGATCGCCGAGATCCCGTATCCGGTGTGCACGAAGTCGCGGCAGGTCTCCTGGGTGAGCCCGGTGACGAACGTCGACTGGCCCTGCCAGTACTTGACGATCTCGGCCTTCGTGTCGATGCCGCTGCCGGCGGGGGCGACGGGGAGCGCGCCGTCCGAGGAGAGGTAGATGTAGGCGGGCACGCGCTTGCGGAACCTGGCGACCGCCTTGTCGTAACTCGTCCGGTCGTCCAGGAAGACGGAGATGCCGACGGCGGCCTCCATCATGCTGAGCTCCCAGTTCCCGTTGCTGTTGGAACCGTTGATCACCTTCGGGAGGTACACGTTCCGCAGCATCCCGGCGAACCGGGTGACGGCGTCGCTCGTCCAGCCGGTGTAGGTGTAGCGGATGATCTCGGCGGCCCGCGGCCAGACCGACGCGGACCAGCCGGACTGCAGCGGCGCGTTGCTGTTGGTGTGGTCCTTGAGCACCGCGGACCAGGCGTTCATGAGCTGGACGGCCTTCTCGGCGTACCGGCCGTCCCGGGTGATGTACCAGGCGAGCGCGTCGGTGTACGCCGCCAGCGCGTCCTCCCGCTCGTCGGTGCAGCCGTGGTTCGGGTTGCTGACGGGGCCGCACTCGACGACCGCGCGCGGCTTCGGCGTACGCGACAGGGAGGCGTATCGGCTGGCCATCATCTGGCCGTAGGCGGACTTCCACGGCTGGGCGCCCGCGTTCACCTTCCCGCGTACGAAGTCCAGCTGGGACCTGCTGACCAGAACGCCCGGATGGGTGAAGGCGGCCGGGGCGGCCTTCGCACCGAGGTTCACCGCACCGGCGGTTCTCGTGGCGCCGGTGGCCTGCGCACAGCCGCTCGCCGCCAGGGCGGCGGCGAGAGCGAGACCGGCGATGGACCGGACACGGCGGTTGCCGGGAATTCGAGTCATGCACTGCTCCGCAGTTAAGGAGGTTTACGAAAGCAGTCATGACCCTAGACAGCCGACCGGCCGCGGAATACGCGTTTATGCCGCCCTTAAGGAAGTAGGCCGGTCACTTAGGGCGGTGTTAAGGAAGGGCGTTGGGGAACGGCACCGCGTGCGCCGGTCGGAGCCCTCGCTCAGGCCGGGCGGCGGCCCGGCGAGTGCCCGGTGCACTGCTTGTACTGCCGGCTGAAGTACGGCAGGTCGGTGTAGCCGAGCGTCGCGGCGACCTGGCCGACGGACATGTTCGTCTCGGTCAGCAGCTGACGGGCCCGGTCGACGCGTGCGCGGATGAGATAGCGGGCCGGAGGCATGCCGGTGTACGCGGTGAACCGCCGGGTGAACTGGGCGCGCGACAGCGCCGCGCGGGAGGCCAGCTCGGCCACGGTCCAGCGCCGGCTCGGGTCCTGCCGGATCTCCTGCGTGATCTGTTCCAGGGCGGCGTCGACGCGTTCCGGCGCGGGCCGGGTCGCGTCGTCCCAGAACAGGCAGAGCAGCTGTTCCAGGCACAGCAGGCTCTGCCCGGCGCCGAAGCGGTCGCCGCGCCGGTGGGCGGCGTCGCAGCGACTCGCCAGTGCGGCGGCCAGCGCCGGGTCGCGCAGTCGGCAGCAGCGCTCCGCCGGGATGACGGCGGCCGGGGCGGCCGGTGCGTCGTCGGCGGTGCTCAGCGTCAGGTGCAGGCCGAAGACCAGGAGCCGCCGGCGGGGGTCGTGCCCGGCGACCGGCTCGTCGCCGGGCGCGAACAGCACGCAGCTGCCCGCCGCCAGCGCGTGCCGCCGTCCGTCCAGCGTCAGGTGCCCGACACCGTCCAGGACGTACCACAGGAGGTGGTTCGGCAGCGGGCGGGCGTGCCAGGACCAGCCTGGTTCGCAGCGCCAGTAGGTGGGCGCCGTGACCGGCCGCACCCGGATCTCCGCGCCGTACGGGGTGGGTAGCAGATGCGTCAAACGGTCAACTCCTCGCGTCGATCGTTCCTGGTCGAAGCGGCAGGATCCACGCATGATCTTCCCAGGAGCTGGATGTTCGTCATCGGACGGCCGACGCCGTCCGAACGCGGAAGGGAGAGTCCATGAGTGATTCCGACAAAGACGTGTTCGAGCGGGAAGGCTATCTGGTGGCGCGCGGGGCGTTCCGCGCCGAGGATGTGGACCGGCTGAGGGACCATTTCATGGACCTGCGCCGGCGCGGTCCGCACCCGGACGACCTGGCGGGCGTTCGGGTCCCCGGACGGGACCCGCTGCGGCGGTATCCGCGGATGGCGCAGATGCACCGCTGGGACGACACCACGCTGCGGTGGCTCCTCGACTCCCGGCTCCGGGAGCGTCTCACCGCCCTGCTGGGCGCGGAGCCCTACGCCGTCCAGTCGATGCTGTACTTCAAGCCGCCCGGCTCCCGCGGTCAGGCCGTGCACCAGGACAACTTCTACCTGCGCGTCGAGCCCGGCACCTGCGTCGCGGCCTGGATGGCGCTGGATCCGACCGACGAGGAGAACGGCTGCATGATGGTGGTGCCCGGCAGCCAGCGCTGGCCGATCCTGTGCACCACCAAGGCCGACACCCGGGTCAGCTTCACCGACGTCACGGTCCCCCTACCCGACGATCACCGGGCCCGGCCCGTGCGGATGGACCCCGGCGACGTGCTGTTCTTCAACGGCTCCCTGGTGCACGGCAGCATGCCCAACACGAGCGCCGACCGGTTCCGGCGGGCGCTGATCGGCCACTACATCCAGGCCGAGGCCCGGCAGGTCGCCGAGTACTTCCATCCGGCGCTGCGCATGGACGGCACGCCGCTCGAGCTGGGCGTCAGCGAAGGCGGCGGTCCGTGCGGCGAGTGGACCGACGCCGACGGCGCCCCCGCCATCGCCATGACGGGCCGGCACACCATCTCCCGCAAGCACGAATGAGCGCGGACCGGCCGCCCGGACTCGAGCCACCGGCCCTCAGGCGGGCAGCCGGATGGTGATCACCGCGCCGCCGAGCGGCGGACCGTTCTTCGCGTCGACCATGCCACCGTGGGCCGCGACCACGCTGCGGACGATCGACAGGCCCAGCCCCGCGCCCGGCGTGCCTCGCGTACGGGCCGTGTCTCCTCGGGCGAAGCGTTCGAATGCCGAGTCCAGGAGGCCGGGCGCGAATCCGGGGCCGTCGTCGGCGGCCTCGATCGTCACCTCGTCCGGCTCACGGCTGATCGTCAGCCGCAGGGCTCGCGCCCCCGCGGCGGCGCTGTTGGCGGCGAGGTTGGTGAGCACCTGGCGGAGCCGGTCACCGTCGGCGTCCACGACCACCGGGTCGCCCGTGACGTCGGTCCGCAGGCCGAGGATCGGTTCGAGGCGGCGTGCCTCCGCGGCGGCCAGGTCGAGCAGGTCGAGGGGTTCACGGCGGAGCAGCAGCGTTCCGGCGCGTTCCCGGGCCAGCAGGAGGAGGTCCTCGGCGAGCCGGGTGAGCCGGTCGGTCTCGGCGAGGGACGCCTGCAATGATCTTTCGATCTCCTCGCGGTGGCCGGTCGCGGCGAGCGCGAGTTCGAGCTGCCCCCGTAGGACGGCGATCGGGCTGCGGAGCTCATGACCGGCGTCGTCGACGAACGCGCGTTCCCGCTCGAAGGAGACACGCAGGCGGGCGAGCATCGCGTCCAGCGTGCGGGCCAGTTCCGCGATCTCGTCGTCACCGGGGACGGACGGCAACCGCCGGCCCGTGTCGAGCGAGGAGATCGCGGACGCCTCCCGGGTCAGCGCGCGGACCGGCCGCAGCGCGGCGCGCAGCACGCACCAGCCGGCCACCGTCAGGACGGCGACGAGTCCCGGCGCGGCCAGGAAGAGCACCCACGTGAGACGGTGGCGGGCGGCCTCGGCGGGATGGGTCGACACCGCCACGGCCAGCACGCGGCCGTGGCGGATCCGGCGGGCCAGCATCCGCGCCGGCGCGCCGCCCGGCAGTGAGCGGTGGACCAGGCGTCGGCCGGTGAAGGAGCGCACCTCGGAGACGCTGAGAAGTCGTACGCCGGCCAGCGCGGGTGAACCGCTGATCTGCGTGCCGTCGCCCGCGTACAGCTGGGCCAGCGGGTCGCGGCCGACCGCGCCGAGATCCCCCTGAGTCGCCGCGGTCGCCAGGTCGTGGCTCCGCTGGGTCAGATCCTCGTCGAGCGCGGCGTTCAGCTGCCGGACGAGCAGGACGTAGAGGAGGACGAGGCAGAGCATGAGCGCCGCCGACGCGCCCAGCGTGAACGCCAGGAGCAGCCGGGCGCGCAGCGAGCCCGGCACCAGCCGCACGGGGTCCCACCTCCCAGATCTTCATGCTGCTCTCATGGCGACCGGCCCAATCTGGACCCATGAGAGAGACGACGTACTTCATCCACCCGCCGGACCCGAAGATCACACTCCACCGGGGGCACGTGCCCGGCCGGGCCGAGCGCGCCCGCGACCTGGCGAGCGACCTGCTGGGATCGTGGACCTTCCTGGGCGCGGTGCTGGTCCTCGTAACGGTCGCGGCGACGCTGACGGACCTGCACGTCCGGGACACGAACGCGGTCACGACCCTCGACCTCATCATGCCCGGTCTCACCCTGGCCACCGCGTCCCTGGTCCTGATGGCCATCCGCCACGCCGTCCGCGCCGCCGACGAGCGGGCGCGGAGCCACCTCGCGGCAGCGCGGCGGATCGAGGCGGCCGGCGGCGAGATCCTCGGCGAACTGGACCAGATCAACTCTGGGCTCGCCCGGCTGGCCGCCCGGATCGAGACCACCCGGCGCACGATGGCGGCCGAAGAGGCGAGACTAGGCTGTTCGACATGCGGTTGCTCCTCGTCGAGGACGACCCCGGAATGAGCGCCATGCTGGTCCGCGCCCTGCGGCGTGCGGGCTACTCCGTCGACGCCGTCGCGTACGGCGAGGACGCGATGTGGAGCGTTCTGGAGATCGACTACGACGTGGTCGTCCTCGACGCGATGATCCCGGCCCCGGACGGGTTCGAGGTGTGCCGCCGCATGCGCGAGCGGGGCCGGTGGATGCCGGTCCTCATCCTCACCGCACGCGACGCGGTCCGCGACCGGGTCCGCGGCTTGGACGCGGGCGCGGACGACTACCTGACCAAACCGTTCGCGCTCGAGGAGTTGTACGCGCGGCTGCGCGCGCTGGTCCGCCGCGAGCCGCTCGACCGCCCGGCCGTGCTCCAGGTCGCCGACCTGCGGCTGGACCCGCGCACCCGCTCGGTGCGGCGGGGCGACGTCGACATCCGGCTGTCGCCCAAGGAGTTCGAAGTGCTGCGCGAACTCATGCGCCGGCCCGACGAGGTGCTGAGCCGCAGCCATCTGATCGACCATGTCTGGGACTTCGCCTACACGGGCGGATCGAACGTCGTCGACGTCTACATCCGGTCGCTGCGGGACAAGATCGACCGTCCCTTCGCCCGCGACACCATCCAGACCGTTCGCGGCGTCGGTTACCGGATCGAGTCCGGCGCCTGACCGCGTCGCCTACGAGGCGTTGAGCGCGACGTCGTCGACGACAAAACTGGTCCGCAGGGAGGCGTCCTCCGTGCCGGTGAAGGACAGCGACACCGTCTGGCCGGCGAAGGACGACAGGTCGAGCGCGACGGCCCGGTAGCCCGGAGCGGCGTTGAGGTTGGTGTACGTCGCGACGGTCCGGGTGCCGACCTTGACGGTCAGGGTGTCGTAGGCGACGGCGTCCGTCTCGGCGGTGTCGATGTGCAGCCAGAGGTTGAGAACCGCCCGGCAGCCCGCGGGGATCGTCACCGTCTGCGCGAGGGTGTCGGTGTGGGTGGTTCCGTAACCGTCCAGCCAGGCGAAGTGGGTGCCCGAGTGGGCGGTCTCGCCGCCGCCGTTGGCCAGGATCACATTGGGAGTGCTGGTCCAGGGCGACGCGCCGTTCTCGAATCCGCCATTGACGATCTTGTTTCCGGGTGAGACGCACGGGCCGGTGCCGCCGCCGGGCCGGAAGGCGGTGAGGCCGTTCGGCGTACCCAGACCGGTCGGCCCGTCGTAACCGGCCCCGGCGGTGCACAGGTAGGCCGGGGTACAGGTGCCGTTGCGGCCGGACGCGACGTCGAACAACGCCGCCGGGTGCTGGTACGGGAAGGACGCGGGGTAGTTCTGGGCCGGCGGGGGCCCGGCCAGCGCGTACACGCCGGCGACGATCGGAGCGGAGGCGCTGGTGCCTCCGTAGACCTGCCAGCCGCCGGACTGGTACGTGTCGTAGACCGCCACACCGGTGGCGGGGTCGGCGACCGCGGAGACGTCGGCGACCGTACGTTTGGCGCATCCTCCGTCGCTCTGCCACGCCGGCTTGGCGATGTACGCGGTGCATCCGGACCCCGAGCCGCTCCACGCCGCCTCGCTCCAGCCGCGCGCGCCGGACGCTCTGGACAGGCTGGTGCCGCCGACTGCGGTCACGAAGCGGGACGCAGCCGGATATTCAACGTGGTATCCGTCGTCACCGGAGGAGGCGGTGATCGCCACTCCCGGATGGTCGAAGTAGGTGGCGTCGAGGCTCGGAGCGTTGGAGAGCTCCGCTCCGCCGTAACTGTTGGAGACGTACTTGGCGCCCATGCGAACGGCGGTGTTGACCGCCGTGCCGAGGTCGGTGAGGAACGGCGCTGTGGCCTCGACCAGCAGGAGTTTGCAGCTCGGGCAGATGGCGGACGCCATGTCCAGGTCCAGCGACTCCTCCGCCGCCCAGCCGGCGTCCGGTGTGGGCAGGGCGTTACCGCCGTTCTGGTCGACCTTCCGGAAGCAGCCGTTCGCGGTCGTGCACGGCGGGAGCCCGTACTGGGACCGGTAGACCGCGAGGTCGGCCTCGGCGTTCGGATCGTCGTACGCGTCGATGATCGCGATCGTCTGCCCGGCGCCGCCCGAGGACGGCAACGCGTAGGCGCTCCGCAGGTCGGCCGGCCCGAGGCCGGAAGGCGCGAGCAGATGCTGAATGCCGCGCGACGGCTTGACGTCGGTACGGATCAACGCGAGGCACGCCACCTCGTTCCGGTGCGTCGGCGGCGCGCACGCCCGCCTGATCAGCACCTTGCCGGCGGGGAACGCCGCCGCCGCGGCGGAGTGGTTCCGCGGGCCCGGGTCGGCGGTACGCGCCGCGGCGGGAGAGGCCACGAATCCGACGGCCAGGACGACCGCGGCGAGCACCGTAAGACCGGCACGCCTCATCCGCGACTGCTCAATGTCCGACATGGCGCTTCTCCTCAGCCGGGTGTCGACGAAGCATCTGCGCGACCGCGAACGATCACGACGACCACCGTCGACGCACTTGGCCGGGGAGACGGAAACCGGCATGCCGGTGATGCCGAACCTTGCCGATTCGATTAACCCACCGGCACCGAGGAGGGCCCCGATCGCGTCGCCACCGATGATCAGGAGCCGTTGCGGGCCGGGGACAGGGCGTACGCGGCCCCAGGCCTACCGTCCGCGCGGCGGGCTCAGTCCCATCCCAGGGGCACGGCGTCGCGGACGGGACCACCCACGGCGGGCTCGTCACCGGCGTCGGTGAACGCCCGCAGCGCGTCCACCAGGCCGGCCCGATGATCGGCGGGCATCGCGGCGACGATCGCCGCGATCTCCTCCCGCCGCCGGGCCGTCACCTCTTCCACGAGCCGCCGCCCGGACTCGGTCGGCCGCAACAGGACCTCCCGGCGGCTGGCCGGGTTGGTCCGCCGGCTCACCAGGCCCGCGGCCACCAGACGTTCGACCATCCGCATCGCGGTGGAGGGATTGACCGCGAGATCCTCGGCGAGGGTCACCAGCTTGGTCTCCTCATGGGTGGCCAGCACCACCAGCAGGCGGAACTGCGGAAGCGTCACTCGCTCCCCCACCGACGCGAGCGACCGCGCCGAGATCGCCACCAGCAGCCGCGAGGCGGTCGACACCGCGGATGTCACCGCATCGACGTCCTCCATCGATGCCGGCTCCGGGCGCACCGGTTCGATCGCGGGGTCGGCCATGGGGGTGTTCTACCCGGTACCCCGGCCGCCCGCACGGTGCAATGGTGGCGGTCGCCCGGCTCAGCGCCGGCGCGCGACCGCCGTCCAGCCGGCCCGCAGCGGCTTCGCGATGCGGGTGGGCCGCCACTCGCACAGGTTGACCACGCCGGGCTCGACGATGTCCAGCCCCTCGAGGTAGCCGGTGACCTCGTCGCGGGTCCGCGCGATGAAGGGGGCGTTGGCGCCCCGGTAGGCGGACGCCACATTCACGTTGCGGCGTTCCTCCACCGCAGCGTGGGAGAGGATGACGTGGCTGCCGGGCGCGAGCACGTCCCGGTACTCCCGGACGAGACCGGCCGGATCCTCCTCGTCGGCGACGAAGTGGAGGACGGCCACGAACAACAGCCCGACCGGACGGCTGAAGTCGATCAATCGCCGGGTCTCCGGGTCCTCCAGGACGGCGGCCGGATCGCGCAGGTCGGCGCGGACGACGGTGGTGCGCTCGTCGGAGGCCAGCAACGCCCGCGCGTGGGAGATCACCACCGGGTCGTTGTCCACGTAGACCACCCGGGCGTGCGGGTGGACGGACTGCGCGATCTCGTGCACGTTGCCCTGCGTCGGCAGGCCCGAGCCGAGGTCGATGAACTGGTCGACGCCGCAGTCCGCGACGTGCCGCACGGCGCGCTGGAGGAACTCCCGGTTCGCCCGGGCGACCGCGCCGACGTCGGGCAGGGCCTCGGTGACCTTCTCGGCGGCCGCCCGATCGGCGGCGAAGTGGTCCTTCCCGCCGAGGAAGTAGTCGTACATCCGCGCGACGCTCGGCGTGGTGGGATCCAGGTCGAGACCGGCCGGCCCCACCCTGGCGCGTTCACTCATCCAGCCGTTCACCGGCCGCGGCCTCCCCCGATGCGAACGATCACTCGAAGATCGTAGTACCGGTCCGCCCGGCGATCGTGGGCATCGCGCGACTACACGATGTGAGGATGTGGCGGACCCGGACCGCCGTCACCATGGGTATACGCGGCGTGTCGCCAGGCCGGCCGCGTCGGCCCGGCGGGGCCCGGCGTCCGCCGGCCCCGGCGCACGCGGCCGGTGCTCGTGGTGGCCGCCGTCGTCATCCCGGCTCGCCACGGGACAGGGGGAGGTGGACCGGATGGCCAACGGCCGGTGTCACGAACTCCGCATCGGGGTGCTCGGCTCGTACGGCGGGCTGAACCTCGGCGACGAGGCGATCCTCGCCTGTGTCCTCGACAGCCTGCGGCAGATACGGCCCGCGGCGCAACAGGTCGTGTTCAGCCGGCATCCCGAGCACACCCGCGCCTGTTTCGGCACCCCGGCGGTGGGCTACACCGAGGTCTCGCTGGGGCAGCTCGCCGAGATGGAGGCCGGGCTCGACCTGCTCATCCTCGGCGGGGGCGGCATCCTCCACGACGGCCTGGCCGCCTCGGTGATGCGGCCGGTGCGCCTGGCCCACCGGCTGGGCGTGCCCACCTTCGGCTACGCGATCGGCGCCGGGCCGTTGACCGGTCACGAGGAGATCGACGTCGTACGGGACACCGTCGAGCAGATGACCGACCTAACGGTCCGGGACCACGAGTCGATACTCGTCCTCGAAGGGATGGGGGTCACCCGGGAGATCTCGGCGACCGCCGACGCGGCGGTGCTGCTGGAGCCGGAGGAGTTCACCGAGGAGATGCTGCTCCGGGAGGGCATCGACGGCCAGACCCGCCTGGTGGGGCTCTCGGTGCGCGAACCGGGCCGGGCGGCCGACAACCTCGACGAGAGCAGCTATCACGGTCTGCTCGCCGAGGTCGCGGACTTCATGACGTTCAGATACGACGCCCAGGCCGTGTTCATCCCGATGGAGCGCGGGGACATCGCCCACTCTCACGCGGTCCTGTCGGCGATGAGCGCCCCGGAGAACGCCCGCGTGCTCAACCGCACGTACAGTCCCGGCCAGATCGCCGGGCTCATGCGTCACCTGGACTTCGCGGTCGGGATGCGGCTCCACTTCCTGATCTTCGCCGCCCGCGCCGGCGTACCGATACTGCCGCTGCCGTACGCCGGAAAGGTCTTCGACTTCGCGCAGACGATCGGCGCCCCTGCCTTGACGGGCATCGAGCGACGGCAGGCCGGCCCGCTCCTGGCCCAGCTCGATCGGCTGTGGGACGAACGGGGCGCGTGTTCCACGATGCTGCGGGAGCGATTCCAGGTCCTGCGCGAGCGCGCGCGGGAGAACCAGGCGCGGTGCCGTGCGCTCATCGACCGGCTGGCCCCGGTCTGATGACACCGGACCGGTTCGTGCGCAACGCGCGTGATCACGGGCTGACCGGGGACGGGCACACCAACGACCAGCCCGCCCTGCAGGCCCTGGTCGACGAGCTCGGGGCGGCGTACGCGGCGGACGGCCGGCCGCGCACCATCTTCTGCCCGTCGGGGCTGTACTCGATCCGGGACCGGGGCACGGTCTGGCGGAGCGGGGTGTCCCTGATCGGTGCCGGCCCGGCGGCCACGCGCTTCGCCCTCGCCAACCCCGGCGACCCGGCCGCCGCGACCCCGCTGGCCTACTTCACGGCTCTGCAGCACGGCGCGGGCCGTGGGAACCCCATCGCCGACTGCACCTTCGCGCGGTTCGAGATCGACGGCTCCGGCGTGATCCTCTCCCAGTACGACGTGCTGTCCAAGGGGCTCGGCCTGCAGTACGTCCTGCGCGGGCGCTTCCACGACCTCTACATTCACGACACGCCCGCCACCGGGTTCGGCTGCGACTTCCTGCAGGACACCTTCGTGGACGGCCTGCTGGTCGTGCACTGCGGGCGGCTCGAACGAGATGGCGAGTGGCTGGGAGGCGCCGGCATCGGCATCGGCACCGGCGGCTGGGGCTCCACCGAGCGCTGCACCGTGTCCTCGTGCACGACGGTGCGGAACGGCACCAACGGCATCTTCTTCGAGCTGCAGGACCGGCGGTGGCCCGCGACCCGCGGCATCCGGGTGCTCGGCTGTCACTCGGAGGGCAACCGGTTCGGCATCTCCGACTGGGGCGCCGACGGCCTGGTCGTCTCCGGATGCACGCTGATCGGCAACCACCAGGCCGGCTACGACGTCTCGGCGCTGGGCACGTCCGCCGTCGCCGGGCGCGGGGGGATCGTGACCGGCTGCATCATCGAGGACAACGTCTGGGACGGTGTCGCGATCGGCAACACGCCCGGCCCGTACACCTTGGCGGGCAACCGCATCAGCCGGAACGGCCGTTACGGGTACTGGCAGCACAACCTGGCCGGCGGCCCCCAGGAGGCGGCCGGCAACATGATCATCGATGCCAACGAGTTCTGGGACAACGGCCTGGACGGCATCTTCGTCGACTCGGCCCTCGCGGATCCCGACATCGCCGGGAACCGCATCCGCGGCAACGGCCGCCAGTGCGAACCCGCGACCGAAGGCGAGGGCGACACGGTCTCCTACACGGCACGGTCGTTGATCGACACCGCGGCCGACTGGCGGCCGAACGGGCACATCGGCAAATGGGTCACGGCGGGCGCGCAACAGGCCGTCGTGATGGGCAACGGCGCCACCGAACTCGCCCTCGCGCCCGTCCGTCCCGGCGCCACGACCGCGTGGCCGGAGGGCACCCCTTCCCCCGGATCCCCGTACCGGCTGCCCGACGCCCCCGACGTCAGAGCCGGCCTCACTCTCGCCGCCGCCGTTCACAGCCCGACGATCCGCGACAACCGGGTCTGGGACGGCCAGGACCGCAAGACCCAGACCCACGGGCTCGTCGTCACGGGGGCCGGCACCTGTGGCGCGGCCTGGGTCCACGACAACGCCCTGACCGGCAACGCCGTCGCCGCGACCCGTTTCGACACCGAACCCTCCGGAGGCTGCTGGTACCACAACCACGGCCTCGACGACTGCCCCGGCCGGCGCCCCTGACCCGTCTCCGCTCACGGCGGCGGTCGATCGCTCCGGAGGGCGGTCACACCCGGGTGTGGCGGCCACCTGTGGCACGCCCGCCGTCGACCACTGCGGGAGCGCTCTCGTCCTTACGCGAGACGGCGAGGTAGATGACGAGGCCCAGAATCGTCACGAGGAAGAGCGCGCTGGTCACGACCGTGCCGAGGCCGAGGCCGCCGTCGCCGCGGGACTGGGAGAGGTAGTCCCTGGCCACGGACCGGGGTCAGCCGTACGGCAGGAGCACCTCGAAAGTGGCGCCCGCGGTGGTCTCGGCAAGGACCACGTCACCGCCCGCGGCATGGGCCAGGCGCCGGGCGAGCGCCAGCCCGAGGCCGGCGCCGTCGTGCCCGTCGTGCGGGTCGCCCCGGCGGCCGGGTTCGAAGAGCGTCGCCGTCAGATCCGCCGGGACTCCGGGGCCGTCATCGCCGACCGCGATCCGTACCGCGCGGTCGTGGTTCTCGGCGGCGATGGTGATCTGGGTGGCCGCGTAGCGGCGGGCGTTGTCCAGGATCGGCGTGAGGATGCGCTCGACGATCTCTTTCGGTACTCCGGCGACGCATCGCGCGGGGCTGCGCACGCGGATGGTCGGTCCTTCGGGCGAGGCCGCGCCGGCGAGGCGTGCGAGGAGTGCGGCGATGTCGCAACGGCCGGGCACCTCGGCGATGTCCATCCGTGCCGTGGTCAGCAGGGTCTCGATGATCTCGCGCATCCGCGCCACACCGGCGGCGATCGCGGTGTGCGCCGCCCGCTGTTCGGTGGCGCTGCGCGGCCTGGCCAGCAGGAGCTCGGTCTCGGCGCCGATCTGTGCCAGGGGCGTGCGCAGTTCGTGGGACAGCTCGCCCGACAGTTGCCGCTCGTGCCGGACGACGGCGGCCAGCCGGTCGAGAAGCGCGTCCAGGTTAGCGGCCAGAGCGGCGAGTTCGGTTGGGCGCTCGGCGGTGCCGAAACGCTGGCCGATCTCGTGCTCGCTCCACTCGGCGGCCTGGGTGCTCATCCGGGTGACGGGCTCCAGCGCCCGGCGGATCACGGCGCCGGTCACGATCGAGATGCCGAGGAGGATGAAGAGCGTGAGCCCGACCGAGCCGACCAGCGCGAGCCTGGCCATCCGCTGGTAGGGATCGAGGGCCACGGCCACGACGGTGGTGCCGACCGGGTGCCCGCGATCGAGGATGGGAAGGGCGTAGAAGCGGATCGCGAGCGGCTCGGCCAGCTGGCTGAACCGCTCGCCCGTGCCGGCCAGAGCGTCCGCGTGCTCCTGGACGACGGCGGCTGCCTGTGGCCGCTCTACGGCGTGGTCGCCGTGGTAGATCCAGGTGTCGGTGTCGAGAACCTGATCATCGCGGGATTCCCGCACCGTCAGCGTCCCGCCGGGGCTGGTCTGCACCGTGGCCGCGACCGCTTCGGCCCGCGTACGCAGCAGATCATCGGCCTCGGCGCGCAGCCGCGCCCCGAGGAAGAGGTTGAATCCCACGGCGAGCAGGATCATCCAGCACGCCGTCGTGAGGAGGGCCAGTAGCGTGAGGCGGGCCCGCAGGCTCGCGGGCCGCAAGAGCCTGACGATGCGATCGGTCACTGGAGTCGGTAGCCGACACCGCGAACCGTGCCGATACGGCGTTCGCTGCCGAGTTCACGGAGCTTGCGGCGGAGCTTGGCGACGTACTGGTCGAGTGTGTTCGGCGTGACGATGGCGCCTTCGGGCCAGCCCGCCCGCAGCAGCGCCCGCCGCGGGACCACCGCGCCGGCCGCGGCCATCAGGCATCCCAGGATGCGGAACTCGGTGGGTGACAGCGCGATTGATCGGCCGGCCAGCGACAGATCGTGGGTCGCCGGGTCCAGTCGCAGGTCGGCCGTCCGCAGGCTCGTGTCGCCGCCGGCCCGGCGCAGCACCGCCCGCAATCGGGCCACGAGCTCGGCGATGTGGAACGGCTTGACGAGGTAGTCGTCACCGCCCGCCGAAAAGCCGGAGAGCCGGTTCGTCACGCCGTCATAGGCGGTCAGGAACAGCACGGGCACATCGAGACCACGGGCGCGCATCGCCTGGCAGACGTCGCGGCCGTCGGAGTCGGGCAGTCCGACGTCCAGCACGACCGCGTCGGCCCCGCCCTCGATCGTACGAAGCGCGGACGCGCCGTCCACGGCCGTGGTGACGCGGAAGCCCTCCTCCCGGAGCCCGCGCGCGAGCACGTCCCGTACGCCGTGGTCGTCCTCCACGACGAGAACTCGATGAGCCGTCACCCGGTCAGTATGTCCGCTCGCCACGTGTGCTCGATGCCGCCCGACCTTGCCATATCCGGCTCCGCCCTACGGCTGCAGGCATGGCGCGGCTGCTCAACAGCGGCTAACTGCCCGTCGAGGAGGCGGTGTCCAGGGTGCGGGTCTGCTGGCGATGGGTGAACGTCTGGTAGCCGACCAGCACCACCAGTACGGCGATCAGGGCGGTGGAGGTGACAGTGGTTCCCACTCCGGCCCCGCCCGTCGCAACGGGCTTTTCCACTGCGTTCTCCGCGACTGCCCCGAGTGGGCGAGTGAGCACGTAGGCGCTCCAGAACAGCACAGTTCCCGAGAGGCTGGTCAGATAATGTGCGGCGAGGATCAGCAGCATTATTCCGGACAGTACCAGCGCACTGGCTCGGAAGCCCAGGCCAAGGCTGTTGGACAGGAAGTCACCGCTGGAGGTCCCCAGCGTGTTTGACACCGTTGTGGCGGACCAGTAGAGGATCTCGCCCTTCCTGGTGGCGATCCGCTCGACGTCCATGGTCTCCCCCGTCGCTCGCCAGGTGACCAGCACGAGCACCAGGAGGGTGGTCAGTACTGCCGCGCCTCCGGTGTAGCCCAGCCCGGCGGTGCGGTTCATGAAATCCGACATCGCAGTGCCCACGATGCTGGTTGTCAAGATCACCGACCAGAATATGACCGGACGGAACCGATCGGTCTTCAGCTGCATCGCCAGGGTGAGGACCAACGCCACGAAGAAGATGACCGCGCCGGTGGCGTAGCCGAGCCTCAGCGGCGTTATCGCCACGTAGTTGGACGCCGACTCACCCAGCGTGGTCGCCACAATCTTGATCGTCCAGAACAACGCACCGACCACCGGCAACTTGCTTACAGCAGTGTTAGTCACGAGGTTCCCACCTCCGCCGCTCATGAGGAGGCCGATCGCTGAATTCGGACTCGAGAGGTTACGGGCCAATAGCGTTAAAGCATTGACCTTGATTTCCTGATCCCGGGCCGCGGCCAGCCGGAATGCCGTAATTCTCACATGTGACCGGGTCTGCGGGTGCCTGGTCGCGGGCCATGGCCTTCGACCCCGCTCATATCACCATTCCCGCCACCAACGCGACCCGGAGCATGTTCGGTGATCCGTCATGAGTATGCACCGATGGGACATCACGCTAGAAAACCCGCGGTTAGCGGAACCGATCCCGATTGCTAGACGATGGCAAAATCCCGGACCGTCTGCAGGCCCGGGCCGAGGCGTCGCATCGGCCCGCGGGTACGGGGACGGTGGTCCTGATCGTCCCGCCGCGACGAGCTCGAGTGCCGCTCCGGTCAGACAACATGCCCAACCGCCCTCCGGGCTTTTTACTATCCGTGTAGTAGCTTTGCCTTAGAGTAGGCAGGCGATGCGGAAGGGCACGGGCGCCGGCGCGTCGGCGCGCCCGCTGACCCGCTAGCTCGAACCGGGACACGGCAGTGTTCGCCGCCTCTTGCATTCGGAGCCGGTCATTGGGGCCTAATCCGGCTCAAATCAACCACATAGCCACCGGTCGACAGACGTTGTCCGGCGAAGTCGTACGCGCCTGCCGCCCTGTCACCGACCTTGGAGGATAGATGACGAGGCCGGAAGCCTTGGCCGAAGTCGGCATCGCCGGTGCCGGCAGATACGCGGTGAAGAAGTTGCCGGAGGTCACTCTGGCCTTCTGGATAATGAAGATCGCCGCGACGACGCTCGGCGAGACGGCGGGCGACCTGTTCGCCCAGACGCTGAGGCTGGGCTACTTCCTCACGACGATCGCGCTGTTCCTGGCCTTCCTCGTCACGTTGGTGATCCAGCTCGTTTCAAAGCAGTACAACCCGTTCTTTTACTGGACGGTCATCCTGTCCACGAGCATGGCCGGCACCACGATGTCGGACTTCATGAACCGCGCAGCAAACGCCAAATACCTCCCCGAGGGGGTCAAATCCCTCGGCTGGGGGCCCCAAGGCATCGGCCTGGGCTACCCGGCCGGCGCCGCGATCCTGATCTCGATCCTGATCGGCATCTTCGTCGTCTGGAAATTCACCGGGCTGACCTTCGCGATCCGCGACATCGACACCTTCCGCGGCGAGGCCCTGTTCTGGTCGGCGATCCTCGTCTCCAACACGCTCGGAACCTCCATGGGCGACTTCCTGTCCGACAGCTCCGGCCTCGGATACAGCGGCGGCGTCCTGCTGATCACCGGACTGCTCGCCGCACTCCTCGCGCTCAGATACGCGCCCGCCGTGCCGAACGTGCTGCTGTTCTGGCTCGCCTTCGTCCTGACCCGCCCGTTCGGCGCCACGGCTGGCGACCTCCTTACCAAGCCGACCGTGAAAGGCGGCCTCGACCTGGGGACCGCCGGCTCGTCCGCCGTTCTTCTCGCGGTCCTGTTCGGCCTGATGGGCTGGGCCCACATGAGGAACAGCCGTCAGCCGGCCACGGCGACCACACGCATCTCCTGACCCATGGCGAAGGCTCGTCCCGGCCGTGCCCTGCTCAGTCCCGGGCCACGGGGAGCAGAAGGGTGAACTTCGCGGGCGCGGGGCGAGTCAGGAGCAGGCGACCGCCTTCGGCCTCGGCGAGGCTGCGGGCCATGGCCAGGCCGATGCCGTGTCCGGCGGTGCCCGCCGCGCGGCGGCGGAAGAGCGCGTCCGGCGGCTGCGTGATGCCGGGGCCCTCGTCGGCGACGTCGATGGCGAGGGCGTCCCCGGCGTCGCGGACGCGGACCGTGACCGGGCCCGTGCCGTGTCGTACGGCGTTGTCGAGCAGGACGTCGAGGATCTGGCGGACCGCGGCGGTCGAGGCGTGGGCCGGCGGCAGGTCCGGTTCGATGGTCAGACGCAGCGGGCGGCCGCGGGCGGCCAGGCCGGCGTGCCAGTTCTGGCGGATCTCGTCGATGAGGACCTTGGCGTCGAGGGTCCCGCTGCGATCGGGGACGTCGCGCGCCAGGGCGAGCAGGTCGTCAATGATCGTCTGGAGGCGGTTCGTCGCGGCGATGGCCGTCGTGATCGCCTCCTCGGAGGCCCCTGCGGGGGTGTCCCTCATGGCCTCCAGGGTGAGCCGCAGGCCGGTCAGCGGGGTGCGCAGCTGGTGAGAGGCATCGGCGGAGAAGGCGCGTTCGCGGGCGAGCAGGGTGCCGAGGCGTTCGGCGGTGGCGTTGAGGCTCGCGGCGACCGCGTCGATCTCGGGGATTCCGCTGGGCCGGGTCCGTACGCTCAGGTCGCCGTCGCTGAGCCGCTGGGCGTTGGCCGACATCTCCTCGAGCGGCCGGGCCAGGCGCCGGGCCTGACGCCGGGCGAGGATCGCGGTGAGGCCGATCGCCAGCAGGGCGACCCCCAGCATGACGAGCCAGGTCCGCGCGATGCGCCGGTAGACGACCTGCTTCCCGGTGGCGGCGCGGATCGCACCGGTGACGCGTTCGTTGTCCGCGATCGGCACGGCGACGACGATGTCGGGCCCCGTGGATTCGTCGGCCGCGCTACCGCGCAGCGCCGCACGGACCGCTCCGTCGGCATGGACCGGCCCGCGACCGGTGATCCTGCGCCCGGCGGCGTCGTAGACGCCGAGTGTCATGTCGGGTTCGGTCCGCGGCAGTTCGATGGGGTCGCCTCCGGTCAGCTGCGCGGGTGCGACCGCGACGGTGGCCCCGGTGGCGAACCGGGACAGCTCGGCTCGCTCGTCGGCCGTGTAGGAGCGCGCCAGGCCGATGGCGAACGGCACGCCGAACAGGCTGATCGCCAGGACGGCGGCCAGCACCGCCAAGGTCACGATGCGTCTGCGCACGCCCGTCCCCCTCGAGCGACTGCCGATTACGGGCCTGCTGCCAGTCTGCCGCCGCGGTCGCCGATCCGACCGCTTCGACCACCGATTTTGCCGTCGTCTAGCCGTCGGGGCCGGGTCGGCTAACCGGGGGGTTCCTAGCGTCGGGTGCGACGGATGGATTTCTCCGGAGATCGGGGGCCGCTCATGAGAACTCGTCGAAGCATGATCCACGCTGGAGGCGCACTCGTACTCATCGCCGCGCTGACCGCATGCGGCGGTGGGAACGGCCGATCGGTCGCCGCATCGGGCCAGACCGCCGCCGGCGCGCCCCCGCCGCCGCCCACGCCGAAGGAGTCCAACCCTCCTGGCGACATCCCCGACAACCAGGTCTTCGTGCCGTTCACCGCGGCGGGCGGCCTGTTCACCGTCAAGGTCCCCGAAGGCTGGGCGCGGAGTCGGAACGGGTCCGCGACGGTGTTCACCGACAAGTTGAACATCGTCCGTGTCGAGGCGCACCCGGCGGCCAGTGCGCCGACCGTGGCCTCGGCGCGGGCGACGGAACTGGCGCAGATCCGGTCCTCCACCCCTGGGTTCAGGCCGGGCGATGTCACCGTGGTGCAGCGGAAGGCGGGCCCCGCCGTGCGGATCACCTACCAGGCCCAGTCTCCCGCCAACCCGGTGACCGGCAAGACCATCCAGGACGAGGTCGAACGCTATGAGTTCTGGAAGGCCGGCACCGAGGCGATCCTCACCCTTTCGGGCCCGGTGGGCGCCGACAACGTCGACCCGTGGCGGCTCGTCACCGACTCCCTGCGGTGGCGGCGATGAGCCCGGGCGCCGGCGTTTCCACGACCGGCGAGGTCCTTGACGAGGGCGTCGCGCTGTCGGCCCGTACGCTCTACCGCTTCTTCCGCGCCGGGGAGGAGGAGACACTGGCGCTGCGCGGCGTGTCCCTGTCGCTGCACGCCGGGGAGCTGGTGGCGGTCGTAGGCCCCTCCGGGTCGGGCAAGTCGACTCTGCTGGCGTGCCTGGCCGGACTGGACGAGCCCGACGGCGGCACGGTCGTGGTCGGCGGGCGGCGCATCAGCCATCAGCCCGAGACCGTACGGACCCGGCTGCGCGCCCGCATGATCGGGCTGGTGTTCCAATCCGGGAACCTCCTCGAGCACCTGACCGTCCGGCAGAACGTCCGGCTGGCCCAGCGGCTCGCCGCCCGCGGTCGGCGCGACAACGCCGCCGCGCTGCTGGAGCTGGTGGGGCTGGCGGCACGCGGCGAGGCGTACCCGAGCCGGCTGTCCGGCGGTGAGGCGACGCGCGCCGGCCTGGCGGTCGCCCTGGCGGGCGATCCCGCCGTGGTGCTGGCGGACGAACCGACCGGTGAGCTCGACTCGGCCACCGAGCGGCAGATCCTCGATCTCCTGGCCGAGCGCGCGCGCTCCGGGGTGGCGGTGCTGGTGGCCGGTCACAGTCCGGCCGTGGCCGCGGCCGCCGACCGCGTCATTCGGCTCCGTGACGGACAGGTGGCTTGATGAGCCTGCGTGACGGCGCCGCCGCGCGGGCGGACGGCGCGCCGGCCACGCCCGCCGACGGCGCACTGGTGCGGTGCGTGAACGTGGCGCGCACCTTCGGCACCGGTCCGACGGCCGTCGTCGCCGTGCACGACGTGTCCTGCACGGTGCCGTCCGGGGCGCGCGTGGCGCTGATGGGGCCGTCCGGATCGGGCAAGTCCACCCTGTTGCACCTGATCGCGGGCCTGGACGCCCCGACCGGCGGGACGATCGCCTGGCCGGGTCTCGGCGCCGGCCCGAACGGCAGACCCGGCCCAATCGGCGTGATCTTCCAGGGGCCCAGCCTCATCCCGACACTGGACGTCACCGAGAACGTCGCCCTCCCGCTGCTGTTCGCCGGTATACCCGCCCAGGACGCGGCCGCGCGCGCGTCGGCGGCCCTGGACCGCGTCGGGATCGCCGACCTGGGGCCGAAGCTCCCCGAAGAGCTGTCCGGTGGACAGGCCCAGCGCGCCGCCGTCGCCCGCGTGATCGCCGGCCGACCGAGACTCATCCTGGCCGACGAGCCCACGGGCCAGCTCGACCACGAAACCGGCGGCCACGTCATCTCCGTGCTCCTCACAGCGGCCGAGGAACTCGGGGCCGCGCTGATCGTCACCACGCACGACGCCCAGATCGCCGCCCGGCTGCCCCATCGGTGGACCATGCGCGACGGCGGCCTCGCCACGCGGGGCGCCGGCCCCGGCGACGACAGGAGGCCATGATGATCTGGATCTGGCTCCACGGCCTGATCCACAGGCGCACTCCCCGGATGGCCGCCGCAGCGGCCGGAGTCGCGGTCGCCGTGGCGTTGCTCGCCTGCCTCGGCGCGTTCCTCGCCGCCTCCAAGGCGACCATGACCGCACGGGCCGCTTCCGGCATGGCGGTCGACTGGCAGGTCCAGGTCACCGGGGGCACCGATCCGAGCCCGGTCCTCGGCGCCGTACGGGCCGATCCGGCGACCCGGCAGGCCCTCCTGGTCGGCTTCGCGCAGACCACCGGCCTCACCTACACCGGGCAGACCACCCAGACCACCGGATCCGGTGCCGTGCTGGGCCTGCCGGACGCCTACTCCCGGGCCTTCCCCGGCGAGATTCGTACGCTCACCGGATCCGGGACCGGCGTGCTGCTGGCCCAGCAGACCGCCGCCAATCTGCACGCCGGACCCGGCGACACGATCAGCGTCGGCCGCGCGGGGATGGCTCCGGCACGCGTGCGCGTCGACGGAGTGGTGGACCTGCCGCAGGCCGACTCGCTGTTCCAGAAGGTCGGCGCTCCGCCGGGCTCCCAGCCGTCGGCGCCGCCGGACAACGTACTCCTGCTGCCCCAGGCGCTGTGGCACCAGCTGTTCGACCCGCAGGCCAGGACCCGCCCGGATCTGGTCACCACGCAGATCCACATCAGGCGCTCCCACGCGCTGCCGTCGGACCCGGCTGCGGCCTACACGGCCATCACGGCGGCCGCCCGGAATCTCGAGGCCCGGACCGCGGGCGGGGCCGTGGTCGGGAACAACCTGGGGGCGGCTCTGGACTCCGCGCGCCAGGACGCGGCGTACGCGCAGATCCTGTTCCTGTTCCTCGGCCTGCCCGGAGCGGTCCTGGCCGGGCTGCTGACCGCCGCGATCGCGGGCGCCGGGGCAACGCGGCGGCGTCGCGAACAGGCGCTGCTGCGCACCCGTGGAGCCTCCGTCCGCCAGGTGACGCGGCTGGCCGCCGTCGAGGCCGCCGTCGTGGGCATCGCCGGCAGCGTCGTGGGTCTCGCCGGCGCGGCCCTGGTCGGCAGGGTGGCGTTCGGCTCGGCGCGCTTCGGCGCCACGACCGCGACCGCCGTCGCCTGGACCGCGGGCGCCGCCGTGGCCGGTCTCGTGATCGCCGCGCTCACCGTCCTGGTGCCCGCGCACCGCGACGCCCGGGCGACGACCGTGAGCGCCGGGCGCCTCACCGTCGGCCGTACCCGGGCACCCGGCTGGAGCCGCTACGGACTGGACTTCGTGCTGCTGGCCGCCGCCGGCGCGGTGTTCGCCGTGACCGGCCGCAACGGCTACCAGCTCGTCCTGGCACCGGAAGGGCAGCCGACCATCTCGGTGTCGTACTGGGCGTTCGCCGGGCCCGCGCTGCTGTGGCTCGGCACCGGGCTGCTCGCCTGGCGGCTGTACGACCTGCTGCTCGGCCCCGGGCGGCGGCTCGTCGGCGCCGGGCTGCGTCCGCTGGCCGGCGGGCTGTCGGGCACGGTCGCCGCCGGCATGGCGCGCCAGCGCCGCCTACTGGCCCGATCCATCGTGCTGCTCGCCCTGGCGGTGGCCTTCGCCGCCTCGACCGCGACGTTCAACTCCACCTACCGCCGGCAGGCCGAGGTCGACGCCTGGCTGACCAACGGCGCCGACGTAACCGTGACCGAATCGCCCGGCGCGTCCGTCGGCCCCGACCAGGCCCGGAGACTGGCCGCGGTGCCCGGGGTCAAGAGCGTCGAGCCGCTGCAGCACCGCTTCGCCTACGTCGGCTCGGACCTGCAGGACCTGTACGGCGTGCGGCCCGGCACCATCAGGCGGGCGACGGCGCTCCAGGACGCCTACTTCACCGGCGGCACGGCCGAGCAGCTGACCCACACCCTGGCGGTCAGGCCGGACTCGATCCTCGTGTCGGCCGAGACGGTGAAGGACTTCCAGTTGCGCCCCGGCGACCTGCTCAATCTCCGTCTGCAGAACGGGCGGACCAAGCAGTTCACCACCGTGCCGTTCCACTATGTCGGCGTCGTGAATGAGTTCCCCACCGCGCCGAAGGACAGCTTCTTCGTCGCCAACGCCTCGTACGTGGCGCAGAAGACCGGCAGCGCCACGATCGGCGCGTTCCTGGTCGACACGGGCGGGCAGCACATCGCCTCGGTCGCCCACCGGATCCGCACCCTGCTCGGCCCCACCGCCACGGTGACGGATCTCGCCACCACCCGCCGGGTGGTCGGCTCGAGCCTGACCGCCGTCGACCTGGCCGGGCTGACCCGCGTCGAGCTCACGTTCGCGCTGCTGCTCGCCGCGGCCTCGGGCGGGCTGGTGCTCGCGCTCGGCCTGGCCGAACGGCGCCGCACCTTCGCGATCGCGACCGCGCTCGGTGCGAGCCGGCGGCAGCTGCGCGGCTTCGTGTCCGGGGAGGCCGCGGCCCTGGCGGTCGGCGGGCTGGTCGCCGGCGCGGTGATCGGCGCGTTGGTGTCGCAGATGCTGGTCAAGGTTTTGACCGGCGTCTTCGACCCGCCGCCGTCGACGCCGACGGTGCCCTGGCCCTATCTCACGGCCCTCGGGTCGATCACCGTCGCGACGCTGGCCGCGGTGGCCGCCGCAGCCGTGCGGCTGGCGCGCCGTCCCGCCGTGCAGGTCCTGCGGGAGCTGTGAGGGGTCAACCGGAGGAGGCGTCCAGCCGGTAGCCGTGGCCGCGCAGGGTGACGATGCGCGGGATGACGGTGGTCTCGTCGGACGCCTCCGCCAGCTTGCGGCGCAGCGCCGCGACGTGCACGTCGAGCGTCTTCGTCGATCCGAACCAGTTCTCGTCCCACACGTCGGCCATCAGGTCCTCCCGGCTGACCGCCACCCCGGCCTCACCCGCGAGCCTGGCCAGCAGGTCGAACTCCTTGGCCCGCAAGGCCACCTCGCGATCCGCGGCGAAGCACCGGCGAGCCGCCGTGTCCACCACGAGATCGCCGACCGCGAACCGCGACGGCCGCGCGGCCGACGGCGCACCGCGCCGCAGGTGCGCCCGGATCCGGGCGAGCAGCTCCGCGAACCCGAACGGCTTGCTCACGTAGTCGTCCGCGCCGGCCTCCAGCCCCACGACGACGTCCATCTCCGTGTCCCGCGCGGTCACGATGACCAGCACGCACCCCGGCTGGACGGATCGGATCCGGCCGCAGACCTCGATCCCGTCCAGGTCCGGCAGACCCAGGTCCAGCAGCACGAGGTCGAACGGCGTCAGCGTCGCCTCGCGGATCGCCCCGCGCCCCGAACGCCGCCAGACCACCTCGTGATCGTGCAGGCGAAGCCGGGACTCCAGATGACTCCCGATCGTCTCGTCGTCCTCGACGATGAGCAGACGTGCCACTGGACCATTCTAGAAAATCCCGAGGCCTACTACTATTGTGATAGTAGAAATCTTCTGGGATGAATGGGAAACGATGCTGGTCAACCTCCTGTTCGGCAGCGCCGGCCTGGTGTTCATCTGGCACCTTCAACTCGCGCCGCTGCTGATCGGCCGAGCCGACGCCGAGGACCCCGCGACGCGGGATGCCGGCGACGCACCGCGAGGATCACGAGCGCCGTGATCGCCGCCAGGGCGATCAAGCCGTAGAGGTTTCCGCGTACGAGCTCGAAGCCGTGCCAGTGGTCTTCCCGGTGCCTCCCGAACGGAACGGTGCGGATCAGGCCCTGCGGCAGTGCCGGCAGGCCGGGGACCGCGAAGATCCATGCCCCGAAGAGTGCCTCGAGCCCCACCCCTGCGACAGCCCAGGCCCACGCGTGCCGTAGCCGCCCGGCCGTCCGGTCGGCGGCGAGCACGAGCGCCGGCGCGATCCACACCCAGTGGTGCGACCAGGAGATCGGCGAGATCAGCAGACCGGTCGTCGCGCAGGTCACGACGGCGGCCGGCTCGTGGCCACCGCGGCTCTGCCGAGCCGCAAGCCAGAGCCCAACGGCTCCGACCACCGTTGCGACGCCCAGCCAGTACGGCCGGGCGGCGTTCTCGCCGCCGAGAAACCGGACGAGCATGCCGTACAGCGACTGGTTCCCCACCCAGTCCACCGGGCCCACCCGGCTCGGTGCCATGAACAGCCGGTCCCCCCAGAACCGCCGGGACTCGTGCGGAAGGGCCACGAAGCCCACGGCGATCGTCAGCGCGAACACGGCGATCGCGACGGCGGCCGCGCGGAACCGACGGGTGAGGAGCAGATAGGCGATGAAGATGCCGGGCGTGAACTTGATGCCCGCGGCGATGCCGATCCCGGCGCCCTTCCAGCGACGGCCGTCGCCCTGCCGGAGGTCGGCGATGATCAGCGTCATCAGGATCAGGTTGATCTGGCCGAACCACAGCGTCTTCTGCACCGGCTCGGTCCACAGCGCGGCCGCGGTCACCAGCAGCGTCGCTCCGAGCAACGCGGGGCTGCGGCGGTGGCCGAGCGTCCGCCACGTGATCCAGACGGCCGTCACCAGTGCGGACAGGCTCGCCAGCGTCATGATCCAGCGCAGCGCGGCCATCGGGAACACCGACAGGCCCGCGAAGATCACGGCCGCGATCGGCGCATAGGTGAACGCGAAGCCGCCGATCGTCCGGTCGTACAGGCCGTCGGAGTGCCGGGCGAGCAGGCCGCCCCAGCGGTAGACCTTCAGGTCGGACATCGCCCACAGGTCGTGGGGATGGGCGAGCACGGTCATCGCGTAGGCGGCGGCCGCGGCACCGAACGCGAGCAGGCCACCGGCCAGCAGTAGGAGGCCGCTCCGGGTCATCACGCGCGAGGTGCCCGCTCGCCGGCGACGAGGGCGAACTGCCGCTCCCAGCGGTCGAGGACGGCGTCGGGCTCGTACCGCCGGACCGACTCGCGGGCCGCCTCGGCGAGGGAGTCGCGCAGGCCGGCGTCGCGGATCAGCCGGTCGAGGGCGGCGGCGAACTCCGTCGTGTTGCCCGGCGCGACGATCAGTCCGTCGCGGCCGTCGGTGAGCAGTTCACGGACGCCCGGTGCGCAGTCGAAGGCGACGGTGGGCAGTCCGTACGCCATCGCCTCGATGATCGACATGGGGAAGCCCTCTTCGCGTGAGGACAGCGCGAAGATCGACGCGCCGGTCAGCGCCTTCTCGATGTCGGAGGTCGGGCCCGCAAACTCCACGCTGTCCGAGACACCGAGCTCGGCCGCCTGGCGGCGCAGCGCGTCCTCGTCGGGGCCGGAGCCGTACAGGCGCAGCCGCCAGGACGGGTGGTGCGATGCGATCTCGGCCCAGGACTCCAGCAGCATGTCCTGGCCTTTCTCAAAGGCCAGGCGTCCGTGCCGGACGACGACCGGTTCGGTCCGCGGCGACACGGAATGCGGGGTGACGTGCAGGGGGTTGGGCATCGCGCCGGCGTTGGACATGTCGTCGAAGGCCCAGGCGTCCGCGTCGGCGTCGGTGAGCGCGAGCAGCAGGTCGGCATCGGCGAAGTGGCGTTTCACCCGCTCGTAGCGCGAGGACCGGCGGGTGGCCTCGTACGACTCGTGGCTCATGCCGATCACCGGCATCCCCGCCGTGTCGGCCTGCGCCACCCATTCCATCGCCCAGACCTGCGCCGCGATGACGACCCCGCCAGGGCGGGCGGTGCGGAACAGCGCGCTGAGGCGTGCTGCGCCGCGCCAGACCGTCAGGCGATGACGCAGTTCCCGCAGGCGCGTGCCGATCGGTCCGCGCGCCTGCGGCAGGTCGCGGTCGTGCAGCACGGTGACGGTGTACGGCAGGTCGTGGCCGTAGTCGTGGGAGCGGTCGGCGTGCGTGATGCCGACCAGGTGCACGCGGTGGCCTCGATCGGCGAACATCCGGCCGATGTCGTGCGCCCAGCGCTGCAGGCCGCCGAGCTCTTCCACGTTGTTGCAGACGATGAAGACGTCGCGGGCCTCAGCCACGGTCACCTCCGGTGAAGAAGCGCTCGACGATGGCCTTGGCGGCGGTTCCGGTGTCGTACTCACCGAAGTGTTCGACGAAGCGCCGCCGCCGGTCGGCGTGGTCGCGGCGGGCGTTGTCCAGATCCCGAAGGGCGGCGAACAGCGCGGCCTCGTCGCCGACCACCGGGCCCGGCGCGTGCTCGGTGAGGTCGAAGTAGGCTCCGCGCTGCCGGCTGACATAGTCCTCGGCGTCGGGCGTGTAGAAGATCATCGGTCGCTCCAGCAGCGCGAAGTCGAACATGATCGAGGAGTAGTCCGTGATCAGCGCGTCGGCCAACAGCATCAGCGCGGTCACGTCGTGCTCCGCGCTGACGTCGATCACGGTGCCGCGCAGGCCTGGTGGCACCACCGCCCGGCTGAGGTAGTGGGCGCGGATGAGCAGGACGTGGGACTCGCCGAACTCGCGGGCGAAGCGGTCGAGGTCGAACGGGATCTCGAAACGCGCGGCGGGCCTGCCGTTCTCATCGGTCCGGAACGTCGGCGCGTAGAGCACGACGGTGCGCTCGTCGTCTTCCAGCCCGAGCCGTCGGCGCAGTGCCGCCTGCTCCTCGGGATCGCCTCCGGTGACCAGCGCGTCGTTGCGCGGGTACCCGACCCGCAAGGGTTCGGCCGTCACCCCCAAGCCCTTGACGAGGGTACGGACGTCGTGGTCGGAGCGGACGACGAAGTGGTCGAACCGGCCGATCATCGTGCGCAGCCTGTCGTGCTCGGACCGGGTGCCTTGTTTGACCGTCGGCTCGTCGAAGCCCATCCGCTTGAACGCCGAACCGTGCCAGGTCTGGATGTAGGTCGTCTCGGGACGTTTGACCAGCCCGACGGGGAAGCCCTGGTTGTCGATCCAGTACTCGGCGCGGGCCAGGGCCCGGTAGTACGTCCACGAGCCGCGCCTGACCAGCGTGGCGTCGGCGGGAAAGCCCCGGCGGCTCCCGCTGTAGGACCAGATCGCCCGGTACGGCCCGCCGCGCTCCCGGAGCGCGCGGTGGATGTACTTGGGGTTGTCGGAGTACTGGACGCCGAGGTGGCTCTCGAAGACGATCGTGCCCTTCTTGACCGGCAGCCGGACGAGGAGCCGGTTGAACACGGCGATCTTCGTGTCGCGCCCGGTGAGCAGACGGATCAGCGCTCGCTCGACGCGGCCGAACCGCTGCCACCAGCGCCGCCCCAGAGCGGTCCGGGCGATGCGACGCAGAGCGGGCAGTGTCATTCGCGCGGGCCACCGGTAGCCCACGATGCGCAGCGCGAACTCGCCGGACTCGGCGACATAGGCCTCCAGGTGGTCGCCCGCCACGCGGGTCAGCCGTGGCCGTACCGGCACCCGCACGCCGTCGTGCGCGGTTCCGTCCGAGGTGAGCCGCACGGTGACCGTGTCGTCGCCGGTCTTGAGGCGCAGCCAGAGGCCCCAGGTCTGGTCGACCAGCCCGACCGGGCGGATCCGGCGGGCCGGGGCGAACGCGGTCTCCCAGCGGATGCGGTCCGCCTCGTGCCGTACGGTCACCGGGACGTGAAAGGCGCGGTTCTTCCGGCGGCGGTCGCGGATCTCCAGCGTGCCGGCCGGTTCCAGGTCGGCGCCGATGCGGCCCAGCGGGTTGACGACCGTCCCGGCGAGGCGAAGCTCTGCCCCGGATCGGTGCATCGCGGTGACTTCGCCGCCCAGGTTGAAGGCGTCCAGCGGAGCGGAGTGGAGTCCCAGGTCGGTGACGTCCAGGATCCGGCGGCCCAGCGCGGTCTGGAGCTGGTCGCCGGACCAGTGGATCCGCCCCTCGCGCTCGACCGGTTCGACGGAAAGGACCGGTTTGCGGCCCCTCTTCGCGGCGTAGTCGGCCGCCGCCACGGCGCCCTCGATGTCGCCGTGCCGGACCAGGTACGCGCCAATGGCGGGCAGCGGGTTGCACTCCGCGAACACCCCGGGATCCAGCTCGGCGAGATAGGACCGGGCCAGTTCGAGGAACGCCCGGCGGTACTCCGGATCCCGGCTGCGCAGCTCCCGCAGGTAGAGCAGCAGGTCGTGGTTGACGAACTTCACGTTCTTCAGCCGTGCGAGCCGATCGGCGTCGTGGGCGTGGAACACCGCGTCGATCCGCCGGTGGATCTCCAAGCGGTCGGCGAAGTTGCGCAGCTCCGCGCGGCGATTGGTGATCGACAAGGTGTCGTCCCGCGGGACCACGAACCAGTTGTAGACCCGGTGCGGGATGGTCACGATCCTCCGCGCGGCGACATACGCCTGCGCGCTGAACAGCAGGTCCTCGTAGTGCAGCCGGTCCACGAACCACAGGCCCTGGCGATCGAGGAAGTCGCGCCGATAGCACTTGTTGGTCGACAGGGTGTCGTACAGCAGATCAGGGTCGTCCAGGACGCTTTCGTACACCCGGCGCTCGCGGTAGAGCCACGGGTACCAGTTCTGTTCCCGGTCGGGGAAGACGCGGACGCAGCGGCCCGAGACCAGGTCGGCGCCGGTCTCGTCCGCGGTCGTCACGAGGTTCCGGCAGGCATGGCGGTCGAGGGTGTCGTCGCTGTCGAGGAACATCACGTACCGCCCGCGCGCGGCGTCGATCCCCACGTTGCGTGGCCGCCCGCACCCGCCGGAGTTCGTCTGGAGCGTGAAGGCCCGAACCCGATCCGGATGGGTGGCGGCCAGCCGGGCGGTCACCTCCGGTGTCGCGTCCGTGCTCGCGTCGTCGACGATGACCGCCTCGACACCGGGCAGCGACTGCTCCAGCACCGAGCGGACCGCGCGGGCGAGCCGGGCTGCGTCGTTGTAGACGATCACGACAACGGTCACATCGGGTTCCGGAAGCAAACGGTTCCACCCACCTTCGCCCTCGAGCGCAACTACTATCGCGATAGTACGATCTCGATAGTAATTGCAACGTAAGATGCCGGTCCGAAGGGATCGGCAGGTGAAACGAGGGCAATGCAGCACTTCATCGCTAACTTCGGGTACGTCGCCGTCTTCCTCCTGATGGCCGCCGAGTCCGCCTGCATCCCCGTGCCATCCGAGCTGATCATGCTGTTCGCCGGAGCGCTGGCGGCCGGCGCCGTCCCGGGGAGCAGCCCGGACCTCACCCTGATGATCGTGAGCGGCACGCTGGGGAACGTCTCGGGAAGCTACGTCGCCTGGGCCGTCGGGCGGTACGGCGGCCAGGCGGCGCTGCGCCGATGGGGCCGGTACGTCTGGCTGAAGGAGGAGGACATCGACCGGGCGGCCCGCTGGTTCGACCGGTACGGCGGCAAGGCGGTCTTCTTCGGCCGGCTGCTGCCCGTCGTGCGCACCTTCATCTCCCTGCCGGCCGGCTTCGCCGTCATGCCGCCGGGCCGGTTCGGCCTCTACACGCTGGCCGGCTGCATCCCGTGGACGGCGGCGCTCGGCGTCGTCGGGTACGCCGTCGGCCGCAACTGGCAGCGCGTCGCCGACGCCTTCCACGGCCCCAGCTACGCCATCGCCGCCATCGTGGGAATGGCCGCGGTCGTCGGCGTCGTCGTCTTCGTCCGCCGGCGACGCCGTACCGGCCAGGCCACCGGTCGCTCGATCTGAGACGGCGTGCCGCCGAAGGGCGCTGAGCTCCGCTCCCGGCGCGGCCTGTCCATCCCGCGATGTAGCCGTACATCGGCCGGTGGACCTTCGCGACCTGCCGGAATCCTCCGGGCGGGCGACGAACGAGCCCGGGGCGACGTCCTAGCGTTCTCCCTGAGTACGCCGCTGAATCTCCCGAGGGAACGACGATGATCGAGGCCAAGGGCCTGACCAAACGCTACGGCGACAAGACCGCGGTGAACGACCTGTCGTTCACCGTCAAACCCGGGGTCGTCACCGGGTTCCTGGGCCCGAACGGGGCCGGCAAGTCCACGACGATGCGCATGATCCTCGGCCTGGACCGGCCGACCTCCGGTTCGGTGACCGTGAACGGCCGGCCGTACGCCGACCACGCGGCGCCGCTGCACGAGGTCGGCGCGCTCCTGGAGGCCAAGGCCATCCACACGGGCCGCACCGCCTACAACCACCTGCTGGCGCTGGCCGCGACCACCGGTATTCCGCAGAGCCGGGTCGATGAGGTGATCGACCTGGTCGGCCTGCGCGACGTCGCCCGCAAGCGCGCCGGCGGCTTCTCCCTCGGCATGGGCCAGCGCCTCGGGATCGCGTCGGCGCTGCTGGGCGATCCCAAGACGCTGATCCTCGACGAGCCAGTCAACGGCCTGGACCCCGAGGGCATCCTGTGGATCCGCAACCTGCTCAAGGACCTGGCCGCCGAAGGACGCGCCGTCTTCGTCTCCTCCCACCTGATGAGCGAGATGGCCCTGACCGCCGAGCACCTCATCGTCATCGGCCGGGGCAAGTTGATCGCCGACACCTCCGTCGCCGAGTTCATCGAGCGCGCCTCCACCGGCCGGGTCAAGGTCCGCTCTCCCCAGGCGGCCCGGCTGCGCGACCTGCTGGTGGGCCCGGACGTCACCGTCGCGGACACCGAGGAGGGCACTCTGCTCATCAGCGGGCTGACCAGCGATCAGATCGGCCAGACCGCCTCCGACAACGGCGTCACGCTGTTCGAGCTGGCGCCGCAGCAGGCCTCGCTGGAAGAGGCGTTCATGGAGCTGACCGGCGAGTCCGTCGAATACCGGGCCCCCGCCCGTACCGCAGAGAGGTCCGCGGCATGACCACCGCCACCACGACCGTCCGGCCCGGCAGGGTCAGCCAGCTGCGCGTCCTGAACTCGGAGTGGATCAAGCTCAGGACCCTCCGTTCGACCTTCTGGTCGCTGTTCGCCGCGATCGTCGCGACGATCGGCCTCGGCATGCTCTTCAGCTGGGGCTTCGCCACCCGTGTCGGGGACCACGCGCGTCCCATTCACGACGCCGCGACGATGGCGGTGACCGTGCCGCTGCGGCCGTACGTCATCGCCCAGCTCGCGGTGGGCGTGCTCGGCGTCATGGTGATCACCGGCGAGTACTCCACCGGAATGATCCGTGCCACCCTGTCCGCGGTCCCCCGCCGGCTCCCCGTGCTGTGGGCCAAGGCCGCGGTGTTCAGCGTGGTCGTCCTGGTCCTCATGGAGATCGTGTCCTTCGCGACCTTCTTCGGCGGCGAGGCGATCCTGTCCTCCCAGCACATCCAGGCAACGCTCTCCTCGCCGCAGGCCCTGCGGATCGTCACCGGGGTCGGGCTCTACCTCACGGTCGTCGGCCTCCTCGGCACCGCGCTCGGCGCCATCATCCGCAGCACCGCCGGGGCCATCGCCGCGCTGTTCGGAATCCTGCTGGTGCTCCCGGTCCTGGGCGAGGTCCTCAACCTCACGTCCTGGGGCAAGCACATCACGCCGTACCTGCCGAGCAACGCCGGCGGCGACCTGCTCACCAACGCCCCCGACCCCGGATCCCTCGGCCCGTGGACGGGCTTCGGGGTCTTCGTCCTCTACACCGTCATCGCGATGGCGGTGGCCGCGTACCTGCTCAAGCGCAGGGACGCCTGACGCTCGATGATCGGTTCCTCGCCCGAGTTCGGCCCCGGCGCGCTCGTCGCGCGCTGGGGCCCTCACACGCGCGCGCTCACGGGACGGCATCCCGCCGTCGTCGACGGCGCGTTCGCGCTCGTCCTGCTTCTCGTCGGGGTGCCCCACCTGCTCAGGGAGCCACCGAAGCAGCCTCTTCTCGGCTGGGGACTGCAGATCGCGCTCCTCGTGCCGCTGATCTGGCGGCGACGCGCACCGTTCACCGCCTTCAGCGTGGTCGCGGCGCTGGCGTTCGTGCAGTGGCTCGGCGGCGTGCTCCTGTCGACCGGCGACGTCGCCGTGCTCATCGCGCTGTACTCGGTCGCGGCCCACTCGACGCTGCGCCGACTGCTCGTCGCGGCGGGCATCGTGGAAGTCGGCGTCGCGATGGCCACCGTCCAGTGGGCGCCGCGCGGCCACCTGCCGAAGGTCTTCGTCCTGTTGTCCGGGATGACGACGGCCGCCGCGGTCATCGGGCTGAACATGCGTACCCGCCGCGCCTACCTGGCGTCGCTGGAGGACCGCGCCGCCCGCCTCGAGAAGGAGCGCGACCAGCAGGCCCAGATCGTCGCCGCCGAGGAACGCGCGAGGATCGCCCGCGACGTTCACGACATCGTCACCCACAGCCTGTCGGTCATGGTCGCGCTCACCGACGGCGCCGCCTACACCCTTCCGCTCTCACCGGAACGGGCCGCCGACGCCGTGTCCAAGGCGTCGGAGATCGGACGCGAGGCCATCGCGGAGATGCAGCGCGTCCTGGACGTCCTCCGGCAGGACGCGCCGCCGCCCGCCGGGCTGAGACGACCACAGCCGGGACTGGGCCAGCTCGACGTGTTGCTCACCGAGGTCCGCGCCGCGGGGCTTCCGGTGGAGTTCGTGGTCACCGGGCAGCCGCCCGCCATGGCCTCTGGGGCCGAACTCACCATCTACCGTCTCGTTCAGGAGGCGCTGACCAACGTCCGGAAGCACACCCCGCCGGGGACCAGTGCCCGGGTACGGCTCGAATACGCCGTGACGCACGTGGAGGTCGAGATCACCGACAATGGGCGGCCGGCCGCCGGCGTTCCGGCGGGGCGGCGGCGCGGCGGGCACGGCATCGCCGGGATGCGCGAACGCGTCGCCGTCTACGGCGGCCTGATGCAGGCCGGTCCGCTGCCCGACGGCGGCTGGCGGGTCCACGCGCGCTTCGAGCCGTCCCAACTGGAGAGCACCCGATGATCAACGTTCTGCTCGTCGACGACCAGCCGTTGCTGCGCATGGGCTTCCGGCTGGTGCTGGAGACACAACCCGACATCGCCGTCGTCGGTGAGGCCGGCGACGGCGCCGAGGCCGTCGCCCAGGTGGCCGCACTGGCCCCCGACGTGGTGCTGATGGACGTACGGATGCCGGGCATGGACGGCCTCGAGGCCACCGAGCGGATCACCCGCGACCACGCCGGCTCGCGCGTCCTCATCCTGACGACGTTCGACCTGGACGAGTACGCGTTCGCGGCCCTCCACGCGGGCGCCGCCGGGTTCCTGCTCAAGAACGTCCAGCCCGCCGAAATGATCGCGGGCATCCGTACGGTCGCCGCGGGCGACGGCGTCGTCGCGCCCCGGCTCACCCGGGTGCTGATCGAGACCTTCACCCGCCTGAACCGCGCACGAACAGGCTCGGCCGACGACCCGCGTCTCGACCGGCTCACCGACCGGGAGCGCGAGGTGCTGATCGAGATGGCCAAGGGGCTTTCCAACGCCGAGATCGCCACCGAGCTCGGGCTGTCCGAGGCGACGGTGAAGACGCACGTCAGCCGAATCCTCCCCAAACTCGGCCTCCGCGACCGCGTCCAGGCCGTCGTACTGGCCTACCAGACCGGACTACTGCGACCGCCGTAAACCGCCTCACGAGGATAACGCAGAAAGAACGACCGTTGACCTTTCACTAACCTAGTACCAGGTTTGTGAATATGTGCGATGGGGCCGCTAGAAGTAGTGCATTGACATGCCGGATTGCACCACCAAAGGGCGGCGATATGTCATCCTTGTCGGCATGGCGACGAGTCAACTTCACAACAGCCAAATAACCGTTACTCGGCGGGCGATGAGCAAAGTCCCGGAAGTGACGGCCTACTTCTGGATCGTCAAGGTCTTGACCACCGGCATGGGCGAAACGACCTCCGACTACCTGGCCCATCGTCTCAACCCGATCGTCGCGGTCGCCCTGGCGGGAATCCTCCTCGCGGCCTCGCTCGCGGTCCAGTTCGGCGTCCGACGCTATGTCGCCTGGATATACTGGACATCCATCACCATGGTCAGCGTGTTCGGCACGATGGCCGCCGACGTGCTGCACGTCGCCCTCGGCATTCCGTACGTCATTTCGACCGCATTCTTCTTGGTCGCCCTGGCCGCGATCTTCGCGATCTGGTACGCGAGCGAGAAGACGCTGTCCATTCACAGCATCGTGACGAGGCGCCGGGAGCTGTTCTACTGGGCCACCGTCATGACGACGTTCGCACTCGGCACCGCCACGGGCGACATGACCGCGGTCACCGTCCACCTCGGATACCTGGCCTCGGGCGTCATGTTCGCCGTCCTGATCGCACTCCCGGCCCTGGCCTACCTTTGGCTGCGGATGAACGCCGTCCTCACCTTCTGGTTCGCCTATGTCCTCACCCGGCCGCTCGGCGCGTCATTCGCCGACTGGATGGGGGTACCGCGCGCTCGAGGCGGCCTCGCGCTGGGCACCGGTCCGGTCAGCCTGTTCCTGGCCGTCATCATCGTCGGCTTCGTCGGCTACCTGACCGTGACCCGCAAGGATGCGGCACGCTGATCAGGATCACCTGGGCCGACCGGCGACCGGCCTGATGACGGATCCGAGGTTGGCCCCTCGGTAGGGTCGTGTCCCGGCACGTCGCGATCACGGTCCCGTGATCGTCCGGACGGCCGCGACGTAGCGGCGCACCGCCGGTGCGGACAGGGCGCCGGCGGGCAGCTCGACCACGAACGCGCTGTCGGGGACCACGGTGTTCTCCCAGCCGACGGCGCTGCCCGGATAGTCGGTCAGGGGCCGCGCGGGGAGGCCCACCTGGCGGGCGAAGCGCTGCTCGACGGCCTTCGGCCCCTCTGAGGTGTCGACCACGGCCATGTGCTGGTGGAACCAGATCCCCACGGTCGGCCTGATCCGGCGGATCAGGGCGGCGGCGGACCTGGACTCCGGTTCCGACAGAGGGCCGGCGCCGGCGAAGAACTCCGAGCCCGGTGGCTCGAGTGAACGCCAGCCCGCCGGGAAGTTCCGGTTGAGATCGACTCCGTGGGCGTTGCCGCGCGTCCCGGCGGCGACTCCATCGGGGTTGAGCACCGGGATCACCCACAGATCGGCGTGGGCGGGGGCCGGCCCGGCGACGAGCGCCCGGGCGACCGCGATGCCCGCCGGCTCGTTCCCGTGGACGCAGCCGACGACCAGCACCTTCCGCGGGCTCGCCGGATCGCCCGACTCGACCGCGACGATGGGACGGCCACGGACGGAGCCGCCCAGCCGTACGGTGCGGTGAACCGTCGCGGACGAAGGCGTCCCGCCGATGACGAGGTGACGCGTCGTGGCGGTGCCGCCGGCCGTGCAGGCGCACGGGGACAGCAGCGTGAGGATGCCCGCGATCAGGCGCCGGCCGCGCCACGCCGGCCGGGCCGGTCTCCCGCTCGTCCGCACGGTCCCCTCACCACCTGACCCCTTGCCTACCCGGGAACTCCTACCGGGTCACCCTCGGCCGGTCGTCCACACGTCGATGATGGCGGTACGCGAGGCGCTCGCCCCGGCGTGGGCCAGGCCGTAGGCGTCCTCGACGGTCCGCAGCACGCTGTAATGGTCGATCTTCTCGGGATAGGCGCCGGGCTTGACGGACGCTCCGGCGAAGATGGTGGCGATCTTGTTGCCGGGAGAGCCGTCGTTCTCGTCGAAGGTGACGATGAGCAGGCTGTCGTGGGTACTCGCCCACCGCACATAGCCGTCCAGGTTGTCCCGGACCCAGGTGTCTCCGGTCTTCACCGGACAGTTGTGCATGTCGTCGCACATGTCCGGGATGACGAACGACACCGCGGGCAGCGCGGCGTAGTCGGACGGGAAGTCGGCAAAGGATCGGCTCACCGCGTCCGGCAGGTCGGGGAAGTTCGCCCAGGGGACGTGCTTGCGGGCATAGCGCCCGCTGCCGCAAGAGGCCCGGTCGAACGCGGGGAGACCCTCGGCGAATCCCGCGAAGGTCAGCCCGGCGGCGGAGAGCTCCGAGGCGAGGTTCGGGGCGGTGTAGGAGTGCGGGCAGGAGTCGTCGGTGAGCCCTTGCGTCGATCCGGAGAACAGCGCCAGGTAGTTCGGCTCGCTGGGGTGCCGGATCGCGTAGGAGTTCGTGAACAGCGCGCCGCTCCGGGCCAGCGACGTCAGGTACGGCGCGTCACGGGCGCCGATCACCTGAGCGTCGGACTTGTTCTCCAGCACGACCACGACCACGTGCCCGAACCGCGGCACCGATAGGGCCGTCGGGCGCGGGCCGGCGGCAGGGGCGGACCCGCCCTTGCCGCACGCCGCCGTCAGGCACCCGGCGAGGGCCATCACCGTGAGGAGCAGAGCGCGACGGACACGCCGTTCTTTCACGACCGGCCTCCGGGAAGGGGTGCGACTACTACCCGGATAGTACATAGATCCCGGCCAGGGCTCAGGCTCCCGCGGCGGTCACGATGGCGTCGGTGGCGAAACCGGCCAGCACGCCCAGCAGGATGCCCCAGGTGGTCAGCGTCTTCAGGCCCAGTTTGCGGGCCACCGCCAGCAGTTCGATCACCACGTACAGGATGGATCCGGCGGCCAGGGTGAGGAATCCGATGGACACCGTGTCATTTACGACACGCTGGCCGATGAGAGTGCCCAGGAACGTCGGGCCGCCGCCGATGAGGCCGAGTAGCGCCAGGTAGCCCCATGACGGGCGGCGGCTTTCGGCGGCCATGGGGGCGACGATCCCGAATCCCTCGGTCGCGTTGTGCAGGCCGAACCCGATGATGAGCAGGACGGCGAGCTGCAACTCGCCGTGGGCGGCGGAGTTACCGATCGCCAGACCCTCGGCGAAGTTGTGCAGCCCGATACCGATCGCGATCATCATCGGCAGATCGCCCAGGCGCGCCAGACCGGTGGTCTCGGCCCGGAACTCGGCCGCCGACGCCGCGCCGGGGCCGGACCGCCCCGGAGCCGCCGGCCTGGCGCGGCGCGCGATCGCGCGGTCGAAATGAACGAGGCCCAGCAGGCCGATACCGAAGCACACCGCGAACACCGCGCCGTTGCCGATCGCCGCGCCGTACCCGTGATGGCCGAGCGCGGTGTCGACCGGCTCCCATGCGTGCGCGAGCACGTCCCACAGAAGAAAGATCAGGATGCCGGTGGCGGTCGCGTTCAGTAGGGCTCGAACCTTCGGTAGAGGCGAGCGCAGCCGGCCGATCGGCAGGCCGAGGTAGATGGTGAAGCCGGCTATGGCTCCGAGCACGGCGATCTGTGCGGATCCCATGAGGACACTCCGAGGGTCGAGATGTGATGCATGCCTCTGCCGCACCGTTCGTGCACGTTAGACAGGCAAGGCTTGCCTAATACTACTGGGATAGTAGTTTTAGGCAAGCCTTGCCTCAGTCGGCGTCGTCGTGGCGCAGCAGCTGCTGCAGCAGGCGTTCGTCCTCGGGGGCCAGATCGGACACGAAGCGGGCCAGTACGGCCGCGCGGTCATGACGCCGCCGGAGCAGGTCGTGCATCGCGGTCGCCGTGTGCGCCGCCTCGTCGACGTTGGGCGAGTAGACGTACCCGCGTCCCGCCCGGGTGCGGGTGGCCAGGCCTTTGCGATGCAGCCGCGCGAGGGTGGTCATCACCGTGGTGTACGCCGGGGTGTCGGGAAGCACGGCCTGCACGTCGGCGGGGCTCATCGGCCGGCCGCCTTGCCACAGGGCGGCCAGCACGGCGTCCTCGAGCATGCCGGCGGGCCGTCGCCCCTGCTCGCGCTCCTTGGTCACGTCGATCTCCATGCGTGTGTATTACATCGATAGTAGATCACGTGGACGAGACGGTCGTGCGGGCGGCCACCACGCGTGCGCCCATAATGAAGGGCATGGTCGTCGCCGTATGGATACCGCTGCTGGTCCCCCTGCTCGCGGTGCCGCTCGTCCGCCTCCTGGGGGATCGGCTGTCGCCACGGTCGGCCTCGTGGCTGCTGGCCGCCACCGGCGTCCTCCTGTCCGGCTGCACCACGCTCGCCCTCATGCTGCTGACCGGCGCCGGGCTCCTCCGGATCCCGTTCGTGGCGGCCGCCGAGGACGTCTCCCCCCTCCTGCTGCGGCGAATGTCGCCGGTCCCCGTACCGCTCGCGTGCGCGGCCGGTACGGCCCTCGTCGCGACGCTCGCCCTCGCGGTATGGACCCTCCATCGGCGGCTGGCCATGCTCACGCTGGCCCGGAACGCCGTCCGGCCACGGCGGGGCGGCCTGGCCGTGGTGCGGGACGACCTGCCGGACGCCTACGCCGTTCCCGGGCGTCCCGGCACCATCGTGGTCACGACCGGCATGCTGCGGTCCCTGGACGCCCGCGAACGCGACGTCCTGCTCGCCCACGAGCGCGCTCATCTTTCCGGCCGCCACCACTGGTTCACCCTGGCGATGGACGTGGCGACCGTCCTGCATCCGGCGCTGGCCGCGCTTCGCGGCCCCCTGCGCTACCACCTCGAGCGCTGGGCCGACGAGTCGGCGGCGGACGCCGTCGGGGACCGGCGCCTCGTGGCCCGCGCCATCGCGCGGGCCGCGCTGGCGCGGAGCCGGGCGGGCTCACCTGTCTCCACACCCGGTCCCGTCTTCTCCGCCACGGCCGGTCCCGTCCCCCGCCGGGTCGCGGCGCTCCTGGCCGCTCCGGCACCGAGACGCTCGCGGTTGCTGCCCGGCATGGCGGCCGCCCTGGCGGCCTGCCTGGCGATGTCCGGGGCCGGAGCGCTGGACGCCGCCACCGATCTGCACGGCAGCCTGGAGACCATGGAGATCCACCACCATCACCGTCCCGAAGCAGGGAGGGCCTGACCTCGCCCGCGCCCGGACCGGGGAGGTCGGCCGTCTGCTCACAGCGCCACGAAGGTGAGGCCGCGCCCTTGGAGAGCGGGGATCACGGTGCGCAGTGCCTGGATCGTCTCGGAACGGTCGCCGCCGCCGTCGTGGCACAGGATGATGTCGCCGGCCCGAGCGCGGAGCATCCGGTCGGTGATGGCGATCCTCCCGGGGCGCGCCCAGTCCCGGGGGTCGATCTCCCAGTCGATGCAGATCATCCCGTGGGCGGTGGCCGTGTCCATGATCTGGGCGGACCAGGCGCCGCCGGGCGAGCGGAAGTACCGCGGGGCGACCCGGGCGGTCTGGGCGATGCGGTCGTGGGCGCCGCCGATCTCGTCCCGTATCTGGTCGGCGGAGAGCCGCGGCAGGTTCAGCGGGTGGGTGACGGTGTGATCGCAGATCTGGTGCCCTGAGGCCACGATCCGCTCGACCAGCTTCGGGAACTGAACGACCTGCTCCCCGATGAGGGAGAACGTCGCCGGCACCCGGAACTCGGCGAGTAGATCCAGCATCATCGGCGTCCACCGGGGGTGCGGACCGTCATCGATGGTCAGCGCGACGGCGTTCGGGGGAGCGGCCGGCGTCAGGTCGTGCAGGCTGTGCACCGGTCGGCGCAGCGGGTGCAGCGGCCCGTGCGCGTATCCAGGGTCGCGGAGAGGTTGACGGGCCGCCTTCAGCGCGCGCCTGGACGGCCTCTTCGGCGGCGCGTCCGGCCCCGGCGTCCGCGTCAGCTCGGGCACTCCGCCGGCCAGAAGCCCGGCTCCCGCCGCTGCCATGGCCATCAGCACGTGACGCCTGTCCGGTCTACGCATGCCGCCCCCGATCGTCGCTCCTGCTCAACTACCTACCCAACCGGGCGTTTCATGCCCCGTTTCATCACGACGACCATCGGCAGCCTGACACTTGACAAAGTGGATTTCAAGCAGCGTATAAATGTTGTTCAGGTGTCGCCCGCACCGCCGCTTCCACCCCTCCCGGAAAACGGTAAAAACTGCAAACCTGTTGAAGTGGTGCCGAAATACCAGAAAGAGGGGATCTCATGACTCGGAAGATCACACGGTTGGCGGCGGCGGCCGGGACCGTCGCCATGCTGGCGCTCGGGGCCGCCATGACGCCCAGTGGTGCGGCGAACGCCGGGACGAGTGCCGTCCCGGCATCGGTGGCGCGCGTCACCGCCAAACCTCCGCCGTGTACCCGATGCTGCCTCAAGATGAACCCCAAGACCCATCGGTGCGCCAAATACGGCTACCACCGAGGCAAAGGGAAATGCAAGACTAAATGCTAGTGAGGGTCGACCCGGCCATCGAGTAAATGCCGAAAATTCGGTAAGAGCTTGAGGCTAGCGTCGGTGGTCGTCGTCGCGCCCACCGCCCGGTGGGCGCGACGACCCGGCCACCGGGTCAGCGGACTCCGAGCCAGATCAGGCTGCCCAGCCCGGCGACCACGCAGTACACGGCGAACGGCGTCAGCGTCCGCGTCTCGAAGTACCGGGTGAGGAACCGCACGGACACGTAGGCGCCGACGCCCGACAGCACACTGCCGACCAGCACCTGACCGTGGATGCCGTCACCGAGCGGACCGGTCAGGTCGGGGATCTTCAGCACCCCCGCCGCCAGGATCACCGGGGTGGCCAGCAGGAAGGAGAACCGGGCGGCGTCCTCGTGGGACAGCCCGCGCAGCAGGCCCGCGACCATCGTCACGCCCGAACGGCTGATGCCGGGCAGCAGCGCGAGGATCTGCGCCGCGCCGATGCCGGTCCCCCGGGCGAGGCTCAGCCCGGCCAGGCGCCGATCCGACGCCAGCGCCAGGTCGGTCGCCGTGCTCCCGACCGAGGCCGCGACCGCCCGGTCCGCCGCCCGCGACTCCCGGCGGCGCAGGCGCTCCCCCGCGTACAGCACTCCGCCGTTGAGGGCGAGGAAGATCGCCGCGGGGACCGGCTTGCCGAGCACGGTCCGGAACGTGTGCTCCACCAGCAGCCCGGTGATCCCGACCGGGATGGTGGCGAAGATGATCAGCCAGGCCAGGCGCTGGTCGGGGGTCTCGATGCGGCGATCGCGCACCGAGGTCAGGAAGCCGCCGATGATGCGGACCCAGTCCCGCCAGAAGAAGGCCAGCAGGGCGATCGCCGTCGCCACGTGCAGGCCGACGATGAACGCCAGATACGGCGACTCCGGGGCCGAGACGTTCAGGTCGCGCGCCCACCGGCCACCGACCAGGGCCGGGAGCAGGACGCTGTGGCCGAGGCTGGAGACCGGGAACAGCTCCGCAACGCCCTGCAGCAACCCGACCACGACGGCCTCGGTGTACGTCAGATGAGACACCCGCACCCCTTACAGAGAACTACTATCCGGATAGTTATTACTATCCGGATAGTAGTGCAGGCCGCTCCCCTACCAGGCGTGAAGCCCGAAACCATAGGGGTAAAGAGGGTTCCCGTACGTGGTGGGCGGTGACTGACCGGCGTCGATCTTCGCGCGGAGGTCGGCGCGCTCGGCGGCGGTCGCGCCCAGGTCGTACGGCAGGCTCCAGTCCTCGACGGCGTCGGCCGGCGTGTCCGTGCCGCCCGGCTTCAGGACCTGGTCGACACTGCGCGGGAGCTGCCACGGCAGTGACCCGTGGGGCGTGTAGTCGCCGAACAGCAGCGACGCCGTCGCCGGGCCGACCTCCTCGCCGCCGCGGTAGGTCATCACGATGGCGTCGGCGATGCCGTTCCAGTCGGAGATCACCGTCGGCCTCGGCAGGTCCATCACCACGACCACCGGGATGCCCTGGTTGTGGAAGTTCTGGATGATGGCCAGCTGGTCCGCCGGCAGGTACGGCTGCTCCTTCACCCACGCGGTGGCGTGCGTGTAACTGGGTTCGCCGACCGCCACGGCCAGCTTGGGCGACGGTCCGCTGTCGGAGTAGACGTTGACGCCGTCCTTGGCCGCCCGGGCCTTGATCGCGTCCAGGATGTCCAGCGAGCCGTAGTTCTGGTGGAAGTAGCTCGTCCAGATGCAGCACGAGGCGCCGTCGGTCGCGCGCGGCCCAGCCACGACGATGTTGTCGCCCGCCTTGAGCTTGAGCGGGAGGACGCCGTTGTTCTTCAGCAGGGTGATGGACTCGCGCGCGGCCTGGTTCGCCAGCGCGGCGTACGACGGCTGGTGGAAGCGGTACGGGCCGTTGACCGGATCACCGTACGGGCGGTCGAAGATCCCGAGCTCGAACTTGAGCCGCAGGATCCGGGTGACGGCGTCGTTGATCCGGGACATCGGCACGCTCGACAGGAAGCTCGCGATGGTGAACCCGGCCGCGCCCGGGTCGGCCCCGCCCATCACGTCGGAGCCGGCGTTCGCCGCGCTGATCCACGCGCTCGACGGCAGCCAGTCGGTCGTGATGAGGCCGGTGTAGCCCAGGTTGCCCCGCAGGTAGTCGAGGATGGGCTTGCTGTTGCCCGCGCCGGGACCGCCCGGGTCGAGGTACGAGCTGCCGGCGTAGCCGGGCATGATGTTCACCGCTCCGGCGTCGAGCGCGGCCCGCCACGGGATCATGTGGTACTTGATCGTCACCGCGTCGTAGACGATGCCCGCCTCGCCGCCGGCCCCCTCACCGGGCCAGTGCTTGACGGTGGCGAGGACGGACTCCGGGTTCAGCTCCGGCCCGCCCTGCAGACCGGTCACCAGCGCCCGTACCTGAGCGGCCGCGACGTCGGCGTTCTCGCCGCCGCCCTCCTGGATGCGGGGGTAGAGCACCTTCGTGCCGACCTCGGCGAGCGGCCCGAGCACACCGCGCGTGCCGACCTCGAGTTCCTCGCGGCGCTGCATGTCGCCGAGCTTGTAGTCCAGTGGGTAGTCCTTGCCGGCGGCCAGCGCGCTCTGCAGCGGATAGGTGGTCTCGTAGCCGGAGATGGTGTCGCCTGCGGAGACCGGCGGGATGCCGAGGCGGGTGCCGGCGGCGGCCCGCAGCACCGCGTCGAGGTCCTTCGGCTGCGCCGGGCCGAAGTGCCACCCCGACTGCGCGTACGTCTGGGCGTTGTAGAACATCTGGTACGCCTTCTCCTCAGGCGTCATCCTGCCGAGCAGGTCGGCGACCCGCGTCTCGACCGGCTGCCGCCAGTCCTCGTACGGCTGGATCGTCCCGTCCTTGTTGAGGTCCCGGGCGCCGTTCACGATGTTCACGCCGTCACCGGCCGCCTTGATGGCAGGCAGGTAGACGCTGAACGTGCGGATGTTCGACGTCGTCCGGGCGCCGGAACCGCTCACCGCGACCACGAACCACTTGTAGGTCCAGCGGTCGCCAAGGTCCCAGGTCGGCGTGTAGCCGGTCGTTGCCGCGGGCTCGGCGACCTTGGTGTAGAGGTCGAGCAGCCGGCCGGACGCGGTGAAGTCGTAGTCGGTGCGGCTGACGTTGATCCACACCTCGTAGTGCGCGGTGCCCGACACGGCGGACCAGGACAGCACCGGGCGGCGGGTGTCGGTGACCATGGCGTGGTCGGCCGGCGACGTCAGCGCGAACTGGTCGGTCGTCGCCGGGGCCTTGGTCGGCGGCGAGAGCAGCGGCGGCGTGCTCACCGACGTGTCGACCGAGCCGAAGATCTGGAACTCCCACAGCGAGTAGCCGTATCCCGTGGCGCGCGCCGTGCCGTAGAAGCGCACATAGCGGCCCGTACCGGAGATGTTGAGGTTCTCGGTGCCGCCCTTGCCCGTCGTCGTGGTGTAGATCGGGGTCCAGTTCGTCTCGTTGTCGGACACCTCGATCCGGTATCCGGTGGCGTAGGCGTTCTCCCAGACGAGCGTGGCGCCGGTGATGGTGGCGGGTCCGCCCAGATCGACCTCCAGCCACTCGTTGTCGGTGAACTGGCTGGACCAGCGGGTGTTCGTCCGTCCGTCCACCGCCGCGCCGGGGGCGTTGTCGCCCTCCGTCGAAGAGGCGCGCACCTGCTTGAAAGCGGAGATCGGTGTGGCGTCCGACGACGATCCGCTCGTGCCGTACACCTGGAACTCCCAGAGCGAGTAGCCGTAGCCGGTGGCTCTCGCCGTCCCGTACATCCGGACGTACCGCCCGGCGCCGGAGACGTTCAGGGTCTGCGTGCCGCCGGTGCCGCCGGTCGTGCTGTACACGGTGCTCCAGGTGGCGGCGTCGTCGGAGACCTGGATCTGGAAGGCCGTCGCGTAGGCCGTCTCCCAGGTGAGGACGACCTGGCTGAGGGTGGCGGGACCGCCCAGGTCGACCTGCAGCCACTGCGGGTCGCTGAAGGCGCTGGACCACCGGGTCCCGGCGTCGCCGTCCACGGCGGCCGAGGCGGGTGTGCCGGCGTTCTCCACCGAGGAGGCGGTGGCCGGCTTCCCCTGCGAGAGCAGCGCGGGGGCCGCGCTCGCCGGAGGCGACGGGAGGGCACCTGCGCAGGCCAGGAGCAGGGTCAGGATCGTGATCACTACAGAGGTCACAGCGGGACGTTCCGCTGCCCGGATGCGGGGCTTCATCGGGGCGGGCTCCTCTTCACGGGCACGGCGGGGCGGCGGAGGACCGCCGCCCGCACGGCTGGACGGCCGAAGGACTCCCGGCGCTGAAATGGCGCCGGGAGGTGAAGAAGGAGCGCGCTCTCCCGAGAGACTGACCGCGGTCAGAGGCGGTGTCAATAAGTCTGGGCGAACTTTTTTCGGGGCTTATATTAAGCCTGATGTCACATCCGGCGCGCGCGGCTCAGGTAGGTCTGCGCCACCACGACGACGGCCAGGAACGCGCCGCTCACCACCTGCTGGTAGGAGGAGGACAGGTCGCCGATCTGGTTGATCAGGTTCTGGATCACACCGAGCAGGAGAACGCCGGCGATCGTGCCGCTGACGGAGCCCGCGCCGCCGGTGAGCAGCGTGCCGCCGATGACGACCGCGGCGATGACGTCGAGTTCCATTCCGGTCCCGAGGATCGTCACGCCCGATGACAGGCGGGCGGCGTTCAGCGCCCCGGAGAGCCCGGCCAGCGTGCCGGACAGCGCGTACACGATGATCTTCGTGCGGGTGACCCGCACGCCCATCAGCGCGGCGGCGTCCTCCGCGCCGCCGATGGCGTACACCGCCTGGCCGAACCCGGTGCGCTGCAGCAGCACGGCGCCGACGACGAACAGGGCGAGCGTGAGGTAGACCGGGTAGCCCAGCCCGAGCAGACGTCCCTGGCCGAGCCGGGCGAGCGCCGACCCGTGCGGGATCAGGTACGTCGTCGCGCCCTCGTGCGAGATCGACAGCAGCAGGCCGCGCGCGCCGAGCAGGCCCGCCAGGGTGACGATGAACGGCGCCAGCCGGACCCGCGCGATCAGCAGGCCCTGCACCAGGCCGATCGTGCCGCACACGACCAGGGGCACCAGGAGCGCGGCCGGGGTGCCCCACCGCACCGCGTACGCGGCCAGCACCCCGCCGAGCGCGAAGACCGAGCCGACCGACAGGTCGATGCCGCCGGTGATGATGACGAAGGTCATGCCCAGCGCCACCATCGCGGGGAACGTCGAGGTGATGGCGATGTCCCCGAGGTTCTCACCGGTCGGGAAGCGGTCGAAGGCGAGCGAGCCGACGGCGAGCAGGAGCGCGAGCACCGCCGTGGCGCCGTGCCGCTGGATCAGGCCGAAGGCGCGGTCGCGCCCGCTCGGCCGGTAGGTGTCGTGGATGACGGGCGCGTCGGCGGCCGCTTGCTCGGTGGTCATCGTCCGGCCCCTCCCCTGGCGGCGTAGACCGCCGCGAGGATGATCACTGCCTGCACCATCTGGGCGACCGAGTCGGGCAGGTCGTGTTTGATCAGCGTGGCGCGGACGAGCTGGATCAGCAGCGCGCCGGCGACGGTGCCCAGGACGCGCACCCGGCCGCCGGTGAGCGGCGTGCCGCCGACCACCACGGCGGTGATGGCCGACAGCTCCATCAGCAGGCCGAGCGACGACGGGTCGCTGGCCTGCAGCCGGGCGGTGGCGAGCACGCCCGCGACCGCGGCCAGCAGGCCCGACAGCACGTACACCAGCAGCAGGACCCGCCGGACCGGCAGGCCGGACAGGACGCTCGCCGTGCGGTTGCCGCCGATCGCGACGAGCTGCCGGCCGAACGTCGTGCGCCGGACGACGCCCGCCACCAGAAGGGTCAGCGCGCCCGCGACCACGACCGGCAGGGGAACGCCGACGACGCTCGACGAGCCGAGGTCCAGCAGCGCCGCGTTGTGGACGTCCTTGAGCTGACCGCCGGCCAGCACGAGGGCGAGCCCCCGGCCGCCGACGAACAGCGCGAGCGTGGCGACGATCGGCTGGACCCGTACGAACGCCACGAGCGAGCCGTTGACCAGCCCGACGGCGACACCGCCCAGCAGCGCGACGAGGATCGCCGGCCCGACCCCGTACCCGAGGTAGAGGGGCAGCAGCGCGGTGGCGAGGGCCATGACCGAGCCCACGGACAGGTCGACGCCCTCCGTGCCGATCACCAGGGCCATGCCGAGGGAGACGATGACGATCGGTGCGACCTGGACCAGCTGGGTGCGGAGGTTCTCCATGCTGAGGAAGTGCGGGGTGATCCCGATGTTCACGACGATCAGGACGCCGATCGCCGCGTACACCCCGTAGTTCTGCAGCCAGGTCAGCACCCGCGCGCCGGCCGGCCGGGGCAGCGCGACGGCGGCCTCGCTCATGAGACCCCCTGCGCGATCGTGGTCATCACGCCCTCCTCGGTGAGTTCGTCTCCGGTCAGTTCGCCGACCACGGCGCCGTCCTTCAGGACGACGACGCGGTCGGAGCCCTCGACCAGCTCCTCCAGGTCGGAGGAGATCAGAAGGACGCCGAGACCCGTCTCGGCGAGTTCGTCGACCAGCGCCTGGACCTCCGCCTTCGCGCCGACGTCGATGCCGCGCGTGGGCTCGTCCAGCAGCAGCACCTTCGGCTCGGTGGCCAGCCAGCGGGCCAGCAGCACCTTCTGCTGGTTGCCGCCCGACAGCTCGGCCACCGGCTGGTGCGGCCCGGTCGCCTTGATCCGCAGCCGCTTCATGAACGTGTCGACGATCCGGTCGATGCGCGCGTCGGAGACGACCCCGGCGCGGGCCAGCCGGGGAAGGGCGGCCAGCGCGATGTTGTCGCGGACCGACAGGGTCGGCACGATGCCCTCGGCCTTGCGGTCCTCCGGCAGCAGCGCGATGCCCGCGCGCACGGCGGCGCCGGCCGACCCCCGGCGCACGGACAGCCCGGCCACGGTGACGCGTCCCGCGTCGAGCGGCAGCGCCCCGGCGATGGCCTTGGCCGTCTCGGTGCGGCCCGCGCCGAGCAGGCCGCCCAGCCCGACCACCTCACCGGACCGGACGGTGAGCGAGACGTCGTCGAGGAGGTACCGGCTGGACAGCCCGTGGGCCTCCAGGACCGGCTCTCCGGAGACCTCGTGGGCCCCCGAGAACCGGGTGACGCCTTCCGCGCGGACCTTCGCGACGTCCCGGCCGAGCATCAGCGACACGAGGCGGAGCCGGTCGAGGTCCGCGAGCGCCCCCTGGTGGACGACTCGGCCGTCGCGCAGCACGGTGACACCGTCGCAGATCCGGTAGAGCTCGTCCAGGCGATGGCTGACGTACAGGACGGCGATGCCCTGGTCGCGCAGCCGGTCGATGACGCCGAAGAGCGTGTCGACCTCGCGGGGTTCGAGGGAGGACGTCGGCTCGTCCATGATGACCACGCGGGCGTCGACCGAGACCGCCCGCGCCAGCGCGACCATCTGCTGCGCGCCCACGCCGAGGGATCGCAGCGGCAGCCGGACGTCCACCCGCACGCCGTACGACGTCAGCGTCCGGGCGGCCGTCTCGTGCATGCGGCGCGAGTCGATCAGCCCGAGGGCGCGGCGCGGCTCGCGGCCGAGCAGCAGGTTGCGGGCGATGCTGAGGTCCGGCACGAGGCCGATCTCCTGGTGCACCGCCTGGACCCCGGCCCGTTGCGCGTCCAGGGGCCCGGCGAAGCCGGCGGGCCGCCCGGCCAGCAGCACCGAGCCCTCGTCGGGCCGGTGGACGCCGGTGATCACCTTGATGAGGGTGGACTTGCCCGCGCCGTTCTCGCCGACGAGCGCGTGGACCTCACCGGGGCGCAGGCTGAGGGACACGTGGTCGAGGGCGAGCACCCCGGTGAAGCGCTTGACGATGTCGCGGGCCTCCAGGACCGGCGCGTCATCGTGCGGCGGGCGCCGGTCCTCGGGCTTGGTCACGGTCACGGGCACCCCCGATGGTGTCGGAGCATCGGTCAGTACGCGGTCGCCAGGGACTGCCTGGCGTTGGAGGAGTCGTACTCCCGATCGGAAATGATCACCTTGTCGGGGATGGGCTCGCCGTTGACGAACTTGCTCAGCGTCTGGAACGCCAGCGGGCCGAAGCGGGGGTTGGACTCCACGACCGCGTAGATCCAGCCACTGACGATCTGGGCCACGGCGTTCCGGGTGCCGTCCACCGAGACGATCTTGATGTCGCCGGCCTTCTTGCCCGCGCCTTTCAGGGCGGTCACCGCTCCCAGCGCCATCTCGTCGTTCTCGGCGTAGATGGCGTTGACGTCCGGGTGGCTCTGGATCATCTGCTCGGTGACCTGCTGGCCCTTCTCGCGCGCGAAGTCACCGGTCTGCTGGAAGGTGATCTGGATGCCGGGCGCCTGCTTGGCGATCTCGTCCTTGAAGCCGTTGGTGCGGTCGGTGGTCACGTTGTTGCCGGACGAGCCGAGGAGGATCGCGACCTTCCCCTTGCCGTTCAAGGCCTTGATCATTTGATCGGCGGCCCGCTTGCCCTGCTGGTAGAAGTCGGACCCGATGAAGGTCACGTAGTCCTTGCAGGCGGTGGCGTTGATCTTCCGGTCCACCGTGATGATCGGGATGTGCTTGGCGGACGCCTGCTGCAGCACCGGCTCCCAGCCGTCCGAGTTCAGGGGCGCGATGACGAGGGCCTTGGCCCCCTGGGCGATGAGTTGCTGCACGTCGCTGATCTGCTTGCTGAACTGCGACTGGCCGTTGGTGGCGCGCAGCCCGGTGATGCCCTGCTGCTTCGCCTCCGCCTTGATCGACTGCGTCTCCGCGATGCGGAAGGGGTTGGCCTCCTTCTCGGACTGGGAGAAGCCCACGACCGAGGTCTTGAGGTCGAACTTCGTACCGCCGAACCGGCCGATGGTGCAGGACGGCGCGTTCCCGGACGGCGTCTGCACCACCTGCTGGGGCTGCTGGCCGGACTGCGCGCCGGCCGACTGGTCTTTCTCCGACTTGGCGCAGCCGGCGGCGGTGACCAGGGCGAGGGCCACGGTGAGCACCCACGCGGGTGAGGACGTCCGTCGGGGGGTCGCAGGCACGGTCATGGCCGGTCCCTTCGTGCGGGTCAGGAGGTGCCCGTATTGAGTCACCACTGATCGGGTTCTGTCAATACCGATCAGAAAGACAGCGTTGCATCGATCTGAATATTGCAAATCCGATCAGCCTCGCTCATGCTGAGCCGTGATGTCCCGTGGTGGGCGTTTCGCGGCCGCCGTATCGCCGCCTCCCACCGCGTGTCGCCTCCGCCGGTTCCCTCCGACAGACGGGAGACCGTCCGTGTCCCTCTTCCGCCCGGTGCGCCGCGCCCGGCCCCGCGGCCCCGCAGCCGCCGCCCTCCTCGCCGGCACGCTGATCGCCGCCCTCCTGTCCCCCGCGACGCACGCCGCGGCGAACCCCGCCGGCGCGGCGCCTGCCGCCGCCGACCCGCCCCTGACCACCCCGTGGACGAGCCAGGTCTCGGCCCGCAACGCCCTCCCGGAGTACCCCCGGCCCCAGCTCACACGGGACCGGTGGCAGAACCTCAACGGCTCGTGGCAGTTCGCCGAGGCTACCGCCGGCCAGGCCCCGCCCGTCGGCCAGAACCTCGCCGAACGCGTCCTCGTCCCCTATCCCATCGAGTCGGCGCTGTCGGGCATCAAACGGCACGTCGACCACATGTGGTACCGCCGGACCTTCGCCGTGCCGCCCTCCTGGCACGGCGACCGGCTCCTGCTGCACTTCCAGGCCGTCGACTACCACACCACCGTCTACGTCAACGGCGTGCGGGTCGCCACCCACACCGGCGGATACGACGCCTTCACCGCGGACGTCACCGACGCGGTCCGGGGCACCAGGCCGCAGGAGCTCGTGGTCGGGGTCGACGACCCGACCGACATCGGGACCCAGGCGCTCGGCAAGCAGCGCGCCCCCGGAGACGGCATCTTCTACACGCCCTCCTCGGGCATCTGGCAGACCGTCTGGATGGAGCCGGTAACGGCCGCCCACGTCGAGCGCGTCGACACGACCCCGGGCCTGGCCGCCAAGGACCTGCGGCTCACCGTCCACGCGGCCGGCGCGCAGGCCGGGACCGTGGAGGCGACGGCGTACGCCGGGCGCCGGAAGGTCGGCCGGGTCACCGGAGCGGCCGGGACCGAGCTGCGGCTGCACATCGCCAAGCCGCACCTGTGGACGCCCGACGACCCGTACCTGTACACGCTGAAGGTACGGCTGCGGAACGGTCACGGGCCCGCCGACGAGGTCGGCTCCTACTTCGGGATGCGCTCGATCTCGCTCGGCAAGGGTCCGGACGGCAAGGTCCGCATGCTGCTCAACGGCACCTTCACGATGCAGGTCGGGACTCTGGACCAGGGCTTCTGGCCGGACGGCATCTACACCGCCCCGACCGACGCGGCTCTGCGGTTCGACCTCCAGGCGCACAAGCGCCTCGGCTTCAACATGGTCCGCAAGCACGTGAAGGTCGAACCCGACCGCTGGTACTACTGGGCGGACAGGCTCGGCCTGCTCGTCTGGCAGGACATGCCCGCGACGTACGCCGGGCACTCGCCGTCCGCCGCGACCAAGACGCAGTTCGAGACGGAGCTGCACGCGCTGGTCGACCAGCACCGCAGCCACCCGTCCATCGTCGTCTGGGTGCCGTTCAACGAGGGCTGGGGCGAGTACGAGCCCGGCCGCATCAGCGCCGCGATCAAGTCGTGGGACCCCAGCCGCCTCGTCAACGCCGACAGCGGTGTCAACTGCTGCGACTCCCTTCCCGACAACGGTGAGGGCGACATCCGCGATGACCACACCTACGTCGGCCCCGGCACGCCGATCCAGCAGGGCGTTCGCGCCTCGGTGGACGGCGAGTACGGCGGCCTGGGCCTCAAGGTCGACGGCCACATGTACGACCCGGCCCACGGCTTCGCCTACGAGATGGAACCCGACGCGGCCACGCTGACCCGGCGCTACACCGAGTTGCAGAACCGCCTGCTCCAGGTCGAGAAGGGCTGCGGCCTCTCCGCCTCCGTCTACACCCAGATCACCGACGTGGAGAACGAGCTCAACGGCATCTACACCTACGACCGCAAGGTCCTCAAGCCCGGCGCCGACGAGGTGCGCAAGGCCAACCTGGCCCTCATCAAGGCGTCCGGTTCGGTCGGCCAAGGCGGCGGCGGAAGCTTCCCGCCGGGCACCCCGGGCCTCGACGGCGTCGCCTTCTACCCCCTCGACGAGGGGACCGGCACCGTGGCCAAGGACACCGCGGGCTCCCGCGACGCCACGCTCGTGAACGGGCCGGCCTGGACGACCGGGCACTCCGGGTCCGCGCTGCAGTTCAACGGCTCGAACCAGTTCGCCGACACCGGCGCGGCCATCCTGGACACGACCGGGAACTACAGCGTGTCCGCCTGGGTGAAACTCGACCGGCGCGGCTCGTTCGCCACGGCGGTCAGCCAGGACGGCGACACCAACAGCGCGTTCTACCTGCAGTACTCCGGCGCCGACGACCGGTTCGCGTTCAGCTTCGCCGGCGTCCGGGCGCTCGCCCCGGCCGCGCCGCAGACCGGGCAGTGGTACCACCTCACCGGCGTCCGCGACGCCGCCACCGGAACCCTGACCCTCTACGTCAACGGGGAGAAGGCCGGGACGGCGTCGGCGTGCCTCGGTGACCCCTCCACCGGCCACACCGTGATCGGCCGGGGCAAGTACGGCGGCAACCAGGTCGACTTCTGGCCCGGCGCCCTCGACCAGGTGCACGTCTTCGACCGGGCCCTGTCCGCCGACGACGTCGCGGCCCTCTACCGATCCGGCAAGTGACCCAGCGCGGGAGGGACCACCCGGTCCCTCCCGCCTCCCGTGGAAAGGAGAGAGCCGATGGAACGACGGACGTTCCTCACCCGCGGCCTCGCTGTGACCGGGGGCGTCGCGGCCGCCGGCGTCGGGAGCCCCGCCCGCGCGGATCGCTTCCCTGGCGGCGTACGGGTCCTGCGCACTGTCGAGGCCGCCTCGGCGGGCGGGCACTACACGCCGAACCGCGCGCCGCTGCGACCGGCGCCGTTCCTCAAGCTGCCGCCGGGAAGCGTACGGCCGAAGGGATGGCTGCGGCGGCAGCTCGACCTGCAGGTCGAAGGCCTCAACGGCCGCATGCCCGAAGTATCGGACTATCTGAACTACGACACCAACGGGTGGGTCGATCCCTCGAAGGGAGGCTGGGAGGAGCTTCCGTACTGGCTGCGCGGGTTCACCGACCTCGGCATCGTCACCGGCGACGAGCGCGTACGGGGCCTGACGCGCCGGTGGGTGGACGGCATCCTGGCCGCCCAGCAGGCCGACGGCTGGTTCGGGCCGGCCGCCCATCGCACCTTCCTCGACGGCGGCCCCGACTTCTGGCCGCACATGCCCGTCCTCGACGCGCTCCGCTCGTACGCCGAGGCGACCGGCGACGAGCGGATCACGCCGTTCCTGATGCGGTACTTCGGTTTCCAGAACCGTCAGCCCGCCGAGGTGTTCCGACGCGGCTGGGGCGCGTACCGCTGGGGCGACACCATCGACAGCGTCTACTGGGCCTACAACCGGACCGGGGAGGCCTGGCTCCTCGACCTCGTACGCAAGATCCACGCCGGCTCCGCCGACTACGTCACCGGCCTGCCGACCTGGCACAACGTCAACCTCGCCCAGGGGTTCCGCGAGCCGATCCAGTACGGCGTGCTGGCCGGCGACCCGGCGCTGCGCACGGCGACCTACCAGAACTTCGACACGGTGATGGGCACGTACGGCCAGTTCCCCGGCGGCGGGTTCGCCGGCGACGAGAACTGCCGCCCGTACTTCACCGATCCCCGGCAGGGCTTCGAGACCTGCGGGTTCGTCGAGCTCATGCACAGCTTCGAGCTGCTGACCCGGATCACCGGGGACCCGGTCTGGGCCGACCGGTGCGAGGACATCGCCGTCAACTCGCTGCCCGCCGCCTTCGACCCCGCGCAACGCGGCACGCACTACGTCACCAGCGCCAACTGCGTCCAGCTCGACAACGTCGCCAAGTCGCACGGCCAGTTCGACAACGACTTCGCCATGCAGGCGTACATGCCGGGCGTGCACAACTACCGCTGCTGCCCGCACAACTACGGCATGGGCTGGCCGTACTTCGCCGAGGAACTCTGGCTCGCGACGTACGACTCCGGGCTGTGCGCCTCGATGTACGCCGCGTCCGAGGTGACGGCGAAGGTCGGAGCCGACGGCACCGTCGTCACCGTGACCGAGGAGACCGGGTATCCGTTCGAGGAGACCGTGACGCTGCGGATCTCCGCGCCGCGCCCCGTCGACTTCCCGCTCTACCTGCGCGTTCCGCAGTGGTGCGAGAAGCCCGCGCTGCGCGTGAACGGTTCACCCGTGCCTGTACGGGCGGCACCACCCTGCTACGTCGTCGTCACCCGCACCTGGCGGAACGGGGACCGGATCGAGCTCCGCCTCCCCATGCGCACGACCACCCGTACCTGGGAGAAGAACCACGGAGCCGTCTCCGTGGAGCACGGCCCGCTCACCTTCTCCCTGGCCATCGAGGAGAACTGGCGGCGGTTCGCCGGAACCACGGCCTGGCCGGAGTACGAGGTCACCGCCGGCTCGCCGTGGAACTACGGCCTCGACGGCCGCTCCTTCACCGTACGGCGGCGGCCGGCGCGCGGAAACCCGTTCACCCGGCGGGGCGCGCCCCTGGAGATCCGCGCGCGGGCCCGCCGGATCCCGGCCTGGCGGGCCGACGACGAGAACGTCATCCAGCGGTTGCAGGACGGCCCCGTCAGGTCGGCCGAGCCCGCGGAGACCGTCACGCTCATCCCGATGGGCGCCGCACGCCTGCGCATCACCGCGTTCCCCGCCATCGGCCACGGCCCGGACGCCCGGGACTGGACGGTCGTGCCGGTCGCCACGGCCTCCCACCTGTGGCAGGGCGACACGACCGAGGCGCTCTGCGACGGGATCGAGCCGGCGAACTCCGCCGACGAGTCGATCCCGCGCTTCACCTGGTGGGACCACCGCGGGGGCGTCGAGTGGGTCCAGTACGACTACCCCGAGCCCATCACGGCCGCCGCCACGGCCGTGTACTGGTTCGACGACACCGGACACGGGCAGTGCCGCGTCCCGGCGTCGTGGCGGCTGCTGTACCGCGACGGCGACACGTGGCGACCCGTTGAGAATCCGTCCGCGTACGGCACCGCGCGCGACGCCTACAACCGCACGACGTTCACCCCCGTACGGTCCGCCGCCTTCCGGCTGGAGGCACACCTCGGCGACGGTGTGTCGGGCGGCATCCTCGAATGGAGCATGGAGCAGCGCTGAGGGACGGCCGTCGCCGGGATCACAGCTCACCTCGATACCAGGCGTCGACCTCGGCGTCGAGGGCCGCCTGGTCGAGGTGGGGCGGCCTGGCGTTCTCGATCCACCGCCGGATGAGCCGGGCGAGAACGCCGATGGTCCGGTCGGTCGCGATCCCGTGGACGGCGAAGAAGGCGGCGATCGGCCCGGTGACCGGATCATCGCCGTCGCAGTGGGCACACAGCAGGATCTCCGCGGTGCCGTTGACCTCGGTGCCCTGTTCGGTCGGCCAGCCGTGGGGCATCCGCAGTACGGCGAGGATCTCACCGGCACACCGCGGGCATGCTCGCCACGTTGAGCGCGCCCGGTGGTGCGTGGGCTCGGCGGTCATGCGCCGACCGCGTTCGCGCCGAGCAGCGACTTGATGTCCCCGAAGAACGACGGTTCCGGCTGGACGCGGAATCGGTCGAGGTCGATCAGCAGTCCCTTCCCGTCGGGTCGTCGCGCCTGCAGCCTCAGGTGCACGGGAGCGCGGCCGGGGTGGGATTCCAGGATGCGTTTCAGCTCGCGGACGACGTCAGCGGACACCCGGGCCTCGGGAAGACGGATCACCACGGGCGGCTCACCGTCGCTCACCTGGGAGACGTCCAGGACGGTGACCTCCTCCCCGTAGACGCTCAGGGTCTCGTCCCGCACGTTGATCCGGCCGCGGATCGTGACCACCCGGTCCTCGGCCAGCGCCTCGCCGTAGAGGGTGTGGCTCTTGGGGAAGATCAGGCACTCCACGGACGCGTCGTGGTCTTCGAGGGCGACGATCGCCCACGGGTCGCCCTTCTTGGTGACCTTGCGCTGCAGGCCGGCGATGATCCCGGCGATCCGCACGAACCCGTCCGTACGGCCCGAGGCGAGCAGCTCGGCGATCGTGGTGTCGCGGGCCGCCTCCAGGACCCGCTCGGCGCCGTCGAGGGGGTGCGAGGAGACGTACAGGCCGAGCATCTCGCGTTCGAACGCGAGCAGGGTGCTCTTGTCCCACTCGTCCTCGGGGAGCGCGACGGAGAACGGGGTGTCCTCGGGTTCGTCGGAGGCCCCGAAGAGGGAGTCCTGACCGCGGGCCTCGTTGCGTTTCACGTCGATGACCGAGTCGATGGCCTGCTCGTGGACCATGACGAGGGCCTTGCGGTGGTGCCCGAGGCCGTCGAACGCGCCGGCCTTGGCGAGGGACTCGATGACGCGCTTGTTGCAGACGCTCGCGGGGACCTTGGTGAGGAAGTCGTTGAAGTCGGTGTAGGCGCCTTTCCCCTTCCGCGTGTTCACGATCGCGTCGACGACGGCCGCGCCCACGTTACGGATCGCGCCGAGCCCGAAGCGGATGTCCTGCCCGACGGCGGCGAAGTTCAGCTCGGACTCGTTGACGTCGGGGGGCAGGACCTTGATGCCGAGGCGTCGGCAGTCCGACAGGTAGACCGCCATCTTGTCCTTGTCGTCACCGACCGAGGTGAGCAGCGCGGCCAGATACTCGGCCGGGTGGTTCGCCTTCAGGTAGGCGGTCCAGTAGGAGACGACGCCGTACCCGGCGGTGTGGGACTTGTTGAACCCGTACCCGGAGAAGGGGACGAGGACGTCCCAGACGGCCTTGGTCGCCTCGGCGGAGAACCCGTTGCCGGCCATGCCGGCCGAGAACGTCTCCCACTGCTGGTCCAGGACCTCCTTTTTCTTCTTGCCCATCGCGCGGCGCAGCAGGTCGGCGCCGCCGAGGGAGTACCCGGCCAGCTCCCGGGCGATCGCCATGACCTGCTCCTGGAAGACGACCAGGTGGTAGGTGTCGCCCAGGATCGGTTCCAGCGCCTCCTCCAGCTCCGGGTGGATCGGCTCGACCTGCTGCTTGCCGGTCTTGCGCAGCGCGTAGTTGGTGTGGGCGTTCATCTCCATCGGCCCCGGCCGGTACAGGGCGTTGACGGCGGCGATGTCGGTGAACGTCGACGGCTGCATCAGCCGCAGCAGGACCCGCATCCCGCCGCTGTCGAGCTGGAACACCCCGAGCGTGTCGCCGCGCGCCAGCAGCTCGTAGGTCCTCCCGTCGTCCAGGGGGACTTCGCGGATGTCGATCTCGACGCCCTTGTTGGCCCTGATGTTGGCGATCGCGTCGTTGATGACGGTGAGGTTGCGCAGGCCGAGGAAGTCCATCTTCAGCAGGCCCATGTCCTCGGCCTGCGTGAACGGGAACCCGGTGATGGTCGGCCCGTCGGCCTTCGGCTTCACGAGCGGGAGCACGTCGATCAGCGGCTCGGACGACAGGATCACGCCGGCGGCGTGGATGCCGGTGCCGCGCGTCAGTCCCTCGACGCCCACGGCGGTGTCGACGACCCGCTTGACGTCGGGCTCCTCCTCGTACAGTCTCCGCAGCTCCGCGGCCTCGCCGTGGCGGGGGTGGTTCTCGTCGTGGATCGCCGACAGCGGGATCTCCTTGCCACCGACGGCGGCGGGGAACGCCTTGGTGATGCGGTCCCCGAGCGCGTACGGGAGGCCAAGCACCCGGCAGGAGTCCTTGACCGCCGCCTTGGCCTTGATGGTGCCGAAGGTGACGATCTGGCAGACGCGGTCGTCACCGTACTTGCGGGTGACGTAGTCGATCATCTCGTCGCGACGGCGGTCGTCGAAGTCCAGGTCGACGTCGGGCATGGTGACGCGCTCGGGATTGAGGAACCGCTCGAAGATCAGCTTGTGTTCGATCGGGTCGAGCTCCGTGATGCCCGTGCAGTACGCCACCAGCGATCCGGTGGCCGAGCCTCGGCCGGGACCGAGGCCGATGCCGTTCTCGCGGGCGTACCGGCAGATGTCGGCGACGACGAGGAAGTAGCCGGGGAAGCCCATGTCGTCGATGACGGACAGCTCGTAGTCGATACGGTCCAATGCCTCCTGCGGCGGGTCGCCCTTGTAACGGAGCCGCGCGCCGGCCAGGGTCTCCTTCCGCAGCCACGACGATTCGGTCTCCCCCTCGGGGACCGGGAAGTTCGGCATCAGGTCCCGGTGGGCGAAGACCTCGCCGTAGTCGGCGACGCGTTCGGCGATGAGGAGGGTGTTGTCGCAGGCGCCCGGGACCTCGCCGTCCCACAGGGACCGCATCTCCTCGGCGGTCTTGACGTAGTAGCCGCTGCCGGAGAACCGGAAACGGTTCTGGTCGGCGAGCCGCTTGCCGGTTCCGACGCACAGGAGGGCGTCGTGCGCCTCCGCCTGATCCTCGGTCACGTAGTGGGAGTCATTGGTGGCCAGCGGCGGCAGGCCGAGCTCCCTGCCGAGCCTCAGCAGGTCGTCGCGGACTCGCCGCTCGATCGCGAGACCGTGGTCCATCAGCTCCAGGAAGTAGTTGTCCTTGCCGAAGACGTCCCGGTACGTCGCGGCGGTCTCGAGCGCCTTGTCGTACTGGCCGAGACGGATGCGGGTCTGTACCGCGCCCGACGGACAGCCGGTCGTGGCGATGATGCCCGTGCCGTGCTCGGCGAGCAGTTCGTCGTCCATGCGCGGGTACTTCTGCACGTGGCCTTCGAGCCAGGCACGTGACTGGAGCCGGAAGAGGTTCCGCAGGCCCTCGGCGTCGGCGGCCCACATGGTCATGTGGGTGTAGAGGCCACGCCCGGAGACGTCGCCGCCCTCGCCGGTGTCATCGTTCGACTTACGCAGCGCGAGATTGTCGGACCAGAACACCGACTGCTTGTGGAACCGCGACGCCGGGGCGACGTACGCCTCGATCCCGATGATCGGCTTGACGCCTGTCTTCTTCGCCGAATGGTAGAACTCGTACGCGCCGTGCACGTTGCCGTGGTCGCTCATCGCGACGGCGGGCATCCCCAGCCGATCCACCTCCTCCATGAGGCGCCCGGTCTTCGCGGCGCCGTCGAGCATCGAGTACTCGGTATGGACGTGCAAGTGGACGAACGAACCCACCGGTCACTCCCTTTGGTTGTACGGTCTCATCGGCGTCCGACATTCGACCGAAAGGAAGAAGGGGTTGTCTAACAACGGACACACCCACCTGCGACAACCTCCGGTTGTGCAGCGAGATGGGCCGGACCTGCATCTCGCCGCCGTCCGCGCCTTCGTCACCGTCGCCGAGGACTGTTCCTTCAGCGAGGCGGCCGCCCGCCTCGGCCTGAGCCAGCAGGCGATCTCCAAGCGCGTCGCACGGCTCGAGGCCGATCTCGGCGTCGTGCTCTTCCACCGCCTGCACACGGGAACGGAGTTGACGGAGGACGGGGTGTCCTTCCTCACGCACGCGCGTGCGCTCATCGCCCTCGCCGATCAGGCCGTCGCGATGCTGCGCGGCCGGCGCCGGGCCCTGCGCATCGACGTGCTCGCCACCTGGCTGGCGTCGATCGACATCGTCCGGGGCTTCCATGACGCCGTCGGCGAGGTCGACCTGGAGATCGTGACCTCGAGGGGCCTCACCGAGGCACTGCCCGAACTGGCCCGCGGATCGATCGACGCCTTCCTCGGCCGGGCCACCGGGGCACTCGGCGAGGACATCGAGTGCACACCCGCGTACCTCGAACCGCTCCACCTCCTGGTCGGCCGCCGGCACCCGCTCGCCGGCCGGCGCGAGGTGGAGATGTCCGAACTGGCGGGCACGACGATCTGGATGCCGGGGATCGCCCGGCCGGACACCGAGTGGGCGGAGTTCTACCGCTTTCTCGGCGACGAATTCGCCATCAGGTACGACACGTCCGGCCTCCCCCTCTTCGGCCACGAGCATCTGGTGGAACGCGTCGGAGCGGACGGCCTGGTCACCTTCAACGGCGAGAGGACACGGCTCCCCTGGCGCCCCGACGTGGTCCAGATCCCGGTCACCGCGCCCACTCCCGCGTACCCATGGTCACTCCTGTGGCACGGCCGGAATCCTCATCCGGCGCTAGGCCTGCTGATCTCCCACATCAGCGGGCGCTATCGGCCGTACGACCCGCAACGCCAATGGATCCCAACCCCCGACCGCCCCCACTTCACCACCGTTCCTAAAGACTGAGCGCAAGTTGTGCGTACTCAGCCGGACGCTCCGAACGGTGTTGGGCGTCCTGGTTGCCCGCGTTCGCTCCGCATCCGGTCCCATCCGATCGTGTCGGTGGTCCGGGGATGCGGGGGCGGGGTTCCTCACGCCCTGGGGCGTCCGGTCGGGCCTGGACGGTCCGATGCCCCTGCTCATCGCTCTGGTGAGCAGGGGGCGGTGTCGTCCGTCGCCGGATCGGGTGCCCGAGGGCGCGTCGTCCGATCGCCACCGCCGCCGCATCGTGGCGGGTGGCGTTCCTGTTCTTGCTGGTAAGCGGTTTTTGCCAGTGCTGGGCTCCCCACTTGCTGGTATAAGCGGGGTCGACGGCGACGATCGTGATGCCGAGCTCGGCCGTCATCGCCACCAACCTGGCGCGCAGCCTGGCCACGGGCATGCCGGAGATCAGTTTCCGGAACCGCTTACGCCGCCCATGTTTCTCGCGTGTCGTGTCCGCGGTGAAGTCCAGGTCTTCGATCGCGATGGCAAGGCCGTGCTGTTTCGCCCAGTGCAGCAGGCGGGTGAGGGCGTGCCGGACCTGGGCGTCGCGGTGGGAGGCGCTACCGGACAGGTCGAACTCGAACCGGCGCGGCTCGCCGAGCGGGTTGCCGTGGGTGTCCAGCCGCCAGGCGGCCAGGTGGTCGGCGTTGGTGTCCACCCCGATCACACCACCCGCCCGGACGGTTTGCAGCGGGACGGTCTTGACCGGCGGGATGGTCCAGGAAGCGGTCAGGTACCAGCGCCCGCGCTGAACGTCCTCGCAGATGCGGTAGGCCACCGCCCGGTTGGCGCTCACTCGGTCACGCCACTGGTCGCCCCGGTGCGGGAATGACACCCTCGCGGTGAGAACGTACCGGCCGTGTGCGGCGTTGGCCAGGTACGCCAACGGCGCCGGGAGCTTGATACTGACCTCACCCTCAGGCGTGACGCGGATCGTCTCATTCCCGTACCGCTTCCCGGATTCGCCATCAGCGGCCAGGAACCGGCGCGCAGCCTCCCAGCGCTCGCGCCATTCGGCCTTGGTGAGCTCGGCGGCATCCAGGTTGTGCCGGGTGCGCAGCAGCCGCTTGCCTCCCCGCACGACACGAACGCGCCCGGCCTGCCAGTCCGCCCGAGCGGCGGCCAGCCGGTCCTGCAACACGCCCAAGCGGCGGGTCTTGGCGAACCACTCCTCTGCGTCGCGGTAACCACCCGGTGACCGCTTCGTGCCCTTCTCACCCACCGGCAGCGACAGCCGATGCGTGATCGTGGCGATCCCGGCCTCCAAGCTTTGAATGTGAGCGAGCCGGCCGCGCCGTGCCAGCGCCCACTGATCATGCGTGGCCTTCGTGATCGAACCCACCCACCGCGACGACGACTCGGCGGTCAAAGCCCGTTTGCGCTCCGCCCACTGGCCGGTGTCATGATCCAGCCCAGCCGCACACCGCCCCTTCAGATCGCAGGAGGCCAGCGACCCCAGATGGTCACCCACCAGCCGCAACACCGTCACATCCTGCGGGATCAGACCCTTGAGCCGGTCACGAATCGCCACACCCGACGACCCCAGCGCAACGAACGGCGCGGCGAACCCACGGGCAGGGCCACCGGCCGAACGGGAAACAGGACGCGACGCTGAACGCACGTTCGAACGTTAGCGACACCCTGACCATAACGTCAACTCAAGGTAATCATTTGAATCCGATGGGTTAGTAGGAGTGTTGCAAACCGCGCGCGGTCCCCCCGGCCGACACCGGAAGGACGCCCTCATGGGCCAGCTACGGAATGCCGTCGACGGCGGCATGCGGGGCCGGTCAGTGATCCGGTCGCTCGGCGACGGTGGCCATTGCGGCGATGATGCGGTCTTCGGTGACCTCGGGGCCGGTCAGTTCGGCGGCGACGGTGCCGTCGCGCAGTACCGCCACGCGGTCGCAGCCGGAGACCAGTTCCTCGAGGTCGGAGGAGATCAGCAGGATGGCCAGGCCGGCCACGGCGAGCTCGTCCAGCAGGTCGCGCAGCTGGGCCTTGGCGCCCACGTCGATGCCGCGGGTCGACTCGTCCAGCAGCAGCACCTTCGGCTGCATCGCCAGCCAGCGGGCCAGCAGGACCTTGCTCCCGGACTGAGCAGCTGCTCGCCGCCGTTGTCTCCATGACGCCTTCCCCCTCACAGTGCCGCGCGGACGATCCATCCGTCTTCGCTTCGGTGGAGTTCTGGCCTGAGCCGTCGGTAGCCGGGGCGCCCTGCGGAGCGCCACGTCTCGACCCAGAGGCCCAGCGCGTCCAGCGCCTCGGGGCCACCGGCGTGGATCGTGTCCCGGCCGTCTCCTGCGAGGATGAGCGCGACGCTTTCCGGGCCGGTCGCGCCGATGCGCCAGGCAGGGTTTCCAAGTGCGGCGGTCGTGAGCCCGCTGGGCCGGGCCGCGAGGATGTAAGCGTAGAAGTCGGCCCCGTTCTCCTCGGAGGTGAGTGGGCCCGGAACGGTTTCAGAGTGATCGATCAGCCGTCGAAGCAGGCGGTGGCCGACCGGCTCACGCTCGTGAGTGCGAAGCCAATCGGCCGACAACCACCAAGGGCTGCCGTGCTCGTCGTGGGCGAGCGCGTCCACTCGGCCTGGTGGTACAAGCCACTGCTGGAGGACTTGATCGTGGGCTTCGACAAAGCCGCCTGGAATGATCGCCTCACCGGTGAGACCATGCTCCTGGTCGACGCGGACTCGGACGACCGCGTGGGTCCTCGTCGATCGCGTCGCGACAGTGTTTGACCGCGGCGACGAATCGGACCAGGTTGCGGAGCGGCAACCGCAGGATGAGGGCTTCCGGGCGGTAGCGGCGAGGTACGGCAAGAGGAAGCTCATCTACTAGGGCACCATTGACGTCGCCTCGATCCGGTCCCGTAAGCCGCCGTACTCATTGGTTGTTTATCGAGTTGTTGCGGCCGACCGATGCCGTTAGCGTCCGTGGCTGTGGATGAGATTCGTGCCGCCCGGCAGTTGCGGCTCATAGCTGAGGTCGTGGCCATGGCATCTGAGTGTGGTATCCAGGTTTGGCTTCGGGGTGGGTGGGCCATGGATTTCTTCCTGGGCGAGATCACGCGCGATCACCGTGACATCGACTGGTTCGCCTGGACCGACGACGCATCTGTTCTCGGCGCCAAGCTCGCCCAGCGTGGCTATCAGCCAATGCCTGGTCTGCCGCCCGATCAGCAGCTCGACGTGCTTAAAGACGATGAAGACCTGAGCTTCAATCTGCTCCGAACGGATACGTCAGGCCGCGTCGTGGTCGGTGGCGGCCCGTGGGCCGGCTCGCCGTGGCCTGAACACATGCTGGAAACGCATATGGGTCGTATCGGCGATCTGCAATGCCCGATCATCAATCCGAGAGCTCAGATCGAGATCAAGCAGATGATGCCGGTCTGGGTTCCCGGCAGTCCCCGCAGGGCCAAGGATCTCGAGGACATCACTCGGCTCCAGGCCGCCTTGCATGAGAATTAGCGGATAAAGTCAGCCGAGTCCGTTGAATCATAAGAGGAAGCCCTGACCGTCCGCGAGGTCAGGGCTTCTTAGTGGGGGTAGTTAGTCTTCTTCAGTGTCGTCGTCACCTTGGATGACAGCAACCTCGACGCAGCTGGCACCGTTGCTACTGCGGGTGCTCTTGCGCCACTGGGCGCGGGAAGTATGGGGCATCTCCCGCACCTCCTCTCACGTCAAACGCTCGCTGAGCTTCCTAATCAGCCGTGTGGACGCCGTCGGGTGTGCGGCTACGGCCCGAAGGTGCTCATAGAAGGCAGTGTACCGACGGATATCGGCCTCCTCCTCGATGAAGAGATCACCGGCCATGGAATCGACATACACCACGGTGGGGTTGTCGGCGAAGTTGAGGACGATGAAGCTGCCCGGCATCCCCGGGTGGGCGCCGACATCGAAAGGGATGACTTGCAGTGTCACGTTGGGAAGCTCAGCCACATCGACCAGGTGCTCAAGCTGCTCACGCATGACGCCCGCTCCGCCGACAAGGCGATGAAGCGCTGCCTCGTCACAGATGGCCCAGAACTTGAGCGGCTGGTCACGATCGAGGACCGCTTGGCGTTCCATTCGGACCTGGACGCGCCGCTCGACCTCTTCGCGTGTGAGTGAGGGCATGCCACCGGGGATGGCCGCCCGCATGTACGCCTCGGTCTGTAGGAGTCCAGGGACGTAGAGGCTCTCGTAGTTCCAGACGGACAGCGCTTCCTGCTCGAACTCGATGTAGGCGGAGTACTCCTCCGGCAGTTCGTCGGTGTACGCCCGCAACCATCCCGCTTGGCCGGATTCCTTGAGGAGCTGCATGAGCTGGGTTCGCTCGGGCTCCTCCACTCCATAGAGCGTCAGCAGCGCGGCGAGCGTCCGAGCTTGCGGACGGACGCGTGCCGTCTCGATGCGGTAGAGCGTGGCCGTGTTGATGCCGGTGGCTTCGGAGACATCTTCCCTGCTCAGAGACTTGGTCGCGCGGAGCCGACGCAGAGCTCCAGCCAGTCTGCGCAGACGGACGGTGGGACGGGGACGGACGGGCATCGACTTCCTCCTCGAACAAGGATGCATAACTTATCGAATGCACAACCTTGCATTGATCTAGTAGGCAGGTTCATCCTTGTGCACGACAACAGCGTGTCACAGATCGGATGCGCTCTGCGGTTGAACGAGGTGATGCCATGACCCCGCACCAGGCGTGCTTCCCCATCCGTCGGCACGAGGCCGTGACGCTGGCGGCTGTCCCCAACGCGGTCTCTCTCGCCCGGCGGCTCGTGGCAGAGGTCGCCCGGCACTGGCGCCTCCCGGACGAGTTGGTCGAGGGGACGGTCCTCATCACGAGCGAGCTCGTCACCAACGCCATCAAGGCCACTGAGGCCTTTCATCAAGCAACCGGCACGAGGGAGGTCGGCCGGGTCAAGCTGCGGCTCCGGCTGAACCGCCCCAGCCTCTTCACGGAGGTGTGGGACATCAACCCGGTGCTGCCAATGAAGCGCCAGGCCGGTGCTCTCGACACGGGCGGTCGGGGCCTCGGGATCATCGAGTGCCTGTGCGTCAACTGGTCGGCGGCACGCTGCCGCGAGGGCGGCAAGCTCGTCTGGGCCGAGCAGAGGTTCGCGCTATGAGCGAAGGCTCCTGGGCCACGACGGCCCGACGGGCGGATCCCTGGCAACAGCCTGACGCCTGGGCGACACCCCTGGTGACACACTCGGCGGCCGCGACCGCCGTGTCACCGGGACGTTGTCCTGCCTGGTTGCGGTCAGTGATCTGGTCGCTCGGCGTCGGCGGAGGCCATCGCCGCGATGATGCGGTCCTCGGTGACCTCGGGGCCGGTCAGTTCGGCGGCGACGGTGCCGTCGCGCAGGACCACGACGCGGTCGCAGCCGGAGACCAGTTCCTCGAGGTCGGAGGAGATCAGCAGGATGGCCAGGCCGGCCACGGCCAGCTCGTCCAGCAGGTCGCGCAGCTGGGCCTTGGCGCCCACGTCGATGCCGCGTGTGGGCTCGTCCAGTAGCAGCACCTTCGGCTGCATCGCCAGCCAGCGGGCCAGCAGGACCTTCTGCTGGTTGCCGCTGGAGAGCTCGGCGACCTTCTGCAGCGGTGACGTCGCCTTGATGTGCAGGCGGCGCATGAAGGTCTCCACGACCCGGTCGATCCGTGCGCCGGACACGATGCCGAAGCGGGACAGGCGCGGCAGCGCGGCCAGCGCGATGTTGTCGCGGACGGACAGCGACGGGATGATCCCCTCGGTGGCGCGGTTCTCCGGCAGGAGGCCCACGCCCGCGCGGATCGCGCCGGCGATGGAACGCCGGGGCAGCGGCGCGCCGGCCACCGTGACCTGACCGGAGTCCAGGGTCAGCGCCCCCGCGATCGCCTTGGCCGTCTCGGAGCGTCCCGCCCCCAGGAGGCCGCCCAGCCCCAGCACCTCGCCCTCGCGGAGCTCCAGCGAGACGTCGGCCAGCGCGTGCCGGCGGGTCAGCCCGGTGGCTCGCAGATAGGGCGGTTCCGCAGGGGCGCCGGCGGCCGCCTCGGACGCGGCGGGCGGCCCGGGCCGGAGCCGTCGCCCCAGCATGATGGACACCAGTGTGCGGCGGTCCAGTGCCGCGAACGGGCCGCTGTGCACGACGCGGCCGGCGCGCAGCACGGTCAGGCGGTCGCCGAGCCGGTACAGCTCGTCGAGCCGGTGGCTCACGTACAGCACCGCGCGGCCCTGCTCGCGCTGCTCGGCCACGACACGGAACAGCGTCTCGATCTGCGGCGGATCCATCTCCGCGGTCGGCTCGTCGAGGATGATCACTTCGGTGCCGGCCGTGACGACGCGGGCCAGCGCGACCAGGGTGCGCGCGCCCGGGTCCAGGGTCGCCAGTGGGCGGCGCGCGTCCACGCGCAGGCCGTAGCGGGCCAGGATGCCGGTGGCGCGTTCGTACATCCGCGCGGTGTCGATCAGGCCGAGCCGAGTCCTCGGCTCCGCACCGGCGAACAGGTTGCGGGCGATGCTCATCGACGGGATGAGCGCGTCGTCCTGGTGGACCGCCATGATGCCCGCGCGGCGGGCGTCCAGCGGGCCGCCGAGCCGTAGCTGCTCGCCGTCCCGGCGCAGCCGTCCGGCGTCCGGGCGATGGACACCTGTCAGGACCTTGACGAGCGTGGACTTGCCCGCGCCGTTCTCCCCGGTCAGCGCGTGGACCTCACCGCGCGCGAGCGTGAGTGAGACGTGGTCGAGGGCGACCGTGTCCGGGAACGTCTTGAGGATCCCGGCAGCCTCCAGGGCTCTGTCCGTCACGACGCACCTCCCGGTACCGCGCCGGTTCATCGCTCGTGATACCACGGCAGGGCCGTCGCCTGCCAGATCACAGACGGGCGATGTGGATCCGTACGCCGCGCGCGCTCAGCTCGTGCAGCTCGTCCGGCGGCGCGTCCTCGCCGGTGACGAGGTGGTCGATGCGCTCGGGGGGCACGGTCTGCACCATGGTGTTCACGCCGATCTTGCTGTGGTCGACGAGCACCACGACCTCCTCGGCGGCCTCGGCCAGCGCCCGGTCGGTACCGGCGACCTGCATGTTCGGCGTGGACAGGCCTCGCTCGGCGGTGAGGCCGTTGCCGGAGATGAACACCCGCCGCATCCGCAGGCCGGCCAGCGACCGCTCCGCAGCGCTGCCGATCAGTGCCTGGACCGGACCGCGCAGCGTGCCGCCGGTCACCACGACCTCGATGCGCGGGCAGGCCGCCAGCGCCTGCGCGACCAGGAGCGAGTTGGTGACCACCGTCAGGTCGGTGTGACCGGTCAGGCGCTGCGCCAGCGCGTACGTCGTGGTGCCGGGGCCGATGGCGATCGCGTCGCCGTCGTCGACCAGCGCGGTCGCGAGGTCCGCGATCGCGGCCTTCTCCTCGCTCCCGACGTGGACCTTCTGCAGGTACGTCGGCTCCTGGGAGAGCTCGCCGGGCAGCGACGCTCCCCCGTGGTGGCGGTCCAGCAGCCCGTCGGCCTCGAGCGCGCGGACGTCACGGCGCACCGTGACCTCCGACGACTGGACGGCCTCCGCCAGCTGGCGCAGCGACAGCGTGCCGTTCGCGCGGAGGAGTTCGAGGATGCGCTTACGGCGCTCGGCGGCGAAGACCGGCTTGCGACCGTCCGACGGCCCTGGGACGTCGCTCACGGTCCCCCCTGAAGGAAAAGCATCGGATGACCCGATCGTAGCCACCGGATGCGCCGATCGGCGCATCCGGTGCGGGAGTTCCGTACGGAGCGGGGGCCGGATCACGTGGATCGAAGGCGGCCGGGGGGTTCCCTGACGGCCGACCGCGCCGGCCGGAGGCACGAGGGTGACTCCGGCCGGCGCGGTGGAGGCCGAGGCGGTCCGCCGGTCCGGCTCAGTGCGTCTTGGCCGGTTCCGTGGCCACGGGCGACGGGTCAGGGGTGGCCGCGCGCCGACCGGGAAGGAAGGCCGCGACCACGAGGGCGATGACGGCCCCGGCCGCGGAGATCACCATGACCACCCGGAAGGCGTTCTGCGAGGGCACGCTCGCCGGGCCGAGCGTGACGGTCATGTGGGCCAGCACCACGCCCGCGACCGCGCTGCACACCGAGGTGCCGATCGAGCGCATCAGGGTGTTCAGGCTGTTGGCGGCGGCGGTCTCCGACACCGGCACGGCCCCCATGATCAGTGCGGGCATCGCGCCGTAGGCCAGGCCGATACCGGCGCCGATCACGCAGGAGACGAGCACCAGCTGCCAGATCGCCGACATCAGGGCGATGCCGATCCCGTACCCGGCGGCGACCACGACCGCACCGGCCATCAGGGTCACCTTCGGGCCCCGGGCCGCGGAGATGCGGGCGGAGAACGGGGCCGCGGCCATCATCACCAGCCCGGTCGGCGCCATCACCAGGCCCGCCGTCAGCATGCTCCGGCCGAGGCCGTACCCGGTCGCCTTGGGCAGTTGCAGCAGCTGCGGCAGCACGAGGGACATCGCGAACATCGCGACGCCGAACACGACAGAGGCGATGTTCGTGAGCAGCACCTGACGGCGGGCGGTCGTGCGCAGGTCCACGAGCGGTTCCCGGGTGCGCAGCTCCCACCAGCCCCACGCCGCCAGCACGACGACCGCCACGGCGAACAGCCCGAGGGTCAGTCCGCTGGTCCAGCCCCAGTCGGCGCCCTTGGAGATGGCCAGCAGCAGGCAGACCAGGCCGGCGGACAGCCCGGCCGCGCCGAGCACGTCGAAACGCCCTGGGTTGCGGACGGGCGACTCCGGCACGATCAGCAGCACCAGCACGGTGGCCAGCACGCCCATGCCGGCCGAGGTCCAGAACAGCATGTGCCAGTCGGCGCGTTCGGCCAGGAACGCGGCGGCGGGCAGGCCCAGCGCGCCGCCCACCCCGAGTGAGGCGCTCATGAGCGCGGTCGCCGCGCCGAGCCGCTCGACGGGCAGTTCGTCGCGCATGATGCTGATGCCCAGCGGGATCACGCCGGACGCCAGGCCTTGCAGGGCGCGGCCGACGACCATGGGCGGCAGGGAGCTGGACAGGCCCGCGACGGCGGAGCCGACGATCAGCAGCACCAGGCTCACGAGCAGCATCCGCCGCTTGCCGTACATGTCGCCCAGCCGCCCGACCACCGGAGTGGCCACCGCTGCGGCCAGCAGCGTGGCGGTGACCGCCCAGGTCGTGTCCGAGGCGGAAGAGCCGAGCAGGTGGGGCAGCTGGGGCAGCAGCGGGATCACCAGGGTCTGCATGAGCGAGACCACGATCCCGCCCAGCGCCAGCACCGCGACGATCGGACCGGCGTTCGCTCGTGGCGGGCCGGACGCTCCGGCGGCCGTCGGGGGGTGGGACATGGGAGAACCTCCATCGGAACCGGCGGCGGTGCATCCGCCTCGGCAAAATTTAAATCAATCGATTGACTTAGTCCAGTCGAGCGGGTTCACTGACAACAGCGACGACATCGAGTCGACAGGAGGACACCCCGTGAGTCAGGTCGACGAGCAGGGCCTGGACTACCCGCTCCCCCGCCCGGCGGCGCTGGAGCCCCCGGCCGAATGGGCGACGCTGCGGCGCGAGTGCCCGGTCGCGCGGATCACGATGCCGAGCGGAGACGAGATGTCGCTCGTCACCCGCTATGCCGACGTCAAGCAGGTGCTGTCCGACCCGCGGTTCGGCCGCCGGCTGAGCGCCCCCGACGCGGCGCGGATCACCGACACCGAGTCCGGCGGGGTGTTCAACAACGAGATGGCCACCGTGCTCCCCCAGAGCGGTGAGGAGCACCTGCGCTGGCGGCGGCTCGTAGGCAAGTGGTTCACCGCCCGGCGGATGGCGGCGCTGCGACCGCGGATCGAGGCCATGGCCGGCGGGCTCATCGACACGATGGTGGAGGGCGGCGGGCCCGCGGACCTCAAGACCGGCCTGGCGTTCCCGCTGCCGGTGTGGGTGATCTGCGACCTGCTCGGTGTCCCCGACTCCGACCGGGACCGGTTCGCCCACTGGTCGGACTGCATGCTCAACCTGACCCGCTACACCGAGCAGCAGATGCAGACCGCGCAGACCGAGTTCAACGCGTACATGGCGGGCCACATCGCCGACCGCCGGGGCGAGCCGGGCGACGACCTGCTCAGCGAGCTGATCGTCGCCACCGACGCCGAGGGCCGGGGCCTGTCCGAGGCGGAACTGGTCGCCACCGGGCAGGGCCTGCTGGTCGCCGGGCACGAGACCACCGCGAACATGATCGCCAAGATGGTCGCCATGCTGCTGGCCGACCGGCGGCGCTGGGAGCGGCTGCTGGCCGACCGGTCGCTGATCCGGACCGCCGTCGAGGAGGCACTGCGGTTCGACACCAACCTCGGGCTCGGCATGGTCCGCTACATCGACCAGGACGTCGAGGTCGGCGACACGCCGGTCTCCAGCGGCACCACCGTGCTGTGCGACATGGCCGCGGCCAACCGGGACGAGACCGCCTTCGACCGGGCCGACGAGATGGACCTCACCCGCAGCCCGAACCCGCATCTGACCTTCGGCACCGGAGCGCACTCCTGCCTCGGGCAGTCGCTGGCCCGCACCGAGCTGCAGACCGTCCTCGGCGTGCTGCTCGACCGCCTGCCGTCCCTCGAACTCGCCGTCCCGGCTGAGAATCTAGAGCGCGTCAAGGGACTGGTCGTCGGCGGGCTGCACAGCCTGCCGGTGCGATGGTGAGGGAGATGATCATGGCGGTACGGGCGGAACGGGTGCAGGCGACGCGAGAGTCGATCCTGGCCGCGGCGGAGCGGTTGTTCGCCGAGCACGGGGTGTTCGCCGTATCGAACCGCCAGATCAGCGAGGCCGCGGGACAGGGCAACACCGCCGCGGTCGGCTACCACTTCGGCACCAAGACCGACCTCGTCCGCGCGATCATCCGCAGGCACACCGAGGACATCGACCGCATCCGCACGCAGATGGTGGCCGAGGTCACCGGCTCGACGGAACTGCGGGACTGGATCGCGTGCCTGCTGCGCCCGAACATCGAGCATCTGGCCTCGCTGCCGCGCCCCAGCTGGTTCGCCCGGTTCAGCGCGCAGGTGATGACCGACCCCGAGCTGCGCACGATCATGGTCGACGAGTCGCTCGGCGAGCCGTCGCTGCGCGAAGCCGTGGACGGGATGAACCGGTGCCTTCCCGAACTGCCGGTCGAGGTCCGCATGGAGCGCGGCGAGATGGTCCGCCAGCTGGTGATGCACATGACCGCCGAACGCGAACGCGCGCTCGCCGAGGGCACGCCCACCGCCCGGTCCAGCTGGCATGACGCCGCCACCGGGCTGATCGACGCGATCGTCGGGCTGCTGCTGGCTCCGGTCACCCCGGCCCATGAGGATTCCAAGGAGTTCCAGTGATGAGAGTGACCGTCGACCAGGACAAGTGCTGCGGCGCCGGCAACTGCGTCCTGCTCGCCCCGGAGGTGTTCGACCAGCGGGAGGACGACGCGATCGTCGTCCTGCTCGACGAGCGACCTGCCGAGCGGCTGCACGCCGCGGTCCGCGAGGCCTCCGACGTCTGCCCCGCCGGCGCCATCCGCCTGAGCGAGACCTCATGACCGCGCGCGTCGGCGCGGAGCCCCATACCTCATCGCCGGCCAAGACGGCGCTCGGAGTGCGGCGGTGACGGGGGTTCCGGCCAGGGTCCTGGTGGTCGGCGCGTCCGCGGCCGGGCTCGCGACCGCGGAGGCCCTGCGCCGCAAGGGGTACCAGGGCGAGCTGACCGTGCTGGGGGCCGAACAGCACGCGCCGTACGACCGGCCTCCGCTGTCCAAGCAGGTCCTCGCGGGAGCGTGGGAGCCCGAGCGGGCCGAGCTTCGCCCGTCCGCCCACCTGTCCGCCCTGGACGCCGCGTTCATCCTCGGCGATCCCGCCGTCGGCCTCGACCCCGCGACCCGGACGGTACGGACCGGGTCCGGGCGCGCCCTGCGCGCCGACGCCGTCGTCGTGGCCACCGGCCTGCGGCCCCGTACGCTGCCCGGCCAGGACGGCCTGTCCGGCGTGCACGTGCTGCGCACCCTCGACGACGCCGCGGCCCTGCGGGCCGACCTGCTCACCGCCTCGCGCGTGGTGGTCGTCGGGGACGGGGTGCTCGCCGCCGAGATCGCCGCCACCGCCCGCCGCCTGGGCCCGGCGGTCACCATGGCCGGCCCGGGACCGGCGCCGCTGGCCGGCCGGTTCGGTCCGCTGGTCTCCCGGCTGCTCGCCGAGACGCACCTGGAGAACGGGGTCGGCCTGCGGCTCGGCGCCGGAGTCGGCGGGCTGACCGCCCGGCACGGGCGCGTCACCGGCGTACGCCTGGACACGGGTGAGGTCCTGCCCGCCGACGTGGTCGTCGTGGCGATCGGGTGCACGCCGGCGACGGACTGGCTGGCCGGGAGCGGGCTGCGGCTGGACGACGGGCTGGTCTGCGACGCCCACTGCCGGGCCGCCGACGGGATCTACGCCGTCGGCGACGTGGCCCGCTGGCACCACCCCGGGCTGGACGCCCTGATCCGGCTGGAGAACCGGACCAACGCCACCGAGCAGGCCATGGCCGTCGCCGCCGCGATCCTCGGCGACGACCGGCCGTACGCCCCGGTGCCGTACATGTGGAGCGACCAGTTCGACACCAAGATCCAGGTCCATGGCCTGCCGGGCCCGGACGCCGAGGTGACCATCGTCGACGGCGCGGTGGCCGACCGCCGCTTCGTCGCCCGCTACCACCGGGACGGCCGCGTCATCGGCGTCCTCGGCTGGAACATGCCCAAGCAGGTCCGCCTGCGCCGGCAGGAGGTCGTCGACGCACGGCCCGACCTCACGCCGGCCCTGCCCTGATCGAGGCGAGATCCCGTTGAAAGGAAGGACGCCATGAGCAGCACAGTGAGTCCGGCCGGCCCGGAGGCGGCCGCGATCCCGGAGTACCCGATGGACCGGGCGGCGGGCTGCCCGTTCGACCCGCCCCCGGATCTGCTGGCCGAACAGCGCCAAGGCCCGCTGGCCAGGGTCCGGCTGTGGGACGGCAGCACCCCGTGGCTGGTGACCCGCTACGCCGACCAGCGGGCGGTGCTGGCCGACCCCAGGGTGAGCGCCGACATCGAGCGCCCCGGCTACCCCAGCTCGGCGCCGATCCAGCCGGGCGGGTCGAAGATCGGCTTCATCCTGATGGACGACCCCGAGCACGCCCGGCTGCGCCGGATGGTGACCGCTCCGTTCGCCGTCAAGCGGGTCGCGGCCATGCGCCCGGCGATACAGAAGATCGTGGATCGGCTCATCGACGAGATGCTGGCCGGCCCGAAGCCCGTGGACCTGGTGGAGGCGTTCGCGCTGCCCGTGCCCTCGCTGGTCATCTGCGACCTGCTCGGCGTGCCGTACTCCGACCACGATTTCTTCCAGGACAACAGCAAGACCATCATCAGGCGGACCGCGACGCCCGAACAGCGGATGGCGGCGAGTGGGAACCTGACCGGCTACCTGGACCGGCTGGTCGGTGAGAAGCTCGAGAATCCCGGCGACGACCTGCTGTCCGGGCTCACCGAGCGGGTCAAGGCGGGCGAGCTGACCCGGCAGGACGCGGCGCAGATCGGCGTGCTCCTGCTGATCGCCGGGCACGAGACCACCGCGAACATGATCGCCCTGGGCACCCTGGCCCTGCTGGAGAACCCGGACCAGCTCGCCCTGCTGCGCGACACCGACGATCCGAAGCTCGTCGCTTCGGCGGTGGAGGAGCTCCTGCGCTACCTGAACATCACGCACAACGGGCGGCGTCGCGTGGCTCTGGAGGACATCGAGATCGGCGGCCAGACCATCCGCGCCGGTGAGGGCATCATCCTGCCCAACGACATCGGCAACCGCGACCCCGACGCCTTCGAGGACCCCGACCGGCTGGACCTCCGGCGCGAGGCCCGCCACCACGTCGCCTTCGGTTTCGGCGTCCACCAGTGCCTGGGCCAGCCCCTGGCACGCCTGGAGCTGCAGGTCGTCTACAGCACCCTCTACAAGCGCATCCCCACGCTGAGACTCGCCACCGACCTGGACCGGATCCCGTTCAAGCACGACGGATCCGTCTACGGCGTCTACGAACTCCCCGTCACCTGGTAATCCCGGCAAAGGAGCCATCCCGTGAAGATCATCGTCGATCAGGAGAAGTGCGTCGCGTCCGGACAGTGCGTGACCAGTGCCCCGGACGTGTTCGACCAGCGCGACGAGGACGGCATCGTCGTCCTGCTCGCCGAGGAGCCGCCGGCCGGCCTGGCCGCCGACGTCCGGCAGGCCGCGGCGGTGTGCCCGGCGCTGGCCATCCAGCTCGAGGAGTGATCGCCCTCGGGCGGTCACGCGGGAGCTTCCGGAGGGCGCGGAGGGAAGCCGTAAACATTCCGTAAACGGGTTCGGCCAGGCTGACGGCACATGAGAACGGCGGACGGACCGCCGCACTCGAGCCACCGGCCCGAACCCGGAAGGAAGCACCTCATGCGCACGTTCAAGCTCCAGGTCCAGACCACCGTCGACGGCTACATGGCCGGCCCGAACGGCGAGATGGACTGGATGACGTTCCCGTGGACCGACGACATCAAGGCGTACGTCACGGCGCTCACGGAGCCGGTCGACTGCATCGTGCTGGGCCGCCGGCTCGCCGAGGGGTTCATCCCGGCCTGGGCGGCCGGACCCGAGGGCGAGGAGCAGAAGGCCATCGACAAGATGAACGACACGCCCAAGGTCGTGATCTCCAGCAGCCTCACCGAGTCGCCGTGGGAGAACGCCACCGTCGCCGGCGGCGACCTCACCGAGACGATCAACCGGCTCAAGGCCCGGCCCGGTGGGGACATGATCGCGTACGGCGGCGGCACGCTCGTCTCGAGTCTGATCGCCGAGGGACTCCTCGACGAACTCCACCTGTTCGTCAACCCGACCGCGATCGGCACGGGAATGCCGGTGTTCCCCAAGGGCGACGCGTACCAGCGGCTCGACCTCGTCACCGCGCAGACGTTCGACTGCGGGGTCACCGCGCTGCACTTCGAGCCGAAGCGCTCGTGAACGGCCGGTCCGGTCGGTGTCCTGCCTCGGATCAGGATGCCGGCCGGAAGCCGGCGGCGAAGAGGACATGGCGCCGGGGCACCCGGACGGCAGGGCTTCCCGCAATACCTGCAAGCGATTTGCAGGATTTGCGATATTCTTGCGGCATGTCACGACGACTTGCGGATGTCGCCAAGAAGGCCGGGGTCAGCGAGGCCACCGTCAGCCGGGTGCTCAACGGCAAACCCGGGGTCTCGGCGGCGACCCGCGACAACGTGCTGACCGCGCTGGACGTGCTGGGCTACGAGCGGCCGACGCAGCTGCGCGGCGACCGGGCCCGGCTGGTCGGCCTGGTGCTGCCGGAGTTGCAGAATCCGATCTTCCCCGCCCTGGCCGAGGTGGTCAGCGGCGCCCTGGTGCAACTCGGTTTCACGCCCGTCCTGTGCACGCGCACGGCGGGCGGCCTCTCGGAGCCGGAGTACGTCAACCTGCTGCTCGACCAGCAGGCCTCCGGGGTGATCTTCGCCGGCGGGATGTTCGCGGAGGCGGACGCCGCACATGATCACTACCACCTGCTCCGCAGGCGCGGCATGCCGGTGGTGCTCGTGAACGCGTCCGTCGCCGACCTCGGCTTCCCGGCGGTGGCGACCGACGACGTCGTCGCCGTCGAGCAGGCGTACGGGCACCTGCGCGCGCTGGGGCACGAGCGGATCGGCCTGGTCGTCGGCCCGGCGGACCACATGCCGTCCCGCCGGAAGGTGGAGACCTTCGAGCGGCTGGCCCGGACGGCCGGCCTCGGCGGCGAGGAGTTCGTCGAGCGGACCCTGTTCTCCCTGGAAGGGGGCCAGGCGGCGACGACCCGCCTGCTGCGCCGGGGGGTCACGGGGGTGATCTGCGCCAGTGACCCGCTGGCGCTGGGTGCGATCAAGGCGGTCCGCCGGCAGGCGCGGCGGGTTCCCGAGGACGTCTCGGTGGTCGGCTTCGACGACTCGGCGTTCATGAGCTGCGTCGACCCGCCGCTGACGACGGTGCGCCAGCCCATCGACGCGATGGGCCGCGCGGTGGTGACCCTTCTCGACGCCCAGATCGACGGCTCGCAGGCCGCCCCCGAAGAGCTGCTGTTCGAGCCGGAGCTCGTCGTCCGCGGTTCCACGGGCCCGGCTTGACGATACGAATGGCGGATCGACTGTCGATTTTTTTCTAGTTTCAGTTCGAGTATTGCAGTGTGATGTTGGTCTCTATATCGTTCTCGCACCGGATCCTGCATCCCGGTCCTCGGTCCGCGGCCTCTGGGCGCCGGAGGCCAGTCCAGGAGGGAGTCGATGATGAGACCCCGACGACTCATGGTCCTTTTGACGGCAGGGCTCGCCCTGACCAGTACGGCGTGCGGAGGCGGTGACGGATCCAAGGACGCCTCGGGCGGGAAGGTCTCCATCACGGTCGGCTGCATGCCCGCGAAGAGCCAGCCGACCCAACGCCGCGAGTGGAACGAGGACGTCGCCGCCTTTCAAAAGCTGCACCCCGACATCACCGTCGTCGGCAAGGACGCCTTCCCCTGCGCGGACCCGAAGACGTTCATGGCCAAGCTCGCGGGCGGCCAGATGGAGGACGTCTTCTACACCTACTTCACCGACGTCCAGAACGTGATCAAGTCCGGTCAGGCCGCCGACCTCACCAAGTACCTCGGCAGCGTCAAGCAGCTCCCCGACCTCCAGCCCTCCGTCAAGAGCGTCTTCACCGGCCCCGACGGCAAGATCTACGGCCTGCCCCGGCAGAACTACTCGATGGGCCTGCTCTACAACCGCAAGCTGTTCAAGCAGGCCGGCCTCAACCCCGACACCCCGCCCGCGACCTGGGCGGAGCTGCGCGCGGACGCGAAGAAGATCGCCGCGCTGGGCAAGGGGACCGTCGGATACGCCGACTACAGCGCCGGAAACCAGGGCGGCTGGCACTTCACCACCGAGCTGTACGGCCAGGGCGGCGACGTCGTCTCCCCCGACGGGAAGAAGGCTGCGTTCAACAGCCCGCAGGGCCTGGCCGTGCTGGAGAACCTCAAGCAGATGCGCTGGACCGACGACTCGATGGGGTCCAAGCAGCTGCTCCAGCTCGCCGACGTACAGCAGCTGATGGCCGCCGGCCGGCTCGGGATGTACCTGTCCGCGCCGGACAACGTGACCGCGCTGGTCGACCAGTTCCAGGGCTCGTACAAGGACTACGGCCTGGCGCCGATCCCCGAGGCGAAGGCCACGCTCATCGGCGGGGACGGCTACATGGTCAACGTCAAGGCCTCCCCCGCCAAGATCAAGGCCGGGCTGCTCTGGCTGGAGTACTACGTCCTCACGCCCGGGCAGGGCCAGCTGAACTACCAGCGCGAAGCGCGGTACGGGCGCGCGGTCGGCCTCCCCCAGCCGGACTTCTACACCGGGTCGACGGCGACCACCGACCACTCGCTGCGCGCGGCGTCGGCCAACGTCCCGGTGGCGAACTACAAGCCGTACGAGGACGCCTCCGCACGCATCCCGGGCAAGCTCGAGCCGGCGAACGCCCAGCAGGTCTACGCCGTCCTCGACTCCGTGATGTCCGCCGTCCTCACCGACCGGAACGCCGACCCCGGCCGGCTCCTCGCGACCGCCCAGCAGAAGGTCGACGGCATCCTCGCCCGGTCCAACTGAGCACGTCCGACGGCCCATCGGGCCACGACACGCTAAGGAGGGACCGGTGACCACGACGGCCCTGCGCAAGGCTGCGTCCCGGCGCTCGCCGTCGCGCCCGGCCGGGCCGCGCCGGACGGCGGCGCGGTACGGCGTCCGGCGCGGCCTGTCCGCGTACGGGTTCCTCTGCGGGGCGCTGATCTGCTTCGCCCTGTTCTCCTGGTACCCGATCGTGCGGGAGGCCCTGCTCGGCTTCCAGCGGACGAACTTCGTCGGCCGGTCGGAGTGGGTCGGCCTCGACAATTTCCACCGCGTCGGCGCCGACCCGGCCTTCGGCAAGGCCTGGCTGAACACCCTGGAGTTCACCGGCCTGGCGCTGCTGTGCGGTTACGTCCTGCCGTTCGTGACCGCGCTGGTGCTCAACGAGCTGCGCCACGCTCGCGCCTACCTCAGGTTCGTCGTGTACCTGCCGGTCATGCTCCCGCCGGCGGTCGCGGTGCTGCTGTTCAAGTGGTTCTACGACCCGGGTCCCGGCCTGTTCAACCAGCTGCTGCACCTGGCCCACCTCCCGGGGCTGAACTGGCTGGACTCCACGAGCACCGCGCTGCTGTCCCTGGTGATCGTCTCCACCTGGATGAACATGGGCAGCGGCACGCTCATCTACCTGGCCGCCCTGCAGAGCGTCGAGGGCGAGCTGTACGAGGCGGCGGAGCTGGACGGCGCGGGACTGCTGCGGCGCGTCTGGCACGTCACCATCCCCCAGACCAGGCTGATCCTGCTGGTGATGCTCCTGCTCCAGGTCATCGCCACGATGCAGGTGTTCATCGAGCCGTACCTGCTCACCGGCGGCGGGCCGCAGGACGCCACGGTCAGCGTCGTCTACCTGATGTACCAGTACGCCTTCAACTTCAACAGCTACGGCGGCGGCAGCGCCCTCGGGCTGATGCTGATGCTCGTCCTGATGGTGTTCTCCGCGGCGTACCTGCGGCTCACCCGGGACGACGGGAGATGAGGTGAGGAACCCGACGATGCAGGCAACCGCTCCGCGAACCCTCGTCTCCGCCCGCGCGCTGACCACGCCGCGCGGCCGGGTGATCTACTGGTCCGTCCTCGTCGCGGTGATCGTGCTGTTCACCGCGGTGTTCGTGTTCCCGCTCTACTGGATGGCGACCGGCGCGCTCAAGTCGTCCGGCGAGCTCGCCCGGACGCCCCCGACGATCTTCCCCCGGCACCCGCACCCCGGCGTCTACCGCGAGGCCTGGCAGCGGCTGAGCCTGGGGCGGTACCTCCTGAACACGCTCGTGTACGCCGCCGGGGCCTGGCTGCTGCAGCTCGCCGTGTGCGTACCGGCGGCGTACGCCCTGTCGAAGCTGCGGCCCGTGCTCGGCCGGGCGATCCTCGGCATGATGCTGGCCACCCTGATGATCCCGCCCACCGTCCTGCTGATCCCGCTGTACCTGACCGTGCGCGACGTGCCGCTCCTGCACGTCAACCTGTTGAACACGCCGTTCGCGATCTGGTTCCCGGCGGCGGCGAACGCCTTCTCCGTGTTCCTGCTCAAGCGGTTCTTCGACTCCATCCCCCGGGAGCTGCTCGAGGCGGCGGCGATCGACGGCGCATCGTCGTGGCGCATCCTGCGGTCCGTCGTCCTGCCGATCTCGCGGCCGATCCTCGCCGTCGTGTCCATCTTCGCGGTGGTCAGCGTGTGGAAGGACTTCGTCTGGCCGCTGCTGGTGCTGCCCGACAGCGACCGGATGACGGTGAGCGTGGCCATCTCCTCCCTGTCGAACCAGACACCGGAGAACATCCTCATCGCCGCGCTCGTGATCGCGAGCGTCCCGGCCATCGCCGTCTTCCTGCTCTTCCAGCGCCACATCATGGCGGGCCTGACCGCCGGAGGATTGAAGGGATGAGGGCGCGCGTGCTCGCGCCCCGACCGAACCGTTCGAGGAGATGATCCGCCATGGCCGAACTCGTTCCCCCCGGCAGGTCACCGCAGCCGGAGGGCTGGTGGCGGAGTGCCGCGATCTACCAGGTCTACCTGCGCAGTTTCGCGGACGGCAACGGCGACGGTATCGGTGACCTGGCCGGCCTGCGCGGGCGCCTCAGCCATCTCGCCGACCTGGGAGTCGACGCGGTCTGGGTGAACCCCTGGTACCCCTCGCCGATGGTCGACGGCGGCTACGACGTTGCCGACTTCCGCGACATCGACCCGGTCTTCGGCTCGCTCGCCGAGGCCGAGAAGCTCATCGAGGAGGCGCACGGGCTCGGGATCAGAGCGATCGTCGACATCGTCCCCAACCACTGCTCCGACCGGCACGCCTGGTTCCAGGAGGCGCTGCGGTCCGGGCCGGGCTCGGCGGCCCGGGCGCGGTTCTGGTTCCGGCCCGGGCGGGGCGACGGGCCGCCGAACGACTGGCGGTCCATCTTCGGCGGTCCCGCGTGGACCCGGGTTCCGGACGGCGAGTGGTACCTCCACCTGTTCGCGCCGGAACAGCCCGACTTCAACTGGAGCAACCCCGAGGTACGGGAGGAGTTCCTCGACGTCCTGCGGTTCTGGTTCGACCGCGGCGCGGACGGCATCCGCATCGACTCCGCCGCGGTCCTGGTCAAGGATCCTGACGCGGAGCCGGACGGCCGGGACCCCTACACCGACCGGGATGGCGTGCACGAGATCTACCGGGCCTGGCGGCGGACCGCCGACGGCTACGGCGACCGGGCGCTGATCGGCGAGGTGTGGCTACCCGACCAGGACCGCTTCGCGGCCTACCTGGCCCCGGACGAGCTGCACACGGCCTTCAACTTCGACTTCCTGAGCTGCCCGTGGGAGGCGCGGGCGCTGCGCCAGGTGATCGACACGACGCTGGCCACGCACACTCCGCTGGGCGCGCCGCCGACCTGGGTGCTGTCCAACCACGACGTGACCCGCCCGGTCACGAGGTTCGGCCGGGAGGACACGTCCTTCGACCTGGCCGACCGCCGGCACGGAGCGCCGACGGACCTGCGGCTCGGTCTGCGCCGGGCCCGGGCGGCCGCCCTGCTCGCCATGGCGCTGCCCGGCTGCGTCTACGTCTACCAGGGAGAGGAGCTCGGCCTTCCGGAGGTCGAGGACCTGCCGGAGGACCGGCTCGAGGACCCCATCTGGTTCCGTTCGGGCCGCCGCGACCGTGGCCGGGACGGCTGCCGGGTCCCGCTCCCGTGGTCCGGCGACGCGCCGCCCTTCGGCTTCGGCGGCGGTGAACCGTGGCTGCCGCAGCCCCCGTCCTGGCGTGACCTCACCGTCGAGGCCCAGGCCGCGGACCCGTCCTCGACGCTCGCCCTCTATCGGAGGGCGCTGCGGCTGCGGCGCGAGCGGCTCGGCGACGGTGCCCTCACCTGGCGGTCGATGGGCGAGGACGTCCTGGCCTTCGACCGGGACTCGGGCGTCACCTGCGTCGTCAACCTCGGTTCCCGGCCCGTACGGCTTCCGGAGGGCCGGTCGCCGCTGCTGGCCAGCGGCCCGCTGGAGCACGGCGAGGTCCCTCCGGACACCGCCGTCTGGCTCGAGTGATCCACCGAGTCCCGAGAGGGTCGCGACTCGCCGTCAGGACTCCTCGTGAACGATGCGCCGTAGCTGTTCGACAATGTCGGCAGGGTGGCGTTGACGTGCGTGGATGCGCGCCATAGCGTCTCGTGCAGTCGTTCGGGACGGCGATGGCGCCGTCACCCGCATTCGGCCTCGTACCCCATAGAGCCCGGCGCTCCTCCCCCCAAGGACGGCCGTCCCGGAGAGCCCCCGCTCAACAGAGCCCGCGCTCGCCCCTTCCCCCTGTACGGGTGGGGTGCCCCCGCACCCCACCCGTAAGCTTTCGCCGTCACCGCGCGGCCGTCGGCTCGCCGAGCTCCCGGGCGACCAGTTCGTCGAGCGGGCGATCGGCGCCGTCCCGGTAGATCTCGTCGAAGCGGTCCGGCCCGAGGGCGTCCGCGAGGTACGTCCTCCACCGAAGGCGGGCGTCCATCAGCGCCGGGAACTGGTCCGGGGGCGAGCCGATCGACCGCCGTACCCGGTGGGCGGCCCCGAGAAGGCGGGCGGCGTCTTCCGGCCGGCTCGGCGCTAGGGTCCAGGCGAGCGCCTCCATGCACCGGGTGATCCCCCAGCGGTCTTCCAGGGCGTGCTTGATGCCGAGGGCCTCGCGGAGCAGCCGGCCCGCCCGGGCGATGTGGCCGCACCAGAGGTTCGCGAGCCCGGTCATCCACATGGCGTGTGCCTCGGCCCAGGCCGCGTCGTGCGCGCGGCAGATCGCCAGGGATCGTTCGCCGTAGGCGATGGCCTGCTCGTGCGCTTCGAGGTGCGTGCTCACGAGCGCCAGCTGGTAGAGGGTGAGCCACTCGCCGTCCTCGTCGCCCGCGGCGTGATGGTCCGTCAGCGCCTCGGTGAGGAGGAGGCGCGCACGGTCGTAGTGGCCCTGGAAGATCTCGGCCAGGCCGGTGAACTGCGCCACGCGCCGGAGCGCCGACGCGTCCCCGATCTCCCGCGCGAGATCACGACACTCTCCGAGCCGGGCGAGGCCCTCCGTGGTGTGCCCCTGCAGGAGTGTGAGCCATCCGGCGGTCCACAACGCCCTCGCCCGCGCCGGGTCGGGCGCGGAGCTCCGGTCGAGGGCCCGGTCCAGCCAGAAACGGCCCTTGCTGACCAGGCCGATGGCGAGGTAGTAACGCGCGAGGACGGCGCTGATCAGCAGTCCGGACGCGCCGCCGCCGGGAGCGGACAGGTGGTGGTCGGCCGCCACCCGCAGGTTGGCGCACTCCAGATGCAGGTGGGCGAGCGATCCGGCCTGGTGGCGGCTCATCGGGTCCCCCTCGATGCGTTCGGCGATCCGCAGAAAGTGCTCGCCATGTCGGCGGCGCATCCAGGCGTCGTCGGATGAGTGGACCAGCTCTTCGGCGCCGAACTCACGGATCATCTCCGGGAGCCGGTAGCGGAGGAAGACGTGCTCGTGGGGCTCTCTGATGACGATCGACATGTCCACGAGATCGGCGACGATGCGGCCGACGTCCTCGCGGCCGATGCCACGACCCGAGCACACCACCTCGGCGTCGCCGAGGTCGAACCCGCCGTGGAAGACCGCCAGCCGCCGCCACAGCGTCCGCTGCTCGGGACCGCACAGCCGGTGGCTCCAGTCGATCGCCGAGCGCGGGCTCGGCAGGTGTGCGGCGCCTGCGCCGCTGACCTCGGCGAGCGGTCCGAGGAAGCCGTCCAGTCGTCGCAGGATCTGCTCGACCGGCATCGTGCGCACCTTCACGGCGGCCAGTTCGATCGCCAGCGGGTTGCCTTCCAGGCGATGGCAGAGCCGGGCGACCACCGGACGGTTGTCGTCGGTCAGCCGGAACCCCCGAAGAGCGACCGCGGCGCGATCGGCGAACAGGCGGACCGCGTCGGACCGTGCGGCGGCGCTCGGGGGCTGGATGTCGTCCGGGTCCGGGGCGGGCAGCGGCCCCACGGTCAGCACCTGCTCGCCGGCGACCCGCAGGGTCTGCCGGCTGGTGGCCAGGATCCGCAGCCGGTCGCACCGCCGCAGGAGCGTGTAGGCGAGCCGTGCCGTGGCGCCCACCAGGTGCTCGCAGTTGTCCAGGATCAGCAACGCCCGGGCGTCGGACACGTGATCGGCCACGGCGTCGATCACGCTGCGCGTCGGCGGCTTCTGGAAGCCGAGCGTCGTCTCCTCCGCCCTGAGGGCTTCGGCGACCGCGTCGGCGACCATCTCCTCGTCGCGCAGCGGCGCCAACTCGACGAACCACACCCCGCCCGGGAACGAGCGCCCCGACCGCAGGGCCAGCTGCGCCGCGAGCCGTGTCTTGCCGACTCCGGGGCCGCCGGTGAGCGTGAGCAGCCGTCCCCGGCGCAGGGCGGCCTTGGCCGCGGCCAACTCCTCCCCGCGTCCGACGAACCGGTTTCCCCCGACCGGCAGGTCATCCACCCTGCCGAGGATAGGCCAGGCGCCCTTGACACCTTTATCCCACTCTTAAATCATGACTTAAAATTAGCCTCACGTGAGGAAGTGGCAGTATGAGCGTGCGGGTCCGTACCGCCATCGGCGCCGTGTTCGGCGCGACACTCCTTGCCGCGCTCCCCGGCTGCGGGGGCGGGACCTCGACCGGTGGTGGCGGCGACGGCCATCCCAAGACCCTCACCTACTGGGCGAGCAACCAGGGCGCCAGCCTAGAGGACGACAAGGCCAAGCTCACCCCCGAGCTACAGGCGTTCGAGAAACAGACCGGGATCAAGGTCAAGCTCGAGGTCGTCCCGTGGACCGACCTGCTCAACCGCATCCTCGGCGCCGCGTCCTCCGGCCAGGGCCCCGACGTCCTGAACATCGGCAACACCTGGTCGGCCTCCCTGCAGACGACGGGCGCGCTGCTGCCCTTCGACGACAAGAACTTCGCGAAGGTCGGCGGCAGGGACCGCTTCCAGGACTCGGCCCTCGCCTCGACCGGGGCGCCGGGGAAGGCGCCGACCGCAGTGCCGCTGTACTCCCTGGCGTACGGCCTGTACTACAACAAGAAGCTGTTCGCGGACGCGGGCATCACGAAGCCGCCGGCCACCTGGGACGAGCTCGTCCAGGACGGCAAGCGGCTCACCGGCGGCGGCCACTACGGCCTGGCCGTCGAGGGCGGCAACGTCTCGGAGAACATCCACCACGCGTTCGTCTTCGCCAAGCAGCACGGCGCCGACTTCTTCGACGCGGCCGGCAAGCCGACTTTCACGTCGCAGGGCGCGGTCGACGGCGTCAAGCAGTACGTCGACTTCATCGCGCGCGACAAGATCGCCGCGCCGGGCAACGCCGAGTACGCCCAGAACGAGTCGGTCGCCGACTTCGCGAACGGCAAGGCCGCCATGCTGCTGTGGCAGGCGGCCGGGGCCAACCTGCAGAAGCACGGTATGAAGCCCGACCAGTACGGCGTGGCGCCGGTCCCCGTCCAGTCCGGCACACCCGGACCGGGCAACAACATCGACACGATGGTCGCGGGCATCAACATCGCCGTCTTCAAGAACTCCGGCAACCTCGACGGCGCGCTGAAGTTCGTGCAGTTCATGACGGGCGACGCCGAGCAGAAGAAGCTGAACGGCGAGTACGGGTCGATCCCGCCGGTCAAGACCGCCTCGCAGGACCCGGCCTTCAACACGCCCGAGCTGACCGTCCTGCGCAACGCCATCGCGACCAGCGCGGCGCCGCTCCCCCAGGTGCCCAAGGAGTCGCAGTTCGAGGAGCTCGTCGGCGGAGCCGTGAAGGACCTGCTCGCCGACGCGGCGGCCGGACGCCCGGTGACGACGCAGTCCGTCCAGGCGCGGCTGGCCAAGGCCCAGCAGCAGATGCAGTAGGCGTGCCGCCCGCGATGACGACGACCGTGCACCGTCAGGCGCCTCCGGCCGGACCGGACCCTCGTCCCGAGGACGACCGGAGACGCCTGTTCCGCATACCCGACCGGGTCCGCCGGGGCGGCCTGCCGTACCTGCTCCTGCTGCCCGCGCTGATCTTCGAACTCATCGTCCACGTCATCCCGATGGTGCTGGGCGTGGTGATGAGCCTGAAGGAGCTCACGCAGCTCTACATCCGCCAGTGGTGGCAGGCGCCCTGGACGGGGTGGGGCAACTACCGGGTCGCCGTGGACGTCAACGCGCCCATCGGCCGGGCCCTGCTCGACTCCTTCCTGGTCACCTGCGCCTTCACCGTGCTGGCCGTGGGCCTGTGCTGGCTGTTCGGCACGGCCGCGGCCGTCCTGATGCAGGACCACTTCCGGGGCCGCGGCGTGCTGCGCGCGATCTTCCTCACGCCGTACGCGCTGCCGCTGTACGCGTCCGTGATCGTCTGGGCGTTCATGTTCCAGCACGACAACGGGCTCGTGAACCACGTCCTGCACGACCAGCTGGGCGTCACGAGCAAGCCGTCGTTCTGGCTGATCGGCGACAACAGCTTCTTCTCCCTCCTGGTGGTCTCCGTCTGGCGCAACTGGCCCTTCGCGTTCCTGTGCGTGATGGCCGGACTGCAGAACATCCCGCGGGAGCTGTACGAGGCCTCGGCGATCGACGGCGCCGGGATCTGGCAGCAGATCCGGCTGATCACGCTGCCGTCGCTGCGGTCCATCAACCAGGTGCTCGTGCTGGTGCTGTTCCTGTGGACCTTCAACGACTTCGCGACGCCGTACGTGCTGTTCGGCAGGTCGGCTCCGGCCGCCGGGGACCTCATCTCCGTGCACATCTACTCGGCCTCGTTCGTCACCTGGAACTTCGGCGCGGGTTCGGCGATGTCCGTGCTGATGCTGCTCTTCCTGTCCGTGGTCACCGCCGCCTACCTGCTGCTCACCTCCCGAGGGAGGAGGAACCGTGGCTGAGCGCTCGCCGACGGCGCCACCGCCGTCCTTCGTCTGGACCCGCCGGATCGTCCTCACGCTGCTGACCGTCTTCGCGCTGCTGCCGGTCTACGTGATGCTGAGCAGCTCGCTCAAGCCGCTGCGGGACGTCTCCGGCGCCTTCCGCTGGATCCCCGAACACGTCACCTTCCGCCCGTACGCCGACATCTGGCGCACCATCCCGCTCGGCCGCTACTTCGAGAACTCGATCATCGTGGCGAGCGCGGCGACCGGGCTGTCCGTGGTGGTGGCGGTCTTCGCGGCGTACGCGGTGAGCCGGTACCGCTTCCGCGGCAGGCGTGTCTTCACGGTCACCGTGCTGTCCACCCAGATGTTCCCGGGCATCCTGTTCCTGCTGCCGCTGTTCCTGCTCTACGTCGGCATCGGGAACGCGACCGGGATCGCCCTGTACGGCTCGCGCGCCGGGCTGATCCTGACGTACCTCACCTTCTCGCTGCCCTTCTCCATCTGGATGCTGGTCGGCTACTTCGACGCGATCCCCCGGGGACTCGACGAGGCCGCGCTGGTGGACGGGTGCGGCCCGCTCGGCGCGCTGTTCCGCGTCATCGTCCCCGCCTCGCTCCCCGGCATCGTCGCGGTCGCCATCTACGCATTCATGACCGCCTGGAGCGAGGTGCTGTTCGCCTCGGTCATGACCAACGACACCACCCGGACCCTCGCCGTGGGCCTGCGCGCCTACGCGACCGAGACCGACGTTTACTGGAACCAGGTGATGGCCGCCTCGCTGGTCGTCAGCGTGCCCGTGGTCGCCGGATTCCTGCTTCTGCAGCGTTACCTGGTCGCCGGTCTGACCGCCGGAGCCGTCAAGTGAAGGTCGCCGTCACCACAGAAAGGCACCACTCCGTGGATCACCTCAGCCTGCTCCCCGTGGACTTCGCATGGGGCGTGGCCACCTCCTCCTACCAGATCGAAGGTGCGATCGACGAGGACGGCCGGTCCCCGTCCATCTGGGACACCTTCAGCCACACTCCGGGGAAGGTGGACGGCGGCGACCACGGCGATGTGGCATGCGACCACTATCACCGCTGGCCTCAGGACATCGAGATCATGAAGCGGCTCGGCGTGACCGCCTACCGGTTCTCCATCGCCTGGCCACGCGTCATGCCCGGCGGGTTCGGTCCCGTGAACGCTCCCGGGCTGGCGTTCTACGACCGGCTCGTCGACGCCCTGCTCGACGCGGGCATCACGCCGTTCCCCACGCTCTATCACTGGGACCTGCCGCAGGTGCTCCAGGACGCCGGGGGCTGGACGAACCGTGACACCGCCCGGCACTTCGCCGACTACTCCGCCCGCGTCGCGGAGAGACTCGGCGACCGCGTCACCGACTGGGCCACCGTGAACGAACCGCTGTGCGCCGCCTGGATCGGCCACCTCGAAGGCCGGCACGCACCGGGCATCGCGGACGTCAAGGCGGCCGTGCCCGCCTCGTACCATCTGCTCCTCGGTCACGGGCTGGCGGCGCAGGCCGTACGGGCCGCCGCGCCCGGCGCACGCGTCGGCATCGTGCACCTGCTGAACCCCGTGGAGCCCGCCGGCGACTCGGCCGCCGACGCCGCGGCGGCCGCCCGCTTCGACGGGCACACGAACCGCTGGTGGCTCGACCCGGTCTTCGGACGGGGCTTCCCCGCCGACATGCTCGAGGTGTACGGGGTCGACCTTCCCGAACAGCCCGGCGACCTCGAGACCATCGCGGCGCCGCTGGACTGGCTCGGAGTGAACTACTATCGGCCGGCCGTCGTCGCGGACGACCCCGACGGCGCTCCGCCGTACGTCCGGGAGACCACGCCGACCGGCCGCCGGCTCACCGGCATCGACTGGGTGATCGAACCGGACGGGCTGGAGGGCATCCTGACCCGGGTCGCCGAGGAGTACCGGCCGCCCCGGATGTACGTCACCGAGAACGGCTCCGCGTGGACCGACACCGTCGACGGCGGGGGGGTGCACGACCCGGAGCGCACCGACTACCTGGAAGGGCACCTCGCGGCGTGCGCGTCGGCGGTACGGCGCGGCGTACCGCTGGCCGGGTACTTCGCCTGGTCGCTGATGGACAACTTCGAATGGGCGGCCGGCTACGCGCCGCGCTTCGGGCTCGTCCACGTCGACTTCCCCACGCAGCGGCGGACCGTCAAGGACAGCGGGCTCCGCTACGCCGAACTGATCCGCTCCCACCGAGAGCGGACGGGCGCCTGACCTCCCCCGTCGGGCCCTCGCGCGCCCGACCGCAGACCGTGGCCCTCGCCGGAATCGCCTCCCGGCGAGGGCCACGCTGTTCGACGCACCTGGTATCGGCGGCTCCCACTGCGCTGAACCGGCCTCAGCCGAGAACGAGACCTCGATCCTTCAGCGAGGGCTGGTGGGTGGTTCGGCGATACCGACGAGGAAGTTCCCGCGGAGCCGGATGTCGGCGGACCAGCCCAGGTCGGCGAGGTCGGTGGTGAGGGTGTCGGGGTCGTGGAAGATCTTCACGATGTTGTAGCTGCTGCCGTCCTCGAGTCGGCGTACCGTCGCGGCGACTTCTTCGCGTGCGGCTTCGGCGGGGCCTTCGTCGACGAAGACCGCTTTGCCATGCGGGGCGAGCGCGGCGGCGACGGTCGTCCAGAAGGCGGCGAACCGGGCGGGCGGGACGTGGGAGAGCCAGAAGGCGAAGAAGACGGTGTCGTAGCGGCGCGGTGGCTGCCAGGAGAAGATGTCGGCCTGGTGGAACCGCACGTTCGGCGATGCGGCTCGGGTGCGGGCGATGGTCAGCGTCTCGGGTGAGGCGTCCACAGCGGTGACCGTTCGCGCTCGGGCGGCGAGTGCCTGGGTCCACTGTCCCGTTCCGCAGGCCAGTTCCAGCGTGTCTCCGGTGATGGGGAGGTCGCCGGCCACGGTAAGCAGTTCGCGCAGGTCTTCGCGCTGATCGTAGACCCGGTCGTATTCGCCCGCGCGGGCCCGGTAGTAGGTGATCTGCTCGGCTACAAGAGCTTCGTCGTTGATCGCCACGTTTCGACCATAACGGTGTAGCCGATCATGGACCAGGGCCGTCCGCGGCTACCCACCCGGCCAGCTGAAACGACGTCTAAGTGCGCGGCTGGAGTAACGGCAGACTCTGTCAGGCGTCTTCCGCCTGTGCTCTCGTTCCCCTGAGCACGTCGTATCCGACGAAGGTGAACATGCGCATGCCCGGGACTAGCGGCTGCGGCTCGCCGGCGAAGCGATGCACACCGACACCGAAACCCACATCCCGTTCCGACAGCCACTGGAGTTCGAACCCGCGCGCCTCGAACCACTCACAGATCAACGGCACCCGGTCGGGACTCTCGCGATGACGGGTCCAGAGGACGGTGCCACCGGTCCGGCACAGCTGGGAGCAGATGTCGATGGTCCGCTCGATGTCCTCGTCGGTAATGTTGCCGAACACTCCGCAGACCAGTACGAGGTCCGCCGGCACCATGCCGCGATAGTGATCGGTGAGCGAGGCGTCAGCGGCCACCACGTCCACCTGATGTAGCCCGGCGGCATGCGCCGTTTCCTCGGCGAGCGCGGTGTTCCGGGCGTCCAACTCGACCAGCCTTGCCCGGACGTCATCGCGGCGCGGGTGGTCGGCCAGCACCTCCAGCAGGTCACGGCCTTGCCCGGCGCACAGGCTGATCACCCGCAGGGAACCCGAAGGGCTGTGGTCCAAAGCTGTTCGGACCTGTGCTTGAACGACCTGCAACCGCCGAGCCAGCCCCGAGCCAGGGTGATCGTATTGATCGTGCCAGGTCCGCCAGTCCATGACGGCGACACTATGAGGATGACGCTCGCCGAGCGACTCTATTCCGATCGCTTTCCGCCCGGCCGCAGCCCCGGCGTCACCGCCGAACGCCAACCGCCGCCGACGCAGTGGCCCGGGCCGCAGGTGAACCGTCTCGCGGGCCCGCGTCGTGAGCCGGGTCAGTCCCGCCCGGCTGCCCTGTCCTCCAGCGCGTCGAGCGTCATCGTCCAGGGGTACTGATCGAGGTGGTCGCTGCCCACGCCGGGGTCGTGCAGCGGGTAGACGTCCGGGCCGAACAGGACGGTGACTCCCCAGGACCGCAGGCGCCCGACGTTCTCGGCGAACGCCGGATGGGCGGCGTGCGCGCGGTTCGTGAACGGCAGCGCCACGATCGGCAACTCCTTGCCGATGCCCTCCACCAGGATGCCGAGGGCCAGGGTGTCGCAGATGCCCGCGCCCCACTTGTTCATGGTGTTGACCGTGGCGGGCGCGACGATGACGGCGTCCGGCGGTGGCAGGACGTCCGGAGTCCCCGGCTCCTTGTAGTCGGTGCGCACCGGATGGCCGGTGATCCGCTCCAGCGCCGCCACGTCCACGAAACGCCGCGCCGACGGTGTCGTGAGCACGCACACATCCCAGCCCCGTTCCTGCGCCGGGCGGACCAGCCTGGCGACCTCACGCGCCGGCGGCGCCGCACACACGATGACGTACAGCACCCGAGCGGTCATACCCGAACCCCGGACCGCTCGGCGAGACGGGCGAGTTCGAGCGGCGGTGCGTTCCGCGAGCGGCGGAGCAGGTCGGCGATCGTCGCTTGTGCCACAGGTCGGCAGCGTACCTCCCGGGACGCCGTGGTCTCGGCTTCGAGCAGCGCCCGTACCGCCCGATCTCGGTCACCGACCTGGCCGTACGCTCGCGCGACGTCCACGAGCAGTGCCGCCCGGCGCTCTTTACGCAGCATCCGCATGCTGTCCGCGTCGATCGTCGCCGCGATCTCGATGGCTCTTCCTCCTTCGCCGAGCGCCAGTAGCGCACCGACCCGGTGCAGCAACACATTCGTCGAGTCGAACGCGAGCCGGTGGTGGTTGCTGCCGGGAGAGACGACCCGTGCTGCGTCTTCCGCCTCTGCGACAAGATCCCTTACGCCTACCTGATCGCCTGCGGTCGCTGCGGCGATCGCGGCCTGCAGGAGGACGTGCCCGTAGAGCGCCCGATCAGCCTCATCACGCAGTTCCGACTGAAGGGTCTCGGCCAGCGAAATATTCAGGGCCTGCGCCTGCCTGGCGCGCCCGATCGACAGCAAGGCGTTGGCGATGCGGAACCCGGTCGCCGCCACCACGATTGCATCTCCGCGTTGCCTCGCCAGTGTCATGCCCCGATCCCCCGCCAGCCAGGCCAGAGAATGCTCACCGAGCTTTCGGAGCGTCGATGACGCTAGCTGATAGACCTCGATCAGCAGGAGGGCCGATCCATCGTCGTCCCATGCCGCATGCCCGTGCTGGGCCTCCTCGATGATCCCTGGCAGGACAAGGCTCACGACGTCGTAGTCGGCGAACTCGAACGCCGCCCACGCATGCTCGACCCGACGTCGCAGAGCGGCAGTATCAACTGGAGACCCAACAGGGGATGTCAGCGGATACCGCTCAAGGGCCGACTGAATCCGCGCGACTTCCGCGTCTTCGAGGCAGGATTCGGCACGACGGACAGGGTCTTCGCCGATCAGGGCGGACATATCGACCCGAAGTACCTCACAGATAAGGTCGAGCATGGAAAGCCGACCGGCGCTCCGCATGCCGCTCTCAACCTTGGTGACCCAACTCTTGGAACGACCAAGACGATCAGCGAACACCGCTTGCGTGAGGCCACGACGGCGACGCCAGTAAGCGATGCGTCTTCCGAGATCTCGATCATTCACGGCGAGCTTTCCCTTCGCACCCGATCATCGATCTTTCGCCTTCAGCATGACAGAGGTGACACGTCCTGTGTAACCGCTCTACGGAGCCCGGAAATAGTTTCGCTTCATGCCCAGCCACTCAAGCCGTTCATTGCACCCCAGCGCGCCACCAGTTCCGCGCCCCGATCCGCTCGTCTTCTACGAGTGGATCATCGAGGGTGATGGCTGCTCCGGAATATCGATCAATCTTCCACGCGCCATAGTCGCACTGGCCGAAACGCTCAGAGGAATGCGTGAAGGCCAGGGTCTCGTTTGTCTCATCACGCTGGTCCACGGCGGCGGATATCCGACATATCGCCGGTTCTCGGTCCTCTGCCGGGCCGCCTGCGAGGACGGTGTGGTGACATGGCGCTGACCCACCTCGATGTCCAGCGCGTCGGCGAGGCATACCAGGCTATGCAGTGGCATCGAGGCTGGCTGATCATGTGGTCCCTATGGCACCGGACCTTCACTGCGTTCTGCTGCTTCTCCGTCGAACCACTCGTCCTGGACGCGCCGACCATCGAGCACCTGCTTCCCCGGCTACGAGAGGTCGAACTGCACCACAGCATCACCCACCCGACCGTCGGAGCAACGGCCGTCCCGGCACGCTCCGCTCCTCATGGAGTCCTCATCACGAAAGGTAGGGTCCGATGACCAGCCCGACGAACCTCGGCTCCGATGCCACGATCCGACGTTTCACCACCGGCCTGGCGAGCTGCCTGTTCCAGTACGAAGACCAAACGCCCGATGACGCATTTGCGCTGGCCGAACGTAAGTCCGAGCATCTGGCGGAGCTCCGGCGGACGCTCGGCTGCCTGCTCGACATCCTCGCCGACTGGGAAACGACCGTCGGGCCAGGTCAGAATAAGAACCCGCGAGGATAGGCCGCGAGTCCAGCGCCAGCCAGACGTCGGCCTCGGATCCTGACTTAATGCTTCAAGCGGGATGGCAGCGAATTGCACCACAATTCGCCCCGCCCCGGTTAGGTTCGACGTGTGGGGTGGCGGAGCGGGTTGAGAACGTGGGCGGCGTTGGCGGCGGGGCCGGCGCTGATCGGTGTAGGCGTGGCGCTGGCCGCCGGCCCCAGTGCCGACTTGACGGCGTTCGAGCGGGCCCCGTACTGCACGACGCCTCCGCCGGCCGATGCGAGTCAGTGCGTAACGCGGCTTGCGATGACCGTCATCCGGCAGTCCACGTACACGACCGAGGACCCGGACCCGCCGGATCCGCCGCAGTTCCCGCCGCCGCAACCGCCGCAGCCGCCCCCGATGGGGCCGTTCCGGGTGGTCCTGCCGACCGTGGCGAGTCTGCGGGTCGTCGCCGCCTTGCGGACCACCCACTACAAGATCACCGTGCGCACCGCGGACGGGCGGTACCACGACTTCGAGGTGGAGCACGGCTTCTACAAGGTCGCCGAGGCCGGCACCGTCGGCACCGCCGAGATCTGGCATGGCCGCGTGGTACGGCTGCGGATCGGCACGCACATCGACGACGAGTGGGCGGACTGGAAGCTGGGCATCCCGGTCTTCATCGTTCTGGCAGGGGTGATCGTCTTCGTCGTCGTGGGGATCCGCTTCGTCAAGCGCGGCATCCGTGAGCGCAGGCTGAGGCGGCGCGTCACCCGCGTCCGCGAATCCCCGTACGGCTGAGGCCCTCGCCGGTATCCGTCTCCCGGGATCAGCCCCGTCCGACGACCGTGTCCTCCAGCGCGTCGAGCGTCATGGTCCAGGGATACTCATCGAGGTGGTCGCTGCCGGTGCCGGGCTCATGCAGCGGGTAGACATCCCGGGCCGCACAGGACGGTCACTCCCGCGACCGCAGCCGCCCGACGTTCTCAGCGAACGCCGCACCATGGACGGGCGGTAGCACGACTTCGAGGTCGGGGACTAACTGAACCAGAGTCCGTCCAATACTCGCAAGGCGATCGATTTGGCCAACCGCCGCAACAGGGACAGACGGCGCCCGACCTGCACGGGACAAGTAGGGCGCCATCCCATCACCCTCCGGCCATGTCCGACTGTGACCGGCCGTCGGCGACTCTCTGCGCCGAATGCGTGCCGAAATCTTTCTTCAATTGCCGATGCCCAGCGGTGACAAGCTTACGCGGTTTGGGCCAGGAAACGAGCCTTCTCAGGCCTCGCGGTCTCCAGGCTATGGATCGCCTTGGCGAGAAAGCCGGCGCGATATGGGCAGCAGCGGAGTTCATAGGATACGCCAGGGCATGGTCGGCGTTCGCACGTTCGCCAGGCCCGCGTAGCCGGGCGGGGACCGGTTGGCCATCGCCTGAGACTCCTGCTTTGTTCTTCCCCCATACGACGCCCAGACGTCGCCTGCGCCGTGGTCACCCTTGTCGGCCAGCACGATGCACCCGATGCTTTCCAGCGTCAGATACGGGCGGCCATAGTGTCATGCACGCTACCGGAAGCGCACCAGACACCCGCACGATCTACCCGCTGGCGTTGGGATGACCTGCAAGTCCACGCCGTGCCGTAAGGCGTGCGTGGCCTCGCTGGCCAACTACAGCGTCCGATCGAGCCGGGGTGAGCGGCCAGCCAGCAGGTCGACGGTCTCGTTGACGTAGCACCAGGCGGTGACGGTCGATACCGCAAACGCCGGGGCCAGCTCGGCGAAGGTGTCATCTTTGCGCAGGTGGACCAGCACGAGCACGGCCTACAGAGCAAGGTGGAACACCCGGGACCTTGGAGACGATCTCCACAAGGCGCCAGCGGATCAGGCCGACGGTGTGGTTCAAGTCGGGTGTAACTGCGGCAGTGCGCACGGCAGAACAGCTACAGAAGCCCCTCGTCCGGGCGGGAGACTTTGGCGAAGAACTCACCTGCCAAAGGATTCGCCACCCGGAGCGCTTACGGCGGACTCGTGATCGAGCTGCGATCGGCCGCACCTCAGACACACGCCGAAAAGCCTCATTGACTGGCCACAACTGGCCATATGACGATGAGAAAGCTTCTCCTTGACTCAGGATCACACCGATCCGTATGTTGATCACGCTTGCCTGAGCCGACCAAAGCGAGGAGTTCGCATCATGATTAAAGGCATATCTATGCTCGCGGCCGCCACTATCCTCGGCATTAGCAATGTCGCGACAGGCGCTGGGCCCGCATACGCAGACACCTGCAGTTGGCAAGCAGGCAATCACTGTCGCGCCATCATGCACTGGAAGGTAAAAGCCATCAACGGCATCGGCGAATGGGTTAAGCCGGACTATCAGTGCTTCACCGTCACCGATACGTCAGCCTACTTTGTTAATAGTGAGATGTGGGCTGGATATGCCGATGACGAGCAATGGATCGAAGCAGGCGACACAGTCGGTCACCCATGGGGGTCGTCGGTAACCCACTTCTGGGCCGAAGGCAATGACGGCGACTATCACGAGTACAAGATCCCTGACGCCGCGACGAACTTCCCAAGGAACTTTACGATCGATCTCGACAGCGACAAAAAATGGAGGGTTCGACTAGACGGAATAGTGTCAGGGGTATCCACGCTGCCCGGAAATCCGGCAACGAACGCTGACGTGGGGATGGAATCCACCGACCCAAACGCCCGAGCCGAGGCTGAGATAGCAGCACTGGATTACACTGACACGAATGGCGGAATTCATAACGGCTGGAACTCGTCGAACTACCATCCGACTTCGTTCACGCGCGGTAATTTTTCTGTTGGCTGGATCACCAAGTACACCGACCTAGCCGTGAACGCCCAGACGTGCACGGACGCGCCGGCGAAACTTCCAAGGGCCGCCGAATCACAGGCCGCTCCAGTTACACCCGAAGGCATCAACAGAACAGTCAGTGGCTTCTTGCGGGGAAATGGAGACCTCACGCCAGAGCGAGTCGAAGCCGTGAAGACATCAAAGTCGGTCGTCGAACTGAATCGGAATGGAGGTACCCAGAATAAGGTTCCCGTGACCATCGTTCAGGCGGTAGGGAAATTCACGGGTCACCAGGCAAGACTTCCGGCCGGCAAGAAAATCCCGAGAGGAAGGTATCTGACGGTAACGCTCGAAACGGCGACGGGTAACGTATTGGATTGGGGCATAAGCTCCCGCTCGATCAACCTCCCCTCCCTTGGTATGGTGCAGAGGATACGGTAGTCGCACGCGGGTCAACCAGCATGTGGGCTGGCGCAGGTGGCGCCAGCCCACATACGCACATCGAAAGAATCGGCATGGAACTTCGGGAGATCGGCACTATCGGCGCTATCGCACTTCTGGCATCCGGGGTCACAGGGTGCGACTCCAACCCTCCTAGCACGCAAAGGGAGATCACTGGGAAAATACAGCTAGTCGGTGGCCCCTGGCCGGACCGACACATCGCCCCAAAGAAAGCGAGCGTTACAGTCACCGATTCCATGCATCGGGTCGTTCGGCGCGAGGTGGTTACATCGGGCAGCTTTAAGTTCAAGCTACCTGACGGCCAATATGAAATCAGCGCCCGCGCCGGAGATAGCGGACAAATAGCGTGCAGGCAACCTCAACATGTAGCGATACCCATAAGAAGCCGAGTGACTGTGCAGATTCTGTGCGATATTCGATAGATTTGCGATCGCAACCTTCAAAGATATGAGCCTCTTTCTCGTCCGAGAGTCTCGCGGGTCAAGCCATATTCAGCGACTGACCGCGGTCCGCGAAGGAAGGCGGTCCGGGCCGAAGGCCGCCAAAGCCGGGTGATGCCCTCGCGGGCACCACCCGAATATCAGGCCGCCATACACAGCAGATCTCGTCTGCGCCGAAGATGGGAGCTTGAGTGCGTTCCTCCGACCTGGCTAGTCCCTCAGCGCAGCGGAGATGCGGTGACGGATCGCTTGGTCCTGGTCGACCATGCATTTGGCGTAGGTCCGTAGCAGGACGTCCAGACTGTGACCTGCCCACTCGGCCACCTGCTTGGGTGGGATGCCAACGTTCAGCCAGATGGACAAGCATGTATGACGCAGGTCGTACGGACGTTTGGCCAACGGAGAATCCTACGCCTTCTCAGTGAAGACCTTCTCCCGAGCGTTGCGCCACACCCTCCGGATCGTCTCTCCCGGTACGACGTCGGCGCGGATTCCCCGGAAGACACGGCCGTCCTTGCCCGTCCCGAATTCGGCCAGGTGGGTGCGGAAGAGACGTACCTGAACGAGTGGTGTCGGAATGGGGCCACGGGTCTCCCCCTCCGCACGGTGTTTGGGACGATCGCGTGAGTCCCGACGTGCGCCGTCGTCCGTCCAGTCGCGAGCTACCTCGGGGGCAACTGGGCCAACGTACAACTCTCCCCAGTCCTGGTCCTCCGGCAGATCTTCGAACTGCTCCGTCTCGGCGTTCCACGCACGGTCCGGGAGGGTCAGGTTGTGCTCGAAGATCTCCACGGCTTCCTCGGGACGGAGTCCGCAGTAGAGCATCGCGCCGAACAGGGCTACCAGTCCTGCTCTCGAACCGCTCTAAGGAGCGCCCTCCCCTGGTTGGGGTTGACGACCGAGCGGCGGTCAACCTCCCCCGACGTCTTAACCCTGATCCACTTAAGACCCGTTAGCGGATTCTCGGTGAGCGTCTTCTTGACCACGGCGTATTCGAGCGCGTTGTGAAGGATGCCGCGATACTTCTTCGTCGTGACCGCCGCCATCCGCTTGCCATCCTGCTTGGTCGTGATCCTGTCGAGGACCGACCGCAGCATCTCCTCATCGCGCAGGGTATCCACGTTGCGGGTGTTCCGCGACACCCACTGAAGCACCTCGACGACGTCGGCCGGTCCGGATGGCCTCTGCTTGGTGTTGAACGCCCAGCGGGTCAATGCCCGACGGATGGCCTTGTCATCCGGCTTACCTCGGTTGGTGGAAAGCATCGGGAAGGTGGCCAGCATGAGCACCCTCGCAATGTCGGCGCGGTGCTTGGCGGACGCGTCCTTCCACTTCACGTCCGCATAGGCGCACGCGAAGCTATACCAGCTCATCCGGTTGGTGGCCTGGCACCATGAGACCGGTCGACCGGTCCTCACGTCGAAGGCTTCTCCAGCGCTCGCCGCCGCACGTAGCTGCGCCTCGAAGCTCGCGGCTTGCGCCTCGACGCGGTAGGGCTCCTTCCAGTGCTTCGAACCGACCTTCCATCGGACGTAGTACGTGGTGACCTTCGCGCCCTTGTAGACGTCCGTCTTGTAGATGCGGACGTCATAGGTCATGTCTTGCATCAGACGGCGTCCTCTCGTGCGTCCAGCCAGCGGTCAAGTTCGGTACGGCGGACGCGGAGGCCACCGTTGGGAAGGGTGATGCAGCGGGGCGCCTTCTACTTGGCGCGCCAGCCGTAGAAGGTCGAGCGAGAGATCCCGAGTTCGTCGCAGACCTCAGCGAGGGTGAGCTTGTCGCGGGTGCGTTCGGCGGTCTTCACGGAGCAGGTTCCTCCGGGGTTGTGATCGGTCGGGGTGACGTGGCCGGCGGCGTGCTTGGTGGCTGTTCGCCGGTCACGGTCGGTGTCTGCCAGGGCGGGACGGTGGCGGGCGTGCAGGGGTAAGCGCGTAAGCGGAAATGAGCAGAATGGTTTTTGCTGCTTTCGCTTACGTGCTTCAAGGCTTGGGAGCGGTCCGGCGTCGAGGCCGCCATGACGCTGTGTGGTGGTCATCGGCTCGCCTCCAGCGCGGTGGGATGCACCTCGTACAGCGGGGCGGAGGGGCGTCCGCGTCCGGTGCGTGGGGGGTGGCGGCAGGCGGCGGATCCAGCCGTGGGTCTCTAGGACGCGTAGGGCGGGGTCCAGGTCGGTGACCTTCTTGAATCGGGCGCGTAGCGCGGGTTGGACGTCGGGGGCGCCGAAGCGGGTGGCGCCGGTGTTGCTTGCCCAGGTGAGGATGGATTGCGTACAGCAGGCGTCCGAGTAGCCCTTGATCACGGAATTGTGGGGTGGCGCCGAGTTCGGCCAGGACGCCGGGCTGTGTGCAGATTCCCAGGGTGACCGTGGCGACTTCGATGTGCTCGGGTTCACGTCCCATGCGGTCGACGCGCATCTCTTCTCCGGCGTGGCCTTTCTTCAGGACGGCGAAGTTTGGGGCGCCGGACTAGCGTCCGGCGGCGATGGAGAAGATCTCGCCCTCGGGCGACAGGACGGCCATGCGTCCGTCTTGTTCGCACAGGAGCGAGGTGAGGACTTCGACGGTGGCGTCATCGGAGAACAGACGCGGCTTTGGCGGAACGGTCGCGGCGTCGAGGGCGAGCTTCGCCTCAGCGGCCTCGGTGATCGCTAGCGTCTTCTGTATGGAGTCCAGGCCGGTGGCGTTCTCAACTGCTTTCGCTGCCCTGTCGGCTTGGGCTTCGGCGACTCGGTGGGCGATGACCGCTCCGGCGATCGCGGGCTCAGCCTCGGCGATCAGGGACTTTTCCGCCTCTTGGATCGGGGCACACATCGACCGGAACACTTCGGACTTGCGGTTGCCGGGCGGCAGCACGACGACGGTGAAAAGGCTCGTCGGCTCACGCCATCCGGAGGCTTGCACCCACACCTTCCCGCCGACCGCAACGGCGAGCACGGCCAGGGCGAGGCAGCCTGCCAGGTCGGGCGGGGTCTGGGTGACCTCGGCCAGGCTCGCGACGTACTCACCGATCCAGCCCGGCAGCGTCCACAACGGGAAGCCGGGCAAGTCAGTGGCCGTCGCGGTCAGCAGGACGGGGCTCGACCATCCGCGCGCATCGGCGGAGGACAGGCCGGCGACTTCGGCGGTGACGGCGCCACGGAGGTTACCCGCGCTCTCGCCGGTGGCCTCTTGCCCGAGACGGCGGCACAGCTGGGCGACGCTGCCGTCGACGTTGACGGTTGGATGACCGGTTTGCCGGGCCTGCAATGTCGATAGCGGCGTCGAAGTGACTGGTGGATCCGACGCCAGGACTTCGCAGCTCGGACAGGACAGGTTCCATGACCCGCTGAGGCGGGCGCGCGCCTGGGGGGCGGGCACAATGCTCGGTGAAAGCCCGCGCTGCCGGGTGATTCGTCCCGATGACAGGCCAGGTCCCAGCGGCTTTACCGAGCGCTACGCCCGCCTCGTCGCCGCACCACACAGTGGGCGACCCGCCGCCCCGGGGGGCACTCGGCTTCGAGGACGGAAGGGCCCGCGCGACGGGGTGCCGCGCGGGCCACGAGGGGCAAGGGGTCAGCCGGTCACGGGTAGCTGACCACGTTGACCGGGGTGGTCGCGGTGCCCTGGGCGGCACCGCCGGTGTCGTTGATGACGTGGTCGATCGTGCCGTTGCCGCCGAGGGACACCGTCAGCAGGTCGTGGAACTTCACGCCGGAGGCGTTCGGCACCTCGAACGCGTGCGCCGCGTGGATCGAGGGATCGACGTTGAAGTAGCAGTAGCTGCCGACGCCCCAGGCCTCGTGCGTCGTGACGTTCGCGCCCACCTTGTAGGCGGCGTAGCCGTTGGTCGAGCCGTTCGTCCAGGCGGCCTGGTTCGGCGGGTCGTACGGCATCTCGTTCTGGAAGAAGTACGTCCGGCCGCGTTCGCCGTTCCAGACGACCTCGTACTTCTGGTAGTGCTCGACGAACAGGCCGTACGCCGTGACGTCGTTTCCGTTGACGATGAGACCGGTGTCGGCGGTGTTGCTCGTCCAGCCGACGCCCGAGCCGTGGTCGGCCCGCCAGGCCCAGATGTGGTCGATGATCGCGTTGTTGCTGTTGACGACGAGGCTGTTGGTCGCCTTGCCGACGCCGGCCCCGCCGATCCGGAAGAAGACGTCCTGGATCGAGGTCGGGTCGGTGGAGTGGTCGGCGGTGGATCCGCTCGGGCCGATCTGGAGCAGGTTCGGCGAGTTCGCCGAGCCGGCGTCGAAGAGCAGGCCTGCGATCTTGACGCCGTTCACGTCGGCGACGGACATCGGCGTGACGCCGTTCTGGGGCACCAGCGTGGCGTACCCGAGGCCGAGGACGACCGTGTCCGCACGGGTCACATTGAGCGTCTGGTCGATCTTGTAGACGCCCGGGGTGAACAGCAGGTTCAGGCCCTGGGCCAGCGCCTGGTTGAGGGTCGCCGCGCTGTCGGAGGGCTTGGCGACGTAGAACCGGCTCAGCGGGATGGACGAGCCGGCGGTGCTGCCGCCGCTCCAGGTGGTGCCCTGGGAGTTCTTCCGCAGCGCGGGCACGAACACCTGGTAGGCGCCGGAGGAGTCGACGTAGAGGAACGGCTTCTCCCGCGTCACCGGCGAGTTGGCCACGGTGGTGTAGGGCGGGTTCGGGAAGCTCTGCGCGGGTGCGCCTGACACCCCGCTGAACACCATGTTCCACACGCCGTTCAGCCATCCGCCGATCTGGCTGTCGCGGGTGAACCACTGCTGCTGTGAGTACGGCTGTACCTGGCCGTCGACCTTGGTGTCGGCGATGTAGCCGCCGCTGGCCCAGCCGTAGCCGGTCGGCGCGAGGTTCAGGTCGCCCTTGATGTGCATGCGGCGGAACGGCGCGGCCTGGGACACCGCCCACCGGTCGAATCCGCCGGACGGCTGCACGGCCAGGTTCTCCGCGGACCGCCAGAAGTTCTGGGTGGCGTTCCCGTTGAACCATCCGGCGTCGACGGTGACGCCGCCGTTGATGGTGACGTCGTCGGGCGACAGGCCGAGCCCGGCGATGGAGGTGTAGAACCCGATGTTCGCGTTGACGTTGTAGCTGCCGGGCTTGAAGAGCAGGGCGTACCGCTCGCTGCCGAACTGGTTGCTCTCCTGCTGCTTGAAGACGGTGTCGAGCCGGCTCTGGATGGTGGCGGACGACATCGACGGGTCGAAGACGATGACGTTCGATCCGAGGTCGCCGCCACCGGGGAGTGTGCCGCCGCCACCGGAGGCGGTGTGGACGGCGAACTCCCAGAGGGAGTAGCCGTAGCCGGTGGTGCGGGCGGTGCCGTACATGCGAACGTAGCGACCGGTACCCGTGACGTTCAGCGTCTCGGTGCCGCCCTGGCCGGTCGTCGTGGAGTAGACGGTGGTCCAGGCGGATCCGTCGGGCGAGGTCTGGATCTGGTAGGCCTTGGCGGCGGCGGTCTCCCACTGGAGCACCACCTGGCAGATGTCCTGGGACGAGCCGAGGTCCACCTGGACCCACTGCGGGTCGCTGAAGGCGCTGGACCAGCGGGTGCCGGTGTCGCCGTCGACCGCGTTCGCGGCGGCGAATCCGGCGTTCTCGGTGGAGGATGCGGTCGCCGGCCGGCCCTTGGCCGCGTCGTCGGTGCCGCATGAGGCGGCGCCGGCGGAGGGCACGAGGGCGATGAGGAGACCGGCGAGGAGCGCGACGACCGCGGCGGCCGACGCCGGTCGGAGTCGACGGGACCGCGGCCGGGTCCGGATGTCAGGGGCGGGGACGGGTTTCATCACATCTCCCGGGTCAGGGGCGGGGGAGGATCGGAGCACGGTGCGCGCACGGAGCACGTCCCCGTGCATCGAGCGGGTCCGGGCGCGAAGTGCGGGTACGCACGCCGGCCGGACTTGATACAGACCTTATTTAATGACGTGATTTAACCTCCGCTGACAGGGGCCGTCAAGAGGTCGTAACAGGCCCGCGAGGAGCTTCTTCGCGTGCTTGTTATAAGATTTGAACTACTCGGGGAGGTCGATATGCGGGAGCACGTCACACCGGAGCGACGGCGGGGCACGGTGCGGGATCTCCGGCGCGACAACCGGTCGGTGCTGCTCTGGTCGCTCTACTTCGACCAGCCCTCCACACGCCAGGAGCTGAGCCGGACGACCGGTCTGTCCCCGGCCTCGGTCAGCAACGTCGTCCGCGAGCTGATCGACGAGGACATCGTGAGCGAGGCCGGCGCGGTCGACTCCGACGGCGGCCGGCCCCGTGTCCTGCTGCGCATCAACCAGGACCACGGCTACGTCATCGGCGTGGACGTCGGTGAGACCCGGGTCCGCGTCGAGCTGTTCGACCTGGCGATGACCGAGCGGGCCAGGGCCGACTACCCACTGGACCCCCGCGAGCACGGCGTGACGACGATCGTCGACCGGATCCTGGAGGGACTGTCCGCCGTGCTGGCCGACGCCGGCGTCGGCCCCTCGGCGATCCTTGGCGTGGGCATCGGCGTCCCCGGCGTCGTCGAGCAGGGCGACGAGGTCATCGTGCACGGCCAGACGTACGGCTGGGACGCGGTCCCCCTCGGGCGCCTGCTGCGGGCCGGCACCGACCTTCCCCTGCACATCGACAACGGCGCCAAGACGATGGGCCGCGCGGAGATGTGGTTCGGCGCGGGGCGCGGCGCCCAGCACGCGGTGGTGTGCCTCATCGGCTCGGGTGTCGGCGCGAGCGTCATCGCGCACGGCCGGACGCACCGGGGCTCCACGTCCAGCGCCGGTGAGTGGGGCCACACGACCATCATGGTCGGCGGCCGCGAGTGCCGGTGCGGGGCACAGGGATGCCTGGAGGCGTACGTCGGCGCCGAGGCCATCCTCGACCGTTACACGGGCGCGCTGCCGGGTCAGGACGAGGAGTCCGCGCTGGCCGCCCTGCTCGACGCGGCCGCAGGCGGTGCGGGTGAGGCGGAGAGCGTCCTGGAGGAGACCGCGCTCTACCTCGGGGTCGGCCTCGCCGACCTGATCAACCTGTTCAACCCCGAGCGGATCATCCTGGGCGGCTGGGCCGGCCTGCTCCTCGGCGAACGGCTGCTGCCGCGGATCCGCGACGCCGCCCGCCGGCACGCGCTCCGGCACGCGTTCTCCGAGACCTCGATCGAGCTGGGCCGGCTGGGGCCGGAGGCGGTGGCGCTCGGCGCGGCGACCCTCCCGATCGAGCTTTTCCTCAACGGGGAAACCCTTCTCCCGGTCGAGCGCAGACGCTCGGCCGGCTGAGCACCTGCGGCGCGCGGGAAGGCCGGGGCACGTCCGACCCACCCTCGCGCGGGCCTTGTCAGGGCTTTACTGACCTGTAAGTATGCATTCCGTGGACGGGTTGAGCCCAGGCGGTCGGCGACTCCTCGACGTCGCGACCGAGGTCTTCTACGCGGAGGGGATCCGCGCCACGGGCGTCGACACCCTGGTGGATCGGGCCGGCGTCTCCAAGCCCACGCTCTACGCGCAGTTCGGATCCAAGGAGAACCTCGTCGCCGCCGTGCTCGACCAGCGCCGCCGGCGGCGCCAGGAGGTCATGACCTCGTTCCTGGCCGAGAGCGACGCCCGGGGCGTCGACCGGATCCTGGCCGTGTTCGACTGGCTCGCCCAGGGGCACGGCCGGGAGGGGTTCCGCGGATGCCCGTTCACGAACGCCGCCGTCGAACTGCCCGACCCGGCCCATCCCGCGCGTGCGGTGATCGCCTCCTACAAGGACTGGCTGCGCGAGACGCTGACCTCGCTGGCGCGGCAGGCAGGTGTTCCCGACCCCGAGGAGCTGGGCTTCGCCCTCCTCATGCTCATCGACGGGGCCAACGCGCGCGTGGTCGTGGCCGGCGACCGTACGGCCATGCACCGGGCCAGAGCGGCCGCCGCCCGGCTCATCGGGTGCTCCGACGACCACGACGCCGTGCCCGCGACCTAACGGAGGACCATGTGAGATCGTCCCTGCGCCCCGGCCTGACCGCGACGCTCTACTATCGCGTGCCCGAGACCCGGACCGTCCCGCACCTGCTGCCGGAGTCGGACGAGTTCGGCGGGATGCCGTCCGTGCTGGCGACCGGTTACCTCGTCGGGTTGGTCGAATGGACCTGCATGCGGGCTCTCGCCGGTCACCTCGACGAGGGCGAGCGCACCGTCGGCGTGCACGTCGACCTCAGCCATGAGGCCGCCACTCCGCCCGGCTGCGCGGTCACCATCGACGTCGAGCTGACCGCCGTCGACGGTCGCCGGCTCACCTTCGCCGTGCAGGCCAAGGACGACGCGGCGATCGTGTGCCGGGGCACGCACAGACGTGCGGTGATCGACCTGCGCCGTTTCGAGGAACGGCTCGCCGACCGGGCCGCGATGGAGGGCCGGGCGTGAACGCGGACACCCGCCGGGTCTTCGACGCCCATCTGCACATCATCGATCCCCGGTTCACGCTCATCCGGAACAACGGCTACCTCCCGCCCGCGTTCACCGTCGATGACTACCGGCTGCGGACGCGCGCGCTCGGAGTCACCGGCGGGGCGGTGGTCTCCGGCTCCTTCCAGGGATTCGACCAGGACTACCTGGTGGACGCCCTCCGGCGGCTGGGCGAGGGCTTCGTGGGGGTCACCCAGTTGCCCGCCTCGGTGACCGACGAGGAGATCGCGCGGCTGGAGGCGCAGGGCGTACGCGCGGTGCGGTTCAACGTACGCCGGGGCGGCTCGGAGACCCTCGACCACCTGGACGCCCTGGCCCGTCGCGTCCACGAGGTCGCCGGGTGGCACACCGAGCTGTACATCGACGCGCGTGACCTGCCGGACCTGGCTCCCGTCCTGAGCGCCCTCCCGGCGGTGAGCGTCGACCATCTCGGGCTCTCCGAAGACGGACTGCCGCACCTGCTCGCGCTGGTCGAACGCGGAGCCCGGGTCAAGGCGACCGGGTTCGGCCGCGTCGACCTCGACGTGACCAAGGCGGTTCAGGCCGTGGTCGCCGTCAACCCGGAGGCCCTCATGTTCGGCACCGACCTCCCGTCCACCCGCGCCCGGCGCCCGTTCCACGACGACGACCTGCAGCTACTGGCCGAGGTGGTGGGGCCGGACCACGTCCGAGCGGTGCTGCACGACAACGCGGCCGCCTTCTACCACATCTGAGCCCCTGAGCCGCGGACGACCGCGCGGGCGATCGACCGGGTGATGGCGAGGTTTGAGAACGAGCTTTACGATCGGTAACGAGCAAAGTCATGGTGCACTTGCCCTGGCGACCCGTGACCGAGGTAGGTGGGATGGAGTTCCGAATTCTCGGGCCGCTGGAGATCCGGGCGGACGACGGCACTCACCTGCTCATTCGGCAGCCGAGGCAGCGGGCGTTGCTGGCCGTCCTTCTCCTGCACGCCAACCGGCAGATGACCGCGGAGGCGCTCATGGACGCCCTCTGGGGTGTGCACCGGCCTCGGACGTCCAGCGGCGCTCTCCGCACCTATGTATGGGCCGTGCGACGGCTGCTGGCGCCCAGCAGCCGACTGCGCACCCGTCCGTCCGGCTACCTCCTCGAGGTCGCCCCGGAAGAGCTCGACCTGGAGCGCTTCGAGCGGCTCGTCGCGACCGCCCGCGATTCCCTGGACGCGGGCGACGACCGGGGCGCGGCCGACCGCCTCCAGCGGGCTCTGGCCCTCTGGCGCAATCCACCGCTCGCAGACGTCCCCGCGACGACGTCGATGATCCCGCATCTGGAACGATGGAACGCCCAGCGCCGTGCCGCCGAAGAGCTTTTGATCAATGCCGAGCTGCGTCTGGGAAGGCATCGGCACCTGCTCCCCCGGTTGCGGGCGCTGGTGTCGGAGTCCCCCCTCCATGAGCCCTACTGGCACCAACTGATGCGCGCCCTGCAGCTCAGCGGACACCGGGGCGACGCCCTCGCCGCCTTCGACGAGGCACGCGAGGTGCTGAAGGCGGGACTCGGCGTCGAACCGGGTGCCGACCTGATGCGCCTCCGCCGAGAGCTGCTCTCATCGCCGCCCGCAGCCGGCGCCGTGAGTCCCGGCCCGCCTGCGACCCCCCGCCTCTCCAGGACGGCGTCGCCGTCCGCCGGCGCGGGAGCGGCGATCGCGGCTCCCCTGCAGGCCCCGCTCGCGCCCCGCGACTTCGTGGGTCGCGAGGCGAAGATCGCCGAGGTGGCGAGAGAGCTCACGGACGCCGGCACCCCGGCGGGGGTCGCGATCGCGGTCGTCTGCGGACGCGCCGGCATCGGGAAGACGGCGCTGGCCGCGCGCGTCGCGCACGCCTTACGTGACCGGTTCACCGACGGCCAGGTGTACGTCGAGATGGAGGGCGCCCACGGCGCCCGCCGCGCACCGAGCGACGTGGTCGGTGACGTACTGCGCAGCCTCGGCATCCCGGCGCGGATTCTTCCGGAGTCGGCGGCCGGCCGGGCCGCGCTGCTGCGGTCACACCTCGCCGACCGGCGGATCCTGCTGGTCGTCGACGACGCCTCGGCGCCGGAGCAGGTCATCCCCCTGCTCCCCGGTACGCCGGGAGCCGCCGCCCTGGTGACGAGCCGACGACGGCTCGCGGGCCTGCCGGGGGCACGATCGCTGTCGCTCGACGCACTCGTCGTGGGCGAGTCGCTCGCGCTCCTGGAGCACATCATCGGTACGCGGCGCGTCATGGCCGAGCGGGAGGCCGCCGAGCGCCTGGTCACGGCGTGCGGTCACCTTCCCCTGGCCATCAGGGTCGCGGGGGCGCGACTGCGGAACCATGAGAGCCGGCCCATCCGGCACCTCGTCGACGCCATGACGGAGCGGCGGCGGCTGGACGAGCTGACCGTCGGGCACCTGTCCGTCCGGCGGGAGCTCGCGGCGACCTACTCCGCTCTCGGCGGGGAGGAACGCCGCCTGTTCCGGCTCCTCGGCCTGATCACGATGCACGACCTGCCCGAGTGGGCGATCGTGGCGCTGCACGGGGAGAAGGACGCCCAGCGCGTGCTGGAAGGCCTGCTCGACCATCACGTGGTGTCGTCCGAAACAGTCGACTTCACCGGGCAGCCCCGTTTTCGCATGGACCCGCTGACGGCGGATTACGCGCGCGAACTGCTCGATGAGGTTCCCGCGGCCGAACGCGTCGCCGCGCTGAACCGGCTCGTCAGGGGCTGGGCCGGACTGGTCCGTGCGGCCGACCACGGCTGCGGTCGGAACCCGCGAGGTCCCCGGCCGCAGACGCATGGTCCGCCTCTCGGCATGCCGGCCGAGCTGGCTCCGCGCGTACGGGCCGATCCGGCCCGGTGGTTGTCGATCGAATACGGCAATCTCCAGACCGTCTGCCGGCTCACGTGCGCGGAGCGGCAGCACCGGGCGGCGGCGCACCTGGGCGAGTGTCCTTTCGTGGGCTCGGCCCAGCCGACGGGACGATGGCAGGGCTCCGAGTGACCGGGGCTGACGCGGACGGAAGAACGCGGGTGATGTGATGGCCGGTCTGACCGACCTGCCGAGCTTCGGGGGCGACCCTGACGCGCCGCTGCTCGGTGAACGCGCGCGGGCCCGCCGTACCAGGCTGTCGCTTCCCGCCGATCTCCCGCTGGAGGGCTGGCAGCGGGTCGGGCAGGAGATCGTCGCGATCGCCGACGCTTCGGCCTGGTGGCTGGGCGACTGGCTCGTCTACGGTCAGAACCGCTATCCGGAGCGCTATCGGCAGGCGGTCGCGGGGACGGGGCTCAACTACCAGACACTTCGAAACTACGCCTGGGTCGCGCGTAAGTTCGACGCCTCGTCCCGCCGGCCGGGACTCAGCATCCAGCACCATGCGGAGGTGGCCGGGCTCAGCCCTGGCGACCGGGACGTCTGGCTCGACCGTGCGGAGCGCTTCGGCTGGTCCCGTAGCAGGCTACGGCAGCATCTTCGAGCGAGCCGGAGGTCGGCGCGGCGGAATGACGGCGATGCGGCACAGGAGGCGTTGGTACGGGTCACGGTCGATCAGGACAGGGTCGACCGCTGGCGGCGAGCGGCCGCCTTGTCGGGGAGGAGCCTCGACGACTGGGCCGGAGGCATCCTCGACGAAGCCGCCGGCGAAGCGGAACGCTCCACCTGACCGCCCCGCGAAACGGAACGCTCCACTCAACCGCCGACGCTCCACCTCATCGCCCGGCGAACGGAACGCTCCACTCAACCGCCCGCCGAAACGGAACGCTCCACCTCATCGCCCGGGGGAAACGGCGTCGAACGCAGCGCGGTCTCCGCCGCGCCGTCCAGGGCCTCGGCGATCCATTCGGGCAACCGCCGCCCCTCCCGTTCCGCGGCGTCCCGCCATCGACGCCGCCGTTCGGTATCGGTCCTCAACGACAGAGTGCTCTCCGGAGTGGGGACTCCGCGCCGGCGTCGCCGGGTGTCCTGAATGTGCTTACGCAGCCGGCCGGTGGGCCATCCGCCCTTCTCCGCGAGGTCGAGCCAGTATTCCTGCTGTTCCGCCGGCAGCGCGGCGACTTCCGCGTGGTGCTGAAGGCTCAGTGCGGCGCGTCTTCGGGGCGGCGGGAACTTTCGGGCGACCCAGGCGTAATTCCGAAGGGTCTGATAGTCCAGCCCGGAGTCTTCAATGGCGCGCCGATACCGGTCGGGATACCGGCCCTGTCCGTAGACGAGCCAGTCGCCATGCCACCAGGCGGACGCGTCGCAGAGGACGAGGAGCTGTTCGCCGATCTCGCGCCAGGTATCCAGCGGCAGTCTCGGCGGCAGATTCAGTCGGGTCCTCGTCGCCGTCACCCGGCGGCCGAGGAAGATACGGCTCCCGGCCCGGCGGACGCCTGCCGTCGCCCGGTCCTTCGCTGACGCCACGATCGGTTCTCCTCGTCCGCGACTCCGCGCTCGGTCGATGAACGACGCAAACGCTAGGCACGGCCGATCTTCCGCACGTCAATTCGGTGTCAATCGCCAGCTCATCGCGGTGGCGCGACCGCCGGGAGCCACGGGTGGAGGGGCCGGCGGCGGACCCGTCCGTGTCCTGTCGGCGGGACATCGGCCGGCCGACAGACCGCCGCAGGCCGACCTCTGGAGACCGATCCCCTCGTCGACCTAGCATCGAATCGCCGCGACACCGCGCATCGTCGGCGGTCATATCCCTTCTCCGGCCGGGCGATCTGCCAGCGCATCCGCCCGGTCACAGGCCATCGGATCAGGGATGAACGCCGGTCGGGAATACGCGAAGGAGAGCGTGTATGAGTGCGTCCGGGAAGCCGTGGTCGCCCCTCCTCATCGACCGGATCGACCGGCTCTCCCGAGTGCGCGAGAACTGGTGGGCGGACGGACGCCGCGTCGCGCTCGTTCCGACGATGGGCGCGCTCCACGACGGTCATCGGGCCCTGATCAGGACCGCCCGGCGTCTGGGCGAGGCGGTCGTCGTCACCATCTTCGTGAATCCGCTGCAGTTCCTCCCTGGCGAGGACTTCGACCGGTACCCGCGACGGCTGGAAGCGGATCTGCGCACCTGCGCGGCGGAACACGCCGACCTGGTGTTCGCGCCCTCGCGCAGTGAGATCTACCCGGCCGATCCCGAGGTGACCGTGTGCGCCGGGGCCATGGGACGCGTGCTGGAGGGTGCCACCCGTCCGGGCCATTTCGACGGCATGCTCACCGTTGTGCTCAAGCTGTTGCACCTGGTCCGCCCCGACATCGCCGTGTTCGGCGAGAAGGACGGCCAGCAGCTGGCCCTCATCCGCAAGATGGTGACCGACCTCGACGTTCCGGTCCGGATCCAGAGCGAGCCGACCGTCCGGGACTCCGACGGGCTCGCGCTGTCGAGCCGGAACGCCTACCTGTCCGACGCCGAGCGCTCCTCGGCGCGTGCCCTGCCACGGGCCCTGTTCGCGGGCCGTGACGCCGCCGGCGGCGGGCGGGACGCCGTCCTGCGCGCCGGTCGCAAGGCGCTCGATGACGGCGCGGCCGCGAGCCCGCCCGTCGAGCTGGACTACCTGACCCTGGTGTCGCCCGACACCTGGACCGAGATTCCGCCCGGCATGACAGGGCCGGCGATCCTGGCCGTCGCGGCCAAGGTCGGCGATACGCGGCTCATCGACAACCTGCCCCTCGTCCTCGGACCGGAGTGACCACGCGCCGGTTCGCATCGGTCAGAACGGTGACACCATGAACCGAGAAGACAACGGCCTCGAACTGACGGCGCCCAGCGCGGAATCGGTCGGGCGGCTCGACCGCGCGCTGGACGGTCTGTTGCACTTCCGCGACGACATGCTGGACCCGATACGGCCGCTTCTGGACGGCGAGGCGTTCTTCCCGCTGGCGGAGGCGTTCGATGCCTACATGACCGGGTTGAGCACCGAGGCACGGCCGGTGGCCGCGAAACGCAGGGCGTTCGCCGGGTTCCGGCGGCGGGCCGCGCGCCACCGGCTCACCGAACGCGAGCGGCGTCACCTCGACGCGGCGTGGCGGCTCCTGACCGGGGACCTCACCGGCACCGCCCGGGATCTGGCCGGCATCTCCCAGCGGTTCCCGCAGGACGTTCTCGCCCTCGCCGTCGGCCATCAGGTCGACTTCCTGCTGGGCGACGCCGTGACCTTACGCGACCGCATCGGCGCGGTGCTGCCCACCTGGCCGCGGGACGACCCGCGATATCCGAGTCTGCTCGGCATGTACGCCTTCGGCCTCGAGGAGAGCGGCCACTGGGATTACGCCGAAGAGTTGGGGACGGAGGCGGCCGACCTCGACGCCGAGGCCGTGTGGGCGATCCACGCCGTGGCCCACGTCCACGAGGTGCGCGCCCGATTCGATCGGGGCGCCGGATGGCTGACCGCCCGGCGCCGGGCCTGGGACACGGCCAACCGGTTGCGCGGCCACCTCTCCTGGCACAAGGGGCTCTACCTCCTGGAGGCGGGTGATATCGAGGCCGTCCTTCTCCTGTACGACCGGACGCTGCGCCCGGGGGTCGAGAGGAACGCCGCGCTGGAACTCGTCAACGGCTCGTCCCTGCTATGGCGCCTGCACCTCGAAGGAGCCGACGTCGGCGAGCGGTTCCTCCCCCAGGCGCGGGCGTGGTCACCGCTGGTCCGCGAGGCGTGGTGCGCTTTCAACGACATGCATGCCGTCATGTGCCACGTCGGCTCGGGCGACCTCGGAGCCGCCGCCGCCTTGATCGCCGACCGGGAGGCGTACGTGCGGGACACTCCGGCCGGCCTCGACAACGTGGCCGTGACCGCCGAGCTCGGGCTGCCGGTGGCCAGAGCGTTTCTCGCCTTCGGCCGCGGCGCGCACGATGAGGTCCTCGAACTGCTCTATCCGCTCCGGCGCGATCTCCGGCGCTGCGGGGGCAGCCACGCTCAGCGCGATGTCATTCACCAGACATTGATCGAGTCGGCGGTCCGGGCCGGTCATCTCGACGCGGCGCGGGTGCTGATCGGTGAACGACTGGCGATCCGCCCGGACAGCCCGTTCACCTGGAGGCGGCACGCGCGGGCCGCACTGGCGGACGGCGATCCGGAGCGTGCCGCTCGGGCCCGCCGTCGCGCCGAAGATCTCGCGGCCCGTCTTGGAAGCACATCGGCCACGGGCGAAGGGATCGGGTGACGGCGACGATGGTGTCAGGCGAGTTCTACATCGACGGCACAGGTGTCTCCATCCCCCCGGCCGTCCCCATCGGCCGGGTCGTCGACGACGGGCTCTACTCGGCGGAGGATCTCGCCGAGACACAGATGCTCTCCGTCGCGATCGCGGCCGATGGCTTTCCCGCGGAGATGGCGGTCGACGCGGCACGGCAGGCGCTGACGGTATCGGCGCATGAGCCGCGCGACATCGCGTTGACGCTGTACGCCTACATCTCCAACCAGGGCCTGCACGGATGGCACTCGGGTGCATTCGTGCACAGGTTCGCGGTCGGCAACAGCGCCCCGGCCATCGAGGTGGTCCAGCGATCGAACGGCTGCATGGCCGCACTCGATCTCGCGACGGCCTATCTGGCCGCCCGTGACACCGACGCGGCGCTGATCGCCACGGCCGACCGCTTCGACGACATGCCCGGCGGAAGGTGGAACTACGACTACGGCCTGATCCCCGGGGACGGCGCCACCGCTTGTGTCGTGTCGCGAGAAGGGGGCTTCGCCCGGATCCTCAGCCTGGTCTCCCACGCCGACTCCTCATTCGAGGAGGTCCACCGCGGCGACTTCGCCTACGTCCCCATGCAGGACACCGGCGCCACCCCGTCCTTTCGACAGCGGAAGCAGCAGTACTTCCGGAGCCATGGCCTGGCCGAGACGGTGGCGAGATTCTCATCCGGGATCTCGACGGTCGTCTCCCGTGCGCTGGACGACGCCGGCGTACGGAGGACGGAGATCGACCACTGGGTCCTGCCCAATGTCGGCCTTCAGGAGCTGCGCACCTACTATCTCGATGCCTTGAAGGTGCCGGTGGAGTCCACCCTGTGGAACTGGGGACGGACCGTCGGCCACCTGGGCGCGGGCGATCAGATCGCGGGTCTGCACCGGTTGCGGCAGGAGGGCCGGGCGCTTCCGGGCCGGACGCTGGTACTGCTCGGCGTCGGCGTCGGCTTCAACTGGACCTGTGCGGTCCTGCGGATCGAGGACGAGTGACCGGGCGAGCGGCCGCCGGGGCCGAACGCCCGGTCCGCCGCGTCGCTCGTCGGCTCCGGGCCAGGGGGTGTCCGCCGTCAGGCCGGGAGCACCCCGACGGCTCCGGCGACCCGCACCACCGACCCGGGGACGTCCGGGATCTCGCCCGCCCACCGATCCGGCCCGGGTCGCCAGTCCTGGACCGCGACCAGCCCGGGATCCAGGAGTGTCGTTCCTTCGAAGAAGGCGAGGATCTGCTCGTCGCTCCGGTATTTGATCTGCGCGGTCGCGCTCTGGTAGGCGTCTTCGACCCCGGCCACGACCTCGGGTGCGGTGCCGTCGGTGGAGGAGTGGGACAGCACCAGCCGGCTCCCCGGGGCCATGGGGCCGCGGAGCACGCGCAGCAGACCCCACGGATCCCTGTCATCCGGGATGAACTGCAGCACGGCCGTGACGACCAGAGCGACAGGCCGCGACCAGTCGACCAGCGGTTCGAGATCTTCAAGGATCGCCCACGGGTCCAGGACGTCACCCCGCAGGAGCGTCCCTCGCCCGCTGGCGAGCGCCGACGACCGGCCGCGCGCCACGACCATCGGGTCATTGTCGAAACCGACCACCAGAATGCCGGGATCGACGCCCCAGGCGGCGCTGAACGCGCTGGGGTCGTTCGGCATGCCGCAGCCGATGTCAACGATCTGTCCGATCCCGGCCCGTGCGGCGTTCTCCACCGCCCGCACCATGAAGGCACGGTTGAACCGGGCCACCGGTTTGGCCCAGGGCGTCCTGGCGATGACGCGCGCGGCCGCCTCTTCATCGACCGGGAAGTGGTCGGTCCCGTCCAGATACGCGTCATAAATCCGGGCTACGCTCGCGACGCCGGGGTCCGGCTCGGCATCGCCGGCGGGCCGTTCCCGAGGATCGTCCACTGTCCAACCTCCGAGTTCTCTGACATGCGAGAGAGCTGCACCGCACTCTCATGACCTGCGATTTCAGGGAGTCGTCATCTCCGGCACGCGGTCCCGTATCTACCGGCTGACGATCATCGTCCGCCGATCCGACGAACACGACGGCCGGCCGCTCTACGCGGAGGTCGTCCGCCGGGCGCGGAAGGCCGGGCTGGCGGGCGCCACCGTGACGGTCGCCATCGACGGCTTCATGCATCCCGGCGACGAACGCCGGCGCACGTGGTTACGCGTCGGCCGCAACGCTCCCGCCGTGATCACGATCGTCGACGTGGAGCCGCGCATCCGGAGCTTCTTAACGGACCTCGACGACGTGCTCGACGACGCACTCGCCCTTCTGGAGGAGGTCCGGGTGCCCCCGCTGCCGGACACGCGGTGACCGGCAGCGGCAGGGCGAACGGCGGCAGGACGCCTCGTGTCAGACGGTGAGGATCGACAGCACGCGGTCGGGGGCGAGCCGCCGCACGCCCTCCAGAGCCCCGATGTCCAGGACGACGGCATGACCGGTGACGTCCGCGCCGTCGTGGCGAATGAGCTCCGCGGTCGCCTCGAGCGTGCCACCGGTGGCGAGCACGTCGTCCACCACCAGCGCGCGCTCGCCGGCACGCAAGGCTTCCTGCTGCATCTCGAGCACGGCCGTGCCGTACTCCAGCCCGTACTCCACGGAATGGACCGGGCCCGGAAGCTTGCCCTTCTTCCGGGCGAGGACGAGGGGACGGCCGGCGATCTGGGCGACGGCGGTCCCCAGCACGAATCCGCGCGCCTCGACGGCGACCACCCTGTCGAACTCGTGCCGGAAGCCGGCCACCATGGCTTCGGCTATGTCGTGCACGAGCGACGGGACGGCCAGCACCCCGCACAGATCCTGGAACAGGATGCCCGCGCTGGGGAAGTCCGGGACCACTCGCAGGTGGTCGGAGAGCCGGCGCCGGAGCGCGCTGAGGTCGGAGGCCGTGGTGTCTGATTTCATGGCTGGACGACCTCGCGGAGCGCGTCGACGCGGTCGGTCCGTTCCCAGGTGAACTCCGGAAGGTCACGGCCGAAGTGGCCGTACGCCGCCGTCCGTCCGTAGATGGGCCGCAGCAGCTCGAGATCGCGGATGATGGCGGCGGGACGAAGGTCGAACACCTCCTGGACGGCGTCCTGGATCCGGCGCACGGGGACCTTCTCCGTGCCGAAGCACTCGATGAAGAGTCCGACCGGGCGGGCCGTGCCGATCGCGTACGCGACCTGCACCTCACACCGGCCCGCCAGGCCCGCGGCGACGATGTTCTTGGCGACCCATCGCATCGCGTACGCACCGGACCGGTCGACCTTCGAGGGGTCCTTCCCGGAGAAGGCGCCGCCGCCGTGACGTGCCATTCCGCCGTACGAATCGATGATGATCTTGCGGCCGGTCAGTCCCGCGTCCCCCATCGGTCCGCCGATCTCGAAGCGGCCGGTCGGATTCACGAGGAGCCGGAAGTCCGACGTGTTGAGTTCGAGCCGCTCGATCTCCGGTCGCACGACGTGCTCGGCGATGTCCCCGGCGACGGTCGTGTCGACGGCCGCCTCCGGTCCGTGCTGGCTCGAGACCACCACGCTGTCCAGCCGGACCGGGTGATCGCCGTCGTAGGCGATGGTGACCTGCGTCTTGCCGTCAGGACGGAGGTAGGGCAGCAGGCCGTCGCGGCGGACCCGGGCGAGCCGCTGGGCGAGCCGATGCGCCAAGGTGATCGGCAGCGGCATGAGGTCGAGCGTCTCCGTGCAGGCGTAGCCGAACATCATGCCCTGGTCGCCCGCGCCCTGCCGGTCGAGTTCGTTGTTCTCACCCGTCCGCGCCTCCTGGGAGACCTCCACGCCCTGGGCGATGTCGGGCGACTGACTCCCGATCGAGACGGCGACGCCGCACGTCGCACCGTCGAATCCCATGGCCGAGGAGTCGTAGCCGATGTCGAGGATCGTCCGCCGGATCGTCTCCTCGAGGTCCGCCGGGCGCACCGTCGCCTCACCCGCCACGTGCACGAATCCAGTGGTGATCAACGTTTCGATCGCCGCGCGGTTGGCGGGGTCTTTCGCGATCATCGCGTCGACGATCGCGTCGCTCACCTGATCCGCGATCTTATCCGGGTGACCTTCGGTGACCGATTCCGAGGTGAAAAGGCGATCGGACATCACATCACTCCATTCTGATTTCACAGCAGACCGGAACTCTCACGGCCGAATTTCCAATAGGGACCTCGCCGGTCGAAAGCGTATTGCGAGTGAGCGTCCCGCGACCATCGCCGTGATGTCACAACCGGCATTGCACCAACGGCACATCGGCAGTGCGCGTTTCGGTCATCGACCACAACGCCACGGGCCGGCCTGGCGGATGCCGCGTATTGACGCCGAACATGATTTGGCATCATCCACCAACCGCCGTCGCCCGAATCACACGGACATCATCCCGTGAAGAATAAGTCGTGTGATCGTTTTGCGGATCGTTCGATCCAGCCGGGGAGCAATTCGATACCCCACCGATCACACACGTTGCGAATTGCTTGCCGGATGGGCGATCCCGGACGCATCGACCCACGTCACCGCAGAAATCTTCTCTTCCTGGGATGTTGTCAGCCCTGCGCAACATATGGACTATATGCACGCACACACGCATCAAGGGAAACCCGAACTCGGGAACGGACCCCACAAACGGTAGCCGATCAACGGCATACCGTCATGACCTTGCCGACCACCGTCTCCACTGAACAGGAAGGCCGCCCATGGAAAGTGGCGCGAACATCATCAAGGTAGGCATCGTCGATCGATCCATGCTTTTTCGCGCCGGACTGGCAAGGATGTTGAATGCAGAACCCGATATCGACGTGATGATGGAGGCGTACCTCGGCGACGACGTGGCCGTGCCACTGCGCGCCGAACCGCCCGATGTCCTTCTGGTGGACGGCGGCGATTCCGGCGCGGAGGCCGCTCGGCTCATCCAGGTTGCGAGACAGGCGTCACCCGCGGCGAAGGTCGTCGTCCTCGCCATGCACGACCGGCCTCGCGTAGTGGAGTCACTGCTCAGCGCGGGTGCTCGCGCGTACATGTTGAAGAGCACGACGCCGGAGGAGCTGATAACCGTGATCCGCACCCTTCATCGGGAGGTGGACCGGGTGATCCTCTCGGTGTCACAGGACACCCTCAACATGCTCAAGGAGGATGACAACGCTCTCCTGTCGCCCCGGGAGAGAGAGGTGATATCACTCGTGTACTCAGGAATGCGGAACGCGGAGATAGCCGAGCGCCTGTTCATCGCCGAAGGCACGGTCAAGCGGCACCTCACCAACATATATGCCAAATTAGGAGCGGCCTCCAGAATGGACGCGGTGAACAAGGCCGTGGCGATCGGCCTGCTCTTCCCGGAAGATCCCGTCCTGAAGTGAACCAGCCGAACCGTCACGGCCGGGCGGCGCCCGGCCGGACGTCGGCCGGCGCGGTAGAACCCCGCACCGGAGGCTCGCCGGCGATGACCCTGCGCTCCGTGACGATGGCCGTGATGAGCTCCGCCGGGGTGATGTCGAAGGCGAAGTTGACGGCTCTGGTGTTCTCCGGCGCGACACGCCGACCGGCGACGTGGGTGACCTCGGCCTCCGATCGCCGCTCCACCGGGATCGACGCACCGGTCGGCGTCGCCGGGTCGATCGTCGACTCCGGCGCGGCGACGAGGAAGGGGATCCGCGCGTGGTGCGCCGCCAGCGCCAGGCCGTAGGTGCCGATCTTGTTGGCGACATCGCCGTTGGCGGCGATCCGGTCGGCGCCGACGACGACGGCGTCGGCGAGCCCTTGGGCGAGCACGAACGGACCGGCGCCGTCGGGCACCAGCTGATGCGCTATCCCCGCCCTTGCCAGCTCCCAGCAGGTCAGCCGACTGCCCTGGAGCAGCGGCCGTGTCTCGTCGACGATCACGTTCGCCAGCCTGCCGCGCTCGTGGAGGGTTCGGATGACGCCCAGCGCGGTACCCCACTCGACGCAGGCCAGGGCACCGGTGTTGCAGTGCGTGTGCACGCGCAGCCGTCCATCGCGGAGTGTCGTCAGATAGGCGGCGCCGCGGTCGCCGATCTCCCGGTTGGCCGCGGCGATGCGCGCGACGGTCGTGACGGCGGCCGTCTCCGCCGCGGCGACGCCGTGCCGCAACACCGGCAGTACCTCCGCCACGCCCCATTCCAGGTTGACGGCCGTCGGGCGGGCACACCGGACACGGTCGATCTCCGCTCGCAGCCGCTCGGGACTCCAGCCGGAGCGTTCGGCCTGCAGCGCGGCGAGCACGACTCCGAGCGCTCCGGCCGCGCCGAGCATCGGGGCGCCACGGATCGCCAGGCGCACGATGGCGTCGATCAGCTCGTCCACCGTGGTGATGGACAGCTGTCGCTCCTCATGCGGCAAAACGGTCTGATCAATGCAGCTGATGTGGTCGTTCCGCCATTCGAGTGCGGCGTCGCCTGCGTGCACCATTGCCTCCTGGTCGTCGCAGCGTAATTCTCCGCAGGCGCACGGCGTAGCGCATCCGCCGTGATGATGGTCTTCAATCCGCCGTCCGCATGTTCCAGCACCCGACGTGGTCCTCAGGAATGACATATCCCGGACTATGGACAGTAGTCGGGCTAATTGTGTAGGACTCGGGAGAGCGCGCCATTGCCATCGTGGCGCGTTCTTTCCAGAGAGGAGCGTCATGTTGCTCGGTGAGGTCCGCGAAGAGATCGTGGAAGTGTGCCGGCGTCTATCCGACGCCGGCCTCCTGCCGGGCACCTCCGGCAACGTGAGCGTACGCGTCGGCGACCACGTCGCTGTGACCCCGAGCGGGCTGGACTACGCGCGGATGACGGCGGACCTGGTCGGCGTTCACCTGCTCGACGGGACCCCGGTGGAGGCCCCCCTGGCGCCGACCTCGGAGATGCCGCTGCACCTGGCGGTGTACACGGCGACGACGACGTCCGCCATCGTGCACACGCACTCGACGGCGGCGACCGTGCTTTCGACGCTGGTCGACGAGCTGCCGGCCATCCACTATATGGTCGCGCTGTTCGACGGGCCGGTCCCGGTCACGCCCTATGCGACGTACGGGACGCCGGAGCTCGCGGACAACGCGGTCCGCGCACTGCGCGGATCGGCCGGGTGCATCCTCGGCAATCACGGCACCGTGACGATCGGGCCCGATCTGCGCACCGCGTGCACGCGGAACGAATATCTGGAATGGGTGAGCGAGCTGTACCTGCGGGCGGCGAGCGTCGGACGACCACGGCTCCTGGACGCCGAAGAGATCAAGCGGGTGGCCGACAAGCTGTCCGGCTACGGACAGGAACCACCGCGGTGACCGATCCGCACCGACGCGCCGGCTGAGGGGAGAACCATGCCCGGTCCGAACGGTGTCACCGGGCGAGCCTGGGCGAGGGCGGCGTTCGCGATGTTCGGCGTCGGATGGGGGGCCAACCAGTTCGCGCCCATGCTCACGGTCTACCGGATCCGTGACGGTCTCTCCGAAGCGTCGGTGACCGCGATGTACGGCGTGTACGCCCTGGGCCTGATCCCCTCCCTGCTCGTCGTCGGCCCGTACTCCGATCGGCGGGGCCGTCGTGTCGTGCTCCGTCCGGTGGTGGTGTTGTCGGTGGCCGCCTCGCTCGTCCTGATCGCGGGCGCCGGCCGGCCCTGGCTGCTGTACGTCGGCAGGTTCCTCGCGGGCGTCGCGTCCGGTAGCGCCTTCAGCGCCGGCAGCGCGTGGGTCAAGGAGCTCTCGGAGGGTGCGCCGGACGGGGCGGGCGCGCGCCGGGCGGCGGTGGCGCTGTCCGCGGGTTTCGGTGGCGGCCCGTTCTGCGCCGGACTTGTGGCGCAGTGGCTGCCGCATCCGCGGGTGCTGCCGTACGTGGTGCACATCGCGCTGATGGCATTGGTCATCGGCACGGTCTGGATGGCGCCGGAGACGGTGTCCTTGGACCGCGCTCGCCGAAGCGCGCGGCGGCGCCTGCTCCCCCGCTCGGCCGCGCATCCGCGCTTCACACGCGCGGTGGCCCCGTGGTCGCCGTGGGTCTTCGGCACGGCGACGATCGGCTTCGCGACGCTCCCGGCACTGGTCGCCCGGCACACCGGGGGTGTTCCGGTCGCCTTCAACGGCGCGATGACCGGCCTGACGCTTCTCTCGGGCATTCTCAGCCAGCCGGCCGCGCGGCGGCTCGCGGTACGCAGCCACACGCTTCCGCCGGTGGCCGGCCTGATCGCCGCCGTCGCCGGTCTCGGCCTGTCCGCCGTCGTCGCGGTCGTCCCCTTTCCCTGGTACGCGCTGCCTGCGGCGGTACTGCTGGGCGCGGGTTACGGCATCCTGCTGGTGTCGGGGCTCTGGGAGGTCGAGCGGCTGGCCGACGAGGACGAACTCGCGGCTCTGGTGGCTCTCTTCTATGCCCTCATCTACCTCGGCTTCGCGGTTCCCTTCCTCATCGCGGTCCTCGCGGTACGGATCGGGTACGTCGGTTGCTTCTTGACCGGAGCGGCGATCGTGTCCGCGAGCGTCGTCCCCACGATCCGGGCCCTGCGCGCACACCCGGCACCGAGGGCGTACGAGAGCCGGACCGACCAGGCCGACGTGCGGTAGGCGGATCGGGGCATCGACCCCTGCGCGCACAGTACCACCTTAATTCGCCAAATGTCGCCGCCCGATGTTCCTTTCGCTACATATCATCGGGAATTTCTTGTACCATCCTTCACCCTGACGTAATGTCACAGTGTCATTCTCCGACCCGCGGCGACGATTTGTTGAGGGCCGACGTGAATGTCCTGCTATGCGATGAGCAATCCCTCGTGCGCAGCGGCCTTTGCCGCATCTTCGAGAATGAGGGCGACATCAAGGTGGTGGCCGAGGCCGCGAATGGATGCGACGCGATCGAACTCGTCGCCAGACTGCGTCCTGACGTGGTCCTCACCGACACGCGCCTGCCCGGCATCGACGGTGTGGAGCTGGCGCGCCGGGTGACCCGGTCTCCTCACCCGGTGCCGCTCCAGGTCGTGTTCCTGGCGCAGGCGCTGGACCGCCCCTCCGTGCTGTCGGGTCTGCGGGCCGGCGGCCGTGGATTCGTTCTGAAGAGCGATCCGAGCGACGACATCGTCACGGCGGTACGCTCCGCGGCGGCCGGGCACACGGTCTTCTCCTCCGTCGTCTCCGAGCGGTTCTTTCCGCACCTGCTGCGTTGCTCGACCCCGAGCGAGGCGATTCGCCCTGCCGGGCTCGACCGGCTCACCGGGCGGGAGATCGACGTATTGGGCCTCATCGCGGAGGGGATGAGCAACAATGAGATAGCGGAGGCGCTCGCGCTTTCTCCCGCCACGGTGAAGTCACATGTTTCGCGATTGTTGGCGAAATTGAATCTCAGAGACCGGGCCCAGGCCATCGTCGCCGCCTACCGCTCGGGACTAGGGCGTGTCTGACCAAATCCGCTGCCCGGAAGCTTCGAACGGGATTTGTCAGACACGCCCTGGCCGTCGGCGCCGATCCCGGCGCGCGGATCACCGGATGAGTTCTTCGTCCGGAACCGGCCTCTCCAGAGACTCTTTCCGCCGGACGAACGTGCGGTCCAGCCAGAAGCCGGCGATCTGCGAGGTGAAGATGGACAGCAGGACGAGCGCGGTGAAGAACTTCTCGTTGACCAGTCCGGCGGCGAACGTGACGGTGGCGAGCACGATCCCCGGCCCGCCCCGGGCGTTCATGGCCACGGCCAGGCCGACCGATGACCGGCTGTCCTCTCCTGCGAGCCGGGCGCCGACCCATACGGACGCCGCCTTGACGATGCACGCGACGACGAAGAACCAGCAGAAGAAGACCACGTCGATATTGCGGATCAGGTCGAGCTGCAGTCCGACGATGGCGAAGTAGATCGGGATGAAGAAGGCCAGGGAGAACTGCTTGAGCGAGGCCCACGCCTGGGTGCGGGCGAGCCGGGCCGACTCGTCCGGTACCGCGTCGGCGTGACCGCAGGCGATGCCGGCCATCAGCGCACCGAAGATCGCGTTGATCCCGAGCCCCATGCAGATGAGCGCCATGCCCAGCAGCACCAGCAGCCGGAAGCCCGTCGGGTTGCGCTGCTCGAGGATGTTGACGCGGCTGTTCACGAGCGCCCGGACGAGCCGGCCGCCCCAGACGAGCGTGCAGCCGAGATAGACCAGGCTGATGGCGACGTAGTAGACGCCCGTGAGGGTGACCGAGTCCGATCCGATGGCGGCCCACAGCCCGTACGTCTGCTGTGACTTGGCCTGCGCGAGGCCGAGCACCACGGCGAGGACGACGTACAGCGCGATGTCCTCCAGGACGGCCACGGTGAGGACCACCCGGGAGAACGCCGTGTCGAGGATCCCGAGGTCCATCAGGATCCGGGAGATGACCGGAATGCTGGTGACCGCGATCGCGATCCCGAAGATCAAGGCGAACGTCGTCCCCGTGCCGTGCGGGCCCGCGAACCTCCGGTAGTCCAGCATGAGCGCGATCAGCGCCCCGACGGCGAACGGCACCATCAGGCCGACCGCCGTGATCGACAGCACCGTGCGGCGTTCGGCCGGCCCCGCGCGGAACCGCAGCTCGGTGCCGACCAGGAACATCAGCAGGAGCAGGCCGAGCTGGTAGATCGCGCCCAGAACGCTCGCCGTGACGCCGGAGGTGAAGAGATGCCGGGTGGAGCCGTGGACCAGGGCGCCGAGCACGGTGGGCCCGAGCACGAGCCCGCCCGCGATCTCGCCGATCACCGCCGGCTGGTGCAGCGCGGCGAACAGGTATCCCATGGTGTGCGCGGCCAGGAGCAGCAGAGCCAGGGCGATCACGAGATGGGCCACGTCGGTCGTTGAGAGGGACATCTTTCTCTCCCTGGAAGACGGATCCGCCCGCACCCTCGCGGGCGCGGGCGGACCGCTGAAGGGTGGACGCCGCGAAGCGGCTCAGCCGATCTGCACCCGGACGCTGATGCCGTCCTTGAGGTTGTACGGGTAGGCCAGGCTGGCGGCGTTGCGCGCCAGGGACAGGTAGCCGCGGCTGTTGAGGTAGGCGACGGGCTCGCCGATCTCGCCCGCGTCCGCGAAGGTCGGTGAGAGGGGAAGGATGAACGGGAGCACGCCGTCGAGCGTGATCGTCAGCTGGGTCCCGTATCCGACGCCGAGCTTCTCCAGGTCCCTGCGGTGCACGTTGGTCCACACGTTGCCGAACGGGTGGTCGATCGCGGTGACGACGCCGTTCAGCCCGCCGTCGGCGGCCTGGGCCGGCTTGGCCCGCTCATAGCGCACGATCTCGTGATCCTCCAGCCGACGGCCGACCTCTTCCAGCGGGAAGCCCGCCGCGAGGTGGGCGGAGGGGACCGCCACCATTTCCCGGCTGTAGAACGTCGGTTCCGGCCGCTCCGGAATGACCTTGGTCGAGGACACCTCGTACGCCTCGACGTAACCGTGCTCCTCGATCACGGTGGTGAGGAGGCCGTTGTTGGGGGCGATGTAGATGTACGACGCCTCGGCGCGCTCGAAGCCCGCGCCGGAGCCGGCCCACTGTCCGCGGGCGCCGCCCTTGGCGGCCTGCTTGATCCGCAGCGCCACCGATCGGGTCTCGGTGCCGGTGGCCGGGTACGTCGTCGTGGCGAAGACGGTCCCCTCCGGGAAGAACCGCGGCAGGTCCACGATGTACCGAGCGCCTTCCACGACGTCCCATGGCGTCATGGAGTGGCAGACGTCGACGATGGTGACGGTCGGGCAGATGCTCATCATGAGACCTTTGCACTGGGCGACCGAATCATCGGTCGTTCCCAGGTCACTCATGAAAGCGATGATCGGCCGGCGGCTTCCGTTCTCCACCATTGGGAACTCCCCTTCCCGATTTGCTGGGGTCCATTTTTATGTCCCCGCGAAGAACGCTATGCCGCCCGTTACTATCAGGGCAATTGCATGGTCGTCGCAAGCCGCGACCCCCGATTGGTCGTATTCCCCGCGACGAAGGTCGCATTGTCACTACTACTCGACGCGAAGGCACGACGCCGCCATTAGCAGAAGGAGCGCGTTTTTCATATAACGACTGAGGGCCCGGGCGGATGTCCTCCGCCCGGGCCCCTCCGGCCGCGCGATCAGTAGCGGTAGTGGTCCGGCTTGTACGGGCCCTCGACGTCGACGCCGATGTAGGCGGCCTGCTCCTTGGTGAGCGTGGTCAGCTTCACGCCGAGCGCGTCGAGGTGGAGCCGCGCCACTTTCTCGTCGAGGTGCTTGGGCAGCACGTGAACGCCGAGCGGATAGGCGTCGCTCCTGGTGAACAGCTCGATCTGCGCGATCACCTGGTTGGTGAAGGAGTTCGACATGACGAACGACGGATGACCGGTCGCGTTGCCGAGATTCAGCAGACGACCCTCGCTGAGCACGATGATCATGTGGCCGTCCGGGAAGACCCACTCGTCGACCTGGGGTTTGACGTTGATCCGCCGGATCCCCGCGATCTTCGCCAGGCCGGCCATGTCGATCTCGTTGTCGAAGTGGCCGATGTTGCCGACGATCGCCTGGTGCTTCATCCGCTCCATGTGGTCGGCGCGGATGATGCCGGTGTTGCCGGTCGTCGTGACGAAGATGTCGGCGGTGTCGACGACGTCCTCCAGGGTCGTGACCTGGAAGCCGTCCATCGCGGCCTGCAGCGCGCAGATCGGGTCGACCTCGGTGACGATGACGCGGGCGCCCTGGCCGCGCAGCGACTCCGAACACCCCTTGCCGACGTCGCCGTAGCCGCAGACGACGGCGACCTTGCCGCCGATCAGCACGTCGGTGGCGCGGTTGATGCCATCGACCAGCGAGTGCCGGCAGCCGTACTTGTTGTCGAACTTCGACTTGGTGACCGAGTCGTTGACGTTGATCGCCGGGAACAGCAGCGCGCCGTTCCTGTGCATCTCGTACAGACGGTGCACGCCGGTCGTGGTCTCCTCGGTCACTCCCCTGATACCCGCCGCGATCTCCCGCCACCGGCCCGGCGTCCGGTCGATGCTCCGGCGAAGCGCGGCGAGGATGACCTTCCACTCGTCCGGGTCGTCCTCGGCGGCCGACGGCACCGTGCCGGCGGCGTCGTACTCGGCGCCCTTGTGGACGAGCAGGGTCGCGTCGCCGCCGTCGTCGAGGATCATGTTCGGCGCGTCACCGCCGGGCCAGGTCAGCGCCTGCTCGGTGCACCACCAGTACTCCTCCAGCGTCTCGCCCTTCCAGGCGAACACCGGGACGCCCTGCGGGTCCTCCGCGGTGCCGTTCGGGCCGACGACGACCGCGGCGGCCGCGTGGTCCTGAGTGGAGAAGATGTTGCAACTCGCCCAGCGGACCTCGGCACCGAGCGCGACCAGCGTCTCGATCAGCACCGCGGTCTGGATCGTCATGTGCAGCGAGCCCATGATCTTCGCGCCGCGCAGCGGCCGGGCCTCGGCGTACTCCTCACGAACCGCCATGAGACCCGGCATCTCATGCTCGGCGAGCTGGATCTCCTTGCGGCCGAACGCCGCCAGCGACAGATCGGCGACCTTGAACTCCGTCAGCACATCGAACCCCTCTCCTACGCGTACAAAGGGCCACCGACGTCACGCTATTGGCGCATCCGATTTTTGGGAACAGCCGGATCGTCACCGGCGAAACAATGCGGCGTTGGGCGCAGGAGCCGATATGCCGACGGTGACAATCGCCCTGCCACCCTCGGCACATATTCAGGCGTTGCCCTCCCGTGTTAGTTTTCGGCCGGTGCGCCACTCAATGCATCCGGAAGGGCGGCAATATCATGACCGACTTGACCCCGTCGACCACCGAACAGGCGGAAATCGGGATTATCGGCGGCAGCGGCCTTTACCGGCTCGACGCGCTCGAGGACGTCCATGAGATCGCCCTGCCGAACCCGTACGGAGTGCCGAGCGACGACATACTTGTCGGGACGCTGGCGGGCCGGCGGGTGGCGTTCCTGGCGCGGCACGGCCGAGGGCACCGGCTGACCCCTTCGGAGATTCCCGTGGCCGCCAACATCTACGCGCTCAAGAGCCTCGGGATCCGCGAGGTGATCAGCATCAGCGCGGTCGGCAGTCTGCGGGAGGACTTCGCCCCGGGGGACCTGGTCGTGCCCGACCAGATCGTCGACCGGACCAGAGGACACCGCACGACGTCCTTCTTCGGCGGCGGGGTCGTCGCTCACGTCTCCCTCGCCGACCCCTACTGCTCTCGGCTGCGGCCGCTGGCCGCCAAGGCGGCACGGCAGGCCACGCAGGCTCAGGTGCACGACGCGGGCACGTACTGCTGCATGGAGGGGCCGCAGTTCTCCACCCGCGCGGAGTCGAATCTCTACCGGAGCTGGGGGATGGACATCATCGGCATGACGGCGATCCCCGAGGTCAAGCTCGCCCGGGAGGCCGAGTTGTGCTACGTCGGCCTGGCTCTCGTGACGGACTACGACTGCTGGCGCGCCGAAACCGGCGAGGCGGACGTCACCGCGGGACTGGTGGCCGAGGTGATGGAACGCAACATCGCCGCGGCCAAGGACACTCTCGTACGCCTCATCGAGACGCTCGACGCCGACCCGGTGTGCTCGTGCCAGGAGGCCCTCTCCGACGCCATCATCACGGAGCCCTCCGTCGTGCCGAAGGAGACCCGCGTCCGCACGAACGCGGTGTCCGGCCGATACCTGCCGCTGGACGTGGCCGACGCTCAGGACTCGATCGCGCCCAACTCCCGCTGACGGTCACCGCCGATATGACACCGGCGCGGGCACCGGGCGGCTGACGCTCCGCACGCACGACGGCGCCCTGGTGCACATGACGTACGGCGGTCGCTGGGTCACCCCGCCCGAGCTGCGCGGCGACATGGCCGATCCCGTCAGGCGCCATCAGGTCGACCCCGCTCACTACTACTTCCGGACGAACCCGCTGTTCGAAACCGGAGCCGAGCCGTACGCGTGGCTGAACGACATCGTCTGCGTGGGGTCGGGTACCTGGTCGAGGGCGGGATCGCCTACAAGGTCTCCCAGGTCATGTGAGAGGCCTACCGCGGCGATCCCGGCGAACGCGTTCGTGACGAGCGTGTTCGCTAGGCTGCGGGCATGACAGCGCGTTCCGAGCCACCCCGCAGCCGCCGCGAACGGCCGGCCAAGCCGGCCCTGACCCGCGAGGGCATCGTGGCCACGGCGGTGGAGATCATGCGGGCCGAGGGCCTGCAGAAGGTCACGGCGCGCCGCCTGGCACAGGAGCTCGACACCGGCCCCGCCTCGTTGTACGTCTACTTCCGCAACACCGCCGAACTGCACGCCGCCGTGCTCGACGAACTCCTGGGCACCGTCGAGCCGCCCTCGGCCGGCGGAGACTGGCGCGAGCGGCTGGAAAGGCTGCTGACCTCGTACACCCTGATGCTGTTCGAGCATCCCAGCCTGGCCCGGTCCGCACTGGTGTCCCGCCCCGGCGGCCGGCACTACCTCAATCTGATCGAGACGCTGCTGGCCCTGCTGGACGAGGGTGGCGTCCCGCCCGCCCAGGCGGCATGGGGAGTCGACCTGCTGCTGCAGGTCGCGACCGCGACGGCGGCCGAGCAGGCCACCCGGGATGGATCCGCCGCCGCCCAGGACGAGTGGGACACCCTCTCCCAGGCCCTGCACCGCGCGTCCGGGCAGACGCACCCGCACGTCGCCGCGCTCGCCTCCCAGCTGCTGTCCGGCACCGGGCCGGCGCGGCTGTCCTGGGCCTTCCAGTCCCTGATCCACGGCATCGCGCACACTCCCACGCCCACCGACGACGTCAGGTGACACGACACCGCAACGGATGACCTCTCCTGAGGGCGACCGGGGTCGGTGAGCAGGTCGCCGGCCCTCGATGCGCCCATGTCCTTCGGGCGCGTCATTTGTCTGATGATGATGGCAATTGACCTCCGGACGCCCCGCTTGCCGCGACGATCGCGGTCTTTACTTCACGACCGATTTGCCATTATTGTCACTCTGCTCATACGGAGCGGCCGGATCTCGGGCGCGCCATCCGGCCCTTCCCGCCCCCCTGCGTGGCGACCACGCGCGTCGTGTCGCGCCGTCCGTCGCCCGCCTCTACTCGATCGGATGAGCGGAATGACCGTCGAGCTTCACCATCAACCTGACCAACGTCCGCCGAGCGGGACCGGGCACGACCTGGCGCCGAAGAAGATCCGCACGACCATGCGGCTGATCTGGTCCGCGGTGGCGGCGGTGGTCGCCACCATGCTGGCCGTGCCGCTGACCGCGAGCCCGGCGGCGGCGAGCGGCACCGCGACGGCCCGTGCCACGGCCTCCTACCGCGCTCTCCAGCGTTACCTCGCCACCGACCACGGCCTCTACCTCGAGACCTATCCACGCCGGGAACAGGACAACCCCTACTCCTACGTCTGGCCGTACTCTCAGGCGCTGGTCGGCACGCTCACGCTCGCCGGCGCGCCCGGGGGCGGCCGCTACGCCGGCGACGTCACCGACCGGCTGCGGGCGCTGGAGGCGTACTGGAACGGCGAGACCGATCCGCCCGGCTACGACTCGTACCTGCGCCCGCCGCTCGGCCAGGGCGGCGACAAGTTCTACGACGACAACGAGTGGATCGGGCTCGCCCTCGTCCAGCACCACAAGCAGACCGGTGACAAGGCCGCGCTGGCCCGGGCCGACCAGATCTTCCGCCTCGTGGTGCACGGCTGGGACACCGACGCGTCGCACCCGTGCCCGGGCGGGGTGTACTGGACCCAGGCCCCGTGGAGCCAGGACCGCAACACGGTGTCCAACGGTCCCGGCGCGGAGCTCGGCCTGCAGCTGTACCTGCGCACGCGGAAGCCGGAGTACCTGACCTGGGCGAAGCGGATGTTCGCCTGGGCGGACGGCTGCCTGCGCGCGCCCAACGGCCTCTACTGGGACCACATCGACCTCAAGGGCACGATCGAGAAGACCCAGTGGTCGTACAACCAGGGCGTGATGCTCGGCGCGGCCACCCTTCTCTACCAGGCCACGGGCGACCGGACGTACCTGGACAAGGCGCGGGCGATCGCCGCCGCGGCCATCTCCTTCTACTCCGCGGACGACCGGTGGTTCACCCAGCCGGCCCGGTTCAACGCCATCTTCTTCAAGAACCTGCTGATCCTCGACGCCCAGTCCCCCGACCCGGCGTACCGGAAGGTCATCCAGGGGTATGCCGACACGGTCTGGGACAAGGTCCGGAACCAGCGGACGGGCATCTTCCCGACCGACCTGGACAGCGGCAGGTTCAGTTTCACCGGCGGAGACCAGGTGACGCTCCTGGAGCAGTCGGCGATGGTGCAGATCTACGGCCTCCTGGCCTGGAGGCCGCGCGACTACCGGCTGCTCGCCTGAGCACACGGCCGAAGACGGCTACGGGCGGGGTGCTGGGGGGCACCCCGCCCGTGAGCCCGGGGGAAGGGACGAGCATGGGCTTCGCTCGGCGGAGACGCGCGGCGGTCCGCTTCTTCGGGCGGGACCTGCCGTCGGCTCGTACGTCATCGGGCCCTGGAGGACGGTCGCCCTTGTGGCCCATCGGGACGTTAGGGGGCGCATCCGGGCACGTCAACGGCCTGGTGTCGACAATGTCGAACGGTGACGCGGGGCTCCATCCGATGGTCGGGCTCAGGCCTGCTTCAGGCGGAGGACGGCAGATCCGTTGGCGACCGACACCACCTGGATGACGAGCCGGTTGACCGTGATCACCGCACCGGCGTGGGCGGTCACGTATCCAGTACCGGGAGACTCGCCCGTGCCGCCGACGACGCTGCTGTCGCAGCCCTCGTCGCTCTGGCAGTCGAAGCGGTTCTCGGCCGTGGGAAGCGCGATCGTCAAGGACACCTGGTGATCCTCGATGGACCCGACCCTGATGGTGCCGACCTTGAATCGGCGCGCGTCCACGGGGATTTCGGCGCCGTGGGTCACCTTCACCTCGCACCTGCCGCTCTTGCAGGCCTTGAGCGCGTTGCGGTTCGCCGTCGACCGCGGGGTGAGCGGCGGCGACGCCGGGGTGGCGGCCGGAGCCGAGGAGGTGGCGGCCGGCGTCGTGGAGGTCCCGGCCGGGGTCGTCGGGGCGCCGCCGACGGAGCCGTGCCCTCCTCGCGCGCACCCGGCGAGGACCGCGGCGGCGGCGATGACCGTCAGACTCCGGCATGTATGGCGAGGAAGACCAGCACGTCGAGGCGTCACCTCACCGGACGGTAGCATGCCGACTACGGAGAGTACATGTCAGCCTGCCGTGTCGCGGCCGGTGTCCTCGGGCGGGTGGACGGCGGCGTCGACGCCGTCGGCGAGCGCGAGCTTCTCGGCGAGGCCGGCGCTCCGGAGGCGCCGGTACAGCGCGTCCGTTCCCACGACGGTCAGGCCCGCGACCGGATCCTGGTCGACGTGGTGCTGGACGGTGGACAGCGAGGCCATCCCCGCGGTGTCCCAGAAGGCCAGCCCGCGCAGATCGAGGATCAGCTCCGGGTGCTCCTTCAGCTGGTCGGTGACCGTGGCGATGAGTTCCGAACCCGCCATCAGGTCCAGCTGGCCGGTGGCGGTGAGCACCAGGCGCCGCCGGCCCTCCTCGGCCGGCAGGGCGCGGGAGGTGAGGTGGAAGCGCGGGCGAGGGCCCGGCGGCGGAAGCGTGAAGGTGAGGACGGCATGGGTGCCGTCCGGGCCGGAGCGGAGGCTGAGGGTGTCGGCGGCATAGCGGATGAGCCACAGGCCATGGCCGTGCCGGTAGGGCCACCGGTCGGCGGCGTCGTCACCGGGCGCGGGCCGGGCCGGATCGATGCCGTCGGCGGCCGGATCATCCTGAACGGCCGTGGGGGCGCCGTCGTCGTCGACCTGACAGCGAAGGTGGTCGGGCAGGTGCCAGATGCGCACCCGGCCTGACCCGGCGCCGTGCCGGAGCGCGTTGGTCGCCAGTTCGTGCACACAGATGACGATGTCCTCGGCGCGGCCCTGCGGCATGCCGGCCGCGACCGCGTGGGCCTCCACCGCCGAACGCAGGGCGTACAGGGAATCGGCGTCGAAGAGCTGGTCGAGGATCGGTGGCGGTTCGGCCGGCGGCATGGTCGTACGGGCCGTCCGCGCCCCTTCCTCGCCCTCTACGCGACCGGGGTCCCGGCGGCGCGGATCGTACGGCGTGTCGTGGCTCATCGTCGGCTCACATCGACGTTGGGCAGGTCGGTGGCGCCCAGGATCACGAACCGTGACTCGATCGCCGGATGGCACTCGAGGATCACGCGGCGAGGGTGGGCGATGCTGCGGGCGGCGTCCAGGATCATGCGGGTGGTGGAGACGTCGATGAAGGTCAGCTCCGCCATGTTGACGGTGATGTCGCCGTCGACGCGGATCGCCTCGCTCAGGGCGAGCGCGAGCGCCTCCTGAGCCTGTACGTCGATCTGTCCGGCGATGCGGATCCCTGGCGGCGCGTACTGACGGCAGATCCGCAGCAGCTCGTCATCGTGGTAGGTGGCCGCCGCGACCGAATGGGCGTGGAAGGGGGTGACCGAGGCGAGGGTCACGGGGTCGAACCGTTCCCGGTCGTACTGGCACAGCACCGACAGAGCGGCGGTGGCCTCCGCGTTGGAGCCCGGGCCGCATGCCGTTCGCTGCGCCAGCTCGCCGACCATGGCGGCGATCTCCCGCTCGAACACGGGGAGCTGCTCGATGCCGTCGACCGGCCGCAGCGCCCATGCCATGTCGAGAGCGACCCGCAGGCCCCGGTACCCCTTCCGCTGGGCCACCGCGACCTCCTCACGCAGCCAGCCCACCGCCCGCTCGACCTCGAACGCCCGCCCGGCCATCAGACCCTCCTGGCAGTCCACCACCGCGATCGGCCTGGCGCCCGCACCCGCCGTCCCGTCGCCCGGAGGGCCCGCCGGGACGGCGGCGGCGCCGAGCCCACGCCTGCTCAGCTCGACCTCCGCCTCCTGCGGGGTGTCGCTGAGCCACACCACCCGCGATCCCGCCGCCAGCCCGTCGCGGACGAACGCGGCGGTCAGATCGGCGAGCTCCTCGCTCTCCCCGAAGGTCAGGCACGCGTGATCGTTGACCGTCAGGTCCGTGATCTGAGCCCCCGTGTCCAAGCTCACCGCGCCACCTCTTCCACCGCGCCGACGGCCGCGACCGGCTGGTGCGGCTGGAATCGTACGAATGTAACGGCCCGCGGGTCCTCCCGTGGTGCGGGCCCCGGACCACGCCGTAAGACGACGAGGCCGGTCACGCCTCACATGAACGCCGGGCGCCTCCGTACGCCCCTGGCCGGGTCTTCCTCCCTCCGTCCGCCCCGTCTACCCGGAAAAACGTCCTTATCACCCATTTCGCGGCTGTCAGCAGTGGTCACCCTTCGACGAAGATTCGCCCTCAGCTCATCTCCTCGTCGCCGCTCGGCGTGCCCGAAAGGCGACGTTTCAGATGTGGGTGGTGTCAAGGTGGTACGGCTGGCCAACGCCGTCGCGCCCCATTCCGGCGGACTGCGAACTGCGCTGCGCGAGCTGGGAACGGGGTATCTCAAGGCCGGGCACGAACCGGTCCTCATCGTTCCGGGGTCCGGATCGCACGACGAACAGACGCGTCAGGGCCGGGTGATCACTGTTCCGGCGCCCGTCGTCCCGACGACCGGCGGCTATCGGCTGATCGTCGCGCGGCGTTCGCTGCAGCGGCTGCTGGAGCGGCTGGAACCCGACCGGCTCGAGGTCTCCGACCGGACGACCCTGCGCTGGACCGGCGAATGGGCCAGAGCCCACGGCGTGCGCTCGATGATGGTCTCCCACGACAACCTCAGCGGCCTGCTGCGCATGCTGGGTCCGCCGGGCCTGCCCGCCGAGCGCCTCGCCGACCGCATGAATCGCGCCACGGCGGCCTCATTCGACGTCGTGGTCTGCACGACGGACTGGGCGGCGCAGGAGTTCCGCCGGCTCGGCGTGACCAACCTGGTCCGCGTACCGCTGGGCGTCGACCTGGCCTCCTTCTCCCCCTCCCGGTACGACGAGGAACTCCGGTCCTCGCTCGCGCGCCCCGGCGAACACCTCCTCGTGCACTGCAGCCGGCTCTCCCCCGAGAAACGTCCCGACCGGCCGATCGCCGCACTCGCCGAACTGCGGCGCCGGGGGGTGCCCGCCGTCCTCGCCGTGGTCGGGGACGGACCTCGTCGACGTGCGCTGGAAGCGCGGGCCGCCGGGCTGCCGGTCCGGTTCTTCGGCCACGTCAACGCGCGAGGGCTGGTCGCGTCCCTGCTGGCCACCGCCGACGTCGTCATCGCACCTGGTCCGGTGGAGACCTTCGGCCTGGCGGGGCTCGAGGCGCTGGCCAGCGGGACCCCGGTCGTCGCCAATCGGGCGAGCGCGCTCCCGGAGGTGATCGGGCCCGCCGGACTCGCCGTCGAGGACGACCCGAAGGCGTACGCGGACGCGGTCGAACACCTCCTCGCCCGGCAGCGTTCCCGGCGCAGGAGCCTGGCGCGCGCCCAGGCGGAGAGGTTCGGCTGGTCCGGGGCCGTCGCAGGCTTCCTCAGCGCCCATGACGTGACGGGCGGCGCACCGGGTCGCCCGGACGCGCGGCGTTCGGAGGTCGCCCCGGCGGACGAGGCGACCGGAAGCGCCCACGCGGCTCCTCGAACGTCCGGCGCCGGCCGAGAACCCGATGTTCGAGGCCAGACCGGAAGCGGGGACACGGAATGACGGCGGCCCTCGAACACACCGACATGCTGCGCTTCGTGGCCCTGGGCGACTCGGTCACCGTCGGGCTCGGCGACCCGGCGCCCGACGGGGGATGGCGCGGTTGGGCCGGGCTGCTGAGCGAATCGCTCGCCCCTCCGGGACACGTGGAGCTGATCAATCTCGCCCGTTGCGGCGCGCGGGCCCGGGACGTGGTCACCGACCAGCTTCCGGACGCGCTGGCGCGGCGTCCGGCGCTGGCGTCCGTGGTGGTCGGCGTCAACGACACGTTGCGTGGGAGGTTCGACCTCGCGACGATCGCGTCCGACCTGGATGAGGCCATCACGCGACTCCGGGACGCCGGTGCGCTGGTGCTGACCGCGAGCCTGCCGGATCCGGGGATCATGCTGCGGATCCCCGGCCTGCTCCGTCACCCCCTGGCCCGCCGGATCCAGGCGATCAACACGGTGCTCGACCACCTCGCGGCCCGTCATGGCACGGTCCATGTCGACCTGACCCGGCACCCGGCTCTCTACGACCGGCACATGTGGGGGGTCGACCGCATCCATCCGAGCGAACGGGGGCACCGGCTGCTGGCGCACCTGTTCGCGGTCATGCTCGCCGACCACGGGATTCACCTGTGGGACCGGCTCGACCCACGACCCACCGCCCCCGGCCCGAGCGTCTGGGCCCAGGCCCACTGGCTGGCGACCAAGGGGACGGGATGGGTGCTGCGGCGGTCCCTGGACCTGCTGCCGCACTTGATGCGCATGGGGATCAGCGAGTGGTGGCACCAGGTCCGGAACCGGACCACACGGCTCGACGCACGCCTGCGCACGGAGCTCGACAACGTCCTCGCCGCCCTCACACCCGAGCCCGCCGCCGGCGGCAATGTTCTGAAGGATTCCTGATGGCGCTGAGCGTCCCGCTGGCCCTGCTCGGCGCGATGCTGTTCGCGGTCTCCGCCGCCTTGCAGCAGCACGCGGCCCGGACCGCCGCGCGGCGGCCGTTCCCGATCCGCGCCGCGCGACCGTCGTCTCCGGCTGCCCGGACCGGCGCACGGCGGTCGTCCCCGATCCGGGTCGGCGCGCGGCGGTCGTCCCCGGCCCGGGTCGGCCCGCGACGGTCGTCCCCGGCCGGGGCCGGCGTGGGCGGCCACTCCGGGTCCGCCGATGAAGGGGCCCGGCCTCGGCTGCGCGTATCGATGCTGCTCGTCCGGCTCGCGCGCGACCCCCTGTGGTTGCTGGGCTGGGCGGCCGGTGTCGCCGGCTTCGGCACCCAGGCACTGGCTCTGCACCTCGGATCGATCGTCGTCGTGCAGGCGCTGCTGGTCACCCAGTTGCTGTTCGCGCTCCCCCTCGGCGCGATGTTCGGTGGCCGCCGGCTGCTGTGGCGGGACTGGGCCGGGGCGGCCGTGGTCTGCGCCGGGCTGGTCCTGCTGGTGACCGTCCGCGATGCGGTGCCGCAGACCACCGGGCAGCGATCCGCCGTGGCAGCGGTGGTGGCGGTGGCGGCGGGCCTGATCGGCCTGCTTCTCCTCGCCGCCCGGTCGCTCCGGTCGCACGCGCAGTCCCGCACGGCCGCGCTCGCCGTCGCGGCCGGCATCTGCTTCTGCCTGACCGCCGTCTTCCTCGTGTTCGCCGGCGATGACCTGGCCCGGCACGGCCTGCTCGCCACCGTCCTCGACTGGCCGGCGGCCTCGCTGGCCGCCTCGACCATGCTGGGCACGGTCCTGGTGCAGAGCGCCTTCGCCGGCGGCTCGCTGACCACGGCCATGACGGCGATGACCGTGACCGACCCGGTCGCCGGCTGGGTCGTCGGCATGGCGGTCTTCGACGCCCCTCAGGCGGCGGACGCGGGCGTGATCTCCGGGAGCGCGCTCGCGATCGTGCTCATCACGGTCGGCGTCGCGGTACTCGCCACCTCGCCGACCCTGCACGACGAGCGGCACCCGTCACCGGGAGGGTGAGACCTCCGCACTGGCGCGACCGATGACCTCGTAGCCGCGCAGGAGCCCGGCGACGGTCTCCGCCCAGGGGTAGCGCTCGGCGGCGGCGCGGGCCGCTGCACGGCGCCGGTCCGCCGGGATCGACAGCAGGCCGCGCACGGCGTCCGCCATGCCGCTCGACGTGCCGTCGCTGACCGCCCCGGAGCCCGGGCCGTCCAGCAGTTCCCGGGCCGCGCCCTCCGGAGGCACCACGACCGGTGTGCCGCAGGCCAGTGCCTCCAGCGTCGCCAGCCCGAAGGTCTCCGCCGGGGAGGGGAACAGCGCGACGTCGGCCGCGGCGACGAGCCCGGCAACGGCCTGCCGGTCGGACAGATGCCCGAGGAACGTGACCGGCAGGCCCCGGGCGCGACGCCGGAGCCGCTTCCGGTGCGGTCCGTCACCGACCACGACCAGGGCGGCGTCGACGCCCTGGTCGCGCAGCGCGGCCAGGGCGTCGATCGCGACCTCCGGGCGCTTCTCCCGCGACAGGCGAGTGACCGTGACCAGGCGCACCGGCCGGTCGCCGTACGGGTCGGTGGCGGCCGCCGAGCACGGCGGAACCCCGGACTCCGGCCGGTCCGCAGCGGTCACCGAACACGGCGGAACCTCGGGCCCCGGCCGGTCCGTCGCAGTCACCGAGCACGGCGAGACCCCGGGCTCCAGCCGGTCCGCGGCAGCCGCCGAGCGCGGCGGAACCTCGGGCCCCGGCCGGTCACCGTACAGGTCGGTGGCGATCGCCGAGCGCGGCGGAGCCTCGGGCTCCGGCCGGTCCGTCGCAGTCACCGAGCACGGCGAGACCCCGGGCTCCAGCCGGTCCGCGGCAGCCGCCGAGCGCGGCGGGACCGCGGGCTCCGGTCGGAAGGTGGCGAGGTCGACGCCGAGCGGGATCCGGCGGACGTTGGGCGCGCCGATGCGCTCGAACTCGGCGGCCGAGAAGGCGGAGGTGACGACGACGCGGTCCACAAGACGGCTGAGGCGACGGTTGACGGTGTTCGCCGTCGCGCGCAGCGGGAACCAGCGCGGCACCCTCGGCAGCAGGATCGCGTCCAGGCGTTCGTGCGAGAACAGTACGAGCGGCACACCGCGCCGGCGGCTCCACCGGGCCAGCCAGCCAAGGCTGATCTTGTCGCTGACCTCCAGCACGTCCGGTGGCGTGGCGTCCAGCAGCCGGAGCACCCGCCTTCGACCGGTCAGGATCCGGTAGTCCCCGAGGCCGGGCAGGCTGAGGCCGCGCACCGTGATGCGCTGCCCGGCCGGCGTCTGCTCCACCGACTCGGCCGGCCCCGGCACGATGAGCACCCGCTCGTGGCCGGCCTGCCGGTAGCCGCGGCCGAGCTCGTCGAGCGCGATGCGCAGGCCACCGGACGTCGGAGTGTAGAAGTTCGCGACCTGCACGATCCTCAATGCGCACCCACAGGGTCCGCCACCACGTCCGAGTAGGTCATCGCCCGGCCTCCCGCCGCGAGCACCGCCTCGATCGCGCGCAACGTGGTGTCGCGCAGGCCCGGCCGGTCCAGGTCGCCGGGGTGCAGGGCGATGCGCACCAGACCGCCACGTCTCGCCCGCCATCGCGCCCACTCCTTCACCAGGACGGCCCCGAGCCGTTCGCCGGCGCCCCCGGGCCGGTGGGACAGCGCGAACCCGCGCCACAGCCGCCCGCTCCGCAGGTCACGTACGCCGAAGTGCGACGTGGTGTACCGGAATCCGGCCTGGCGCAGCGCCCGGTTGGTGGCCGGCGAGGCCAGCCACCCCGGCGGCGTGAAACCACAGGCGACCAGGCCCATCTCCCGTAGGACGGCCCGCCCCGACATCAGCCGGTCGGCCGCCTGCACCTCATCGAGCGCGCCGAACTCGGCCGCGCCGCGAGCGACCAGTCGGCCCACCGTCCGGCGCGGCAACGACCCTTCCGGTCCGGCCTGGTGGCTCCACCCGTGCATCACCAGTTCGTCGCCGTGCGCGGCCCGGGCCCGGAGCACCTCCGCGTACCCCGGCTCGTCGGCGAGCGAAGTGCCGCGCCACGGGCCGGGGACCACGAGGAGCGACACCGGGATGCCCAGCGAGTCCGCGTCCGCGCACCAGCGCCGCGTCTGTTCGGCGGTCACGGGAGCGACGTCGTGCACGCTCACCACCAGGTGCGTCACGCCGCGCCGCACCGCGAGTCCTTCGACCATCCGGTCCCCCTGCCTGCCTGAGATGATTCGAACGGACGGCGGGACGATACGCCGGGTGGCGGTCGCGGAGAGGACGGCCCGGTAGCGGGAACCTTCAGCGCACCCGACCATTCCGTGACCCACTGCCGCGTCGCCCGCCGTCACCCGGACCTCTGCGCCGGAGCCGGTCGATCGACCGGCCGTCATCCGGACGACCGGCAGACCCGCCGTTATCCGGGCGGCTCCGCCCGGCCACGCGTCGGAACCGGTCGGCAGACCCGCCGTCACCGGGGCGACGCCGCCCGAGCCATCGGGCCGCCCACCGGTGCCCGGGCGTCTCCGTCGGTGTCCGGTCGCCCGGACGTCTCCGTCGCCGCGCATCAGGCCGCCTGCCGCGCGGACCGGCCGTACCGTACGGCCTCGTAGTGGTCGACCAGTTCATCACAGACGCTGGTCCAGTCCCGCCCGCGCACCGACAGCCGGGCCTGGGTGGCCATCCGCCGCCGCAGCGCGGGGTCGCCGACCAGGGTGGCGACCGCCGCCCGGAGCATGGCCGGGTCGTCCGGGGGATACAGCAGGCCGTTGTGGCCCGGGCGGACCAGGTCGAGCGGGCCTCCGGCGGCGGGCGCCACCACCGGAACTCCGGCCGACAGACCCTCCTGAACGGCCTGGCAGAAGGTCTCGTCCGCGCCGGTGTGCACGAACACGTCGAGGGAGGCGACCAGCTCCGACAGTTCCCGGCCGGTCTGGAAGCCGGTGAAGACCGCGTCCGGCAACATGCGCCGCAGCCGCCGCCCGGCCGGGCCGTCGCCGACCACGACGAGCCGGACGCCCGGCATGTCGGCCAGGTGCCGAAGCAGGGACGGGCGTTTCTCGACGGCCAGCCGGCCGACGTAGCCCACCAGCACCTCTCCGTTGGGGGCGAGTTCGGCGCGCAGTTCGGCCGACCGGTGCCGTGGGTGGAAGCGCTCATCGTCCACTCCCCGCGCCCACAGCGCCAGCCGGGGGACGCCGCGCCGGTGGAGCTCGTCCAGCGTTGGTCTGGACGGCGCCAGGGTGCGGTCGGCCTGCTCGTGGATATGGCGCAGCCAGGCCCATACGAGATGGTCGGCGCCCCGCAGACCGTACCGGCGGGCGAAGCCCACCACGTCGGTCTGGAAGACGGCGACCGTCGGCACGTCCAGCCGCCGGGCGGCCGCGACGCCGGATGCGCCGAGTGCCAGCGGAGCGGCCAGGTGGATGACGTCCGGCCCGAATTCGTTGAGTGCGCCCGTCACCTGGCGCGTTGGTATTCCGACGACGAACGAACGGTAGAACGGCAGTGCGACCCCCCGCGTCAGCCGTACCGGCTGCCCCGCGTGGCCGTCAGGCCCGGGCCCCGGTGCGACCACCAGGACCTCGTGACCTCGGCCGGCTAGATGCTCCACTACACGGCATACCGAGTTCGTGACCCCGTTAACGCGGGGCAGGAACGACTCGGTCACAACAGCGACCTTCACGGCCGTGAGCCTGACTGCGCCGTTCGACCATCGGGCCGCCTCGCGGTTCCGGCGGAGGAAACATCCGACAAACGGCGTTGATCGCGGCCTGTGAGCGGTGCTTCGCAGACCGTGGAACGGTCCTTTCGGCATCCGGGTCCAGGCGACCGGCGGCCGTCCCGCACTGCGGGCCCGGACCGTCGTGAGACCGCCGCGCTTCACCGGCCTCCGCGACCGACCGGCGTACGGGCGAGCAGGGCTTTAAGCGGGAGGCCCCGTAATCGGGCCGCCCGCTCCTGGGGGCGGCAGACCCGTGCCTGTGGACCCGCGTCGCGGGCGACGCGATGGACCTCGAGACGCTGCGCCTCGCGGCCTCGCGCCGAATCAGGGAGAAGCGTCGCCGGCCGCGCCGGGCCATGGCGGTCATGACGGCGGTCGTGGGAATCACCGTCATCGACCGGTACGTCGTGGTCCGCGGCAGCCGAGCGTCCCGGTGTCGGGACGTCACTCGGGCGACCAGGTGAGCGGGCGTTCGGCGTCCGGGGTGTAGCGGCAGGTCGCACCGGTCGTGATCGAGGATCGCAGGACGCCGCCGATCGTGGCGTCCGCGGCGAAGATGTCATCGATCGCCCGCTTGATCGCTTTCCGTACGGCGGTGCGGGCGCGCTCCCGCGGGTCCGGGAACGACCGGGTGCGGCCGCCTCTGTCGGCCGTACGGTTCAGCTCCTGCAGCAGTGCCTCACGTTCGGCGTGCAGCCGCTCGTCCGGTTCCGGGTCGGAGGAGGCGGCCTGCGCGAGCCGGCGGGTCAGCTCGTCGGCCCGCCGCCGGTAGGCGCTTCGCGCTCTCTCGTCGACGATCGGGTGACGTGCCGGTTCGACGAGGGCGGGGTCCCCGGTGGCGGACGCGGCCAGTTCGAGGGCGGAGATGGGCCGGTGCGGGCTGGTCAGCAGGCGCGCGAGGTACCCGACGCCGAGACGGTGCGGGACGACCGCCTCGTGGCCCCCCATCGACAGGACCCACACGCGTCCCTGGCGGCGGATGATGGCATGGCCTTCGTCGAGCCGGCGGCCGCGCTGGGCGAAGCCGTCGGCCCGCGACTTCAGCCCGACCGCCTCGGCCTCCCGCCGGGCCTGCTCGAGGAGGTCGGCCGCTCGCTCGCGGTCGCCCTGCCGGTGGCGCCGGAGCAGCGCCTCGGCGAGGTCCCCCAGGGTGACCGCGGTCAGCGGCCGGTTCCCCAGGAGACGATCGGCGGTCACCGCGCGCTCGAGGTGTTCGACGGCACGGTCGGGGCGGCCGAAGGCGAGGGCGGCCATCCCGAGGGGGCGTTCGACCGAACCGAGGCAGGTCACCGCCAGCGAGGGCGTGATCGAGAGCTCCGCGTACGGGGTGAGCAGGTCATAGCCCTCCCGGGCGACGCCCGCGTCACCGAGGAGGAACGCGGTCTCCACGATCGACATCATCCCGCCCAGCCACGTGCTGGACTCCGGCAGCGCGGCGAGCCCGGAGGCGGTGAGCTCATCGAGGATCCGCCGGGCCTTGCCGTGCTCGCCCACGCGGGCGGCCATGACGGCGGCGGTCGCCTGGAGCCCGAACTCGGCCGGAATGAGCGTCGGCGAGGCGACGATCTCCTCGAGCATGGGGAGCATCTCGGCGTCCCGCTCCTGGAGCCAGCGGATGGTGACCAGCTGCGCGCCCAGGTAGGCGAACGCGTCGGCGTCGCCGACCTCACTGCCGAGTTCGAAGCACTCGGCGGCCTTCGCCTCCGCGTCCTCCAGCCGGCCGGCACGGATGAGGAGCATCGTCTCCATGACCTCGGCGATGTACAGGACACTGCGGCAGTTCAGGGCGTCCGCCCGGTCGCGCAGCTCGGCGAGGGCCCGCGGCGCCCGGGGGTCTCCGAGATGGAACAGGTCGGTGGCCCGCCAGCACAGGCCCATGAGAACCAGCATCCCCTCGCCCGCCGGGGACGCGACCGCGATCAGTTCCTCGGCCAGGTCCAGCCGGGTCCGCGCGTAGCGGGGGGCGAGCAGCGCGTGGTGGGTGAGGGAGAGCGCTTCGGCCAGCACGTCGCTGTGGCCGAGCCGCCGCGCCTCCGCGAGGGCGTCGAGGACGGGGGCGACCGGCCCGCCCTGGTACACGTCCTCGGCCGCCAGCCGGACGGCGAGCCGGCAGCGCAGCCGGTGTTCGTCGGGGAGCAGTGCGGCCAGCGCGTTGCGCTGCAGGCCGAGGACGCGCTCACGGTCGGGCCGGGAGCGATGTTCGTTCACCCAGACCCCGCCGAGGCCGAGCGCCGCGCGGGCCAGCTCGATCCGATCCCCCTCGGTGGTCGCGGCGTCGACCGCCCGGCCGAACAGCACGCGGGCCTCGGCGAGACGACCCGCCATGAGCACCGTCTGCGCCCATTCGACCAGCAACGCCGCGACCGGGTCGGCCAGGCCCGCCTCCTCGTGCACGTTCACGGCCGCTTCCAGGATCGAGGCGGCCTGCTCGTAGTCGAAGCCGCCGACCATGGCCCTGGCGGCGGCCCGGGACGCGGTGATCGCGCGGCGCCCGTCCTCCGGCGAGCGCGGCGCCGCCCGCAGGGCGTGGTAGGCGTAGCGGGTGAGCTGCTGGGAGGCAGGGAACACGGGCGCCCCGGCAGGCGGCGAGGCGGTGAGCGGCAGGTCGTGAGGCAGGGTGGGCGACGAGCCGACGGACGGCAGGCCGTGAGGCGGGATGGACGACGAGCCGACGGGCGGCAGGTCGTGAGGCGGGGTGGCGGGCGACACGGCCGCGGGTGACATGGCGGTGGGCGGCGGGGTGAGGACGTCGGCCGCCCGGGCGTGCGCCGCGCATCGCTCGCCGACGGTCAGGAGCTCCTGCAGTGACTCGCGGACGAGCTCGTGGGTGAACGTGAAGCCGCCCGATCCGGGCGATCCGACCAGCCCGACCCGCTCGGCCTCGACCAGCGCCTCGCCTAACTCGGCCGTCGTGCAGTCGGCGACGGCGGCCGCGTGGGCGACGGGAACCGAGGAGCCGAGCACGGACGAACGGCTGAGGACCTGCCGCGCCCGTTCGCCCAGCCGGTCGACGGCCTGGACGATCGCGGCCCGTACGTCCTCCGGGGGCAGGCTCCCGCCCACGGGATCGGCCGGTCCCAGGGCGATCACCCGGTGCAGGAAGAGCGGGTTGCCGCCGGTGAGCCGCCACAGCGTGCGCCGCAGGTCCGGATCGACGTCGCGGTAGCCGTACGACCGGAGGAAGAGGGCGGTCTCGTCGATGTCGAGGGGGCGCAGCGTCAGCGGTCTGGCCTGACCCTCGAGTTCGTCCAGCAGCCCGGCGGCCGCCGGGCGGCCGCCCGCGCCATGGCGGCGGGTGAAGACCAGCGTCAGGGGCCGCCGGGCGAGGGCGCGGGCGAGGAACCGGGCGAGCAGCACCGCTCCCGGGTCCGCCACGTGGATGTCGTCGATGACGACCAGCACCGGTGAGGCGTCGCAGGCACGGGCGAGCTCCTCGCCGACCGCGGCGAACCGCGCGAACCGCTCGGGATCGACGACCGGCCCGCCGCGATCGGCTCCGAGCAGGTCCGTCGCCGCTCCACGGCCCAGGTCGGCCAGGACGGCCTGCCACGGCCACAGCGGCGGAGCACCGCCCTCGGGCCAGCAGGTGCCCCAGCCGACCGCGAACCCGGCGTCCTCGGCGCGGGAGGCGATCTCCCGGCACAGGCGCGTCTTGCCGATCCCCGCGTCGCCGGCCACCACGACGAGGCGGCCTTCACCGCCGCGCGCCATGGTCAGCGCCTCATCGAGCAGGCGTAGCTCTCTCCCCCGGCCGACAAGGTGACGGTCAACCCCCGGCATGCCGCCATCGTGTCATCCGGGGTCCGGGGCGACGGCGGGCGAGCAGCGAAACAGGTGGCCGGAAACGGACAAATTCCCGGCGTCATGCGGATGTGCCACGTCGTGGCACACCCCTTCCCGTCTACGTCACGCCGTAGGGGTCAGGGACGAACCACCGGGGATCAAGGGGGTCTCATGACAACGGGGTCGAACGCGCCGGTCCGGGACGCGCGCCAACGGGGATCATGCGCCGGAACAACGGGGGAATCGGGCGGCGCGGCCGCGACGGGGAGTGAGCCGACGCCCGGCGACACAACGGGGAGTGCGGCGGCACGCGGCGGCGCGACGGGGACCGGGAACGGGCCGACGCCCGGCGGCGCGACCGAGATGAGGGGCGCGACGGAGCGCCGCGGCGCGATGGAGACGACGGATGCCCTCGATGCGGCCAGGTCCGCCTTCGGGCAACGCGCCTGGCTCGACGCGTGGAGCGGATTCCGGAAGGCTCGCGAGAGCGGCCCGATGCCGGCCGACGACCACGACGCCCTCGCCCAGGCGGCATGGCGCGTGGGCGAGATCGACGAGTCACTGGCCGCTTTCACCGACGCGTACCGGCTGTACCAGCGGGAGGCACGGCCGCGCCCGGCCGCGATGGCGGCGGTGCTCCTGGCCGTACACCACCTCGAGTGGGGGGACGGCGCGATCGGCTCCGGCTGGATGAGCCGGGCGCACCGCCTGCTGCGCGACGAGGCGGACTGCGTCGAGCAGGGTTATCCGATCTACTTCGACATCGCCTCCGCGCTGACGCGTGGGGCGAACGACGAGGCCGCCGACCATGCCCGCAGGATGCAGACCATCGGCCGCCGGTACGGCGACGCGTGCCTGCTCGCCGCCGGCCTGCTCGGCGAGGGACGGGCGCTGGTCGGTCTGGGCCGCGCGGGCGACGGGCTCCCGCTGCTCGACGAGGCGATGCTCACGGCGTTCTCCGACGGGCTGCACCCGATATGGTCCGGGGCGGTCTTCTGCAACCTGATGGACGTCTGCCACGAACTGGGCGACCTGACGCGGGCCGCCGAGTGGGCGCGGACCGCCACCCGCTGGTCCGACGTGGTCCCCGCGACCGTGCCCTACCGCGGTGCCTGGCGGGTCCACCGGGCGCGGGTCCTGCGGATGCGGGGGGCGTGGGGGCCGGCCGGACGCGTGGCCGAGCACGCCGCCGGGGACCCGGCACACGTGCGCGTCTGCGTGCTCGCCGAGGCGCTGTACGAGGCCGGTGAGGCGCGCCGGCTCCGTGGCGACGCGACCGCCGCCGAGGACTTCTTCCGGCGGGCCCATCAGCTCGGCCGCGATCCGCAGCCAGGTCTGGCGCTGCTCCGGCTCGACCAGGGCCGGATGGACGCCGCCGCGGCGTCCATCCGGGCCGCGCTCGTCGCCGAGAGCGGGAACGCCCTCGCCCGGGCGCGGCTGCACCCCGCCCAGGTGGAGATCGCGCTCGCCGCGGGCGACCCGGGCACGGCCCGCGCCTCCGCCGCGGAGCTCGAGGCCACGGCGGCGACCTACGGCAGTTCGGGCCTGCGGGCCGAGGCGGCGCAGGCGCTCGGCGCGGTCCTGCTCGCCGACGGGAAGGCCGACGACGCGCTGGCCGTGCTGAGGACGGCCCGCCGGATGTGGCAGGAGCTCGACGCGCCGTACGCCGTCGCGCGGACCCGGCTGTTGCTCGCCGAGGTGTACCTGGCCCTCGGTGACGAGGACGCCGCGCACCTGGAGTCCGAGGCCGCCCACGACCGGCTACGGGGGTTGGGCGCGCCGCCTCACGACCGGGGCACCGCGCCGCTCCGCGACGGACCCGGCAGGCGGGCGCCGCTCCCCGACGGGCTGACCGAGCGCGAGGCCGAAGTACTGCGCAACGTCGCCGCCGGAGACAGCAACCGGCAGGTCGCGACCGCTCTGCGCCTGAGCGAGAAGACGGTGGCGCGACACCTGTCGAACATCTTCGCCAAGCTCGGCCTGTCCTCGCGCACCGCCGCGGCGGCGTACGCCTTCGAGCACGGGCTCGCCGCCCCGCCTCGTGGGTAGAACCGCCCCCATCTCATGGGTAGAACGACCCATTCCCCGGAGATCGCGACTACATGATTCGGCCGATGCGCCGGAATCGACGCCCCACCTAATCTCCAGATCAAGGGATTTTCCAAAACGATTCCTCGCAGCACGCCGGGGGAAGCATGTCGCACACGAATTACACGGTCTCCGACCCCGATTTCTACGACAGCCTGGAGAGAATGCCGGACGAGAAGATGCGGTTCGCCGCCGCGAGCCGCCCGGTTCCGGACGGCTGGAGACTGGAGCAGCTGCGGGAGTGGGTGTACGTCCAGCCCGTGGACGTACACCTCCCCGACCAGGGGTGGAAGGTGCACGTCGGCGTTCGCCTGGACGAGGCCGTGGCGGCGATCGACATCGTCTGGGACCACTGCGTGTCCCACGGAATCGCCTTCAAATTCCTGCGCAGCCACCCGATGGCGCTCATGTCGAATTTCAAGTACGCGCATCGCGGTTCCAGCGGGAAACTGATCACCATTTATCCGCGCGACGAGGACGAGCTGCGCACGACATTGGAGGAGCTCGACCGTGAACTCGCCGGATTCACCGGACCGTACATCCTCAACGACCTGCGCTGGCGCAACGGCCCGCTCCACGTGCGGTACGGCGGGTTCACGCTGCGGTACTGCGTCTCCGACACCGGGGAGCTGCTGCCGGCCATCGAGGACCCGGCCGGGCGGCTGGTCCCCGACGAGCGGCAGCCGTCCTTCCGCGTGCCGTCCTGGGTGACGGTGCCGGACTTCATCGCGTCCGAGCAGGCGGCGGATTCGGGGTCGGACGCGGAGTTCCCGTACCGCGTCGAGGAGGCCCTCCACTTCTCCAACGCCGGCGGCGTCTACCGCGCGGTCGACCTGCGCACCGGGGAACGGATCGTGCTCAAGGAGGCCAGGCCGCACGCGGGCCTCGATCGCAACGGCGACGACGCGGTCGCCCGCATGGCCCGCGAGGAGCGTGCCCTCCGGCTGCTGGCCGGCCGTCCGTTCGTGCCCGCGCTGGTGGAGTCCGCGCGGTACTGGGAGCACCACTTCCTCGGCCTGGAGTACATCGAGGGCGAGACGCTCTTCCGCGCCAGCGGGCTCCGGGATCCGCTGATCCACCACAGCCCCGGCGAGCGGGAGATCGCGGAGTACACCGAATGGGTGCTGCACGTCGTCGCCCAGGTGGAGTCGGCGCTGCGCGAGATGCACGGCGACGGGATCGTCTACGGCGATCTGCACTCGTCCAACGTCATCGTGCGCCCGGACGACCGCATCGCGCTGGTCGACTTCGAGTCGTCCTCGCACATCACCGAGAACCACCGGCCCGGGCTGGCCGCGACGGGGTACGCCGGGCCCGACACGCTGACCGGTTTCGGTGTCGACGAGTACGCGCTGGCGTGTCTTCGGCTGGCGGCCTTCCTGCCCCTCACCTCGATGATGCAGTGGGATCCGGGCAAGGCGCTGGACCTGCTCGACATCATCGTCGACCGGTTCCCGGTGCCCGCCGACTTCGGCTCGGTCGTCACCCGCGGCCTCTTCCCGGAGGAACGGCCCGTGGCCTGGAGACGCCGCGCCGCCGACCCCGGCTGGGACTCCCTCTTCGACTCGGCGGTGGCCGGGATCGTGTCGAGCGCGACGCCCGAGCGAAACGACCGGCTGTTCCCCGGCGACATCGACCAGTTCCGTTACGGCGGCGCGAACCTCGCGTACGGCGCCGCGGGCGTGCTGTACGCGCTCGCGTCCATCGGACGGGCCGACCACCCGGAGTTCGCCGACCACGTGGACTGGCTGGTGGGCTCCTGCCGGGGCACGCCCCTTCCGTACGCGGGGTTCTACAACGGGCTGCACGGCATCGCCTTCGCCCTGGACCGGATCGGGCACCCGGACGAGGCGCTGACCGTCTTCGAGCGGGCCCTGGACCTCGGTGACACGATCCGCACGCCCGACCTGTTCGGCGGGCTGGCGGGAGCGGGGCTGGGCGTCCTCTACTTCGCCGGCCGGACCGGTGACCGGGCGTTGCTGGACGAGCCGCTCGCGTACGCCGCGCGGCTCGCCCGTGCCGTCGAGGAGGACGGCGCCGACCTCGCGCCGCCCGAGCGGCCCGGGCTGATGCACGGGTTCAGCGGAGTCGCGCTGTTCTTCGTGCGGCTCTTCGAGTCCACCGGAGATCCCCGGCACCTCGACGTCGCCGCCGCGGCGCTGCGACGCGACCTGGAGGGGTGTAAAGAGGCGCTGGACGGCCTGTACGTGCGAGAGCCGTCGCGCATCCTGCCGTACCTCGACGACGGCAGCGGCGGGATCGGCGTCGTGCTCCACGAGTACCTCCGCCATCGCCCGGACCCGGAGTTCGCGCGGGCACGTGACCTGATCCGCGACACCTGCCGCGCCGAGTTCGTGGTGCTGCCCGGCCTGTTCTCGGGCCGTACCGGGCTCATGACCTGCGCCCGCCATCTCGGCGACGGCCGTGACCCCGGCGTCGACCTGCACCTACGGCGCATGTTCTGGCACACGGTCGAGCACCGGGGCGCGGTGTTCTTCCCGGGAAGCGGCATGCTCCGACTCTCCACAGACCTGGCGACGGGATCCGCGGGGATCCTGCTCGCCGTGCACATGGCGGTCGAAGGGAGGCCCGGCGGTCCCCTTCCATTCCTGACCGCCGGGCACCCGGCGACCGCCGTGATCCCGACGCTCGAGACCGGACGGAGGTGAAAGACATGAAGGCGATCCTCGACCTGCAGAACCTCAAGATGGAGGCCCTCTCGCGGGAGCTGTCCAGCAACAAGAGCTCGATCTGCTGCATCAAGACGTCCTGATCGACCATCGGGCGACGCCCGATCGGCGTCAGCCCTCCCGGCGGGGCGGCCGGCCCTCTCCGAACACGGAGGGCGCCGGCTGCCCTCCGCCTCATGACCGCCGTGATCCCGACGCTCGGAACCGGACGGAGGTGAAAGACATGAAGGCGATCCTCGACCTGCAGAACCTCAAGACGGAGGCTCCCGCGGCGGAGCTGTCCAGCCAGCAGAGCAACATCTGCTGCATCCAGACGCACTGATCCACCGCCACGGGCGGCGGTGCCGGCATCACGGGGCGCCGGCACCGCCGCCCGACGCACCACGAGCAGACCCACCACAAGCAGACCCGCCGCTCATCGATCGGGAGAATGCCGTGAGAACCTCCGAGCCGCTGCGCGCCAACCGCGAGTTCCGCGACATCTGGATCGCGCAGGCACTGTCCAAGCTGGGATCGCAGGCGTCGTACCTCGCCCTGCCGCTCCTCGTCCTCTCCCTGACCCACTCCCCCGCCCAGGCCGGCCTGGTCGGCCTGGTCAAAGGGGTGGCGGAGGTCGCCTTCCTGCTCCCCGGCGGAACGCTCTCGGACCGGCACGACCGGCGGCGGACCATGCTCACCTGCGACGTCGTACGGTCCCTCGGCATGGCGGCCCTGGCGTACTCGGTGGCCGTCCACCGCACGGTGCTTCCGCTCATCCTCGTCGTCGCGGCGGTCGACGGCGCCTGCACGAGCGTCTTCGCCGGAGCGGTGAGCGGTGCCGTACGACGCCTCGTGCCCGAGGAGCGCTTCGCCTCCGCCATCGCGTTGATCCAGGCCCGCAACGCCGCCGTCTACACGGCCGGTCCCGCGCTCGGCGGGCTGCTGTTCGAGCTGTCCCCGGTGGTCCCGTTCGTCGCCGACGCGGGCTCGTACCTCTTCTCGATGGCCGCCGTGCTGGCCATCCGCACGCCCTTGACCGCGCGGCGGGCCGACGGCGCGAGCGGCACCGGTTTCTGGAAGGACACCGCCGAGGGACTCCGGTTCGTGATGCGCTCGGCGTACCTGCGCAACGTCGTGCTCAACGCGACGGTGAGCAACTTCACCTACGGCGGCATCGTCCTGGTCGCGGTGGCCGCGAGCTACGAGGGCGGCTCGTCCGGGTTGAGCGTGGGCAGCATCGTCACGCTCTCGGGGCTCGGCTCCCTGGTCGGCTCCCTCTTCGCGCCGCGGGCCATCGGACGCCTCGGCACACGCCAGATCGTCCTGGCGGTCGGCTGGGCCGACGCCGTTCTCGCGCTCCTGATGGCGACCACGTCGCGGCCCCTCGTCCTCGGGACGCTCATCGCGCTGAGCGGCCTGCTCACCCCGGCCCTCAACGTCGTCTTCGGGAGCACGCTGCTGCGCATGACCCCCGACCACCTGCAGGGCCGGGTGCAGAACACCGTCAGCTTCACCGCGATGTCCCTGGCACCCCTCGGCCCGATGTTCGCCGGAGCCCTGCTCGGCGGGCTCGGCGCCGTCGTGGCGTTCATGTCCTTCGGGCTGTTCCTCTGCGCGATCGCCGGCGTCAACACCGCGAAACGGCACCTCTTCGACGCACCGGCGACCGATTCCTCCGCCGAGCGGACCGCACCGGACACCGCTGCCGCCGAGACGCCCCCTGCCCCGGCCCGCTGAGGATATGGCCGGGTCTGGACTGCGCGGCTCGCGGATGCTGACAGAGCGGTATACGCCTCTCTACACTCCGCTGTCGTGCACGGCCCTCCCGCAGTCCCGCCGCCCTCGTTCCCGACACCGTTCCCGCCAGAGCCGCAACCGCCGGAAGGCGCCGGTGCCGCACCGCGCGTACGGCGGCTGACGGCCTGGGGGATCGACACGGGGCTGCTGTGGGGCGCCGCCGTCCTGCTCGCCATGCTGACCTGGGCACGGCTGCACGGGTACGTCGTGAACGACCTGCCGCGAAAGGCCCTGTCGGCGACCGGCGGCCTGCTGCTATCCGGTGGCGACGTGGAGAAGGCCGCGACCGACTTCGGCACCGGCGTGTGGGCGACGTTCGTCGGCGACGTCGAACAGGCGTTCGTCCTGCTCATCGCGATCCAGGTTCTGTACCAGTTCGCCGGGCACGCCTGGCTGGGGCGCACGCTCGGCAAGGCGGCGATGGACCTCCGCGTCCGGGCCGCCGTCGGCGACGCCGCGAAAGCAGGCAAGGCGCGCGCCTTCCGCCGCGCCCTCGTCACCACCACGGGCGGGACGGGGCTGTACTGCCTGGCCTGGATTCTCCTCCTGGAGAGCCAGTTCGTCCTCGCGCTGGCCACCTGGATGTTCTCCGTCGGCGTCTTCGCCGCCAACAGCCTGCCCGCGCTCTTCGGCGGCCGCCGCCGTACGCTCGCCGACCTGCTGGCCGGGACCGCCGTCGTCCGCGCCCGGACGTATGAGCGCGCCGTCGCCGCCGCGCGGCAGGGCGCCGACCGGGCCTGGGGCGGCGCCCAGACGGCAGGTCAGGTCGCCTGGGACGGCGCCCAAGCGGCGGGACAGGTCGCCCGAGACGGCGCACAGGCGGCAGGGCAGATCGCCTGGGACGGCGCTCAGGCCGCGAGCCAAGTGGCGTGGGACGGCGCACAGGCCGCAGGGCAGGTCGCCCGGGACGCCGCCCGCGAGCAGGCCGCCCGCATCGCACAGTCCGACCATGTGCGGCGCGTCGTGGAGTCCGAACGCGCCCAGCGGGTCCAGGGCATGGGCCGACGGCTGGGCGGCCGGATCAAGGACGCGTACCGGGAACGCGCGACCGGCCGCTCTCCCCAGGAGGCGTCGCCGCTCCCGGACGCCAGTCCCGCTCCGGCCCGGCAGGAGGCACCGCCGCCTCCGGACCCCATCGCTCCGGCTCGGCAGGAGGCACCGCAGCCTCCGGATCCCGGTCCCACTCCGGCGCTGCCGCCGCCGCGACCGCGCTTCGACCCGCTCCAGGGCTCGTACGGTCAGGAGACCCCGTACGTCCCGCCGCGGCGCACGCCGCCCGAGCAGGAGCACCGTCCCGACCGGCACGAGCCGCCCATGACTCCCTGAGCCGCTCCGACCGGACAGCGCGCCCAGGAGCCCCCTTGATCTCGGCGCAGGAGGAGCGGGTCCGTCCGGACGGGCCGTGAGGACCGCTCAGCGGGCGGGTAGGCCGAGGTGGCGGGCGATGAGCATCCGCTGGACCTCGGAGGTGCCCTCCCCGACTTCGAGGATCTTGGCGTCCCGGTAGAACCGGCCGACCGGGTACTCGTTCATGAAGCCGTAGCCGCCGAAGATCTGGGTGGCGTCGCGGGCGTTGTCCATCGCGGCGTTGGAGGCGACGAGTTTGGCGATGGCGGCCTCCTTCTTGAACGGCTCCCCGGCCAGGAGCCGAGCCGCCGCCGCGTAGTAGGCGAGCCGGGCCGTGTGCGCCCGCGTCTCCATGTCCGCGACCTTGAACTGGATGGCCTGGTACTCCCCGATCGCCCGGCCGAACGCCTCGCGTTCGCGCACGTACCTCAGGCACTCGTCGACGCAGCCCTGGGCGAGGCCGACCGAGAGCGCGGCGATGGCGATCCGCCCCTCGTCGAGGATCCGCAGGAACTGCGCGTAGCCGCGGCCGCGCTCTCCCACGAGGTTCTCCTCGGGGACGCGGACGTCGGTGAAGGACAGCTCGCGGGTGTCGGAGGCGGACCAGCCGACCTTGGAGTACTTCTTGCCCGCGACGAAGCCCGGTGTGCCCGACGGGACGATGATCGTGGAGATCTCGCCCTCGCCCGTCAGCGCCGCGACCGTGACGGCGACCGTGATGTCCGTGCCCGCGTTGGTGATGAACGCCTTGGAACCGTTGATCACCCAGTGCCTGTCCTCGAGCCGCGCGGTGGTGCGCATGCCGCCGGGCACGTCGGTGCCGCCGCCGGGCTCGGTCAGCCCGAACGCCGCGAGCCGCTCTCCCGAGCACAGGCGCGGCAGCCACTCGCGCTTCTGCTCCTCCGTGCCGAACCGGAAGATCGGCATGGCGCCCAGGGAGACGCCCGCCTCAAGGGTGATCGCCACCGAGGAGTCGACGCGGGCCAACTCCTCCAGCGCGATGCACAGGGCGAAGTAGTCGCCGCCCATCCCGCCGTACTCCTCGGGGAAGGGCAGCCCGAACAGGCCCATCTTCCCCATCTGCGCGATGATGTCGTACGGGAACGCGCCCCGCTCGTAGTAGTCGCCGATGACCGGCGCCACCTCGTCCCGGGCGAACGTCTCGACGGTGCGGCGCAGCGCCTCGTACTCCTCGTCGAGGGTGAATCCGATCATTGGTCGCTCCCTTGTTCTCTGGACAGGGCCTGGACGACGCGGGACGTGCTGGGTCGTCCGAGGCGCTCGGCCATCCATCGGCTCGTCTCGGCGAGGCGGCGCACGTCGACGCCGGTCTCGATGCCCAGCCCGTCGAGCATCCACACGAGGTCCTCGGTGGCCAGGTTCCCCGTCGCGCTCTTGGCGTACGGGCAGCCGCCCAGGCCGCCCGCCGAGGCGTCGACGGTCGTGACACCACAGCGCAGCGCGGCCAGGGTGTTCGCGAGCGCCTGCCCGTAGGTGTCGTGGAAGTGCACGCCGATCCGGTCGATGTCGACGCCCGCCGTCAGCAGCGCGCCGATGAGGGCGGTGACGTGCCCCGGCGTGGCGACGCCGATGGTGTCGCCCAGGGACAGCTCCGTACACCCGAGGTCGAGCAGGCGGGTGGCGACCGAGACGACCTGCTCGATCGGCACGTCCCCCTCCCACGGGTCGCCGAAGCACATCGACACGTACGCGCGCACGTCCAGGCCGGCCGCGCGGGCCCGCTCGACAACGGGCGCGAACATCTCCACCGACTCGTCGACCGTCCGGTTGAGGTTGCGCCGGGCGAACGTCTCGGTCGCGCTGCCGAAGATCGCGATCTCGGTGACGCCGGCGTCGAGCGCCCGGTCCAGGCCGCGCTCGTTGGGCACCAGCACGGGATAACGGACGCCCTCGGCGCGCTCCAGACCGCCGAGCAGTTCGGCGGCGTCGGCCAGCTGCGGCACCCACTTCGGGTGGACGAAGCTCGTCGCCTCGATCACCCGCAGCCCGGCGTCGGCGAGGCGGGTGATGAACTCCCGTTTCACCTCGACCGGGACGATCGCCGATTCGTTCTGCAGGCCGTCCCGCGCCCCGACCTCGTAGACGGTGACCCGGGACGGCAGCCCGTCCATCGGAACGCGCATCAGCGATCTCCCTTCGAGGTGACGACCACGAGGACCTCGTAGACCGTGACCCGGGACGGCAGCCCGTCGATCGGCACGCGCATCAGTTGTCTCCCCTCGGGGTGACGACGGCGAGGACCTCGTCGAGGGCGACCTGCGCGCCGGGCTCCACGGTGAGCCCGCTGACGACGCCGTCGACCGGCGCGGTCACGGTGTGCTCCATCTTCATCGCCTCGACGATCACGAGCGGCTGACCGGCCACCACCTCGTCGCCGTCGGCCGCCTTGACGGCCGCGACGGTGCCGGGCATGGGGCTGCGCACGGCTCCCGCAGCGGCGGTGGTCTCGGCGGCCCGTGCGGCGAGCGGTTCGGTCTCCTTGAGCGACCACACCCGGCCGTCCCGGCCGAGGTGGCAGACGTCCCCGTCGCGGGCGCACACGAAGCGCGTACGGTCCCCGGCGTGGTCGACGGTCAGGTCGGCGCCGTGACGGCGGGCCGCGGCCCGTACGGGCTCGGCGCCGTCGACCGACACCTCCGCGTCCGCGGCGCGGCCGCGGATCCGCACCTCGCGTCCGGCGATCCGCCAGGTCGTCCAGGCGGGCCGGCCGACGCGCCAGCCGTCGGGGACGTCCCAGGGGCCGGGGCCGGGGACCTCCAGCGCGAGCATCCGTTCCAGGGCCGCGGCGGCGAGGACGTCGTCGGGGATCTCTTCGGCGGGTTCGGTGGGACGGCGCTCGACCAGGCCGGTGTCGAGCCGCCCGGCGACCACGTCGGGGTCGGCCAGCAGGGAGCGCAGGAACGCGACGTTCGTCCCGACGCCCAGCAGCGTGTACGAGGCGAGCGCGCGGTCCAGCCGGTGCAGCGCGGTCGCGCGGTCCGGCCCGGCGGCGATGACCTTGGCCAGCATCGGGTCGTACGAGCCGCCGACGACGGCTCCCTCGACCAGGCTCGAGTCGACCCGCACGCCCGGACCGGCCGGCTCGTCCAGCAGCAGCACCCGCCCGCCGGTGGGCAGGAAGCCCCGGGCGGGATCCTCGGCGTACACCCGCGCCTCGACCGCGTGCCCGGCGAACGCGACCGCGTCCTGCCCGAACGGCAGCGGCTCCCCCGCCGCGACCCGCAGCTGCAGCTCGACGAGGTCCAGGCCCGGCCGGCCGCCGATCGCGACGGCCAGCTCGGTCACCGGGTGCTCGACCTGCAGCCGGGTGTTCATCTCCATGAAGAAGTACTCGCCGGGGCGGTCGGCGGAGACGATGTACTCGACCGTGCCCGCGCCGACGTAGCCCACGGCCCGCGCGGCGGCGACGGCGCTCGCGCCCATCGCGGCGCGGATCCGCTCGCCCTCCGGGCCGGTGCCGAGCAGCGGCGACGGCGCCTCCTCGACGATCTTCTGGTGCCGGCGCTGCAGGCTGCACTCGCGCTCGCCGAGGTGGACCACGTCGCCGTGCGCGTCGGCGAACACCTGGATCTCGATGTGCCGGGGGTTGTCGATGTAGCGCTCGACGAGCAGGGTGTCGTCGCCGAACGCCCCGAGCGCCTCCCGCCGGGCCGAGGCGATCGCCTCCCGCAGCCCGCCCGGGTCCTGGACGCGGCGCATGCCCTTGCCGCCGCCGCCCGCCGAGGGCTTGAGCAGTACGGTCGCGCCGGCGTTCAGGCCGACCTCCATCGCGGCGGCGGCCAGTTCGTCGTCGCTCAGCCCTGCCTCGTCGCGCCCCGGCACGACGGGAACGCCCGCGGCGGCGACCGTACGCTTGGCCCGGATCTTGTCGCCCATCGCGGCGATCGCGTCCGGCGGGGGGCCGACGAAGACGATCCCGTGGTCGGCGCACGCCCGGGCGAGGTCGGGATTCTCGGCCAGGAAGCCGTACCCGGGGTGTACCGCCTCGGCACCCGCCCGCACGGCCGCACCGACGACGTCGCCGACGTCGAGGTAGCTGCTCACCCGCAGGGCGGCGTCGGCCTCCCGTACGTGCCGGGCGTCCGCGTCGGCGTCGGTGTAGGTCACCACGGACCGGATCCCCAGCCGCCGCAGCGTACGGATGATCCGGCAGGCGATCTCGCCGCGGTTGGCGATCAGTACGGAGTCGAACATGGTCACATCCGGAAGATGCCGTAGCCGACGGGTTCGAGTGGGGCGTTGGCGCAGGCCGCCAGGGCGAGGCCGAGCACCCGGCGGGTGTCGAGAGGGTCGATCACGCCGTCGTCCCAGATCCGCGCCGTGGAGTAGTAGGGGCTGCCCTGGCTCTCGTACTGTTCCCGGATCGGCTTCTTGAACTCCTCTTCCTCGTCGGCCGGCCACGCGTCGCCGAGCTGGTCACGGCGTACGGTCGCCAGCACCGACGCGGCCTGCTCCCCGCCCATGACCGAGATCCGGGCGTTCGGCCACATCCAGAGGAAGCGCGGCGAATAGGCGCGGCCGCACATCGCGTAGTTCCCCGCGCCGAACGACCCGCCGATGATGAGCGTCAGCTTCGGCACCCGCGCGCACGCGACGGCGGTGACCATCTTGGCCCCGTGCTTGGCGATGCCGCCGGCCTCGTACTCCCGGCCGACCATGAACCCGGTGATGTTCTGCAGGAACAACAGCGGGATCGACCGCCGATCGCACAGCTCGATGAAGTGCGCGCCCTTGAGCGCGGACTCGCTGAACAGGATGCCGTTGTTGGCCACGATCCCGACGGGCTGCCCGTGGATGTGCGCGAACCCGGTGACGAGCGTCGGCCCGTACCGTTCCTTGAACTCGTGGAACCGGCTGCCGTCCACGATCCGCGCGATCACCTCGCGCACGTCGTACGGCGTCCGGGGGTCGGGCGGGACGACGCCGCGCAGGTCGGCGGGGTCGACGGCGGGCTCCTCGGCGTCGACCGTGGGCCAGGGCGCGGGGCCGGGCGGCTCGAGCGTGGCGACGATCGACCGGACGATGCGCAGGGCGTGGGCGTCGTCGTCGGCGAGGTGGTCGACGACGCCCGAGACGCGCGAGTGCACGTCCCCGCCGCCCAGCTCCTCGGCGCTGACGACCTCTCCGGTGGCGGCCTTCACCAGCGGCGGGCCGCCGAGGAAGATCGTGCCCTGTTCCCGGACGATGACGGTCTCGTCGCTCATCGCCGGGACGTACGCGCCGCCGGCGGTGCAGGAGCCGAGCACGGCGGCGATCTGCGGGATGCCCTTCGCGGACATCGTCGCCTGGTTGTAGAAGATCCGGCCGAAGTGCTCGCGGTCGGGGAAGACCTCGTCCTGCCTGGGCAGGAACGCTCCGCCGGAGTCGACGAGGTAGACGCACGGCAGCCGGTTGTGCAGCGCCACCTCCTGGGCGCGCAGGTGCTTCTTCACCGTGACCGGGTAGTACGTGCCGCCCTTGACCGTCGCGTCGTTGGCCACGACCACGCACTCGCGCCCGGACACCCGGCCGACGCCGGTGATGATGCCCGCCGCCGGGGCCTCGTCGTCGTACATCCCGGTCGCCGCCAGCGGCGACAGCTCCAGGAACGGCGAGCCGGGGTCGAGCAGGGCGTCCACCCGGTCCCGTGGCAGCAGCTTCCCCCGCGCGACGTGCCTCTGCCGGGAGCGCTCGGGACCGCCCTGAGCCGCCCGGTCCAGGCGCTCGCGCAGCTCGGTGGCGAGCGCGAGGTTCTCCTCGGCGTTGCGCTGGAATGCCGCACCACGCACGTCCACGCGGCTCCCCAGCCGCGGAGCTTCCGACACAGGCCCTCCTGTTAACGATCGTTAACAAGTCCGATGTTAATCAACGTTAACAGCACCGTCTAGACTCTTGGACATGGCCGAGGCGACCGCTCCACCGACCCGCCGGCTGGAGATCCTCTCCGCCGCGGCGGAGCTGTTCGCCCGGCGCGGCTACCACGGCGTCTCCATCGGCGACCTGGGGCGGGCCGTCGGCCTCACCGGCCCGGCGCTGTACCGGCACTTCCGCGGCAAGGAGGCCCTGCTCGCCGAGATGCTGCTCGACATCAGCGAACGCCTCCTCACCGAGGGCGGGCGCCGCGTCGAGGCCGCCGAGAGCCCGGCCCTGGCCCTGGACGCGCTGCTGCGCTGGCACATCGACTTCGCCCTCGACAACCCCGCCCTCATCACGGTGCACGTACGGGAGCTGGGCAACGTCCCCCAGCCGCAGCGCCGCGAGATCCGCCGCCTGCAGCGCGCCTACGCCGAGGAGTGGGTGAAGGTGCTCCGCGTCATCCACCCGGACGCGGCCGACGACCGCGCCCGCTCCGCCACCCACGCGGTCTTCGGCCTGCTCAACTCCACCCCGCACAGCACCGGCGACCTCAGTCGCGACGCGATGGCGGGGCTCCTGCACGCCATGGCCTCCGACGCCCTCACCGGCGCCTTCCGGTCGTAGGCGGTTGGGGGACGAGCTTCGCGATCACCGACGGGAGCGGGTCGCCGCCGAGCGCCTCGCGTAGTTCCTCCACGCCCTCCGTGCGCTGTTCCGGATCGAGGGAGAGATGGTGCTCGATCCGTTCGTTGAACGTGCCCCGGAAGCGCCGGTAGAGCCCGTCGTCGTCATGGATCCGGCCGGCGATCCGGACGAGGGCCGCGGTCCCGGCGAGGTCGTCCTCGGGCACCGGGTGACGCGGCAGGACGTCGGCGAACCGGCCGGCCGTCCGGCCGAAGAGCGTGTCGGCGAGCCGCCGGATCGTGAAGATGTGCGCGTAGTGCTGTTCGGGCAGCGCCAGTGGCAGCCGCCCGAGGGCCATCGCCTCGTGCAGCGCCGTCAGCCCCGGAGCGAGCAGGTAGTCCGGAACGGCCGCCGCGCGCCGCAGCAGGTCACGCTGGCCCAGGAGACGGAAGTCGGCGCGACGACCCGCGACCGAGATCGTCTGCTCGCGGCCCGGGCCGAAGGGCCCGCCGCACACCAGGACGCGCGCGAATCGCGGCCAGTCGCGCAGCAGGTCCGGAATCCACCGGTGGAGCAGCCGCAGGTAGTCGTTGTTGACGTCGAAGTCCAGTAGGAAGTTCTGGAATCCGCCGACGTTGATCAGCAGGTCGCATCCGGGATCAGCGTCGACCGGCAGGTGCCGCAGCCCTTCCAGGTCGATGATCGAGCCGGTCAGGTGGATCTCGGGGCCGGTACCGAGAGCGGCGAACTCGGCCGCACGCTTCGACACGCCGGGGAAGTTCTGCACGACGCTGTGCGTGGCGAGCAGGTGCGCCGCGACGACGCGCTCGTGCGGCGACAGACCGGCCAGGTGCCGGTCGGCCGCCGCGAAGGACGAACGCGGCAGGCTCACGCACAGGTCGTGGACGGCCGCCGCGGGGCGGCGGAGCAACCAGAAGCCGAACAGGCTGTCCACCATAACGGCCGGACGGCCCGCCACGACGGCCCGCAGGACCAGGTCGGCGTCCATCACCGAGATCACCAGGTCACCGGCCTCGACCAGGTCGTCGATCGACGCGTCGCTCCCCGGCACCTCGTGGACCTCGTCGAAGGCGTCGGCGTTACGGCGAGCGAACAGCGCCGCCACCCCATCACCGACGAACGCCCGCTCATGGCCGGCCAGCAGCCGGGAGACCGCGACCAACTCGGCCACCGGGCCGAATCCGCAGTTCTGCGCCCCCATCACGATCCGCATGTCATCGCTCCCGGACCGACGGGCGGGGCCGTGGCCGCGAACACCTCGGCGAGCCGCCCGGCGAAGGCGACGGGATCTTTCGCGTAGCCGACATGGCCGCCGGGGAAGAGCACCGGGCGGTGACCGAGCCGTTCGGCGAGGGCGACCGCCGGGCGGTGGACGGTGAACGTGCGCGACTCCTCGCCGCCCGCCATCACGATCCGCTCGGCCACGGCCCGGAGCGCGGTGAGGTCGGGGACGTGACGGGTGAACGGCCGGACGACGTGGGCGAGGAAGAACGGGTTGTTGTCGTGCGCCTCGGGCAATCCCGGTGCGGGGCGGCCGCCGAAGATGGCACTGAGTTCGTCCAGCGCCGAGGCGACACCTTCACGGCGGAACACCGCGTGGACGTCGTCGAAGAACGCCCGGTGAGCCTCCGCGTCCGGCAGCAGCGCCATGACGGGCGGCTCGTGGGCGACCACCGTACGGACCCGCTCCGGATGGCGGATCGCGAGTTCGAGCGCGACGAGCCCGACCGCGCAGCCCCCGAACACCCGCGCCGGCTCCCCGTCGGCGGACAGGTGGTCGAGCAGGCGGTGGGCGTCATCGGTGTGGACCTCGACCCGCTGGTCGGCCGGCGGCCCGTGCAGGCGGCTGCGGGAGTTGCCGCGCGGATCGTAGGAGACCACGCGGTGGTGGGCGGCGAGGACCGCCGCCAGCGGTTCGAAAACGGCCGCGTCCGAAGCCCCTCCGGCGATGAGTAACAGCAGGGGCCCCGCGCCGCGCACCTCATAGTGCAGTCTCGCGCCGGGCACCGTGAGCGTGCCGATCTCCAGGGCGTCCATCGCGCTCCAACCGGGAACCGGGATGCCCGCCATCATCGCACAACGTCGCCGGATTCCCACGGAAAGTACACACGCGGGTTTGCCGGATGTGCTCTGATTGCTCAGCCGGATCACTCACTGTCAGTGAGTAATTCATCACGGAAACGAAGGAGTCGCTCATGGCCGCCCGCGGAACATCGGCACGCGCCCTGGTCACCGTGGCCGTCGCGGCGCTCGGAGCGCTCACGCCGGTCACGCGTCCCGCCTGGGCGGGGCCGCCCGCGCTTCTACAGTGCCAGGGCACCGAGACCACCGCTTATCGGCCCGGACTGGCCTTTCAGCCTCGGCACATCGAGATCACGACCAGCGGGCGCTTCACCTCCTGCGTCGGCGGCGCCGTCACGAGCGGATCCTATGGGGAGCGGTTCACGATCTTCGTCGGCTGCAACGATCTGCTGGACGGGTTCCACCGCGCACGGACGTTCCGGTGGAACACCGGGGACACGAGCGTGATCGACGGCACCGGCAGGAGTACGGCGACGGCCGGCCAGGTCGTCACAACGATCACCGGGCCCATCACCGCGGGCCGCTTGCGGGGCCGGACCGCGATCGAGGTGATCACCCTTCCGCAGCCGAGCGCACTGCGATGCCTCACGACGGGCCTGACGAACGCGACCGGAGCGACGACGCTCACCATCGCCTGAGCCGGTCCGTGGAAGAGGCGCGTCTCGGCCGACGGCTCGGTCGGGCCGTCCTCGCTCCCGCCCCTCGACCAGGGGCAGACGACGGCGAGCAGGCCGCATGAGCCCAGCACGGCGGAGCCGGAGGTCGGCTAGCGCACGGAGCAGATCGCGGATCCGATCACGGACGTCACGGCGTCCGGGTGCGATATGAGCGTCAGGTGAGAGCCGCCGCGGAACTCGGTGATCTTCGAGTGCGCCCGGTGGGCCATGGACCGTTCTGAGGCCGGGGTGATGATCCGGTCGCCGGTGCTGATGAAGTACCAGGACGGGATCGTCTTCCACGCCGCGGCCTTCGACGGCGTCGTGAACGCGCTGGTCGAGGCCGCTCGCTGGGAGGCCCACAGGCGTACGGCGGTGTCCTGCGGCAGGTCCGGGGCGAACGAGTGGACGAAGACGTTCTGCTTGAGGTACAGGTCGGTCGCCCCCTGGGGTGCTCCCGGGTAGGACACCTCGTCGTAGAGGGTGGCCGCATCCTTGCTGAGGTCGGAGTCGGATCCGCTGAGCCGGCCGGTGGTCTCTCCGATGTCCGGTGCCGCGGCGTCGACGTACACGAGGGCCTTGACGTTCGGAACGCTCGCGGCGGCGTTCGTGATCACCGAGCCTCCGTAGGAGTGTCCGACGAGCACGACCGGGCCGGAGATGGTCTTCAGGAAGTCGGCGACGGTCGCGGCGTCGCTGGTCAGGTTTCGGAGCGGATTCGCAATGGCCCGCGCGTCATAGCCGGCTCGCCGCAAAGCGTCCACCTCACCGTTCCAACTCGAGGTGTCGGCCCAGGCTCCGTGGACCAGGACGACCGTCGGCCTGGACCGGGCCGGCGGCCTACAGGGCAGCGGCGGGGTCGCGGAGGTGGATGACACCCGTGCCGTCGTGGCCGCCTGGGCGTCGACCGTCGACGACGCCCCCACCGACGTGGCGACCACGGTGAGCGCCGCCGTGATTGTGATCATCTTCCCGCCGGATGAACGTCCCATTTCTCCCCCTTTGCTCCTGCAGGTGATCCCTCGAACGGCAGCGCGATTAACCCAAAGAGACCTAAAGCGTCAAGGACCCGCTATTCGTCCCGACAGGACCTAGAAGCCTTTGAGCACGCCCCCGTCGATCGACAGCATCACGCCTGTCAGGTAGGACGCAGCGGGCGACAGCAGGAAGGCGGCGCTCCGGCCGAACTCGTCCGGGGTTCCGTAGCGGCGCAGAGGGACGCCGGCGGTCGCACGCTCGCGGGCCACGTCGGCGTCGCCGGTTCGCGCGTCGAGTTCGCGTAGCCGGTCGGTTTCGATGTAGCCGGGCACGAGGCCGACGACGCGGATGTCTCGGGGGCCCAGCTCGTTCGCGAGATTCTTCGCGTAACCGGCCAGGCCCGGCCGGAAGGCATTGGAGATCGCGAGGCCGGGAATCGGCTCGTACACGGAGCTGGAGAGGACGAAGCCGATGACACCTCCCTCGCCCAGCTCCGCCGCGACGGCGCGGGAGAGCCGCACCGCGCCGAGGAAGACCGACTCGAAGGCGGCGCGCCACTGGTCGTCGTCGATGATGTCCGACGTACCCGCCGGCGGCCCCCCGACGCTGATGAGCACCCCGTCCAGCCGCTCGAAGGCATCGCGGGCCGCGGCGATCAGCCGGTCCGGAGTCCCGGCGTCGGCATTGTCGGCCACGACACCGACTGCCCGCCCCCGGCCGCCGAGCTCCTCCTCAACGGCGGCCACCGACTTCTCGCTGCGTCCGCTGACGACCACCCGCGCACCGCCCGCCACCAGCTCGTGCGCGGTGGCCCTGCCCAGACCGCGGGTGCCACCGGTGACGATGTACACCCGGTCCTTCAGGCCAAGGTCCATGACTGCTGTCCCCTCTCCGATCGTGTGGGCCGCACGGCCTACAACATCGCCTTCTGGGGCCGCGTGGGCACCACGATGACCGTGGTCGTCCCGGCGGTCAGGGCCGCCGTGAACTCCCGTTCCAGGTCCTGAGTGGTCGCCACGTCGACCGCGCGGCATCCGAAGCCGCGGGCCACGGAGGCGATGTCGAGTCCTGGCAGGTCGAGCCCTGGAACGCCCGGAGTCTCCTCCAGTACCGCAAACGATTTGAGGATGGAGTACTCGTGGTTGCGCATGACCACGTAGACGATCGGGAGGCTGTGCTGCGCCGCCGTCCAGATGGCCTGCACGGAGTACTGGAAGGAACCGTCGCCGATCAGGCCGACCACGGGCCGTTCGACGCCCCGGTCTCGGTCGCCGAGCGCGACGCCCACCGCGGCAGGGGTGCCCCAGCCGATCCCGCCACTGGCCGTGGCGAAGAACGATCCGGTTCCGACCGTCGGAAGCCACTCGATCTGCTGCGCCATCGTGGAGGTCGATTCGTTGACGATGACGGCGTCGGGCGGCCGAACTCTGCTCAGGGTGGCATAGACCTCCGGTGGGGTGAGCGGGCTGTTCGGCACCTTCGGCAGCTCACGGGGCCGCGCCATCGGTTCCGGAGCGGTCCGCGTCGATCCCTCGGCGACCATGTCCAGGAGCAGCTCGATCGCCGTCTTGGGATCGCCCAGGAGACTGTCGCCCACACGCGCCGCCGCGGCGACCCCCGGGTCGCCGGTGATCTGCAGGAGCTCCGTGCCTTCGGGGAGGAAGTCGCCGGGCACGTAGGGGTAGTACCGGAACACCTCCGCGCCGATCACGACCACCAGGTCGTGTCCCGCCAGCCGGTCGCTGATGGTCTTCACCGACATGCCGAGCGGGCCGCCGAAGTGGGGGTGGTTCTCGGGGAAGGACGCGCGGTCCAGCAGCGGGGCGCCGTAGACGGAAGCGCGCAGCTTCTCCGCCAGTGCGACGGCCGCATCCCAGCCGCCGCTGCGGTCGACCTCCGGCCCGAAGACCAGTGCGGGACGACGGCTTGTGGAGATGCGATCGGCGAAGCCGCGCAGCCTCTCCGTGTCGGGGGCGACACGGTCGCTCACCGTCCGCACTCGGGCAGAACCGGACAGGGGCCGCTTCCAGTCGTCCATGGGAATCGACAGGAAGACCGGTCCTGCCGGTGGCTGCAACGCCTCCGCGTAGGCCCGCATGAAGGCATCCGGTACGTCTTCGGCGCGGGCCGGCTCGTAGGACCATTTCACCCACGGCTTCGGCAGCGTGGTGGCCTCACGGTTGCCGAGATACGGCTCCCCGATCACCAGTTCCCGATGCTGCTGTCCCGAGGTGATGATCAGGGGCGTGTTTCCGTGGTAGGCCGCCACCAGGTTGCCCACGGCGTTTCCCAGCCCGGCCGAGGAGTGCACGTTGACCAATGCGGGGCGGCGAGTCACCTGGGCGAAGGTGTCGGCCATCGCGATGACGGACGCCTCCTGCAACGCCAGGATGTAGGTGAAGTCCTCGGGGAAATCCTGCAGGAAGGGCTGTTCGGTGGAGCCGGGATTACCGAAAACGGTGGTGAGCTTTAGGGTCCGCAGCAGATCGTAGGTCACGCTACGGACGGTGGATCGCTCAGTCATCGTTGCCACCGACTCCCGTGCTGGGGCTGGGCATCGCGACATCCTCGCCACCGTCGCCACCCGCGACCTGCCGGCCCTGCCTCGCTACACCCTCGACCTGCTCCCACGCCTCTCTGGCGTCACCGCCGCAGGGTGATACCCCGAATCGCGACGCCTACGCTCCGTAAGATCTTCCTGCCAGTCGCGGTCTAGACGGGGCGCACCTGTTCCTCGAACGTGAGCCCGTCACGTTCGAGGAACGGGTGCCGGTCACCCGCTGCGGCAAGACACCGAACTCCCGGCAGGCCCTAGACGGCGAGGGGTTTCACGGTCAGGTGGTAGTCCTGCCGGATCAGGCCGTCCTCATCGAGGATGAGGAAGACGCGGGCGGTCCAGGCGGCCTCGCCGCCGCCTTGGGGGATCAATTGGACGGTGAAGGTGACGATGTCGCGGTGGACGGTCACGTCATCGGCGGACGTGACGTCGTATTCGCCGCTCTCCACGAATTGCCGGTAGGCCTCGGTGATTCTGGCGTTGAGCTCCTCGTATCCACGGAACTGCACGCCCTCGATGAACTCCACGCCGTCGGGCGCCCAAAGGTCGGCGATGGCGCTGCGCCGTGATTCGGGGTCGGGTTCGCTCCACACGGCCACGTAGCGGCCGACGATCTGTTCGAGGTCGATGGTTGATGTCGTCGATGCGGTCATTTCCACCATGGTTGTCCGTCCTTTCCGCCGGCCGATGTGGCCGTGGAGGCAACGTTCACCGCTGCCGCAGCGGAAGGGTCAAGCCGGAACACGGGTGGAACTCTCCCCCGAGGGGAGACCGCACAATGGACCCCATGCTGAGGTACCTGTCCATCGGCGACTTCTCCCGTGCCACCCATATGACGGTCAAGACGCTGCGCCACTATCACCGCGTCGGACTGCTCGAGCCCGCCGCCGTGGACCCGTACACCGGCTACCGTCGCTACACCCCCGAACAGATCCCCACCGCCCAGGTCATCCGCCGCTTCCGGGATCTGGACATGCCGCTGGAGGAGATCCAGTCCGTGCTGACCGCGCCCGACCTGCGGACCCGCAACGTGCGGATCAGCGCGCATCTGACCCGCCTGGAGGAAGAGCTCGGCCGCACCCAGCGCGCCGTCACCTCACTGCGCGACCTCCTGGCGCCTCCCCCGGCCGATGCCCCGGCCGGTATCGAGCTGCGCAGCGTGCCGGCGACCCCCGCGGCGGCGATCAGCGAGGGCGTCGACGCCAGGGATTCCGTCGCCTGGCTCCAGGGCGCCCTCGGCGAGCTGTACGCGACCCTGACCGCGCAGAACCTGACCCCGGCCGGACACGCCGGCGGGATCTACGCCGACGAACTCTTCACCGACCACCGCGGGCAAGCAACGATCTTCGTTCCCTGCACGGCACCGATCCGGCCGGTAGGCAGGGTCACCTCCCTGGTCGTGCCACCCGCCGAACTGGCCGTCATCACCCACTCGGGACCACCCAGCGACGCCGACCGCGCGTACGGCAAGCTCGCCACCTACGTGACACGCCACGCCCTCGCCGTCGACGGCCCCATCCGCGAGTACTACCTCGTCGGCCAGCGCGACACCCCGGACACCACCCAATGGCGCACCCAGATCGGCTGGCCGATCTTTCAGACAGGTTCAGACACCTGACACCGAACGCCCGCCACGGCTATCAGGTCTGCCTCTCGCCCTTCTCCACGACCGCAACCTCAACGCACTGCTCAGCGTTGGACCCACTGCGCGACGACTTTCTCCAGGTCAGGGTTCCCACTCTTTAGCCACCGTCTCTATTAACGCAAGCGAGTCCTTCGGCGACAAGGCATGTTCGCGGATATCCTCCCAGATTCGGCCGATCTCCGCGACCTGGTCCGGTTTCTCGATAACCTGCCCTCTAAGAGCGGTGTCCAAGTTCGCAATTTCGACCCCGTCCAGCTTTGCGATCATGAAGGGGCAGCCCGCGTAGTACCTGGTGCCCGCAGGCACTACCTTTACGACGATGTTCGACCACTGCGCCAAGTCACGAACATGCACCAACTGGTCGAACATCACCTTCTCGTCGCCGACCATGCGACGAAGCGCATATTCATCGATGACGAAGATGCACATCGGCGGATTCTCATCGTTGAGTATTGCCTGTCGCTCGACTCTTCGACGTACGAGCTCCTCAACGTCGATCGACAAGTGCCGGTTGAACCGAATCACCGCGCGTGCATAGTCCGGTGTTTGGAGGAGTCCAGGGATAACCGCCAGGTCGTAGTTCTGAATCATGTTCGCATGTGCCTCGGCGGACAGCCACCTGTCGGTCCACACCGCGGGAATCTCGCGAGTCACCCACTTGTCGAAGTATCGGGTGAGGTAGCCGTTGGTGCCGAGGGCCTCGTCGCAGCGCTTGACGTCGTCCACATGCGGGGTGCGGCGGCCGTTCATCCACTGACTCACCGTGGAGGACGCGACGTGCAGCCTTTCTGCGAACTGCTTGCCGGTCAGGCCTGCGGCCTCGCAGGCGTAGGCCAGCTCTCTGCCCCACGCGTCGAGCGCTGTCTCTCGTTTGGGTGCCATCGGGGGGTTCACATCCTCGCGTGAATGGCCGTCGGTACTTCACGCGTAGGCGACCGGGGGTTAACGCTTCACAGCCTAACCCCTTGCCGCCACGCTGTGTAGCACCAATCTCACGCTAGGAGATTAGCCAATGAGGCCGCACACGAGCGAAGAGATAAGCGCATTCGCGAAGTGGCTCACGCAGGCCTGCCAGGAGGCTGGGATGCGCGCGGAGCAGTACGGGGCAAAGGTCCGAATTATCGCAAGCTGCCACTTCCTCACCGAAGAAGTCGAATGCCGCTCCGACGACGCCGGAAACCTCCGATGGTGGTGGTCCTGGGGCAAGCCGATCACCGACTCTCACGACTCCGCGCGCATCCTCACTCCGGACGAGGTCGACGATCTCGTGGACGCCATCGCCCACGTCGTCGCCGTCCCGATCAGGCGGCGGCCGTGACCGAGCCTCAGGAGATGACCGACCCGATCGCCCGGGCGGCGCTGGAGTCGGTGCGGGCGTTCAACGCCGCCATCGACCGGCTCGGCCTACCCGCCGTGACGCCGGCGTGCGAACTCACCCAACTCGACCGCCTCGTCCGCAAATATCCGGAAGCCGCCCGCAAAAGCCTCCAGCTTTACGATCAGAAAAACCGGCCCCAGCCCGGCAACCGACCGTTTTGAGCGGGAGCCAGGCCGGTTTGGCGGCTGATCGCCGAGAGTCTTCGTGGCTGGAGCACCGGCAACTCTCGGCAGAAGAGCGGAGTCATCTCTCACGAGGCCCGGACTCACGCTACGGCTTCGGCCCCGGCGTCTTCTGAGAGCAGGGCCAGGAGCTGTTCCGTGTGGCCGGGCAGTTCCACTTCGGCGAGGCCCGTGATGAGGTCCCTCAGCGCCACGCACTGATCGACCAGGACCACGCCATTGGAGAGGAGCCGGGTGGGCACCGGGGTGTCGAGTTCGGCGTCGCTCAGCATCGGTCCGCCAAGGGCGCAGAGGGCGTCCGCCTGGAGGCGGATGCGGTCCCGAAGTCCCGCGTTGCCGCCGGCGAGAGTGATGACGCGGTCGATGGTCCAGGCGTCGAGTGCGACGCGGTTGTCGTACGTGGTGTTCGCGCCCGAGGCGACAGCGGAGACGGCGGCGATGGTGGCGGCGTTGACCAGGGTGACATGCCCCAGGATCTGGTCGGCGTTCCATTCGCCGGGCGGCGGGACGGGGCTCGTATCGCCGGAGTCGGCCACCGTCACGGCGGCGTCCAGCAGCCCGCGGTAGGCGTCCCGGAGCGGGGCGGTGTCCATCATGTCTTCGTCCTTCCGTAGCGGCGACCGCCGTCTCAGGCGTGCGCGCTGGACATCTCCCATGGCGCCTGCGGGAGGACCTCGCCGGTCTCGAGCAGCGACTTGAGATTCGCCAGGACCGCCGGCCATCCCTGCGAGATACCGCCGTACATCTCGAGGTTGACGAGCTTCTCGTGGGTCACGGTGAGGCGGACGATGTCGTGGTGCGGTTCGACGAGGAAGGTGACGACCGACGGCTCTCTCTCGGCGTCGGGGACGTCGTCGAAGGTGATGACCAGGCGCGTCGGGGGCTCGGTCTCGAGCACTCGGCCGACGACGTCGACGGCACCTGATCCGTCGACGCGGCGGTGCTCCCAGGTCGAGCCGGGCTGCCAGTCCGAGACGTTGGCGTGTCCCCAGTAGCGCGCCGTCAGGTCCGCGTCCGTCAGCGCCTGCCACACCTGCTCCGCGCTCGCGCGGATGTAGGTGACGTAGACGTAGGTCGGCACGGAGGCGGGTGCGTTGGTCATGGCGTACTCCTCTGCTTGGTTCTTGATGGCGCTGATCGCCCGCAGGCGGGGCTTGTCGAACTCCGAGATCCAGCGCTCCTCGATCTCGTGGATCGGCGCGGGGTTGAGGTAGTGAAGCCGCTCCCGCCCGCGCCGTACGACGGTCACGAGGTTGGCGCGCTCGAGGATGTCGAGATGCTGTGTCGCCGACTGGCGCGCCATGTCCAGGCGCTCGCACAGCTCACGCAGCGTCTGACCGTTGTGCTCGCGCAGACGGTCGAGCAGGAGTCGTCGGGTGGGATCGGCCAGCGCCTTGAAGACCGAGTCCGTCGCTTCGCTCACCTCGCCATTATGCAGGTATTCACCTGCCTATTGTCAACGACGAGTCTTCGGCCTGGTCACGCCGGTGATCAGCGGAGCCGTTCGCCGGACGCGACGCCCTCCAGGAGGATCTCCACCAGGTCCTGTGGCACGTCGCGCATGAGGTTGTGGCCGCCGGGCAGTGCGTGCGTCGTCCAGGCAGGGTCCTCGCGCAGCCGTTCGTAGACGGCGGTGAACGGGGACGGGCCGTCCCATCCCGCCGCGTACACGTAGTCCCGGCGGCGGATGTGCGCGAGGTCGCCGGTCAGCCGGAGCGGCTGCAGCAGCGAGGCGATCGGGTGCGGCGTGGCGCGTGCGTCGAAGAACGGCAGCGGCCGTACTCCGTAGCCGGCCTCCACCACGTCCGCGTACCAGCGCCGCTCCTGGTCCGTGACCAGGGACCAGCAGGAGTCGCCGTGTCCGGGAACCATGGCGTCCAGGTACACCAGGGAGTCGACGCGGTCGGGTGCGCGGTCGGCGACGCCGGTGATCACCATGCCTCCGTAGCTGTGGCCGACCAGCACCGCGGCCCGGATGCCCTCGGCCGCCAGCACACCGGTCACGTCCTGGATGTGGGTGTCGAGGTTGACCGCGCCGTCGAGCAGGTGGCCGCGCTCACTCAACCCGGTCAGCGTCAGCGGGTGGACGACGTGCCCGTGGGCGCGAAGGTCGGCGGTGAGTTGCTCGAAGCACCAGCCGCCGTGGCACATCCCCGGAATGAGCACGAAGTTCGCCATCGTCCTGCTTCCTTGTCGGGCGCGGCCGGGGAGATCGCCGACCGTGCCGTGGACCTCCTCAAGCCGGCCAGCGGGTCTGGCATGACAGCCCACAGATCGAACCGGTCGGTACGATCCGCGACGATAGCAGCCGATCGAACCGAGCGGTACCATCTCTGTCATGCCCGTTCCCAAAGGCTCGACGATCGACCCGGCGCGCACCCGCGCCGCCATCCTGGAAGCCGCCACCCCGGTGCTGTACGAGCGCGGCCTCGACGGCATCGGTGTCGCCGAGCTATGCGCCCGCCTCGGCGTCTCCAAGGAGACGCTCTACCGGCACTTCGGCACCAAGGACGGGCTCGTCGAGGCCATGCTGGAGGCGCGCAGCGAGCGGGTGACCCGGTGGCTGACCGAGGCCGTCGCGGCCGCCGGACAGGACCCCGCCGACCAGATCGCCGCGGTGTTCGACGCCCTCCAGCGGTGGTACGACGATCCGGCCTTCCGCGGCTGCGCGATGCTGAACGCGGCAGCGCAGCACCACGTCGAGGCCGTACGCGCGATCACCGCGCGCCACCTGGACCGCTATCTCGAACTCCTGACCGGCATCGCCGGGCATGCCGGGGCCGCCGACCCGCACACCCTGGGACGGCAGTTGCTCATGCTGGTCGAAGGAGCGACCGTCGTCGCCGCGCATCACGACGCGGCCGGCGTCGGCGAGCACGCCCGCCAGGCCGCGCAAACCCTCCTGTCCGCCGCCACGACCCGAACCGACCCCCGAGACTGACCCCGGCGGCCGGCCCATCGAGCCGCGGCGGCGAATGCGGGAGTACCGGCGCGACTACGAGGCTTCCGTGGGCTGGCTGATATTGACCATCCACGCGACGCCGAACCGGTCGACGCACATGCCGAACTCGTCGCCCCAGGCCTGCTTCTGCAGCGGCATCGTGGTCGTCCCGCTCGCGGACAGCTTCTCCCAGTAGCCGCGCAGCACGTCGGCGTCGTCGCCGCTGAGACTCAGCGAGACGCCCGCCATGGGCCGGTACTCCATCCCGCTGGGGACGTCGGCACCCATGATCGTGTAACCGGCGTCGGTCTCCAGCATCGCGTGCATGATCCGGTCGGCGTCGGGTGAGTCCGCGGCGCCGAACTCGGCGAAGGTGTTGGAGGCGAGGTCGCCGCCGAACACGCCCGCGTAGAACTCCATCGCCTGGCGGGCGTTGCCGTTGAAACTGAGATACGGGTTCAGCCGAGAGGCCATGATTCCTCCTGAAACTGCGGGCTCCGGACGAGAGCCCGGTCGGCCGAGGCAGCGTAGGTGCGAGCCACCCGGTCCCGAGGGGCTCAGGCGACGATGGCCCAGACCTGGACGTCGCGGTGTTCGCCGTCGAGGTGGAAGGCCTTGCGGTGAGTGCCCTCGTGGGTGAAGCCGAGGCGCCGGGCGGCGGCGATGCTGGCCTCGTTACGAGGGTCGCACAGCCACTCGACGCGGACCATCCCCCGTACGTCGATCGCCCAGTCGATGAGCACACGACAGGCGCGGTTGATCAGGCCCCTGCCGCGCATCTCCGGGGCGAGCCAGACACCGATCTCACAGACGCGCTGCGCGGCGTTGAAGGAGCGGAAGATGACGCCGCCCTCCAGGACGCCCGAGACGTACAGGCCGAAGACGCGCCCGCCGTCGGCGGCCTGACGGTCGGCGTAGCCCTGCAGGTACGCCCGGGCCGACGCCTCGTCGACGACGGTGTACGCCCACGGGATCCACGGCTTGAGCGCACCGCGCACCCGGTCGGCGTATGCGGCGAACTCCGCCGCCTGCCACGGCTCCAGCGGACGCAGTTCGGCGTCGTCTCCCAGCGCTCGGCTGAACATCTCACCTCTCGCGAAAGATCGATTCTCCGGTCACGCGAAAAGCTACAGCCGCGGTGGAGCCCCGGCCTCACCGGGCGGCGTCATCCCGGGACCGCGCGGACGAGGACCAGCGAGCCGTTCAGGTACGGCTGACGGCGCAGGGCACCGTGGCGCTCGTCCCAGGCGCCGGAGCGGAGGTCGTTCGCGAGCCGCTCCACGTACTGCTCGCACACCCCCGGTTCGACGAAGCTCCACGCCGAGCACGCCTGCCGCGCCCCGGGATCGAGCAGGCGTTCCGGCCGCGCGTAGTACGCCTCGTTAAAACCGTCGGTGCAGTCGGCGGGGATCGGCACCGGCCGTACCGATACCTCACCGCCGAGCGCGTCGGCGATGTCGCCGATCGCCGGATAGCGCCGCGCCTCGGTGTCCAGGACGAGCGGCGCGTACTCGTACAGCCAGAAGTCGCGCACCAGGTCCGGGTCGCAGGTCAGGATGGCGACGGGCCCGCGCGCGACGCGCCGCATCTCGCGCAGACCGGCCTTCAGGTCGCTCCACTGATGGACGCTGAACGTGGTCATCGCGGCGTCGAAGGCGTCGTCGGCGAACGGCAGGTCCTCGGCCACGGCGTCGACGGCGGGAGACAAGTGGGCGGGGCGCTGGGCGCGCATGGACGCGGACGGCTCCACCGCCGTGACCTGCGGCGCCACGGACTCGTACGCCCCGGCGCCCGCACCGACGTTCACCACGGTCTGCGCGTCGCCCACGGCTTCGGCGATGAACCGCGCGATGCGGTCATCGGGACGGCGGTAGCCGGTGTAGCCGAGGCCGATCGTGCCGTAGTCCGCGTCGCCGGCACTTCCGTCAGACCTGCGGCCGCCCGTGACGTTCGAGGTGTGATCCATGATCCGGAACCTAGACCTTGCCCCCGTGGGCAAGGTCAAACGTCAGGGGGTGTCGAGCGTTCGTGGGCCGAGGTCGCGGATGGTCTGGACGAGGGCGCGGATGAGGTTGTTCTCCGATTCGGTGTGCCAGACCGCCGCGTACGGCAGGGCGTCAATATCCCGGATGGGCAGGTAGGTGATGTCGGGGCGGTCGAACAGCCGGCCGCCGACGCCGCGTTCCTGCTGGCCGATCGCCTGGCTGACCCGGGCCTGGGAGATGTGCAGCCGCTCGGCGGTCCGACCGAAGTGCAGTTCCTCGGCCAGAGTCAGGAAGATCTCGATATCCCGTAGCTCCACCGCATCCTCTCCGGCCACAACCCCTGCGTTATCGCTCAGTACGCGAAGTTTACGTTGATCCAGGCCGGCGCCTCGATGGATGGTTGATCTCGTCCATACCGGTGGCCTGTCACCGCTCTGACGAATGCGAGCGCCTCGATGTGACAGCCGAACCGGCCGACCGGCCCCCAAAGGGCCTCACCCTGTGGAAGGAATCGATCATCGCCCGTCACGGAGCAGGGCCCAGCAGGGCACACACCTGCGCAGGCTTGACAGGGCACATCGAGCAGTCATCGCCTGCGCATCGCGAATCCATTAACGCCCTTTCCCAGACTGCTCGCAGCTTCGATTTCCTGGCCCGATCGCCGGGCCAGGCCTGACCTGGAGGTTCTGACCACGAATCCCAGGCAGCGAAGACGCAAGGAAAGGACGTCATATGTCGCAGGTAACGAAGGTCATGCTGATCGCAGCACTGACGACCGCGCCTCTTGCCGCATCGTCGGTCTCCGCCGCCGCGGAGCCCCGTGGGAGCCGGTGGGACGGGGCATGGGCGACGGCCGTCCAGCGGCCGTTCAAGAACGACTGGTCTCCTGCCTGGGCCGACGAAGGCTTCAACCGTCAATCCGTACGCCAGGTGGTCCGGATCGGTGCCGGCGGCTCCCGACTGCGGATCCGGCTGTCCAACGCGTACGGTGCGGCTCCGCTTCATCTGACCGGCGCGAGCGTCGCCAGGACGGGCGAGGGCGCTGCGGTGTTGCCGGGGACGATACGCTCGCTGACCTTCAGGAGTTCCGCGGCCGCCACGATCCCCGTCGGCGAGCAGCTGGTCAGTGATCCTATCGCCCTGCCGGTGCGGCCCCGAGAGCGGCTGACGGTGACCTTGTACTTCCAGGGGGCCACCGGTCCGTCCACCTTCCACGCTCTCGCCATGGAGATGTCCTACCGGGCCGGCGGGGATCACCTCCGCGACCCGGGAGCGGGCGCGTTCACCGAATCGACCGCCTCCTGGTACTACCTGGACGGGGTGGAGGTGACCGGCCGGCCGGGCGGGCGGAAGAGGGCGGTCGTCGCCTTCGGCGATTCGATCACCGATGGGTACGGCTCGACAGCGGGCGCCGATGCCCGCTACCCGGACGCGCTCGCCGAACGACTGATGGCGCAGGGCCGTGCACGGCCGGTGCTCAACGCCGGTATCGCGGGTAACAAGGTGCTCAACGACTCGACGTGCCTGGGTGAGAAGGCGACGGCCCGCTTCCAGCGCGACGCGCTCGACCAGCCCCGGGTGAGGACGGTCATCGTCCTGGAGGGCATCAACGACATCCTGCACAGTGAGACGCCGCCCTCACCGTGCACCGTGCCGAACCCCAGGGTGACCGCGCAGGAACTGATCGCCGGGTACCGAAAACTGATCCGTACCGCCCACGCGAGCAAGGTCAGGATCGTTGGAGCGACACTCCCGCCGTTCAAGGGGGCATACGGCTACACCGAGCGGGGCGAAGAGGTTCGCGAAGCGGTCAACAAGTGGATCCGGAGCAGCCGCGAGTACGACGCCGTCGTGGACTTCGACCGGGCGTTGGCCGACCCGGCCGATCTCGATCGGATCCGCCCGGCTCTCGACAGCGGCGACCATCTGCACCCGAACGACGCCGGTTACCGGATCATGGCCGCAGCCGTCGATCTCGACTCCCTCTAGCCGCGGCCGAGTCTTCCAGCCGCGGCCAGGTCCGGATGGCCGAGGGGCCCGGCCGGGCCCCTCGGCGCCGGACTGATCCTCACCCTCGTCTCCGCTGAGGCCCGGTCTGCTGGGAGCGCCTCATGCCCACCCCCCGCCTACGGCGACGTCAAGGCGGCCGCCGACCGGATCGCCGAAACCGTACGGCCCGTGACGGTCACGCCTCTCGACCCGGAGCTCTTCCACGGTGCGCCGGTCCATGCCGCGCTCGATCTCGTGACCCGGTGAGGTGAGCCCGGGCCCGCCTCTAGTGGTTCACGATCCGTCGATCTCGGCCAGCAGGCCGCGCAGTTCCTCGGCCTCCGGAACGCCGAGTTCGGTGTAGAGGTCCATGGCCTGTTTGGCGTGATCGCGGGCCGGGGCGGTGTGGCCGAGGTCCCGCTGGGTGCGCGCCAGTCCTTCGTGGGCCCGGGCCTGCTCGGGGCGGTTGCCCAGTTCCTCGGCGAGGGCGAGGGCGGCGTCATGCTCGTGGAGAGCCAGGGCGAGATCGCCGGTGACTCGGGCGACCTCTCCCAGCCCGTTGAGGGTGGAGGACTCGTCACTGCGGTTGCCGAGCTCGCGGTAGAGGTCCCGGGCCTGCCGGTGGTGGTCGCGGGCCTGTTCGTACTGCCGCTGTTCTCGGTACACCGGCCCGAGACAGTCCAGTACATGGGCCTCACCGCCTCGGTTGCCGAGCTCGCGGTGCAGGTCCAGAGCCTGCCGGAGCTGGTCGCGGGCCTGGTCGGACCGGCCCTGCCGGTGATGGAGCATTCCGAGGCTGCTCAGGACGTGGGCCTCGCCGATGTGGTTGCCGATGTCACGGCATGCCTCCAGGGCGTCCCGCAGGTGCCGGTACGCCTGCTCGTGATCACGCTGCATTGCGCACAGCAGGCCCAAGGTGTTGCACGCCCGGGACTCGCCGAACCGGTCTCCGATCTCCTTGCACACCTCCAGCCCGCGGAGGGAGAGTGCGTATGCCTGGTCGTAGCGGCCTTGCCGCCAGTACGCCCAGCCGAGTTCGATCAGTGCGCGGCCCTCGCCGGCCCGGTCCGCGGTGCGCGTGCTCGCCCGGAGTGCCTGATTGTGCAGGGTGATCGCATCCGAATGATGGGCATGCCCGTCCAGATACGGCCGCAGGATGGCCGACAGGCGTACGGCGTGGGCGGAGTCGGCGTAGCCGGTGGAGTGGGTGGTGGCGATGAGGTTGGCGCGTTCGGCGTCCAGCCACGCGGTCGCCTCGGCCGTGTCGTGGAAGGTCACGGCGGAGGTCGTCGGCTCGGGGATGGGCGGGCGTTGCCGTTTGCCGTAGGGGAAGAGGAGATCGACCGCCGTGTGGGCGGTGTAAAGGTAGTGGTCGAGCAGCCGGGTCGTCGCGTCGAGGCGGGCGTCGGCGGTCTCTTCCGCGGCGGCGGTGGACCGGGCGTGTTCGCGCAGCAGGTCGTGGAAGGTGTAGCGGCCGGGCTCGTGCTGCAACAGGGCATGAGCGTCCAGAAGATGCTCCAGGAGCGTCTCCGCCTCCTCCACCGGGACGCCGGCCAGCGCCGCGGCCGCGTGTGGGTCGGTGTCGTGCCCGGGGTGCAGGCCGAGGAGCCGGAACATGCGTTGCTGGGCGGGACTGAGCTGCTGGTAGGTGAGGGCGAACGCGGAGGCGACGCTCCGCTCGGCGGTCGACAGTTCGGTCAGCCGGCGGCTCTGGTCACGTAGGCGGCCGGCCAGGTATTCGACCGTCCATTGCGGGCGATGGTGAAGGCGGGCCGCGGCGATCCGTACGGCCAGTGGCAGAAGACCGCACAGTTGCAGGACGTCCAGGACCGCGATGGGTTCGGCGTCCGCCCGGTCTCCCACGATGCGGGCGAACAGGTCGACGGCGTCTCTGGCCGGCAGCAGATCCACCGACAGCGTTCGCACGCCGTCGAGGCCGGTGAGTCGCCTACGGCTGGTGATCACCATGAGGCCGTCGGTCATGCCGGGCAGGAGTGGCCGTACGTGGTCGGCGTCGGCGGCGTTGTCCAGTACGGTCAGGACCCGGCGGTCCGCGAGTTCGGCCCGCCACAGCGCGGCACGGTCGGTGAGCGAGGGCGGGATGCGTTCGGCCGGCACGCCGAGTTGCCGCAGCAGGATCTCCAGCGCGGCGGCGGCGTCGGCCGGGGCCTGGCCCGCAGTATGCGCGTGCAGGTCGACGAAGAGCTGGCCGTCCGGGTAATGCTCGGCGAGCCGGTGTGCGGCGTGGGTCGCCAGTGCCGTCTTGCCGATCCCGGCCATGCCGTCGATCGTTGCGAGCGTCACTCCTTCGGACGAGAAGCGGGAAAGCTGGTCGAGTTCCGCCGTACGTCCCGCGAAGTCCGGTGTGTCATACGGCAAGAAGCATGGCCCGGGAACGGAGCGGTGCCGCCGTTCCCGATTCTTCGCGGGGTCCTCGGACGCGATGACGGCGGTCTGCTCGGTGACCGGTGTGGCGACGGGCGGGTCGCCACCGGGGAACCGCACCTCCGGATCGTCGCGCAGAATGGCTCGTTCGAGGGCGATGAAGGCTCGGCCCGGGTCAAGTCCCTGCTGCTCGGCGAGGTTCGCCCGAAGGGCGCGGGCGGCCGCCAGCGCGTCCACCTGCCGACCGGCGCGGTGCAGGGCCAGCATGAAATGCCCGCACAGCCGTTCCCGCAACGGGTGAGCCGCCACCGGGGCGGCCAGCTCATCGATGAGGTCCTCATGCCGGCCCAGGGACAGTTCGAGCTCGGCCAGCCGCTCGATCGCCGTCAGCCGCCGCTCCTCCAACCATGTCCGAGCCGCGGCGACGTAGTCGGCGTTCACGTCCGCGAAGGCATTCCCCCGCCAAAGGCGGAGCGCGGCGCGAATCTGCCGCACGGCGGCCTGTGGATCACTGGCGGCCTGTATGTGGGCGGCGGTGACCAGGGTGGTGAACTCCTCGAGATCGAGCTGTCCGGGCGCCGGCAGGGCCACATAGCCGGCGGCCCGGGTCACCAGCACCTCTTCCGCCCCGGCCGCGCGGAGCACTCGGCGGATCGCCGTCACGGCCGCGTGAACCTGCGCCCGGGCGGTGTCCGGAGGTGTCTGGCCCCAGACGGCGTCGATGAGCCGGTCGGCGCTCATGACGGTCCGAGCGTTCAGAAGGAGGTAGGCCAGCACCGCACGGTGGCGCGGTGTGGCCCTGGGCAGGTCATGGTCACCGGCCGACACTTCCACCGGACCGAGGATCGTGAACCGGACCTTGGCGTCAGGCCCCACCGGAGACACGGCCTGGACCGCTGTTGAGGTACCTCCGCGTCCTGCCACTTCACGCTCCTCGGGGAATGGGGTTCCAGCCTCCTTCGACGGCATCACGGAGATCAACGAGAGTTTCTGTAAGGAATCCATAACCTGTGGCTTAACTCTGGATACGGGCTCATCGGGCGCTCATCGCGAACGCATCGCGGATCGATCAACACGGCCGCCCAGTATTCATCCCATGACCGGCTCTCCCCGGATCGAGGCCAGGCCCGTCGTCGATCACCTGCAGTACTCCGAGACGTCCCTCCCGCGCAGTGGGTTCACGGTACGGATCGGACGAGGGACCGAGGACAGGCCTGCCCTGCAGATTCACGACGCCTCGGGCCGGCTGGTGGATGTGGCCGTGGCCCACTCCTTCGTCTCCGTCCTGCTGCGCGGCGGCGTACGCAGTGGACGCGGCGAAGGCCTGTGGGCGCTGTCGTGGGGACAGCTCACTCCGGGCCGTGACGACGTCGCGGTGCTGTTCGCCGGCCGCTCCGACGCGGTCCAGCCGGTCCGGCCGATCATCATCGCCGGTGCCTTCTGGGTCGCCGAGGCCGGCGGCGACTTCCGCACCGTCTCGGCCGCCGCCGACGGTGACCGCGCCACTCGGCGGCTGCGCCCTTTCCACTGACCGCCGGCTCGACCTGACACCGGCTCGACCTGACACCACAACCATTGGAGGGATCAAGTGTCCTTGCGGGATGAAGTCCGAATCAGCGCGCCGGCCGACTCGCCGCCGGCCTCCGGGCGCAACCTCGGCCTGGCGTTGCTCGTCATCGCGGCCGCACAACTCATGCTGGTGCTGGACGGCACGATCGTGACGGTCGCACTGCCCAGCATCCAGAAGTCGCTGCACCTGGCCGCGGCCGATCTGAACTGGGTGCTGACCGCGTACGCCCTGGCATTCGGCGGATTGCTGCTGGTCGGCGGGCGCGCCGGTGACCTGCTGGGGCGGCGCCGGGTCTTCCGCATCGGCCTGGTCGTGTTCACCCTGGCCTCGCTGGCGGGAGGCTTCGCCACCACCGGGTCGGTGTTGATCGCCGCCCGTGTCGTCCAGGGCCTCGGTGCCGCGATCGCCGCGCCCACCGCGTTGTCGTTGCTGGCGACCACGTTCCCGGCCGGTCCTGAGCGCAACAAGGCGCTGGGCGTGTACGGGGCGATGGGCGGGCTCGGGTCGGTGGTCGGCCTGCTGCTCGGTGGGGCTCTCACGGAGTACCTGTCCTGGCGGTGGATCCTGTTCGTGAACGTCCCCATCGCCGTCGCGGTGCTGGCCGGAACCACCGTTCTGCTCGAGGGCGACCGCGACCGCGGAAGGGTCGATCTCCCCGGCGCGATCACGGCGACCGGGGGTCTCGCCTCGCTGGTCTACGCGATCAACCGGGCCAATCAGCACGGCTGGTCCGACGGGGTCTCCCTCGGCTTCTTCGGCGTCGCGGCCGCACTTCTGGTCGCATTCATCCTCATCCAGCGCCATGCCTCCGCGCCGGTGATGCCGCCCGCCATCCTGGCGGACCGGGGCCGCGCCGGAGCGAACCTGGTCAACTTCCTGATGGGCGGCGGCATGCTCGCCACCTTCTACTTCCTCACCCTCTACATGCAGGTCGTCAAGGGCTACAAGCCCATGCAGACCGGCCTGGCGTACCTGCCCTTCGCCGTCGGCATCGGCATCGCCGCCGGCGCCATCGGACCGCAGCTGCTGGGCCGATTCTCCGAGCGCGCCGTCACCGCCGCCGGGATGCTGGTCGCCGCCGTCGGCATGGCCTGGTTCGGCCTGCTCACCCCGGGCCAGAACCCCTGGACGGTCCTGCTTCCCGCCCAGCTGGTCGCCGGTCTCGGCCTCGGCCTGGCCTTCGTCACGGTGACGATCGCGGGGGTCCGCGGCGTCGACGCGCACCACACCGGCATCGCCTCCGGGCTCGTCAACACCACCCTGCAGATCGGCGGCGCCCTCGGCCTGGCCGTACTGGCGGCCATCGCCACCGAGGCCACCGGGCACGGTTCGCCCCCGTCGCCGCAGGACCTCACCCATGGCTACACCACCGGGATCCTGTCCGGCGGCGCGCTCTACGTCGCCGGACTCGTGATCGCGGTCCTGACCATGAGCGGGAGCCGCGGCCAGACGGAGATGGAGCCCCAGCACCGCTGAGGCCTCCGCCGACCGTGTCGGCACGAAGTGCGGCAGTGCCCCGTGGCACCGATCGAGAGGGGCACTGCCGCCGGAGCCACGCGTGAAAGGTAGGACACATATGAAGCGTCCCCGCATCGTGATCCTCGGAGCCGGGTTCGCCGGCTTCCAGGCGGCCCGTACCCTGTCCCGCACGTACGGAGACGCCGTCGAGGTGGTGCTGGTCAACCCCACCGACTTCGCGGTCTACCTGCCGCTGTTGCCCGAGGTCGCAGCCGGGATCGTCGACCCGCGCCACATCTCGGTGTCGATCACCGCGACCCTGCCAGGGGTACGCCTGGTCCTCGGCACGGTCACCGGGCTCGATCCGAAAACCGCGACCGTCGAATACATCGACCCCGAAGCCAGGCCCGGCACGCTCGGCTACGACCGCCTGATCGTGGCCGTCGGCAGCGTGACCAAGGTTCTGCCGATCGAGGGCGCCACCCGGCACAGCCATGGCTTCAAAGGCATCCCCGAGGCGCTGTACCTGCGGGACCACATGATCCGGCAGGTCGAGCTCGCCGCGGTCGCCGACGATCCCGCCGAACGCGCCGCCCGGCTCACGTTCGTCGTGGTCGGCGCCGGCTACTCCGGAACCGAGGTAGCGGCGGCCGGGCAGCTGCTCACCCGGGCGCTGATCCGCCGCAACCCCCTCCTGCGCGGCGAACGGGCCCGCTGGCTGCTCCTGCAGCTCGGCGACCACGTGCTGCCCGAGATGCGGCCCCGCATGCGGGCCACCGCCGAACGCGTCCTCACCAGACGTGGTGTGGAGGTGCGGCTCGGCACCTCGATCAACCGGGCGGCCTCGGAAGGGGTGACCCTCACCGACGGTGAGTTCGTCGGGGCTCGAACGGTCGTGTGGACCACCGGAGTACGGCCCGATCCCGTCGTGGACGGCTTCGGCCTCCCCACCGCCGCCGGGGGCAGGGTCGCCGTGGACGAGTACATGGCCGTACGTGACCATCCGGGGATCTACGCCGCCGGAGACGTCGCCGCGGTGCCCGACCTCACCCGCCCTGGCCAGATCACCCCGATGACCGGCCAGCACGCGACCCGGCAGGGCAAGGTGGTCGCCCGCAACGTCGCCGCCTCACTGGGGCTCCACGGGAGAGCGAGGCCTTATCGGCATCGCAACCTCGGCTTCGTCGTGGACCTCGGCGGGTGGAAGGCGGCAGCCGACCCGCTCGGCGTCCCGCTTTCCGGAGTCCTCGCCAAGGCCGTCACCCGCGGCTACCATCTGTGGTCGATCCCCGCCAACCGGCCCCGGATCCTCACCGACTGGGTGCTGGACGCCGTCCTGCCCCGGCTCAGCGTCCAACTCGGCCTCGTCCGCTCCGGAGCGGTCCCTCTCGACACCGCGGATCCCGAACTTCCCTACGACCACTCCCCTGCCTCTGTCACAACTCTCTGAACGATCATGTCGGGCCGCTCAGTCACCAAGGGTGTCGTGCAGCCAGCCGAGCACCTGGCGCGCGTGCCGGTCGGGCGGGAAGATCGGGTAGAAGACGTGCTCGATCCGTCCATCGCGGATGACGAGCGTCAGGCGCTTGTAGAGTCGGGACCCGCCGGCGTGGAAGGTGGGCAGGTCGAGCGCGTCGGCGAGCCGGAAGCCGGTGTCGGACAGCATGGCGAAGGGCAGGCTGAGCCGGTCGACGACTTCGCGCTGGTAGTCGGTGTCCTGGCTGGACAGCCCGAACACACCGCTCACGCCCGCCTCCCTCAGCTCTTCGTGGTGGTCGCGGAAACCGCAGGCCTCCGGAGTACAACCGCGGGCCCCCGGGATGGCGTCCCAGCCCTCGGGCAGATCGGCGTCCGGCCTGCCCGTTAGGGGGTAGCAGTACAGGATCGACCGGCCGTCCCGGCCCAGCTCCGCGAGGTCGATCATGTCGCCCGCCGTGCTCGGCAGCCGCAGGGAGGGGACGGCCCGCCCGGGCAGGTGATCGGCCGCGCCGTCGTCGTACGGAACCGGCAGGTCGGCGGGGAGCTTCGTGGGGTCGTGCACAACGGTCCTTTCCTCGAACGGCTCGCTGAGCGTGCTGCCGCGGTAGGCGGCCTGGCGCAGGTGGTGGACGAGGATGTCCCGCCGCGTGGTGAGCGCCTCGATCCGCGCGTTGAGATCCGTGATGGCCTGCTGATAACCGGCCAGCGCGGCCGGGCAGTCGTCGGCGTGCTCTCGGCCGGCCGCCAGACATTCCAGGAACGGCCGGGTCTGTTCGACCCGGAGCCCCAGTTCGCTCAACGCCCGTACCTCACGGACCAGCCGGACATCGTGCTCGGAGTAGTCCCGGTAACCGTTGGGCAACCGCGCCGGCGTGATCAACTCCAGCGATTCGTAGTACCGGACCGTCTTGGTGGTCACTCCGGCCCGCCGGGCGAGCTCTCCGATCCTCACCGCGGCCCACCTGCGAAGACGCTCGTGTCGTCCATGAGGACGAAACTAGACCCTGCCCCCGTGGGCAGGGTCAAGCCGTGGCCGGACCGGACACCCCAAGCACTGGACCGCGGGAATTTGGGTAGCGTCGCGTCCGTGCGGCTTCATGTGGGATGCGCGATGTGGACCCATGCGCCATGGCAGGGGCGTTTCGTGCCCCATCGGCTGCCTCCCGGGGAGCGGCTGAGGGCGTATGCGTCCTGGTGCAACGCGGTCGAGGGGAACACCACCTTCTACGCCATTCCGGCGCGGGGCACGGTGGAGACCTGGGCGGACCAGACCGACCCGGATTTCCGCTTCGTCCTGAAGCTGCCGAGGTCGATCACGCACGAACGCCGCCTCGGCGACGTCGGCGCGGAACTGCGGTCGTTCCTGCACGCGATCGAACCGCTCGGGCCGCGTGCCCACGCGCTGTGGATCCAGCTGCCGCCGGCGTTCGCACCGGCGGACGTCGGAGTGCTGGCGGGCTTCCTGCGCCGGCTCCCTCCTTCGCACCGGTACGCCGTCGAGGTGCGTCACCGCGCGTTCTTCGAGAACGAGAGCGCCACGCGGCTCCTCGAAAAGGCGCTCGCCGGCGTCGGCGCGGAGTGGATCCCCTTCGACACGACGGCCCTCTTCCAGACCCCGCCGACGAGCGACATGGAACGGGAGGCGTGGACGAAGAAGCCACGCGTGGCGCGACGTACGGTCGCCCTCACCGACCGCCCCATCGTCCGGTACATCGGCCGGGACTCGGTCGACCGTACGGTCGAGGGCTGGCGGGGATGGGCCGACCAGGTCGCCCAGTGGCTGCGTGAGGGCCGTTCGCCGACCGTGTTCATCCACACGCCCGACAACGCCGACGCATTGCTGCTCGCCCGCCGGTTCCACGACGACGTACGGGCGCGACTGCCCGAGGTCGAACCACTGCCCGAGCCGATGCGGGCGCCGTCCGAGCCGCCGACACTGTTCTGACGGACGACCCGTCACCTCCCAGACACCGTGCATCAATGCCCGGTCATGCACATCACGCCTCATGACCGAGCGCGCGGCCCAGTGTCCGAGCGAGGAGGGGATGGTGGAGGAGTTCACGTGTCGTCTCCGCGTCGATGAGACACAGCGCGGGGTCGCGGAGCAGTGGGAGCCAGTAGTCCCGGACCCGGTAGTCGTCTCTCGTCTTGGCGAAGATGTGGACCGGGCCGTCGTAGGGCCGAGGTTCGTAGTGCTCCTGGGCGAAGACGGTGGCGGCCCACAGGACCTGCAGCCGGTAGAAGTCCTCCGGCCGGACCTCTGGTTCGTAGAGAGTGACGCGTGTCTTCATCTCGTCGAGGACACGGGGAAGATCCGCTACCGGGTCCTCCAGACCCCACGTGGTTCGCAGCCACCCGAGCCGGAACTCGTAGAGGTCGTTCATCCCCCAGCTCGGGTCGTACTCCGGCATGCCCGACGGCGGGTCCGCGAGTGCCAGGACCGCCACCTCCGCGCCCTGGGCACGGAGTCGCTGCGCCATCTCGTAGGCGATCACGGCGCCGGTGCACAGCCCGGCGAGGTGATAGGGGCCGTGTGGCTGGGCCGCCCGAAGCTCCCGTACGTAGCGTTCGGCGATCTCGGCGATCGAGACGGGCGGACGGACCCGGGTTCGGTAGCCGATGGCCTCGAAGCCGTGCACGGGGCGGCCGGCACGTAGGGACTCGGCGATGCGCCCGAAGAACCTGACGTGCCCGTTTCCGAGATGGACGCAGAACAGGGGTTCTCGGCGCCCTTCCGGGATGAGGGGGATCAGGGTGGCCGGCGCCGTCCATGTGCTCTCGCTGGTGCGCCAGACATGGGCCACCATGTCGTCGGACGGCGGAAGGTCTCCCTCGATCACTGGCGACTCCCATCTGATGGCCGGGCCGGGCATCACACGATCGCATTGACGAAGACGATCTTGTGCGGTTTGATCACATCTCGATGAGCGGGCCGATCAAGACTGCCGACGTCGCCCGTTGGGACCGACTCGCCGAGTTGATCCGTACGGCTCCTCTGCTCCGGTTGTACTGCGCGATGTTGCCAGGCGGCACCGTCGGGCCGGTACCCGCTCATCCCGGTCCGGCGGTGGGCACCGTGGTCCTCGGAGTGACCGCCCTGACCGACGACGACGCCGGCCGGAGCGCCTTGCGCGAACTCGTCGACGGACGCGACTCTCGTGAAGAGGCGCTGGAGCATTTCCTGGATCGTCTCGTGAGTCCGCTCGCCCGGGTCTTCCGGGCATGTCTGGAGCACGGATTCCGGCCGCCCGGCCCGTCGGGCCTCGCCTATGAGTCGTCGCCCGGGCGCGGGGCGACCGGACGTGTCGTCGTGACGGACGCGGCGGAACCACCGGATGCCCGAGACGTGCTGTCGGCGATCCGATCCACGCTGCGACGGCTGGGCGTCCTGTTCGCGACGGCGGGCATCGATGGGGTCACCGAGCCCGTCGACGTCGTATGTGCGGCGGTCGACGCGCGCCTCGGCGCAGAACTGCGGTTCCTGCGGCCCGAGGCCCATGCGGCGTTGAGCGGTGCGGAGAACGACCTGCTCCACACGGTGGATCCGCAGCAGCATGACGTGCTCACCGAGATACTGCGGGAGGTCGCCGACCACGCACGGCGCCGGCGCCTCGATCCGCGGGTACGCCGGCCCGCCGTGGTACTCGATGTCGACCTGTGCGCTCTGGACCCGCGCCGGCGTACGGTCCACGCACTCCAGGTGGTGGCCGCGCCCCGGCCGGGCGCGCCGGACGGGATCAGCGAGTTCACCACACCCGATCGGCTGCCGGTCCTGCCCACCTATCACCGGCCGGCATGGGACCTGTTCCTCGCCGGAACCGGCCTGCACGGCCGGTATCCGGGCGTCGACTGGGACCAGGTGCTCGCGGAATATCGCCGGGCGTTCTACCGGCCGTGGGATCAGCTGCGCTGGGACACCCCGGCCCCCGGGCTGTCACGCTTCGTCTGGGACGTCCATGACGCGGGCGGGTACGTCGTCTTCAACACCGCCCGGCGGCATCGCGTGCGCGCGCCGACCGAGTACGCGCTGGCCCAGGCCGGCATCGTGCGCCCGCGACTGCTGATGCTGCCCGATGACCGCGTGCGGCCCGTCCACGAGCTGAAGAGCGAGAATCTGCGCGCTCTTGCCGATCTCGAGGTCTTGGCGATCTTCGACGATCTCTGCGAGAACCGGCAGGCCATGGCCAAGGAACTGCCGTCCGCACGGATGGTCGCCGTAGAGCTCGCGGGATTCGTCTCCGAGCGTCCGCCTGGAGGCAGACCGGATGACGGTGCTCCGGTCATCAGGACGTTCGAGACCGTTCCACGCGGTCGTCTCGTGGCCGGGCCGGCGCTGTCCCACACGCGGTCCCCCGCTGAGCTGCGGATCGGCGAGATGTCCGCTCATCCGGTCGCGGATGATCACGCCGTGCGCCTGACGACACCGGAATCGCTGCAGATCGTCGACGCCCTGACCACGGCGGCGGACCGTGCGGCGGAACAGACCGCGGAAAGCGCGTTGCGGCGGGGAGCCGGATCGACGGTCGCGCTCGTGCACCATCTCCTCACCCGTAACCAGTTCCTCAAGGGCCCGCGCCGCCATTTCACCAAAGAGACCGTCCGCCCGTTCGTGGAACGCGGAGCGCCACTGCAGGTCGTGACCTGCGGATTTCCTGTCAAGCTGCACTACAACGGCCTCAAAACGGCAGGAATCCTGCCCGACCTGGCGGAGCTCGCGGCCCTCGTACGCTTCCGGGAACTTCAGCGCACCATCACGCACGTCTACCCGCCGGGCCTGCGGATCACCATCCTCACCGACGGCAACCACTACCGCTCTCGTCCGGCGGAGGTGCTGCGGGACTACCGGGGAAAACTCGAGGAGTACCGTCGTCTCGTCGGCGGCTCGGACGTCCTGGAGATCACGGATCTGAACGACGTGGCCACGGACCACCTCGGCCCGGTCAGGTCGCAGCGGCGCATCCGGCGGATCGAGGAGTACGTCGGACTGGTCGAGACGGCACTGGCCGGGATTGACGTCACGGAAGCGCCGCTCGAGGCGCTGGCGGAAGCGAGCCGGATCTGCCGCGGGCTCATCGGCGACCGCCCCGACGGCACGCCGATCCTCGCCTTCTCCGCGTTGTTCCACTCGCTGGTCTACTCGGTGGAGCTGCCGCCTCCCCCGGCTCGCACGACACGCGCGGGCTGGGCTAGGCGGCTCTACGCCGGCATCTTCGACGTCGTCGATCCCGCCGCCGGTCCGCAGATCACCGCCGGCCGTCGCGCCGTCCTCACCACGACGTGGCGTGACACCGTCCGGTACCTGGCGGTGATGCAGGTGGACGGCGAGTTCGGCTGCGACGATATGGCGTTCTTTCCCGGGCGAGTCCGGCTGACGCCCAACCCGCGGCCGGGCAGCCTCGGATTCTCCTACCTAGGCGGTTCGTGCGTGCTGCCCTGGCATGGGGTGGGCGTGGTCGACGCCGGCGGGATCGTGTCGGTCGACTACGCGGTCTCGCTTTCCGATCAAGGGTTCGTCCCCGTCTTCTCACCTCTGCTGAGTTCGACACAGCCGTGGTTCATGACCCCGGTAACCTCCACCCGCCTCGTGGATCGGTGCCGGGGCAACGAACTCGACGCCGCGTTCCGCACCGCTGTACGGCTACGCCGGCGGTGACCCGATTCGCCGTGCAGGAGTCTCGATGGCCAGCATCCCAGCCGGACGGTTCAGCAGGCTCTGGGCCGCCATACTGCCCGATCCCGGGCCGGCCAGGCTGCTGGCCCTGACCTCCCTGCTCGGCAGCTTCGGCTTCGGGCTCTACCAGTCCGGCAGCGCCATCTATTTCGTCCGGTCCGCCGGGATGGCGGAGAACCGGGTCGGCCTGGGCCTGTCCCTCGCCGGCCTGGCCGGATTGGTGTTCGGCATCCTGATCGGACATCTGGCAGACCGTCACGGGCCGCGCGGGGTCGCCATCGCGATGTCCGTACTCAAGGCGGCGCCGCTGGCGGTCTTCCCCTGGGTTCACGCGTACTGGCAGTTCCTGCTGGCGGCCGCCGTATTCGGCATCGCGGACGGCGGCTGGAGCGTCGCGAACGAGGCGATCATCGCCGGCGCCATCACCGGCTCGGCCCGCATCCGCGCCTCCGCCTATCTGCGCAGCGTGTTCAACGTGGGAATCACCGCCGGGGCGTTCTGCGCGGGCCTCGCGCTCACGGCCGATACCCGCACGGCCTACCTCGCGCTGTTCTGGGGGTGCGTCCTGGCCTCGCTGACGACCGCCGTGTCCTATCTCCGTCTGCCGAGACTGCCCGGTGTCCCGCCCGGCGAAGCACCGGTACGCGGGCTGCGCGCGGTCAGGGACCTGCCTTACCTGGCCGTGGCGCAGATCAGCAATGTGTCGCTGCTGAGCGACACCGTCCTCTTCGTCGGGCTGCCGCTGTGGCTGGTGTCGGGAACGTCGGCGCCGCGTTCGCTCGCCGCCTGGCTCGTGGCGCTCAACACGCTGCTCGTCGTCGGACTGCAGGTCCGTGCGGCGCGGTCGGCGGAGACGCCGACCGGAGCCGTGCGAACCCAGCAGTGGGCGTTCTGTGCCCTCATCGTCATGTGCCTGCTCGCCGGACTGGCCGGATATTTCTCGGCCTGGCCCGCGAGTGGCCTGCTCGTGGTGAGTGTCGTGGCGCTCACCGCCGGTGAGATGTGGGGGCAGGGCTCGCGGTGGGCACTGCGTTTCGCGTTCGCGCCCGCCGGCGCCCAGGGCCAGTACGGAGCGGCGTTCCGGCTCGGGCAGGTCGGTCCACGAGTGCTGGGGCCGGTCACCGTCACCGCGCTGACCAGCCGATGGCATTTCGGAGGCTGGCTCGTCCTCGCCGCCGTCTTCGTCGCGGCGCTCGCCGCGGGCCGACCGGTGATCTCGTGGGCGGAACGAACCCGCGCCGAGCCCCGCGACGAACCGCAGCCGGTCGAGTCACGCCAGTAGAAGCCGGAGAACCTCGCCGAACCGCTGCTCCTGCAGCAGCCCCAGTGTCGTCACGGCCTCTAGCCGGATCACGTCCGCCTGCGGAACCCGATCCCGCCAGTAGGCCGTCACGTCCTGGTTGCCGTACATGCAGACGGTGACCGGACCGTCGTACGGCCGGGGGTCGTAGTGTTCCTGGGCGAACAGGATGGCGGCCCACAGGACGGTACGCCGGTAGAGCTCCTCGGGTCGCAGCTCCTCTTCGAACCAGGTGAGGTCCGTCAGCTTGCGTACGACCTCGGGTACGTCCGCCGGCCCGCCCAGCCCGAACCGGCTGCGCAGCGTGCCGAGAAGATACTGAAAAAGATCGTTCAGCCCCAGACCGGGGTCGAGTTCCGGCACCGGAGGTCCGGCCAGGACCAGGGTGTGCACATCCTGGCCGGCGGCCCGGAGCCGCTGCGCCATCTCGAACGCGATCAGCGCCCCCGAGCAGAATCCCGTCAGGTGGTACGGCCCTTGTGGCTGGACCGTCCGCAGCTCCCGCAGGTACTGCTCCGCGATTTCGGCGATCGTAAGAAATGGGCGGACGGCCGCCTTGATGCCCGGCATCTCGAAGCCGTACACCGGACGCCCGGCGCGCAGGGTCTCCGCGATCGGCGTGAAGAAGCGGACGTGGCCCGTGCCGACGTGAACGCAGAAGAGCGGCTCTCCCTGCCCGTCGGGCACCAGGGGGACCAGCGCGGGAGGCGCCCCGGCGTCCCAGGGCGCGGCGCTCGTGCGCCACGTACGCGCGACCAGGTCACCGAGCGGCGCCGGATCCCGCGCCGGTGCTTCGTCCGCGGGGGCCAGAAACCCCGCGAGCTTCGCGGGCGTCGGATGTTCGAAGACGTCCAGCACCTTCACCCGCACGCCCGCCTTGCGTGCCTGAGCGACGGCCTCGACGACCAGGAGTGAGTAACCTCCGAGGTCGAAGACGTCGTCGTCCGGCCCGACCTCGACATCGAGAATGTTCTGCCAGATGTCGATGAACAGCTTTTCGACCTCATCCCGCGAAACGGCGGATGAAGCGTCGGCCACCGACTCGGACATAGGTCTCCCTTTCAGGTCAACGCCGTTTCGAGGTCAACGCCGTCCGGACGCGACCAGTCCGTCCAGGGCCCGCCGGTCGAGTTTCCCGGAGGGCGTCAGCGGCAGTGCCTCCACGGTCACGTAACGGTCGGGAACCATGTGGCGCGGCAGCATCGCCGCGGCGTGACGACGCACCGCCGCCGTGACGGAGCCGTCGTGCGGGACGACGCATGCGGCGAGGAGCTGGGCTCCGGCACCGGTCGTCACCACGGTCACCGCGGCGTCACGGACCTCCGGGCACCCTCTCAGCACCGATTCGATCTCGCCGAGCTCGACGCGGAAACCGCGCAGCTTCACCTGCTGGTCGGCGCGCCCGACGTACTCGAGTTCCCCGTTGACGGACCGGCGCGCGAGGTCACCGGACCGATAGAAACGACGGCCTTCGAGCGTCACGAAACGTTCCGCGGTCAGCTCCGCCCGGTTGAGATATCCGGCGGCCACGCCCGCACCGGAGATCCACATCTCCCCCGGCTCGCCCGGCGGGACCGGCCGCCCCTCCTCGTCACGCAGCTCGACCGTCAAGTGCGGCAGCGGGACGCCGATCGGTGATCGTGCCGGTCCGGTCAGGGCCTGCTCGTCGAGCAGTTTGAAGGTCACGTGCACGGTGGTCTCCGTGATCCCGTACATGTTGACGACCGTCGGACGCCGTTCCTCCGGGAACTTCGCCACGAACTTCCGGAGCACCTCAAGGTCCACGCTCTCGCCGCCGAAGATGACGTATCGGACGTCCAGCGCCGGCCGATCGGCCTCATCGAAGGCCAGGTCGAGATAGCGGAAGACCGAGGGCACCTGGTTGAGAACGGTGACGCGCTCCCGGATCAGAAGGTCGAGGAAGTCCTCGGGCGAGAGCGCGGCCTGCTGCGGCACGACGACGACGGTGCCTCCGGTCGCCAGCGCACCCCACAGCTCCCAGACCGAGAAATCGAAGCTGGTCGAGTGGAACAGCGCCCAGCGGTCCCGGCGATCCACCTCGAACAACGGCAACGCGGTCTCGAGGAGGGCCAGGACGTTGCCGTGCGTGACCACGCATCCCTTGGGCCGCCCCGTCGACCCCGAGGTATAGATGACGTACGCGGCGTCGTCCCGCTCCACGACCCTGTCCACGGATTCCGCGGCACCGTCCGCGGTGGTCGGCACGGCCTGATGCTCGCTCAGCCCGCACTTCACCGCGTGCTCGGGGTCCGCGACGGCGAATCTCAGTCCGGCGTCCGCGGCCATGGTCGTCAGGCGCGCCTCCGGATAGGCCGGATCGAGCGGAACGTAGGCCGCACCGGCCTTGAGGATCCCCAGGATTCCGATCACGACGGCGGCGGAGCGGTCGGTCTGCAGGCCGACGAGTTCACCGCGCCGCACACCGCGCGTGACGAGCCGGGACGCGACCGCCTCCGCCGCCGCGTCGAGCTCGGCGTAAGTGAGCGACGTGTCCTGATCGACCACCGCGACGGCGGCGGGCCGGGTGTCGCAGATCGCTCGGAACAGTTCCGGCAGGGATGCGGCCTGAGGTATGGGCATCAACGGCCGATCGCCGAATACGAGCGGATCATGGTGATCACCATCCCAAGAAGCCACCTCGTGATCAAGAGGAACACACGCGGTGCCAGTGTGATCAAATACGGTCCGACGTCGCCGGTGGCGGCCCGCAGAGGAGGAGACATGCCGAACCTGGTCGTCGTGTACGACGAGGGGTCCGCCAACCCGATGGAGATCCGCACCGGTCTCGCCCGGCTGGGCGACGTCACCTTCGTCCTGCCGCCCTCGGCCCACAACGACCGTCTCGCACCGTTGCTCCGTGAACTCGGCGCGGTCGTCTCCCTTCCCGACGCCGAACCGGCCGCGATCGAAGAGGTCGCGCGGCTGGATCCCGACGCGGTCCTGACCTTCAGCGAACGCCGAGTGCGGCTGACCGCCGCGCTCACCGAACGATTCGGGCTCCCCGGTCACCGGAAGACCACGGCCGTACTGCTCACCGACAAGTTCCGCCAGCGTGAACGCCTCCGGGACGCCGGCGTCGACCCCATCCGAAGTGCCGTTCTCACCAGGCCGGAGGATTGGCCGCGATGCGTCCGGGACGTCGGCCTGCCCGCCGTCCTCAAGCCCTTGGTCGGCGAGGGCAGCCGCAGCACCTACCTCCTCGAGGACGAGAGGGACGGGCTGCGCCTGATGCGGGAGCAGTCCGGCCCCGTGGTGCTCGAGCAGTACCTGCGAGGCCGGGAGAGCGGCCCGTTCGGAGATTACGTGTCGGTGGAGAGCGTGATCTCCCATGGCCGCGTGTCACATATCGCGGTCACCGGAAAGTATCCGCTGCTCCCGCCGTTCCGGGAGACCGGCGCGTTCTGGCCGTCCAGCCTGCCGACGGCCGAATGCGACGCCCTTCGTGATCTCGTGGGCAAGGCGCTGGAAGCGCTCGGCGTCGATTCGGGAGTCACGCACACCGAGATCAAGCTCACCGACGATGGTCCGCACATCATCGAGGTCAACGGCCGCGTGGGCGGCCATCTCACCGAGTTGTACCTCCGCGCTCTCGGCCTGGACCTGGTGGAGACGGCCGGACGGACCGCGCTCGGAGAAGACGTCGGCCGCCACCCGGCTCCCGCGACGGGCGAGGTGTTCTTCCAGTACTTCAACCCCGCCCCCCGCCGTGCCGCGAAACTGGCCGCGGCGAATGGGGCCGCGGAAGTCCGCAGGCTCCCGGGAATCGCCGCGTATCGCCGCCTCATCCAGCCCGGCGAGGTGGTCACGGACACCGTGATGACCCAACGCCTCGACATCATCTCCGGGTCGGCTCCCGACCACCAGGCCATGTTCAAGATCCTGGATGACGCGTGTGACACGCTGAGCTTCTCTTTCGAGACCGCTTCCGGCACCACGCGGATCCGCGCGAGCGAGCTTCGCGGTCACGGAGACGACATCCCCACCACATCCTGAACATTGAGGTTCGCGGATACACGGCGGCGCGAACGCCCCTATGACGACGGAACGACTCGGGATATCCGAGATGGTGCGCCGCGGCAGGCCCGCTCGGCCGAATGGACGAGGCATAATCGATGAGTGTGGACGTGCTCTTCGATTCCCCGGTCGTACGGGTGCGGCAGCCTGGGAAAATTCTGCCCACCCAGGCGAGATACGAGATCTTTGACGACAAGCGCAACCACTTGGCGTCGGCCACCGAAACCGACAGGCGCACGCGCCTGCAAATACTGAAGGCGACGCTGCCCACCGCGCCGCCGGCGGGCGCCCGGATCCTCACGGTCACGGCGGCCGACGAGGAGCCGATCCTGCTCCTGACCCGGCATCCGGACGGGCGGCTCACCGAGATACACCAGCCGGACGGCGGCCTGGTCGGCCGGATCCTCGCGACCGGGACCACCCGCCATTACAGCCTCACCGACGACCAGGAGCAGGTCGTGGCGGAGATCGTCGGGGAGTTGTCGCTCAAGCATTTCAGGGTCACCGGGCCCTCGGGCGCGCGGGTCGCCCACCTGAGCAAGACCTGGGCGGGGCCCAAGGAATGGCTCACGCCTGCCGACAACTACAAGGTGACGTTCTCCGGCCCCGCGCCCGAGCCGGCCCGCACGCTGATCGTCATGACGACGATCGTGCTCGACCTGGCACTGTACGAATAGGGTTCTGCGGCGCGTTTTCGGCGGCCTCGCTCGTGGAATGATTCCGATTCGTAAGTCACGGCGGGCATACAGCCTATATTGCGGCGGATCAGTGATCTTGATCCACAATTCGACGGATGTGGCAACTTACCGCAAATAGCCGCGTTTGCGACGGTGCAGGCCTACGGTGTGATCGATGTCCGTGACCACTGCGCCAGGAGATTCTCGATGACCGACGGCACTTCCCCGTCGCGGCCGGCTGCGAAGATCGACACGTCCCGGCCGCATTCCGCCCGGATCTGGAACTACTGGCTCGGCGGCAAGGACAACAACTGACCTACGGCTGGCCTGGGCGTTCCTGGCCGTTCCGGCGCAATCCGGTGCGGTGGTGTCTGTCCAGGCCAGTCGACGTTTTGAGGGTCCTGGCGTGCGTGTCCGTTCCGGTCCGCTGGGGTGCGCTCCGGCCCGTTCGGATGACGTGGTGGTGACAGGGCGGCGGGCTGGTCATCGCGCGTCATCTGGTGTGTTGACCCGTGACGGCGGGGTGCTGCCGGATCGGCTCAGGCGGCGCGGGAGCTGGGCGGGTGGGCGGGACGGTAAGGGAGGGCGGACCGGGGCGGCCGACGGCGCGGCTTGCGGTGAGGGCGGGGGCGCGTAGCCTCGCCGGGGCGAACGGGCACGGCTTGCTGCTGCCCGCAATGACCGAGTGTGCGCCCCCGTAGGAGGCTCGCCGCAAGCCGCGACGGCGGACGCTTTGGGCCACCCGGCTGGGCCGTGAGCTTGGGACGCCTCGCGGGTTGCTCAACCGGCGCTCCCGGGTCGGCTTCGCGTCTGACCTTTTGATCAGCGTTCGGGAATGCCGCCGCAGGATGATCTTGTTGGTCCGGAAGGATTGGTTGATCATCGATCCTGCTGTGGATCGATGCCGAACGCTTACGGGAGTGGATCGAACGACTACCGTTGGCCTGCTTGATCGGAGAAGAAATGTCCGAAGACACGGGAACGCTCAGGCCTAGGTGTCTGGCATCTGGGCGCTTTGACGGTCCGCCGTCGGCCGACAGACGCGGTGACCGGATGATCTACCGGGATGCCGTCGTGGCGCATGTGGATGGATTCCGCCCGCTACTGCTTGACTTGGTAACGCCCGTCGGCGGCGGACCGGTCCCGGTGGTCTTGTGGATCCATGGCGGAGCTTGGATGCGTGGGACCAATAAGCCGTACCCCACGCCGGTTCCGGTGGATCTCATCCGAGACGGTCTGCTGGACGCTGGCATCGCTGTCGCCAGTGTCCAGTACAGACTCAGCGCAGAGGCGATTTTTCCCGCCCAGTTGTACGACGTGAAGGCTGCCGTGCGCTGGCTGCGTCACCACGCGGTCGAGCTTGGACTTGATTCTGGTCGATTCGGGGCCTGGGGTGACTCGGCCGGTGGGCATCTCGCTGCTCTGCTTGCTGTCACCGGGCATCGCGGGGACCTTGAGGGCGATCTAGGTGTGACGGGTGTGAGCAGCGCCGTTCAGGCCTGTGTCGACTGGTACGGTCCAGCGCATTTGGCCAGTATGCAGGCTCAGTCGCATCCGCTGGCGACCGATGACTATGATGCTCCCGACTCAGTTGTATCCCGCTTGCTCGGTGCGCCGGTGCAGACGGTGCTGGAGCGCGCCGCCATCGCCAGTCCGGTCACGCACGTGTCTTCCGGAGCAGCGCCGATTTTGATAATTCATGGCGTCGAAGATCGGCTCGTTCCGGTCGATCAGAGCAGGATGCTCGCCGATGCCTACGACCGCGCAGGTGCGAACGCTCGATTTACGCCTATTGATAATGCCGATCACGTTTTCGAGGGTGTTGACCATCGCCCGCTGGTCAAAGCCAGCGTTGACTTCCTCTCAACAGCGCTACGGGTGGAGTGAACGAGCGTTTGTACAGGGCCTGAGCCGGTCCTACGGACGCTGGCGCGGCGGTCGGGCTGCGGTTCGTGTCTGGGACGGAGGGCGGGGTGGCAGGCCGCCGGGACGGGCGAGGACGGCGCGGAGCGCCGCCCGCAGCCCGGATTCCGGCGGCCCTGCCGATTCCCGCCCGGCCGTTCTCTGACTACGGGAGGTGAGGCCGGTTGATGGCCGTAGGCCACCCCGTAGGGGCGAGCGAAGCGAAGTCTGCCGGCGTCGCCGTCCTCGCAGGTTGCGCGCCTGTGGCGCGCCTTGACCCTGTAGGGAAAATCCTCACACGCCGGATATAGCCCTTGGCTGGCCGCTCGCGCATCGCGCGCCGTCTGGGCAGACCATACGGGCGGGTACTGGCCTTCGCATCGGCGAAGGCTGTGTCACTCGGCTTCTGTGTCGTTCCGGCCGATGACGCCGACCTCAACGCAGTCACTGCCCTGCTGGGTGCCGCTGTAGCTGCTCTTTCGGTACGGCTCGATCATTGGTATAGCTCCATCTTTTTACGAATAAGCTCTTTGGACTGGTCGTCGTTTAGGGCTTTGAGCCCTATTCGGTCGTAGCGGTCGAGGTACGGGCGCGCTTCGAGTGAATAAACGAGCCTTCCTTGTCCGGGTGACTCTGTATAGGCGACATCGCCGGTCGCATTGGACAGTACCTTGAAACTACCATCTAGCCCCATATAGGCCCCGACTGACCTGGGGACTACCCGAATCCCGACGTTGGGCTTGTCTGCGAGTTCGAGCAGATGTGCCAGTTGCTCCCGCATGACCTCGGGGCCGCCGACCGGCCACTCAAGGACCGTCTCGGCGATGATCACCCACAGCAGCGGGGGGTTCTTCCTGGTGAGGATGGCCTGTCGGCTCATGCGTTCCTCGACGGCTGCCTGCGCTGCTTCCTCGGTAGCGCCACCGGCGAGCGCGAGGGCGTGTGTGTACTCCGGGGTCTGGAGCAAGCCGGGGATGACCACCGCCTCGAAGATCCGGATCGTTGAGGCTGTCGCCTCGATGTCGCGATGCTCCTTGCTCCATTGCCCGTCCGGCTCCCGGAGCGCGTGAACCACGAGGTGGGTGAACAAACCGCCGGTTTCTAGCGCTTCGTCCGCAAGGGCTGCTTGTTTCGGATCAAGCTTGAGAGTGTTCGATTCGATCCGAGAAACAGTCGAGCGGACGCATCCGATCCTCTGGCCTAGTTGTGTGCCCGTGAGTCCTGCTTGTTCTCGACGTCTCCGCAGCTCAACGGCGATTAACGCCCACAGCGAGGCTAGCGGGTCCGGTTGCGGCCTGGTGTTCATCCGTTGACCCTCCGTGTTTCGATGTGTTTCTGATGTTTCTACGAAACAGTGCAATATTAACGCGGCAGGTCCAGTCTGGCCCTACGAACCTCGCAAGATACAGCCGGGAGGCTGGTCATGGGTCAGACGGTCACGGAGCCAATCGGCGCCGACACACTCACCATCAACGCCGTCCCGGAACAGGCCAGCAAGGCTCGCGCCTTCGCGCGCGCAACCCTTCGCCGGTACGGCTGCAGCCCCAACTCGATCGACAATGGCGAGTTGATCGTCAGCGAGTTGACGACGAACGCGATCAACGCCGCCCCGGGGCAAAAGATAGAGATTTCTCTATTCCCGGTAGGTGAATTGATCGCCATCTACGTCTACGACCCCACAGACGACCTACCCAAACAGAAAACCGTGGGACCGGGCGACGAAACCGGCCGCGGGATCCCCATCGTTAAGTATTGCTCGCGCCGTTCCGGTGTGTTCAAAAGCGTCTCGGGTGGAAAGGTCGTCTGGGCGATGATGGAGAGATATTCGTGATCGACGAAACTCTCACCATAGAACACCTCAAATCGCAGTTCGCCGAGTGGATCATTGCATATGACCCGTCAAGGCGCTGCTACTGGATTCTTAACTGGCGCTACCCGATCGGATGGCGCGAGGTCAAGTCAATGCTCGCAATCGAAAGCGAGATACGCGGCATCGAAACCATATACCCCCGATACGTCGGCTCATGGGAGAGAGATTCCCATGGTCTTCTGCGAGGATCGCAAGGCGTTGGATAGGGATAGCTACGCCCGAGAACTGGATGCCTTGCGGAAATTGCTCGGCGAATGCGTGCCCGTAATTTGCTACGGCGTGTTGGATGTTTCGCCGGAACAGATAGCTCAAGACAGAGCGGACTACTTGGCGACACTGCGGGCTCGACGCACCGAGTCGCCAAACGAGACGGCTCCTTAACGTTGACGTTCGACCTGGCAGAGATCCGCGTGACCCTGCGTGGCCAGCGCGACGGCGCGTGCGGCGCGGTGACAGGGCCGCACAGGCAGGGCGCGCCGCGAAGCGGCACCACTTCAAGAAAGCCCAGGCAGGCAGTGGCGCACCCACGCTCAGCCCTACGGGTGGGTGGGCGGGCCACCCTCCGCACCGTCAACAATTCCACGGCCACAAATTGGCCGATTCTGGCATGGCAATAGAGACCCCTTCCTATTGATGACCTGCAGAAATCGGCAGAGAATTGTGTCAACAGGCGTCAACAAGGAACGGAGTGTCATGACAGACGAAATGCGGGACGGAATCCGTAAGGTCCTCCTCAAGCGGGAATCGAAGCGGGCCGGTAAAGACGTCTTCGCTTACAAGGTCCCTTATCGCGACGCGAACGGCAAGCAAACATCCGAGACCTTCGGCACGCTCAAGGAAGCCCAGGGATTCCGGAACAGAATCCGGCGTCAGCGGGATGAGGGCCTGCTGATCGACGCTAAAGCGGGCATGGTGTCCCTGGCCGAATACGCGGCCGCCTGGCTGGCGCGGGCGCGGGTCAAGCGGGATAGCACCTACGCCAATTACGAACGGCACCTACGGCTGTACATTCTTCCGGTGCTGGGCGGGCGGCAACTGCGGGCGGTTACCCGCGCGGACATCCAAGCGTTCGTCACCAAGATCCACACGGGCGGTCTCGCTCCCCGTACCGTCGCATCGGTGTACGTGACGGTGGCGGCGGTCTTCCGGGCCGCTCACCTGCTCGACAAGAAGATCACGGCATCCCCGTGCGTTGAGATCACCCTGCCCGAGATCCCCGACAAAGAGGTGGAGGTGCTGACCGTCGCTCAAGTGCGGGCGCTGGCTTCCGGGATACCGGAGCGGTACCGGGCGGCGGTCCTGCTGGCGGCCGGTGTCGGCCTGCGGGTCTCCGAAGTGCTGGGGCTGACCTGGGATCGGGTCGACCTGGACGCGCGCACGGTCAAGGTCGACCGGCAGATCACTCCTCGGGGCATGTTCGGGCTGCCGAAAACCAAGCGTTCCAAGCGGGTCGTTCCCCTGCCTGACATGGTCGCTGACGCGCTGATCAAGCGTCGGGCGGACTTCCCTCCGAGGCGTCAAGATATCGCCCACACGGACGGCTCAACGGTTCACGGCGCGGAACTGGTGTTCACGCGGGCGAACGGCAAAGCGGGCAACCACCGTGATATGTCCCGCGCCATGCAGCTCGCTCGGGCTCGTGCGGGCCTGCCGGACGCGGTCACCTTCCACACGCTCCGCCACACCTACGCCTCCCTCCAGATCGCCGCAGGAACGTCACTGACCGCGCTTCAACGGCGCATGGGGCACGGGTCCATCCAAGTCACCTCCGACATCTACGGGCATCTCCTGCCCACCGAAGATGACCGGACCCGTTCCGCCATCGATGACGCCTTCTCCGGCGATGAACCGGACGACGGCGCGGCGGGCGTACCAGCAAGCGTCTGACCTGCATAAACGCAGTGAGGTGACAAAGTGATGACGCGGTCCGGCTACCTCCACGTAGGGCAAGCCTTCTACCTGCGGAAACACGGTCATGCCGCGTCAACGGGACACATGGACAACTACCCGGTGGACCGCCAGGTCGGCGACGAGATCAAGCGGCTCCATCCCGGCATCATCACGTACGCGCTGGCCGACCGGGCCTTCCTCGGCCGCGCCGTGCGGTACCTCGCGGAGGAGGCGGGGATCCGCCAGTTCCTCGACATCGGCACCGGACTGCCCACCGTCGACAACACCCATGAGGTCGCCCAGCGGGTCGCGCCCGAGTCCCGGATCGTGTACGCCGACAACGACCCTCTCGTGCTCGTCCACGCCCAGGCCCTGCTCAGAGCACCCCCGAGGGCACCACCGACTACATCGACGCCGACCTGCACGACCCGGACGCGATCCTGACCGCCGCCGGCAAGACCCTCGACTTCGACCGCCCGATCGCGGTCATGCTGCTGGGCATCGTCAACTTCATCGGCGACCTCGACGAGGCGAACGCGATCGTACGGCGGCTCGTGGACGCCGTACCGGCCGGCAGCCACCTGGCCGTCTCCCACACCACGTACGGCCCGGCGATGGACGCCGCCGTGGAGTACTGGAACCGCTTCGGCACGCCCAAGCTCACCCAGCGCACGCCCGAGCAGATCGCGGGGTTCTTCGACGGGATGGACCTGCTGGAGCCGGGCATCGTGTCCTGCTCGCGATGGCGGCCCGAGGCCGAGCCGTGGGGCGCGCCCGAGGAGGTCGACCTCTTCTGCGGAGTCGCCCGCAAACGCCGGTGATCGCGCGACACCTCAGGGGCTCCGGACGGCCTGGGCAACGACGCCTCAGCGTCTCCGGGCGGCCGCCACGAACAGCGGGACCGCGAGGAGCATCCGGTCCGTCCGGGCGCGTTCGGTCTGCTCGGCGATCCAGGCGTCGGCCTGCTCCCCCGCGACCGCGCCCGTCGTCTTCGCCGCCTCGGCGAGCCCTTCGAGCATCGGCAGCATCGCCGTGCCGGTGAACACCGCGGCCCGTACCTCGACGGTGACGTCCGCGAATCCGGCGTCCAGCAGCAGGTTCCGATAGCGGCGGGCCACGCGCGGGGCGGGGATCGTGGCGGACCGCGCCTGCGCGATGGTCCGGGTGAGCGCCGGGTCGGCGGATTCGATGATGAAGGCGTCCCAGTCCTGGCCGATGAGCACGACGCGCCCGCCGGGCGCGAGCACCCGCCGGGCCTCGGCGGCGGCGCGGTCCGGGTCGTCGAGCTCGTGGTAGACCTTGTCCGCCCGATACCCCGCGAGTTCGCCGTCGCCGAACGGCAGCTCGTAGGCGTCCGCGAGGCGGACGTCGGCTCCGGGCCACCGCCGCCGCGCCACCGCCACCATCCGCTCACTGGCGTCGACGCCGACCGCCTTCGCCCCGCGCTCGGTCAGCTCCGCGACGGCGCGGCCCGCGCCGCACCCCACGTCGACGACGAGCGCGCCCGTGATCGGCTGGAGGAGCTCGTACGAGCGGGCCCGCAGGTCGGCCGCGCCGGGCATGGCGTCGGCCGTGTCGAGACGGCGGATGAGGGTGTCGATGTCGAATGACTGTTCCGTGGACATGCGCGGCATCCTGCTGCTTCAAGCCGACTTGAAGTCAAGCGGCACGACGTCACCGGACGAGAGAGATCACCAGGGCGGTGAGGGCGGCCGCCACGTACAGGGCGGCGGCGATCGCGACCGCCCTGGACCGGCGTCGCGGCGCCCAGCCCAGGGCGCTGAGCAGCACCGCGAGGGCGGGCAGGACGAGGACCGCGTGCAGGGTGATGCCGTGCACCCACTTCAGCGATCCGGCGGTCTCGTACGCCTCCTGCCGGTGCCCCGACCGGATCAGGACCTCGCCCTTGGCGATCATCGCCGCGCCGGTCGCCAGGCCTGCCATCAGCAGCCCGAAGCCCGCCCGCAGCGCCAGCCGCAGATCCGCCGGGCCGCTCGTCCGGCCCCGGAACGCCACGACCGCCAGGGTGCCGAGCACGGCGATGAGGACCGCTCCGCCGAAGGCGAGGCTCATCGCGATAGCCGTGCTCAGCGGCGTCTCGGTGTTGAAGTGCGACGGGACGTGCCGCCAGGCCTGCACCGTGATGCCGGCGACCTCCAGCACGCAGTCGGCCGCGAAGACGCCGAGAAGCCAGGCCCGTACGCGCGGGCGCAACGTCAGGTACGACGCGACCCACGTGATCGAGATCAGGGTCAGGCCGAACGACAGGCCGAACGTCGTCGGCTTGCGCCAGGACACCGGCCCCTCCCACGGCCCGCCCCGGACGAGGAACACCCCGAAGTGGAAGACGCCGGAGGCGATCAGCACGGCCCCGACGAGGAGGCAGGCCCGCTCGATCCCGCGAAGACCCGCCCAGCGGCCCCGTGCCCGATCGGCGAACACCTGCGTGAGGGCACCGGCCGTGCCGTGGGCCGCCTCCTCGGCACCGTGTACGGCCACCGTTCTCGTCCGGGCGGTCGGCGGGATCGTCATGTCAGCCTCCTCTTAGTCCCCCGAAGCATCGTCGGACGGCTCAGGCCCGGTCATCGGGCGGGAAGAGGCAGCGAGGCTGCACCGACGACGGTAGGCCGCCGGTGGGACGCCTACTCCCCCGGGAGTACGCCGCCGCGTCCAGCACCCGCATGGGACGCGGCCTCGCGGAACGCGTCGAGGGCACGGGCGATGTCACGGTCGGTGGTCTGCCAGTTGGAGACGGACAGGCGAATGGCCCGGTGGCCGTCGAACGTCGTCCCGCTCAGCCACACCTCGCCGCCGCCCACCACGCGGCGCAGGACCGAATCGGTGGTCTCGTCGTCCTCGAACCGGAAGAGCACCTGGTTGATCACGACGTCGTTCAGCACCTGGCAGCCGGGGACGGCCGCCAGGCCTTCGGCGAACGACCGGGCATGGTCGCAGGCGCGTTCCACCATGTCCGCGACGCCTTGCCGCCCGAGGGAGCGCAGCGCCGCGTACACGGCGAACCCGCGGGCGCGGCGCGAGAAGGCGGGTGTCCAGTCCATGGGTTCGCGGGGCTGCCCTGGGCCGCCCTGAATCAGATAGTCGGCGGTGACGCTCATCGCGGCGTGGTGGGAATCGGGGTGGGCGCAGTACGCCATGCCGGAGTCGTAGGGGACGTTCAGCCACTTGTGGGCGTCGAAGGCCCACGAGTCGGCCCGTTGCACGCCGTGGACCAGATGGCGAAAGCGGGGGGCGGCGGCGGCCCACAGGCCGAACGCCCCGTCGACGTGCAGCCACGCCCCGGCCTCGGCCGTCACGTCGGCGATCGCGTCGAGATCGTCGAAGGCGCCGGTGTTGATCTCACCTGCCTGGGCGCAGACGATCGCCGGGCCGTCACCGTCGGCCAGTGCCGCGCGCAGCCGGGTGACGTCCATCCGGGCGGAACCGTCGGCCGGCACGACCGTCAGCGACGCCTGCCCGACGCCCAGCCACCGGAGGCCGCGGTCGACGCTGGCGTGCCGCCGTTCGCCCACCAGCACGCGGATCGGCGGTGCGCCGTTCAGCCCGCGTTCCTCGACGTCCCAGCCCACCGCGTGCAGAACGTGGTGCCGCGCCGCCGCCAGGCAGGTCAGGTGCGCCATCTGGCAGCCGGACACGAAGGCGAACGAGGCGTGCGGCGGCAGCCCGAGCAGTTGCCCGAGCCAGGCACCCGCCACCTCCTCGGCGACGGTCGCGGCCGGGCCGCACGCGTACAGCGCGGGACACTGGTCCCAGACGGAAGTGAGCCAGTCGGCCGCCACGGCCGCCGGAAGCCCACCGCCGATCACGAATCCGAAGTAGCGGCCCGAGGGGATGGCCACCAGCCCCGGCTCGGCCGCGCGGGCCAGCTCTTCCACCACCGTCACGGGGTCGACGCCGTCGCGCGGCAGCAGCCCGCCGAGCCGGGCCCGCAACTCCGCCACGTCCGCCGTTGCCCCGGCCGGCCGCTGCTCCAGCGTCTCCAGCCAGTCGATCGCGATCTCGGCCGTGCGGGCCAGCACCGTCTTAGGGGATGTGTCCACCTGTTCCTCCCAGAATCCGTGGATGTCACCGGACGCTAGGAGGGAGCGGGGCCCGCGTTCTTGTACAGGATTGCTCTCGTCCAGAATGGCTCCATGGCGACGACGTCCGACGCGCGGATGTGGTGGGCGGCGGACCTCGGCGGCCTGGAGCTGTTCAAGGCCACCATCAGCGAGTTCGCCTTCCGGCCGCACGCGCACGAGGAGTTCTTCATCGCGCTCACCGAGGCGGGCGTCTCCACGCCCACCTACCGGGGCGACCGGCACGTCATCACCCCGGGCGACGTGATCGTGCTGAACCCTGAGGAGAACCACGCCGGTGGTCCCCCGGACGAAGGCTCGTGGACGTACCGGGCCCTGTACCCGCGCACGGAGCTCCTGCGCGAGATGGCGGCGGAGTTCCCCGGGCGCGGGCCTGCGGTCCCCGAGTTCCGCGCGGAGATCATCCGTGATCACGGCATCGCGGCCAGGCTGCGGCGCTTCCACCGCCTCTCCGAATCACCCGGATCCAGTCTGCTCGAACGGGAGGTGCTGCTGGCCGAGGCATTCGTCCTGCTCGTCGGCCGCCACGCCGCACCGCCGCGGGCTCCCCGTGCTCCCGGCCGGGAACCTCGAGGGGTTCGGCTCAGCAGGGAGTATCTGGAGGAGCACGCCGAGGAGAGCGTCTCCCTCCGAGCGTTGTCGGGGTTCGCCGGTCTCAGCGTGTTCCATCTGTGCCGCGTGTTCCACGAGACCGTGGGCATGACGCCGCACGCGTTCCAGACGCAGGTACGCGTACGGCGCGCCAAGTCGCTGCTGAGAGCCGGGATGCCGGTCGCCCAGGCCGCCCTGGAGGCCGGCTTCTACGATCAGGCGCACCTGACCCGGACGTTCAAGCGCATCATGGGCCTGACTCCCGGCCGGTACGCCAAGGGCGTCACCGCCTGACGGCCACCTATGCGGTGATGTCGGGGTTGGCGGCCAGGATGGCCTCGGTGGTCTGCCAGAGCGCGGGGAGGTATCGGATGACCTGGGCGGTGCGGTGGGCCAGGTCGCCGGCGGAGGTGATGCCGAGGTCGGCGACGGCCGCCCGGAACGCCGGAGCCAGCTCCCGGTGCAGCTCTGGCGCGTCCGCGGCCAGGATGGTGTGACACCGGGCGAACGTCGCGATGATCCAGAAGACGGCTTCGCGGTGATCGCCGGAGTCGATGAGGTCCCGGCTTCCGTCGATGACGATCGGCCGGGCGTCGGGAGCGATGTCGCTGCTGAAGGGAAACGGCGTCTTCGCGACGCGGGCGGTGGCGTCGAAGGTCGTGGCCAGTTCGCTCAGGTGGTGCCGGACGCGGTCCGCCGGCAGGTCCCGGCAGCCCAAGAGCTCCAGCAACTCGGGGTACACGCCGAGCTCGCCATAGTGGGCCAGGACCCGGCGTGCGGCCAGGTAGCGAAGGCGGATGGTCGGATTGCGCAGGGCGGCGACCAGCAGCACGTGGGTGGTGACACCGGTGGAGAACAGCCAGGCGTTCACCTGCTCGTGGAACGGTGCCGAGGTGTCGATCGCCGCGAGGCGGTGCTCGATCCGGTGCCGGGCGTCCTGGCACCGGCGGCGGACCCAGGGTTCAGCCGCGAACCTGTCGGCGACGTAGGCATGCAGGGCGCGCAGCCGGCCGGTGGGGTCGTCGATGATCGTGTCAGCCCGGAAGCCGCCGGCCAGGTGGTAGGAGGCGAGGACGTCGTCGGGGCTGGACAACTGCGCCCAGGACAGGTGGCTGACCTCCAGCAGGGCGCCCTCGTAGCGGAACTTCCCGAGCTTGGCGGGCGGGTCGTCCCGGGCGATGACGACGACGATGTCGACGTCGGAGGAGGGCGGAAGCTCGGCGTCATCGGGCAGCCCGACCGTGGAGCCACTGAAATACGCGCCGCGGAAGCCGGCCTCGACGTGTGCATGCTCGGCGACCCACCGGGCCGCGGCGGCGCGTGCCTGACCTACCTTCACGATCCGATCCCCTTGAGAGAGCCCGTCGCCAGATGACCCGGTATCGGTCAGTCGCCCATCGTCTTGGCGGGGCCGGCCCAGATGCCGCGGACGTGGCGCAGGTGGTGGCGCATCAGCGCCTCGGCGCCCTCGGCGTCGCCGCGGGCCACGACGTCGAGCAGGTCGAGGTGCTCCCGCGCCGAGGGCAGCAGTTCGCCGCGCTCGGCCAGCTTAGGCACGCCGTACAGCCGGGAGCGGTGACGCAGCTCCTTCACGACATCGACGAGCTGCGCGTTGCCCGCCAGGGCGAGCAGCTCCAGGTGGAAGGTCTGGTCGGCCTCGATGTAGGCGAGGATGTCGCGGCGTTCGGCGGCGTCCACGATGGCCTCGGCGAGCGGGCGCAGCTTCTCGACCCCGGCGGGGGACGCGGCGACCCGGCCCACCGTCGGCACCTCGATCAGCGCGCGGATCTCGGTGATGTCGTCGAGGTCGCGGTCGGACAGCTCGGTGACCCGGAAGCCCTTGTTCCGGACCACGCTGACCAGGCCCTCCTTGACGAGGTCGAGCATCGCCTCGCGGACAGGTGTGGGCGAGACGCCGAACCGCTCGGCCAGCGCCGGCGCGGAGTACACGACGCCCGGCCGCATCTCCCCGGCCACGAGCGAGGCACGCAACGCCTGCGCGATCTGCTCGCGGACGTTCGGCCGCGCCCCCAGCTGCGGCAGGTTCAGCTCACTCATGCCCCGTCCTTCCTACGACGGCCCCGGCGACGAGACGATCCTCCCAGGCCCGTGCCGGTACCGGTGCACGGCCTCCGGCACCCGCGCCGCCACGGATGCCTCCGCGCGCGGCACCCGCCCGCCGGCCCCTGGCCACATCCGATCGCCGCCGCGCCGTCGCGGCCGGCTCGGGCGAGCCGGCCGCGACGGCGCGGCGGGCGGGGAGGGGCTCACGTGACG